>NZ_AYVL01000019.1 GCF_000502835.1 Mesorhizobium sp. LSJC280B00
AACACGGGCTGCGCGGCGGACACGCCGACGTCACCGCAATGCCACGCCATTTTGCAGAACTTGACGCACACAACTGTTGAGGCTCCACAAATTAGATAGGGGCAACGTAACCCATTTTGTTAAATTGGTAACGACGCATGAAAAGGCCTACAATTCACTCCAGCCGGCAGAGCCACTGACACCCGGTAAGGCCCGGCGGCACGCTGGTTTCCCAATACTGTCGGGACGGCCTATCAAAGTTATGCACCGCTGCAACCAACGTGAAACGCTATCGAACCAACACCCCCCAACCGGTAAGCGCCACGAGCCGCCGGCCAACGACGAAGCAGGCTATTTCGAGTTCTGCCCCGTTTGTGGCCAGACGTTCGACAAGCGAAACGTTAATGAGGTGCTGCATCACTATCTTCCCGACCATGAGCCGTTGAAGTCAATGGACAGGTAACCAGCCTTCGACAGATGACTCCAGCATCCAAGATCGTGATCGGTCCTCAACGCGCGCCGGTGCTTCGAATCTGCCCGCGCGACCACCTTTCGCCACATTCTTTTTGACGCCATGCATCGGCTTGGCAAGTGTGATGAGTGCCGTTCGACGCACACCTGGTCTGCACTTGCCAGGATTGCTGCGATTGTAGCTGAAGATCACGTCGGACCCCGCAATGCCTGAAATACGCATCGGAACGATCTACACATTGCGCCCTAGGCTGGTAACCCGTCACGGGGTGATCACATAGCCCTGGGCGCCCACTTTCCGTGGGCGCTGACCCGCGCCGGCGCAACTTCCTTCGGCTTGCGACCGAGCCCGATGGACCTGGCCAGTGCCGAGCAGAAGCGGCGTAGACCCATGTTGCAAACTAATCGAGCGGGCTAACCTTGCTCTGTGGCGCTCACGCTCCTTATTCGAAGGAATAGGTGAACGCTTGGCCAGCGGCGCCAACCGTCACCTTCGTCATCTTTTCACCAGCGAGCGACCGGTTCAGCACGCCGCGGCTCAGTTCCGGAAGAAGCGTGTTGGTCAGAATTGCGTCAATCATCCTGCCGCCCGATTCGATTTCCGTGCAGCGGGCCTTGACCAGATCCATGACACCGTCGCCGATTACCAATTCCGCATCGTTGGTCGCACGCAGCCGGCGAGCTATCTTGGCGAACTGGTGACGGGTGATCGCTTCGATCATCGAATCCGAAAGCGGAAAGTAGGGGATGGTCACCACCCGGCCGAGAAAGGCCGCAGGGAAGACTTTCAGCAATGGGCTGCGTAACGCGGCGTCCAGTTCGTCGAGCCCTGCCCGGACCGCACCATTCCGTGTCCGGTCCATGATCACTTCTGAGCCGACATTCGACGTGAGAAGGATCAGAGTGTTCTTGAAATCGATGCGTCTACCTTCACTGTCGTCCATCATCCCTTTGTCAAAGACCTGGAAGAAGATTTCGTGCACGTCCGGGTGCGCCTTCTCGACCTCGTCGAGCAGGATCACCGAATAGGGTTTGCGTCGCACCGCCTCGGTGAGAATTCCTCCCTTGCCGTAGCCGACATAGCCGGGCGGCGCGCCCTTCAAGGTAGAGACCGTATGCGCCTCCTGGAATTCAGACATGTTGATCGAGATCAGGTTCTGCTCTCCGCCGTAAAGCGTTTCGGCCAGTGCCAAGGCGGTTTCGGTCTTGCCGACGCCCGAGGGGCCGCAAAGCAGGAATACACCCACCGGCTTTTCCGGAGCGCCGAGACCGGCGCGGCTGGTCTGCACGCGCTTGGCGATCATCTCCATGGCGTGATCCTGTCCGACAACGCGCTCGGACAGAGTGGCCGCGAGCCGCAGCGCCTTCTCGGTCTGACTCGACAGCATCCGCCCCGTCGGGATGCCCGTCCAGTCCTGGACCACGGCCGCCACGGCGTTGCGGTCGACCGATGGCAGGATCAGCGGTGTTTCGCCTTGCGCCTCGGCCAGTTCGCTCATCAGTTCGCGCAGCCGAGCGAGATCGGCAGCCGGATCGGGAGGAGAAGTACCGCCTCCCGCCGGAACCTTCGTCCCGGCGTTGGACCGTTCGGTCTCCGGCAGGTCCACGCTCGCTGTCTCAGTGGCGGCCTCCTGCCCTGCCACGGCATCGAGAGGCACGCCGTCACCGCGCAGCCTGGCGCGCAGTTTCAGTATCTCGGCCACCAGCGCCTTTTCGCGCTCCCAGCGCTGTTGCGCGGCTGCTAGCGTGCGTTCGGTCTCGGCAAGCCCAGCCTCGACCCGTGCCTGCCGCTCAGCCACCTCGATGCCGATTGCAGCCTCGCGGCCGATGATGCCGCGCTCGACCTCCAGCGCCTGGCGACGGCGCATGATGTCCTCGACCTCGGCGGGCGTGGCGTGCTGCGATACGGCGACGCGCGCGCAGGCGGTGTCGAGAAGGCTGACCGCCTTGTCCGGCAACTGCCGCGCCGGGATGTAGCGATGCGACAGGGCGACCGCCGCGTCGATCGCCTCGTCCAATATCTGCACCTCATGGTGCTGTTCCAGGACGCCGGCCACCCCGCGCAACATGAGAATGGCCACCCCTTCCGACGGCTCGTCGATCTTTACCACCTGGAAGCGGCGGGTCAGCGCCGGGTCTTTCTCGATGTGCTGTTTGTATTCCGCCCACGTCGTTGCCGCTATCGTGCGAAGCTCGCCGCGCGCCAACGCCGGTTTGAGCAGATTGGCAGCGTCGCCGGTTCCGGCAGCACCACCGGCGCCTATCAGGGTATGGGCTTCGTCGATGAAGAGGATGACCGGCGCCTCGGACGATTGAACCTCGTCGATTACAGCCTTCAGCCGCTTTTCGAATTCACCTTTTACGCTTGCGCCTGCCTGCATCAATCCGACGTCGAGCATGCGCACGCTCACTCCCTGCAGTGGGGGCGGCACATCGCCTTTGGCGATGCGCAGAGCAAAACCCTCCACGACTGCAGTCTTGCCGACGCCCGCCTCGCCGGTCAGGATCGGATTGTTCTGCCGGCGTCGCATCAATATGTCGACAATCTGCCTGATCTCCGGATCGCGGCCGACGACCGGGTCGATCTTTCCGTCGCGGGCGCGCTGGGTCAGATCGGTGGCATATTTGGCCAGTGCCGAATCCCCGCCCGAAGCCCGCCGCGGCGCCTCTGTCGCGGTGACCGTCGGCGCAGCGCCGGCTTCGAGTGAGCCCTCCGTAACATCGGCGAAGCGCGCCACGACGGCGTCGGCGTCGATCTTGTCGAACTCGCCGCTGATCTTCGACAGCAGGCCTTCCAGCACCGGTGTCTTCAGGCAAGCAAGCAGAACATGCGCGCTGCGGACCTCCTCCACGCCGAATTCCAGTGTTGCCAGATTCCAGGCCTCCTGGATGGCGTGGAAGATATGGTCGGAAAACTCTTCGATCGAGGTTGCGCCATAAGGCAGCTTGTCCACCGCACGCGTCATATCGGCCGTAAGTCGGCCCGCATCCAGTCCCGCATCGGCGATCATCATTTGCACATCCGAGCGGTCGGAGAGCACCAACTGCTCGATGAAGTGGACGAGTTCGACGTAAGGATTGCCGCGCAGTTTGGCACTGTCGGCCGCTGCCTTGAAGGCGCGCAACCCTAGAGGATTGAGCTTTCCGACCAGTTCCTTGCGCTTGAAACTCTGCGATGACCGGCGCTGTTCCATCGAACGTGCTCCTGCACTCTGCAAGTCGATAACCTGCCACATAAGCAGCCGCTTGACAAAGTACAGGATGAACAAAGGTTTCGATCCCCGATTGTGCGGGCTCCCATCATTGGTGGAAGATCCTGCGTCGCCGGCTGCAAACAACCACGAGCCTGACATCCCAGGCACGACATTTCCGGTCCAGGGCTCGGCAATCACGCCTTTCGGATTCCACAATCAAGACAAGGCTGCATTAGCTTTTGTTAATTTTTTCCGCACTCGCTGAATTGTGGAAAAGCGCAACCGTGTGATAACGTAGGGGCAGGTCGGCCTCAGGGCCGGTGACTGGGGGATCGGTGTGATCGACGTCGCACTCTGGCTTGCTCCGCTCGACGGTGAAAATCCGTCGGGAGAGGATTTGCGTAACGATCCGGCGTTTCACGAACTGGAGCGCCTGACGGAGCCCCAGGTCAAGGTTGTCCATGACGGCAACAACAGGCCGGTCTCGCAAAGCACCATTCCCGTCGACTGGCCAGCAGTGCTCACCAAGGCCGAGGAATTGCGCGCGCGTGGTCGCGACCTGCGCCTGATTGTCATTGTCACCCGCGCACTGGCCAACGAGCAGGGACTGGCCGGCTTGGCGCAGGGTCTGACGCTTATTGGGCGGACATTCGACCAGCATTGGGAATCCATGCACCCGGCGCTGCGGCCCAACACGTCGCCTCGCGAGGCCGCCTTGCGCCGCATCAACGCGCTGCTCGATCTTCAAAATGGTCAGGACGGGCTGCTGGCCAACCTGCGTCAGATGACTTTCTTTGCGCCACGCTCGATCGGGCCGGTCAGCGGACGCGACCTGGAACACGCTGCACTCGACGACCGCGTCATGCTGCAAGAAGCAGCGTCAGGATTGAATGCGGCCGAAAAGGCAGCGCTTGTCAGTGCGCACGGACAACTGTTGAACCGGGTTCGTGCCGGGTGCGCGGCACAGGCGGATCAAGCCAATGAGGAAATGCAGTCGCTCATCGCCGATGCGCGCGCGGCGGTCGCGGCACTGGATACGGTCGAGACAGCCCTCAATGCTCGCCTTGAAGGCAGCGGCGGGACCACCATTCCGGAATTAAAACGGTTCCTGCAGCGTTTGCTGACAACCCTCGAGCGCAACTCGGCTGCCGGCGCGATGGCGAATGGCTCGGCAAAGCCGTCCCCTTCGCCTGCAGAACCGGTAATGCCTGCCCGAAACGGTCATGGAGCCGATACAATGGCAAGTGTGGCTAGCTACGCGGACTCGAGCACCGGACTCCCCGACCGGATTTCTTCGCGCGACGACGTGGTGAAATGCCTGGACCTCGTCGTCGCCTTCTATGACCGTACCGAACCGTCGAGCCCGATTCCCCACCTCGCCCGCCGTGTGCGCCGGATGGTGCATATGGATTTTGTTGAACTGATGGAAGACCTCGCCCCGTCGGGACTGAAGGAGTTCCGGCTTCTTGCCGGCGTTCCCGATGCCAAGAAGACGGCTCAGAAGGATGAAAGGTAGCAAGCAATGCCAGCCGAAAGCAAAGCCAAGGTCATCGAACGAAATCGCGCGCCGCGGGTGCAGATCGCCTATGACGTGGAAACCTATGGCAGTCCAACGACAATCGAGCTGCCGTTTGTCATGGCCGTCATGGCCGATCTTTCGGGGGCTTCGCAGACGAAGGAAGCGGCCAAGTCGGTGCTGGACCGCTCCTTGGTCGAGACCGATGCGAACCGGTTTCCGCGTTTCATGGAGGCACTTGGACCACGCGTGAAAGCCCGCGTGAAGAATACGCTGCCACAGGCTGAAGGCGCCGAGCGGGACGAGGAGCTGGCGCTCGACCTTACCTTCACCAAGATGGGCGATTTTGCGCCGGACAAGATTGCCGAACAGGTGCCGCAATTGGCCGAAATCCTCAAGATGCGCCGCCAACTCGAGGAACTTCTCGGCTTCATGGACGGGCGCGTCGACGCCGAAAAGCGCATTGCGCAACTGCTGAACAATGAACCGCTTCTTGGCCAGATCGCCAGCCAGGCACTGGCGGACGACAAGGCAGGGGAATGACCATGGCCGAACAGCAAAAAACCGCCGCCGTCGCCGAGGCGGAAACCATCGATCTTGGAGAATTCAGCGGGCTCCTCGAGAAGGATTTCAAGGTCAAGAAGGACGACAGCGAAAAGCTGCAGCAATTGGTGCGCAATCTCGCACTTGCAGCGCAGACACGTTCCGATACCACGACCATCTCGTCGAATGCGATCAAGTCGATCAAGTCGCTGATTGCCGGAATCGACAAGATGCTTTCCGAACAGGTCAACGAGATCCTGCACGCGCCGGAAGTGCGCGAAATGGAGGGCACATGGCGTGGCCTGTGGTATCTCGTAAACAATACCGAGACGGATCAGAAGCTGAAGATCCGGGTGATGAACATCTCCAAGGAGCAGCTGGCCGACACGCTTGAGGATTATGAGGGCCAGATGTGGGATCAGAGCCCGATCTTCAAGAAAGTCTACACGGACGAGTATTCGATGCTTGGCGGCGAGCCGATCGGCTGTGTGATCGGTGCCTACGAATTCTCCAACCACCCGCGCGACGTCGGTCTGCTGCGCAACATCTCCGGCGTCTGCGCCTCAGCGCACACGCCTTTTATCGCAGCTGCCTCGCCTCGCCTGTTCCGCATGGATAGCTGGCAGGAATTGCCGAATCCGCAGGACCTGCAGCAGATCGTCTCCAACCCCGCCTATGCCTCCTGGCAGTCGCTGCGCGAGAGCGAGGATGCACGCTACATCGGCCTGACCATGCCTCGCGTTCTGGCGCGGCTGCCGTATGGTACCGATACCGTTCCGGTGAAGGGCTTCACCTTCGAGGAGGAGGTGCATGGCGACCACAACAAATATGTCTGGATGAACGCTGCCTTCCCGATGGGCGTGAACATAAACCGCAGCCACAAGCTCTATGGCTGGGGTACGCAGATCCGCGGCGTCGAAAATGGCGGCACGGTCCTCAACCTGCCAGTGCACAGCTTCCCGACCGATGATGGCTCGATAGCGATGAAATGTCCGACGGAGGTCGCCATCGACGACCGGCGCGAGGCGGAGCTGGCCAAGCTCGGCCTGATGCCCATCCTGCATCGAAAAAACACCGATCTCGCCGCCTTCATTGGCGCGCATTCACTGCAGGACGACGAGACAAGGGCGGGACGGCTGGTCGACCCCGATGCGCAGGCCAACGAGCGGCTGAGCGCCAACCTGCCCTACCTTTTCCCGGTCTCGCGCTTTGCCCACTACCTCAAGGCGATCGCGCGCGACAAGGTCGGTTCGTTCAAGGAGCGCTCCGACATGCAGATCTGGCTGACCGAATGGATCAACCGGTATGTGCTGGCCAACCCGGCCTTTGCCGACGACAAGGCGCGCGCCAAGCGCCCGCTCGCCGCCGCCGAGGTTCAGGTGGACAGCGTGGAGGGACGCCCAGGCTACTACAATGCCCGCTTCTATCTGCGCCCGCATTATCAGCTGGAGGGTATCAATGCCTCGCTCCGGCTGGTTTCGGAACTTCCGTCCGTAAAGACTTGATTTGCAGCAACAACATCTCGGTTTTTGAAAGCGGTGGAGAAAGACAATGCCCACAAATACGAAGATTGATGGCTTTCTAAAGGTTCCGGATATCAAAGGTCCAAGCACTCGTGATGGCCATGAGGACGAAATCGAAATCCATGGCGTCGATTACAAGATGATCGCACCCTATGATCCAAACTCGCTCTCGCGCCGCGGTCGTGTGTCCTTGGGCATGATCAAGTTCACCAAGCATTATGACAAGTCCTCGCCCTACCTGAAAAAGGCGCTGTTCGAAAACAAGGCCCTGGACGAAGTCGTGTTTTCGGCACGGCGGACCATTGATGGCGAGACCAAGGATTACCTGGTCGTCACACTCACCGACGCCTCGATCATGGAATACGACATGTCGCAGGCCGAGGATGAGGAGGACCTGATCGAGGAAGAGGTCAGCTTTGCCTACAAGAAAATAAAGTTCGTCTACGACGACAACGACGAAATCGAAATGGATGTCTATGTCGGCAAGTGAGGCCCGGCGGCCCGGCGCGGACAAGTCGCTGGGTAGCGGCAGCTCGCGGGCAAAGCGCGAAGCCGTCCAGCCCTCTCTATGGGACCGCCTCGTAAACGATCTGCCGGGTATGACCTCCGAGATAGACGGGCTGCGCCAGGCACTGCAGGACGAGCTTGGCGCGGAGCGGCTGGACAATCTTGTTGCGGCCAGCGCGCGGCTCATCGACACCGACGCGGAGTTGACGGCCGACCAGAAGCGGCGTCTGCATCGCCTGGCCTTTCAGAGCCAGCACCGCGCTGAAATCGAAAGCCGCGGCGTGGTGGTGTCGGCGCGTGTGCTCAAGGAAGCCGTGCGGCGCGATGTCGAGGCTTTGTTCAATACCGAGCGCTTCGAGGCCGTTCCGCTTCTTTCCGACCTTGAAAGCGAACAGGCCACGGACAACCCACCGTCGCTCGCCGATTTTCCGGAGGTGCGTCGCAGCGTCGTCAATTACGGAGTGCCTTCCTTCTCGGGCCGTTCTTCCCGCGACTTTGATCGCGAGGCCCTTGCGCGCGAGATCCGCTCGGTGCTTGCCACCTTCGAGCCGCGTCTCAAGGACAGTACAACAAAGGTTGCGGTAACCCTTGGCGACAAAACCGTGGGCCTGAAGATCGAGATAGATGCGGTGTTGATCATGACGCCCACGCCCGAACGCATGCGCCTGCGCACCACGATCAATCTCGATAACGGCTTGGCTCGGACCGAATTTAGGGAAGCCTGAGATGGACCGGGTCTTCGTAGAATATTACGAGGAGGAACTGACCCATATCCGCGCGCTCGCGGCAGAATTTGCCGACATGCATCCCGCGGTGGCGCGCAACCTTTCACTCGATACGGTCCCCTGTCCGGACCCTTACGTCGAGCGGCTGCTTGACGGCGTTGCTTTCTTGGCCGCGCGGACCCGACTCAAGGTCGATGCGGAACGCTCGCGTTTCTCGCGCGCCGTCCTTGATGTTCTCTATCCCGATCTTGTCACGCCGGCGCCGGCAACGGCCGTGGTGGTGTTCAAACCCGGCCAGCAGGTCCAGACAATGATTGGCGGCCATGTCGTCAAACGCAATACGCGTCTGGTTTCCAGCCTCCAGCCAGGCCTGTCGACGCGTTGCACGTTCACCACCGCCCAGGACACCACGCTGTGGCCGATTGCCATCACCTCGATCGGCTATTTTCAGGATCGCAGCGCCTTGGCTGCAGCCGGCATCGCGCGGATCGGCGGTGTGGATGGCGAGGCGGCGCTTCGCATCACGCTGGCTCGTACCGGAAAAGGCAAGCTCGACGAACTGTCGCTCGACCGGCTTGATCTCTACTTTTCCGCGCGCACCAAGGCACCACTGCTTTTCGACGCGATCTTCGGCGCCTGCGCGGCCGTTGGTGCACGGCCGGAAGGCAAGGCCAACCCGATATCGCCGTTGCCGGTACCTGAAATGGTCGGCATCAACGATGACGAGGCGCTGATGCCTCGTACACGTCCGACCTTCGAAGGGTACCGTCTTCTGCGCGAATATTTCATGATGCCGGAGCGCTTTCATTATGCTCGGGTTTCGGGATTGCAGCCCATCGTGCGCACATGCACAGCCGAACTCGAGATCATCTTCATCTTCAGGCGTCCGGTGCCTGAAGTTGCCGATGTGACGGCGGCCGATTTTGAACTTTTCGCAACGCCGATCATCAATCTGTTCGAACGTGAGTGCAACGTCGTCGAGCTCGATCCACGCAAGACGCGGCAGGTGCTGCATGCCGACCGCACGAGAGCGCGGGACTTCGAAATCTATCGGGTTATCCGCGTCGAGGACGCCGACAGCGAGGGGAGCGACGCCGCAATCCCGGAGCTCTTCAGCCTGGGACAGAACCGCGGCAGCGGTTGGGTTTATTCCACCGAACGGCGCCCACGCCGCCCGACGGAGGAGGAACGGCGCGACGGCCTCACCCGTACTTCATACACGGGCGACGACGTTTTCCTGGCGATTTCGCGTCCCGCGGAAAGTCCTCCGAACCGGCCGCTGAAGCGCGTCGACGTCGTGGCGCTCTGCACCAACCGCGATCTGCCGATTCTTGACGACAACCCTACCTTGACTCTGGAAGCCGGCGATCCGGTCGAGACGATCCGGCTTCTCGGCGCATTGCGCCCGCCTCGCCCAGCCATCCCCGCAGCGCTGCCGGCGGGCGCGGCGGGTGAATCGCGAGCCGACAATCTCGCCTGGCGGCTTGTAGCGCAGCTCGCGCTCAACTTTCTAAGCCTTGCAAAGGAAGGTCGCGGCGTCGATCCGCTGCATGCGCTGCTTGAGCTTTACGCCGACAGGGGAGACCCGAGCCTCGCCCGCAATGTGCACTCGATCGTGCGCATCGACTCCCGGTCGGTCATCGAACGGCTACAGATCGACGGGCCGATGTGCTTCGGACGAGGCACGGAGGTGACATTGCATGTCGATCAATCGGTTCTGGCGGGGCAGAGCACCTTGCTGCTTTCGGCCTTGCTGGCACGGCTGTTTGCCCGTCATGCCGGAATAAACGGCTTTGTGCGAACCCGCACATGGCTGCTGCAGAAGCAGGAGGATGTGCCATGGCCGATGACGCCCGGCAATCGCTACCTGATCTAGACAAGCCTGGCCGGTCCGAAGAGCTGTCGGATGCATTCGACTTCTTCGAGTTGTTGCGGCGACTCGAACGAAGAGGCGGGCTGTTCGGCTATTCCGGCCCGCCGGAGCGCGAGCCCTCGCGGCTCGGGCAGCATGTCCGTCTCAGCTTTTTCGCCAAGGACTTGGCAGAATTCCGCGAAGCGACTGACAAAGCGCCCGCTCGGGTCACGGTCGCAAACATTGGTCTGATGGGACCTGAAGGTCCGATGCCCCTGCATTTGACGCGCTGGGTACTCGATCGCCTGTCGCAACGCTGGTTCACCGGCGCCGATGCGCAGCAGACCAGCGACACGACGTTCATGGACTTCGTCAACATTCTTCAGAACCGCATGATTGCGCTGTATTACAGGGCGTGGGCGGATGCGCATCCGGCGGTTCAGGTCGAGCGCCCGGTAGGTGGGCGCGTTCGCGCTATGCTTGAAGCCATGGCGGGAATAGGGCTTCCCGGCACCCACAACCCCGAACTGGACGCAGTGAAGCTGCGCCAGGCCGCTTCGCTTGCCAATCAGGTCGACGGCCCCGAGCGGCTGACGCTGTTCCTGGCTGAGGCGTTCAAGGTGCCGGTCCAGATCAGGGAGTTCATCGCTGCCTGGATGACCATACCAGCCGCGCTCCAGACCCGCGTTGGCAAAGCCTACGCAGGGCTCGGTCGGGGAGCGACGATCGGTCCGCGCGTCTTCAACCGTCAAAGCAGGATCGAGCTCCGCGTCGGCCCGCTGGGCTATGAGGAGTTCAAGGCGTTCCTGCCGGGCGGTCAACGCCTCAAATTGTTCAAGCAAGCCGTTAGCGACATGGTCGGCGCATCGCTCGACGTCGATCTGCGCATCGTGCTGGCGCGCGATGCCGTTCCGCCGCCGCGTATTGGAACCGTGCAACTCGCCCGGACCGCGTGGCTTGCGCGGCCCGCTGAAAGGGGCGATGCTGACGACATGCGGCTGCGGACATTAGTCGGCTGGCGGCAGGAAGGGGCGGAGGTCGCGGCATGAGTCTGCTGCTGACGCTGGAGCAAGGGCCACGCACCCAGGCGGTACGGCAGACCCGGCTTGACGAGGGGGAACTGGTGATCGGCCGCAGCGCGGACGCCGGCTGGCAGATCGATGATCCCGACATGTTCGTTTCACGCGCCCATTGCAGGATCACTGGTGGGCGCGACGGATATTTCGTCACCGATACGTCGAGCAGCGGATTGTTCATAGACGACTCCGACAGCCCGCTCGGCGCAGGCAAGTCGACGCGTCTTCGCAATGGCATGCGGCTGAGACTGGGCGATTACATCGTGCATGTCGATCTGCAGACGTCGAGTGCCCAAGCCACAGCAGCAGCCGCAGCGCCGGTTCCGGAGCGCTCACCGCCGGCGTCTCGGGCGCCGGTCAGCATCGGCCGTGACGATTTCTTTTCAGCCGCCGTGGAAGAAGAGCCGCAGCGGCCACGTCCAGCCGAGCTGCCGAACCCGTTCGAGCAGCCGATCCCGGGCGCGTTCGAACGCGCCAATTCCAGACAGCGCAGCTCGCCTGCTTTCGACGACCCGCTCAGCCTCGATCCGATCGCAACACCAGCATCCAAAGGCACCGCAAACTATCCAGAACCAGCCAGCGCACCCAAGCAGACAGACCCATTTGGCCTCGAGTCGGTGTCGTTCCCCAACGGCGCTACGGAGCCTGCGACGGCAAAGCTGCCGGAATTCAACGACGACTTCGGTTTTGGTCCAGCCGCAGCGCCCAACCCGGGAAGCGGCGCCAGCTCAACCGGGCAGCGCGAGCGCGACGCCCTGCCACTGCAAGCGGCCAATCCCTGGGACGTGCCCGTGCGAGGGGCAGATGCCCCTCCCCCAATACGGGCAGGCGCAGCCGCCAGCCCCGCCCGCCAGCCGCCTGCGAGGCAGCACGCCGACATGGCGCTTCGCACCGCATTCCTGCGCGGTATGGGTGTCGCGGAAGCCGATTTTCCCGGGCGCGACGCCGTCGCCGAGATGGAAAAGTTCGGCCGCGAATACCGGCTTATGATGGAAGGATTGATGCAGCTGCTGCGCAAGCGTGCCGAAGAAAAGGGAAATGCCCGCGTTGCCCAGACAATGGTCGGGGCCTCCGAGGTCAATCCACTCAAGTTTCTGCCGACGGTCGACGACGCAATCTTGACGCTCATCGCCGAACGCAGCCCCGGATTTCTCGCCGGCGAAGCGGCTATCGCGGATGCGGTTCGCGATCTGGCACAGCATCACGTGCGCGCCTGGCGCGGCGTGCAGGCTGCCTTGCGGCGGATGGTCGACCGTTTTGAGCCGGCAGCCATCGAAGAAGAGCTGAAATCGAGTTCCGCGATCGGCACGCTGTTGTCGGGCGGGCGCGGCGCCAAGCTGTGGGAGCTCTATCAGAAACGCCATCGTGAAATCGCCGAGAGCGCGGAAAAGAGCTTTCTCGGCGAAATCGGCGCCGATTTTCGGGATGCATATGAGGAGGAGTAAGACATGATCGATCGACGCGAATTTATCGTTGCCTTGGGTGCGACCGGGCTGCTTACGGCCTGTCAAAGCGCCGGGCCGCCAAAACCGTCGGTCATCACCGTGAAGCTGACAGGAGCGGCCGGCATGAACCCTGGACCAGGCGGCGGCGACCGGCCAGTGACGGTGCTGGTCACGCGGCTGCGCAGCACCGGTAAGTTCAACTCCGCCGACTACTTTGCCTTGCAGGGGGATGCCGGCTCGGCACTGGCAGGCGATCTAATCGGGTCCGACCAGATTGCCGTCGGGCCTGGAAAAACCGCGACCAAGACCATTACGGTTGAACCGGATGCGACGGCCCTGGGCTTCGTTGCACTTATCCGTGAGCCTGGCGGGCGAAACTGGCGGACGACCAAATCGGTTTCGCCCGGAGCAAACTTTACGATCAATGTCACACTCGGCAGCGGCGGCATTTCCGCCTGACGGCCAAGGCAAGGGGAGCTCGATGCAGAGAGTAGCCGCATGAGCGATGCAAACAGGGTGCTGTGGTCCGAGGGCCTTTTTCTGCGGACCCAGCATTTCCAGCAGCAGGATCGTTTCTTCGAGGCGACTGTGCGCGGCGCGTTGCAGGCCGGCCGGCTGCATACGTTCGGCTTTCAGCAATTGACCCTGGATAAGGCATTGCTCGATGCCGGCCAGATCTCGATCCTGTCTGCACGAGGCATTTTCCCGGACGGAACCCCCTTCTCCATTCCGGATCTGATGGACGCGCCGCGTCCGCTGCCGGTCTCCGCGGATACAGGCGCCGGCCCGGTGCTGGTCGCCTTGCCGCTCGAGCCGGCGGGCGGCATTGGTTTCGATCCGGCGCATGCGCCGCCCAGCGGTGCGCGCTATCATGGACGGATCGTTTCGGTGCGCGATGCCGTCCAGGGCGGTTCAGACCCCGAAGAAATCGAAATCGCCCGGCCGCAATCGCTGTTGCTTGCACCCGGCAAATCGGTCGGCGGCTACACCGCCTTGCCGATCGCCGACATCAAGGGGGTTCGTGCCGATGGCGGCGTTTCGCTGGACGAGACGTTCCTGCCACCGGCATTGGTTACCGGTGCAGTGGCCTGGTACCGGCAACTGCTTCTGGAAGTCGTCACAGGCCTCGACCAGATCGCCGAGGCGCATGGCAAGATGGTCATGGGCGGGCCAGGGCGCAGCGTCGAAGACCTGTTGATGCTCAACCTCGCCAACGCGGCGCGTCCGCGACTGGCCCATATGCTGGCGCAGGATGTCTTCCATCCGGCCGAACTTTACCTGGAACTGGCCGGGCTTGCCGGCTCGATGGCGACCTACGGCTCGAGCGCGCGGCGACTGGGCGAGCTGCCGGCTTACGATCACATGGCGCCCGGCCCACCGTTTTCGGCGCTGGCGGATGCATTGCGCTCACTGATCCTGAGCCTGCGCTACATCGAGCCGAAATCGCGGGCGCTGCCCGTCATGCGCCATTCGACCAATGTTTGGAAAATCCGCATCGACAATCCGAAGCTGCTGGTGGCCAGCCGGATCGTCATCCGGGTCGGTTCGGAACTGTCGGAGGACGCGCTACGCAAGATATTCGTCAACCAGGCGACCGTAGGCTCGGCGGATGAGTTCGAGGGCCTGTGGAAGTCCCGCCTGCCCGGCATCCCGCTGAAACCGCTTCATTCGCAACCGCGCGAGATTCCTTACGACGGCGATCGGCTGTGCCTTGAGCTCGACCAGAAAAGCGAGCACTGGGCATCGCTGCTCGGTGCCCCAGGCTTCGTCATTGGCGTTTCGGGTGTACTGCCGAGCGAACCGCAGGTGGACTGCTATTCGGTGAACAGGTGAAACCATGAGCCGGGATGATCCTTTCGGACTGTCGGAGGATCGCGAACGCACTCGCATCAGGCTGACCGGCACGCCGATGCCGCGACCGATGGCGGCATCCTTGCCGGGCGGGCCGGTTAAACGCTCGCGCACCCACCCGAACGGCCTTGTCAACGCCTTCGCGCCCCTGCTCGAGTTTGCGCCTGAGCTTGAAAGCGCGCTGCCACCAGAGAATCCGGAAGTGTTACGCACCCGGCTGCTCGAAGAACTGGTTCGGGCACGCGACACGGCAATGGCGGCGGGGTCATCGATGGAGCGGGCCGATCAGGCAGCATGGGTGGTGGCGGCCTTGCTCGACGATCTGGCCCTGAACACGCCCTGGGGCGGGGCCAGCGCATGGCCGCGTCAGCCGCTTGTGGTCATGTTGCGCGGCGACGTCGACGCCGGCACGCAGTTCTTCACACGGCTCGACGAACTGGAACGCCATCCGAACCGCGATCGCGAATTGCTGGAACTTCAGTATGACTGCCTGGCACTGGGTTTTCGCGGCAAGTATCGCGTGCCCGGCCGGTCGGGCGATCGCTCGCTCAATGCCGTTCGTGTGGCCGCGGCACGTTTCCTGCGCGATGCCGACGCCGAGAATGGACCGCTGTCGCCGAACTGGAAAGGCGTCATCGCATCCGACGAGCCGCAGCGCTTCATCGTTCCGATCTGGGTGATGGCCTTGGCCGCGGCGGTCATCGCCACCGCGACCTATGTCGGGCTCTCGATGGGACTAAGCAGCCAGGCGGTGGAGCTTTCAGCGCTGGTCCGCGCATTGCCGCCGCCGACCCGTGGCGACATCAGCCGCGTATCGCCAACCGTCGATGTCCCGCCGCCGGAGACTGTGGATTTCGCGCTGCTGCCCGAATTTGAGGCCGGCGCGCCGGGCAATCTCAGATCGGCTCTGAGCGGCACGGAGAGCGTTTCGCTGGCCAAGCTGGTCATCCAGGCCTCCAATCCCGAACTGTTCCAGTCGTCGCGGCCAACACTGACGGAAGGATTCGAGCCGCTGATCGGCTCGATCGCCAAGGTGATCCTCGCCAATCAGGACCTGATCGGCAACATCACTGTGGTCGGACATACGGACGGCGTCCCTCTGCAAAGAACCAATCCGCTGTCGACCAACCAGCGACTGTCAGAGGCTCGTGCCCAGACCATTGCCGACATGCTGGTACAAAACGGAGTGCCGCAGGAACGCGTCCATTCCGAGGGCCGGGCAGCCACGGATCCAGTGGCCGACGACGGCACGCGCGAGGGCCGGGCCCTGAACCGGCGCGTTGAGGTGCTGGTCGAAAAGAGGCTGTGAGATGTTCATCCTGCGCTTCCTCTGGGCGGTCCTGACATCGCGCTGGCTGTGGACACTGATTGGCATCGCGCTGCTTTGCTTTGTGATCTGGGTATTCGGGCCGATCGTCAGGGTCGGACCCTACGACCCTTTCGCCTCCGACAATGTGCGCATCGTCATCATCGCGCTGCTGGTCATCTTCTGGCTGATCTGGCTGATCGCCGCCCAGCGTCGGGCGATCCGTGCCAACCGTATGTTCGTCGCCGAAATCGCCGCGCCGGCGGTAGAGAAGCCACTCAGCCCCGGCGAAGAGAATGTCGCTGCCGTCGGAGCCAAGTTCGGCGAGGTCATGGCCGAGTTGAAGCGCCGCAAACTGGGCGGTCGCAAGTTCCTGCGCGAGATGCCCTGGTACGTGATCGTCGGACCGCCGGCCACCGGCAAGACCACGGCCTTGCGCCAGTCGGGGTTGAATTTTCCGATCGACCTGACCGACGACCTGCAAGGGGTCGGCGGCACGCGCAATTGCGACTGGTTCTTTTCGGAGAGTGCGGTTCTGATCGACACTGCAGGCCGCTATGTCCAACAGGAGAGCCAACCCGACGTCGACGCAGTGGAGTGGCTGGGCTTCCTCGACCTTTTGAAGAAGCACCGGGGCCGTCGCGCGCTCAACGGTGTGATCGTCGCGCTTTCGATCGATGTGCTTTCGGAGGGCGACGACGCCATCAAGGCGCATGGCCGCAAGATCCGCCGTCGGCTGGCCGAGCTCAACGACCGCCTCGAAATCCGCCTTCCGGTCTATCTGATGCTGACCAAAGCCGACCTGATCAAGGGGTTCGAGGCTTTCTTCGGCGGTTTGTCGACGGCTGCGCGCGAGCAGGTCTGGGGGACTACGTTCGCACTCGACGCGCATGTCGATGCAAAGACCATCGAGCGGGAAATCGCGACGTTAGCAACCGAGCTCGAGCGGCGGCTGGTGCCCCGGCTGGAGGACGAAGACAAGCTTGCTGCCCGCGCCGAAATCTTCAGGTTTCCCGCCCAACTCGCCAGCCTGTCCGAGCCGATCCAGGTACTGATCGAGGCGATGTTCGGCGAAAGCCGGTATGAGGAGGCCGCCTGGCTGCGTGGCCTTTATCTGACGTCGGCGACCCAGGAAGGGGCGCCCATCGATCGGCTGACCGCAGCGCTGTCTGCCTCCTTCGGCCTTCCGCCGCGCCGGGCGTTGGCCGCGCCGCGTGTCGAAAAACGCAGCTTCTTCCTAAAGAACCTGCTCACAGAAGTCATCTTCAAGGAAGCCGGCCTAGGCACCTTCGATCCGCTGGCGCAACGCCGCCGCGCCTGGATCTGGCGTGGCGCGGCCGCCGCATGTGCCGCAGCCGCCCTGCTGGTCAGCGGTCTATTCACCTGGTCCTATTACGACAACCGCAACGCGATCACGGCCCAGGCAAGCCAGTTCGAGGCGCTGCAAACGCCACTGACCTCGGCCGCGGCAAACCCGGCATCCGTAGAACAGCCTGCGATCGATGGCGCCCTCAGTGCGATGGATGAGGTCGCAAATGCCCGCACCCCGCCGCCTGGCGCGGGACAGGATTTGCTGGGGCCATCAGCCTCGGCGGAACTGGTGCGGGCACAGACCGACACTTACGACCATGCTTTGCGCAATGTTCTCGAGCCGCACATGGTGGCGCTGCTCGAGGCGACGATGTGGCGGCAGATCCGCGATCCGGACTTCATGCTTGGCGCGCTGAAGACCTATCGCATGATGACCGGCCTTTCTCAGATGGATCCAGACTTCGCCCAGAGCTGGTGGGTCAACAGTCTGCCTGAATTCGCCGCGGCTGCCCCCTTTCCGACAGCTGACGCCGAAGAGCACCAGCTTGCCGCGATCCGTCGCATGGCGGTTGACGCCAGTTATATCGCTCCGGACCAGGCGCTGGTTGCGGAGGCACTTAAAACCGTCTGCACGATTTCCTTGCCGGCGCGTGCCTATAAACAATTGCTGGCCGACCCGGCGGTGACTGCGCTCAAGGAATGGATTCCTGCCAACTTCGCCGGCCCCAACGGCGCCAAGGTCTTTGCGCGGCGTTCTGACAAGACGCTTAGGGTCGGCATTTCGGGAGCGTTTACCTATGCCGGCTTCCATGACGCCATTCTCGACCGGGTCGAGGATATCGCCGCCCAGGCAGCACTCGACCGGGCGGTGTTCGCCGGCGGTTGCTCGGAAAATTCCGAAACCTCCCTGTCAGCGCTGTCAGAAGATATTCTGAAGCTTTATTACGACGACTACATCGCGCAATGGGACAGCTTCCTGCGCGACATGAGGCTTGCGCCATTGACCGATCTCAACGTCGCCAGTGAGAACCTCAAGGATCTTTCAAGTGCCGACTCCGCGCTGAAGCGCCTGGTCACCGCGGTGGTCCAGGAGACCGAGCTTACGCGATCCGATGAAGCGCCGGCAAACGACAAGGCAGCGGCGGCAGGTGGCTCGAAACTGCTTGGCAAGCTGGGCAAGCTTGGCAAGATCGTAAAAACCGGAGCAAAGCTTTTGCCGCGTGCCGGCTCCGCCGACGAGGTGGATCTTACCGGCAGTCTGGTGGCCGAGCATTTCAAGCCGCTCAAGGGTGCCATCGCCGAGGTCGACGGCCAGCCGCCGGCGCTCGACGCCGCCATTGTCGCGCTCACCGCACTGTCCAACGTGCTGCAGACGGTGACGGCCAATCCCGATCCTCAGGACGCCATCAAGAAACAGGGCGGCCTCGCCGAGCTGACGGGAGCGGTCGCCAGGCAAGCGCAGATCCTGCCCGACCCAATCGATGATTGGTTGGGCGGTATTGCCGGCGATACCAGCGGCCTGACGCAGAAGGCGGTCACCTCGGAGCTCAACGCCATCTGGCGAGCCGATATCCTGCCGTTCTGCCAGGCAGCACTCAACAACCGCTATCCTTTCAGTCCTGACAGCGCCGTCGACGTCAATGTCCGCGACTTCGCCCGTCTGTTCGGGCCGGCAGGGCTGATCGACACCTTCATCAACGACCATCTGATCAGCTATGTCGACACGTCAGCGCAGCCATGGAAATGGCGCGCCGATTTCGGCCTCGACCCGTCGGCACTGGCCGCGTTCGAACAGGCAAGGCGGATCCGCGATGATCTCTTTCCCGGCGGTACAGGCCCGCTGATGAGCTTCACACTCGAGCCGAAGGATTTGTCACCCAACGTCGCGCGCGTGACGCTCAATCTGGATGGCCAGAACCTCGTCTATTATAACAACGCAACGAGGCCGCAGCCGATGACGTGGCCCGGCAAGGACGGCACGGGCGTCATCTCGCTTGCCTTCCAGCCGATCGATGGCTCGCCCGAGATCTTGCTTAACGAGACCGGCAGCTGGGCGTGGCTGAGAATGTTGCGCAGCGGTCGCTTCACCGGCACCTCGCTGTCGGACGTCTACAGCCTGCGCCTGGGCACCAAAGGCATGTACGCCGATTTCCAACTCAAGGCCGCCAGCGTCGAAAACCCTTACAACCTGCAAATGTTCAAGAAATTTTCATGTCCGCCGCAGATATGATCTTGCCCGGCTTTTACGGCAAAATGCCTGCCACCGGCGATTTCGTGACGCGGCGGCTGCCGGGAGATTTTGTTCGCGCCTGGGACCGCTGGCTGGCGCAGCATGTCGTCCCGCTTATTGGCTCGGAATCCTGGCCGCGCGGCACGGCGCTGCGGTTCCTGAGCGGTCCGGAATTTCTTGGCGCATCGGCAGGCGTCATCGTGCAGAGCGCCGACAGAGTTGGCAGGCAGTTCCCGTTGAGCGTCGTCGCGCAGCTTTCCAAGGCTCCCGTCGAGCTTGCATATGCCGATGCATGGTTTGGTGAGATCGAAAAGGTGGCCATCGCCGCCCAAGGCGGCGACCTGACGCCGGATGAATTGGAGGGCGCGCTGGCTCCGTTGCCAGTACCGCAGGTTGAACCGGGCGAAGAGCTCATCGGCGGTGTGGTGATGTGGACGGCTGGTTCCGACATTTTCGACATTGATCCGCTGTCGCCGCAAGCCGCGCTGGAGCAAATCTTTGCCGCCAGTTGGGAGAGGCAAGTCTGATGTTCGTCAGCCAGAACACGACACCGTTTCTCGCCGAGACCTTTCCTTACCAGGATAAGGATTGCGTGAAACATTGTGTGGCTGTCATTCGTGCCACGTTCGATGTCGATCCCGACGGAAACTGCACGCCCAGCAAGGAGCAGTCGCCTTTCGTCTATGCTGATACTCACTATGGCGATCCGGAGGTCACCTCCATTCGCGTCGAGACCGACTTTGCGCCCGTCAAGCCGAAATGCGAGGTTCTGCTCGATGCGATGGCCGTCGCCCCGCAGTGGAGGCAGGTGGAAGCTATCGACGTGCGCCTGGTTGGGCCGGGACTGGACAAGCGCGCGATAGTCACCGGACAGAGACGCTGGTTCCGAGGCGGGCTCGGTATCCAGGCTTCGCGGCCGACGCCGTTCGTTTCAATACCGCTGGCGTGGCACCTTGCCTTCGGCGGCACCGACCGCACCGATCCCGATCCAGCGAAGCACCGCAGCGACGCGGTCAACCCGATCGGCAGCGGCTACCTTGTCGGCCAGAGTAATGTCGATGGCACGCTG
This sequence comes from Mesorhizobium sp. LSJC280B00, assembly GCF_000502835.1. Classification (GTDB taxonomy): domain Bacteria; phylum Pseudomonadota; class Alphaproteobacteria; order Rhizobiales; family Rhizobiaceae; genus Mesorhizobium. The sequence continues at coordinate 20,599 of NZ_AYVL01000019.1, forward strand.
CTGCCCAGCGTCGAGCACCCGCAATCGCGAATGCGCATCTGGAACGACCGACCGCGCGCCATCGGCTTCGGGCCGGTGCCGCGCTTTGCCAAGGAGCGCGCTCGCTATGCCGGCACCTATGACAAGCACTGGATGGAGAACGTCCTGCCCTTCCTGCCCCAAGATTTTGACGACCGGTACTTTCAGGCGGCGCCCCAGGACCAATGGTTGGACAAGCTTGGCGAAGGCATGATCTTCGGCTGCCTCGGCATGAACGAAAGCGGCAAGTTCAAGGTGAAGCTGCCAGCGATGTCAGTTGCGGTACGGTTCATGTTCCATGACAGGACCGAGCACAAGGTGGTGGCGCCGGATACGCTGACCATGCTGCCGCATGAGGGGAGGATAGTGCTGGTCGGACGAGCTAGCACAAAGCTGCCTCGGAAGTTTGTGAAACTGCTCCAGGTCCAGGTGGGAAAGGAGCGGGAGCCGATCTTTCTCAAGCCTCATTACGCTGGGCTGAAGGAGGCTGTGGCGGCCTTGGCCGGGATGCGGAAAAAAAGATGACGGCGATTTCCTGTGTCAGTCTTGTCTGCCCTGTCGGCTATACGCCCGAAAGTGCTGCTGCCGCCATGCGGGCGAGTATCTCGGTATTCCAGGAGTTGTTATATCGGGACATCAATGGGCAGCCGCTTCGCGGAGCCAGGGTCGAGGCTGTTCCGGCTGAAACGCGGGGCCGGAGCCGTCTCACGGCTCTGGCCCGACTCGCTGTCGAGCATATCGATGAAAAGATTTCGGCCTTGCTTCCATGGGGCGAGATGCCGTTCCTCCTGTGTACGCGCGACGCCGGCATGCCCGGCGCCCGCATAAATGGCATTCTGTCCGGGCTTGCGGTGCGCGGAGGGGAGCCATTAGTGGGATCGCGCACATTCCAGATCACCCATGGCCAAATCTCGGCTTTTGTTGCGATAGAACAGGCGCGCAAGCTGTTGAACGAGCGCAATGCGGAAGCCTGCCTCATCATGGCGATCGACAGCCTGATCGACGCTCGCTCGCTCAGCTGGCTCGACAGCCGCATGCGATTGAAGACGAGCCAAGTGACGGACGGCCTCATCCCCGGTGAGGCGGCCTGCATTCTGGTCGTCAGCAAACGTCCGATCCTTGAGGGGGCCTTGCGATTGCGAGGGCTGGGCCTGGCCATCGAAACGGCAACCGCCGGCAACGAGGAACCGTTCCGAGCGGATGGTCTCAGCGCCGCGCTGAAAGCCGCACTTCGCGAGGCGGGCGTCCATCTGCACGAAGTTGCTTTCCGCATCAGCGATGTCGGAGGCGAGTCTTACGCATTCGAGGAATTGGTGCTGGCGCAAATGCGCAACATGCGTAAGACGCGTCCGGAACAACCGCTGTGGCACGCGGCGGACTGTATGGGCGATTGCGGATCGGCGGCTGGCCTGATCCAGTTCGCCTGGGCCGAGCAGGCCTTCAGGCGCGCCTATGCGCCTGGCGACCTCGCCGCACTGCACGGCAGCTCGATGTCGTTCGGCGGTCGTGCCGCCGCTGTGGTCTCAGCATGAGGACCGTCAGATGACAAAGAATGTCTTTGCCGGAAAGTGGGAAATTGCAGCCGAGAACGGGATGAACAAATCAATCGCACGCTTCCCCGACGTGTGCATGTCGCCACCGTCGCCACCAGCCGGGCCGATTCCGATCCCCTACCCAAACACCTCGTTTTCGAACACACTCAAATCAGGCTCATCAACGGTAAAGATCGGCGGCAAAGGCGCGGCATTGGCACAGAGGTCGTATTACAAGGAATCCGTTCTGGGAAATGAAGCCGCGACACGGACTTTCGGGGCAGCCGTGATCACCCATCAGATCACAGGCAAGACCTACTTCCAATCGTGGTGCATGGACGTCAAATATGAGGGCAAGAACGTTTGTCGCCACTTGGACATTACCACCAGCAATCATGCATCCGACCCTCCCTCGACGCCTCCAGCCCCAGCGCCGGAGACGCAGACTTTCGCCGAGTCCGAAGCCCTCTGGGACGAAGACAAATGTCCATGTTGCCACGAGCCTCTGCACGAATGGCAAAAGGACGAGAACGACAAAAAGTTTCCATTGATGAAGGAAAGCGACTTCTGGGCAAAGAGACACAGCGAGCTTCCCGCTACTAACGACAAACAGATCAAGGTGCGCGAGCGCTTCAAGAAGAAGATGGATGACATGCTGGCCGCCAAGGCGAAGGCGCGGGCAGAAAGCGCGGCAGGCGGTGATGGCTGTCCGAATGTCCACAAGACGGAAGACGGACCATGCGCCCTCTATTTTGACGTGCCACGCGGTGCTAAATCCAGATACACCAGCCCGCGAACCCCAGGAACGCGTGTGGAAAGACAGGCGAGGAGTGGTCGAAACCATTTCGACGACAACGGACTGAAGGATGCCGCTGTGAAGAAATGGACAGAAGCGAACACGAAGCCAGGTCAACCTCCGCCTGATTTCAAAGGCAAGACGATGCACCACAAAACGCCGATGATGGGAGGCGGATGTGCAACCGCAAACAACGTGTTGCCAGACCAATATTTGAAAGCTTCCTCTGGGGACTGTCAGGACATCGAAGCTTGGCAAAAAGACCTCGAACATCTGACGACGAATTGATGCCTGAGACACACATCAATCCCCACATCTATGATGGATTTCATGTGGATGCATCCCTGGGCGATGAGTTTGATCCAATTTCTGCAATTCGTAGCGAAGATCCATGGACGGCCTACTTAGGTATCCTGAGGGCATGCAAGTCAGGGAATTTTCGCGAGATTGGTCGACTACCTCCTCTGATGACAAAGACGGAGGGATATTTTTTCTGGCGAGCTAGCACTGAAATCATCGGCTATGCCGGCAGCTGGAAAACAATCTCGGGCGCTTTCTCGTACTTCACGCCGCGAATGTCGAATTCTGATTTCCAGTACTTCTTTGCCTCGGCATTGGGCGCATCCTGCAGCCTCAAGGCGGTAACACCGCTACTGCAACTGCATCAGGAGGCGGAAGACGAAGAGGCACGGCACCAGATCGAAAACCACCTCGCCTATTTGCTGGAAGAGGAGGACGGCCCCGTCTGGGACGGCGCCTCGCAGACCCTTGATGTTCCAGACGATGATAATGAGCCACTGCGATTTGTCGTCGACCGGGTGTCATACTTTGACGTGGTCCAAAAAGCTTTCCGAGATGTTGCCGCTACTCAATCGTCAGATACTACCCCAATCTATGAAGGCAAGACGTACGATGTGATTCAGCTTTCCCACAGATTGCTGGACAGGTTGCGATCAGACGACCGCCAATTTGGCCGCATCAATCGTGAACGGGTCGCCTTCGAGGCCGCTACTGGCCTCGATACTCGCTCATTCTACACCGAAAATGGCACTCTCTTGCGCTTGCCGGCCGCGGCAATCATTGAAGACTTTCTCGACAGCGGCGACGTCAACCGTTTCCGTGCGGGACAGCGCTATTTCTTTGGCCACCCAATTCCTGAGTGATACTTCCCTACCGACGGGCAATCGGCCTGGTTTCGGGTGTGGCAGGGACGTTCATACCTGCCCATTCCGACACCTTGTCGGCCAGTGACAAAGTAACGGTGCGGTCCGCGAAAAATGTCGCGAACGGTTTGCCGAGTTCGACCGGATCCCCTGTGAACAGCTTGCTTTCTTCCCGAGCTTCAGGAAAGAGTTCCAGGAACGAGGCTTTGGCCATCAGCGCAAGGGCCGGCTCCTTCATCCGCTCGACCAGCCAGCCCAGCGCCGACTTGTCTCCCAGCATACCAATTCCACGCACGGCGATGGCAGCGGTGGAGGGCGATTTCATCAGAGCGCCCATCCAGATGCGAACGTCGTTTTCGGGTCCGGCTTTGACCAGCGCACGCATGGCGACCACCGCGTCAGTGCCGCCAGCGGTTGCGATTCTCGCGAGTTCCTGCCGCGCGAGATCACCAGCCCCCAATTCGACGAGCGCCCATGAGGCCCAGAGCCGGACGGGCCCGTCCTCGTGATCAAGCGCAGCTTGGATCTCCCGTTCCAAATCGAAGCACCGGAGCTGGCCCGCAAGACGCAAGGCAGCGGCACGCACTTTTGAATCGTGGTCTTTGATCACCCGGGCCAAAGTTTGGCCCGGGTTAACGTTGTGTGCGATACATGACGAAATGGCGAGGAACCGGATCAAGGCATCCTGGCCCCCGATCCAATTGCGCACATACGGGCCAATGGTCGCAGGTTTGTGCGATGCCAGCGCGCCGACCAGACCCTTGGCATCATCGGCCGCCAATCGTGCGAACTCGACCGCCTGTTCCACCCTTTTGCCATCATCCAGTTCCAGTGCCATCCATGCGAAGGCGAAGAGCTCTCCCTTCTCCGGAAAATTCTCGAACTGCTCGCTCAACAGCGGCCACGCGGCGGCGCCCGCGATTCGGAGTCCGTCGAGATTTATCTCCAAGCGCTCGTCGATCTCGGCGACGACCTTGGCATCGGGGGGATCCTCGGCGGACCAGCTGTCACGCTGCGCCCAAAGAAAGGCGACGAGTTCCGCGTGCTGGCGCACGACCTCCCTCGCAATGCGAAGCGGGCGTGCCCCTTCTGTATTCGACGAGGTCCGCATCAGTTCAGGTTGATCGAGCCGCCGCGAATGCGCTGCGCACCACTGGCATGGCTGGTGATCTGAGCACCACGAATGGTGATGCGGCCGTCTGCTTCCATCAGGATCGTCGCCTTGCCACATCGCAGTTCAAGGCGGTCCGCGGCGGTGACCTGCACGCGCTGTTCATCCCGGATCACCGGCAGAGCCATTTTGGCGCGGTCAGGCTCAACAATGCGGCCAACGATCAGAGGTTTGCGCGGGTCGCCTTCCTGAAACAGCAGGGCCACCTCACAGCCAATCATGTCCGACGACAATTCGCACAGGCTGCGAGCAGGCAATGCCGTCTTCTTCGGATTGCCAGGAAAAACGACTAAGGGGGACTCCTCTCCGAAACCCAGGAAGGCGCCGATCACCACGCCGTCGATCTTGTCCCTGACATTGCTCATCGTGCCCTCAATTCTCGTTGATCTTCGAGCCCTTGATGATCACATCACTCGACGCCTTGATGTTGATCGTGCCCGAGCCCTTCACGGTAATATCCTTGCCCTCGATGATGATCGTGCCGTCTTTCTTCATCACGATTTGCGCGCTACCCGACTTCAGCGTGATGCTGTCCTTGGCGTCGAGCGTGAAGTTCTTGCCGACGTCGATAACGCCGCTCTCGCCGATGTCGATCTTACTCCCTTTGGCGATCTTGAGCAGATGCCCGCCACCAACGTCGGTGCTGTCGTTCGACTTGATATTGGCGACGCGGGAGGCGCCGATATCCGTGGCCTGCGAGGCTGCGATCGCCACAGTCTGTCCCGCACCGATGCTGATGCCCTGATCGGCGCCGATGGTCCAGGTATCACTCGTGCCTATGCTGTGCGTCTGGCTAATGCCCACGCTGACCGACCTTGTCGCGCCGATCGTGTTTGTTTGCGCCGCGCCTACGGTTCGCACCTCCGCGGCGCCGACCGTATCGATACGGGCGGCCCCCACCGTGATCGTCTGGACAATTCCCACCGTCTGCGAATGGTTGGCGTCGATGTTTTCCGTCGAATTCGCCACAACGTGGATCGTCTCGTTGGATCCGACTGTCAGTGACCGGTTCGCACCCACCGTCTCGGTGTCGTTCGAGCCGATGTTTGTTGTCTGGTCTACGCCGACCTTCACTGTTTTGTTGTTGCCGACGTCCTCGTCTAGGTTGTGACCAACCGAGTGCTTAGCGTCGTGGTCGATACGGTCCGACTGGTCGTGCTGGACCAGCTTGTTGCGGTTGTGCTTGATCAGAAGGTGATGGTCCTTCTGCGCCTGGAAATTGACCAGCTCGGAGCCGGCCTTGTCCTCGAACATCAGTTCGTTGTAGCCGCCGCCACCTTTCGATGAATCGGATTTCCATCCGGATTGCGTGGCGTTGCCGGGAAGTCCGTAGGGCGGCATCTGCGCGGCGTTGTAGACCCTGCCGGTAATGATCGGAAGGTCGGGATCGCCTTCGATGAAGTCGACGATGACCTCCTGCCCGATGCGCGGTATCTGGATAAAACCCCAGCCGCTTCCGGCCCAGGTCTGCGAAACCCGCACGAAGCAGGAACTGTTCTGGTCCTTTTTGCCCAGCCGGTCCCAATGAAACTGGACCTTCACCCGCGCATATTTGTCGGTGAATATCTCCTCGCCGGACGGACCGACCACCGTGGCCGTCTGGGGACCGCGCATGATTGGCCGTGTCGTGACTCGCGGCGGACGATAGGGCAAGGCCGTGGGTGCCACGCCAAGGACCACCTTGAACTTCTCGCTCTCGACATCCGCATGGGCTCTGTAGCCCGGGTCGAACAGTCTGTATTCGGCGCTCACCACCAGATACTCTCGGTTCTGGTCTTCGCGCGGGAAGCCGTCCAGCTTGAAAGTGCAGCCTGAATACAGGCCGCGCACGGTTCCAACAGCGGCGATGCGCTGGTGCACCGCCTGGATTTCCTCGCGCCGGATCGCCGCTAGGGTGTCGCCGCGGCCCACTTCCAGATGCGCGCCGGGCTGCCGGTAATTCTCCCCCGCGGCCAACTTGTGACTGAACGGCTGGGCCGATTTGGCCATCAGGTCGGCGCCCGGTTTCCTGAAATCATAATCGGTATGGACATAGGAGCCCGGCCGCACCGAGCTGCCCGGGATCCATTCGGTGATATATTCGACATCACGCCGGGAGCCCTGCCCCTCAAAGTGGTAAGGCACTTTTTCATAGCCCGGCGCTGGCTTCAGCTTGCCCATCGCATCGGCCAGCACAAGAGTGTGCTTGCCCTCGCCATGCTCGAAGAAATACAGGATGCCTTCATGCTCGAGCAGCCGCTGCACGAAGTCGAGATCGCTCTCGTCGTACTGGACGCAGTACTCGCGCGGCGGATAGGACCCTTGCAGGCGCTTCTCGAATCTTGCCGTGCTGTATTTCGAAAATACCTCTTCGACGATTTCGATGACGCTCATGTTCTGGAAAATGCGGCAGTCGGTCGTATTGCCGAGAAACCAGAGCCATGGCCGGACGACTGCTTCGTAATAGGCCAGCCGATCCTCGATCCGGGTGAGGCGAAAGTCCGACACGATGCCGCTGAACCAGCGCTGGGGGTCGGCTTCACCTTCGATGGAGACGGGGCCACCCAGCATTTTCAGCGGATCAATATCGGCGCTGGGGCTTACGAACCCGACCGTATAGGCCAGACAACGACTGATCTCATCTCGCCCGACGAGATGTGTGAAGGTCAACAGCTCAGCGCCAACTGGCGTTTGCACCACCGTGGCACGTTGTTCACTCGGCATGGGTCGTGCCCCTCCTCGGCCTAGCCGCCAGCGTGGTGGATTCGAAATCCAAATCAGGAACTCGAAATCACATCTAACCTCGATGAATGCCAGTCCATGTCGAGCGTAACACATGTTGTTGTGCTGGCCAAAGAGGACCATGAAGCGCCGCCCGGCCCTGCGCTACCAAGAATTCGCTCGCTGCGTTGCGCCAAACGTTATGCGAATTTGGGGTTAGCCACGCTAAAAACATGGAGTATCGTGTCGGCAAGGCCGCCAGCGATCACACAGGCGATTTTCGCATGTTAATCAGTCTGCAGATCAGCAATGTCGATGCCCTGCCCACTGGCGTGGCGCCTGGCTACCGATCGCGTAATCGCAGCTTCAAAATCGGCCGCGAACATTGCGACTGGATCTTGCCTGATCCTGACAAGTTCATCTCAGGCCGGCATTGCCAAATCCGCTACGAGGCAGGCGCGTTTTGGCTGCACGACATTTCGCGCAATGGCACTTTCATCAATGGATCGAGCCAACGCATCACCGGTCCGCGCCGGCTAGACCACGGTGACAGGCTCCTGGTCGGCCGCTACGTCATCTTTGTATCGATTGACGACGAGCATGCAACGCCAAGTCATCCGGAGGCCGACCGAGGTTCGACGCAACGACACATGCCGGTCGCGGCCGATCGGCTGCTTGATTCCGGAGGCGAGCCTCTCTTCAGTTCGGCAGAGCGATGGCTCGGGCAAGCACCGCCATCGACATCGTCGCTGCCTAGGGCCGTCCACTCGACGACAGACGAGGTGCTGCGGGAAATTGCAATCGGCGCAGGCATCTCGCCGGAATTGTTCCAATTGCGTGATCCGCATGAAGTCGCTGCCGAAATCGGCGCAGTGCTTCGCACGGTGGTCGACCAACTGGCCATGCTGCTGAAGGCACGTGCGGCTGCAAAGACATTGGCCAAGAGCCCACACCGAACGATGATAAGCTCCGCTGAAAACAATCCCCTCAAATTTGTCCCAGCGACCGACGACATACTCGAAATCATGTTCGCGCGGCGCAGGGCTGGCTATCTCGATGCCAGGCGCAGCGTCGAGGACGCGTTCCGCGATCTCAAGGCGCACGAATTTGCCACCTATGCCGCCATGCAAGCTGCACTCTCGCGACTGCTTGACGACCTGTCGCCGGAAGCGATCGGCAAAAAGCTCCCGCCGACATCGTTTACCTCGAAGAAGGCCCAAGCGTGGGACGCTTTTGTCGGCACATGGCGGAGCATGGAGGAAGCCCACGAAAACGGCATGCTGGATATATTCTTGGCCTATTTCAGCGAGGCGTATGCCAAAGCCGACAAGCACAAATAGACCTGCGCAACATACTGCACCGCTGTAGCTGACGAAGAAAAGAGCGACGGCGCACCGCATCATGTTCCAATCGACAACATCTGGGACTACGATCACATACGACAGTTCGCCAAGCGGGTAAGCCTGATTGACCTGGGGGTCTGCGGCAAATGTCACATTGCGGCGCCATAGTTTCTTGTAGCTCCGGACCGCCTTGCCGGAAGGACCATTGCCTGGCCTATCCAGCCAGGAAAGATCTGGCGCCTCTCGCACGCGAGCGCGGACACTGCACGGCAGCGGCATATCGGCGATGAGCTCGAAGGACGATCCTTTCGGCCCGGTCGGCAAGACCGTCATCCGCACCAATCCACGACGCGGGCAGAATGCGAAACCAGCCGCAAACGAACCGATTGCGAAGACCGTCGCGCCCCCGCATGTCAAGGAATCGACAGTTTTCGATCCTGACATAGGTCGGCATATGCCGCCGGACTGGACATCCGGAACCATTCTTTATCAGGGAGCATCGTCCGGTACAGCGGCCAGAGCCGAGGCGGCCGGGTCAAGGCCGAGCATTCAGCAGGAGGTGCTGCTCGGCGCCGTAGACACGGTAAAATATTCGACGGCAAATCCGATCCTCGCTGGGTCAGCACCGTTGCTCGTCCTGTTCGGGCATCTCAGGCTCGTGCCGGTCGAAAGACAGGTGGCGCCATTGGCCGAACATATCGCCGATGCGATCGAGAGGTTCGACTGGACGCTGGAGAAGTCAGGGGTTCCCGAAGAGGATGCGCGGATCGCCAAGTTTGCCCTTTGCGAAACGGCCGACGATCTTGTGGGCAACCTGCCTTGGGCCGGCGAGGACACCTGGGCACAGCACAGTATGCTGTCGCGGTTCTTTCACATCGAGCCCACCGGCGCCGGCTTTTACGAAGCACTGAACAAGGTGCTGGCCAATCCTGAGCCACACTTAGACCTGCTCGAGCTGATGCATGTCTGCCTATCCCTGGGATTTGAGGGCCAGTATCGTGGCCTGGCGCGCGACGATACCAGTCTCGAACGTGTGCGGCGCGACGTCTACGAGACGCTTCGCTACTTCAGGGCCCGCGCCGGAGAGGACATCTCCCCCCGCTGGCAAGGCATGGCCGCTATGATGGTGCCGTCTTCGACCCGCCTGCCGCTCTGGGGTGTTGCTGCAGCGGCGTCAGCCCTGGTGACGGCCGCGTTCTTCACGTTGCGGGCGTTCATGACCGATGAAGGCGATGCTGCAGCCAGACAATTGCTGGCGCTCAATCCCTCGACGCCTGTGACGATCGAGCGCGCCAGTGTGGAACCCCCACTTGCCAAACCGGTGACAGCCGCCTCGCCTGCCGTGACCGGCCAGATCGACCGCATCCGCTCAGCACTGTCCACGCAAGTCGAGCGCGGCGGGATGACCATCGGCACAAAAGGCGACTTCATCGTAGTGGAGATCAACAATCAATTGTTGTTTCAGCCAGGCAAGACCGAAGTGAAGCCCGAGTTTCTGCCACTGGCCACACAGATTGCCGCAGCCCTTGAGCACGAGCCAGGGCCAATCACGATCGTTGGCCACACGGATAATGTGAAACCACGGAAATCAAGCACGTTCAAATCGAATTTTGACCTTTCGGTCGCCCGCGCGAAGGCTGTTGAGACAATGATCGCCGCGAAGCTTAACGATCCCTCGCGAGTAACCGCCGAGGGCAAGGGCGAAGATGAGCCAATTGCCGACAATGCGACGTCCGAGGGCCGCGCCAAGAACCGCCGTGTCGACGTGATGATCCCCAAGGAGGAAACGCTGTGAACACCGCCGGTGGGAAACGCCAATGATGCGTTGGCTGCCGCGGATATTCAGCACGTTCGCGTTGGCCGGTTTCGCGGCGGCGGTCTGGTTTGCCGGACCTTTGATCCGCTTCGCCGATATCCGGCCTCTGGGATCCGTCTGGCTGCGCGCGACAATCATCGGCACGATCGTGGCGATCGCGGCCCTCTTTTACGGAGTGGGCTTTTGGCAGAGGAGAAAGGCGCAAAAAGCGCTCGAGACGGTCGTCGCTCGCGCCGAGGGCAGCAATGACGATTTGCCGGTACTCGAGGCGCGCATGAATGAAGCCATCGCAGCGTTGAAGCGGTCGAGCGGCAAACGCAATTTCCTCTACGACATCCCCTGGTACATCATCATTGGTCCGCCTGGCGCAGGCAAGACGACGGCACTGGTCAATTCGGGTCTGAATTTTCCGCTTGCCGGTTCGGGAAACGCCCAGCCGGTGGCCGGTGTCGGCGGCACCCGCTCCTGCGACTGGTGGTTCACCGAAGAGGCAGTGCTGATCGATACGGCGGGACGCTACACGACGCAGGAGTCCAATGCCGGAAGCGACAGCACGAGCTGGCTCGCCTTCTTGTCGCTGCTCAAGAAATACCGCACCAGGCAACCGATAAACGGGGTCATCCTGGCCATCAGCCTTGCCGATCTCATCGGCCTCGACGACCAGCAGCTCGATGCCCACGTCATCGAAATACGCAGTCGCCTGAGGGAAATCTACGAAACGCTGAAAATCCAGTTTCCGGTGTACCTGCTTTTCACCAAGGCCGATCTTGTTGCCGGCTTCATGGATTATTTCGGCAGTTTCGAGGAGCCGCGCAGGCGCAAGGTCTGGGGCGCGACATTCCAGACCACAGACCGGAACAAGAACATGGCCGGTGAGGCTTCGGCCGAATTCGATGCACTGGCGAACCGCTTGGCGGACGAGATGCCTGATCGCCTGCAGGAAGAGCCTGACCCGGTCTCGCGCATATCGATCTTTGGCTTTCCGGCCCAGTTTTACGCGCTCAAGGGCCGAATTGCCAATTTCGTGACCAGCCTGTTCGATCCGGTCCGTAGCCAAGTCAACGTCAGCTTGCGTGGGCTCTACTTCTCGTCGGGGACCCAAGAGGGAACGCCGATTGATCAGGTATTGGGCGCAATCGGCCGCAGTTTCGGCAACAATTCCCGCCCCCACCTGTCCGGGACCGGCAAGAGCTTCTTTTTGCACGATCTCCTGACTGATGTCATTTTCGCCGAATCCGGATGGGTTTCCTTTGACCGAGCGAGCGAGAGGCGGGCAGCGGCTCTCAGATATGGCGGCTTTGGCATCATAGCCTTGATCACTGCAGCGGCCCTTGGCGCGCTCGGGATGAGCTTCATGGCCAACCGCTCGCTGATTGCCTCCACGACGCAGGCGACGAGCCAATATCGCGAGACAGCCGACGCTCTGCTCAAAAGCACGACGGTCACCGATGTCGACCTTGAAAACGTCATCGGGCCGCTCGACCAGTTGCGCAACATGCCGGCCGGTTTTGAAACCAGTGACTTACCGACCCCGATCGAGGAAACGGTCGGCCTTAGCCAGCGGGAAAGGCTTCTTTCGGCATCGACAACGGCCTACCGGCAAGCACTGGAACGAATGTTGCGGTCGCGTCTGCTTGTTCAGGCGGAGCGGACCGTCCAGGCGACGATGGCTGAGCCCGCCGCGCTCTACGAACCGCTCAAGATCTACCTGATGCTCGGCGGCAAGGCACCCAAGGTCGATGACGCATTGATCATCTCCTGGATGAAGCAGGATTGGGAACAGAACCGGTATCCAGGCGAGAGCAACCGCGAAGGACGCGCGCAGCTCGAAAAGCACCTGCGCGCCATGCTTGCGTTGGACGATGCCTATGATCCGGTTTTCGAACTCAACCAGCCGCTTGTGGAAGCCGCCCAACGTTCACTCGGGCGCATGAGCCTTACCGATCGTGCGTCCGCATTGATCAAGTCGGCGGTGTACGCGGCTGCGCTGGACGATTTTTCTGTTTCGCAAAAAGGCGGGCCGGAAGCGCAGCTTGTGTTCGAGCGCGTCGATGGCGGCGATCTGTCGAAGCTCCGTATTCCCGGTCTCTACACCCATACCGGATTCAACAACTTCTATCTCGGACAGCTTTCGCGCATTGCGCAGACACTCGTCGACGACCAGTGGGTCCTGGGCGGTGGCGGCGAGCAAGGCGGGATCAATCAGGAGTTGCTCCAGCTTGGCCCCGAACTTCTCGATCGCTACGGCAAGGAGTTCGCAGCCGCGTGGAACAGCGTTCTCGATGGTTTGAAATTCAAAGCCATGCTGAACGACAAGCCGAACTATGTCGCGCTTTCCGCCGTTGCCTCACCAAGCTCGCCGGTCGAACAGCTTTTTACCGCAATTGCCGAGGAAACAGCCTTGGCGCGCGACCCTGTCTCCGGCGAAGACTCGGGCACTGGGGTGAAAGCCGGCGCCCTCATGCGCCAGTACCAGGATGTCGCGGACATGGCCAAGGGCCTGGCTCGCATCGGCATTCAAATTAGCTCCGCAAAGTCGCAAAGCCGTGCCGGTACGGGGTCCGCGAAATTTCAAAGCCAGAGCCCTGGGGCAAACATCGAAGCGCAGTTCAGGTCCTTCCAGGCTCTGGTAAGCGGTCCTTTTGGACACCGACCCATCGATGCGCTGACCCAGAATTTTCGCGACATCCACCAGAGCCTGCAACTGGCAACCGAGATCCCCTTGCAGACGGAACGTGTCAACGCCAACCTGCAGTTGCAGATAGCCACCCTTCGCGCCAATGCATCGCGTCTGCCCAAGCAACTCGGCAGAATGGTCAACGCAACTGCAGACGAATTTGAGGGCAACGCGGCTGAAATTTCCTTGACGAATTTGAACGAGATGCTCGACCAGGCCGTCACGCAGCCCTGCGAGAACGCGGTCAACGGCCGCTACCCCTTCGCCGGCGATGGTACCGAGGATATTGCGATGGCGGACTTCGCCAAGTTGTTCTCTCCAGGCGGCCTGATGGACCGGTTCTTCGCACAAAACCTTGCTTCCTTGATCGACATGAGCGGCCAGGACTGGAGTTGGAACCGGGATGCGCGCTTTGGGCGCGACCTGTCGAAGTCGACGCTGAAAAACTTTCAGCTGGCTGCTGAAATCCGCGGCGCATTTTTTCCGTCGGGTGGGTCAATGCCGTCGGTCAACCTGACCTTTACCCCGTTCTCGCTGAACGGTGATGCAGATACTGCGGTGCTCGACGTCGATGGCCAGATCGTCCAGAGCAACCAGGCTGGCAACACGCCAAGCACTGTGTCCTGGCCGACCGATGCAGCCTCGAGATCCGCCAGTCTGAGGGTGATGCCGGAAATGCCGGGCCGCGAATCCGCAATCAGGTTCGAAGGGCCGTGGTCGCTCAAGAGGTTGCTGGACAAGGCGACGATCACCGGCAAAGACGACACTGTGGAGGCGCGCTTCGTAATCGGCGGACGCGACGTCAGCTATACGATCCAGACCGGTTCCGGAGCCAGCCCCTTCTTCCTTCCCGCCCTTTCTGCATTCAGCTGTCCGAAGGCGTTTTGAGAGGATTTGAACCTCACCTTTGCAACTAGGGCGCCAAAAGCCGTTGCGATCACGGATTGTCCTTCCCTCGGTGAAGTCGCATCGGAGTGAACTCTGGGATAAAGCGCATTTGCCGGTAGTGGGTGAGTTTGAAATCAACCGCCGCGCTTCTTGCCGGGTCAGTTCTTCGGCATTTGGGGTGGCACAAGTTGAATGTAGGGCGTCGTCGGTTCCTTATCAGAGCGAATGCGGCTGGGGGCCGGCTTCCCGTGTTTGCCGAGCGACCTAATGTATAGATAGAGCGATTGCATATCGCTCTCCTCCATCGCTCGAAGATTGTACCAAGGCATCGGTGGAGACGTTCTAATGCGCTTCAGCATCCCTACAAATCCACGCTCGGTCATTACCGAAGCATCTATCCGAAGATTGGTCGCATAGGTCGTGCCCCANGTAGCCTTCGGTATGGCAATCGTGACACCCGCCGATGATTGATACCTGCAACCCTCGTTCGACCGATACTTCGCCTTTAGCGAAGGCTGCAATTGGGGTCGTGAGACCGGCTAACAGGAAAAACAGGCTTGTGATGCGCATCCTTCCCTCCCATGCGTTCCGCTAAGCATATATGACCCAACGTCCGAAGGCGACGGCTAGCTTGAAAGGCTCTTTTTGTAAGGGCCGCAAACAGCCGGTTTCTCGCCTTCCTTCGCTTCGATTAGCGCAACGATGTCAGTGATCTCCCAACGCTTGCCAGTCCGCCAGCGGCTATCGCCGGGGTCATGCGAAGCGCAGCATGGATGCGGACGAAGTTGTAATACGTGAAGTGCAGAGCCACGGCGTTGGCGTGAGCCTCCACTTTCTTTGAGAAGCCGTTGGTCAGGCGCGTGAAGCGGCGCATATGCATCCGCATGGTGAGGTACTGACGCTCGGCAAATGACGTGCTGACGTGTTTGATGTCTGGGTTGACTTCGATCCGTTGTTTCTGTGCATCAGCGCATTCGGCGGGGCTGTAACGGCCCTTTCCGCCATGCCGACCATGAGGCGTTGAGGATTGCGTAGTAGTGTTTCGGCCAGCGTGCCGCGAAGCGTCAGCCCGGCATAGAGGACTCCGAACCGTCCGCCCGCGCTGTCAAAACGGGTCGTTGGTGGCACGCCTCGTCCGGACCAAAAAATGGGGTCGAGCCAAGATCGGTGAATACGGTGCAACACCTGACCGGCTTCTATGTCGTCAATAGGAAGCGAGATATCGTCAAGCCAATCAGGAGGAGGAGGCGCCCGACCGGGTGGACCGCGGCGCGCGGCTCGATCCACGGAGATCACGCAAAGCCATCCACAGCCTCACTGCGTAGAATGCGCAGAACTAAATCCGCCTCGCCTGCCCTTAACGCCTCTAGTGGCGTGCGCTCTCCGAGCACGGAGTCGGGGGCGAGCAAGAAGTCCAGCGCCATCCACGGTCCGGCTGAAGTGTAGGCCCGCACAACGTTCTCGATGCCGGGGACCACATCCGTTTCGTCAAATTGGCAAGCAGGATATCGCCAGTCGCTCCCCTGCCGAACGGCAAGCAATGACCCGCCCGGCGTCCTCGGCCGACAAGATGCGGCCCGCACGCTCGATCAGAATCTTGCGATATTCGACGTTTCTTGCCAGGGCGGGGACCAGTCGGTCGAGCTCTATGACGGCTGACTCGACGACGTCCGACTGGTTGAGAGGCCGGGCGAGCGAACCGGCATCGGTCGGGGCCGACAATGCGTCAGAGAGAACCTTTAGCGAGGCAGTGGCTGCATGCGCTCAAGCGCCGATGTGGCGCGTCGAAGAAACACTGCCTGCAGACTATCGAGACCCGATAATACTTTTGTTTAGCGCTGGCCGAGCCATGGTGATCTCGCTGGGTGACATCAGGAATATATAGAAACGACGTTGCCTCCATCAACCAGCCGGATGTCACGGGTGAGGATCGATACTTTGGCATATACCGTGCCTCCTGTTTCTATGCCGGCGTCGGCCATGTGCGCTGGGTTGCACGCCGCTCGCTCGGATCCTGAAAGAAGTCGGGGTCCACGGCAGTGGCATCCAGGGTGGTCTTCTCTGGCGCCGATGATGGGGAGATCACATGACGTCATTCCGCACAATTCTCGGGTACTGACAGCTGCCTGCTTGGTTGTGAGATGAGCGGGAACGCTTAGGCAGCGGCAAGCTGTGACAGACGGGGAGATCGCAGCATGCGCAGTTGAGGAGGCAACGGAGCGCAGTTGCGCCCTCAAATCATCTCTTGAGCTCTTTCTGGTGGTGACCCGCCACAACGGTCACGCGCTCAACGCTAGATTTCGATATTTTAATATTCGAGCCTGTGGCAAAGTGGCGCCAGCGAGCGCCTGAGAGTGCGCTGCAGAGGACACTTCGAGAAGCGCTTGGTGGCAAGTTGAGCGATGTCGCCCTTTCCTTTGAAAGCTTCGGCGTGAGCCACAATGGCTGTGTCCGTGAGCACAATGAAGACAACTATCTGGTCGAGCCGCGAACCGGCCTGTGGGTGGTGGCAGACGGAATGGGTGGGCATGAAGCCGGAGAGGTTGCTTCAGCCAGCATCGTCGATCATCTGGCCACGATCGGCATTGCCAGTTCCGCCCCGGATCTTCGTGCACGCTTCGAGGACAGGCTGAGCCGTGCCAACGCCGAGATCCGCAGGATCTCCGAGTCCCGCGGCATAACCATCGGCTCCACCGTTGCCGCCCTGTTGGCGAGGGATGGGCGATTTGCCTGCCTATGGGCGGGCGACAGCCGGGTTTATCTGATCCGCAACGGCTCGATCTCACAGATATCGAAGGACCACACCGAAGTTCAGGAACTTCTCGACCGCGGCATGATCAGCGCAGCCGAGGCGCTCACCTGGCCGCGCCGCAATGTCATCACGCATGCGGTAGGCGTCAGCGACGAAATCGTCATCGATTTCCAGCAAGGCGAAATCATGCCGGGAGACATCTTTGTGTTGTGCACCGATGGGCTGACGGCGCATCTGACCGATGCCGAGATCGGCGCCGCGGTTGTGACTGCGACACCTCAGGCGGCCTGTGAGGCTCTGCTGAAAACGGTGCTGGAGCGAGGCGGGACAGACAATGTCACGATTGTGCTGGTAAAATTCGCAAACAGAAGCAATGGACACCCCCCCTACCCTGATCTGTCCAGAGCGGAGGGTTGAGGCCGATGAGCGCCGACGACAAGACGCGAATATCGCCGCAGCTGGCCAACACCGCCGTCGGCACGCAGCTCAGCGGCATCTACGAACTTGACGAGCGGATCGCATTCGGCGGCATGGGTGAGGTCTACCGCGGACACAACATCCAGACTGGCGACCATGTCGCGATCAAGATCGTCCTGCCCGAATTTGCCCGCGACCCGACGATCTTGTCCTTGTTCCGCAAGGAAGCGTCGATCCTCAATCACCTCTCGCATGATGCAGTCGTGAGATATCACGTCTTCACCATCGACCCCGGGATCGGTCGTCCTTACCTTGCGATGGAATTTGTCGACGGCGAGTCGCTTTACGACATCATCCGACGTGGCCCGATGCCGACTGAAGAGGTACGCAAGCTCTGCCATCGCCTCACGTCGGGACTGAGCGCCGTGCATGAAGCGGGAGCAATTCACCGCGATCTCTCCCCGGACAACATCATCTTGCCGGGAGGTCGGGTCGATCGCGCCAAGATCATCGATTTCGGAATCGCGCGATCGGCGACCGTCGGCGGTGAGACCCTGATCGGCGGAAAATTCGCGGGAAAGTACAACTACGTTTCCCCCGAACAGCTTGGGCTGTACAGCGGCGATGTTAGCGAGCAGTCCGACATCTACAGCCTGGGGCTGGTGCTGGTTGCCGCCTTGCGCGGCAAGCCGATCGACATGAGCGGGTCGCAATTCGAGATCATCGAAAAGCGCCGGACCGTGCCCGACCTGTCTGACATCGACGACGATTTTCGCGGCATTGTTGAAGCCATGCTGCAGCCGGATCCGCGAGACCGCCCGGTGAGCATGGCGGAGATCGCCAGGATGACGCGTGACGAGGACGAAGGGACAACGCCGCCGACGTTCATCCCAAACCGCGACAGGCCGGGTCTGCCACGAGCGGGGCAAACGCTTGCGCCCGATCCGAAGGCCTCGTCCCCGCCGTCCAATGTCTTGGGCCATGACGCGGCTTTGGCAGGCTCGGGCGGGCAGCGCTTTGTCCCGCATGTCCGGCCAGCGCTTTTGTCCGAACCGCGGGCCGCACCGATCGCCGCGCCGCCACGTGCGGTCGTGGGCGCTGTTCCTGGAAGGTCCTCAAAGACGCGAACCATCGCAATCTCTGCCTTCGCGACATTGGCTCTCGCCTCGGTTGCCGGCCTTTATTTCAGCGGCTTTACAACGCCCACCGCGCCGAGCGCCAGCAAGACCTCGCTTTCCGCGCCAGAGCCACCACAGGCTGCACCCCAAGCAACAATGCCTGTCCCCGAAGCATCGATTCCTGAGGCAGAGGCGTCAAAGCCGCTGGCGACGGACAATGATGCGGACTCCCCTGCGCCGCCACAGGAAGTTCCAGCCCCAAAGCCGCAAACGGAGGCTACATTAGCGCCAGCTGAGAATCAGGCGGAGGCCGCAGTTCGAATGCCGCCGCCGGCAGCGTCGCCCAAGATGCTCCCGAAACCCGAGGAAACGTCGAAGCCGTCGGCAAGTGCGGCGCAACCGCCGGCCGAAAACGCAACGCCATCAGTTCAGCCCGATACGCCCCCGCCGCCTGCCAAGATTGCTCCCGCCCTCCCGCCGGTCGAAAAAGCTCCGACGGCGCCCGCGACCCAGTCAGGTGCCGCGGCGAGCCAGAAGCCTGAACATCAGGCAAGCCACCAGGCGGAGGCGAAACCGGCCACGCCCTCCCCCAAACCGGCTGCAGACCAGGCAGATGCGACGAACGCACAGGAGCAGCAGGCCGACCTCCCGCCGGCCAAACACCAAGCAAGCCGGCCGGCGAAGGCGATACCAGCAGCGCCCGTTCCAGAGCCGGCTGCACGCCAGGCGGATGCGACGAGGGCAAAGGAGCAGCAGGCCGACCTGCCGGCGGCCAGAGAACCAGACCAGGCCATTGTCGCCCTGAACCTGCCTAAGCCAGAAGTTGCCCCGGTAATCGACGATATAGCGCAACGTGTCTCGTGGGTTCGCGACTTCAGCGGCGGCGACTGTTTCTACGCCGCCGTGACTTCGATAACCGACAAGACCGCTGCCATCGAAGGATTTGGAACCGCGGTCCAGCCCTTCGAGCAGATGCTGGCTGATTTCCAGGCAAAGTTCCACGTTGAGCCGGACATCAACGTGCGCCTCATTGAGCCGAGCCAGTGCGAAGTCACCAATTTCCTGCGCTTTCTGGGGCAGACTGCTGGCGAAAAGCCGCAGCTTGTTCTCGATCGAACATCGGTGCCGAACGGTACACCGATCAGCGGTACGCTGGTGACGCGTGGCGGGCTCATTTCCAGCGTGCTGCTGATCGACCACAAAGGCATGATGTTCAACCTCGACGACCGCATGGTCGTACAATCGGACAAGGCTACCTTCAGCATCCCGATCAGTCTCGGCGCCGCCGACAGGGCTGCAGGCAAGGCCGTGCCGCAGATCATCATGGTGATTACCGGGCCCCAGGATATCCAGGCGGCTGCGTTCTCCACGCCAGTGCCAGCCTCGCGGCTGTTGCCCAAAATCCTCGAGGAAATCGAGACCAACGGATCTCAGTTCTCGGCCAGTGCCAAATATTTCCGGCTCGGCGGGTAGTATGGGCGTGCAATGGAACTCTGCCGCTCGCGTTTGCCCCGCTCGTCTGACGGCCTGCCCGTAAAGCAGCGCGATCGGTTTCGAGCCTTGCTTGTCTTGACAGGCCGCATGAGGCTTGCGGTCGTTTCGGGCGCGGCACTCCTAGCCGTGCTCTCATGCAATGAAGCGCGCGCCGAATTCACGGTGTGCAATCAGACGCTCGACGTCGTCAACCTCGCCGTGGGCCAGGAGGTCGACAATGCCGACCAGACCGATGGCTGGTGGACCATCGGCGCAAATCAGTGCGTGAACGTCATCCGCGAGGAACTGACGAACCGCTACATCTACCTCTACGCCACTGACGTTTTCGGCCACGCCATCCTGACCGGATCGACCGAAATGTGCATTGAGCGGCGACGTTTCTCGATACGCAGCATCGACGAATGCTGGCAGCGCGGCCATATTGCCGCGCGATTTGTTGAAGTCGATACGCTGGAACAGGTGCGGTGGACATTTTTCCTGACCGGAAGCAGTCCGTGACGCACGCTATCGACACCAGCTTCAAGGAAAAGAAGCAAGCACGCGCTGCCCTTCGCCGGCGCATGTTTTGGCGCAGGCTTCTTGCCGGCTTCGCCACGGTTTTCCTGTGTTCGATTGCCGCCGGCTTCTATCTCACCGCAGACTATTGGTCGTTTGGCGACGAAGACGAGGAGCTGCATGCGGTCGAAGGAGCCGACGATGTGCCCGCTGATGCCTCTGTTTATGTGCCTGCCATTATCGGCCTGGCGGGGGACCCGATGTGGATCACGCTCGCACCCGATTCCGGCGCCGCAACGAAAGGCCGCGTTGTTCCGCGCCCGGCCGAACTCGAGCAGGCCGGGGTTTCGCCACAGCTCGAGATTTTGTCCGACGTCATGCTTAGCGCCAGCGAGAAATTCATGACCACCATACCGTCGACGCAGGAGGATTTTGCATTCTTCCAGGCGCAACGAAAGACGGCTCCAGCAGCCTCCAGCGATCTGCAGAACAATCTTCAGCCATTTCCTGCCCCGGATGAACCCGCGCCTGCTGCCGATCAACTGGCCGAAGCCGACGACCCGGAGGCCGGCTGGGGTGAAACAATCGATGCAGGCGATGCAGCTCTTCCGGCGTTCCACAAGACCCAGATCGAAAACAACACCAGCGTCGCAACTGTGACGAACGAATATCAGCGGTTTGAGGCGACGGAAGACACGTTCGTGAAGATCCTCAACGATCGCAGTCTGGATAGCGTTGCGCTCGATGCACATTTCTCCGCCGACGACGCCAAGCAGGCAGGCGAGGCGCTGAAGGCCCTCTTCGGCCGGGACGGCCTGGAACCGGGCTATGTCGTGGCCATGCGTGGATACCGGCCCAACCGCGAGACGACAACGATGTCCCTCATGCAGGTGTCGATCTACGCCAAGAACGTCTTTGTCGGTACGCTGACGCGTAATGCCGCGGGCGTGTTGGTATCGGGCGTTGACCCTTGGGTACGCGAAGATCTGTTCAACTACTCGGGCGCGCCGGCGGAAGGCGGCCACAAAAGGCAGTATCGTCTGCTCGACGCGATCTACTCGACTGCGGCACGCAACAGCGTTCCAACCGGCGTGATCGGCGAAGCCATCATGTATCTGTCGAGAGGACAGGATCTGGATGCCTTTGCAAGCGAGGACCAGCGTCTTGTGCTGATCTATTCTCAGACGCCGCGCGGCAAGGACGAAGGCGCCGGCCGCGTGCTGTATGTTGGTGTCCAGGGCACGACAAAAAGTCTCGACTGTTTCGTCTTCCAGCAGGGTGATGGCCAGTTTGCATGCGTGACAGGCGACGATCAGGTCCGTTCGCTGACGGTCACCAATGGCATGGTCACACCGGTCAACGGGGTCTTGACCTCGACCTTCGGGCCGCGCAAGCATCCAATTCTAGGCACCGTTCGCATCCACAAGGGCGTCGACTGGGCGGCGCCGGTCGGCACGCCGATCGCAGCCGCCTTCGATGGCGAAATCAGCTTCCAGGGCGATGGGGGCGGCTACGGCAATCTAGTCAAGATTTCGCACGGGAGCGGGCGCGAGACGCGCTATGCGCATATGCAGAAATTTGCAATCGAGGGCGGCGTCGGCACCAAGGTGAAGGCAGGCGACATCATTGGCTATATCGGCACCACCGGCCTTTCGACCGGACCGCATTTGCATTTCGAACTCTACCAGAATGGCGCGGCGATCGACCCACTGGGCACGGTTACCGCGGTCGCTTCGGATCTGTCCGCCGTCGAAACGCTCACCGACCGTATCGTCCATGTCGAAAGTGGCGGCAGCGCCCGTGCCAAGAACCCAAATTCTTCAGCGACAGGCGCCGGCCAATTCATCACAAAGACCTGGATCCGGATGATGAATACTTACCGCCCCGAACTTGCACGCACACTCTCGACCGCCGACCTGCTCGCCCTTCGATACGACGCCACGATCTCGCGCGAGATGGTTCGCAATCTGGCGCGAGAAGGCGAAGCCTACCTTCGGGCGCGCGGCCACCACATCACAGCCGGCCGGCTCTATCTCTGCCATTTTCTCGGCATGGAGGGCGCGCATCAGGTGCTGTCGGCATCGGGTTCGGCGCAATTGAGCGCCGTGCTCGGGTCAGCCGTCATTCAGGCCAATCCTTTTCTGACCGGCAAGACCGCCAGCTATGTCGCGGACTGGGCCGAAAGGAAGATGGGTCGCAAGCTGAGCCCAGCCACAACCGCGGCGGGCCAGCAGACGACGACCACCACGGAGGTCCGGCAGACATCGCCCGAGTTCGCAAAGTACAAACAGGTGATCACGGCGATGCTGAGCTCTGTTCAGAATGCGCTTTGAGCCTGTGCATGGCCCCGGCAAATCGTAACCGCTTGGGTGCACGCAGACGACCGGTTTTCGGTCCAACGAGTGCTATACTTCGACCTCTGCGCACTTTCGAACCGTGGCCAAGTTCACATACGCCACGGCCATTTTCGGGTTGAAGCGACCTGCCGCTGACAAGACCTAAATGTGCAAAATAGAGCTCGCTGCGACGGCGGAAGGAAAAGCAGGACCCGCCTCCGTGAGCTACAGGGCCTCCTTCGAGGCGGCAAGTTGGAGACGCTCTGGCACACGGTCGGTGGCAAAACCCTGACGGCCTTAAAAGCAGGAGCGCCCGCAAAGCGGGCGCTTGAAACCGGCTGCCGGCGTTTGGTCAGGATGATGTCGCTGGCGACAGCACCTCTTCGAGCAGGGCTGTTGCAATGGCAAGGCTATCAGCAGCCATCTCCTCGTAGTCTGGCATGATCATGAGCTGTGCGATCGTCCGTCCGACGAACTCCGGATTCAGCTCTGCAAGCCGCTCCCTTGTTCGAGCGACACGATCCGGAAATTGTGAATCGGCGTGCAAAATTGACCCCATAAGCCGGGGAATCGGCGTCCAATTTTGACCCCCCTGACGGTTTGATTTGCGACCATCAGCTCGTCGTAGCGAGCGGATGGTGTGGGGATGAAGTCGGTGGATACGATTGCCCGGGTTCGGCGCGCATTCCATGTGCAAGGATGGTCGCTCAAGCGGATTTGCCGCGAGCTGCATGTGTCGCGGAACACCGTCCGCAAGATTCTCAGATCCGATGAGACATCGTTCTCCTACGAACGCGAGCGGCAGCCCAAAGCCGAAGATCGGTCCGTGGCAGGATCAGCTTGACGGGTTTTTGAATGGCAACCGTGGCAAGGCGGCGCGCGAGCAACTGACACTGATCCGGATTTACGAAGAGCTTTGCAGCCTCGGCTACGAGGGAGGCTATGACGCCGTCCGCCGATACGCGAAGAGCTGGGCGAAGGCGCAGGGGTCGGCGATGGCGGACGCCTATGTGCCGCTGTTCTTCGCGCCGGGCGAGGCCTACCAGTTCGACTGGAGCCACGAGATCGTCCTGATCAACGGCGTGACAGTGACCGTGAAGGTCGCCCATGTCCGGCTCTGCCACAGCCGCATGATGTTCGTCAGGGCCTATCCGCGGGAGACGCAGGAGATGGTGTTCGACGCCCACGACCGGGCCTTCGCCTTCTTCGGGGGCGCCTGCACGCGCGGCATCTACGACAACATGAAGACGGCGGTGGAAACGATCTTCGTTGGCAAGGACCGCCAATACAATCGCCGCTTCCTGCAGATGTGCAGCCATTATCTGGTGCAGCCGGTCGCCTGCACGCCGGCATCGGGCTGGGAGAAGGGTCAGGTCGAGAACCAGGTCGGGCTGGTGCGCGAGCGCTTCTTCACGCCGCGGCTGCGCTTCAAGACCTATGAGGAGCTGAACGCCTGGCTGCATGACAAGTGCGTCGCCTACGCCAAGGCGCATCGTCACGTCGAGCAACCGGAACGAACGATCTGGAACGTGTTCGAGGAGGAGCGTGGCAAGCTGGTTGAATACCGCGGTCCCTTCGACGGGTTCCATACGGTGCCGGCCTCGGTGTCGAAGACCTGCACGGTGCGCTTCGACAACAACAAATACTCGGTGCTGTCGACGGCCGTCGGCCGCCCGGTCGAGATCCATGCCTATGCCGGCAAGATCGTCATCCGCCAGGACGGCGTGGTCGTCGCCGAACATGCCCGCTCCTTCGGGCGCGGCGACACGATCTACGATCCCTGGCATTACATGCCGGTCCTTGCCCGCAAGCCCGGTGCACTGCGCAACGGTGCGCCCTTCCAGGGCTGGGTTCTGCCCTCGGCGATGGAGCGTATCCGACGCAAATTGAAGGCGGCGCATGACGGCGATCGGCAGATGGTGTCGATCCTGGCCGCGGTGTTGACCGACGGCATCGATGCCGTGGAGGCTGCCTGCCAGGAAGCGCTCGATNGTCGATCCTGGCCGCGGTGTTGACCGACGGCATCGATGCCGTGGAGGCTGCCTGCCAGGAAGCGCTCGATCAGAATGTCTGCTCCGCCGCCGTCATCATCAACATCCTGGCGCGGCGGCGCGATCCGGCGCCGGCCGTCACCATTCTCACCCCGGACGCTCTTCGCCTGCAACACGAGCCGCAGGCCGACTGCGCCCGCTACGACAGCCTCAGGAGGGCAAGCTGATGGAACGCACGCAGGTTCTGGAACTGATGGGGACGCTGAAGCTATACGGGATGCGCGGTGCCTATGACGAGGTCATGGCGACCGGCATCAAGCGCCAGCACGAGCCGCCGAAGATCGTCGGTGATCTGCTATCGGCCGAGATCGCCGAGAAGCAGGCCCGCTCCATCAAATACCAGCTCACTGTCGCCAAGCTGCCGATCGCCAAGGACATCGATGAGTTCGACTTCGACGGCACGCCGGTCAACGAGGTGCTGGTCCGGGACCTCGCCAACGGCACCTTCGTCGCCGACCAGCGCAACGCCGTGCTCATCGGCGGCACCGGAACCGGCAAGTCGCATCTGGCAATCGCCATTGCCCGGGCCCTGATCCGCAACGGCTCACGTGGCCGCTTCTTCAACGTCGTAGATCTCGTCAACCGGCTCGAGACCGAGCACCGCGCCGGCAAGCAGGGCCGTATCGCCGATTACCTCACCCGCCTCGACTTCGTCGTGCTCGATGAACTCGGCTATCTCCCGTTCGCGCAAGCCGGCGGGCAATTGCTCTTCCACCTGATCAGCAGGCTCTACGAACGGACCTCGATCATCGTCACCACGAACCTGGCGTTCGGCGAATGGCCCGCCGTCTTCGGCGACGCCAAGATGACGACAGCGCTGCTCGACCGTCTCACCCATCACTGCGAGATCATTGAGACCGGAAACGAGTCCTGGCGCTTCAAGAACCGCGCCTGATCACCCCATCAGCTGCCAGCGCGATCCGCGCTCGCCCGGGCTGCGCAACCCTGACCAACTCCGCCCGGGCGAACGCTGACCGCCGCGCATTACATAAGGGGGGTCAAAATTGGACGCCGATCGGGGGTCAGTTTTGGAAGCCGTTTGACACCGGAAATGCCCGGAGGGCGCCGACAACGCCGGCTCGATGCGATCGCGCGGCTGCTGAGATATCGAAGATGTCCCGCGGCCTGGCCTCCGCCTCGGTAATGAACCTTCTTGGCAATGATCTGGGAATGCTCTCAAGCCATACCGAACGACCTTCTACCTCTCGCTTTTCGAAAGGTGTCCCGGTCAAGGCCCCGGCGACGATGAAGTCAATCTCGCCCAGGCCCTCGAACGCGAATTTCTGGAACCTCGTCCCGTCGCCGTCATACGCGGCAGGACCCGTGCTGAAGCTCAGTTGGCTCTTGGATGGGTCAATGAAGCCGAGTAGCTGAGGGTCGTCGAGGAAGATATCGACGTCGTGGCTTTCGCGATGGTTGATCTGGATCATCATCGCCGTGCCGCCGCCAAACGACCATTCGAATTCAAAACCTCCGGCCTTCTCCCGGAGTTGGTCGATCAGATCGGCAGCAATGGCGAAAAGCCGTCGCCATTCGGACGGACGACGGCCATGGACCTCGATCATCAGGCAGCGAGTTGATAGGTTTCGCCGGACCAGGCAGAGAAACGGGCAGCGAAAGCCTTCAGATCATCGACCGCTATCTGGTGCGCGGCGGCGAACTCCATCTGCTGCTCGACCGGCACTTCTCCAAGGAAGGCACTGACCTGCCCAGGATACTGCTTCGCCAGATCTAGATCCGAAAGACAATGAGCCAGCGCCACGCCGTCGAGCTGTTCGCTGTAGGGCGCGTTCACTGTCGTCAGAACCAAGGCCAAATGCTCACTCATAGTCATGCAAAATAGTCAATTCGTGGATGGGGCACAAGCTGCGCAAATGGGTCGCGAGGCTCACAATCGTCCTTCCGTCGACCACAGTGACGCCTGAGCGGCCATGCGCGCGTAGACCCGAGCTACAGAAGCGCGGGGGGATCGAACAGCATTCGGCCGGCTGCGAACTGATCGTTCGGAAGCATGACTCCGGCACGTCCCGCCATTAGCTAGGAAGCTGCAGCGCGAGCTCGGCGGTCGCGCGATCGGTTCCGCGTCGACCTCACCAAAGGGCTCTGAAGGTCCCCTCCCCGCGCTTGAAGCCGTAAGGTGTAAACGGCGGTTCTGAAATAAAACCGACACCGGCCAAGGCCATCAAGGACGCGCTCAACGGCTGATCCTTTGCCGGTACATACCCCTGACAAAAAGAGCCCGGCCGGTCTACCTTGTGGGAATCAGGTGCAGTGCAGACTTCCCGCCCTTCACGGCCGCGACTGACAGCTTGCGGTCAAAGCTCGCAAGTTGGCCGCCACGCGCCTTGGCGAGCGCGAGAAGATACGTATCCGTGACCTGTGCCGAGGTCAGGATTTTCGCTGCATCGATGTCGCCTGAGCCAACCAGGCTCACATCGTCGGGCCAGAAGCTGTGCCCGTGCAGAGCCCGCAACTTGGTAACGATTTGCGCAACGGCGGCGGGCGAGCCGGGAGAATTGGGATATCTTTGGTTGCCGACGATGCGCAGGACGCCGTTTTCGGTAATGGGGCAGGTAGCCCATGCGGCATGACCGGTCACTTCGAACCAGCCATGGGCGTCGTCATGGGCGACATGGCCAGGATCGATCAGCGCGATCAGCACATTGACGTCGAGCAGGAAGGTCACAGCAACTCGTCACGCAAGGCATTGACCGTCTCAAGCGTGACAGGAGGTGCATCCGGCCGAGGCGACAGCAGAGGTATCCCGTTGCGCTCGCCGCCGGCTTGCGGGCGGCGCAGCGAGCGCCGGGCGAGATCGGTGATGATCTCGCCCACGCTGCGGTCCTGCTGCCGGGCCATGGCCTTGGCCGCGATCAGGACGTCGTCATCGATCGCCAGTGTGGTTCTCATATCGCCCTCCTTGGTGGGGCATCAAACATCACGCATCATATAGAGTAGCGACAACGGATACTCAAGCGGTACGATCGCGCACGAAATAGAGGCTCGGTCCCGCCGCCGACAAGCGGGCCGCCGTTGGTCTCGAACAGTTTCCGAATGGTCGCTTCGCCACTGTGGGGCGGCTGAGCATCGATAAGTTGAACACGCCCAAAGCCCAAAACCAACAGATCGCGGCGCGCGATGAGGACCAGGTAAGCAAACAGCGGGCACCGATTTGACAGAAAGTGCGATCGGTCTTGACCGCCAAAGCCGCATCGACCAGCAACTGCGCATCGAGGGGTTGGGCAACGAACTTGGCCGCATCGACGGAAACATAGGTCCGCAGACCCGCCGGGCGATCGGCATCTGGCAAGGCAAGAATGATCTTCCGCCGACCACCTATCTGACGCGCGAGCAACTTGCATTCCTCGTGGTTCAGACAGATCCGATGATGGAGCCGTGCGTGCCGGATATGCCGCCGATCAAGCCCGTACGACGCAGCCGAAAAAGCAGGTTGCGCAGAAGGTCCGCACCCAGCGGCCGGTGGCGCAGAAACCCGCCAAACAACAGCAGGTCGTTCAGAAACGGCGCTTCCGCAAGACCGTGGTGCGGCGGGACGATCCTCCGCCGCCCCAGGATAACGACTTCCTGACCAAGGCGTTGCTCTTCGGCTCCGGTGTGGTGGCGGGCGGCGTGCTCAAGAACTGACCGGGGTCGTTCCAAGCCTATTCGCCTGACTGCCGCTGCGCTTGCCACTCAGTTCCTGACGCACTGCTGCACAGTTTCAGGCGGCATCCGTACGCTACTCGGCCTTTATACGCATTTCCACGCGGCGGTTGACGGCGTCGTATGGATTGGGGCTACGCGGATGCGCTTCGCCCAACCCGATCGCGTTGATGCGGTCAGCCTCGATGCCACTGGATGTGAGGAAGGACGTCACCGATTGCGCTCGTCGCTGCGACAGCCGCTCATTGTAGTGCGCCGGACCGGAAGCGTCGGTGTAGCCTTCGACGACGAAGTGGAAAGTACTGATCCGGCTGTCCTTCAGGGCCTTGGCATACTCCTCGAGTTCAGCGCGTGCGGTCGCGTCGAGTTCGGCCGAATCCAGCCCGAAATTGATCAGCATGTCGAGACTGGATTTGTCGGCCGGCCCCTCTTTTGCCTTGGTCTTGCTCTTGCACTGCTCCTCCGTGCCGACACAAATCCCCCGAGACTTGCCGAGGTCGGCCGCGCCAGCAAAAAACTTGACGATGTCTTCTGATTTCTGGACAGGGTCGGCGGAAACATGGGTCGAGAAAGCCACGACCGCCAACACCAAGGGTGAACTAGCCCACCGCATAGCGGTTACTCCTGTTGAGCATCCGATATTACCAAGCGTGAATATACCAAATTCCCACGCATTTGTCTGTCAATAAACGCCGAGCCCGTGGCTGTGTCGGCCGATCTCCCGTCACCACGAGTTGAGACTTGACCGGCGCCACGCCGGGGGCTTGAGTACCGACTGGTCCTCGATGAAGGCGTGGCGTCATGGCCAATGGGCTCCGATTCAAAACGGCACGGGATCTTTTTGTGGCTTGTCCCGCTGTCGCCAGAGACATGAGAGCCCTTCCAACCGAGCAGCGTTCGATCGAGTTTTGCCGCGATCTCCTCGCCGGGCCCATTCCCGAAGAGGCGATCACGTTTTGTGCCTACCTGCTTCCTGATCGGGCTGCGGTCTGGTGGGCCCACGAATGCCTGGGGCATCTGAGCGAGCTGCTCGATAAGACAGATCAAGAGCTGCTCGCGCTTGTTCGCGACTGGGTCAGCGAACCGGACAGTCCCCGCCATCGCGCCGCAGTAAGCGAGGCTGCGGCAACCCCGCCGGCAACGCCGGGCGCCTGGATTGCCTTGGCTGCGGAATGGCGTGACAATGGTTTTGGCGTTGCCGGATCTGTCGTCGGCGCAGCCGCGCCAACGGCCTTGCAGCGACATCCTGCCGCCCATGCAGTCAATGCCGGTGTGCTAGCAGGGCTGGCGCGCGTCGCACTGGCGGACCGCTTTGCCGTTCTCTCCGCCTTTGTCGAAATGGGCCTCCAGTTGGCCGAGATCGAGGCGCAGCGCCAATCGGCTGATGCGTATTAGACCCGAACCATTCCAATAGACGCAGCTCCATGGTCTTGTTTGACCAGGGATTTTCGAACCGAAGGGCCCAGATCTCACTTGCAGCCGCCTTGCGCCCATTTGGCCAGCGCCACCTTGAAGCGTGTCCCAAGCGGATGTTGCAGGCGGAGAACGGAGACATCGTTGGCGGCGAAATTTTTCGCCTGTTCGCATAGCCGATCCTCACTCCACTCATGACAGCCGTTGCAGTGCTTGCCCTCCCACACCGCCTTGTCGAGCCCTTCCACGGGAGTGAAGAGTGGTTTGCCTGTGATCAGCTCGGCGATACTCTTGCCGTCGATCTTTGGATCCCCAAAATCGACAGGTTGGTCGAAAAAGATCGGCTCGTCCGAAGCCAGTCTCGGGATTTTCTGACGGAGCACATTGAGCGCAAGCTGGGCATCGTCAGCGCCAGACGGATTTGCGGCGGCGTTGCGCCCGCCCGAGCCGCCTTGCGGTTGTTGCGGAGCGGTCGCCTCACCGACGATCAGTGGCGCGTTCAGATCCACCTTGTGCAGCATGACCTCGGTGGTTAGCGAGACATTGATCCACGGGCGCTGTTTGCCGGCCGTTGCCTTGAACACGTCGGCGGTAACCCTGTTCATTGCGTCGGTGATGGAGACGTTCGAGGCCCCGATATGGGCAAGCAGCGCCGACGTGAACGGCGAGTGTTCGCTCGATCCGTCATAGGCGACCTGATTGGGACTGGTGGAAAAGGCGACCAGCGTGCCGGCGCCGCCATTCTCGATCGGGATTTCGGCAAGGCCACTTCTCGCTCCTTTGACGCCTGCGGTCTTTGCCAACACCTCGGCCAAGGGATTGTCGCGACAGGCGTCGAGGAAAATCAGCCTTATGCTGGTCTCGCGCGACATTTGCCGCAAAACGAAATCCACCGGCACCGCTTCGAAGTCGAGCGAGGTCTCGTCTTCCAGTGCGGCATCGACCGGAAGCAGGTAGTTGCTGCCTGAAACTTGCAAGCCGTGGCCGGCGTAAAAGAAAAGGGCAATGTCGGCGCCGCGAACCTGCTTTGCGAACTTCGCAATGGTCGTCTGGGTCTGCAATTTGGTCAGATCGAACCCGGAGACGACTTCAAAATCCAGGCTTTTGAGACGTTCGGCAACAGCCTGCGCGTCGTGTACCGGGTTGGTCAGCGCCGGCGCATGCTGATACTGGGAGTTGCCAAGGACCAGAGCAACACGGCGTTCGGCGTTGGCCGCCGTCAAGGTCAACAACAGCGAGAGCATCACCAGCCCGATCGCGCCTAGGACACCAATAAACCAAGCAATCAGATCGAAGCCCCGCCGGAACAAAGGCCCTTCCTCAGTTGACGAGCTTGGTGGCGGAAAACTCTATCCGCCGATTGAGCGCCTTGTTCTTCGGCGTGTCGTTGCCAGTAACCGGCCGCTCCTCGCCATAACCGATCGCCGTGATCTGCGTGTGAGCAATACCTGCGGCAACAATGGCGTCAGCTACTGCCTGGGCCCTCCGCTCCGACAGGAGCTTGTTGGCGGCGGACGACCCGTCGGAGTCGGTGTGGCCGGAAACCTCGACCTTCAAGCCCGGGCACTTGCCGACGACGCCAACGACCTCGTCCAGTAGCGGGCGGCTTTGGGTGTCGAGCCGTGCGCTCGCCGACCGAAAATAGATGGCTCCGGTGCGCGAGAGGACCGCGAACCGGTTGAGGCACTCCTCGTCGCTGAAGTTCGCCTTCGCAGCATCGGTGGCAACGGGCCCGACGTCGGCGGTGCTTGCCGCGACGGTCTGAACGGCCGCGGGCTTGGCGCCAGCGGCGTTGAACACGAAATCGAACGATACCGAAGCGGTCGGAACAATGTTGGTCACATTGGCGGCCTGCTGCAGCTTGTCGACATTCGGCAGCAGTCCGAAGTCCTCGACATGCACGGCGACGGGCGCTTCCGAAGCGACGGATACCACGCTGTCGCTGATCATGGTCACCACGACGTTGGCCTCGAGATCCTTGTCGACGCCATGCAGGTTGAGTCGGAATGGAAGCATTGCCTTGACCCTTCGCATCGTCGCAAGGTCGGCAAACGCCTCAGGGTCCACTTTTGCGGTCAGTTCGGCGGACGGATACTTGAATGTCTCGAAGAAAAGAAACCGCATCCGGACATTGCGAAGATCGACACCGGTATCGACTGAATTGAGGTCGAACGTGATTTTGGCCTCACCCGTCGAAGAAAGAGTGCCGGCGATGTTCCTGATCTTGTTGGTTTCAACGATCGTGTTCTTCTTGACCGACTGGTAGGTGAGCACCGAGGCGGCCGGATCGAGTGTCCAGTTCGTCTGTGCATTCGCGCTTTCCAGTCCGGGTAAAAACAGCACCGACAGCGCGACCATGAAGCCGAGGATATATGCGGCGAGCCAGCTTCCTGGCCCCGCTTTCCTGCAGGATGCAACGACTTCGAACATGGCCCCCTCCCCTGCCTAAAGCGACAGACTGAGCATCGATAGCTTGCACTACCCGATACTGCCACAGACCATAGAACACTTGCCCCCGCTTGGCGAGTATCTGTCCAATTGAGCGCAAAGTGTAAATTCCGCTCAGGCCCGAGCTGCGGAAGTCCAGCAAAATGGTGATGCACGAACACTGCCTCCGCAGCAGCCGTATTCCAGCCACTCGCGCAGCATGATCGTAATGAGACCCGATCCGCCGATTTTCATTTCGGCCGCTATGAACCGCAAAGCGCCGCCCCGGCAAGGGCGCGCTTGACGATAGCAGGAGGAAGTGGCTGGCGCCACTAGCCGCGCGGTTTGATCTTCGGTTCTGGCGAGCTTTCCGACGGGTTTGCAGCCAAATTTGCAGTTCGCCGATCTTTTACCCACAGCGACTTTCTTCTTGCCACTAAATCGTGGCGATCGCCTTCAGCGGTCGCTCGGCTATGCATCGCAGCAATGGCATAGTCGGCTCTGTTGGTTCGATAGTCTTCTTCTTTTTGCACAGTCATCGTTTGCTCCCAGTTCGTGGCCCCTCTTTTTGCCCTGCCGGGAAGATTAACTGCCGCGGCATTCCTCGAGTCAATCGATTAAATGATGCACTCTGCAGTCGCGCCCACATCTCATTGTTTTGATGATGCCGGCTTAGCCGTCGGGCAGGTTGGGGGCGGGCGAAGGGATGTCTTGAGCCCCACGCAGGCCCCACCTCCGTTCTCCGGGACGAACACCACCCGAAGGCGTTCCAGGCCGAGACCATGGCGGTCAAATTGTTAGGCACCGGGATGGATCGCAGAGCCTCCAAGTTTCGAACCGTCGCGCAGGTCGCCTAACGATACATCCAGCCTGCGTGCATGCTCCTGTCGCTTGGCAATTAATTGTGAGAATGGCTTGTTAGTGATTCAGCAGGTTAGCCATACACCTGATTTGGGGATCTACACTTAGTTCGTTAATCGAGCCCGGCCATAGGCACTTAATATGAGAATCAACGCCAGCAACTTGCCGGCATTGCATTTGCCGAAGGCGCTGTGAAATTCAAAGGAAGCACGGCCTTGACGATAATGCGATGGCATTTAATTTGATAATCCGAACTTCCAGGTTCTCAAGTAAATGCCAATCCTGACAGAAACGGATGCATTCTTACGGTGAACTGTCAAGCGACACCCGACCGACGAGTCCGTGTGTTGCGGCCGCCCTAACGCCGGATGTGAGCGCCGCATCTACCGCTCGCGACTTCGCCTCCTACGCTCAACATTACGGGCGTTTCGACGGGCAACTCTAAGTTCGGCAAGCGTTGGTCTCCACCAGCCCCTGAAGCGTTCGGTCGGCTCGGCGGGTAACCGAGCGGGCCATGTGCTCACAAGTTCGGCCATCGTAGCAGAACGCCACCTGCCCCAAACGAAGTCGCCGTTCGCTGGCATTACGTGGGGATAGAAGGCGGCTGCGCCCAAATAGCTCAACCAGTTCACCGGAAATTTCATCGAAGACGACAATCCCGTACTGTTCCGTTGCGACTGCGCGGCCCAGGGTAGGTAGATCTTGAACTGGCAACGGGTAGCGATGGCGCCGGCGTTCAGCAGCCCGCTTTTGTGCGGCCCGACAGGATTCGGTGTTCCTGGCGGCCGCACGTCGCAGTTTCCTTTCCTCCGGTTCGGCAAGCTGCGCAGCCTTTTCGATGTGTGGCCATCGGCGCCGGAGCTCTTCATATGAGCGGAACGGAACTCTCCAGGCCGCAACTCATCGTCCCAACTCGCCCACGGAACCGCACGCAATTCTTCAAGCACCGTCCTCGAATACGGCGTGCGAATACGGAGGTCGTCCGCAATTTCCAGATACTGGCTCGAAATTGGGTCGAAGGCGAAGGCATCGCGTCCCTTGCTATCGTCATGGGGCGCCCGTAACGCTACGTCTTTCGCCAGCCAGCGGTCGATCCGCCGGGCTGCTGTGTTGCCGTGGACAAACCAGCTCCTGCGCTCGTCGCTCCATCTGGCACGCGGAAAAGCTTGCTGAAACCGCCCCACCGCCATTCGATCGAACGAAAAGCGGGCTTCGGCACCAGGTGCCTCGCGTTTCTGCGGCGCGGGACGAGCGTCGGATTCCATCGTAGTGCATCAGTCGAGTTCGCTGCACGGAACGCGGCGCCGGCCCTAAAGGTTCACCAGCCGGACAAGCCCCGCGGGAATATGGCGCCTGAACCCTGATGCCCAATGCTCAGGACGCGCGCAGTGAAACTTTCCCCACGCTCGTCGGTTAAGGAGTGCCGAGAGGATGAACGATGTCTAAATCAGATGAGAGAGCGGCTGCGGCCGTGCGGCCGAAAAAGGCTCGTTCGCGACCCATAAAAGGGGAGGACGCAGAGGTGAAACATGCCGTCGAGACACAGGATCTGTCGCCAACCCAGGCGCGGGAATTGGTGCGTCGGTACGGCAACGACTGGCGAAAGATCGGCGAGGCCGCCAAATCCTACAAAGACGACTGACAACTCCTCCCTTGCCGGCATGATCCAAGAATCAATATCTGAGCCTTCCATGTCCAAAATCGCCAAGGGTTGTTGAGAACTTCAGATGACCCGCATCGCAACCTTCAACTTGAACGGCGTGAACGGTCGCCTGCCCGTGCTCATCAAGTGGCTGGGTCAGACCGACTATGACATCGTGTGCCTTCAAGAATTGAAGACCTCGGATGAGAAATTTCCCGCCGAAGCCGTCAGGAACGCCGGTTACGGCGCGATCTGGCACGGGCAAAAATCCTACAACGGTGTAGCTGTACTCGCCAGGGGAAAGGAGCCGCTGGAGCGTCGACGCGGCCTGCCGGGTGATCCCGACGACACTCACAGCCGGTATATCGAGGCAGAGGTGGATGGGATCGTCGTGGGGTGCATCTACCTGCCCAACGGCAATCCAGCGCCCGGCCCGAAATTCGACTATAAGCTCCGCTGGTTCGACCGTCTGATCAGCTACGGCCAGTTGCTGCTCAGCGAAGGGATCACAAGCGTTCTGTGCGGCGACTATAATGTCGTGCCAACGCCGATCGATGCCGTGGTGCCGAGACGTTGGCTAGGCGACGCAGTCTACTTTCCGGAGAGCCGGCAGGCCTACGCTGAAATGCTTGGTAACGGCTGGATTGATGCCGTCCGTACCATCCATCCGGAAAAAGGCATCTACACGTACTGGAACTTCTCCTATCGGGGCGGCTATGATCGGAGTTCCGGCCTGCGAATGGATCATCTCCTCGTCAGCCCATCACTTTCGAACAGGTTACGTGATGCCGGCGTGGACGCTGACTTGCGAGGCTGGGAAAAGCCGAGTGATCATGCGCCAGCCTGGATAGAGCTCGACGCGTCCGGCAAGTAGTTGACATGATCGAATGTTCGGCGGAATCGCTGGGCGTCTTCGCCCACTGCTAATAGAATGCTCTGCGAGATTGCTCACGCTGCCTTTCTGGCTGCTGCCCTGAACGGACGGTCAATGGTGAAGGCATCTGGACGGATAGCTGCCTCAACCTGGCTCCAGGTCACGGGATGCGCGATTGGGAAGCCGGGTCGCGCTCGGGGAGAGAAGGCCCCGACCGCCGTGTTGCCGCGCCCATTGCGGAGGTAATCAATGAAGATGCGGCCCTTTCGGGCTGCCGGCGCGGCGGAGAGCAGACAGCGATCGGGATGAGCTTCAGCGAGGCGCTTGGCGAACGACCGGGCAAGGAGCCGGGCATTGTCGTGTGTGATCTTCGTCTTAAGTGGGGCCATCAGGTGAATTCCCTTGCCCCCGGTCACCTTCGGCCAGCTCTCCAGCCCGTCCGCTTCCATGATGTCGCGGAGCGTTAGCGCGGTCTCGATCACTTCATCCCACTCGACCCCCTCCCCCGGATCAAGGTCCAGAACAACGCGGTCGGCATGTTCGATATCGTCAACAGTAGCGTTCCAGGGATGCAGCTCTACCGCATCCATCTCGACCAGCCCCAGCAAGCCGGCAAGGTCGTCCACCCACACGCGCATACCTTCGCCACCCTCGCGCTTCTGGACGCGCAACTGATGCACTGCCGCCGGGATCTTGGGCAGCGCACCTTTGTGGTAGAAGGTCGCGCCATGAGCATGGCGGACCAGCTTCAGCGGTCGGTGGCCGAGATGGACGAGCGCGTGATCGGCAACTCTGTGCCAGTAGCGCGCGAGCTCTTCCTTGGAGGGCGGGACTGCGTCGGGCAGCAGTTGCAGGATGTTCTCGCTCGGAACGCCATGCGCCCGGGCTGGCCCACGTCGCTTTGATGGCGCAGGAGGCTTGGCCGGGATGGCCACGAGGTCTTCGCGAAGGCCCTTGAACACGGCTTCACGCAGCACGCCGCGATCAGTTACGCCACTGAATTGAACCTCAGCCAGAACGTCTGGTCTGACCCAGGTTGCCTTAGGTTTCACAATGGGCTCTGACAGGGGCGACGTGCTGATGATCAGCGGGTCGAGCCGCTCTCGGACCGATTGCGCAGCGCTCAAGGTATAGCCGCTGCGGGCCTTCCCGGCATAGAGCAGTCGGTCGCCCTCGCGGCGCCCGATGTAGAGCGATGCAATGCGACGCGGATGAGCGCCGAGTTTCTCGACGAAAGCGACAATGGGAAAAGTGTCGCTCTTGATGCACTTCACTTTGAGCCAACTGGTCTGGATACCCGAGCGATACGTGGCATCTGTGCGCTTGGAGACGATGCCCTCCAATCCCATCCGGCAGGCATGTTGAAACACGTCTTTGCCACTCACCTCCAGATGCTCGGCATAGGTCAGTGTCGGCGCTGAGCCCTTCAGCAGCTTCTCCAGCGCTGCCTTGCGCTTGACCAGCGGCTGCTGTCGTAGATCGCGGCCGTTCAGGTGCAGCAGGTCGAAAGCGTAAAAGATGAGCCTGACCGAGTTTGGATTGCCCAACTCCCGTTCCAACGCTTGGTAATCCGGCAGGCCGGTATCGCCGAGAACGACAGCCTCTCCGTCGATGATCGCCGCCTTCACCGGCAAGCCCGCAGCTGCTTGAACAATTCGTCGGTATCGATCAGACCAGTCGTAGCCACGGCGCGTGAAGGCCCGCGCTTTGCCGCCCTCAATGATCAGCTCGGTGCGGTAGCCGTCGTACTTGATCTCGTGAAGCCATTCGCTGCCCTCGGGCGCGTTCGCGACCAGCGTGGGCGACTGAAACTCAATGAAAGATAGCTGGCCATCCCCAGCTTTGGAACTCATGGCACACTCCTGACTTCCCACCCAACTTTGGTGCCGCTGAATAGGTTCCGCAACAGGGCTGGCCGGAGGAGTAGGGCCCCGAGCCGGTTTACCCGATCCTTGCTCGAACCGGGCGTGGTTGAGAGAACTCTTAGTTAAGCCGTCTCTTATGTACGAATGTCGCTCCATTGGTTCTCCCCGCCAGTGTCCGTAAGGACCAGCCACCCTGGCATTGCCTATCAGTGCAACAACGTCGAGGGGGCCGCCGAGCAACTGTTGCAGTGGACCAAGCGTGGCCCCAAGTGGCACAGCGCAGTGCAGCTCTGCATGGACGCAATGATCGATCAGGTGAAACCCGAAGTGGTCCGCAGGGCGTTTCTCGAAGCGGCCAAAGAAGAGGGAAACCTACTGCCTCCTTAGCATCTGCGACCGAAAGCCCTACTCTTGGTCGGGCACGAACCTGACAAAGAGCATCATCGGCTCTGCAGCGAGGCGGCGGTCGTAGAACTGGCAAGCGAGGACCATTGGCTTGCCCGACTACCGCTGCGCCTTCAGCGATAGTCAAGCTATCCGGC
Organism: Mesorhizobium sp. LSJC280B00; assembly: GCF_000502835.1. Taxonomy (GTDB): domain Bacteria; phylum Pseudomonadota; class Alphaproteobacteria; order Rhizobiales; family Rhizobiaceae; genus Mesorhizobium. The sequence goes on from NZ_AYVL01000019.1 coordinate 58,653, forward strand.
ATTTAAGTTGACTTGCAGGGGATTTTCTCTGGCGGCCTTTTCACTATCGATAATTCCCGCTTATCGATAGTGACTTGACCAAGGCTTGACCATCCGGCGAAATCGGCGCTGTCGTGGCGCAGAATTGCAATTGCTGGGCAAAGCAGCGCTCGTATCGACGACAGCGCACGGCGCGCCGCAGCACAGGAAGCTCGTACGAGGACAAAACAACCGTCACGGTGAAGGTCGGCGAGGCCAAGACACACCTTTCGGAGCTGCTGGCCAGGGTCGAAGCTGGCGAGGACATTGTCATCGCACGCGGCAACGATCTGATCGCCAAACTGACGCGGATTCAGCGCCGCAGCGACGTCGATGCGGCAATCGAGGAGACCAGGGTTGCGCGCGCCCGCGCAAAGCCCGTGACGCAGGAGGAGGTCAGGGCCTGGCGCGACGAAGGACGTCATTAGCGATCCTCATCTAACGTCGTTCGTCGTCGACGTCTCGGTTGCTGCCGCCTGGGTGCTTCCCGACGAGAATGACGCGGCGGCCGAAGCCCTTCTGCGCCAGCTTCCAGGCGCTACCGCTCTTGTCCCTTCTCTGTTCTGGCATGAAGCGCGCAGCGTCGTCTTGAGGGCCGCTCGAGGACGCCGGAGCGGGCCAGGACGGCAAGATTTTAGCGTTGGCGGCACGCCACCAGCTCATCGCCTATGACCCCAGCTATCTGGCGCTCACCATCGAGAGCGAGCTTGCGCTTGCCATGCTTGACCGGAGGCTCGCCGCAGCCGCGCTCGCCGAAGGCGTCGCGATCCCCGCTCCGTGCGGCGAAACGAAAGACCGCTGACATGACCACAAAACCGCCCGCCTGAGAGGAATAATCAAAGAGCCGATCTTGCTTTCAGCCGGCGGCATTTCTTGCCATCAAGCGTCTTGCGCCGGGGAGCTCGTCGTCAAGATGGTCAAGACCCGGCTCCATTTCGGAGGCTTCGACCGGAGCGATTTCGTCCGCGCTGAGCTCCGCTGTCATCTCGACCCGCCGGTCGCGCTTCGACAGCCGGACAAAATCCTCGTAGGCCAGCAGCACGGTGCGCGGGCGGCGGTTCTTGGTGATGATGACCGGATCGCAGACCGCGGCATCCTGATAGGCGCCGAAGTTTTTCGAGACGGCGGCCGCGGTGACGGTCTCGGTCATCTGCGGGACTCCTTTGTTCCGGACGGGCTTTCCGGCTTTCCAAAAGAATCGGCGAACCGGACAAGAACGAGCCAGTGACGGGGCAGAATGCCAAGATCCAGAATGCTGAGATCATCGCGAGGCGGGCCGAAGCCCTCGACGCGCTCGATTCCGTGCTGCCCTTCGACCGCCGCGATTTTCTGGCCGATCTCCTGACCGAGACGACGTCGCAACGCTGCGCCATCTGGCCAGGGAAGGCATTGGCGCAAACTCTCTGCGGGCGCTCGCCTCCGACCTCGGCTATCTCGGCACAAGCTATATCTTCGAACCGGATCTCGGCGTCGGCCTGGCCTTGCGCCGTCCTCAGATCGACAACGTCATCGCAATCGATCTCGTACGAGCAGAGCACGCAAGGATCAATGCGATATACAAACCCTGATTTGCCTCCTTCACGACCGTCATTGTCGAGCGCCAGATAAAGCGTAGGCACACCTTTCGCGTTGCATCTGGCACCCCGAATAGCCGCTCCGTCCCCTGAGATCGGCTGGAAAAACCAACGCGGATCATGGGCGCGGTAGCAAATTCCGGCAAACCTCAAGCAAAGCCACCAACGGCGACATGATCCAGGTAGTCGCGAACCGCGCTGGCCTTGCCTTCCTTAACCAGAGCTTCCGCCGTCCGCCCGCCGAATGCCGGTATCGGCTGCGCCCGGTACCAGGCCATCGCCTGCTCTTTGCCTCCAGCCCAGTCGGTCACCCTGCTGATGATCTCAAGCATTTCACGAAGGCGACCTTGCGTCTTTGCAGCACGGCTACGCTCAACCCTATAGCGGGTTTCCCGTGCAAGACCCGCCGTTTCGGCAAGCTGACCTTTGGACATACCGAATCCATCCGCAACCTGGGCGATAGCGATCTTCCAGCCCGATCCATATAGGACAGCACCAACGGTTCGTTCTGAACTGGAACTTTCAACGCTTGGGTCAACCCTGTCTCCCTTGCCATATTCAGAAACACATTTCTTGTGCACCAGATATGGCATTGTGCGACGGACTTTAAGCCTCGGTCGGGTGATGGGACGTCTTGAGGCCTCACCAGACGCATTCATACGTTCGTTTTCTGGCACATTCCTTATGTGTATAAACACCCCAAAAAAGCCCTGTCAAAAACGACCGAATGCGCGCACAATCGCGAGTGCCCCCGGCTGCGGCCTCATTGGTGATGCCCGCGTCTCGACCGAGGATCAGGCGAGCGCCCAAGTCGACGAACTCAAGGTGGCCGGCGGCCGCTTGGTCCATCAGGAGCACGGCTCCGGCGCCTCGCGCTCCCGGCCCGGTGCTGGCGAAGCTGATGCGCGCCATAGGCGCGGGACACACTGCTATGGCGATATGGCGCCCAGAATCTCCAGGGTCGCCGCCGGCGATAGCCTGCCAAGACTGGAAACGACGGCGGGCGCTACCGTGACGAACAGGATATAAGGCTCTCCGGCAGCAAGCTGGTTGAGGAAGCCCCACCGTCATGAAGCCAATGAACGAAGAGCACCTGGCGGTCCTACGCAGGCACATGGTCGAGATGATTGCAATCCATACCGACCTTGCAAGCGAAGAACTCGGCAAGGCGGCGCTCGATGAGCGGGTGATGGCAGCGATGCGGCGAGTGCCGCGGCATCTCTTCGTGCCAGCCTCGGTTGCACCTTATGCCTATCAGGACATGCCGCTGCCGATCGGCTTCGATAAAACCGTCTCGCAGCCTTTCATCGTCGCTCTCATGACCGATCTCATTGCGCCGCAACCGCACGAGGCGGTGCTCGAGATCGGCACCGGCCTGGGCTATCAAACCGCAATCCTCGCGGAACTCGCCGGGCAAGTTTGGAGCGTCGAAATCATCGAGGAATTCGCAAGCCATGCCGAGACTCTGCTGCAGGGCCTCGGCTTATCCAATGTCGGCATTCGTGTCGGAGACGGGTCGCGCGGCTGGCCTGAGCACGCCCCATACGACAAGATCCTGGTCACCGTCGCGGCCGGGCGGGCGCCGCCGGCCTTGCTTGAGCAGCTCAAGCCGGGGGGACGCCTGGTTCTGCCTGTGGGACCTGAAGATGTGCAGTTGCTGACGGTCATCGACAAGGATTCGGCAGGGCAACTGAAGACTCGTAAACTCATCCCGGTTCGGTTCAGCCGGCTCGAAACGGTCTAATGAGGTGCGACAACTGGCGCGACCGCGCTTTTCCGACCGTCAATCAGATGCCAGCCTTCCGCGTTTCTTCGCCCTTGGTGAACGCGAACAAACGGTAGAGTCGAGGTGTGGCGCAGTGGCGGTAGGTTGAACATATCTGTTTGCCGCCCCTTCGTCTGCCCTGCCTTATTGGTTCAACCTTGGCTCCGTTTCCACACCCCGCTCATCGAACCGGACCTGCAGATCTCCCGCATCCGGCTCTCGGACAAGTACTCACGCCTTCACCCACGACACGCCACGTCCAAGTTGGGTCAGACGTACGAGCCCGAAGTGCTCGTAAAGATGCGAGTCTGGATAGACCCCGCCCTTGCATAGTCTGGTCTTGTGTTTGGAACGCAGCCACCGGCGCAACCGCACTGCAGTGTAACTGTCGAGTGCCCGGTATGCCTTGCTGGTGGTTCCTAGCGAGAAATAGTTCGCCCATCCGCGCAGCATCCGGTTTACCTTCGCTACCAAACAATGTGGTCTCTTGCCATGTACCCTTTCGGTCGGTCAGCGCGTGGATGTTCTCCACAGCGCGCCTGATGCTCTTCTTCGATGGCCGTTGCGCCAAGCGGGCCGCTGACGATCCTTTCCGGTCGATCTTCCAGAGAATAGGTGGAAGGGGATCTCGCCGTGTGATGGCGCTCGGGGTGCGGGCACTATAGCTCGGGCCAGAGTGACGCAAGCAAAAGCAGCACAATTCGAACGAATGCGAGATTCCAGACGAGCGAACGAACCAGGGGAACCCAGCTGCGTAGGGCGGGAGATAAACCAGCCTGGCTGAGAGCCCGCTCCGGCCCCTATCTTCCCGCCGACGTTCCCGGCATCGGCATGTTCATTGTGCTTCCCAGCCGTAGGGGGAAATGGCAGCCGAATGAATACGCCCCAACAAATGCCAGCGCTACCCGAATTCGAGGCCGATTCGAATCCTTACGTGCTTCATCTACGACCGCACAAGATTGTTAACAATCTGAAAAAGTTTTGTTGACAGGTAATTGATTTGAGCCTTCACTCACAAAAGTCCGCGTATCGGTCGAGTTCTGTCGCAACAATGCGCGGCCTCCAAAGGGGAAAGAACAATGATCAACAGGCGTTCAATAATCACATCCGCGGCGCGCGGCGCCGTCTCCGCGCTGGCAATCATGGCCGGCGGCACAATCACGGTGCACGCCGCCAACAAGGAACTCAAGATCGGCTTTGTCGGCGTGACGAGTGGCGCGGCCGCTGCGTGGGGCACATCCAACGTCCGCTCGATGCAGACGCGCGCCGCCTGGATCAACGAAACCGGCGGTGTGAAGATTGGTGACGAGACCTACGATATCAAAATCGTCACCTTCGACGACCAGAAGGACCCGAAGCGGGCGATCGCCGGCATGGAGAAGATGGCCCAGGAGGGCATCCACTATGTCGTCGGTCCGAATGTCGACGACGGCGCGGCGGCGGCGCGCCCCGTGGCGGAATCCAAGGGCATCATCTATTTTCCCTACGCGTTCCCGAAGGAACTCTACACCCCGCCGGCGTCCAATGCCGTGCTCGGCATGATCGCCAACTACCAGTCAGCTCCGGCGATCTACAAATATCTCATGGAAAACAGGGGCGTGAAGAAAGTTGCCTTTGTCGCCGCCAACGAATCCGATCCGCTGAGCCAGCGGGATGGCGGTGTTGCCGCGGCAAAGGCGCTCGGGCTTGAGGTTGTGGCTGCCACGGACGTCTACCAAAACGATACCCGCGATTTCACGCCGGTACTGACGCCGATCGTTTTGCAAAAACCGGACCTGCTGGTGCTTTCGGGTGTCGCGCCCGGCAATGCGCCGCTGCTGATCCGCGCCGCGCGCGAGCTCGGCTACGAAGGCCTGATCTCCACCGAAACGGCGCAGGATGCCAAGGTGCTGGAAGAGGGCGCGGGCGAGTTGGCCAACGGCTTCATCTCGGTCGGCGGCGCATCGACGCCCGAAATCGCGTCCGACACGATGAAGGAATTCGTCGACCGCTATACGAAAATGTTCGGCGAATACAATGACGAGTCCAACACCAAGGTCTACGCGCTTGAATACATCATCGAGACGCTGAAGGCGAACCCGGCCGCCATCGACAATGTCGAGCAGTTCAAGAAGACGATCGACACTTTCTCGGCGCCCAATCCCTATCTGAAGGGCGATGCCAAGCTGACCTATGTCGGAATGACGTCGTTTGGCCAGAAGCGCCAGCTTTCGGTGCCGATGGTGGTCACGGAATACCGCGACGGCAAGTTCGAGACGCTCTTCGTCGCTCAAGTCGATTGACGCAACTGCACTGAAGCGGATTGCCGCAGAGGCTCGTGCATTCGTTTTGAGCCTCTGAATGGCCGGGGAACCATCCTGATGGAACAAGTCATCGCCAACGGGCTCTATCTTGGCGCGCAATACGCCTTGATCGCGCTCGGTCTGACCCTGATCTTCGCTCTGATGAACGTGCTTAACTTTGCCCATGGGCAGATGTACGTTCTCGGTGGCTTCGTCACCTACACCGTCTATGGCCAACTCGGCATGCCTTTCGTCGTCGCGCTCGTCGCGTCCGGGATCACGCTGCTGGTCATTGGAGCGCTGGTCGAGAAATTCCTTTTCAGAACGGTGATTAGGCGAAGCGTGCGGGAGGAAAGTACGATGCTTCTCGCGGCGGCGGTCGCATTCTTCCTCGACGCCGTGATCCTCCTCCTGTTCGGTGAAAAGCAGCGCGGCGTGCCCAAGATCGTCAAAGGCGTCTTCGTCTCCGACAGCCTCATAATGCCTTACGACCGGCTGCTGGTCGGCGCACTCGCCATACTGTTCATCGCCTCCTTCGTGCTTTTCATGCAGTACAGCAAGCCGGGACGCGCCATGCGGGCGCTGGCGCAGGACCGGGTCGCGGCGCAGCTTATGGGCGTCGAGGTCGACCGCTATTCGATGATCGGCTTTGCGCTCGGCGCCATGCTTGCCGGCATAGTCGGCGGGCTGCTGGTCGCCATCACCGGCGTCAATTCGGGCATCGGCGGGCCGATCTCGATCAAGGCGTTCTTGATGGTGATGATCGGCGGGGCCGGCGTCGTCAGCGGAGCGATCGCCGGCGGCTTCATCCTCGGCATGATGGAATCGGTCGGCCTGACGGTGCTACGCCAATATGGCGACGTCACTTATCTCGTCATCTTCGCGGCGCTGATGGTGTTCCTGAGCATCCGCCCGAACGGGCTCATGGGCAAGCCGTGGGGGTGATCGACATGAAGCGTACACGCAACATCCTCGGCGTCGCTGTCTTCCTGCTGGTCGTACTCATCGGCGTGCCCTGGCTGATCGAGGCGACCGGTCGGCTCGACCTCTACTACACGCTGACTTCGGTCGCGCTGCTCAGCATCGCCAGCGCCGGGGTGTGGGTGACTTTCTACATCGGCCGCATCAATATCGGCCAGGGCGCCTTCGCGCTTATGGGCGGCTATGTTTCGGCCATCCTTGTCGTCCAGTATGGTGTGTCGTTCTGGCTGACACTGCCGGTGGCCGGGCTGTTCTGCGCCGCTGCAAGCGTGCTGATCGGACTGCCCATCCTCAGGCTCCGCGGCGTCTATTTCGCCATGGTCACGCTGGTTTTGACCGAAGTGGCGCGGCTGCTCGCGCTGGCACTGCCGATCACCAACGGAGCCAAGGGCATGGTGAGCATTCCGCTCCCCGGCGGCATCTCGATCTTCGGGCTGACCATCCTTCCGGATTTCGCGACGCTCGCCAATCCGCGTCCCGCCTTCTATCTGGTGTCGGTTGCGCTGATGGTGCTGTGCTTTGCAGCGCTCTACCGCCTAGTCCATTCGCGCATCGGCAAACTCTGCCAGTCGTTGCAGCAAAACGAGGAACTGGCCTCCTCGATCGGCGTCAACATCGCCTATCTGCGCGTCATCGCCTATGCCATCTCCTCGTTCCTCGGCGGTCTCGGCGGTGCGATGTTCGTCGCCATCTCGCAATCGATCTATCCGTCGAGCTTCACCGTCACCGACTCGGTGAACTTCATGCTGAACTGCTTCCTCGGCGGGCTCGGCCACGTCTTCGGGCCGATGATCGGCACCTTCGTGCTCTATTTCGGCTGGGATTTCCTGTTCGAGACCGGCGAGTTCCAGTTGCTGATCTTCTCTTCGGTGCTGATCGCGCTGATGCTGTTCCTTCCCAACGGCCTGCTCAGCCTCAGGCTGTTCGGCAAGAAGCAGGGCTAGGACCATGACTGAGCTTCTCCAGATCAAGGCAGTGACCAAACGCTTCGGCGGGCTGGTCGCGGTCAACAATGTTTCCTTCGCGGTCCGCGAACGCGAAATCCTCTCCGTGATCGGTCCCAACGGCGCCGGCAAATCAACGCTGTTCAAGCTGATTTCCTCTTTCCTCAGTCCGACCTCGGGCGAGGTGCTGTTTGGCGGACAGCGGATTTCAGGCCTGGCGCCGCATATCGTCGCCCGGAAAGGCGTCGTCCGCACATTCCAGGAGACGACGATCTTCAAGGGCATGACCGTGCGCGACAATGTCATAATCGCACATCACCTGCGTTCCAATGCCACCCTTGCCGGCTTCTATCTCGGCACGACTACAGCGCGGCGCGACGAGGCCGAATTCGGCCGATCCGCCGACGAGATCATCGACTTCCTCGATCTCGGCGCGCAACGGCATGAGATCGCGAGCACGCTGCCGCACGGGCATCTGCGCGCGCTGGGAATTGCCATCGGCCTCGCCACCAACCCGACCGTGCTCCTGCTCGACGAACCCTTTGCCGGCATGAACCACGACGAAACCGTGCGTGCGGTGAAAATGGTGCGCGGCGTCCGCAAACGCGGCGTGACCGTGCTACTCGTCGAGCACGACATGCCCGCCGTGATGAACATTTCCGACCGTATCGTCGTCCTGAACTTCGGCGTCAAAATCGCCGAGGGAACGCCGAAAGAAATCCAAGAGAACGAAAAGGTCATCGAAGCCTATCTCGGCGCCGAAGACGAGACGATCGGATTTTAGCCATGAGCGAACTGCTGAGCGTCTCCAATGTCGAACTCTACTACGACCACGTCTATGCGCTGAAGGGCGTGTCACTGAGCGTCAACGAGGGCGAGACGGTAGCGCTGATCGGCGCGAACGGTGCGGGCAAATCGTCAATCCTGCGCGCCATCACCGGCCTGAAAAAAGTCCGCAGCGGCGAGATCCATTTCCAGGGCCGCCGCATCGACAAAACGCGGCCGGACGAACTAGTCAGGATGGGCATCGCTATGGTGCCGGAGGGCCGGCGCGTCTTTTCCTACATGACCGTGCGCGACAATCTGATGATGGGCGCATTCACCCGCACCGACAAGGCCGACATCGCCAGGACGCTGGACATGGTGCTCGGGCGTTTTCCGCGCCTGAAGGAACGCTATTCGCAGACGGCGGGCACGATGAGCGGCGGCGAACAGCAGATGCTGGTGATCGGGCGGGCGCTGATGGCCAAGCCGAAGCTGCTCTTGCTCGACGAACCCTCGCTCGGCGTCGCGCCGAAGCTCGTGCAGGACATCGCCCGCTCGATCGTCGCGATCAACCGCGACGAAAAGGTCAGCGTGCTGCTGGTCGAGCAGAATTCGCGCATGGCGCTGCGCATCTCGCAGCGCGCCTACGCACTGACGACCGGAACGATCGCGCTGGCCGGATATTCGGCTGAGCTGCTTGCCGACGATCGGGTCAAGAAACTCTATCTCGGCGGCGAAATATGAAGGCGCAAATGGACATACTCGTCGTCAATCCCAACACCACCGCGTCCATGACCGAGAAGATCGGCAAGGCAGCACGCGCCGCGGCTTCGGCCGGCACCAGGATCATCGCGGCCAATCCGAAGGATGGGCCGCCGAGCATAGAAGGCTATTTCGACGAGGTCTTCGCCATCCCGGGAATGATCGGCGAGATCCAGAAACATCCGGCGGCGAGCGCCTGCGTCATCGCCTGCTTCGACGACACCGGCCTAGACGCGGCGCGCTGCGTCGGGGAGATGCCGGTGGTCGGCATCGGCGAAGCGGCGTTTCACATGGCGAGCCTGATTGCCGGCAGGTTCAGCGTCGTGACGACGCTGTCGCGTTCGGTGCCGGCGATTGAGCACAATCTGGTGCGCTACGGCCTCGCCAGCCGCTGCGCCAGGGTGCGAGCAAGCGACGTTCCCGTTCTGGAGCTCGAAGTACTCGGCTCCAACGCCCGCCATCGAATTTCTGAGGAGATCGAGTGCGCCATCCGCGACGACGGGGCCGAAGCGATTGTGCTGGGATGCGCCGGCATGGCCGATCTCGCCGCTGCGCTCAGCCGCGAACACGGCGTTCCCGTGCTCGACGGCGTCGCCTGCGCGGTAAAACTGTGCGAGAGCCTCGTCGGCCTTGGCCTGTCGACTTCGAAGCGCGGCGGCTATCAGGTTCCACTCGAAAAATCCTTCGCCGGAATCTTTGCGTCCTTTTCGCCCTCCGGCCGTGTATCCTGATGCGTGCAAATTTGTTGACATTCCCGCACAGGATGTTCGATGTCCGGCCTGAAACGCGGTGTTCGCGCCGCTATGCGATCGGGCCGCCAGGACAATGAGACGATGGACCTGCTTGGACCAAAGACACGGGATGACGACAAACCGGCGATGCGCTGGTTTCCGGTCTATGCCGGCCTGCGCGACGCCATCGTCAGCCACCGCCTCGCACCGGGTACAAAACTGCCCGAGGACGAACTCGCCTCGATCTATTCGGTGAGCCGCGCGGTGATACGCGCGGCGCTGCAGGCGCTGTCGCATGACCGCTTGGCCCGGCTCGAGCCGAACCGCGGTGCGTTCGTCGCCCAGCCGACCAAGCAGGAAGCGCGCGAGGTGTTCGAAGCGCGGGCGCTGATCGAGCCCAAGGTCGCGGCGCTTGCCGCCGACGTGGCAAAGCCGGCCGAGATCGCGCAACTGCGGCTTCATCTCGAAAAAGAGCACGAGGCCCTGCATGCCGGCCGCGACAGCGACGCCATTATGCTGTCGGCAAAATTCCATGTCGGCATCGCCGAAATCGCCGGCCATTCGATCCTAACCGGCTTCGTCAAAGACCTGCTGTCGCGGTCGTCGCTGATCATCGCGCTTTACTGGCGCCGCCGCGATACCACCTGCGAAAGCCAGGCCCATCACGCCCTTGTCGATGCCATCGAAAAACACGACGCAAAAGACGCGTCCGACCTGATGCGAAGCCATCTCATCGACCTGCTGTCGGGCCTTGATCTGACGCTTGGCGAGAAGAAGCCCGACAGCCTGTCGGACATCTTGCGCTGATCTCCGCTGTCAAACTCTTCGCCGGAGTTCGCCTATGTCCGCGCCATGCTGGGCGTGATTGAAGGCATAGCTTCGGTCCATGACTACTGCTTCTTCGTTCCTGCCGTCATAATGGTAGCGCGCGTAGAGTCCCGCGGCGCAGCCCCTCCATCTGCCACTGCTCCTGCTGGGCCATAGAGTCAAATCAGTCCCTCCCGCACAACGAGCCGGTCGGGCAACGCGCCCGATCAGAGCTTGAAGCAAGCATAAAGCGCGTATTGGTCGCTCAAGCCGACCCGGTGAAACGCGATGCGCTCGAGCGGGACATCTGCGCAATGGCAGCAGTTCGTGGTGGACGGCTCCATGCCGCTTCAGGTGGGCATGATAACGGCGACAGCGCGGAAATAGACATGTGAGGTGAAAGAAGCGCTTTGACAACGTGCGAGTCGAGGTCAGCTGGGCAAGCATCCAGCGGGACGACATTGCGAATGACAATAATGTGTGCCGATCCGGACTTTGTCTCTCTTTCTTAGGCGTCAGGAAATGGCGCAACCTCCTGGTTCAGGAACCGGAACATCTGGTACAGTCGAGGTGTGGCGCGGTGGCGGTAGGTTGAACATATCTGTTTGCCGCCCCTTTCGTCCGGCGGTGCCTTACTGGTCCTCCTGAATCGATCAAAGGCCACGGAACGCTACGGTCGTGCGATCCTTCTTTGGCCCTCACAACCTGACCTGATCAACCCCCCCAGCCGCCTCCCCCGCCTCCGCTTCCGCTCCCGCCCGAAGGAGGAATGATGACAGGCGCAGGAACAGGCACCTCTTCAACCGGTATAATCACTTTCTTGGCGGCCACCGGTTTGGGAGTGGGCTTGACCGCCTTTGGCCGAGGCATCGTGCGAACGACCTTCGGCGGGGGCGTGCCGACCAGCGCCGTCGGTTCAAATTTGGGTGTCAGAGAATTGCAGCCCATGAGGCCCGCCAGGACGCCGGATAGCGTTGTTCCGATGATTGCTCGCTTCAATGCCCTTTCCACCTTTGCCTCCTCCTTGATCAAAACAAGTCCCGACGCGGATTGGCTTCTTCCCAGACTCGTCTGGCCGCGCCAACCAGTTGAGTGTCGAGTGAACCGGACCCGGGGATCTTCGATTTCAGTTCCTGGCGCAGCTGCTTCAACGCCGCCGTTTTCGGCTTCGGTCCGAATTTTGCCAACGTCCTTTGGGCATCCGGCAGTTCCTTGCGCAGGTCGAGCGCAGCCGCAAACGCAAGGAAACGCACCGCAACGGCCTGATCGGCCTTGTCGCCCTTTTGCAATTCGAGGGCCGCGCGATCGTAAGCTGCGAACTGATCGCCCCGCGCGATCCCAATTTCGAACAATCTTTGCGCTTCCGCTAGGTTCCGTTCCACATCGACACCGTCCCGATACATGCGTGCGAGGCTGCCCGGAGCGTAGGGCTGGCCGAGATCGATTGCCTTCTGAAAAAGCGCCAGCGCCTCTTTCGGGTCCTTCTGAACGCCCTGCCCAGACAAGTAATTGCGGCCGAGCAGGTTCATCGAATACATGTCCTGCCGCTGGACGCCGGCCTCCAGGAAGGCAACGGCGCGGGCCGGATCGGCGGTCACGCCGTTGCGGCCCTCGGTGAAGATTGCGGCAAGATCGTTCATTGCATAGGTGTGCCCCATTGCCGCTGCCTTGAGCAGCAGGTCCAAACCCTTGCTGGTATCAGGTTTGACGCCATACCCATTGAACAAGGCGCGACCCCACGACGTCATGCCATAGGGATCCCCCTTGTCGGACGCCGCCGCGTAAAGCGCGTTGGCCTGTGCGCGGTCGACGGCCATTCCGGTTCCGGTCGCATACATGTAGCCGAGCTCGAACACGGCACGGACGTGTCCCTTCTTGGCGGCTTCCTCGATGGCTGTCCTGCCCTCCTGGACCTTGCCTGCCGCAAGGAGCGCGCGTCCCAGTTCATAGCGAAAGCGCGCGACATCGGGATAAGCCTTGACCGCGGCTTCGCAAACCTCCACCGCGCTGGCGCGAATTTCATTTGGGAGCAGGCCGGGGACGACGCCTTGCAGGTCGAGAGGCTCGCCGGCAGCCGTATCGCACGGATCCACTGTTGGCGATAATTTCATTGTGGCGGGCTTGGATGATCTGCTGTCCGCCCGGATTTCGAAGCCAACCTCGACCGTGGCTTCGGCGCCGATCTGGGGTTCGTAGCGCAGCCGGTCGACTTCACCGGACCTCAGGCTCGAGTCGGGCGCCAGGGTTCGATCGGGCAGCGAGAGCGTTCCCGTTGCCGGATAACCCGAAACTTTCAGGCTGACCGCGGGATCATCGGTCGGGAAGTCCAGGTTCAGCGCAACCGGACCGACACCCACGGGAACATCGATGTCGCGGTTTTCGATCGCCTCGGCCGCACCGGTGATATGGATGCCACGCTCCAGCACCTGTTCTTTCTGCTCGGCTTCGAGCGAGGCCATGATCTGTTCGCCTTGCGCACCTTCGCCGCTCTTGACCCGAAATACCACGATGCCCTGGGTTTGGCCGCCCCAGTTGTCGTGCGTGGCATAGGCCAGCATATCCACCTCTTCCTGCGTAGCGACACCCTTGGGAACATCCATCTGCAAATGGGGCAGGTCCTTGCCTTGGATCGGCACGCCCACCTCGACAGGCTTGCCGTCCAGCATCAGGCGCCCCAGGGCAGGCGGTCTTTCGATGCTCAAGGTGATCGTGCCGCCGTCGACGTCGATCGGTTCGGGCAGGCCCAAGCCGACGGGTCCCACTCCCGACAGCACGACCTTTTCCAGCACCGGCGGCAGCGAGGGGCGATTGCTGCGGCGCATTAGCACGACCTCGTCGATCAGCGACGAGTTCTCCCAGGGAACCTGGAGGCCGTTTGTGGCTTCCACCACATCGCGGCGCACCGCCGCCATTACGGTGCGGATCTCCTGGTTCGGGGCCAGCGCGCGACGGGAAAACGCCGCCGAGAACGGGCTGAGTTCGCCGGCGCCGTCATAAGCCGCCGCCCCGGGTTCGGTGGCAAAGGCAATCAGGGTGTTGAGCGAGCTTCTGACCTGCGCGAGCCCGGTATTGCCGGCAGTGATGAGCTGGTCTCTCAGCCAGTAATTCTTGCGCGGAAACGGATTGTTGCGGCAGGCATCGAGGAGGATCACCTGGATCTTTGATTTCGAACGCAACTGTTCCAGCACATCGTTGAGCTTGACGGCCTGGACCTCGATGTCAGCCGCCTGCTTCAACGACGCATCGACCGGGATCAGGAAGTTTTCGCCGCCGATCTGGAAGCCGTGACCGGAATAGTAGACCACGGCTAGGTCGGCGCCGTCGACTGCGGCCAGATAGTTGCGAAACTGCTCCTCGAACTGCAGCTTGGTCAGATCGCTGGCGACGAAGACCTCAAAACCGGCCAGTCGAAACGTTTTGGATACATCCTCGGCATCCCTGGCCGGGTTCTTAAGAGCGGGGAATTGTCGGTAGTCCGAATTGCCGATGACAAAAGCGACCCTTCGGTCGGCGCAAGCGTCAAAGGTCGTGAAGCTCGTAAGGATGAAGGCTGCGATGAATCCGCAAAGTCGGAGCATGGCAAATCCCTAACCGCTGTTACGTGGCAACCACGAGAACACAGCATGTGGTAGCAAGGTCCATTAGAGGGCATGCAATCTGCCGAGACAGAAAGAGAGAAAAGCCGTCGCGACAGCGGGCATATTCCTCATTTATCAAGTACTAAAGTACATCAGAGGCTGAGTGTCCGCAATGATTGTCAAACGGCTTCTGAACTCGGCTATTCGGACAGTGGTCGCTTTGGTCTCTTTAACTACGCCCAACGACACGAGCCGCACCGGAGCACCGACAGCAACCATTTCCGGTCGCGCCGATGGTCCGACTGCTGGTCAGCGGTCTGCGCTTCAGCGCCGCGAAATCCGCTCGCCTACTTAGCAAGATGTGCCGGACGGCTGGCCTCAAGACGAAAATCGGGCTGCTATTGGGATCGACGCGACATGGGTTCAATGTGCCGACTTATCCCGATGATCCGACATTTGACTTGGTCCGGCGAGAGCTAGGACGCCGGTCGCAGGCTAGCTGCTGCTGAGCAATGATCTTACCGCACTTCTGCAGGCCTTGGCGTGGATCGTGTCGCGTAAGTCGGAAGATTTGGCCGCCTGATGCTTGCAATCCCTTGATCTCAAGGGAGTCTACCTCATTCAAACAGACGAGGACAGTAGGCAATCCTGCCTCTACCGTCGGTGGTCCTTCTGTGAAACTCGTGCGGGAGCAATTATTGTAGGTTGTGCGGAAATCGAAGCAACATGCAAACACTGTTGCAGTTCATACACTCGCATCCCGTAGGGGGGACATTCTCGAAGGACGATTGGGGTAACAACGATTTTCTCGGTGTGACCGCAAGAATTTACAAACCCCATTCGGTGATATGCCGCCAGGATGACAACAACGATGGGATATTCATCGTAAAATCGGGTTGGGCCCTCCTTTACCGCGGACTACTGGACGGAGAACGGCAGATCATCGACACTCCTCTGCGGGGGGACATTGTCGGGTTCCGTTCCGTGGACGGACCCCGTTTAGCGTCCCTGGCGTCCATAACCGAACTAGCTGTTTATGAAATTTCCAGCAAGAAACTGGTAGAGGCCATTTTGTCGGAAGGCCGCCTCGGCAAGACTATCGCCTGCTCCCTGGCCCGCCTGAACGCCATCCTTGCCGAACATCTCATGAATGCCGGGCGGCGGAACGCGATGAGCCGCACCGCCCATTTCCTGCTCGAGTTGGAGGAGAGGCTCTCGAGCGTTGGCCTGTCGGCCCATGGACGATATGAGTGTCCCCTTACCCAGCACGAATTGGCCGACATCCTGGGAATGACCACCGTTCACCTCAATCGGACGTTGGGGGAACTCCGCAAGGCCGATCTCGTCGCTTTCAGGGCAGGCCATGTAGAGGTGATCAACCGCAAGAAGCTGGTCAAAACAGCCGGATTCGACAGCGAGTACCTCAGGTAAAGGTTATTCCCTCTAGCTCGGGTTCAATTGTCTCTGGCGGGGCTTTCGCGTCGCCCTGCGGCGCGGTGCTGGGCGCCAGCGCATAGGCCATCAGCAAAATTTCTGCTGGAAGGCGACAATGCGCCGTCGCTGGAGCAGTTCCACACGATGTTTTCCGGGCTGGTATTGGGCTTACCTGGCCGCAGTCTATCTTGACGAGGGCAGCCGCAAAGGCCCGATTATCATGACCGACGGCACCATGGCCTATCGCATGAGGAGAAGGTGCTGCCGAAATGCGTGTAAGCTGCCCATAAACTCGGCAGATACAGCCGGGTGTTCTCGGACCTAAAGCGCTTGGCCAAGGATGCCACGAACTGCGCCCTGGTCATGCCAATATCCACTTTCAGGAATTCTCGTCTACAATCGCGAGGAACTACCGGTCCTCCCTCGAATGGCTGCTGGGGTTGGGGTTGGCTAAGCGGTCCCATTCCTGAGAATGGCATCATCGCCAACCCGGTTGATCAACCTCGCAGAGCTATCCCACTCCTTGGCATTCCTTGAGCGGTCGGGAATCGTTTCAACGGTTGGCACATGGCCAAAGAGATTGAATCTGACCGGACCCGCGCGTCACGATCGAACTCGCGGGAGGCTTCAAGGCGGGTGACGCGGTCTCAACACATGCCCTCAGGCGAGACCGTCGACGTGAAATTTCCCAAAAATTAACTTATGTTAGAGAACGCTTATAAATAGTCGATAGGCTGCACAAGCTGTTCTCGCTAGGGGGCGAAGAACTGCTGAGAACGCGCGAGCTGGGTGAGCGTCACGCCTTCACAAGGCCGGGTATTCATACACGAGCGCATTCAAACACAGGGCTGGGTATTCAAACTTTCAAATTGCGAGACAATGAGGGGAGTTTTGGCAGCCGCAACGCGGCTTGTATGCGAAAAGATTGGGGATTGACATGGGTTCCACAGCAGGACGGCATAATCACACTTCGGCCAATCGGTCAGGAGTCCTGTCCAGCGGAACGGAAAATGTCCACGGCCAAGGAGGCAGGGGATGCCTCCTCATCCTGGACGGAAGGGCCCTAGACCGCGAGTGTCTCGCATCGGCCCTCGCGGACCACGAACTCGGCATGGAGATCGCCGCCATGGGTTCGATGGATGAATGGCGCGTGAAGAAGGGCTCGGCACCTCCCCTTGCAGCCATACTCTTCAACCTTGGCGGCCGGAAGGTCACCGATCATGGCATCGCAGACGAGATTAAGCATATTTCGTCCGAATTCAAATCGGTCCCGGTGGTTATCCTGGCCGACACCGAAGATCTTGCACACATACTGACCGCTCTCGAATGCGGCGCACGCGGCTACATTCCGACCTCGGTCGGAATCGATGTCTGTGTCGAGGCTATCAACCTTGCGGCAGCGGGAGGCATCTTCGTCCCGGCGAGCAGTGTCCTTTGCATGCGCCACCTGATAGGTTCAGACAGCCGCGACACGCAGCCTTTGAAAGGCATGTTCACGCTCAGGCAGGCCGAGGTCGCCCAAGCGCTCCGGCGCGGAAAGGCGAACAAGATCATCGCTTACGAACTGAACCTGCGCGAAAGCACCGTGAAGGTCCACATCCGAAATATCATGAAGAAGTTGAAGGCGACCAATCGCACGGAAGTCGCCTACAAGGTCAACGATCTCTTCGCGGAAGGAACTCTTGCTGAAGCGTATCCCAAGCAATAAGACTGCCCGCCTCCGGTGAATCCTGGCGGGCCCGTGTTTGTGAAAGTCGGGGGATCTCCGTTGCAGTGAATGGCATCCGGGAGCCGCCCGAGACACAGCGGCCCCTGCCCCGGTGCGGTTGGTTGCCCCGAGCCTCCTGATAGTATGCTGTAGGGGGATTTGGCGGGGTGCTCCGAAACGCGCGGCTTCGTTACGATGATCTTGTTCTGCAGTCCTCTGGAAAGCTGTTCCAAGGGCGCGGTGTCACAGGCAGTGGTCCGCCTCCTCGGGCTTCCACCACAAGGGCTAACCGAGACCTTATAGAGAACGCGTAAATCCTCAGCCGAGCATGTAGACCTTGCTGCCGGAATGGAGGTCCGCATGTCTGAGCAAAGCCTTCGTTTTCGCAAATCCGTCCCTGCACGAACGCGGCCGTGAACTGATCCCGGGCGGCAGCCACACGTCGGCGAAAGGCGAGGACCAGTATCCCGTCCTCGCGCCGGGCTTCCTCGAGCCCGTTGGGGTGCAACAGTACGTCGAATACGAGATGCCGCAGAAGCTCTCCACGCTCGACCCCACCGGCAAGCCGGCGCAGACATACCGTCCCCTGTTCCCTGCAAGACATTCAGGCGTGGAGTGCCCATGCCGTCTCTCGTCGTGGCTACACCCGCGACGAGGCGGCTGTCATGAAGACGATAGAGCGCCGACGGTGCACTGGCGGTGATGGGCACGACCTCACTTCGGTTGCGGACCAATAAGATGACGGCCGTCTGACAAACGGGTGTAGGTCCCGCCGGTGAGGGTATGCATCAGACACCGGGCCGAAAGGCTTCGCTGGGACCTGCATCGGCACGCAAAGCCAAAAAGTTCGCGCCGACAGGAGACTGGCCTCGCGGTCGACGGCTTGAAATGCACTTCCGCCAGGTCGGAAGCTGACAGCAAATCGGGTTAACTTCCTGCCACTGAATCCGCCGATCCATCTGCAGTGTCGGGGAAAGTGCGTCTGGCCACCGATCTTATGGCTTTTTCGATCGTATCGAAATTCTTGTGCTGCCCGCTCAGCAGCCCGAACCCTGTCTCGAGGAACCATTTGCCCTTCGTGGAGTAGGCTTCCTCGTCGATCTGAGTAAGGACCGCGACGAGTTGGTCCCATTTCCACACCAGAACGCCGGATTCTCCACCCTCGACCGTTCCGATCCGGGCTTTCTTGAACGAAAATCCAGGAGCAATGTTTTCTTTGCCCACTTTGATGAATCCCTCAACTTCAAAATGGATAGTAAAAACGGTCGGCTCGAAAGGCTAGTTCTGTACTGTCTTTCCTTGTAGATGTCTTTGTGCCGAACCGCTGTAGACGAATTAGTTAGCACATCGCCCGGTGAGTTCAAGTCCCACTCGATTTTTCGACGGTCTCCCGGTGAGTTTTTTGCGAGAGAATGTGTGAAACTGCTTCGGACCGTGAAAGCCTCGGCGAAATGCTCGGTGCCTGGCATTCCATGTCACGCAACCTCGCAAGCCCAGCGAGTGTCTCGCGGTCGAACCAGTCCTTGGAGCGCTGCGTTCCGAAGTGCTTGTCGAGGAACTCGATCTTGCGTTCCAGCACGTCGGCCGCGAGCGGCACGTAAGGCATTGGGCTGGCAAAGGTCGCCGTCCCATTTCGGGATCGTATTCGAGCACCAGATGATCGCGGAAGACGTTCCAGGTCAGTTGGTTGACCTCCCGGTGGTCCTGATGGACGTCGAACCTGGCCGGGTTAACACCACGTCGCGTGCGGCAGCACAATGCAGGTAACACCAGCCCGAAGGACGATACGTCAAGACGGGGTGGCGGTCACACCGGATGAATGGTCTTGAGAAGGTGATACTCCTTTTGTGCTTCAAGTAGCTCTTGCGGATGGTGAGAAGGCTGAGTTGCCGTCCTTTCGGTCCCCGACGGGCCATTGCCGGACGCTGGAGTAAGCATCTTCATCGCCCAAACTGCAGCCTGTGTACGGTTGCGGACCCGAATCTTTCGAAGGATGGCCTTGACGTGTACCTTCACTGTAGCTTCGGCAATGTTAATTTCGCGCGCGATAGCTTTGTTAGACTTCCCTTCGATTAGGCGACGTAGAATGCAGTTTTCCCGATTTGACAAAATTGATAGTTCTTGATCCTCATGCTCCACTTTGACAACCACCTTTGCTAACTCATCAGCTACCACGTCATGTTTTAGACCATGCCTTATATCTTGAATAAACGTCGAAGTTTCCGCAGGTAACACCGTCTGCCCTAGCATAACCAATTCGAGAGCTTTGATGAAGGTGTCGTAAGCAGCGACTTTTGTCAAATAACCGTCAGCCCCCGCACGAAAAGCTGAAACTATATCGGTCGATCGACAGTGATCGGCTAGCGCAACGACATGGCTGGTGGGATAAACCGCTTTAAAGTCTGCAATTTGGGCGAATCCGGCATCCACATCAGTACCGCCGACATCCATGATGAGCAAGATGGACCGGTGCTGGGCTAGCGGCTTCTGCAGAAGATCGTAAACACAAGCCGCAGAGAAAAGAATGCGAAACTTTGCTGCATCCAGAATTCGAACAAGGCCATCTCGGAGTAACTCGCTTGGACTGACAAGCACTGATATAAAAGATTTTGCGGTCATCAAGGATTTCGTTGTCATCGTAGCCCCCCTGGCGCGATTTAGGTACGCTCGTTTCGCAAGGCGTTCCACGCATAGTTTCTTTTTTGACCATGTTACTTTACGCTAGGAAAACCATATACATGAACACCCTCTTTAGGCGTAGGGCAGCATCCTCGAGGGCTACCCCCGATTTCTCAAGCCTGAGGCCTTGGTGAGGGGTGCGAGCCCTGGCTTTCAGCCGCTCCGGGCGGCAGCCAGCACCATCGTGGCGCCGGATGCGCGGGCCGCGAGAGTTGCCGGGCTTGGACTCCCGGGGGGCATGGGTGGTGCCGCCGGTCTGGCGCGGGGCGGCGCGGCGTGACAGGCGGGAGAACCGCGGGCACAGGGGCCGTCCGCGACCACCCGCCATTTTTGGGATGCCGAGGAGAAGGCGATCTTGACTGGCGCGCGCTGATCCTGACCAGCGCCCGAGCTTCAGCAGCTTGAGGAGCAACGTCTCACAGCTGGCAGTGGCGGCTGGGTGTGGGCCAGGGCGATGCGGCGCAGCGCGCACAACAGCACGGGTGCCTTCCGGGCATCGAAATGCGCGATGGTCTGCCGAGCCGCTCCTTGCGTTGCACCTGCGGTGAGCAACAGAGAAGTTGCCTGGCACGGCCCCTGAGGCGGGCCAGTTCTGCTATTGCTACCTCGATAGATTGCCCAGACTGACGGCTTCGTCGAGGTCGCCTCTTCATTCATCAGGCGAGTCAAGCCGTCGATCAGGTCATCGACATAGCAGAATGATCGGGTTTGCGACTAGGAGCCGGAGATCGTGATCGGCTCGTTCTCCAGGGCCTGGACGACGAAGTGGGAGTTAGGCAGGCCGAGGTTGCGCAAGCGCTCCGGCGCGGCAAGGCGAACAAGATGATCGCCTACGAACTGAATTTGCGCGAAAGCACGGTGAAGGTCCACATCCGCAATATCATGAAAAAACTTAAGGCGACCAACCGCACGGAAGTCGCCTACAAGGTCAACGATCTTCTCGCAGAAGGAACTCTGGCTGAAGAGTGAGCCCAAGCGTAACACTGCCCACCTTGCGAGTCCCGCGGCCGTATTCGACTGTTGCCCAAATAAATTATATTCAATTATATATTGTGAAGGTCCAAGGGCGGGATCGGCAGATGAACTGCTATCTAAGCAGACTCGGGGAAGGTGTGTCTTCCTACCCATCTTATGGCCTCCTCGATCGTATCGAAATTCTTGTGCTGCCCGCTCAGCAGCCCGAATCCCGTCTCGAGGAACCATTTGCCTTTGGTGGAGTAGGCTTCCTCGTCGATCTGGGTAAGGACCGCCACCAGTTGGTCGCATTTCCAAACCAGGAGGCCGTATTCTCCGCCTTCAACCGTTCCGATCCGGGCTTCGCTGAACGACAAACCAGAAACAGTTTTTGTTTGGCCCATTTAATGAAAAATCCCCTCAAATTCAAAATGGCGGTAAAGATCCGTCATCCTTGTGTTTTTTATCAATCACGCACAGAGTTCAAACCGTTTGAGGCGATCTAATTCGTGATCCACCGCTGTTGAGTACAGAGGACAACGGGCAAAAAAACAACCGGATCTAAGTCGGGTCGTGGTTACACTGGCGGGATCCATATGATACGCCCCTGTGATGCGGTTTCCACCGCGCCTCTTCGGCCATCGCCCAGAATGATTTGAGCCTATGCGTTCTTGATCGGGAACGAGGCTTCGGCAAGTGAATGCACCAGCCAGAACGAAGATCTGTCGCAGGTCATATTGGAGGACGATTGTCGAAAACCAGGTATCCATTTTTTGCTTCAAGTAGATCATGCCGATGGTGAGACCGCTGAGGTACCACCGTATCGTTCCCCGACGCGCCGTTGCCAGACGGTGGAGTAAGCATACCATGATTCATCGCCCAAACTGCGGCCTGTGTTCGGTTGCGGACCCGAATCTTTCGAAGTATGGCTTTGACGTCTACCTTCACCGTAGCCTCGGCAATGTTAATTTCGCGCGCGATGGCTTTGTTTGACTCCCCTTCGATCAAACGGCGCAGAACACAGTTCTCGCGATTCGACAAAATTACCTTTTCTTGATCGCCACTCTCCACTTTATCTTCCACCTTTGGTAACTCATCAGCTATCAGTTCAGCCGTCGGTTCATTTTTCGAACCTTGCATTATATCTTGAATAACCATCGAAGTTTCCGCAGATAGTACCGTTTGCCCAAGCATAACCAATTCGAGAGCTTTGATGAAGGTATCGTAAGCAGCGATCTTTGTCAGATACCCGTCAGCCCCCGCACGAAAAGCTGAGACTATGTCGGCCGTGCGACAGTGATTAGCTAGCGCAACGACATGGCTGGCTGGGTAAATCGCCTTAAACTCAACAATTTGCGCGAATTCAGCTTCCGCATCAGCACCGCCGATATCTATGATTAGCAAGATCGACCGGTGACGCGGCAGCGGCTTCTGCAAAAGATCGTTAACAGAAGCCGAAGAGAAAAGAATACAAAAATCTTCTTCATTCAGGATTCGACTTAGACCTTCTCGAAGTAACTCGCTCGGTCCGACAAGCACGGTTATGAAAGATTGCCTTGTCATCATCGCTTCTCACCCGGCGTGATTGGGATACACGCGTCGATTAGGCGCTCCACGCGCCAACCGCACAGTTTCTTTTTTAACTTTACGCCAGGAAAACCGTACACCAAAATACCCTCTTTAGGCGTAGGGCAGCATCATCGAGGCGTATCCCGGATCTTCAGCCTGGGGCTTTTTGGTCAAGAACCCGAGCTCGTGGTTTCACCGACTCAGCCCATCGTGGCAAAGGATTGCGCGGCCGCGAGGATTACCGGGGCTTGGTTTCCGGCGGGCCGATGAAAGGAAAACATGGGACGGCCCGTCCGCTATGGTTACCTCGATATGATTGCCAAGATTGACGGCTTGATCGATTCGCGCCTTAATTCATCTGACGCGTCAAGCTGTGCATCAGGTCATCCACGTAGCAGGGCGCAGGACCACGGCGCCGGGGGAGCGCGGCGGCAGGAGCGTCAGGGTGATGTTGTCCAGCACCTTGAGTTTCGGCGTCACATGCCATCCGGCCTGATCAAGATGAGCACCGCATGCGCGCCGTCGTCGACGCTCCGGCTGATCTCGGCGAGGTGCTCCCGCATCGCCTCGGTATCACAATAGGGCAAAGGCCCGCGCCCTTCCCTTCCGGGGGCAGACGGCCCCGCAGGTCGAACCAGTAGGGGAGTTTCACACAGTAGCTTTGCCAGTTGCTGCGAGTCCAGCAAGGCTCGGCAGGCGTTTCCAGTTCGGCGATGTCGCGAAGGCGCTCTCACCATATTGCGCTGCAAGCTGCCCCCGCCGCGTGACGAATGCGGGAAGCCGTTGCAGTTGCTCACGCCGATGGCAGCGTGCAGGTCGGTCAGGCGGTAATTGTAGCCGAATTCAGGATAGCCCTCGTAGATCACCTGATTCGAGCCGTGCCTGACCGCGTCGGTAACGCTCATGCTGTGTTGGCCGACGAGCATGCATGACCTTGCCTCCTGCTCCTCGGGGGTAAGTTCACGCGTGATCCGAGATACTAGACGACGTTTGCAATTCGACGTAGGCACAAGCTTGAACGCAGCGCCAATCGCCCGGGAGAGTCTCAGTATAGCCTTATCCACGCCGTATTATGGTCATGAAGGTTAGCGTTATATCTCCAGATGGAATTTCTGGTTGTATTGGCAGAATTTCGTTAGGACGATAGATTGTCGATGAGCGTCCTGAGAGATACTTATGATGATTAATATTTAACTGGAGAAACACATGAGATCGATGAATTCCGACAAGGAAATACTGTTGACACACTCGGAATGGTTGAACAACTCTCGCGCGACGACGGAGGCCGCCGAGTGACGACCGAGGCTCCCATTTCCACCGCTTCCGCATCGACGGCAACCACGCAGCCGGCGCAGGGTCTTACCTATACCACCACACCGATCCAATCGGAGTACGACGGCCAGGTGATTGAAAATCTTGACATCTACGTCACCAACGGGGACGCGGTCACGATTACGCACGACAATGTCATCCTGCGCAATTGTCTTATTCATCACGTCGAGGGCGACGGGGTGATGGTATCGGGCGCAAACGGTGTCACGATCGAGAACACCGAGGTCATCAACGCCGCCCCCCCGGCGGGAATCGACCCCGAGACGAGCCCAGACATCAACAACATCAAGGCAGAAAACGCTTCGAACCTGACCGTTCATAACACGACGGTGCGGGAAGGCTCGACTGGCATCTATCTCGTGAACTCGCCCGGCGCGAGTCTTTCACACGTCGATGGCTACGACTTCCATGGCCCAATGCCGCGCGGTCAGTTCGTCCAGTTCAACAACTCGGGCAATAGTTCGCTAACCGACTTCTATGCCGTCAACGACGCCGGCAGTTCGCATCCTGAGGACATCGTCTCGGTATACGGCAGCCCGAATACGACGATCTCAAATGGGGTGATCGACGGTAACAACTCTCAGACCGGCGTGGCCGTCATGTTCGAGAACGGATCGACCGGCGGGAGGGTGGATCACGTTGACGCCATCCATCAGGGCAATGGCGCGTTCTCTTCCTACGCGAGCGATGTGACCTTCGATCACACGAGGTCGTTCGACGGTATCGATGAGGATCAAGGCCGCGGGGTTCCCTCGTCGAATGGACTGATCTGGAATGTAAGCTCCGGTGGGGTCAGCATCCTGAACTCGACCTACACCAACCCTGGCAATCCCAACAACATCATTTGGGACGCGTCAAAGGCGGTCGTGGCCGACGTGCACGAGGATCCCACGGCCACCCCAGTGGCACACGTCGATAACCAGTTCACCTGGGACTACGCAGCGGATAGCTCGACCGACACTGTCACGGACGCGAGCGTCACTCCCCCAACCACTAGCACGACGGAGACCGGGTCTGGGACCGGGACTGTCGCTCCTTCCGGCAGCACCAGCGATGGCACGTTGTACGGCACCAGCGGCGCCGATATACTCCACGGAACCAGCGGCCACACCATGATCGGCTATGGCGGCAACGACACCTACTATGTCGACAATGCCAACGAGAAGGTCGTTGAGGCAGTGGGCGGCGGCAACGACAGTGTGATCGCCTCGGTGAGCTATGCGCTTTCGGCCAGCTCGGAGATCGAGCATCTCGCCACCAACAACCCGTCCGGCACGAAGGCGATTTCCCTCACCGGCAACGAGTTCGCCCAGACCATCCAGGGCAATGCCGGCAACAATGTCATCAATGGCGGGCTCGGCCCCGACGTCTTGACCGGTTACGGAGGCCACGATGCCTTCTCGTTCAATACTGCTCTTGGAGCCGGCAATGTCGATAAGATCACCGACTTCAAACGCTCCCAGGACACGTTCCATCTCAGCGATACCGTTTTTACCGGGCTTCAGCCGGGAGGGCTTCCATCCAAAGCTTTCTTTGTTGGTACAGCCGCGCATGACAGTTCCGATCATATCATCTACGACAGTGCAACCGGGGCGCTCTCTTTCGACAGCGACGGAGCCGGCGGCGCATCTCAAACCCAGTTCGCCACCCTTTCCCCACATCTCTCGCTCGCCGCAGCCTCATTTTATGTGACCTGAAGGAACGCGGGGCTGCCGTGGCCAGATAAGGACTGGATAAACAGCACCTCAAAGCCATGATCCCGAACCGAAGTCAGCTTACCAAAGGCGGGAGTCCGGTTTTCGGAGAAGATCACGCTCAATGGAGTTCCATCCCGATGTCATCGGGATGGAACGGACTCGACTTGTGAGTTTTCCGTAGTTGTCCATGCGGACCGAACCGAGGAGACTGGAGTTACCAAGCTTGCTCTCACCGGAGGGTACTAAATGAACATCCACAAGAATGCCCGTCTGACGCCGTGGCGTCGAGAGGAACTGGCTCTTTCGGTCATCGAGCGACGTCTTTCCTAAGCCTTGCGGCGCAGGCCTATGCTGTGTCGAAGCGAGCTGGCCTGTGATGCTGCTGTGGCATCGATGTGCCGGTGGTCGACCCCAACCTGGCTTCGACGTGAGATCGGCGTCGTCTTGCAAGAGAACGTGCTCTTCAACCGGTCCATTCGCGAGAACATCGCGCTCGCCGATCCGGCTATGCCATGAAGCGGGCATCGCTCGCCGGCGTTCACGATTTCATCCTGGAGCTGCCCGAGGGCTATGACGTGCGACTGCGTCATTGCCGGCGCCTGGGTCGCCGGCGTCGCGATTGCGCGACATGGCTTCTCGTCGAACGGATACTCTGATCCTTGAAGGAGCGAACGCCTCGGCACTGAGACAAGTTCGTGCAATTCCGAGTTATTCAGGCGGGCATTACGATCCGGTCGGATCGCTAAAGGCCCAGATCTGCGTAGCGGGTCGGGAACAGCTCTATCGTCACTGGAGGAGCCGCCGATTCCGCATATGCGCTGCGGCAAGCTTTATAGTCGCAGGAGACCGGTGCTTGCTTCTCTCCAGTCAAACGCGTCCGCTTGCGGTGCGGGAGCACCCGTCTGTCGGCCAATTAACCGCCTGGCCGGCTGTTTCCTCTCCTAACCAGCAGGAAGGCAGATGCGCGGGCATCCAGAGCCCATAGCCCCGCCTTTTCCACGCCAGCCTACCCGATCGTACGATCGTACTTCGGCTCTCGTCGACATCTTGCGCCATCGCGAGCCGTTCGTAGCACGCCGTCAGGCCGCTTTGGGAACGGCCGCACGGTAGCGGCCGCACGGTAGCGGCCGGGGGCTGGGAATGGAGCCGCTATCCGGTCATGGTGCACCGGTATCCGCTGTCCGCGCGCAGCGCCCATGCGCGCCTGGAGCGCATATTCCAGGAGAACCGCCCATTGCCGGACTCGTGCGTCTGCCTGACGTCAGGGGTACGGTTTCCGTCGAGAACCTTTTCGTCCTCGCCCCGGCACGAACACGCCGGTCGTCATGGGCGCGACGTTCACGCTGAAGACTTCGCTTGTGGGTGCATGGCCGCCGGCGCAAGGGTGCGTGCGACCGGCACCGCGCTCCAGGATATCGAGCTGTTCTCCGGTTGCGTGCGCGACAACATTGCGCGCTTCCGAGCGGACGCGGCCGATGCGCAGGTGATCGAGGCGGCAACACACGCCTCTGCGCACGAGATGATTCCAGCGCCTCCCCAACGGATATATGACCGACATCGGGGAGGATGGAGTCGGCCTGTCGGGAGGGCAGCGGCAACGGGTCGGTCTCGCGCGAGATCGGCGAAAGAAGAGCTGCCAGACACTTGGTTCCACATCAATATTGCCAAGGTGAGGAGCGAACAGGTCAAGTGCATATTGTCGTCACTATCGACCGCATGTCAACACTTTGCAAAATTGCACGACAAGTCCACCACCTGAGGTGGTCCAGCCTGGTCGCCTCAAGTGCGACCTTGGCCTTGAACTCGGCCGAGAACCGTCTGCGTGTCTTCATGCTGGATCGTCCTTCTCATCGGGCGATCCACCTTATGCCCCTGTCTCAGAAACCGGGCACCACCTCAACCATCATTGCGAGAGGGTTCCTGCTCCAATAATTGGATACCCACCAGGCAATTGCTGGCAAAGCCTAACTCGGAATGGGTGCAGGTCTTGGAATGGATGTCTGTCTTGCGAAGTAACGCTTGAAGACACGTCGCGCCACATGGAGATCGTAGACGCCCTCGCTAACCACGGGCCAGTTCTCCACATTGGCCAAATCCACTATAGGCAAACCGTTCGCGACGAGGATCGCCGGGACTTGCGTCCAGCCCAGTGCGGACAAGGCCGCCAGCCGATGGTGGCCGCTCATCACGATGAACCTTTCATCTTCGTGATCTCGCAGCATGACGACCTGTATGAATCTGCTGTCAAGCGCGCCGTCTGAGGCAATATTCGGCTTATAGCCGATTTTCTTTATACTTTCGTAGGTTGCTATTAAGCGCTCGTATTCCTTCCTGCTTTCCTGCTCCACGATGCTCGGGCTTAGGTCCGGCGCCAAGCTACCATTAAGAGCTTTCAAACCTTGTCTGTATCTTGAGATCTCGGAAGGCGTACTCCACGGCATGGGCAGGAACGGCCTGGTGATGTCCAGGGAGGAGACATAGTGTTGGAGCTGAGAAGCCTTGCAGTCATCCTCATAGTCCGTTTGCTGCCCAAATAGCACTTCCTGCAAGTTCCGGGGGCGAAAATCTGCCATGAACCTCCTTATCAAGGATTCCTCATATCTCACACTTGGATCGCTGATGTATTGCCTAAGGAATGCAACCTGCGGATTGCAGCCATTGGCATCAAAATCGATGGCATAACCGTTAAGACATTTATTGATCGGCACTCTGAATTGCGAGCCTAAGACCGTATCAAAATCCGCGACGCGTACCAAATAAAGACCCGCGATCCATAGCGCTCTGTCAATCAAGGAACTTGTATATTCCCGCGACCAAGAATACATAGGCGATCTCCTAGGAAGCAAGTATTGCCGTCAAGTTAACTTTCGAAGTCGCAATTCGGCAAGGGTTTAGCGGGTTCGCGGTGTTGAGACCATGCAGGACCGCAATACTACAAGAATTCGAGGGTGACCGCGGAGGGATACCACCTCGCGAGAGCTTGGCGTGACGTCGTGGCGATACGACGGAAATCCAGGCGTCATCAATGCCCCAATGATTTTCGGGCGGGCAGAGCTTTGAGGTGCATGCGCAGCACGGCCAAGTCCAACCTCTCCTAACCGGGCGTCAGAAGTTTCTTGCCAGCGACAAGCTTCCTCAGGCGCGCGTTTCGTTCACTTCATTGCCAGTCTCCTCTCAAAGACCGGAACAATCTCAATGCGAGGACATTACTGGGGCACGTCACCTTTGATCTCGCGCGGTTCCTGGCAGACGCCGTGCACGCGAAGAGTTGGTATCGGAAGAATGCGCAGAACAGACACCCCCCATGAAACAGCACAAGCTGCGGAACTTAACATAGAATTCATACCGAATTGATTTATAGAAATTAGAGGCCGGCAATCTCGGCTTAATGGCAGAGGCGGTGGCACATGTTGATCGCGGGATCTTTCTACTTGGCTCTCGGAATGCTGCTTGGGTTTTGGATCAATTCCAAACAGCTGGCGCTTGTGGCGGTAGCGCTGTGCGCGCTGGTGATCGGCGCGGGACAGGGCACCGTGCGTAGCACTCTTCTCGCTGCGGCCGCACTGAGTTTGCTACAGCTCGGATACTTTATCGCACTCTTGGTGCGGAGCATCCTTGTTCACCGTCGCGAGCAGACAAAGCCGCTTTGCTGGCGTCACAACGGAGGCGCCGACGGCTAGTGGATGGACACGTTTCGGGTGGACTCAAATTCTCCTTCATTTCCTCTACTTGGCCTCGACAACTGCCAGGCGATCAGTAACCCCTCGTCGTTGCGGCCCGCAAACAAGGAGAGTGACGAGCGCATCCATCTGCTCACCGCATCAACAGGCGGCCAGCAATCCTAGTAGTAGCGGCAGCGTCTGCGCATTTGATGCATTCTGGGCAGATCAGTAGGTTCACCATCTTCACCCTTGGGATCGGAAGAGACGCCTCGCTTCCTGCCGAAAGATTCCCAGCATGAATCTGGGGATGACGCGGAAATAGCGCCCCGCAAGCCGCCCCGGCTCCTGTGATATGCGGTAGAGGAATTCCAGTCCGAACTGGCGGATAAAGGGAGGGGCGCGCTTTATTGCCCCGGCGCGAAAATCAAAGGCGGCACCGACCCCCATCGAGATTGCGCCGGGGATGTGCCGTGCATACCGCGCCATCCAAATCTCCTGCTTCGGGCAGCCCAGGCCGACCCAGATGATGTCGGGCTTGGCGACTGCAAGGCGGCGAATCTGCTCCTCCATCTCGACGTCGGTCAGCGGGCGAAAGGGCGGCGAGACCGCGTCTGCTATTTCGATGCCGGGATAGGATGCCTCGAGCGCAGCCACCAAGGACCTTAGGACCTCCGGTGTTGCTCCGTAGAAGGCATGCCGCCAGCCTTTGGCCAGCCCCGCCCGGCAAACCGCTTCGAGTGTGTCGGTACCTGTCACCCGGCCTGCGCGACGGCCCCTGAACCGACAAACCCACACCAGGGGCGCCCCGTCGGGCACGTTCATGAATGCGCCTCGATGCGCATCGGCCAAGGCCGGCTCGTCGAGCGCGCGCACCACCCCATGTACATCGCGAAACACGACGTAGACACCAGCGGTGTTGGCCGTGCGCCGGGCAAGCCACTCGTCCACCCTCAGCAGGAAAGACTGCTCTTCGACCACGGCAACTGAAGTCGTCAGGATCTCAACAGCTTCAACAGGCGGCAGCCTTTCCGCAGGCTCGCGCGCATGAGCGATTGACAGGCGCGCTTGGCGGTGTTGCGTGGTCACATCTTTAAGCGGTTTAGTCATAATATTATCCTCAAGTTGACGTACTTCACGAAACTTCGAAGCGACTGGTATAGGCGGCAGCGTCCGAGGTCTCGTGAATCCCAGGGCCAAGACTCATAACCAGTAGCTGACGGTTGCGGCGATGCAGACGGCGGCGAGGAAGTTCCGGGCGAGTCGATCGTAGCGGGTTGCGATGCGGCGGAAGTCCTTGATGCGGCAGAACATGCGCTCAATCGCATTGCGGTCTCTGTAGAGGAAGGGCGAGAAGCAGTTCTTCCATTTCCGGTTCGCCTTGGGCGGGATATTGGCGAACGCGCCGTCCGCGAACCTGCTCCCGGATGGCATCGCTGTCATAGCCTTTGTCGGCATGCAGGATTGGCGCCGCCGGCATCTGCTCGATCAGCAGCGCCCCGGCAGTGCAATCGGCGACCTGGCCGCCGGTCAGGAGAAAGGCGACCGGCCGGCAGAATCCATCCGTCAGGGCATGGATTTTGGTGGTCCATCCGCCTCTCGAGCGACCGATGGCCTGATTTTGCTCCCCCCTTTGCCGCCGGCCGCACAGCGATGCGCCCTTACCGCCGATGGGTCGATGAGAAGCTCGGCCGGAGGCCCGCCTGCGATGGCGAGAGCATGGAAAATGGCGCTCCAAACGCCCTTGGCCGACCAGCGCTGGAAACGGTTGTAGAGGGTCTTGCGCGGTCCATAGACCGACTAGAGCACGTCCCATGATGGATGAATCGATTGTGATGTGACGATGGCGTTCGGAAGTGATTCAACATCCACCTCGATGGAGGTGGATTATGGGAAGAGCACTGAGCGGGGATCTTCGGTTGCGGGTCTTGAAGGCTTCGGCGGAAGGCATGTCGGCACGGCAGGCGGCGGCGCGGTTCGGCGTGGGAGTATCCAGCGCGATCCGCTGGATTGCGCGGGCGAAGATCGGCGAGTTGGCGCCCCGCCCGCAGGGCCGTCGCCGCGCCTCCAGCCTCGATGCGCATGAAGCCTTCATCGGCGGGCTGATCGAGGAGCGCAAGGACATCACGCTGAACGAGATGGTGGAGCGGCTCTTGGCCGAACAGTCGGTGCGGATCAGCCGCAGCGCCTTGAGTGCCTGGCTTCGCGGCCGAGGCTGGACTTTCAAAAAAGTCCGCACATGCACTGGAGCAGGATCGCCCCGACATCCTGAAGCGGCGGCGGGCCTGGTTCGAAGGCCAGCTCGATCTCGACCCTGCGAAGCTCGTGTTCATCGACGAGACGGGATTGTCGACGAAGATGGCGCGCCTGCGTGGAAGAGCGCCACGCGGCGAGCGCTGCCGGGCCGGCGTGCCGCATGGCCATTGGAAAACCACGACCTTCACCGGCGCCTTGCGGCTGACGGGCATGACAGCGCCCTTCGTCTACGATGGCGCCATGAACGGCAACGTGTTCCTGGCCTATGTCGAGCAGGTGCTGGTCCCGACCCTGTCGAAGGACGACATCGTCGTGATGGACAACCTGCCCGCCCACAAGGCCGGCGGCGTGCGCGACGCGATTGAGGCCGCAGGCGCGAGCCTGCTCTACCTGCCGCCCTACAGTCCCGACTTCAATCCGATCGAGAACGCCTTCGCCAAGCTCAAGGCGCTGCTGCGAGCAAAGGCCGAAAGAACCATCACCGCACTGTGGAACACGGTCGGTTCGGTCCTCGACCTCTTCACCCCAGCCGAATGCGCAAACTACTTCAAAGCGGCCGGATATGACCCAGATTAAACAGGACGTGCTCTAGCGTCGACCAGCGTCCGCCGCTCTTCACCACATGGATGATGCCGCTGATCACGCGGCGATCATCAACGCGCGGCTTGCCTCGGGTGTCGGTCGGCAGATGCGGTTCAAGCAGCCCAAACTGCTCATCACTGAGCCAGAAATATTCGCGATTCATGAGTGGTCCCCCTCAGAGACCCCTGAATCACAATCCCGCCGTCAGGGGAACCCCTTTATGGGTCCGGACCCTCGTTCGGATATTGAACCGGAGACGTTCTACCGAAGCTCGCCTGATAGGTGCGGGACCAATCAGAGAGAAGCTGCTGCTCGAACTGATCCACTGGTAACGGTGCCAAGCTCTCGTTTCCGGTGCACAGCGTCGCCTCGGCTGCATCGACGGCGCAATCAGGTATCCAAAGATTGTTGGCCTCAAATACGCCCTTCCGATACGACTCGACGAATATTGAATTCGAATGAGCGACATTGGCGAAGTAGGATTCGTCGATCCCGCCTTCGCCGCAGCATTTCCAGACGTAAATCCCGACTGTCTTCGTTGTTATCTCGTTGCCGTCGATATACCGGGCGGGCCGCACGACAAAGTTCTCGAATACTTCGTTGTTATTTCCTGCCGCTAGCCCAATCCCAGCATTGGAGGCGTAGAGGATACGGTTGGCAAAGATTTTTATCCAAGCTGAGCCGGTCGACGCATCCGTGTTAACTCCGTCGATCATGATGCCGGACCCCGAGTAGCGCCCTGTGAACGGCTGGCGGCCCGGAAAAGCTCCGATCAACAGGTTGTTGGCTATCGTCACCGGTCGATCCTTCCTACCCCTGACGCGGAACAGGCTGATCACGTCCTCGACGGCGCTCTTGCCGGGCTCGTTGCGCACATAATTCCAGGAGATGTCGACAGTGCCCGCTTCACGGATGTCTGCAAGCTGCACGAAATTGGCAACGGCAATCCCCGTCCTGCCAACCCAGGCGCCCACATTCTCCGTAGAGCATTGGTCGCGACAAAGCCCGGCAATGTTCAATGCGTGGTTGAACCGAACTGTGATCTCACGTGCCGGCATTCTCGCGGGATCCGCATAGACCCAGATTCCGCGGCTTCCCTCGACCGAGTTGTGCTGTACATCGATGCGCCGAGGATTCAGAGCCACAATGAACCGTGGCGGGGCTCTATCGCGCAGCTCAGGCTGTTGCCCAATCGCCCTGCAATTCCGAACTGTCACGTCGGCATAATGGGTGTTCCTGGGGTTTACCCCGTCGCTTCGGTGCTCGGCCTCGCCGTAGCGGGTGCTGATCAGGGTTCCGACCCCGCTGACGACACAGTTCTCAATTGTAACCGGCTCGGTCGTTCGAATAGTGACCGCCGGGACGTCCGGATCGTCCGAATGCCAGCGGCCGCTGTAGGTGCCTCCAGCGGTAATGATCAAGCTCCCCGCATGATCGAGGTTTGCCTGCATGGGGACGGGGCTGGTGGCCTTGTTGCCAAGCAACAACGGAAGGCGCGGCACAGGGGGCGACACTGCCCCGCCTATGCCGAACAGTAAAACAGTTGCCAGCAGAGTGATCGGTTTCAGCATGGTCGTCTCCGGGTTGCAGGAAAGCGCGTTCCGCGGTGCTTGGCCAAAGCCCCTGTTGGGAAACGAAATAGCAGTCCCATTTCGCCTGAAGCATTGAAGTGAGCGCATGTGTCGGATTCCAACGCGCTATTTGGGAAGTTCAGGGATAGGCCAGTCCCCGGCTTGATAATTCGCGCGCTCTGCTGGATCCTGTTATCGTCTCGCAGTCGTAGCGAAAGTGCGGGAAAAGGAACGTCCCCAAAGCCGCAGACGAACGTTGATCCTGTGGCACCAGCCAATGCAACCGAAATGGACGTTGCGCAGCTTTTCACGCCGTCCGGCCCCGTTCAGGAGGAGTCGCTGTTCGCCGGGCGGCGACAACAGGTCGACCGCCTTGTTGAGACGCGGAGCCATCCAAGCATGCCATAGTTTATGGTGAGCGGGGCGTCGGCAAGACTTCACTCGTCAATATGTTCTTGTGGCAGAGGCGACGGGGGCTTCCTCAGTTCACCTCGTCGCTCGGGTGCAGGCGGATCCCTCTGACGACTATTCCTCTCTATGGCGCAAGGCGCTGAGTGAGCTTAGCAGCATCGACCCAGCCTCGGGTCACGCTTTTGCGGCAACGCCGCTCCCTACTGACCGACCGCTTAAACCAGATTCTGTCAGGCGGCATCTGCAGCGTTGCTGCGTCAGAAATACGGCTTTGATAATTGACGAGTTCGACCGGCTGCAGAGCACTCGCGATGCCGAGCTCACCTGCCGATACCATCAAGTACCTTTCCGACTACAACATAAACTGCACAGTGATCATTG
Source organism: Mesorhizobium sp. LSJC280B00 (assembly GCF_000502835.1). Classification (GTDB taxonomy): domain Bacteria; phylum Pseudomonadota; class Alphaproteobacteria; order Rhizobiales; family Rhizobiaceae; genus Mesorhizobium. Next base: position 93,093 of record NZ_AYVL01000019.1, read on the forward strand.
TCGGCGTTGCCGAATCTCTGGGCGACCTGGTCAGGAACCACGAATCGCTGCGCCGTTTACTTACCTGCATACCCTTGCAACGGATGCGCGATGACGAGTTCTCGGAACTCATTGAGTCTCGGCTTGACCGCGCCTCTCTGGAGATTGAGGGACCAGCAAAGCTCAAGATACTGCGCTTGTCTCGGGGACTGCCCTTCTACGTTCACACGATCGCCAAGCTTGGTTGCCTCGCTGCTGCGCGCAGCGCGTCCCGACGCATTGGCGTGGCGCAGGTGAATGCGGCGATCGAACAGGTCATTGACGAACTGCGGCAAACCTTCTGTGACGGCGTCACGAATATGTTGGCTGGAAGCCGCGGCAGCATCTTTCCCGAGGTCGTCCTTGCAAGCGCGCTGGCGGACGCGGACGACGATGGCTATTTCAGCGCGAAATCGGTGGCGGCGCCCCTGTCGCGCATGCTTCGCCGCCAGATGAAACCAGCAAGCTTCCAGCGCCATCTGGCCGACCTTGCCTCTGACGAGCGTGGGCGCCTGTTGGTCAGGCGCGGACAGCCCGGAAGCCACCGCTTCCGCTTTCGTGACGCATTGACCCAGCCATATGTCATCATGGACAGTTTATGCCGCGGCTTAATCGACGAAGCAGAGGCACTGCGGCGGCCCGGCATTGACATCACTGCTCATGCAACCGCGCCTGAAGGTGATTGGACGTATGGCAGCGCACGTCCTGCAAACATGGTTTGACTGGGACCGGATCGCGATGCCCCACTCCGGGGCCCTGTGTTCTGATTTCGGCAACGGCCACCATTCACCGAGACGGTAGTCGCTGCCATTAGACGCGGAAACCGGTCTTCTGCCGCTGCCCGAAGTGACGCTTGGAACTGTAGCGTTCATACTTGCGCAACCGCCTAAGGTTGACCTTGCTGTAGATGACACCTAGGCATTTCTCCCTAATGCCGTGATCCAAGGACATGGCCTTCTGCACCAGTTTGCGGGAGGTACGCGCCCACTCGATTACGCAGATGAAGGCGTCGATGCGGATGGCCGCCGCACGGGCCTCTATGCCTTCCGCCATAGGCGGCAAGTCGACGATGACGTATTTGAACGTAACCTCCGCTTCCCGAAGCAAGGTGGTGAAGCCAGGCGATGCCACCATATCGCTGGTTTGCGGAAGAGAGCCACGCTTGGATGCTGGAAGAAATGCCAGTCCCGTCTCCCCTTCAAAGAAGAAAAGCGCGTCTCGAAGGCTGCGGCCATTCATCACAACGTCGGCAAGTGTCACTTCGGCGGCAGGAGCCAGGGCTTCGCTCAAGCCCGGATTGGTGAGATCGGCGTCAATCAGCAGGGTCTTCGATCCGCGCGCGGCAAGAAGGGAGGCCAAGTTCTTCGCTGCAGTTGATCTCCCCTCTCCGTTCAGCACCGAAGTAACCCCGATAACCCTCATCTTCTGGTCCGGAAGTTTGAGGTCGGCTGCGACCGTCGCGCTGCGCAGACATTCGGCGAACCTCGAGGTCGGCTTATCGATCACGTCACGTAGGAGGTCATCCGCCCCCTTGGCCAGCGGCCCCGGCAAGGTGTTTCCCTCCGCCTTAGCAACTTGTCTCGGCCACGGCCGCGGAGACCAGCTGCTGCGCCGAACCTTCGGAAGCATGCCGAGGAAATCCAGATGAAGCAAATCTCGAACCTGAGCACCTCTTCGGAAACCTTGGTCTCTGAACTCGAACAGCGCCCCTAGACCGACCCCCAGAACGCCGCCAGCCAAGAGCGACAACACCAAGATTATGGTCTTGGGAGGATAGCTCGTCCAGGACGGGGTATCCGCCCGGTTGATGATGCGGGCGTCGGCAGATGGCGTGGTCTGCTGATGGAGCGCCTCTTGATAACGTTGCAGGGAGGAGGCGTGCAGGTTCCGGTAGGTCTCGGCTTCTCGTTCCAGAGCATTCAGCGCGACCAGGGCCGACGCATCCGCCGCAGTCCTTCTGGACCTGATGACAGCGAGTTCCGCGTCGGCCAGCTTCTGCCTCAGGTCGACAACCTGAACCCGGAGCCATTCGCCCGCCTGGCGCATCGACTCGTGCGTTCTTTCCCGTTGGTCATGCAGGTAGCCTTCTGCAAACGCATTGGCGATGTCTGCAGCAAGGGAGGGATCGGGCGCGGTGGATTCGATGCGGAGAATGAAGGCTGGGCCGACCCGCAATACCCGCACCATGGACTTCAACTTCGCAATGCCCGCCTTGATCCTTCCGTCCTCCGTCTCCTGCGGAGCCGGAGGACGGGCAAGTTGCTCACGAACGAACGACACCAGCTTCCAAGTTGGTGACGTCGCCTCAGAAAGAAAGCGCGGATCATCCATCAGCTGCAGTGCGTCGATCACATGACGGGCAACCGATTCCGACCTCAATACCTCCATTTCGCTGCTGACGATTCCGTCGAAAGCCGCAAGAGGATTGGGAAGATAACTGTCCCCCAGAAAGCTGATTTGACGATATTCGATGAGCAGTTCAGCCGAGGCCGTGTACTGCGGGGTTTCCGTCAGCGCGAACGCCGTGCCCAAGGCCAGTGCAGCGGCCCCGACGGCAATGATTACGCGGAACTGTCTGCCCGCGGCCGCCAGCAACTTGTCCAGGTCAAGCGTGCTGTCTTCGACCGAAGTAGGCCACCGTTCGTCCGTATAGGTAGCGGGAGATTGGGAATTGCGCTGCAGCATATGGATCTCCGCAGGTGATGCGGCTGCAAAGGCCGTCGTTGAGGTTTCGTTCAGCGGCTCTTTTCCGCAGCAATCGAGGGGCGGAGAGAGGGAGCGAGTATCCAGTCGACGTTGAGGGTGATCTCCACGACATCTCCGGGCCACAAGTCGGTTTCTTCATTGGCGCTGATCCGGTCGACGGCGTCGGCAGATTTTCTGACGACGGTGATCTCCGGCGGCGACTGCCGGCCGCCGCGTGCGAGTTCCGAGCGCAGTCCTCCGACATAGACGAGCTTCTCCGCATTGCCTTGCAGCTGCGCCTTCAGGTCAGCCACGTCCAACATCGCAGCCGTCAGCTCGCCAAGAAGCTCGATGCGACGGGAATCTTCAATCCTGACGAGATTGCGTTGCAGATCATTGCGCTCTCGCTCCATCCGGGAAGCCTCCGCGAATGATTCCAATGCCCGCGTTGACCACAGAAGCACGGCCCTGCGCGCGTCGTTCAGAAGGGCTACCGAGGCTAGTCCTTTCTCATGGAGTCGTCTGACCCGCTCAAGCTCAATGGTGTCTTCTTCCTTGGCGGTCTGCTCGTTCTCTTGACGCCGGCTCAATAGATCAAGCCGTCGCTCGATGTGCTGGAGAGAAACGCGGACGGCCTGCTTCTCCTTGCTGTGGTCATCGACCCTGTTGGCGAGGAGCTCGCCCTGGACCTGCTCGATTTCCGGCAGCAGGCCCGCCGAAAGGCCCCCGTCAGCGGAAACGGCCAGGCTGGTTTCATCGCGGCCCTCGAGTTCGGCTCTGAGCCTTGCCACGCGGATCTGCGCCGCCGCCAAACGAGGCCAGGTCGTGTTGTACTGAGTTTTGAGGTCCGTCAGCTCCAAGATGGGATTGTCGATCCGTAGCCTGACCAAATCGTAGCCGCCCGCGACGGCGATTGCCTGGCGTACCGTCATTCCGCTGCGGAAGGGCTGTTCGCCAGGATTTGCAACATCGCCGGTCAGGTAGATGGGACGATACTCCACCACCTGCAGCACCACCGCCTCGGGATGCACGAACTGCCAGACGTCTCCCCCGACGCCTTGGACCGGGTAACCCTTCTGCGGCGCCTGGGCCACGACCGCGTCCCGAACCGCGCTGACAGTTCGTCCGGCAGCCTCCACCGCGCCGACGAGCGGTAAAAGAACCGTCCCGTCCATGCCAATAGGCGACCGCTGGCGCAGATCGGGAATTCCAAGCACCTGAAACTCAAGCACGTCACCCTTTGCCAACAGGTACTCCTCTGCCACTGCCGTGTTGCCGAAGCAGATCAGAAGGACCAGCCCAGCTACTGTTGGCTTCAGGCACCTCGTCAGAAAAACTCCCAAGCTCTTCGACATATCATTCACACTCCACTTAGCGCTTGTGCGATCGCGGACTCCCCGCGCCCAAAAGAGTCAAACCGGCAGACGATGTGCGTCGGGGAGCAGATCAGCGGCCTTGCACAGCCATTGCGTTGACGATCGCTTCCGCCAGCATGGCTGCACCGATACTGTTGAGGTGATTGTCATCGAAATAGAGCGGATCCTGCCCAAGCAGGGCTACGCAGCGGGCCGGGGTGAAGGAGCTGCAGAAAATCCTTTCCGGCCTGATTCGCACCAAGTTCGGATGGTCGGGGATCGCGTCCAGTTGGCGGTGTATGCCTTCAACCCTCTCTTCGAAGACGCTGTAGCTCGTCGGCAGCCACTCTTCCCGTTGGATCCCGAAGTGCCACTCCTTTGCAAATGCCGCGGCACGTCCCAGCCGACATCGGGGATCATATAGACGAGGAGGACCTGCTTTCCGCTGTCCAGCAGATGCTGGATCGAAGCGCGATTAAGGGCGCCAAGCTTGTCGATCCGGGAGGGATGCTCATTGGACTCCCGTGCCTGTCCAATGGGAAGATAGAGAACGGGCTTGCCGTGTTCCAAACCGCCCTCCTTTGTTGAAACGGTTCCCGTCAAAGTAGAAAGTCCAGCGGGCAACCACGACGACCGTCTTGAGTTCCGCGCTGGCCACAAGATACTCCTGCACCAGTTTGTTGTAGGTCGCGCACTCGTCCTCACGGTCAGAACGGTAAGAACCCACAAATGGCGGGCAGCGGCCGACGCTTAGTTCTCTCAGGCCATGACCGACACACGAGAGAGCGCCAGCGAGGGCATGGCTAAGCGACATAGCGTGGCTGTCGCCGAGCGCTGAGGAGCCTTCCGACCAAGTTTTCGGGTCTCGCGAACGCAATCACAAGGGCGGTCCCAAGCACTGGAACGAGAGCCCAAAAGCTGGGAAAGGGCACTGTCTCGTCGAACGTGAAGACGGCATAGAAGATCATGACAATCCCCGAGACCGAGGCTGCCTGTGTCGCCCCTCCGCCCACGTGATTCCATTTGGTAGCGGTAAGTGCGAGTGCCGCCCCGATCCCGAGTTCTCAAGCCCGAGTAGGCACGATGGGTAATGAGAGCATGTTGCAAGCGTCCTGGTTCGTGGATCACGGGCTTGAAGATTTCGGGACACCGTCCACCGGACCTCGTCCGGCAAAGGAGACTTTCGGCCGGCGTGCGGGTGCCTGCGCCGGCGCGGCCCAGGCTCTCCTGTTGTTCGAGCTAAGCTTTAGGCAAGCTGACGCGCGGTCTCTTGAGTAGTTCTCCGTAGTATTGGGCCGTTCGCGAAGCGATTGTGCCCCAATCCATACTGGTGGCGGCAGTGTTCATGGCGCCTTGCCGCAGGCGCCTCACAAGGCGCGGCGAGCTCAATGCCATCCCCAGTGCGTCGGCCAGAGACTCCGGTTGCCCCGGCTCGCATAACAGCCCGTTCACGCCATCGATCACCACGTCCGTCAGTCCGCCGACCCGACTGGCCACGACCGGCCGCCCGTTTGCGAACGCCGCAGAAGCCACCCCGCTTTGCGAGGCGTCCAGATAGGGCAAGGCGACGATGCACGCCTCCTGAAACTCCTGAACGGCTTCCAGCGACGTGAGAAAGCTGTCCCTGACCGTAATATTGGTAGCACCCCGGCAGCGTCCGGCCAGGCGATCCAGTTCAGAGCCCCGCCCAGCCAGATGCAGCGACAACGGGAGGCCGCGTCGACCCAGGAGCTCCACTGCATCGAGCAGGACGGCCAGCCCCTTGTATTGTTCCATTCGTCCGAACAGAAGCACACGTCCTGGTATGGGCTCACGCTGCAGTGCTGCAGGTGGGCACAACAGCACGCCATGCGTCGTCTCGCGGACTTCGGTTCCATTCGCGCGGGTGAGTCGGGCAAGCTCCGTGCAGCAGTGGTGACCATGACCAAGGAGAAGGTTTGCTGCGGCTCTTATCCGGCTGCGGATCCTGGGACGATCGACCTTGGAATCGCTTCCTGAATGCGGCAGTGGGTCGTGCACAGTGACGACTATCCTTGCGGAGCCTTTCATCAGAAGGACCATAATATAGTGGGCGAAGTTCGGGCACTCCTGGAAATGCACGATGTGCGGCTTGAATGCCCACATGTCGATCAACGCGCGCAGAAGGTCGCGGATATAGGCGAACATCCCGGACCTTCGCAGAAAGAGCTGGTACAAGCGGGTCTGCAGTTTGGAAGGCTCTGGGCTGCCAAGATGCAGTCCGCATTCCTTCTCGTAACCCGTCCTATCCGTAATCAGTCGGACGGAGCCATGATTGGCGAGGGACGCAGCCAGACGCGCCGCATACTCCGGAAATAATGGAGAGAAGATAACGACCCTCAGTTCCTCCTTCGAGGGAGAGATCTCTCCGGACGCACGCAGGGTTGGGCCGGGCGCAGGCGCAGGCGCCTGCTGCGGGCTGCGCGCGGATTTCTTCAGCAGCGAAGAGGCAGTATCGTCCATGAGTCTTAGACCCCGTTGGTAGATCATTCCGCAGTCATTTAACCGCAGACTTTTTCGCCCGCGCGGCGACGATGACGGGATAGGAGGGGTCATGCTGGTCGAGCGCATCTCGAGTGACGTCGTCGAGCACGCGTTGCTGAAGAAATGCAATGGCGGCTTCGAGATTGCCATGTGCTTCCACATGGATACTGCCCGGCTCGAACTGCTCTTGGACAAGGCGCCGGACGGACACAGCCGTAAGCGACCAGCACCAAGTATGGCCCCAGTCGCTTTCCCGACCCACTGGACTGATCCCGGGTACGGTAAGTAACAGGATACCGCCGGGCTTCAGTGCCCGGTGCAGGGTTGCAAGGGCGGCTCGCATGTCGAACAGCAGGTGCAGTGTCTGTGTCAGGACAATGCAGTCGAACTGCAGTTCCCGGAGGGTTTCAGGATCGGCCAGATCACCGATTATCGTGGCATTGGGGTTGCTGTCGTCGACGAAGAGGATGTCGCTTTTCTCCACGGCGGGTCCGCCGAAGCGTAACGTGTAGTGGTTGTCTCCGACTTCCAGTACACGGCCGCCGATGTCTCCGGAATTCCTGGCGAGGAAGCCTTCAATGTAGTGGCGATCAATCGGCGTTCCGCGATCAAACCCCCACCCGCCGCGGGTGGACCGAGGCGCGCTCTACTTATTCTCCCTTCGCATCCAAACCATCCCCTCCCGCAGATGCCGCCCGAACTCGCGCGTCACGGCTCTCGTCGTGCCTCCAGGCGACCATGCGACTGCCCGCGCGACTTGACCCACAACCGGAGCGAAACGCTTGCCGGACTGCCAGTCCGCGCGCGCGGCGACGAGCATTTCCTTTGCATATAGCGCGCGCCATTTCGCTCTGCTCTCCCTCATGGCGGCGCGCCTGGACGGATCGTTTCCGAGGCGCTCCTCGTGCCGATCCAGCACTGAAAGCACGGCCCGAAGCATCCGGTCCCGGTCTGCTGTCATGCTGTTTGCATGCCGGCGGTATTGGGCGACTGTGACGGGATATCCGGCAACAGGGAACCTGCTTGCGACACGTAGGTAGAGGTCGTAATCCTCACAGCGCTGAAGCGCCTCATCGAAGCCACCGATCTCCTCCAGGCACTTGCGCTGATAGAGAACGGTAGCGTGCATCCCGATGCAGTTGCTGAGGATGAAGTCATGATGGGCGTCTTCGCCTATGTTGATGAAGATGTCACCGCCCATTGGTGCCAAGCTTTCCGTTACGTATTGATGCCCTCCGTAGACCAGAGCGCAGTGTGGCTGCCTCTTCCAGAAATTCACGCCGCATTCTAGGGCGTGTGGCAGGAGAAGGTCGTCCGCATCAAGGAAGACCACATGTGTCGTCCTGCAGTTCTTCCACCCGAAGTTGCGGGCTGCTGCGAGCCCCTTGTTGTCCTGCCGGATAAGCCGCACGGACGGGTAGCGCTGGACGACTTGCGAGGGATCGTCGGTCGAACCGTCATCGACGACGATCACTTCGTCCGCCAGGCGAATCTGTGCCAGAACGCTGCCGATGGCGTCATCGAGGAAATGAGCATGATTGAAAGTCGTTATGATCACTCCGACGGTAAGCTCGTCGGTGGCCTCTTGAGGCGGAAATGACTTATCAATGACTTCAACTGATATATTCACGGCGCCTTCTCCTTTGGTGCATGATTGACGTATCGGCTCAAGACAGGGTGCGTGATCCACCCGCTGCCTAGCGCCGTTACATGTGGTGCGTGGCTGTGTATGCGGATGATGCGAGTCCCCGCTGTGTAAGC
>NZ_AYVL01000020.1 GCF_000502835.1 Mesorhizobium sp. LSJC280B00
GTGACAGGCACCACGCAGCGGTTCTCGATGCCGAGATATTGCTGCCAATGGCCATATTGCGGATTGCGGATATTGGTGGTGCCGTAGTCGGCCTTGCCCTTGACCCGCTCCAGTGGCGTCGGCATGCCCCACAGCAGATTGGCCAATTCGCGTTCGCCGTCCGGCGCGTTGCGCACCACCGGGCCGGGCTGGTTGGGATAGATGTCGATGGAGGGTTCGAGATTGCCGAGGATGTCGCGCAAGGCGCGGGTCCACTGGCGGATGGCCTCCTGGCTGGTCGTGATGTTGTAGAGATTGCACATGGCTTGGAATGTGCCCCAATCGCTGCCGTGTCGCAATGTCAACAGGGCAATAGGCACGGCCTCCATTCCCCTGAAATGGACTAGCAGAAGTTTAGCAAGGCCTGCTTTGGCAAAGCTCACACTCGCTCCGGGCAACTACCGTATGTGCAAGGTCGGCTGCTGCGAATCGACAAACACACCCTGGACGAGCTGAACCCGCTCCGCTGGTTCAGCGCGCAGATGGGTGCGCTTGCGAGGCGCGGCACAGAATTATCGCGCATTACAGATGCGCGATAATTCAGGCCTGCGGTCAGATGTCAGGGAATTTCGCGCATCTTAGATGCGCGATATTCTTGCGTAGGGATCAAGCCCGGCTTTCGCCGTCGCTCGAGACGATCAACATCGCTCGGATACATTCGTGACAGCGGCGCAGCAACCGCCAAGACTCAGATAACAGGACAGTTGTTTAGAAAACAAAACATCGGATTTGATATCCGGCAATCGATGCTAGGCTGCGAGAGCAGAAGGAACTTGCGCGATGGCACGCTCGACCGCTCAAAGCGCTTTGCGCTATCCACTCACCATTATGCTCGGCACCGAAGCAAGCGTGAGATTGCTCCGGGAATTATCCCGGCACGGCGGCTTGCTTTCTTCGCCATTGCTCGCGGCTCGTAGTGGGCTTGCGAGGGCAAGCGTGTGGTCTGCTCTCGCAACCTTGGAGGGGATTGGCATTGTATCTTCAGAGGGAACCGGCAGGGCTCGTCTTTATCGGTTGAATGATCGCCATCCACTGGCGACATCACTGGAAGCCCTCTTTGAGCAGGAGGCGCTTCGGTATTCCAACATTCGCGCTGTAGTCACTGAGGCGGTCTCCGCAGTTCGGCCGAACGTACTCGCGGCCTGGATTTACGGCAGCGTGGCGAGGGGCGAGGACCGTCCAGACAGCGATCTCGACATCGCAGTGGTTACGCCATCCGAAAAGCTAGAAAGCGCGCTCCAAGAGATCCGTGAGGCACTGGTGACCCACGGTGAAGAGCTTGGCTTCAATCCCTCGGTCGTGGGACTCACTCCGCAGGATGTGGCGAGGCTGTCGAGCACGGGAGACCCTTGGTGGGGCGGGGTCGAAGCTAATGCCCTGCTCGTCTTGGGTCCACGCCCGGACGAACTCGCAACAAAAACTCGCCAGAAGGCGTTGGCATGACCAGAAGAGGTGCGACGAAAGCAGTCGAGACAGGCTTTGGCGCGGGCAATTGCGCATCGCCCGCTCATATTTGAAGGCTGCCCGTTTGGAGGTGGCAATGTCTGAAACGGGTGACATCGGAAATCCGGCTATGTCGCAGATCGTGAATGCGGCAATAGCATACGCCGATGCGCTCACTGGCCGATTTGCAGGAAAGATCAACCGCGCGGATCATGCGGGCGTGGTGAAAACCATGCGCGATGCGCTTGGAAATCGCCTTCCTGCAGCGCAGGCCAGCAGGTTGCGGAGCATCCTCGATGAGAAGGACGAAGCTCAATACGGAATCAGGGCAAAATCACTACCCGAAGCCGAGAGCTTGCTCGACAAGTTGGAAAAGTTCGCGGAGTGGGCGGAAAAAGAACTGGAAGTCTGATCAGCAATGCAGGCGGCATGTCGCTTATGGCGACCTGAATGTTACTTCAGCAGTTTGATCAGCACTGTGAAAGCCGCGTCGATGTCGGCGCGAACCGCGGCCCGGACAGCTTCCGCATTACGGTCTCGCAGCGCTGCAAACAGTGCTGATGGTGCTGGTTGGCGGTCGAATAGTTTCCAGAATCGTGCAGCATGTTGAAATAGGGGCTGATCTGCAGCCACAGGTTCTCGATGATGTTGAGCATGTTTTCCGAGCCCGCGGCCCGGTAGATGGAGAAATGAAAGGCGTAGTTAGCCCTGAGGTAGGATCCGGAGTGGAACAGCGGGTTTTGACGAAGGTTGGGCACCAGCAAAAAACGTAGGTGAAGCATGGCTGCTCATCAGGAAAGCAAGGACCGCACTGAGCGTACGGCACGGGAGGCAAAAACGGCCAGACTACGGGAACAGCGGCTGAAGACTGGGACTGCTATGCAAGAGCGGAATGATGAGGGCGCAAAACGACCGTCAACACAGCGACGCCGCAATCGGTGACGCCTATCTTGTTGGCAGTTAGGGCCTCGTTAGCTCCCGGGCCTGCTCCGGGGACAAGGCCGAATGGGTCAAGCCCGACCTTGTCGGTCGGGTGAAATTTTGCTGCTCAATTTCCTCGATGAGACCTGACTGCCTTCAGCAGTTCGCGCTCATCAGTGTGAGCATTTCGAAAAGTCGCCACTACCGTTTCCGCCAGGATTTTGCCCTGTTGGCTTAAAGGGTCGAGGTCTTCGTCTGCGCAAATCCGATCGAAAACGCGCTGGCAAATAGCCAAATCATGAGGACTAAGGCAGGTGCGATTGGTACGCTGGCGCTGCGGCATGTGCGAACCCTCAGGCCCGCTGCCCGTGCAGAGCAGCGGGCCTTTACAGCCAGACTGGAGAACGGAGGAGAGTTCAGTCTCGCGCAAAAAAACGTTTGATGTAGAGTGCTTGTTCCCGGCTAACGAAGTTGGTAATTTTCATACAGTGCGCCACCTGGGGCCGATTGCCTTCCCGCAAGCAGTTAGCCGTTCAACTGTTTCAATGATAGCCTTGGCAAGCGCCTCACCCTCATGCATGGGCTCTTGGCCATAAGAGCAGGAAGACAGCCTCCTCGATCGGCAGCACGCCGGCCGGCAGGTCTCCTCGATGCCACGCGCACCAGAGCAAGGACGGCCAGGCCTTGCGGACTTGTCTTCGGCATCGATGGTTTGATCTGCGTTCGCTAATCCGCCTCATCTGTGAGCGACATCTTTTTGCGGCGGACAGGCGTCCAGTCGGTGATCGTATCGGCATCCACGGTGATTAGCCCGCCAGCTTTCACGGTCACCCTTCGATTTTCCTCGTCGACCCGCGTGACCTCGCCAGTGAGCTGGAGCTCGTCACCTGGTTTGGACTTTTTAGGAGCAGGGATCGAATGCGGAAAACCATAGGAGGGGATGCTGACGCTAGCTCTTCCGTCGTCCAGGAGCTTCAGCACCGTCACGGTGATCGCCACCTCATCGCCGATATTGATGTCCGCAATTTCCCAAGCCATGCCCATGATTCTGGAGCGGCTTTGACGGTAGTCAAGGGGTTGGTAATATGCGGAAAATGCCAACGCCGCCAGCGTGCACCTTGTTTTGGAACCGATTCGAACCAGCGATATTGATTCAAATCGTAGTGTCTGGAGTGCGGGCGCATGCTTCCGTCACAACGCATTTCGGGTAGGCTTGCAACCAAGGTCGCTTCTGGCGTGAACCGCCGTGCGGCAGTTAAACTGTTCGAGTTGAAAACGGCCGGAGCCCGATTGCTCAGCCGCTCAGCAACACGGTTGTCGCGCAGGATCACCGAAGCAGAGGAACGCTGGCCCTCTGTGTTTGCTTTGCGGAGAGCCTGCTTCGCGACGCACAAACTTTTCTGATGCAGTGCGGTTTTGGCCTTCGCACCTGCACAGAACTATGCAAAACCGTCACCGCTGGAACTTGACCCAAGGGAATGTGCCGATGAGTGTGGCTGTCGAAACAAAGGCGCTGACGCCGCCGGACATTGCGGCCCGAAAGCACAAGAAGCCGATTGTCTGCTTAACAGCGTATACAACGCCCGTTGCGCGCCTCGCCGATAGGCACTGCGACGTGGTCCTGGTCGGCGACAGCGTCGGCATGGTGCTTCATGGCCTGACGTCAACCCTCGGGGTTACGCTGGAGATGATGATCATGCACGGCAAGGCCGTCCGCCGCGGTCTTGAACGGGCGCTGATGGTCGTCGACATGCCCTTCGGCTCGTATGAGGAGGGCTGCGAACAGGCCTTTCGCAACGCCGCCCGGCTGATGGCGGAGACCGGATGCGCCGCGGTCAAGCTGGAGGGCGGCGAGAGCATGGCTGACACGATCCGCTTTCTCATTGCCCGCGGCATCCCCGTCATGAGCCATGTCGGGCTGACACCGCAAGCGATCAATGTGCTTGGCGGCTACAAGGTCCAGGGCAGGGGCAGAGACGGCGACAGGATTTTGCGGGACGCTGTTGCTGTTGCCGAATCCGGCTCATTCTCTGTTGTGCTGGAAAAGGTGGCCGAGCCGCTCGCACGAAGAATAACCGAGGAGGTTACGATTCCAACCATCGGGATCGGCGCCTCCGCCGCCTGCGACGGCCAGGTTCTGGTCGTCGACGATATTCTGGGCATGTTCACCGGTTTTCGTCCGAAATTCGTCAAGCGCTATGCCGAACTGGGCTCAGAGGCCGAAGCCGCCATTGCGGCTTACGCGGCTGATGTGCGGGAAGGGCGCTTTCCGGTGGCCGAACATCTCTTCGCCGACGCACCGCAAGCCGGAGAAGCCGCGTGAGCACGCCGATCGTCCGCACCATTGCCGAGCTTCGTACCGCTGTGGCGGGATGGCGCCGTTCCGGTGTCAATATCGCCGTGGTGCCTACGATGGGAGCCTTGCATGAAGGGCATTTGAGTCTCGTGCGTTCTGCGCTTCAAAAGGCCGATCGCGTGATCGTGACGCTGTTCGTCAATCCCAAGCAGTTCAACAGTGCGGCGGATCTTGCCGCCTATCCCCGCACGGAAGACGAAGACGCTGCAAAGCTCACGCGGCTGGGCGCCCACCTGCTTTATGTTCCGGATGCGACTGAGATGTATCCTGACGGCTTCGCCACGACCGTGTCCGTGTCCGGCATCAGTGAAAGCCTGTGCGGTGCGTTCCGGCCCGGCCATTTCGATGGGGTGGCGACCGTCGTTGCAAAACTCTTCCTGCAGACCGGCGCTGATTTCGCCTTTTTCGGAGAGAAGGACTTCCAGCAGCTTCAACTTATCGGGCGCATGGTCCGGGACCTGGATATTCCGATCACCGTCGTCCCCTGTCCGACAGTCCGGGAAGCCGATGGTCTCGCTTTGTCATCGCGCAATGTCCGGCTCTCGCCGGCAGAGCGCGCCGTCGCCCCAAGGCTAGCATCGGTCCTACTCGATACGGCGTCGGGGCTCTCGAACGGCTCTCCCGTCCTGCCAACGCTTGCCGAAGCGCGCGCAGCGATCCTGTCCGCGGGCTATCGCGAGGTCGAGTACCTGGAACTCCGTGGCGAGGCAGATCTGCAACCGATAGCGAGCCTGGATCGGCCGGCACGCCTGTTTGCAGCGGCCTGGCTCGGCGAGACGCGGCTCATTGATAACGTCAGAACACTGCCGTCTCCCGTTCTTGTTGACAAGCCGCTCGGGCATGCCTTCACCCGTGCCGATGGTCACACCGCAACGCCAGCGATTAAGGATGAGCTTGTAGGCTCTGGCAAGCGCTACCCCTGACCAACTCGGCCCTGTGAGCGCTGGATCGTCCCTCTGGATGAATCACCGCAGCAGGGCGCTGGAAATGTCCGCTGATGCTCGGCGGTTCGGTTGGTGGTGAGCATCGCCGTCCTGCCATGTCGGGCTTGGCGACCTGCGACTATTTCAGCAGTTTTATCAGGACAGTGAAAGCCGCGTCGATGTCAGCGCGAACCGCAGCCCGGACCGCCTCCGCGTTGCGGTCTCGCAGCGCTGCAAACATCTCCTGATGGTGCTGGTTGGCGGTCGAATAGTTTCCGGAATCGTGCAGCATGTTGAAATAGGGACTGATCTGCAGCCACAGGTTCTCGATGATGTTGAGCATGTTTTCCGAGCCAGCGGCTCGATAGATGGAGAAATGGAAGGCGTAGTTGGCCCTGAGGTAGGATTTGACGTCGCCGGCGGCATTGGCCTGTTCGAGTGCGTCCAGATGCTGGCGCAGCAGCGCCACGCTGGCATCGTCCATTCGCTCGGCCGCCCATGCGGCGGCGATCGCCTCGATCTCAAACCTGACGTTCCTGAGATCGATGAGTCGCGCGCGGCTTAATGCCGGGATACCGATTGAACGGCCCGAAACCACCATCAAGGCGTTGGCGGCGCTCAGACGCCGCAGCGCCTCGCGAACCGGCATCGGGCTGACGCCGAAAGCGTCGGCAAGGCTCTGCACCGTCACCATTTCACCTGGAACGATACTGCCATCGAGGATCAACTCGGTAACGTGCCGGTAGACCCTGTCCTGCAGGGTTTCCCTGGAAAGCGGCGTGATCTCGACGCCCGGCTTCCTGAATGCCGCCCCAGCCATCTCTGCCTACCTTTCCCCATACGGCGACATACGGCGACGCTCTTGTCCTACCCGGCGCCTGTGCCCGGAATGCAAGGTTCGGATTGCCGCGTCAAGCGCCGGCGTATCCGGCTTTTTACCTATTAGTATTTCATCATTGATCTTTGATCAAATCATGATACGGTCAGCTGCATCGAATGACAAGGCGGTACGTTTCGTGCCCCTGGGAGGCATTCGGTCGTCTGAACTGGGAGGAGTTTCGAATGGGTATCGGATCGAAAGCCCGGCGGCTTGCGCTGCTTGCCGGCATGGCTGTTTGCGCCTTTGGGATGTCGGCGGCCGAAGCGGCCGGAAAGCACAAGATATTTCTCAGCATGAGCTTCATCGGCAATGATTGGCAGGCCGAGGCCGCCAACATGGTCAAGGCGATGGCGTCGCACAAGAGCATGGCCGACAAGGTCGACCTCCAGGTTCAGGTGGCCGGGCCGAACGCACAGCGCCAGATCCAGCAGATCAACGCGATGGTGCAGGCAGGTGCCGAAGCCATCGTAATCTTCCCGATCTCGCCGACCGCGCTCAACCAGGTGGTGAAGAACGCCTGCGACAAGGGGGTAAAGGTGTTTGCCTACGATGCCGAGATCACGGAGCCTTGCGCCTACAACGTCCATATCGACCAGGAAGAGGCTGGCCGGGTGACGGCGGAGTGGCTGGTCAAGAAACTTAATGGCAAGGGCAACATCATTGCGGTGACCGGCGTTCCCGGCACCTCGGTCGATGATCTGCGCACCAAGGCCGCGAAGGAGGTGTTTGCCAAGCATCCCGACATCAAGATCGTTGGGGAGGCTGTCGGCATGTGGAGCCAGGCGGTGGCCCGTACCGAACTTTCCAAGATATTGGCGACGCGCAGCTGGGACGACATAAATGGGCTGTGGATGCAGGTAGGCTGCTTCACTGCCAATTCCATGCAGCTCGAGGCCGGCAAGAAGGTCAGCGAACTCCTGCCTTGCGCCGGCGAGGGCTCCAATGGCGGGCGCATCCAGATGCTGCCGGAGGGCACGGAGGTCGAGGGCGCAACCTCTCCCTATGCGCCGCTCGGCGCGCCGCGCATGTCCTACGCGTCGCCGCCTTATTCCGGTGCGCTGGCCCTCAAGCTTGCGGTCGAGGCGCTTGACGGCAAGGAGGTTGCCAAGAAGACGATCCTGCCACTGCCGGTCGTCACCAACGACACGATAAAGCTTTGTGACGAAGGCACCTGGGCGGAGATGAAGGCTGGCTGTAACGCCTTCAAACCCTCGCTTGTCTCCAACCCCGGCTGGTTCGCCTCGATCTTCTCCGACCAGACACCTGAAATCGGTCTCGCGGCCGCCCTTGTCGGCCAGCCCGAGGAGTAAGGCTCTCCGAAATGGGGCATGGGGTGCTTTCGAGGCACTCCACGCACCCCATGTAGGCCGGGACTGGGATCATGATGTCAGCGCAATCGACAGCTGTCGGCATACAGGGCGTCCGCAAGGCGTTCGGCGCGACCGTCGCCCTCGATGGCGTCTCTTTCGAGATCGTTTCAGGCAGCGTGCACGCGCTGCTCGGCGAAAACGGTGCGGGCAAGTCGACGCTCGTCAAACTGCTGTCGGGACTGGTGCGGCCCGACGAAGGGCAAATCACCGTTCTTGGTGAACCGGCGCCGCTCGGTTCGCCGCGCGCCGCGCACGCCAAGGGCGTGCAGACAGCCTTCCAGGAAATGACGCTGGTGCGCGATCTCAGCGTTCTCGACAATATGCTGCTGCCCTACGCGCCTGTCGGCCCGATCGGCCTGATCAAGCGGTCGGCCGCGCGCAAGGCGGTGCGCCAGCACATTTCCGATCTCGGGTTTTCGGTCGATCTTGATGCCGAGGTGGCGACGCTCGATCTCGCCGTCCGGCAGAAGATTGAAATCGCGCGCGCGCTCTATCGCAAGCCGCGCATCCTCTTGCTCGACGAACCGACCTCGACGCTGTCGGGCGGCGATGTCGAATGGCTGGGCGGCATCATCGCGCGGCTGAAGGCGGCCGGTACGACGGTCGTGTTCATCACCCATCGCATGCGCGAGGTGCGGGCCTTCTGCGATACGCTGACCATTCTCAGGAACGGCCGCCATATCGTGACCGCACCGGCTGCCGATGTCCCGGATGGAGAAGTAATCGAAAAGATCATCGGCCGCAGCATCGCCCAGACCTTCCCGCCGAAACCCGAAAGCGAGGCCGTCTTGGGTCCGCCGGTGCTCGGCGTGCGCGATCTCAAAGCCGGAAGGAAGCTCGACGGCGTCGGTTTCGACCTGCGCAAGGGCGAGATCCTGGGCATTGCGGGGCTTCAGGGCATGGGGCAGCTCGACCTGTTCCTCGCCTGTTTCGGCATGGCCGAGATCGAGCGCGGCCATGTCCTGGTCGACGGCCGCAAGGTCTGGCTCGGCTCGCCCGCCGATGCGCTCAAGCCCAACATGGCGATCGGGCTGGTGCCCGAGGACCGCAAGACCGAAGGCCTGTTCCTGAAGCTCTCGGGCCGGCAGAACGTATCGCTGCCGGTGGTCGCGCGTTTTACCCGATTTGGCCTGATCAGCAGGGACGAAGAGGCGCGGGCCGTCCAATCCGCCTTCTCGGCGGTCGAGGTCGACCGCCGCGCCATGTGGACGAGGGCAGGGGCGTTTTCGGGCGGTAACCAGCAGAAGATTGCCATCGCCAAATGGCTGGTCGCCGAAAGCCGCATCCTGCTGCTCTTCGACCCGACCCGCGGCATCGACGTCGGCACCAAGCACGAGCTCTATGTGATGATGCGCGACTATGTGGCGGCCGGCGGCTCGATCCTTCTGCATTCAACCGAAATTCCCGAGCTGGTCCATCAATGCGACCGAGTGCTCGTCCTCTATGACGGTCGCCTGGTGGCGGAGCTTGCCGGTAACCACATCACGGAAGGCGCGATCATGCGACCGGCGTTGGGGCACGGCGACTTGGTCCGGGAGGCGGCGGAATGAGCGTGACGAGTTCGCCCGCCGCGGCACCGGCCGCAACAGTGTCGCGGCTTCTCGCGCGGCACAGCGGCGCGATCATCGCGGCGATCGTCTTTGCGGTGCTCCTGCTTATCGTCGATCTGGTCAGTGCCGGGCGGCTCACCTATTTCGACATTTCGTTTCTCTCCAGCGGCGGCGCCACCTCGGCACTGGCGGCGATCGGCCAGACCGTGGTCATCCTGTCCGGCGGTTTCGACCTGTCCGCCGGCGCGGTGATCTCGCTGGTCAATGTCGTCCTGGCAAAAGGCATGGATCCGATGGCGACCGGCACCAGTGTCGCGCTGTGGACCTTGGCCGGAATTGGTGTCGGCATGCTGGTCGGCGCCTTCAACGGCTTCTTCATCGCCGTCCTGCGCATGCAGCCAATCGTCGTCACGCTGTCGACCATGTTCATCCTGCAGGGGGTAACGCTGCTGGTTATGGACAAGCCGGGCGGCTTCGTCTCTCCCGATCTTGGCGCCTTCTATCTCGGTGATGCCATCGCCGGCTGGATACCGATGCCGCTGGTGGTTATTGGTGTCGTCCTGCTCGGCTGGTTCTGGCTCAAAGGCACACGCTTCGGGACGGCTCTCTATGCGATCGGCAGCGATCCGGATGCGGCCGCATCGGTCGGCGTGCGCGTCGTTCTCGTGCGCTTCCTGGTCTACGTCGTAGCCGGCGGCTGCTACGGGCTTGCCGGCGTCTTCATCAGTGCCCAGACCGGCAGCGGCGATCCGCTCGTCGGCAACCCGTTGTTGCTGTCGATGTTCGCGGCGGTCGTTGTCGGCGGTACAAGGCTGGGCGGCGGTCAAGGCGGGCCGGTTGGCACTGTCTTTGGCGCCTACATACTGATGATGGTCGTCAACATCCTGCTCGTGCTCAACGTCTCGGCCTATTATTCGACGATCGCCGAGGGCATGATCCTGATCCTTGCCGTGCTTGCCGGCTCGCTGTCGCATGGCTCTGTGCTCGCCCGCCAACTGCGTGCGCTCCACGCTCGGCTGGCCGCATGGCGCGCCGGAATGCTGCCCTCGCAGATCGATCGCACCGACCGGCGGCTGAGGATCGCGCGTGGCAGCACCGACGATCAGCAGGCGCCGCATCCGGCCTTCCATATCCGCAATGCCGAGACGCTGCGTTATGCGCTGCCGGCCTATGTCTGCCTGGCCGTCGTCGTGATCGTCACCCAGATCTGGCTCGGACGCGCCATCGTCAACGTCACCTACTGGAACTCGCTGTTCGTGCTGTCGAGCTTCCTCGCCATCCTGGCGCTTGGGCAAGGTAGCGTAATCCTCACCGGTGGGCTCGACCTGTCGGTGCCGTGGACGATCGGCCTCTCGGGCATCCTGCTTGCCGGCATGGTCAACGGCTCGGATGCTGCACTTGCCTATGCGCTGCCGGCGGTGCTGCTCATCGCTTGCCTGATCGGTCTTGCCAACGGCATCGGCATCGTCTTCCTCGGCATTTCGCCGATCGTGATGACGCTGGCCACCAACGGCATTCTGCAAGGCGTCGCGCTGCTCTACTCGCAGGGTACGCCGGCCGGCTTCTCCTCGCCGATGCTGCGCTGGTTCATGACCGGGAAGGTATTCGTTGTGACGCCGGTGGTGCTGTTCATGATCGCCTTCGTCGTCTTTGCCGTGCTGCTGCTCGGCCGCACCGCTTTCGGCCGCCGGGTTTATGGCATCGGCAACAGCCTGCGCGCCGCCCAGCTCTCCGGCATCGCGGTCGGGCGCACGCTCATCCTCGTCTATGTGCTGTCGGCGGTCTGCGCGGGGCTCGTCGGCATCATGCTGACCGGCTTTTCCGGCCAGGCCAGCCTCGGCATGGGCGACGATTATCTGCTGCCCTCGATCGCCGTTGTCGTGGTCGGCGGTGCGCTGATCACCGGCGGGCGCGGGCACTATCTCGGCATGCTGGGCGGCGTGCTGCTTTTGACCGCGTTGCAGATGCTGCTCGCCGGCACGACGCTGCCTTATGCAACGCGGGCGATCCTGTTCGGGCTGGTGGTGCTCGGTGCCGTCATGGCGCTGCGCGAAAGGCGGATTCAGTGAAAGGAATTGAACAATGAGCTCAAGCGCCCCGGCATCGGCGGACAAATTCCTGACCGGGCTCAAAGGCCAGCGCGTGCTGGTGACGGCGGGCGCCGGCGGCATCGGCTTTGCCATTGCCGAGACGCTGTCGCGGCTCGGAGCGCGTGTCGTGATCTGCGACATTTCCGACGAAGCATTGGCTGCCGCTCCGAATAAGATAGCGCTTGCCGCCGCGGTCAAGGCCGACGTCTCTCGCGACGACGATGTCGACCGGCTGTTCGAGACGGTCAAGGAGAAGCTCGGCGGGCTCGACGCCCTGATCAACAATGCCGGCATTGCCGGGCCGACCGGTGGCGTCGATGAGATCGATCCGGCAGACTGGCGGCGTTGCATAGACATTTGCCTGACCGGCCAGTTCCTGTGCGCGCGGCGTGCCGTGCCGCTGATCAAGGCGGCGGGCGGCGGCTCGATCGTCTCAATGTCTTCCGCCGCCGGCCGCCATGGCTACGCGTTCCGCACGCCGTATTCGGCTGCCAAGTTCGGCGTTGTCGGCCTGACCCAGAGTCTTGCCAAGGAACTCGGACCGCATGGGATCAGGGTCAACGCCATCTTGCCCGGCATCATCGAAGGGCCGCGCATCGACAAGGTCATTGCCGACCGGGCAAAGCAATTAGGCGTTTCAAACGAGGAGATGACACGACGCTATCTGCAGAACATCTCGCTACGCCGCATGACCAGCCCATACGATGTCGCGGCGATGGTGGCTTTTCTGCTTTCCGAGGCGGGCGTCAACATTTCCGGCCAGTCGCTCGGCGTCGACGGCAACGTCGAAACACTGTGAGGGACTGACAATGGCCAATGTCGCAATCATTGGAAGCGGTTTCATCGGGCGGGCATGGGCGATCAGCTTCGCTCGTGCAGGCCATGATGTGCGCATGTGGGACCAGGCGCCGGCCGCGGCCAGCGGTGCGCGCGACTATATCGCTGGCGTGCTCGGCGACCTTGCCGCCAACGATTTGCTGCGGGGACAGGCGGTCGATGCCGTGCTCGGCCGCATCACCATTGTGGCGGAGCTCGGCGAGGCCCTGGCCGATGCCGTCCACGTCCAGGAGAACACGCCGGAAAACCTCGAGGTGAAGCGGGAAGTGTTCTCCCGGATCGACGCACTTGCCGGTCCGCAGGCGGTGATCGCCAGTTCCACCTCGGCGCTGTTGCCGTCGAAATTCACCGATCATCTTGAGGGGCGCCATCGCTGCCTCGTCGTGCACCCGATCAATCCGCCCTATCTCATCCCGGCGGCGGAAGTCGTGCCGGCGCCATGGACCTCCGCCGAAACGGTGGAAAGGACCCGCGCTTTTCTTGTCGAGGCGGGCCATGCGCCACTGGTGATGAAGCGCGAGCTCGACGGCTTCATCATGAACCGCCTGCAAGGCGCACTGCTGGAGGAGGCATTCCGGCTTGTCTCCGACGGCTATGCCAGCGTCGAGGACGTCGACACTGGCTTGCGCGACGGGCTGGCGCTGCGCTGGTCGTTCATGGGTCCGTTCGAGACGATCGACCTCAATGCACCAGGTGGTGTGCGCGACTATGTCGATCGCTATCAGACGATCTATTCCAACATCTTCCCGCAGATGCTGCGCCGTGTCGACTGGGCCGGCGAGGTCATGGAGACCATCGAGGCCGAGCGTCGCAAGCGCCTGCCGCGAGAAGAACTCGGCGAACGGCAGGTCTGGCGCGACCGCCGGCTGATGGCACTGGCGGCGCACAAGAAAAAATCGGATCAGGAGTTTGGACGATGACGCAAACAACCCGCAAGCCCGGCGCCCCACAGCCCAAGGTCATCATCACCTGCGCGGTGACGGGGGCAATCCATACGCCGACGATGTCGCCTTATCTACCGATCACGCCAGACCAGATCGCGTCGGAGGCGATCGCGGCGGCCGAGGCTGGTGCGGCGATCCTGCATCTGCATGCCCGCGACCCTGAGACCGGCAAGCCCGACCAGACGCCGGAGGCGTTCGCGCGTTTCCTGCCGCGCGTCAAGCAAGGCACCAATGCCGCCATCAACATCACGACCGGCGGCAGTCCCTACATGAAGGTCGAGGAGCGTGTGCGCCCCGCCGCCCAGTTCAAGCCGGAAGTCGCCTCGCTCAACATGGGATCGATCAATTTCGGGCTCTATCACCTCGCCGACAAATACGAGAGGTTCAAGTTCGATTGGGAAAAGCCGCATCTGGAAGCGACGCGCGATCTGGTCTTCCGCAACTCATTCAAGGACATCGAATACATACTGGCGACCTGCTACGACAATGGCACGCGCTTCGAGTTCGAGTGCTACGACATCGCCCATCTGTATAACCTCTCCCACTTCGCCGATCGCGGACTGGTGAAACCGCCATTCTTCGTGCAGTCCGTGTTCGGCCTGCTCGGCGGCATCGGCACGCACCCGGAAGACGTCGCCCATATGAAGCGTACCGCCGATCGCCTGTTCGGCGATCAGTTTCGCTGGTCGGTTCTGGGTGCGGGCGCCAGCCAGTTGCGCATAGCCGCGCAATCGGCAGCGCTTGGCGGCAATATTCGCGTTGGGCTCGAAGACAGTCTGTGGGCCGGCAAGGGCAAGCTTGCCAAGTCAAATGCCGAGCAGGTGGTGCTTGCCCGCAAGATCATCGAAGGCCTCGGCATGGAAGTGGCGACGCCTGAAGAGGCCCGCGAAATCCTGTCATTGAAGGGCGGCGACCAGGTCGCGTTCTGACGGGTTTCTGCAAGGTTCGAACAGAGGAGGACGGCATGAAGATCGAAGTCGTGGTGGACGTGAAGACCACGCTGGGCGAGGGACCGCTGTGGGACGTTGAGCAGGAGCGCCTCTATTGGATCGACAGTTTCGACGGGCGTGTGTTTCGGGCGACCGCCGACGGCCGCGAGATCCGTTGCTGGGACGTGCCGATGAAGATCGGTTCGATGGCATTGCGCAAGGACGGCGGTGGCGCGGTGGTATCGCTGCAGCGCGGTTTCCATCTGCTTGATTTCGCCACCGGCGAGGTGACGCCGATTCACGATCCGGAGCCGGACAGGCCGATGAACCGGCTCAATGACGGCAAGGTCGATCGGCGCGGCCGCTTCTTCGCCGGCTCAATGGACACGATGGAAGAGGGACCCTCCGGCGGGCTCTACCGGCTCGATCCGGATTTCTCCGTTACCAGAATAGATTCCGGCATCATCTGCTCGAACGGTCCGTGCTGGAGCCCGGACGACCGCACCTTCTATTTCGCCGACACCTGGACCGGCGAGATCTGGGCCTACGACTATAATATCGAAACGGGTGCCGCCAACAACCGGCGCACCTTCACCCGCGTCGATACCAGCCGGGGAGGGGCGGCTGACGGCTCGACCGTCGATGCGGAAGGATTCCTGTGGAACGCGCTGGTCTATGACGGCAGGTTGGTGCGTTACGCGCCCGACGGCAGCGTTGATCGCATCATCGACATGCCCGTCAAGAAGATCACCAGCGTCATGTTCGGCGGGCCGAAGCTCGACACCCTGTACGTCACTTCGATGGCCAAGCCGCCGCTGCCGCGCTTTCCAAGCGACGGTGTCTTGCGCGGCAGCCTTTTTGCCATCACCGGCCTGGGTGCAACGGGAGTTCCGGAGCCAAGATTCGCCGCATAAATCGGTGGTTAATGGCGATCATCCTCCCGGCCTCTTGGTACCACCCAGCCTCCCGCCGCAGGGCAACCGGCGCTGGAAGCTCGTGCCGTGCGGTTCTGGCGTGGGGGTCGTGCCAGGAACTAAAAGCACCAATGGCGGCAGCACGGCAGGCGCCGCGAGCCATCACCAGTCCCGTGTTGAGGGCATGTGGGTTTCCGCCATCAACCGCTTCGTCATCGACCACAAGCTGCAGTCATAGTCCTTCGTCTGGACCGACGATCCCGAAAAATCATCACGGCCGCCGCACGCGGGCACCAGGTGCTGCAGTCGATCCATAGCATTGGCTATAGCAGTGTGGCGGTCCGCGAATGTCCACCCTCCGGCAAGCGGCCAATAGGCAAGTTCGACCCCAAACAGACGTCGTCGTCAGTCTTTCGCTAGTCGAGAGCTGCCGCGGGACGTATTGTGCTAGTGCCGCAGGATGCTCTTCGGTCATTGGCTTCATAACGGTCTGGGCTTTCCTCAATCAGCCTTGCCGCCACAGACAGCCTTATTCCTGTTCGTCATAGCAACGTCCGGCATCATTTCCAGTTGCGGCTGCCTACAGCAAGTGGAGGTGTTCTGGGCGTTGCGTCTTGGACAATATCGGCGGCGCACTCGCAGAACGAACCCAGGCGAACAGACGAGGGCCTTTGGAAGCTGCCCTGTCACTGCCTCGTTTCCATTTGGCGGGCGCCGACATTTGCGGAAAGCCCGGAAAGCCCGTATATTCTGGAATAAAGGAGTCTCGCCGATGAGCACCACCGTCACCGCCGCCGCCGTCTCGAAAAATTTTGGCGCCTATCAGGATGCTGCGGTCCGGGACCCGGTAATCATCACCAAGAACGGTCGCCCGCGCACGGTGCTGCTGGCCTATGAGGATTTCGTCCGGCTGTCGAAGCGCGACCGGCGGGTCGATCTGACAGCGGAACTCGGCTCGGACGAGATCGCCGCGGTCGAAGCCTCTGAAATGGAGCCGGATCTCGACCATCTCAACGACGAGCTCTCTGGGTCAAAACCCTCGGGTCGAAACCCCTCGGGGCAAAAGGCCTGACGGCAAAAAATGCTACCGGCTGAAATCAAGGTCGGCCACGTCTTCCGTTACTCCTACCTCTGGCATTGGCAACACCGCGAAGGCCGCGAGGAAGGCGACAAGGACCGGCCCTGCCTGGTGCTCGCGCTGGTCGCCATGCAGGAGGACGGCTCGCCGGTCGTCCGGGTCCTGCCGATCACCCATACGCCGCCGTCCGATCCCGATGATGCCATCGAGATTCCGGCTGCGGTCAAGCTGCGTTTGCGGCTTGACGGTGAGCGGTCGTGGATCGTTTTGACGGAAAGCAATCGGTTCGCCTGGCCTGGCCCCGACATCCGGCCGCTGGAGACGGAGAGCGGCTATTACGGGCCGCTGCCGCCGGCTTTGTTTACCGCGGTCAAGCGCCGGTTTGTCGCCATCGCGACAAGCCTGGCGCACACCAGCACGTCGCGCACGGCGTGACGCCGGCAGGCGCTGCGGCATGCCGGGCGGCATCAGGGCAGGGGCAGTCTCCATCAAGGCGTCTTCCAGGCGGGTTTCTGCGGCCGTCGCGGCCGTGCTTTGCGCCGAGTCCAGGGCCTTTGCGGCGCCAAAGCCATCACGCTATCGATAAGACGTCATTATCGATAGTGAGAATGACGCCAGGGAAAATCCCCTGCAAGTCAACCTAACAGCCCGGATAGCTTGACTAACTCGAATCAGGAAGGCGCCGCTTTCGCGGCGGTTCCGCCACGCAGGCGCAACCCCTGCAGCAGTTCGCGCCAGAGGCGTGGGATGGCCAGATCAGGCGGCCGGCCGAACAGCCGAGAGATAAGCGAACGAAGAAAGAGGGTCATACATGATCTCCAGATAATGAATGATGCCGCGCGTCGGCTGCCAAAGCAGTTCGGGATGTTCGGTGATCCACTGCTCGTGGCCGGGCAGGGCAAGGCGGTCGCAGGGCAAATACAGGGCGGCTGGGTTCCAGGCCGGGTTGAAGGCTGCTCGCACCCGCCCCGAACCGCTCGGCCAATGCTCTCCGGTCAGCGGAGTGCCCGTCTCCACATCGCAAGGCCTCGCATTCGGCAGTGCGGCCGGATAGCCATCCAACAGAAACCGAAAGCCCCACTCCCTGCCGTCACGCGCCCTGACCGCGAAGTCCGCGGTCGGCCACGCCACGCGCAACAGGCGCCACTGCCCCTTGATATTGCCAAGCAGGAAATCGGGCGTTCCAGATGTGCCTGGAACACCCTTTCTTCTGCGCACATTGACGCCTCCATCAGCCTTGCACCAGCTTCTTGCGCACCAGATCGAACACCACGGCGCAGCTGTCGGTGGCGTAGCTGCCCAAATGGGCATTGGACGGCGGCTGAAGCTGGCTGCCATGGATATGGAGGACGTGTTCCTCGGCCTCTTCCTTGCCGAGGCCGACCTTCTCGACAGCCCAGCGGGTAACCTTGGCGATGGTCGCCGAAGGCGCAAACTTGTGCTTGAAAGCGTCGGTCTTGTAGTGGACCGTGATCTCGACCTTCTTGCAACGGTGGGCATGAAAGATCGGATGGTCGTGGCCATGAAGCGGATGATAGTGCTCCAGCGGCTCGTCGTGATCCTCCATGAAAATGAGGAATTCCTCGACGTCGACGCCGCGCTGTTTCAGCAGGTGGAGAAGATCCGCTAGGACAGCGGTCTCGTCCAGTTCAACGCGATCGAGTGGCCCGGCACCGATCGCGACAAAGATTGCAGTTTTCATTCTCAAATTTCCTCTGCTCAGGTTCGGCAACATGCCGGACTTGAGCATTGGATCGGGTGACGGACGCGAATGCGGAAAGGCCGCGTGCACTATTTTTCGACCGATTTGTTGCGGTGGATGCGGCGTCCATTCTCGGCGTCGCAAAGTCCATCGATGACGGAGAGATGGCTAGGCCGGGCCGTTCGGCGCCGCGCAAATCGTCGAGGGCGCCGCATAGGCGCCCCGCATCTGCTCATTTCTCGGCGGCGGTCGCAGCGCTCGACCAGGCGCGCGCCGTCGCCGCGATGACGGCAAGCGTTGCCGTGGTTC
This sequence comes from Mesorhizobium sp. LSJC280B00, assembly GCF_000502835.1. Lineage (GTDB taxonomy): Bacteria > Pseudomonadota > Alphaproteobacteria > Rhizobiales > Rhizobiaceae > Mesorhizobium. The sequence continues at coordinate 18,286 of NZ_AYVL01000020.1, forward strand.
CGTCCGCCTCGCCTTTTTCAAAGTCGCCTTCACTCCGCGCCATGGCATTGGTTACATGCGCGAAGCAGACGACCGACCGGTTCATTGCGGTTGCAAACGCGTACAGGGCGGCAGCCTCCATCTCCACAGCAAGTGCGCCCAGCTCCCGTGCGGACGCAATCGCGATCTCGGTTTCGCGATAGGGCGCATCCGTCGTCCAGGTCGCACCGCGGTGGACACTGACGCCGGAGAGATCCGACAAAGCCCTCTCGACATCGCCGAGAAGCCCTGCGTCGGGGGCTTCGGCGAAGGTCGCTGGCGGAAGATAGTGGTAGCTCGTGCCCTCGTCGCGCATGGCGCGATCGATCAGCACGAAGTAGGGCGTCGCTCCGTTGTCGGTGATCTGGCCGGCGGACGTAACGCTGACGAGCAGGCGGCAGCCCGACGCAAAAAGCTGCTCGGCCACGAGCACTGCAAAGGGAGCGCCCACCGCGCAGCCGATGATGCCGATCTCGCCGATGCCGTCGAGATCGAAGGCAAGAAGCTCGGTGTGGTAGCAGGCCCACCCCTCGTGTGCACGGCCCTTGCCTGCACGCTTGAGGAGCCGCACCACGTCGCCGTCGGGATCGAGAACACACACAGGAGGAACTGCGACGAGCGGCAGTTCTTTCTGCCGGCGTGCCTCGCGCAGCAGAGCGTCCGGCCGGAACACGGAGGGAGACGCGTGGTCCTTGCCGTTCACGATCGGCCACGCCAAGCCCTCTCTTCCCGTTTCGCCTGCCTTCTGATCCATGGAATTAGCCGCGTGTGTCTCGTTTCAGCCAACCGCTTCGACCGGCAGCCCGGCAGCCTTCCATTCGGGATAGCCGTCCTCAAGCCGACGGACGAGATAACCCCGCTCTCGCAAGGCGGCAACCGCTTCGAACGAGAGAACGCAATACGGACCGCGACAATAGGCGATCACTTCCCGGTCTGCCGGAAGCTCGCCTAAGCGGCGCTCCAGCTCGGCCAGTGGAATGTTGAGGGCGCCCGGAAGATGTCCGACCGCAAACTCATCCTCCGGCCGCACGTCGAGAACCGTGACCGCCCCATCATGCAGCCTCGAGACCAGATCTTTCCGCGACACGGGCTCCAGTGCATCACGAGCGCGGAAGTAGTCGGCCATCACGCGGTCGACCTCGGCCACGTTTCGCTCGCCGACACGGCCGAGCGCCTTGATCAGTGTCACCACCTCGGCATCACCGGCGAGGTTGTAGAGCACATGCTTGCCGCGGCGCGCCGTCTCGACGAGGCGCGCGCGCCGCAGGATCTGCAGGTGGCGCGACGTGTTGGCGAAGCTCAGGCGGGTTCGCGCGGAGAGTTCCTCGACGCTGCGCACCCCTTGCGCCAGGTGCTCCAGAAGCTCGAGCCGGTGGGCATGGCCGAGCGCCTGCGCCACCTCGGCGAGGCTTTCGTAGATCGCTTGTTTCGGTCCGATGCTTGACACGGCAGCTCCTCAGTGGAACAGTCAGCGGAATGATTGAATGTTTCTAACCCTTCGCAGCAGGGAGTGCAACCCCATGATCCTTCGCCAATTCCTCCACACAGATCCGGTCGGCATCTCCTATCTTTTCGGCTGTGGCGGCAAGTCGGCCGCAGCCGTCGTCGATCCAGTCGGCGACATCAAGCCTTACCTGCGCGCAGCTGAAGACGCCGGCATGCGCATTCATTTCGTCATCGACACGCATGTTCACGCCGACCATCTCTCCGCCGGCCGCGCGCTCGCCGAGGCTACCGGTGCGGAGTACGTGCTGTCGACCGAGGCGGACGTCTCGTTCCCGTTCAGAGGAGTACGCGACGGCGACGTCCTCCCGCTCGGCAACGTGAGCGCGACGGTCATGCATACGCCCGGGCACACGCCTGAGCACATCTGCCTGCTCGTGAGCGACCGCACGCGGGCCGCCGAGCCCTGGTTTGTGTTGACCGGCCACACTCTGATGGTCGGCGATCTCGGCCGCACCGAGCTAGCGGTCAGCTCCGAAGAAGGTGCCAAAGACCTCTTCCGGAGCGCCGGCCGCCTCAAGGCTCTTCCCGACCATGTCGAAGTCCTTTCCGGGGCCTATGCCGGCTCGGTCTGCGGCCGGCGTTTGAGCGGCAAGCCCTGGTCCACCATCGGCTTCGAGAAGCGCCATAACGAGGCCTTCGGAATCGAGGACGAGGCCGAGTTCATCTGCTTCATGCTCGCCGAGATTCCGCCGGCCCCGCCGCAGGCCGCGCAGATCAGGACCGCCAATTCCAGCCACACGGCTGCCGCGGCCTGACCGATGAGAGTGGCAAAATCGGATTCTCGGTCGGCGAGCTCGGCAGTCAGGCTGGGCCTTAGAGAGAACTGGCCGCAGTTCGCGCTGCTCATCCTGATCAACGCCTTCGTCGGCGGCATGGTCGGGATCGAGCGCACCGTTGTGCCGCTCATCGGCGCCGAGGAGTTCCACATCACCTCGACGACGCTCGTCGTCTCCTTCATCATCAGCTTCGGCCTGGTGAAGGCCTTTGCCAATCTCGTCTCCGGGCAACTCGCCGATATCTGGGGCCGCAAGCGCGTTCTCGTCCTCGGCTGGCTTGTTGGCCTGCCGGTTCCCTTCATGATTATCTGGGCGCCGAACTGGGAATGGGTCATCGCCGCCAACGCGCTTCTCGGCATCAACCAGGGGCTTGCCTGGTCGATGACGGTGATCATGAAGGTCGATCTCGTCGGACCGAAGTCGCGCGGCTTGGCCGTCGGCCTCAATGAGTTCGCCGGCTATCTCGCCGTCGGCGTGACCGCGTTTCTGACTGGCTATGTCGCCTCGCGATATGGCTTGCGCCCGGCGCCGATCTATTTCGGCATCGGCTATGCAATGCTGGGAGCCGCGTTGTCGATCCTGCTGGTGCGCGATACGCGAGACCATGTCCGGCTGGAGGCCTCCTCGCACACGCAGAAGGCTGCGCCGATCCGTTTCCGGGAAGTCTTCGCGCTCACGTCGTTCAAGGACCGTAATCTCTTCGCCGCCTCGCAGGCCGGCCTCGTCAACAACCTTAATGACGGCATGAGCTGGGGTATCTTCCCGCTGTTCTTCGCCTCCTTCGGCCTCGGCGTCGAGCGCATCGGCATTTTGAAGGCGATCTATCCCGCGACGTGGGGCATCTTGCAGATCGCAACCGGCCCCTTGAGCGACCGTTGGGGCCGCAAGGGCCTGATCGTCGCCGGCATGTGGGTGCAAGCCGCGGGCCTGTTCCTCACGGCCGCAACACGCCAGTTCGAGTGGTGGCTCCTGGGCAGCCTGTTACTCGGACTGGGGACGGCCATGGTCTACCCGAGCCTGATTGCGGCCGTCTCTGACGCCTCGCATCCAACCTGGCGCGCCCGCTCGCTCAGCGTCTATCGGTTCTGGCGGGATCTCGGCTACGCGATCGGGGCGCTGTCGGCGGGCCTTATTGCTGACTTTTTCGGGCTCTCGTACGCAATCGCTTCTATCGCCGCCCTGACGTTTCTCTCCGGGTTGGTCGTGGCCCTCGTGATGCGCGAACCTGATCTTTCGCGCACGCCTACGGAGCCGCATCCGTCTTCGAGGCGAGCAACATGACGATGATGGCAGATCGAAGTCCGACTGGCCGAGCAGTTGATCCGGCACAAATTCGCCGCGCTGCTTTTGACCTAGACTGCGGTTCAAATCGCGACCGCGACTTGCCGGTTTTTGCGTTTGGAAGCCGCAGCCGCAAGCGGGTTGGAACGGGTTCCGCAGAGCTCTGCACAAGAAGGAGGTTCCCATGACGTTGACTGCACTATCACGCGCGACTGCGTTAGCTGCCACCATCGCCACCGGCATGACGGCCGCAGACGCCGGGCAAACAACCGCCGTCGACCCGCACCACCCCGATTCGAGGACTGCACAGGCCACCCCACCTGCTGAGCCTGGAGATGCGGCGGGACAGGACCAAGGAGCACAGCCCGCTCAGCCCGGCATGATGCCTCCTGGAATGATGGGCCAAGGCATGATGGGTCAAGGGATGATGGGAGGCATGCCAATGATGCGCATGCACGGGCACATGATGAAGATCATGTTCGCCATTGCCGACACGAACGGCGACGGCGGGCTTTCCTTCGAGGAGATTACGACCATCCAAAAGCGAATCTTCGAGAAGGTCGACGCAGACAAGGACGGCAAAGTGACGCCCGAGGAGGTTCAGACCTTCATGCGGGAGTAGCCGCACGACGGGCGCGGGCGAGCTTCGCGGCCGCGCCGCCCATCCAATGCTGATCCATGAAGAAGGTTCTGGTTCCGATATTCGTCGCTGCGGGCGCGGTCCTCGCGCCAAATGCTCTGTGGGCTCAGGCACCTTCGGACGCCGAACGATACGCACGCGGGCCTCATATGATGGGGTGGGGTGGAGGCTGGCCCATGATTTTCGGGCCGCTGTTCATGATCCTCTTTCTCGCTGTGCTGATCGCGGCCGGGTCCCTCTCGTCCGCCGGGTCGGCGGCCCGTGAAGACAACGGCGCCACCGCATCACACGCTGCCGGGCCGCACGCCGCTCGACATTCTCAAAGAGCGCTTTGCGCGCGGCGAGATCGACAAATAGAGTTCGAGGAGCGGCGCCGCGTTCTCGGCGAATAGGGCGGGCTCGTCGCACGGCTGATGGTTGCGGAAGTCGCCTTTTGATGGAGGCGCATTCGAAGAACCGAAGAAAGGGACACCTGTGCAGATCCTGTTCATCCTGAATGACCCGCCCTATGGCACCGAGCGGTGTTACAACGGCCTGCGCCTGGCTCTTGCTCTCATCAAGAACGAGCGCGGAACCGGAGTCACAGTGTTCCTGATGGCCGACGCCGTGGTGGCCGCAAAGGCGGGTCAGAAGACTGCCGACGGCTACTACAATGTCGAGTGCATGCTGAAGGGGGCAATTGCCGGCAAGGGACAGATCTTGCTGTGTGGCACTTGCATGAACGCGCGCGGCCTGACTGAAGCCGATCTCATGGCTGGTGCAAGGCGCAGTACAATGAATGAACTCGCGGCCGCCACCATCGCCGCCGACAAAGTACTGGTGTTCTGATCCGATGGCTCAGATCTATCTCGACTACAACGCCAGCACGCCGATCGATCCGGCGGTGGCAACGGCAATGCAACCCTTCCTCGACGAAGCCTTTGGCAATCCGTCCAGCGGCCATTGGGCGAGCACGCCGGCAAAGGCCGCACTGGAGCGCGCCCGCGGCCAGGTCGCCACGCTGCTCGGCGCGGCGCCCGACGAGATCGTGTTCACAAGCGGCGGCAGCGAGGCCAATAACCTTGCCATCAAGGGCACGTTCTTCGCGCTCAAGCACAAGCGCGAGCACATCATCACCACCGCCGTCGAGCATCCCGCCGTTCTCGCCTCCTGTCGGTTTCTCGAGCGGCTTGGCGCGACGGTGACATATCTGCCCGTCGGCTCGACGGGTCGGGTCGATCCCGAAGCCGTGCGCCGTGCCATCACCCCGCGCATCGTCCTGATAAGCGTCATGCACGCCAACAACGAGGTCGGCACGATCCAGCCGATCGAGGACATCAGCGCCATCGCCCGGGAGCACGACATCCGCGTTCATACGGTTGCGCTTCGGTAAGTCTGCTTCCCACCCAATTGATACCTAGAACGCTCGATCGCGGTATATTCCCAGCCCATGCGCCGACCGGCTCGGTCGCGCCACTTCCTGACTTTCACGACAACAGCCGACAAGGTCGTGTTGCACTCCCTGCAGATCTTCACGATCGGCAGATGGTGCGGGCGGGGTTTGATGAGCAGGCTTTTCGACGGGACATGATCCTCGTTTGTGTCGAGGCCCGCAAGCGGCCGCGCGCAAGGATGCACCACGAGTTCTGACGGTCATCGACGAATTCCTCGACCTCGTGCATGTCAAACCTCACTTGGCAGGCGATGTCCGAAGAGGCAGCACCAAGCTGCGCAGCACGTCTCTGCCATATCTCGTCATCGGCTCACGAGAAGTTTCGCCAAGGAACCCGTCTAGCGCCGCCTTTCGGGAATCGCGGTCGAGAGCGGAGGTTAGTCTAATTCAAATCGTAGACCGAACGAAGAAGACCGATGGTCTCGTCGCGAGAGAGCGGCACATCGAACGCCTTGGGGTCCAGAGTATCGTCGGCTTGAGCAAGTTCGAGGAATTTTCGCAGATCCTCGCGGATCGGGTCGGCCAGCTTGATTGAGGCGTCTCTGCGCAGCAACTGGACCAGGCGGAAGACATCGTTGCGATGTTTCTTGATGTTCTTGCCATCGATCTTCTCGCCTGCCTCTGCGCGTTTGGTCAGATCGAGAAAGGCGCGGGACTTGAACGGAATGAGCAGTGTTTCGTCTATGACCGTGACGCCATCCACCTTGCGTTTCGCGGCCTGCAGCGCCTCGTAGTAGCCCTCGTCGAGGAGGATCGCCGAGAGACTGACGATGTCCTCTTCGACGGGGATGGGTGTGAGCGCTGCGTCCTCCGGAAGCTCGAGAGCCCCCGGCTTGCGCGAAAAGAGTTCGATCATGAACGGGAAGCTTTGGTCTTCCGGCTTGTGGAAGCGATAGAATTCCTTCTTGCCATCGCTGCGCTCCCGCGCCTGATAGACGCCTGCATCAAGAAACGCCTTGAAAGCCGCGCCGAATGCGGGATCGACCACCTCGACACAGAGCACCATGTCGATGTCTTTGGTCGCTCTGAACGGAAGACCGGCCGCATCGAAGAGCAGGTCGCACGCGGCCCCGCCGATGATCGCGTAGTGATCCTCATGTTGGGCGAAATGCTCCCGGAACTTCTCGATGCCGGCTACCATGCGATGTTCTCCAACAGATGTTCTGCCGCCATGGAGACACGCTCGTCACGGTGGTCCCTGAACTGCGCATAAAGTGACAGCGGGTCCACGGTGTCGGTATCAGACAAGGCGGCAGGGTCGTACGACCATGTTTCGATGACGAGTTCGGCTTGATCGCGGGAGGTTTCAACAAAGCCGGAGGCTTGCGCGATGGCTTTCCAGTTGCCGGCGGCGACGGCGTAGGTAATTATCGACGGCCGGGACAAATCGGTCAGCGCGGCAAGCGCCCATTCGCCCCCCTGCTTGAGCGGTGCCTGGGAGTGATCGCCTCGGACGAATTTCACCGCGCGTACCGGGCTGCGGAGGAGATCGCGCGCTGCCTCGAACAGCTGGCGTCCTTCCGCCTTGAATCGGATGTGTCTTTCCTTGCCGTGCTTTTCGGTGTGTGCGAGGCCCGATGCAGCCAGATCGTCGAAAGCACGACCGATCGACATTGCCGAGTAGCGCAGTCGCGCGGCAATGAGCGACGGGATCATCGCCTTGTCGGCGTGCCGCAAGAGATGGTCGAACAACACAGCTTGCGCCGCCGGTGATAGACCGTCGTCATGCCGCTGTCTGGGGGCCCGAAAATGCTCACGCAAATCCATGGCGAGGTCAGGGATGTAGAGCTGGTTCCCGGGAACGACGAACGGGACGCGTTGACCGATCAGGCGTGCGCGGTTGTGTGCGCTCAGTGATGGAGCAGCGAATATGACGATTGCGTCAATCGAGTTGCGGACCAAACCGACGTGCTTGGTAATGTCGGAAGGGGTAGCGGCACTGTCCAGGGCGGCAAGGAAGACGCACCGTCTTCCCGCTATCCGCGCTTCGTAGAAATGGTAGGCCCGATCGAGGAATGAAGGAAGGTTTTGTGGGGCTGTAGATTCCTGAACCCGAACGTGGTCATGAAGCGTATCTCCGAGATAGCGCTCAAGCGTCTCAGCGAACGCTCCTTCAGTGCTGATCCGGTCACGTTCTAACATTGATCTGCACGCTAACCTCGTTAGTGTTATTATGCAAGTGTGATGTTAGAAGCAAATCAGGCAGCAGCTCCGTCCTATGGGGATTACATGACCGCATCGATCAGGCGGGCGTGCGCACCGAAGTTGCGGATGTCACGGCTTTGGCACGAACTCGAGCAACGGCGCGTAGGGCGGCCCCACCAGCGGCGGATAGCGGCGGTAGGTGTTGTAGACCGCTCCGTCCTCCATCGCGAAGACGCTCCACCCTGCGCTCACCGACACGGCCGACTGGAGGTCCGGCGCACCGACGTCGTCCCGGTAATCCTGCAGCCATTGCGGCGCCTCGCGGAGCAGCTGCCCCATGTCGAACTCGTCGCGGGCGATTCCGGACATCTCCTCCCGGCGGAATGCGAAGCCGTAGTCGAACAGGAAGTCGTCGCCGCAGGCCGACACGTAGGGTATCGTCCACCCGCGCTGTGCCTTAGTTGCCATCAGCTTCTCCAGCGGCGCCAGCGACATCGCGATGAGCGTCACGTCGCGGTCGTTAACGTGCGTGATCATGCCGCCCAGCCCATCGCCGACCGAGGTGCAGCCCGGGCACGCCATCTTCCAGTCTTCCCCGAACATCAGGTGATAGATGAGGAGCTGCGAGCGGCCATCAAACAGCTCCGGCAAGGATTTGAGCCCGTCGTCGGTGGCGAAGGCGTAGTGCTTCTCGACCGGAACCCAGGGCAACTCACGCCGCTGCTTGGTGACGCGCTGTTCGTGCGCCGCCAGCTCCTGCTCGGCCGCCAGCAGCTCCTTGCGGGCGGCCTGCCACTCCTGCTCAGTCGCGACCTTCATCCGATCTTCCTATGTTCGACCTCGTCCTTGTTGAAACCGCGCGGGAGCAGAAATCTCATCGGCACCTGGAAGTCGACGGCCTCCGCGACCCGTCCGTCCTCGAGGTGCAGGACGCACAGGGCGAACGGATGGTAGCCCGGCTCGCCCGGCGGGCACAGGTACACCGCGACGGCGGGCTGTAGGTTCGCCGCGGCGGGGACAAGGAGATGCGGCCCGGGCGCGGCGTGCTTGTCGCTGCCGCGGCGGAACGCGTCAAGGCTGTCGTACCACTTGCGGACGCGGGCCAGTCAATTTGCGAACCGCGATAGTAGCGCCGGCGCTGTCGCCGGCACTCACGCCGACGTTACAAGTTTGCACGTCGTGCATTGCACGCCAACGGTGTTGGACTGATCGATATTGACGACACCCCTCGTGCCGAAATCCAGATCGCTGACAGTCTGAACTTTGCCTTCAGCTTGGATCATGTTGCGCACGGTCAAGTTGCCGGTCGCCATGGCGGCAAACGCCGGTCTAGCCAGCACAATCGGGGCAAGCGCTGCGATACTTGGCGGGAAAAATTGGTTCGATCACGCGTTCCGAACGCATGGCCAAATGGAACGAGATGCTCCGGATAGAGGAGCTGATGTTTCAAGCTCGTGCCTGGCGCCCAGTCATGATCTGGCGAACTCAGGCTCGCTCGAATCATCCGGTCACCAAAGCAGTCGCAGCGTTCGCCGCCAATCCAGCGTGGACAGGGCAGGCGGCGTCTTTGCCTGCCGATCCAGTGGTGGCAGGAGGTGGAGTGCCGCGGACTGGAGGGCGCGCCCCGTCATCTGGCGGGGAAGCGGAGCGGCCGTTCAGGCCTCTACTACTATTGTCGGCGCGCCGGGTCTGGCATGGCCGATGATGCGAGCCAAAGGATAACCTTCCGCGACGATCCTCTCGACGAGCGCCGCTGCGCGGTCGGTCTCGCAAGCAACCAGCAACCCGCCCGAAGTCTGTGGATCCGTGAGAAGATGGCGTCGCCACTCGGGCATGCCGGGAGGTAAGCTTACCGCGTCGCCATAGCTCGCCCAGTTGCGCCGCGATGCGCCGGTGACGTGGCCGTCGACCGCGAGCGAGGCAGCTTCGGAAAAGAGCGGCACGTCGTGGCTGCAAATTATCAGCGTGCACCCGGAACCGCGTGCCATCTCGAGGGCATGTCCGAGCAAGCCAAATCCGGTCACGTCGGTGACGGCGTGGACGCTCGCGTCCTGCGCCAGCTCCGATCCGATCCGGTTGAGAAGGGTGGTGGAGGCGATCATTTCGCGATAGCCGCTCTCGGAAAGCGCCTGCTTCTTGATGGCGGCGGAGTAGATGCCGACGCCGAGCCCTTTCGTCAGGATCAAGGCGTCACCCGGCCTGGTGTCAGAATTGCGTCGGATATCTCCGGGTCGGCATGTGCCGATGACTGCGAGGCCATAAATCGGCTCCGGCGAGTCGATCGAGTGGCCACCTGCAACCGGGATTCCGGCGTCGGCGCAGACAGCTTCGCCACCTTTCAGGATTTCGCGGACCATGAGCATCGGGATCTTGTCGAGAGGCATCCCGAGGATCGCCAGCGCCATGATCGGCCGGCCACCCATCGCATAGATATCGGACAGGGCGTTGGTTGCGGCAATCCGGCCGAAATCGTAGGGGTTATCTACCATAGGCATGAAGAAGTCGGTGGTCGCGATGACGCAAGTCGCGCCGTCGAGTTGCCAGACTGCCGCATCGTCGCCGGTCTCCGTGCCGACGAGAAGCTGATGATAGGGACTGGCAGCCGCCGGATTAGCGAGAAGCTGCTGCAGCACTGACGGTGCCAGCTTACAGCCGCAACCGCCGCCATGGGCGAGGCTGGTCAGGCGCACAACGGGCGCATCGGTTTTTTCGGGCGAGAGGGCGATTGCCATAGTCGTCGAGCCTCCTCTGCTGGCACGCTTTAGTAGGGATCAAGGTCAACCGGAATGGAAAATACGATCGCGCCAACGCACGGCGCGTTTGGAGCACGCTTGCTCTCAGCGGATTTCATTAAGTTAGGAAAGGCAAGCACCGTATCCGGCGTGCGAGGCATCGCCGTCATTGGGTATCGATCGAAAGGCGCCCCGACCCGCGGGAGCTGTTTCACCACCACGCTTTACTGTATGGTAATGCGTTCGTTTTCGTCAATCGCAGTCGCGGTTACGAAAAGATGACAAGAATATTCAACAATAATACACAAAGCCGATTTGCGGGCACACGCCTGTTGCAGGAAGGCGGTTCGGAGGGGCACTTTTGCTGCACCGTACGCACCTCGTTCTTTGGCATTGATTTTATTTGGTCCGAGACTAGTTAGTCGGATTGACCGTTGGTTCGAGTTGCCTTGTGGGGCATCGGCTTCGGGAGGAACCCATGAACATCGATCTTTCTCGACGCGCGTTCCTGCAAACAGCAGGCGCGGGTCTCGCCGGCACTACGCTTGGAGCCCTCGGCTTCGGCGATAGCGAGGCCGCCCACGCGGCCGCTATACGGCCCTTCAAGCTCGCGAACACCACCGAAACACGCAACACCTGTCCATACTGCTCGGTGGCTTGCGGCATAATCTTGTATTCGAAGGGCGATCTCAGAAAGGGCGAGCCGGCCGAGATCACCCATATCGAGGGTGACACTGATCATCCGACCAATCGCGGCACCTTGTGCCCCAAAGGGTCGGCCCTGCTCGGATTTGTCAAGTCGCCGACCCGTCTGCAACATCCGATGATCCGCAAACCGGGCTCGGACAAGTTCGAGCCGATAAGCTGGGAAGACGCACTCGGCCGCATCGCCCGTCTGATGAAGGACGATCGCGACAAGAACTTCGTTGCGACGAACAATGACGGCGTGACGGTCAACCGGTGGATCACCACCGGCTTCCTCGCCGCCTCGGCTTCGACCAATGAAACCGCGTTCGCGACCTACAAGGTGGTCCGCAGCGCGGGCATGCTGGTGTTCGACAACCAGGCACGTGTCTGACACGGCCCGACGGTGGCGAGTCTCGCCCCAACATTCGGCCGCGGCGCAATGACCAATTCCTGGACCGACATCAAGAACACGGATCTCGTCGTCATCATGGGCGGCAATGCCGCGGAAGCGCATCCTTGCGGCTTCAAATGGGTCACAGAGGCGAAGGCCAACCGCGGCGCCAAGCTCATCGTCATCGACCCGCGCTTTACGCGCTCGGCTTCGGTGTCGGATCTTTACGCGCCGATCCGCCAGGGAACGGACATCGCCTTCCTGCTCGGGCTGATCAACTACTGCATCCAGAACGACAAGGTGCAATGGGACTATCTGAAGGCCTTCACCAACGCGACGTATGTCGTCAAGGAGGGCTTCACCTATCAGGACGGCCTCTTCTCCGGCTATAACGAGGCGAAGCGAGACTATGACAAGTCCAGTTGGGACTATGACATAGGCACGGCCGGCTTTGCCGTTGTCGACGCGACATTGGCCAATCCCCGCTGCGTCTGGAATCTTCTCAAGAAGCATGTCGCGGTCTACACGCCGGAGATGGTCGAGCGCATCTGCGGCACGCCGAAGGACCGGTTCCTGAAGGTGGCCGCGATGGTCGCCGAGACATCGTCTCCGACCAAGGCGATGACCTCGATGTACGCGCTCGGCTGGACCCAGCACTCGAAGGGCTCGCAGAACATCCGCGCCATGGCGATGCTGCAGCTTGTTCTGGGCAATATCGGTATACGCGGCGGCGGCATGAACGCGCTTCGCGGTCACTCCAACATCCAGGGGCTGACCGACCTCGGGCTGATGTCGAACCTGCTGCCCGGTTATCTGACGCTGCCGACCGAGAAGGAGGTCGATCTGGCAGCCTACATGTCGACCCGAGGCTTCAAGCCGCTCCGGCCGAACCAGATGAGCTACTGGCAGAACTACAGGAAGTTCTTCGTAAGCTTCCAAAAGTCAATGTGGGGCAATGCGGCAACGCCGGAGAACGGCTTCGCCTATGACTACCTGCCGAAGCTCGACCTGCCGGGCTACGATCTGCTGCGGGCGTTCGAGCTGATGCACCAGGGCAAGATGAACGGCTATTTCTGCCAGGGCTTCAACCCGCTACAGGCAGCTCCGAACAAGAAGAAGGTGATCGAGTCCCTCTCGAAGCTCAAATACCTCGTCATCATGGATCCGTTGGACACGGAGACGGGCCGGTTCTGGGAGAACCACGGGCCGTACAACGATGTCGATCCGTCGCAGATTCAGACGGAAGTCTACCAGCTTCCCTCCACCTGCTTCGCCGAGGACGACGGCTCGCTGGTCAATTCGGGGCGCTGGCTGCAGTGGCATTGGGCCGGCGGCACGCCCCCCGGCGAGGCCAAACGCGATACCTGGATTATGGCGCAGCTCTATCTGCGCCTGAAGGAGCTCTACACCAAGGAAGGTGGCGCCTTCGCCGAGCCGATCGTCAAGCTCAACTGGCCTTATGCCGATCCCGGCGATCCGACGGCCGAGGAGCTTGCCCAGGAGATCAATGGTAGGGCGCTCGCCAGGGTAACCGACACGGCCGACCCGACAAAGGTGCTGGCCGAGGCCGGAAAGCTCTTGCCGGGCTTCGCCGCGCTGCGCGACGACGGCTCCACCTCCTGCGGCTGCTGGATCTATTCCGGCTGCTTCAACGAAAACGGCAACAACATGGCCAGGCGGGACACCACCGATCCTGACGAAACCGGCGCCTATTCCAAATGGGCGTTCTCATGGCCTGCCAACCGCCGCATTCTCTACAACAGGGCGTCGGCTGACCTCACCGGAAAGGCTTGGGATCCAAGCCGCAAGGTGATTGAATGGGACGGCACGAAATGGTCGGGCTACGATGTCCCCGACATCTTGCCAACGGCAAAGCCCGATCAAGTAGGCCCGTTCATCATGAATCCGGAAGGCGTCTCGCGCCTCTTTACCCGGGGCATGATGCGCGACGGACCATTCCCGGCGCATTACGAGCCATTCGAGTCGCCCATCGCGAACCCGATAGCTCCCAAAGTCCGCGGCAACCCCGCAGCGCGGGTGTTCGAAGGCGATATGGCCCAGTTCGCCGAATCGGCTTCGCAGGAGTTCCCCTACGCGGCGACCTCCTACCGACTGACGGAGCATTTCCACTTCTGGACCAAGCACGTCATCACCAATGCGGTGATGCAGCCGGAGTTTTTCGTGGAAATTTCGGAACAGCTTGCGGCCGAAAAGGGCATCACCAAAGGCGGCTGGGTGCGCGTCTGGTCGAAGCGCGGTTCCGTTGTGGCGAAGGCCATGGTGACCAAGCGGATCAGGCCGCTCACCTGCGATGGCAAGACCGTCCACATCGTCGGAATACCGCTGCACTGGGGCTTCACGGGAGCGGCGAAGAAAGGCTTTGGCCCGAACATGCTCACCCCCTTTGTCGGCGACGCTAACATCGAGACGCCGGAATACAAGGCGTTCCTTGTCAACATCGAGCCCATCGCCGGGCCGGTAGCGTAGGAGGAGTAAGCGATGTTTCCTCCACTTCCAAATCCTTCGACGACGGATACCGCACCGCGTTTTTCCGGCAAGGACCTCATCCGCCGCTCTGCCTCGACGGTCCCCGCGCCCGAGCAGCGATTGACAGAAGTCGCCAAGCTCATCGATGTTTCGAAATGCATCGGCTGCAAGGCATGCCAGACGGCCTGCATCGAGTGGAACGACACGCATCCGGAGATCGGCTTCAATGCCGGCGTCTATGAGAATCCTGCCGATCTGACGCCGGACATGTTCACGCTGATGCGCTACAGCGAATGGGACAATCCCGAGACGAACGAACTCGAATGGCTGATCCGCAAGGATGGCTGTATGCACTGCGCTGACCCGGGCTGCCTCAAGGCTTGTCCGGCACCAGGCGCCATAGTGCAGTATTCGAACGGCATCGTCGATTTCGTCCATGAGAACTGCATTGGCTGCGGCTATTGCATCAAGGGTTGCCCGTTCAACATTCCGCGCATCTCCAAAGTCGATCACACGGCCTACAAATGCACGCTCTGCTCCGACCGCGTGGCTGTCGGCCAGGGACCAGCCTGCGCCAAGGCCTGCCCGACCCAGGCGATCGTGTTCGGCACAAAAGACGAGATGAAACAGCACGCCGACGGCCGCATCAAGGACCTGAAATCGCGCGGCTATTCGAATGCCGGCCTCTACGATCCGCCCGGCGTCGGAGGGACGCATGTGATGTATGTGCTGCACCATGCCGACCAGCCGGAGCTCTATTCGGGTCTGCCGAAGGAGCCGAAGATCAGTCCGCTCGTGGAGGCGTGGAAGGGCGTGACCAAATATGCCGGCCTCACCATTCTCGGCGTGGCGGCCGGCGTCGGCCTGCTTCACCATCTGGTCATGGGACCGAACAGGGTCTCCGAGACGGATGAGGAGCATGCCGAAGAGCTGACGGAAGGCGACAACGATGGCCGCATATGACGTGAAGCCGAACGAGCAGGTACATCCCGGCAAGCCAGTCATCGTGGACCGCTACACGGTGAGCGCGCGGATCAACCATTGGATCACGGCGGCCAGCCTGATCCTGCTCGCCTTGTCCGGCCTTGCCATGTTTCACCCGAGCCTGTTCTTCCTGTCGGGGCTGTTTGGCGGCGGCCAGTTCACGCGCTTCATTCATCCATGGATCGGCGTCTTGCTCTTCTTCAGCTTCCTTGGGCTTTTCCTTCGGTTCTGGAAGGCCAATTTGTGGAGGCCCGAGGACGGAACGTGGCTCGCCCGTTTCCGTGACGTATTGTCCAATCACGAGGACAACGTCCCCGAAGTCGGCAAGTACAATGCCGGCCAGAAGCTCGTCTTCTGGTCAATGTCGATCCTTATCGTCATCCTGATTTCGAGCGGCATCGTCATCTGGCAACAATATTTCGCCGCTTACACCACGATCGGTCAGCAGCGGGTGGCGCTGCTTGTTCATTCGATCGCTGCCGTGGCGATCATCGGCGTCTGGATTATCCATTTCTATTCGGCCATCTGGGTACGCGGCACCATTCCCGCCATGACGCGCGGACGGGTGACCGGCGGCTGGGCTTGGCGGCATCATCGCAAATGGCTGCGTGAACTGATCGCAGGCAAACCGGACGGACGTTCGGGATCGAATCCCGCCGAATGAGCGGGTATTTGTTTTTACGCAATTCCGGACGGAAAACCGTTATACACTTTTCGTGGAATTGCTCTGGAGCAGTATCAAGCCGACCACGTGGCCCGTGAGGTTCGTGAGGTTGAAATGCCAAAGCAACAAGATCCGTCACGCCCTGACCCGACTGTAATCGGCGAGGTCTCGGCCCCACCCTTTGCGCGCCTGCCTGATCCGCGGACCTTGTTCATTCGCCGCTCCGAGCGATTGGATGTGTTGGCGGATGACCACCAGCTCGGCCCCTATCTCCGCTTCCTCTCTGCACTGACGGATGCGCAGCACCGCATCCAGGACGGCTTGCCGGAGATCGAATTGCCGACCGCGGAGGCGCGCGAGCGCGCACGAACCTTCGGTATGCCGCCGCTCGATCGCAACCAATCCACTTCGGATGCCGCCCTTGGAATGACGCTCGGCCGCCTGTTCGAAGTGGCAGCCACGATCGAAAAACCCAAGGCGGCCGCAGCCGCCTTGGACAGGCTGGCGAATATCGATGCGTCCGGGGTCGACTCTATGGTGCGCAATGTGCTCACCGATGCGATCCCAATGAACGCGCTTGCCGAGCATGTCTATGTCGCGGCCGCGCTGCAGGTTCACTTTGCCCGCCTCGCGGCATGTCTCGACAGCTCGAAGCTGGTTCCGGTTGCCGACGGCGCCTGTCCGGCCTGCGGTGGGCCGCCCGTATCCTCGATCATCGTCGGTTGGCACGGCGCACACGGGGCGCGGTTCTGCGTCTGCGCGCTGTGTGGAACATTGTGGAACCACGTCCGTGTCAAATGTACGCTGTGCGGCTCGACCAAGGGGATAGGCTATCAGGAAATCGAGGGAGGCCCTGGCACGGTCAAGGCCGAGACCTGCGATGCATGCGGCTGCTATGTAAAGATCCTGTACCAGCACAAGGATCCGGCTCTCGATCCGGTCGCCGACGACGTGGCGACGCTCGGCCTCGACCTGCTCGTCCGCGAGGGTGGCCATCGCCGCGGATCGTTCAATCCGTTCCTTGTTGGCTATTGAGGATACGATGACCGCTTCATCCGCAAACCCTTTGCGCAATCTTCCGTCGGTCGACCAAGTGCTGAGGACCCCGCTGGCGGCGGCCGCAATCGAGCGCTTCGGACGGCAGGCCGCGACGGAGGCCATTCGCCGAGCCGTCGCCGATGCACGAATGGCCTCCCGCAATGCTGCAGCCGTCGTGCCGGAGGCAAACGATCTTGCCGGCGACGCGCTCGTGCAGCTCAGGGGCGGCGAACGCTCTTCCCTGCGCCCCGTTTTCAACCTGACCGGAACGGTGCTGCATACCAATCTCGGACGAGCCCTCCTCGCGAAAGAGGCGGTCGAGGCTATTGGGCTGGCGATGCGCGAACCGGTGGCTCTCGAATTCGATGTCGAGAAAGGCGAGCGCGGCGAACGGGACGATCATCTTCGATCGCTCGTTTGCGAGCTGACCGGAGCCGAGGATGCAACCGTCGTCAACAACAACGCGGCTGCCGTGCTTCTCGTCCTCAACACGCTGGCGCTCGGTCGCGAAGCGATCGTTTCGCGAGGCGAGTTGATCGAGATCGGCGGCTCTTTCCGGATGCCCGAGATCATGACGCGCGCCGGCGCCAGGCTTGTCGAGGTCGGCACCACCAACCGCACGCATCGCAAAGACTATGTCGCGGCGATCGGCCCGGAGACCGGGCTCATCCTCAAGGTGCACACATCGAACTACCGGGTCGAAGGATTCACGGCCGAGATCCGGGCACCCGAGCTCGCTTCAATCGCAAAGGCGCATGGGGTACCGCTGGTCCATGATCTCGGTTCGGGCACGCTGGTCGATCTAGCCCGCTACGGCCTTGGGCGCGAGCCGACCGTGCGCGAGGCGGTCGCCGACGGCGCCGATCTCGTCACATTCTCCGGCGACAAGCTGCTCGGCGGTCCGCAGGCGGGTTTCATCGTCGGCCGCAGGGACCTGCTCGCAGCGATCAGCCGCAACCCGATGAAGCGGGCGCTCAGGGTCGACAAGCTTCGTCTGGCCGCGCTCGAGGCGACGTTGAAGCTCTACCGCGACCCCGACCGCCTGGCCGAGCGCCTGCCGACGCTAAGGCTGCTGGCGCGCCCGGTGAGGGAGATTGCAGCGCAGGCAAAGCGCCTTGCTCCCCTGGTTGCTGACGCCGTGGGCGAAGCCTTTGCGGTCGACACGGTGGAGTGCCGGAGCCAAGTCGGATCCGGCGCGCTGCCGCTCGAAACTGTGCCAAGCGCCGGGCTTGCTCTCAAGCCGCGCTCAGGGAGCGGCCGGGCGCTCGAAGCGCTTGCGGCTGCGCTGCGTGGGCTGGGCGTCCCCGTGATCGGGCGCATCGAAAACCAGGCGCTCGTGCTCGATTTCCGCTGCCTGGAAGACGAGGCGAACTTCATCGCCAATCTAGCTGGCTTAAATCTGGGAGGAACCGATGCGCTGGCTTGACCGCCTTGCGCGCCGCCCAGCCGAGACGCCTGTGGCCGCACGCATGACCGAGGCCCTCGAAGCCGCGCGGCGAGGCGATCATGCCGTGGCTCTCTCCATATGGGAGCCGCTGGCTCACCAGGGCGTTGCCCGCGCTCAGAACAATATCGGTGCCTGCTTCGCCGAAGGGCTCGGCGTCGAGCGTGATGCGGATATGGCCTTTCGCTGGCTGGCGCTCGCCGCCGAGGCAGGAGATCCTGTCGGGCAAAGGAACCTGGCGTCGCTCTATTTCCGCGGCGAAGGCGTTCAGCAGGACTTTCGCCGGGCGGCCGAGCTCTATCGGGCCGCAGCGGAAACTGGCGACGGACCGGCGCAGGATATGCTGAGCTGGATGCTGCTGGAGGGCGAAGTGATGGCTCCCGATGCCGGCGAGGCGCGACGCTGGGCGCTTGCCGCGGCCGATCAGGGCATCGCATCCGCTATGACCCGGATCGGCATGCTTTATCACAATGCGCTCGGCGTGCCGCGCGATCCGGACGAGGCTGTCCGCTGGTGGCGCCGTGCTGCCATGCGAGGAGACGCCGAAGGGCAGGCAATGCTCGGCGCCGCCTGCCATCTTGGTACGGGCGTGCCGGCTGACGCGGTCGAGGCGCTGGTTTGGCTCCTGCGTGCCGAGGCAGGCGGCAGCGCCCTTGCCCGCCGCTATCTGGCTGCGGTGCGGGCCGAATTGAGCGCGGGCGATGCCGCCGAGGCCGAGCGTCGCGCCGCCGCGCCGTTGCCGGAGACCGCATCATGATCGTCGGCACGGCGGGACATGTCGATCATGGCAAAACTGCGCTGGTGCATGCGCTGACCGGTATAAACACCGATCGTTTGCAGGAGGAAAAGACACGCGGCATGACCATCGATCTCGGCTTCGCCTATTTGCCGGTGCCGGGTGGGGATAGCATCGGTTTCGTCGATGTTCCCGGGCACGAGCGTTTCGTACACACGATGCTTGCCGGCGCCAGCGGCATCGACTTCGTGTTGCTCGTGGTGGCCGCCGACGACGGCGTCATGCCGCAAACCCGGGAGCATCTCGCCATCGTCGATCTGCTCGGTGTCAAGCGCGGCGCCGTCCTGCTCACGAAATGCGATCTGGCCGGTCCCGAGCGCCGCACCGCGGTGGCGAGCGATATCCGCTCGGTGCTTGCCGGGACGATGCTTGCCGAGGCCCACCTGATTCCCGTCTCGGTCGTTACAGGCGAAGGTATCGATGAACTCAGGTATCTCTTGTTCGAGGAGGCGTCGCATCTTGCCCGGCGTGCAGTTTCGGGCCGTTTTCGATTAGCGGTGGACCGCTCGTTCACGCTGCGCGGCGTGGGCACCGTCGTGACGGGCACCGTGCTTTCGGGTTCTCTCGGTATTGGGGACAACGTGGTCGTAAGCCCGTCGGGATTGCTTGCGCGGGTCCGATCGATCCACGCCCAGAACCGGCCGACTGAACGTGGTCGGTCGGGAGACCGTTGCGCGCTCAATCTGACCGGCGAAAGGGTTTTCAAGGAGGCGATCCGGCGCGGCGACGTAATTGTCGATCCGAAGCTTCACGCGCCGTCGGGCCGGATCGATGCAAGCCTTCGCGTTCTGCCGGGTGAACGCAAGCCGATCGGCCAATGGTTTCCGGTGCGGCTCCACCATGCCGCGACGGAGGTCGGGGCACGCATCGTACTCCTCGGAGACGAACCGATCGAGCCTGGCGGCACGGCCAATGTTCAATTGGTGCTGGACAGTCCGATCGCGGCCGCTGCCGGCGACGTTTACGTGGTGCGCGACACCTCCGCGCAGCGAACCATCGGCGGCGGACATTTTCTCGATCTGCGGGCGCCCAGCCGCAAACGCCGCGCGCCGGAACGGCTGGTCCAACTCGATGCCCATGCGCTATTGGCGCCCGAACTGGCCGCCGCCGCACTCCTTGATGCGCCGCCCCACTATTTCGACCTGAAGGCTTTCGCGCGCGACAGGGCGCTTAGTGACTGCGAGACGGAAGGCCTGATCGATCAACTCGGGCTTGTCCGTTTTGCCGTCGGAGAAATGCTCCTCGTGCTGTCGCCGGAGCGCTGGTTGCGATTCAAGCGCGACTTGGCCGCGACCCTGGAGACCTTCCATGCCGACAATCCGGATTTGCCGGGCGTAGGAATGGAGAGACTGCGTATTGGGCTTGATCCACGTCTGCCGGCGCCCGCTTTCACGGCAGTTCTGCGGAGCCTTTCGCACGCTGGAGAAGTTGCCTTGGACGGCGCCTGGGTGCGGCTGCCCGGTCATGAGGCGCACCTGACGGCAAAGGATGAAACTCTCTGGCTGCAAATCCAGCCTCTCATCGGCGGACCCGAACGGTTCCATCCGCCGAGAGTGTGGGATATTGCCGAGGTGCTGGCCGCGCCGGCGACGGAAATCCGGCGGCTTCTGAAGCTTGCCGGCCGCATGGGGAAGGTCCACGAGGTCGCTCATGACCACTTCTTCCAGCGCCAGGCGTTGGCGCAGATCATCGAGATCGCGCGCGACCTCGCTGCGTCGATGCCCACAGACGAGTTCACCGCTGCTCAATTTCGCGATCGCGTGGGCAGCGGACGCAAGGTCGCCATCCATATCCTCGAATTTCTCGATCGGCACGGCGTGACGCTGCGGCGGGGAGACTTGCGCCGTCTGAACAGGCGCAGGCTGGACCTGTTCCGCCTGACAGGCGAGGGTGAGCCGCCGATGGCGCAAATTTCTGGAGGAGCATCGTCCCCGGTGGGGCGTCCGGACTTCAAATCCGGGAGGGGCCGCGAGTCGGTCTCTGGTGGGTTCGACTCCCACTCTCTTCCGCCATCCTAGTGAGCCAAGATGAACCCGACGGCTTCCTTTCTGAATGACCTGAAAACGACGGCTGAGACCGCCAGGACAACCGAGGCAAGCTTCAGGCGACAAGCGGCCAATCAGATCGCGGTTCTGGAACAGGAGCGCGCTTTCGCCTTCAGGCGGCTCAACCTCATGCAGGCGATCTCGGACGCCGTGGCCTCAGCCGAAAGTGAGGAGATCGCCGTGGCCAGCGCTTTGGCCGTCCTGCGCTTGCGGCTCGGCTGGAATGCGGACAGCGAGGCGCGCACGGAAGCGATCACGCATTTTGGCCCCGTTGCGCTTTCGTTGTTCCAGGCCGCGAGGCTGCCCGAGGACGAACCCGCCACCAATATCGGCGAGGCCCTTGCGATTTTTGAGCATTGGTACTCCGAATCCCGGGGATCGCCGTTCTGGTTGCTATTCGAGCACCAGATCGTGGACACGCCGCTGGTCGACTTTTGACCGACGGACTTTCGGCATACCCGGATGCGAAAGCAGAGAGCGCAACGTCGCTTTATTACCGACGATACGATGCGGTAACCGGCGCCTCGGTCACCGCCGCAAGCAGCTGCTTTGGGGGCGGACGCCGGAAGGCGTTCACTCCCATGACATAGGAGCCATATTCGAGCCTTATGTCGTCGAGGTTGACAAATTGACCGGCTACCTAGAGATCGCGCGCGCTCTCAAGCCAGGGGATATGTCACAGAACGAAAGGCGCTCGGCGCCAGGAACGACGCGCAAGAAGACAGAGAGCAATCAGCAGGCGGCCCGCGGAGCGCGGCAGCATGGCCACTCGCACTTCCTCTTTGGTGTCGAAACCCGGCCGAATCCGGCTAACTGAGCCATGGTGCGTGGCATTTGGGCATTGACAGGCGATGTACGCGGAAAGGCGAGCTGGCCGACCATGCACCAGGACATAGGTGGTTGAGTTTGTTCGGTAAGTGACAACAACGTACGTCCGACGTTCACTTGTGAGGCATTCGCATCAGATTCGCGATAAACAGATAGCCAATGCCGCCGACGCTATCCCTTGACCGCCGAGCCGACGATCGAATCCACGAAGAACCGCTGCAGCAAGACGAAGAGCACCAGTGGCGGGAGCACGGCAAGCGTCGCCCCAGCCATCACCAGTCCCGTGTTGAGAGCGCCTCGATTGTAGCTGAGCAGGCGACTAAGGCTGATGACGATCGGATATTCGTGTGCATTGCCCTGTAGAACGGTCAGCGGCCAGAGATAGCTATTCCAGTGATAGACGAAGGCAAACAGCGCCAGTGCCGCGATTGCCGGCGCCACGCTCGGCGCGACGATCTTGAACAGGATCAGGAGTTCCGACGCCCCATCCATCCGTGCTGCGTCGATCAGATCGTCGGGCACGCCGGCTATGAACTGGCGCATCAGGAAAATGCCGAACGCATTGGCGAGATTGGGCACGATAATACCGGCAAGGCTGGCGTTCAGGCCGATTGATCCGACGAGACGGTAAAGCGGGATCAGCGTGACGATCGGCGGCAGGAACATGGTGGCGATCAGCACCGAAAACAGCAGTGAGCGGCCGGGAAAGTGATGCTTGGCGAAGGCGTAGCCAGCCATCATGCTGGTGACCAGAATGCCGGCGGTGGTGATCGTGGCGATCACGAGCGAATTCCACATCGAGCGGCCGACATTGATGACGCCGGACACTTTCTCGTACGCTTCGAGGGTCGGCGTGCGCGGTATCCACACCGGCGGCACCTGCATGGTTTCGGCCGGCGTTTTCAGGCTGGAGAGCACCATCCACAACAGCGGGAAGGCGGAGGCCACGGCAACCAGCAGCATCAGCGTGGCGAGCAGCGCTCCGCGGCCCGCCAGGCGTTTGCGCGCCAACCGGCTCGATGCTGAGCGGCCCGGCGCGCTCATTCGTCATCCTTCCGGTTGGCGAATGCAAACAGCGCACACACAATGACGATCAGCGCCAGCATCAGCATCACTGCCATGGCCGAGCCCAGCCCGCCTTGTGCCCGCTCGATGCCGACTCGGCGGATATGGTAGGTCAGCACGTTGGTCGAGCCGACCGGCCCGCCTTGGGTGATCAGCGCCACCGGCTCGAACACCTGCACGGCGTTGATGATGGCAATGACGGCGCTGAACAAGAGCGTGCGGCTCAATAGCGGCAAGGTGATGAAGCGGAACTGTTCGCGCCGGTTGGCGCCGTCAAGCGTCGCCGCCTCGTAAAGACTGCCCGGGATCTGGGTCAGCCCGGCAACGGCCAGCACCGTAAAATAGCCGATCTGCTGCCAGACATTGAGGACGACGATCGAGATCAACGCCGATCTTGGCGAGGACAACCAGAGTTGCGGGCCGATGCCGGCGAGACCGAGCACCTGGTTGAGCGGCCCCTCGCTCGGCGAATAGAGCTTCGACCAGACCAGCGTCACGGCGATCATCGGCACCATGTAGGTGGAAAACAACACGGTCCGCAGCGCCGTGCCGCCTGCGACATCGCGCTGGTGGACCATCAAGCCGAACACTACCGAAAGGGGCAGGATGAGCATCACCGACAATGCCGTGTAGATGGCGGTGTTGAGCAGCGCTCGCTTGAAATCCCGCCCGACCGAGGTCGGCCCGAATATTTCGCGAAAATTGTCGAAGCCGATGAAGCTCGCATTGGAAAAAGGCGTCTGCGTCGACCAGTCCTGGAATGACAGCCAGATGGTGAGCAGCATCGGCAGCAGGATGAAAACGCCGATCAGTGTTACGGCGGGCGCCAGCATGATGCCCGCCGAGGCACGATAGGTCTTGATCATCGCTCTGCTTCCAAAGCGTCGGGCTCTCGAAACAGCGCCTTCGCTATTTGGCGGCACGCTCCAGGATCGAGACGGCATCGGCCTGCGCGTTCGCCTGTGCATCCTTGGCCGAGAGCTGCCCATACTGCAACGCCTCGAGCGTCTGCTGGAGCGATTCGCTGAACTCCTGGCCGCCCGGGACGACAGGGAAGGGCTTGGCGTCGGCAAGCACGCTGACATAGCCGGACAGGAACTCGGAACCAAGCTTGTCCTTGTGGGCTTCGATGTCGGAGGTCCGCGTCGGCAGGATGCCCATCGACATCAGAATATCCGACATTGCCGATGCGCCGTTCTTGCCGGACTTCGGACTGTTCAGCCATACCAGGAAATCCCATGCCGCTTTTTGTTCGGCCTGACCGGCATTGGCGTTGACGACGGTCATCCATGAATAGGAGATCGAGTGCGGCTTGTCGCCGCTCGGACCGACCGGGATGGGTGCGGTGGCGATATTGGAGAACTTGTCGCCCATGCCGCTCTTCAATGCGCTTTCCCACCAGTTGGCCATGATGATCATGCCGGTCTTGCCGGAGACGAAATTGTCTAGGAAGGGGCCGGTTGTGTTGGCGTCGGCCGTGGCCATCGCCGGATCGCTGGCGCCGGACTTGATCAGGTCCTCGTAAAGCTGGAAAGTCTCACCGGCTTGAGGACTGTCGAGCATCGGTTTGCCGTCCTTGACCAGCTCGCCGCCATTGGAGACCAGCAGCGAGGCGAAGGGATGGACGACGCCCGCCGCCCAGGAATTGATCATGCCGAAGCCTTGCTGGCCGGCATCTTTCCTGGTCAGCTTCTGGGCCGCATCCTTCAATTCGGACCAGGTCTTCGGCGCGGCTGTGATGCCTGCCCGTTTGAACAGCTCCTTGTTGTAGTTCAGCGCATAGACGTCGATCTCGTTTGGAATGCCGTAAAGCGTGGCGCCAACAGAGGCCGCACTGACGACACCGGCCGGCCACGCACTCTTGACCTCGCCGGCAACCGCATCGGGGGCCGGCGCGACCAGCTTGTCTCGCGCCAGTTCGGGCAGCCACAAATCATAGATGCCGCCGATCGTCGGCCCGTCCGAGCTGCCGCCCTGGGAACGCAGTGTCGTCAGGAGATCGCCGAAGGGGACGGCGCGCACGGTGACGGTCACATCCGGATTGCTCTTGGCGTAGTCCTTGGCCGCGGCGTCCAGCAAAGCGACCGTTTCGGGCGACCAGTGGGTCAGATAGGAGATGTTGACCGATTGGGCCCAACCAACGGTGGGCGAGGCCAACAACCCTGCAGCCAGTGCCAGTTTCGAAATCCAAGCCAAAGACATCCGACCCTCCGCATAGCCGCACAGCGATGTCCATAACGTTATGACAACGTGAAGCAACGATGCAAGCGCTATCTTCGTGGAGAGCTCCTGCCGGTGTTGCGGCGTTTTCTTACTACGGTCCACAAGCATGCGAGATTATCTTGTAAAAACAAAGAGTTATCTGATACAGTTCGAGCTGATTCTCCCCTGCCGGCCGTGCCCGACTTACTGCAAGGCACTTGCGGTCGAGATCATGTCGTTATAATGACATGAGAAAAGCTTATGACTGCCTCTCGGCTTTTGAACCGCCGTGGGAATGACAATCGACAAGAATGGGAGACTGAGTATGTTTTCAATTCATCGACGCGCCGCACTCGGCCTGATCGGCGGCTTTGCCGCAGTCTGCACCGGGGTCTTCACCGCACTGCCGGCAAAGGCTGACGATACCGTGACCCTGTGGAGTTGGCGCACCGAGGACGAGGCTGCGATGCGCCGCATCTTCGACGCCTTCGAGGCCAAGACTCCCGGCATTAAGGTCAACATCCAGTTCACCCCCGACGCCGACTACCAGAACCGGCTGAGCACGGCGCTGCGTGGCGGCCGCGGGCCTGATATCGCCCAGCTCAAGGCTTACGGCGAACTGCAGCCGTTCATCGAGGGTGGCTATCTCGACGCGCTCGACGACAGCGTGCCGGAGCTGAAGAGCATGCCCGATAGCGCGCTGGGCGGCGCTCGTGGCCGCGCCGACGGCAAGATCTATGGCGTGCCCTATTCGGTGCCGATGATGGGTGTCTTCTACAATCAAGACATCTTCGCCGCCCAGGGCATCGAAATCCCCAAGACCTACAGAGATTTCGTCGCCGCCTGCGAGAAGCTGAAAGGGGCGCGGATAACGCCAATAGCCGCCGGCGGCGCCAACGGCTCCGCCTGGGCGCTGGAGATCGGCGTCGGCGTCGTCGGCCCGACCATCTATGGCCCGGGCTTCTACGACGAAATGATGAGCGGCAAGGCGACCTTCGAGGATCCGCGCTACGTGGCTGCCCTGAAACGCTATGCCGAGTTGAAACCGTATTTCTCCGACGGCTTTGCCGGGGTCGATTACACCACCTCGACACAGCAATTCATCGGCGGCAAGGCGGCCATGTTCTTCGGCGGCTCGTTCGAGAACGGCAGCTTCAAGGCGCAGAACCCGAAGCTGAAATTCTCGATCTTCCCGTTCCCCGCCGATGACCCGGCAACCAAGCTCTACACATCGGCCTTTTCAGACGGCTCCTATGGCCTGGTCTCTGAAAGCGCCAACAAGGAGGCGGCGACCAAGGTGCTCAACTTCATGGCCTCGGCCGAGTTCGCGCAGCTCTTCGCCGACGAGTTGGGCTGGCCGCCGGCCCGCACCGACGTCACCGTCAAAGACCCGGTACTCGCCACGATGATGGAGATGTCGAAGAACTCCACCCCCTATCTGACGCTTGTCGGCTTCCGCTGGCAGACGCCGACGGCCTCCTCGATCCTGCAGTCCGAGATCATCGACATGGTCGAAGGCAACATCACGCCGCAGAAGCTGGCGGCGGACATGCAGGCCGCCGTCAGCAGCTGGTTCAAGCCGAAGCAGTAGGCCGTCACACCCTGCGCGAAACAGCACATGATCACCCGCCGCCGCAAAAGCAGCCTTCAGCGCACCCAGCAGCGCATGGCCGTGCTGTTCATCGTGCCGGCGCTGGCCGTTTATGCGCTGTTTGTCCTTTATCCGCTGCTGATGTCGCTGTGGGGCAGCTTCTTCGTCTGGAGGGGCCTGCGGATGCTGGAGTTCACCGGCCTGTCGAATTTTACCCGCCTGTTCGTTTTCCCGAGCGGTGGGCGGCTCTACGGAGCGCTCTGGCACAACGTCGCCTGGTTCTTCGGCATCATGCTGTTTCAGAACGGCCTTGGTCTGCTGTTGGCCTGGCTGCTGTTCCTGCGCGCCAAAGGGGCGGCCTTCTTCCAGTCGGTCTTCTTCTTCCCGGCAGTGCTGAGCCCGGTCATCGTCGGCGCCCTGTGGCGGCTGCTGCTGGCGCCCGGCGGCACCATCGAATGGATGCTCAACGGCCTTGGCCTGCATCAAGGCAGCCTGACGGTTCTCGGCAACAGCCACACGGCACTCGTGATGCTGATCGCCGTCGACGCCTGGAACTGGATGGGCCTGCCGGTGCTGATCTACACCGCCGGCCTCAGGCAGATTTCGTCCCAGATATTCGAGGCTGCCAGGCTGGATGGCGCCGGCAGCGGCCGCATGCTGGTCTCGATTGCCCTGCCTTTGCTGATGCCGGCCGTCGGCACGTTGACGACGCTGTCATTCATCAACACCTTCAACCAGTTCGACATCGTCTATGTCATGCAAGGCGTGCAGGGCAATCCGAGCTATTCCACAGACACGCTGGTGACCTATTTCTACCGGCTCGCTTTCGGCGCCGAAGGCGCGGTCGGTATCACCGATATAGGCCTGGCGCTGGCGCTCGGCACGCTGCTGTTCCTGATCCTGAGCATCGGCACGCTTTTGATGTTGCGCTTCTTCGACCGCCGCGCGGTGCAACTGTGAATATGCTCGCCATCCCTCAACAGCTCGCACGGCTGCCCGGCTGGACGGCGCTGGTCCTGTGGACCGCAGCGGTGCTGCTGCCGCTCTATATTCTCGTCGTCTCCTGTTTCAAGACCACGGCGGAGATCTACGACAACAGGCTCGGCCTGCCGCAAAGCTTTGCCTTCGACAATTTCGTTGCGGCCTGGACGCGCGCCGATCTCGGCCAGAATTTCATCAACAGCCTGATCGTCACCGCCGGCGCGGTGATCCTGACGATTATCGTGTCGGCAATGGCCGCCTATCCGCTGAGCCGCTATCGGCTGGGCTGGAACGGCATCATGCTCGGCCTGTTCCTGTCCGGCATCATGCTGCCGATCCGGCTTGCCTCGGTGGAGCTGTTCACGCTGATGCGCAACCTTGGCCTGCTCGATTCGCTGACCGGCCTGATCCTCGTCTATTCGGCGATCCGCATTCCCTTCGCCGTCTTCATCTTCGCAAACTTCATGCGGGTGCTGCCGTCCGAGCTCGACGAGGCTGCGCGCATGGACGGGGCCGGCGAGGCGCGCATCCTGTTCCAGATCGTGCTGCCAATGGTGAAGCCGGCCATATCGATCGTCGCCATCTTCACCGCTATCGCCGTGTGGAACGACTTCTTCTTCCCGCTGATCTTCATCTTCGACGACCGCTACAAGACTGTTCCGCTGGCGATCAGCGTGTTTGTCGGCCAGTTCCGCACGGACTGGGGCCTGGTGTTCGCCTCGCTTGCCATCTCCATGGCGCCCATCCTGATCATGTACTGTCTGCTGGCCCGCCAGATTCGCGAGGGCGTCGGCTCCGGGGGAGGCGCGAAATGATCGAGGACAAGGTCTATGCCGCACGCTCGATCCTGGTCGTGGGAGCGCACGCCTTCGATGCCGAGGTGATTGCCGGTCCGCTGGCGGCGGTTGCGGTCCAAGGCGGTGCCGAAGTCACCTTCCTGCATCTCAGCATGGGCGAGCAGGGCCATCCAAGCCTCGCCCCCGAGCACTATTTCGTCCAGAAGGAGGAGGAGGCCGCAAAGGCCGCAGCCAGGCTCGGCGTTGCCATGCGCAGTCTCGGGCTGCACGACGCCTTCCTGCCTTGCGACGACGAGACGGCGCTCAAGGTTTGCGATGTCGTGCGCGAGTTGAAGCCGCAAATCGTCATCACCCACTGGCATGGCAGCTGGCACAAGGACCATCGCGCCGCGGCCCGACTGACACAGACCGGTATTTTTTTTGCGGCATTGCCGACGCTGAAGCGCGAGCATGGCGCATACACGCCGCAACTGCTGCTGTTCGGCGAAAACTGGGAGGACGACGAAGGCTTTCGTGCCGAGCATCTCGTCGATGTCAGTGACGGCTTCGACGCCTGGAGCGAGGCGGTGCAGGAATACGAACTTGCACGTGGCCTGAGCAGTTTCCCCTACGTCGATTATTATAGCGCACTTTATCGGCTGCGCGGCTGCCTGCGCGGCACGCGCTACGCGCAGGGTTTTGTGGCAGCGTCGCAATCCTGGCATGCCGGCAGCGGGCTGTTCGCGCCGGCTGCCAATCGGAGCCGCTCTCGATGACACGCGTTCTGGCCATCGATCTTGGCGGCACCAATTTGCGCGCCGCAATCCATACCGGCGATGTTCGCTGGCTGGAGATGCTGAGCCGCGAGCCTGCGCCGGCAAGCCTTGATGCCTTCGTCGCCCGAATCGGTGCCTTGCGCGCCGAGGCCGGTCCGGTCGAGGCACTTGGCCTGGCGGTGCCGGGGCTTGTCGAGGGCTCGATCTGCCGCTGGGTTCCGAACCTGCCCTATTTCGATGGTGTCGACGTCGCGACCTTGTTTCCTCGTCTGCCTGTTGCCATTGGCAACGATGCGCAGATCGCCATGCTGGCCGAGGCGGTCGAAGGTGCTGCAACAGGCCTGTCCGATGCCATCCTGCTGGCGATCGGCACCGGCATCGGTTCCGCCGTTCTGGCCAACAACCGCATCGTTGCAGGCGCACGTGGCGGCGCCTGCTCATTCGGCTGGGCCTGCGCCGACATCGAGGATGAAGGCGAGGACCGCAGCGGCTGGCTGGAGCGCTTCGCTTCCGGGGGGGCGTTCGACGCCGCGGCGCGCCAGATCGGGGTGGCCAATGGCGGCAGGCTTGTCGAGGCCGCGCGGGCTGGCAACACGGCCGCCCTTGACGCCTTGGAGCTGCCGGCGCGCCGGCTGGGCACTGCCCTTGCGGGTGCGGTCGCGCTGCTTGACACCCAGGCGGTCCTGATTTCCGGCGGGCTTGCCGATGCGCTGGACGTGGTCGGACCGCCGCTGCTTGCGGCTTTGCAGCGTCAGCTGCCGCCGCATCTGCGCGATGTCGTGCTGCGGTCCGGCGAATTCGGCTCCCGCGCCGGTCTCGTCGGCGCCTCGCTGGCCGGTCTCGCCGGAGCACAGTGGAGGCAGATAAGATGAGCCAAGTCAGCTTCCAGCTGCCCGACCGCCGAAGGCCCGAGCCGCTCTGGTATCAGGTGGAAGAGGCCATTCGCGCCATCGTCAAGAGTGGCGATTGGGCGACTGGCGACCAGATTCCGGCCGAAGACAGACTGTGCGCCCTGTTCGGGGTGAGCCGCATCACGCTGCGCCACGCGCTGCGCAATCTGGAGGAGCACGGGCTGCTCAGGCGCGAACATGGCCGTGGCACCTTCGTGCGCTCCACCACGCTGGTCGCCGGCACCCGCGAACTCACCAGCTTCACGCAGGAAATGGGCAATATGGGCGTGGTCGCCGGCTCGCGCTTGCTCGACTGCAGCCTGACCACCGCCAATGCCGCTGCGGCCGGAGCGCTGGAGATCGAGGAGAGCGACCCGGTGGTGCGCATCCGGCGGCTCAGGCTCGGCAACAACGAACCGATCGGTATTCAGACTGCGCAACTCTCGGCCGCGCGCGTGCCCGGCTTTCTCGATGCCGGCCTGTTGCAGGGCTCGCTCTACGAAGCGTTGGAACGCCATTATGGCATCGTGCCGGTCGCGGCGCGCGAAAACTACCGTGTTGGCGCTGTCGGGGCGGCGGATGCCGAGTTGCTCGATCTGCCTGCGGGGAGTCCCGCTTTCGTGGTCGAGCGCATCACCACCGACGAGCGTGGCCCATTCGAATTCACCGTCTCGGTCATGCGTGGCGACCGCTACGAAATCCGCTCGACGCTGCGCGCCGGCCGCGCCCCGCCAAACGCACGAAGCTGAGCCATTACCGAAGCCGACACATAACAATAACAGGAGTACCGACGTGTCCGATCTCTACATACCCCGCCTCGCCGCTCTGATCGAACAGGCCTCGAAAGCCAATGCCGAAGCCTTTGGCGAGGCGGCCAGCCGCTTTGCCGACACGCTCGAGAGCGGCGGGTTGGTTCATCTTTACGGCTCGGGCCACTCGGTGTTGCCGGTCCAGGAAGTGTTTCCGCGCTACGGCAGCTATGTCGGCTTCAATCCGCTGACCGACCCGCGTGTCATGTGGCATAACGTGCTCGGCGCCGGCGGCGTGCGCGAACTTCTGTGGCTGGAGCGGACCGAGAAATACGCCGAGAAATTCCTCGACCACCAGCCGCTGAACAAAGGCGATTCGATCATCATCTTTGGCCACAGCGGCCGCAATTCGTCCGGCATCGACACCGCGCTTTATGCGAAAAAACGCGGCATCTTCGTCGTTGCGGTGACCAGCAAGAACAATCTCGACAAGCCGGCGACGCACTCCTCCGGCAAGCGGCTTGCCGACGCCGCCGACCTTGTCATCGACACCTGCTCGCCGATCGAGGATGCCATCGTGCCGGTCGAGGGCTGGAGCCGGCCGGTCTCCGGCTCGTCGACCGTGCTTGCCATGATCCTGGCGCATGAGCTGATCGCCCGCACCGCCGAGGCGCTTTCGAAACGCGGCATCGAACTGCCGGTTTTTGCCTCGCCGACAATTGCCGGCGTCACACTGCACGACACCGACGTCATCTATGGCGTCTATCGCGAGAAAATGCTCGAGGCGCAGAAGAAGCACCTGCCGACGTTCCAGGCGACCATGCGCGGCGAATGACAACCGGGCAGGGCACGCAAAACGCTAGGACGTAGACTCATCACCGCGTAGCCAGATGCGAGTTGACACGAGTTTCAGGGCAGCAAGGTAGTTTTCTGCCAGCTTGTCATATCGAGTTGCGATGCGACGGAACTGCTTGGCCTTGTTGAAGAAGCGTTCGACGAGGTTGCGGGCCTTGTAGAGAAAGCGGCTGAAGCACATCGGGTCCTTGCGGTTGGCCTTGGGCGGGATGTTGGCCTATGCCTTTCGCTCGGTGACGGCATTGCGCAAGGCGTTGGCATCATAGCCCTTGTCGGCGAGCAGCATGGCGCCCTTGGGCAAATCCGTGATCAAGTCCGCCGCGGAGGCGATGTCACTCTTCTGTCCTGCCGTGAGCATCAGCCTGATCGGCCTGCCTTTGGCGTCGACAAGAGCATGGATTTTGGTTGTCAGCCCGCCCTCGGGATCGACCGAGACAATGATCTCGAACCCCTTTTTGCCGACGCGCCATGCTGATGGACGCGAACAATGGAGGTATCGATCATCTGCATCGTTGCATCATGGGCTTTGGTGATGCCATGCATGAGGCGGTCCCACACACCTGCTTTCCGCCATCGAACGAAGCGATTGTAGCAGGTGGTGCGTGGGCCGTATCGCCCCTGGCAGATCGCGCCATGGCGCACCCGATCGCAGCACCCAGAAGCTGCCGTCTGCCCGCTGTGCCTGGACGGTGATCGTGCCGAAGAAAACCAGTGCTGCAGCGAACGTTCCTCGCAATATTGCGTTTAGCCATGAAAGACGACGATTCGCCCAAAGCATGCAAAAGGGCCCATCGGCTCTCGCGCCGCGATGCAAGGCCAGGAAAGCCTTACGCCAGATCAGTTTGTGAAAAGTCATTGCCCTTGTAAAGCAGGGCAAGCCGGTGAGCCTTCGCGCAAGCGTAGGCAAAACAATCGCCGAAATTGAGATCGGCTTTGTGCCCGACTGCTTTGCCGTATTTCATGCTGGCTTCGATCGCCCGGTCGCCGATGTCGCCGGATATCATGATTTCCTTGCCGGCGATCTCGATCAAAAAGGCGTCGACGGTATCACGGGCTTGCGCCAGCATGTTGGCCGTGGGCTTGGCGTTCTTTTTGATGGCTTCGGCCGACGCTCGCGCGAGACCCTGGACTGCCTCGAACCGGACGAGCGGGGAGATATACAGCGGCTTGGTCGCGGCCGCGAGCCGCTTTTCCAGTTCTTCCGCGCCAGGTTCCTCGTTCAGGATGGCAACGATCACCGAGGCATCGACGAACATCAGTCGTCGCTCCACATCTGGTCGGTGAATTTCTTCATATCGAAATCAGGGTTGGCCGGCCCGATCCGCCGCGCCATTTCCTTGACTTTGGCAAGTCTCTCGCGCAGCGGGACGCTGCCGCGGTTGCGCTCGATCTCATGGCGCAAGGCGGTTCTGACGGCCTCTGTCTTGCTGCGCGCGTTGGTAATGTGCTGCAGCTCGACGGCCATGGCGTCGACGTCGGGATCGCGAATGAAAAGCGGCATTTTGTATATCCTCATGAGTGATATATCTATATCATATCGGAGATATACTCGCCAGCGAATTCGCGAGCGGCGGTTTTGATAAGGAGGGGAGGGAGGAATGCAGCCCGCGAAAATCCGTCGGGAGGTTCGGTTCTGGTGCTCAGTCCTTGGAATTGCTCGGCGTCTGAAACACGTCGCTCCGGCCATGTCACTGTCAA
Source organism: Mesorhizobium sp. LSJC280B00 (assembly GCF_000502835.1). GTDB lineage: Bacteria > Pseudomonadota > Alphaproteobacteria > Rhizobiales > Rhizobiaceae > Mesorhizobium. The sequence goes on from NZ_AYVL01000020.1 coordinate 51,763, forward strand.
CGCACACATGCCCAAGGCGCATTGGCGCTACGTGCGCCGACGCCTGCGCACCCCAAGATCCGCGGCGACCGATTGATGTCGATAGAGCGCCCACGCCGACGAGGCCAGCGCTAGCTGCATCGATTGCGTCAGGTTCATAACGGCCATAATCCCGGCCCAGCGAACTCTCTCGTTAGGGCAGCTCGGGGAGTGCTACGGCTGGATGCTCTTGGGAACATCCCGAGCGCACGCGCTGCCTCCACATGATGGCGCCGGCGAACTCAACGAAGCCGTGCTGCCATTGGTGGTGAACTGGATAACACGAAAACTCGGCGGCCTCGACAATCATTGCCGGGGTTACCTCGACCGATCCCTTCGCCGTCTATCCGCGTCTCATCGGCTGTCGCGCTGATCCGGATTGACAGCCACCCGCAATTAAAGGGCCGTTTGATGACACCTAGGCCTCCCCAACAGTATTAGTTCACAAAGCAGGTCGGCACCCCTGCGATCCGCTGGATCCGGTCAGCGTGTGCTTCGGGTTCGGGGTGCAAGATCAGGCGGTGCCATTTGCACGGATGGCGGCGAACCAACCACCACGGCAGGGGCGCCAGATTGCTCACCACGTTGGCTGTCTACTTCGCGGCTCATACTTTGGTGAGCAGCTTGCATCTCCGGAACGGTGAAAACCGGCACCTCGCCCTTGAAACCCTGGAGTTCAAAGGCGCCCGCCTGGACGACCGGCATCGGCGCTCCTGCCGCAAAGCCGGGACCAAGCACCAGGGGGATGCCCAGCTTCTTGGTCGTCGACTCGAGCCGAGCCGTGCGGTTCACCGGGGAGCCGATCGCGGTGTAATCGAAACGCCGTTCGGAGCCGAAATTGCCTACCGAGCAAATGCCCGTCTCGATGGCGACGCCGATTGCGATGGAGGGGTGACCGTCCGCGCTGAAGGCGGCGTCTTCACGCTTCACCCGCTCGATAAGGGCAAGGCCCGCGTCGAGCGCACGCTCGCGATGATCGGGTTGATCAAGCGGCGCGTTCCAGAAGGCGAGCACCGCATCGCCCATGAACTTGTCGATGGTGCCGTCGCGCTTGAGGATCTCATCGGTCGCAATGCCGAGGAAGTGGTTGACCACCTTGGCGATTTCCTGGGTATCGAGCTGTTCGCTCATCGTCGTGAAGCCGCGTATGTCGCTGAGCAGAATTGTGATCTCGCGCTTCTCGCCGGACAGGATCGCTTCGGTGTCCGAGCTTGCGAGGCGCTGCACCACGGAAGGCGACAGATACTGGGAGAATTGCCGTGCCAGGGTGGACCGGCGCTGCTCGCTGCGCCTGTAGAGGACATAGCCTTCGAAGCCGGCTACAAGGATCGTCGCAAGCGCCGGCTGCAGCGGGTCATAGAGTGCACCCTGCAGGCTGTATTCGAGAGCGCCGAACACGAACGGCGTGACGGCCAGCAGCACGAGAGCCAGGGCACCAAGCACGACACGCCCGGCGAGCACTCCGGAAAGTCCGATGAAAACGATGGCGCCGAGGACAAACCAGAGCCGCTCAAGCGTACGTGCGTGCGTTGGCTCTGCAAGGTAGCGCCCGGCAAGCAACTGGGCGATTGCATCGGCGTGGATGTCCGCGCCTGGTCGCGCTGGACGCGTCGGGGTGGGCAGATACTGCGTCAGTCCCACGGCCGACAGATCGACGATGGCGATGGCGTCCCGCAGCCGCGGATCGCCATGGCCCGAAAGGATAGTGCTGGCAGATATACGCGGCGTATCGGTGGCGGTTTCCCAGAGCCGGATGCTTCCCTCCGGCTCGAGCGGCACAATGGCGCCGGCCATCCTGAGTGCGTCGAACCCGGCGGCATTCATCCGGGCTATGTAGCCGTCCTGCCCGGCGTAAAGGCGCAGAAGCTCGAGCGCGAAGGACGGCCACAGCTGCACGCCTTGAGCGGTATTGCGAAGCCAGAGCAGCGGCACATGGCGCAGCACGCCGTCGGGATCGGGCAAGGTGCGAATTACGCCGAGGCCCGCGGCGGCGTTCGAGAATTCGGCAAGCGAGCCGGTCAGGCCGGTGAAGCCGGGAAGTGTGTCGGGTACTTGCCCGACGATCGACCAGCCGGCTTTGGGCCCTGCTTCTGAAACCGTCGCCTCATCGCCCAGGCTGACGGCAAGCGCCGTTCGATTTTTGGCCAGCGCCGCTGCCAGGCGCTTGTCTCCGGCGATGCCCTCAGGTGAGGTGTCGGCCTCGGGCAGTACCAGCGCAAGCCCGATCACCGCCGCGCCGGATTCGGTGATGCCATCGACCAGATCGGCCAAGAGGCCACGGTTCCAGGGCCATCGCCCATGTGCCTTGAGGCTGGCGTCGTCTATCGAGACGATCACGACAGGATTGCTCGTCGCCTGGCGTGGGGCGAGAAACTGGTAGAAGTCGTACGTCCGCTCACGCAGGCGCGACAACGGCCCGTCAAAAGCCAAATGGCAAGCGAGCAGCAGGAGCACGACCACAAGGCCGGATATTTTGCGCCTGCCAGCTTGCCGCCAATCAGCCCAGCGCCAACCGACCAAAGGGCTCATGTCGTGCGGCCAGGCCTAATTGCAGTAGTAGCAGCAACCCTCACCCTCACACTCGCCCTTATCCACGCCCCCGCCCACAGGTGGCGTTAGGCTGTCGGGGAACTCCATGACCACTCCTGGCAATGCGCCGTCCGTGGACTCGCAGACTTTGAGCGAGCCGCCGAGTGCCGACGCACAAATCGCGCTTACGTCCAATCCAGGACCCGGTGCGCCTGGCAGGCCGGTGCCGGCTATCCGGTCGATGCTGTCCAATATCGGGAAGGTGTCGATTCCGCCGTAGCCGGTCAGCAGCTTGCCATCTTCCGATGTGCAGGCGTAGCCCGGGTTTGTGATGACCAGCCGTTTGCCATTGATCGTGCAGGTCATGCGGCCGGCGCGCAGTATGCCGACGGTCTGGCCGGCTGCCACCAGCACTTCGATGATGCCGCCTCTCGCCCCGAGCACCATGTGCGGCGTCGCAACCTGCATGACGCCCCCTTTCGAAACCTGGCCGCCATAGAAACGGGCCAGGCCGCTGTTCATGCCGATGTCGATCTTTCCCGATCCGGAGCCTGGATTGTAGACGAATTCATCGATCGTCAGGCTGGTGTTCGGACCAATCTTGGCGCTCGATTCATCCCGGAACACCAGCATTCCAAGACCGGTGGGATTGCTGCGCAACTGGTCGCCGAGTTCGACGCCGGCACCAACGTTCATTGTCCCGCCGTTGTTGCGGACGATGTTGGTCTGATAGGCCGTCATCGACCCGACCGTCTCAGCGGCGGATGGTGCCGCGAAGGCAAGGCAGGCGATAAAAATGGCGATCTGACGGTACGGGGTCCTCATCGCGGCCTCTTTCAATTGAGCGTCAACGTATAGCTCATGAGCATTTCGAACGATTTTCGGTCGCGGTTGGCGATGTCGAAGTTGGTTTCGCGATAGGCGAGATCGACGCTGATCTTCTGCGCCTCCGTCAGCTGAAAATCGCTTTCCGAGGCAATGCGCCAGAAGTCGCTCTTGATATTTGTACCGATGCCGACAGACAGATCGGGAGTGTCGCTGTGGCCGGCCGAGAAGGCGATCTGGTGCGACCATGCGAAAAGATCCGGTACGTTCATCAAGAGGCCGCCATAGCGGACCTCGCCCGTGTAGCTGCGGCCGATTTCGCCAGATCCGGAAGCGAAGTCATTCGAGCCGACAAAGCGCAGTCCGAGCGCCTGGCCATTGCGGAAGCGGTAGCTGCCGCCTGCCTCATAGAAGACCCTGCTATCGGCGAAAATGCCTTGCGAGGGGCTTAGATCGATATAGCCGCCACCGGCGAAGAGCGTCGTCTCGACCGTCGGGCGAACGAGGAAGCGTCCACTGAGGCCGATGCCGGTTTCGTGGATATCGCTGTCGAAACGATCCGTAACGGTAAACGCCGAAAGCAGCAGGCGCAGCGAATCGATCCCACTGTTGGGTAGCCCCTTGTCCCAGGTAATCGCGGCGTTGCCGTGGATAAAAGTCTTCTCGCTGCCTGGAACCGACAGGTCTTCCGTGAAAAAACGCTCTGTCGCCGTCAATGACCCTGAAAGGACGAGAGCGTCAGCACTTGGCGTGCCGAGGTCCCACCGGACAAAGCCTTCCGCCCGCCCATAGGGCGAGACGAAGCTGTCGTCGTCCTGCGCCCCGCCGGGCTCAAAATCGGTAAATGCGCTGAACACGCCGCCGGTCAGGGCGAGTTCCCAGGTGACGCCACGCAACGCGCGCTCGATGCGGGCGAGCAGGCGAACCGCTTCCTGCTGGTCACTTGCGGTCAGACCGCCGACTTCGATGCCGTACTGCACCTGCCGCCGGGCCAATTCATAGGAGCCGACATGATAGTACAATCGGCTGGCCGCCAGTCGGGCGCGCGCATCGCGGGGATATTTGATCAGATACTGCTCGATTGAGGAGATCGCCTGATCGTATTGTCCCGCATTGACGGCAACTGTGACGAACTGGGCGAGCGTTCCGTTGTCGGCCGGACTGGCGATGCGGGCTGAAAACGCATCGTCATATGCCGTAAAAAGACCTTGTGCGCCGGCCGGCAATACGCCGGTACAAAGCAGCGCCGCGGCGCAGCCGAAGATCGTTCGAAACGAAGATTGCATGCCGAGAACCCACCCCAAACCCGACTAGTGCGAAGGACTTAGCACGACCACAAGAAAAAGGCGACTGAACGGTCGCCAGACCATGCGAGTCTCAGCAGCTGTTGCAGCTGCGCAACAAACCATCGGTTTATTCGTGCTTCGGCTACGCCCGTTGGCCAAATGTATTCTCAGCGTTGCTGTGCACAATTGAAGTATTCGGCATCGGCGGCAACTAACTCAAGTCATCATCAGTGGCGGATCGCACAGTCGACAAGATTAATATTTTTTGCGCGGTTCGTTGAACGCTACGAGGTCAGCTTATCGCCCCCGACGCCCAGGGACGCGTCACCGGACGCGTCTTGCTACAGCACGAGCATGGTGGCCAGCCCCAGCATCAGGCCCATGCCAACGATATCGGTCACGGTGGTGAGAAAGATCGCCGAAGCGACGGCCGGATCGGCGCCGACCCGGCGCAGGCCCAGCGGGATCAGCACGCCGGAGATTCCGGACATGAGGCACGATCCGGACATGGCAAGCAGGATCACAAGTGCCAGCATGGGCGCCTGGGCCGCCGACTCCGGTTGCCGCGACGCGTAGAACCACATCGCCGCAGCCGCCACAAGACCGACGAGCACGCCGTTGGCGATCCCGAGCGCGCCCTCCCTCATCACCAGGTGCAGCTTCGGTCGTTTGTCCACATCCCCCAGGGCAAGGCCACGCAGCGTCATAGCCAGTGCCTGGCAGCCGGTGTTTCCGCTCTGCCCGGCCAAGACCGGGAGGAACGCCGCCAGGGCGACGATCTTCTCGATCGTGCCTGTGAACGAACTGACCACGAAAGCGGCCATGAAGGCCGTCAGCAGGTTCAGCTGCAGCCACGGGTGACGCTTCAAGAAGGCTGAAAACAGCGGCGTAAAAGAACGCTCCTCCTTCTGGACACCCACCATCTGGCCAGACTGGGCGGAAATCTCGATGATTTGCTGCTCGAACAGTCGCCAGCCGCGGACCTGCCCGAGCAGCCGGTTCTCCGCGTCCACCACGGGATAGACAGGGTAGTGACGGCGTACCGCCGCCTTGCATGCGTCGCTCAAAGAGAGATCGACGTTAAGGGCGAACGGCCTGGGCAGCATGATCTGATCGACAATCGCGTCCGGTTCGCTCAGCATCAGATCGCGCAGGACCACCAGGCCAACCAGTTTGTCGCCCCCCTCCGTAACATAGAGATAAGTGAGCTCGGTCGGCACCTGGGTGCGTCTGACGGCCTCCACTGCGGCGGCTATCGTCGTGCCGACAGGAACGCTGGCGGGAATCGGGTCCATCAGTTCGACGAGCGACTCAGGGATCGCAAGGTCCTTGCCATCGCCATGAGGCTTGACGGGCCGCATATGCGGCGGCAAATGCTCCGCCACCTTACGGGCATGCCTGTCCGGCAACAACTTTAGTGTGTCCCGGATGAACTCGGGAGACTCTCGGGCAAGCAATTCAGCCGCGTCATCAGGTGCTCGAGCACGCAGCGTGCGTACCAGCTTCTGAACGTCGTTCTCTTCCTTCATCTGCCGCCGCCCCCAAATTGCTAGTGTCTTGCCTCTGACAGTATGACACGGATCGGATCGCTCTGTCTGGCGCGCAGTGGCCCAAGCGCCTCGATCCCGAAATCTTCGCCTCTCGGGCCCGAGTGGACCGAACCCAGACAGATCTGCGTCATTGCGTGGGTGCATACAGGCGGGCTGTAACGTCAGAGTGTCGCCGAGAATTTGACGTGTTGCGAACTTCACCGGTCTTTTGGGCTTTGCGAGCACGCCGCACCAAGGAAACTTAAACCCGGAAGTTCTGCAGAGGCAGGGTCTCCGGCGTTCGAATTGATTGCCTCATCCGGCGCATCTTGCCAGTTTCACCAGCTATTGACGCCACGGCCGGTTAAGATCTGCGACTGCTTGCACAGAAGGATGTGGAGCACGAGCTCCTTCGAGGACGATTTCATGACGGTCTTGTACCAAGGCAAAAACTTCGGCAAGTTCGTTGCGTCTTGGGAGAGGGCAACAACAATGAAATTATCTTGCGTAGGCATGATGCCGGTCGCGGCAATGGTGATTTGCGCAAACTCGTTCGTTCCAACCGCCGCCCGCGCTAACTCGGTTGCCTTCGATTATGGATATCAGATGGCGGCTTATCTGTTTTGCTCTCAATCGATCTATAACGACAGACGTTTTGGCGACTTTCTTGTTGAGGATGGGAAGTATGACAAAACGAAAGAGTACAATCGTGGCGTTGCCGCTCTGAAAGCCGCGCTCAAAGGCCCCCACCCTAGGAAAGTGTGCTTCGATGCCGCCCGCGCCAGCGGTTGGTGGACCGACCGCTGACGGCTTTCGAACTCGGTCTTTAGTTGGTTGCTTATCGGCTTCGGCTCACCGCCGATCGGCGGGCCGTCGAAGCCGTGCAACCATGCCTCGGCACGCTCGCTGTCGCGGCGCTGGCAGTCCGGCTCCACGACTGACGTCCGGGGACGGATCTCGAAAGCCGGCGACTCGGATGTGCGGCGTGCGCTCTGCGAGGCGGTATCGGGTCTGGTGATCCGCTTCAAGGGCAGGGACAAGGTCAAGAGCTGGGGTGAGGCGACCGCCAAACGCTCCTGCCACCGCAGAGCCAGCGTCGCGGTGGTCCCGCAAGTTGGCGGTGATCATCATCGCCTTTGAGAACCTCTTCGCCATGGAACCGGGTCAGTGCCGGCAGACCCCGGCCGAGGTGGCGCAGACGGTTAAGGCGGTCGGCCATCCGAACTTGGTGGCGCTTATCGATTTCAGTCACGCCTATATTGAATCCACCCATCGCGGCCTGAACTTCTGCGGGCAATGCCGCCGGTGGCGGGGCACCTGCATGTCCATGACTCCTTCGGGCGCCCGCAGGGCTTCCACAGAACCTACCTCCCGCAGGAGGACGCAGCGCTGGGTATAGGCGACCTGCACATGCCCCTCGGCTGGGCGATATCGAATAGGATGACATCTTCAGTGAGCTGGCCTTCTTGCCCGGGACCGTCCTCATCATGGAAATCGGGCCCCGCTATCCCAACGAGCAACCCGATTGCCTGGCCCGGGCAAAAAAATCTCGTCACGTTGAACGATCGCGCTGAGCGCGGAGCGGCGGAGTAAAAACGGAGAATCCGCGGCTGTTGTGCTGCCAATGTCGGCCAGAGCTGCCGAACTCGTTGGCAGCGAGCCGTTCCGCATTGGCAAGGTCGACCGTAACGAGTTTTGTCGGTCTGTTTCGATGAGATTGTAAGAAGAGTTCGCCTGCCGGTCCACGATACGACGGCCAGCATTAGTTGGCTTGTCCCTGGTGGTCGAGCGCGGGCAGGGGCTGGAAACATACAAGTCATCCACCCGTTCGCCATCCATGTGATCGCATGCGTGCTCGCCAACCCGGTACCTTGGCGGCGTCCGCCAGCTCCCTTCTGACTATTCCCTTTCCTTCGCACTTATCTTAATTCCGCGCCGTTCCGCGTACTCGATCAATGCGAGTTCTATCACCGAGGTGATAGAACGCCGCTCCGCGTCTGCAAGCTGTTGCGCCAAGGCCAACACCGGCGGATCAAGGCGGGTGGTGAACGGCTTTTTTGTCATTTTCGCTCTGCGGCTTGATATTCAGTTTCAAAAGGCGTATAGATATGCACGTGCATCGCACTTTCATCGCACGTGCGGCGGCTGGCCAGAGTGCGCCAACACTCCAGTCAGCCTGACCACAACCCAAGCTGATTGGAGCTCGGATCATGGCTTCTCTATTCGGCGGCTTGGGGTCAAGCGCTTTTGTCATTTTCTGCCTTACCAGCTTNGGAGCTCGGATCATGGCTTCTCTATTCGGCGGCTTGGGGTCAAGCGCTTTTGTCATTTTCTGCCTTACCAGCTTCTGACATCATTCGCGGGTTCGTGCTTCTCTCCGGGATCGGCCCATTGGCCCTCCCTTGATGGGATTCAGAGAATAAGGCGGAACAATCTGATTCGCGTCCTGGCCAGCATGACATGACCGGTGCGCCCATGATCGCGAACTCACCTCATCCTTCGTCCCGCGAAGGACGTGCTTCCGCGCTGGGCGGAACTCTCTACCTCTTCTTCCCGGCCTTTTGTCACACGGCTGACGCCATGGTTTCCCGCGTCCAGCGGAACTCGCTGTTGTCCAGCCACATGCGGTGCATGACGACCGCCAGGCGACGTGCGAGCGCGACTATCGCCCTGCGCAAGCCGCGCCGCTTGGCGACGTTCATCGCCCAGGCCTTCAGCCATGACCATTTCTTCACGTGCGTCAGCATGACTTGGGCTGCTTCATAGAGCAATGTTCGCATCATGCCGTCCCCGCAGAGTGAGATGCCTCCAACGCGCTTGCTTTCGCCGGACTCGTCGAGCTTCGGTGTCAGCCCCAGGATCGGCCCTACCGCCTTAGAGTTTCTGAACCGTTGTGGAATGTCGATCGTCGCGGTGTACGCGAGCGCCACTATGGAGCCGACACCAGGGACCGTCATCAAGCGCCGGCAGGTAGCATCGCCCCTGGCGATCGCCAGCACTTGTCTGTGCAGGTGCGCAAATTCCTCGCGCAGCTTCCGCCTGGCGGCCAGCAGTGGCTCCATGATCTGTTCCAGATCGGGCATGCATTCGACAAGCTCACGGATGCGGTCCTCGAACTTCGCCGTTCCCACGGCGCCGACCTTGAGCCCGAAGTTGCGCAGAAGACCGCGGATGTCGTTCTCGATCGCGATCGCCTTTTCCTGCAAGATCTTGCGGGCCGTCAGCAGCACCCGGCGCTTCTGGCTCGTCAGCGTCTTGATGTGCACCGGGCGGAATAGGTTGACCCGCATCATCTGGGCTATGCCGCGCGCATCATTGCGATCTGTCTTGTTCGGCTGCGCCTTCAGGAATGCTTTCACATGACGTGTTTCGATGCAGANACAACCCAAGCTGATTGGAGCTCGGATCATGGCTTCTCTATTCGGCGGCTTGGGGTCAAGCGCTTTTGTCATTTTCTGCCTTACTAGCTTCTGACATCATTCGCGGGTTCGTGCTTCTCTGCCCGGCCCTGGCCAGCCCCTCGAATAGCCACTGCGACAAGGGCCCTGCTTCGAGCCCGACCCGTTCGACGTTCCAAGTCGAGTCCTTCAGCACCGCAATGATATCGTCAGGGTGGCTGACTACCTTCACCTCACGACAAATCCTGCCGGTTTCGTCGACAACGCAAACGGCGGTTTCCTTCACCGAGATATCGAGGCCAACAAAATGCTTCATGTTGCGCTTCCTTTCCTGATGCTTGTGGCTGTCTGGACAGACCAAGTTATCATCAGCTCGAAGCGCAACACCTCTTTGCATCACCTTTGAAGATGGGCTCGAGCCGAATACCCCATCTGATTCCGACAATACCACGACTCTGCCTTACGTCACCCGCAGGCGAGTACTTGAGGGAACAGTCGTGGCCACCACCGCGTGGACGCTCCAAGGCAACGCGCCCGCAAGCGGCGCCGGAAGCACGAATGTGGGTTCTGATCCTGCACTGGCGCTTTGGCGGGAATGGGAGAGAGTCCACAAACAGACCGAGCGGCTTTGCCGGAGGCAGCAGCGCTTGGAGACAAGGCTTGTCGAGAGCGTCGGCTTTCCCTGTGTGACCGTCCGCCTAACCGAGGGTGAGCAGGTGACGATCCATTCGATCGAGATGCTCAATGAAGTGCTCGGCAAAGCGCCGGATATGGCGGCTCTCCGCGAAAAGGCCGAAGCTGATTTCGCGGCGCATCAGGCACGCTGGGATGCGGCTGCGGAGCAAACCGGCTACACCGCCGCCTTCAGGACCGAGTGCGAGGCTAGCGAGAAAATGCAAGATCTGCTGCAAGCTTTCTCAACCACCCCCGCTACGACTCTGGCCGGTGTGGCGGGCAAGCTCGATGCCGTGTTGCGCGAGGGCGAAGCGTGGGAGGAATGCTCCGAGTTTCCTTGGCCGCAAATCCGCTCAGCGCTCTGCGATCTGGTGCGCATCGCCGAACGCTTTGGTGCTGACCGGGTGCGGCGCCGAAGGATCCGTCATGACCAAACTGAAACTCTCCGTCATTCCCGATGACCGTCCGGTCAAGATCACGGTCGAACTGCCCGGCACCATTCATCGCGATCTCGTCGCCTATGCTGAATTGCTGGGCCGCGAGACCGGACAGATAGTCGCCGATCCGGCAAAGCTGATAGCGCCGATGCTGACCCGGTTCATGACAAGACAGAGCCTTTGCCAGAACCCGAGGAAGCCTGAAGCCGGATGAGTGTTCGGGGTTTATGTCTGTTGGAGGGCCATCAGGAAGAATACCGATCACGCAGAAACGCGATGAAGATCGGCAGGGCAGGATTGGCGTTGTCCGGGCGCCAACGGGCAAAATTGCAGATCTGGATTGGCTTGCTCCCGATCCGCAGCTTGCGGCAGACGGCGCCGTCAGGAAGGCTGTTAGCATCTCTGTGGTGGATCAGAGCGACTCCTAGACCGTTTCCGACAAGGCGCAGCAGGATGCCCGCACTGACGTGATGTTCGACGATCGCGGGAAGCTGTACACTGCTTCCAACAGCGTCGGCGAGTAGAAATGCTTCGCCCCTGCGCACGAGCAGCGTCTCCTGGCCTAGCTCCGACCACTCGATCACGGGACGGCTTGCGAGAGGATGACTGGAATCGAGGACGACGGCTAGGGTATCCTTCCACAATTTCAGTTCGAATGCGCCGCCAGTGGATCGGGAGGAGGAAGTGACGGTGACGTCGACCTGCGTGCCGCCCATCGCAGCCCTGGGCTCAGGATGAGAACCTTCTATCAAGCTGACGGTCACATTTGGATAACATTTCCCGAACTCAATGATTGCACCCAGCGCTCGCCCGGCGAGGATGAGTCCGTTGGAGCCGATGGAAAGCCTTTGTTGTTCATCCTTGATGCCCGTCCTGGCCAGCGTCAGAGTATTGTCCAGTTCGAGCAGCACGGAGCGAAGACGATCGAGGAAACGCTCGCCGGCCGGGGTTGGGCCAACGCCGCGGGCATGGCGATGAAATATCCTCGTTCCCATCTCGTATTCGAGATCGCGGATGCGCCGGCTGAGCGCGGTGTGATCGATCCCAGTGCGCCGCGCCGCGCGCAGAAAGCTGCCCTCCTCGGCGACGACAAGCGCATAATTGAGAGTCGCTAGTTGAATGGAGTTCCGCATCTGTGCTCAACGTGTAGGTGGCGACAAGTCGCACACGTTTGAGCGCTTTTGGCCGCGGCCGGCTATCACCAAATCTCAGTATTGACACTGATGAGGCCACCGACGCCTCTTATGAAAGAAACAACGGACGTCAGGTGGCGTGCAGCAATCTCTCGCGATCACCGGGAGCTATCCCCGAATGCGCGTCGGAGTAGACGAGCTCGAATGTGTGTTTGGTTTGCGCCGCCTTCACCTGAGGGGAACCCTTAACCTTGAGTGGCACTCATGGTCGGCCATGGCGCCTCGCCGTGATTCATGCTGGGTCGGTACGGTGGGTCCGCTGGCAAGAGAGGGCTCGCACGAGCCGATCAGCGATGGCAGGGCACTCGCAGCGATGATCCCGAAGGACACTCACCGAAAGAGACCACTCCGTTTTCTCGCTCATCTAATGGAGGGCACGCCCGCTACCTCCAGGGACAACACCGGCCAAAACATCTATCTCGGACATCCGGCGCTTGAACAAAGATAGAGCGGCGGACACCTCGAGTTGAAGGTCCGCCGCACTGGCTGTTTCAGGTCACGAAGAATGAGCCTGCCGTAATCGAGAGACCTGGAGAAAGCGTGGCGAACTGTACTTGATGTGCGCCACCGGTCCCGTCACTGTCGAAAGAGAGCGCTCCGGTTGAGCTGTTGTAGATGATATGGTCGGAGCTGTCATGTGCGGCCGTGCCGGCAAAGAAGGCGTCGGATGAAAGGCCGCCCACCTTAAGCCCGGCAAAAATGGCATGGTCGAGCTGGATCTTGTCCTGGAGCTTGTTGAAGTCGGTGACCTTGTCGATATTGCCGGCTCCAAGAGCGCTATTGAACACGAAAGCATCGTTGCCTCCGTTACCGGTCAAGATGTCGGCACCGCCGCCACCGTTGATGATGTTCGCGCCGGCATTGCCTTGGATGGTCTGGGCAAAGGCGTTGCCGGTGAGATTGATCGCCGTCGCCCCGGACGGATTGCTGGTGGCGAGAAGCTCGATCTCCTGCCCAGCTAAAAGGGCATGGCTGACGGAGGCGAGAACTTTGTCCGTGCCACCACCAGCCGCTTCGTACACCCTATCGCCGGCATTATCGACATAGTAGGTGTCGTTGCCGCGATAGCCTGCCATCATGTCGGCTCCGGAGCCGCCGTTGATGGTGTTATTGGCCGCATTGCCCAGGATGGTTTGGGCGAACTCGTTGCCGGTGAGGTTGATGGCTGTGGTGCCCGAAGAGTTCGTTGTGCCGAGACGCTCAATCTCCTGCCCGGCCAAAAGGGTATGGCTCACGGAGGCGAGAACTTTGTCCGTGCCACCACCAGCCGCCTCGTACACCCTATCGCCGGCATTATCGACATAGTAGGCGTCGTTGCCGCCATAGCCGACCATCGTATCGGCGCCACCGCCGCCGTTGATGACATTGGCGCCGGCATTGCCCTGGATGGTCTGGGCGAACTCATTGCCGGTGAGGTTGATTGCCGATGTGCCTGACGGGTTGGTGGCGAGAAGCTCGATCTGCGAGCCGGCCGACAGGACGTGACTCACCGAGGCGAGCACTTTGTCGTTGCCCCCGCCCACCGCCTCAATCGCCCTGTCGCCGGCATTGTCTACATAGTAGGTGTCGTTGCCGCCATAGCCGACCAACGTATCGGCCCCACCGGCGCCGTTGATGACATTGGCACCGGCATTGCCCTGGATAGTCTGGGCGAACGCATTGCCGGTCAGGTTGATCGCCGTGGTGCCGGACGGGCTGTTGGTGGCGAGAAGTTCGATTTCCGATCCGGCCGCAAGCGCATGACTTACGGAGGCGAATGCTTTGTCGGTACCGCCGCCCGCAGCCTCGATCTCCTTGTCGCGGATGTCATCGACATAATAGGTGTCATTGCCACCATAGCCGATCATTGTGTGGCCGCCGGCCCCGTGAAACACATCGTCGCCGCTGGTGCCATACAAGGTGTCGCTTGTGTCGACGGGAGGCGGAGTGGTCCCCGTCGTTGCAAGGTTGTGTTCCCGGAAAACGGCCTGCAGTTCCGAAGAGCTCTCCAACGCTGTGTCGCCTCGCTGCGAACCCCAGGCGTATGCGTAGTCGAAGGCGGGTGACGGAACCAGCTTGGCCCAGTGCTCCATCATGGTCTCCATCTGGGCGGCGGTGGGCACCACATATTTGCCACCCATATCGGTGTTATACTCGCCACCTCCAAACGCCTGGTAGCCCGGAACGATCTGGCTCGTCGGGATGCCCGATGCCTGAGCGGCGGCAACGAATTTATCGATCATGTTGTAGTCGACCGGGCCATCCGTGCGGACCGGATAGACATCTATGCCGTAGTAATCGATACCCGTATTGGCGGGATTGTACGTGCCCCTGAAATCCGGATTCGCCGACGTCCCCAAGCTCATCATTGTGATGTAGGTCTTGGCGCCTGGAAAATGCTCATGGATCCAGTCGGATTCTGCCTTCAGATTTGCCGCAGAGGCGTAGGTACCCCATTGGCCGGTGGGATCCGGCTCGTCAACCAGGAAGAACCCAAATACGTTCGGATTGCCGAGGAAAGGAGTAACCTTGTCGATAAAGGATTGGGTTACTCCGTTGGCCTCGTCGAGGTAGACCAAGCCTTTCATGTCCTCTGGCAGCTCGTTGACCTGGTCAACATATTGCACGCTAGCCAGATTGAATCCGGCTTTTGCAATGTCCGTGCCGGATCCGCCCGACGTGTAATGGAGAGTCGCCATCCATAATCCCTCATTTTGATTCGATAGCGCCCCGCGGATGCCTGCCTACTAGAAGGTGTATATTAGCGCCAAATCACATACCTGCACGCCCTGATAGAATGATTGATCGGCGGCAGGATTCTCACGTTGCAGCGAAAAATATACTTACGGATAGTCGACATTGTGCGATAAAAGCAAATTTAACTTCAGAGATTCCCACGTTGTTTTCCGAAAGATGCTTATTGATATTTCTGCGACATTATACTTGTTGATGACAGTACAAGATAAATATGATCGCTGATGCTTAAAAAGAAATTATATTTTAATTAAAATTAGTTCGATAATTGCGCCGGTTGCTACTAGAGAGGCGTTGGAGGCGCTGACTTATCTGAAGAAGAGCGAAAAAATCTGATGTTTTGGATTATAAAAGTCTAAACTATAAGATCGAACGCCAAACCGAGGCAGAAAAACTGCTTTTCTCCACAAGATGCATTTGACTTCCGGCCAATTGAGCCGACATTAAACTAAGATGCCAGCCGGATCGCGCTCTCTGCCGGAGACACCAATTTGTTGTGGACAGATACCGCAGATACCAGTCCGCGACCAAGGTGTCTGCAACTGAGATTACGACTCGGGGGATCGTCAGAATTGGAGAACTGGCTGGGGCGCCAGGATTCGAACCTGGGAATGTCGGTACCAAAAACCGATGCCTTACCACTTGGCTACGCCCCAACAGCCGGAGGGTGCCCGCTGTGCGCGCGGCCTTATAGGACGAGCCGGGAGAAAGCTCAATGCCGACATATCGACTATGCGCGGCCAATCCACCAGTTTTGCAATCGCTACTTTAAACGGATCTATTCACCCCACACCGCCACTTCATTGCCAACCGGATCGACGAAATGGAACCGCCTGCCGCCGGGGAATGAAAAGATCGGCTTGACGACGGTGCCGCCGGCGTTCTCGACGGCGCTTAATGTTTCCTCCAGCCTTTCGGAATAGAGCACGGGCAGCGGCTTGGCCGGCGCATCTTGGCCATCCGCCTGAAAACCGCCGTCCAGCCCTTCGGCAAAAGCTGAATAGGTCGGCCCGTAATCGGTGAACGACCATGACAAGGCTGCGCTGGAGAAAGCCTTCACGCTGTCCAGCGTTCCGCCTGCCGCTGGCATTTCCAGATAATCTAGCTTTCCGGCCATTCTCATCGCTCTGCCTTTTGTTCTCGTTATGTTCTGGAGCAAAGCTTTCCAAAAAGCAAGTCTTTTCGGCGCCGCTTTTCCTTAATCGATTGTAGAGGCCGGTCGGCTTGGCCGATGCCTTGCCTTTCGCACTGCAGCATCATATCGCTCGATTTAAACCTTTCCAATCTCCTGCAAACCGGGGGCAAGCATGACCAAATGGGTCTACACCTTTGGCGACGGCGCGGCGGAAGGCCGTGCCGGCGACCGCAATCTGCTCGGCGGCAAGGGCGCCAACCTTGCCGAAATGTGCAGCCTGGGCCTGCCGGTGCCGCCGGGCTTCACCATCACCACCGAGGTCTGCAACGCCTATTACGCCAACGGCCACACGTACCCGACTTCGCTGGAGGCGGACGTTGCGGTCGCGCTCGACGATATCGGTCGGCTGACCGGACGCCGTTTCGGCGATCCCTCGAAACTGCTTTTGGTGTCGGTTCGCTCAGGGGCGCGCGCCTCGATGCCAGGCATGATGGACACCGTGCTCAATCTCGGCCTGAACGACGAGACGGTTGAAGCCTTGGCCGCCGATTCAGGCGATCCGCGCTTTGCCTATGACAGCTATCGCCGTTTCATCCAGATGTATTCCGACGTCGTCATGGGCCTCGACCATGAGGTGTTCGAGGAAATCCTCGAAGACCAGAAGGGCGGCCTCGGCCATGAGCTCGACACCGAGCTGACAGCCATCGAATGGCAAGGCGTAATCGCGCTCTACAAGGCTAAGGTCGAGGAGGAGCTCGGCAAGCCGTTTCCGCAGGATCCGAACGAGCAGCTGTGGGGCGCCATCGGTGCGGTGTTTTCCAGCTGGATGAACAACCGCGCCATCACCTACCGGCGCCTGCACGATATTCCCGCAAGCTGGGGCACGGCGGTCAACGTCCAGGCCATGGTCTTCGGCAATATGGGCGACACCTCGGCCACCGGCGTTGCCTTCACCCGCAACCCCTCGACCGGCGAAAAGCAGCTCTATGGCGAGTTCCTGGTCAACGCCCAGGGCGAGGATGTCGTTGCCGGCATCCGCACGCCGCAGAACATCACCGAGGCGGCGCGCATTGCCGCCGGTTCCGACAAGCCGTCGCTGCAGAAGCTGATGCCGGACGCCTTCCAGGCTTTCGTCAGCATCTCCGACCGCCTGGAAAAGCACTACCGCGACATGCAGGATCTCGAATTCACCATTGAACGCGGCAAATTGTGGATGCTGCAGACCAGGTCAGGCAAGCGCACCGCCAAGGCAGCGCTGAAGATTGCGGTCGACATGGCCAGGGACGGGCTGATCTCGAAGGAGGAGGCCGTCGCCCGCATTGATCCGGCCTCGCTCGACCAGTTGCTGCATCCCACGATCGATCCAAAGGCGGCGCGCGATATCATCGGCGTCGGCCTGCCGGCATCGCCAGGTGCTGCCACCGGCGAAATCGTGTTTTCCTCGAACGACGCCGAGGAGGCCAAGACACAAGGCCGCAAGGCGATCCTGGTGCGCATCGAGACCAGCCCCGAAGACATCCACGGCATGCATGCGGCCGAAGGCATCCTGACGACGCGCGGCGGCATGACCAGCCACGCCGCCGTGGTGGCGCGCGGCATGGGCAAACCTTGCGTTTCGGGCGCCGGCTCGCTGCGCGTCGACTACAAAGCCGGCACGCTGATGGCGATGGGCGCGACCTTCCGCAAGGGCGACATCATCACCATCGACGGCGGCAACGGCCAGGTGCTGAAGGGTGCCGTACCGATGCTGCAGCCGGAACTCTCGGGCGATTTCGCCGCCATCATGGAATGGGCCGACGGCGCGCGCCGCATGAAGGTGCGCACAAACGCCGAGACGCCGCTCGATGCGCGCATGGCGCGGTCCTTCGGCGCCGAAGGCATCGGGCTTTGCCGCACGGAGCACATGTTCTTCGACGGTGACCGCATCGTTGCCATGCGCGAGATGATCCTGGCCGATACCGAAAAGGACCGCCGAACGGCGCTGGCCAAGCTGTTGCCGATGCAGCGCTCGGATTTCCTCGAACTGTTCGAGATCATGGCCGGGCTGCCGGTGACGATCCGCCTGCTCGATCCGCCGCTGCACGAATTCCTGCCCAAGACCGAGGAGGAGGTGGCCGAGGTCGCCGCCGCCATGAATGTGTCGCCGGACAAGCTCCGGCGGCGCACCGAAGCGTTGCATGAGTTTAATCCGATGCTCGGCCATCGCGGCTGCCGGCTTGCCGTCTCATATCCCGAAATCGCCGAGATGCAGGCACGAGCCATTTTCGAGGCGGCCGTGGAGGCCGGCAGGAAGGCCGGCGCGCTGGTGGTCCCCGAAATCATGGTGCCGCTGGTCGGGTTGGTAAAGGAGCTCGACTTCGTCAAGGCGCGCATCGACGCTGTGGCCAAAAGCGTGATGGAGGAGACCGGCGTCAGGATCGATTATCTGACAGGCACGATGATCGAGCTGCCGCGCGCCGCGATCCGCGCCCATGTCATCGCCGAGGCGGCCGAATTCTTCTCTTTCGGCACCAACGATTTGACCCAGACCACCTTCGGCATCTCGCGCGACGACGCGGCCTCGTTCCTCGAGACTTACCGCAAAAAAGGCATCATCGAGCAGGATCCATTCGTGTCACTCGACATAGAGGGTGTCGGCGAGCTGGTGCGGATGGCGGCCGAAAAGGGCAGGGCGACACGGCCCGACATCAAGCTCGGTATTTGCGGCGAGCATGGCGGCGACCCGGCCTCGATCCATTTCTGCGAAAAGGTCGGCCTCGACTACGTCTCGTGCTCGCCATACCGGGTGCCGATCGCCAGGCTGGCCGCCGCGCAAGCGGCGGTGCAGGCTGCAAAGAACGGCCGCGGATAGGAGTTGGAGTCCACCGGCATCTGACCTTACCGATTTGTAACCGAATTCACGCGAACGTGCGTCTGTCGGCTCCAAATCCCGACATCGTTTCTGCCCAGTTTCCGGCCTCCGAACCCGCCCCGGTGCCAGAAACAGATGTTGCAGAACCCGCCCACGCACGTCCGCTCGATTCTCATCCTCCAGACGAAATTCATCGGCGATCTTGTCCTCGCTTCCGCGCTCGCCAGAAATCTGCGCCTCCAATATCCAAAGGCCAGGATAGTGTTCCTTTGCGAGGCGAAATTTGCCAGTTTCCTGTTGGCTCATGGCATCGCCTCGGACGTGGTGGCGTTCCAGCGCGTACGGATGCGTGGCACCCCTGTGCAGCGTGGTCGCGAGCTTTACGCGATGGTGCGCGCTCTGCGCCGGATCCGGTTTGACCTGACCGTCGACCTGGCCGATTCCAAAACCTCACGCATCATCGTCAGGCTCGTCAACGCCAAGACCCGCGTTGGATATGATCCTCCCGAAAAACCGTTACGCTGGCTGGAACGCCAGCCCGCCAACGTCCTAGCCAAGCCGTTTGGCTTTGGTGGCCAGCATTATCTCTACCGCTATCTTTCGCCGCTTGAGGCGCTTGGCGTGGAGTTGCGTGCGCCGGTCCCAACGATTGAGCCGCTGCCGCTGGAGACCGCCAGGGCATTGGCGCTTCTCGACCGGCATCATCTCCGGCGTAACGCCTTCATAGCCGTTCATGCAGGAGCGAGCTTCCGGGGGCGGCAATGGCAGCCGGAACGTTTTGCGCTGGCGATCGACGAGATCTCGCGGCAGACCGGGTTGGACTTCCTGCTTGTCGGCGGCCCCGATGAACGGGCATCTGCCGAGCGCATCGTCGCCAAGGCCGCTTCGCCGGTCGTCAACGTGGTCGGGGCGCTGTCGCTGGCAACGCTGCTGGCGGTCCTCGGCCAGGCACGCCTGTTTCTGGGAAACGAGAGTGGCCCGATGCACATGGCCGCCGCCGCCGGAACGCCGGTTGTCGGCCTCTTCGGCCTGACCGACCCGGCCGTGTGGGGTCCTGTCGGCGTGGCCAATGTTACGCCGCGGCCCTCCATGCCTTGCGAGTGCATAGCCAGGGACCTGTGCCGCCGACCCGATCCGAGCAAGGCTTGCTGCGTCTGGCGACTTGAGGTCAAAGCGGTGGTCGACGCGGTGCTCGCGATCCTTTCACGTAAGGTTAAGGACGTGGAGCACGCATTGTGACCTCGCGCTTGCCAAAGGTCAGGCCGGCGGTCAAATTGCCGCTGCCGACGCTTTTGCAGGGGCATCGTCCCGATTTCCGCCTTGATGGCGGTCTTGGGGTCGCCGCTTCAACTTTGAACCGGCCGACCTGGAAATAATCGATGCGCCCGTTCCAAAAGTATTTTTGCGCCATTGCGATATCGCTGTGGGCTGTTTCTCCTGGCAACGCCCAGTTGCTCGTCGCACCGACGCTGCACATCAAGACCGAGGCGGGCGGCGGCCGCGTCGCGCTGACGCTCGATGCGTGCGGCGGAAGGACCGACACACGGATTCTCTCGGCGCTGGTGGAAAACAAGATTCCTGCCACCATTTTCGTCACCGGCATCTGGCTGAAGCACAACGCCGCCGCCGTCGAGATCATGCGGGCGCATCCCGAAATGTTTGAATTGGAAAACCATGGCGGCCGCCATGTCCCGGCCGTCGACACGCCGCAAAAGATCTACGGCATTCGCAGTGCCGGCAGCCCGGAGGCCGTGCTGGCCGAGGTCGAATCGGGTGCTGCCGCTCTCGCCGTGACCGGCGAACCGGCGCCGAAATGGTTTCGCGGCGCAACCGCCGAATACAGCCCGTCGGCAATCGCGATGATACGCAAGCTTGGTTTCAAGATCGCCGGATTCTCAATCAACGGCGATGGCGGGTCATTGCTCGGCGCAAAAGAGACCGCCCGGCGCATTGCCGCGGCAAAGGACGGCGACGTCATCATCGCTCACATCAACCAGCCGACCCATGCGGCCGGCGAAGGCGTGGTGCAGGGACTTCTGGCGCTGAAGGCCAAGGGCCTCACCTTCGTGCGTCTCGACGATGCCGACGGCGTCGGCGATGAAGGCACCACCGACTGATCAGTCGGGCGTGGCCTCGATGGTCACCTTGTTCGGATAGAACGCGCCGTGGTCGCGGATATCGGCCATCTCGTCGAACGGCCGCTCATAGGCCCACATCGCATCCTTGCCTGCATCGCCGGCGGGCAGCACGCTCCAATAGCTGGCATCGCCCTTATAGGGGCAATGGGTCGAGTGTTCGGTCTTGCCAAGCTGTTTGAAGTCGATGTCGCCGAACGGAATGTAGAAAACCGGGGGGTAGGGCGATTCGGTCAGCACTTTGACCTTGTTGGACGAAGCGATGACGACATCGCCGGCGCGCACCGTCACGGTGCCCTTGTAAGGCTCGACTGTGATGACCTTGCCAGGATTGCGCTGAAAGCCGGGTGACGGGTTTGCGATCTGGTCCATATCGGATCTCCTTGCCTCTACCCCAAGATGTGTCTGGCAAGAGCCTTGCGCAATAGCTGCCTGCCACCAGGCGGGCATCGCCCCACGGGGGCAAGTCTCGCGCTTTCCTCCGATACCTCGCCTAGAATTAGGCGGCGGCCTGGAATGCGTCCATCAGCCCGGCATAGGCGGCGGCAATCCCGGCCACCGGGTTGGTGCTTTTCGAGGTGGTCTCGACCTTCAGCGCACCACCGCTGGTCGGCAAGGTGAGCAGCAGGAACTGGCGATTGCCGGCATCGCCGACCGATGCGGCGGCAACGTGCTGGGCTTCGCCCTCGTTCTCGACGCACATCTTGAACAAGAGTGTGCCGCCGACCGCCTCGAGAGCGCCGCCAACGACCTCGACGAATTCATCTTCGGAAACGGTTTTGGCGCCGGGAACCAGATCGGCCGGCGCCACGTCGGTCGCCACCAGATCGGCCAGGCTTTCGGCAAGCGTATTTTCGAGGGCTTTGTCGTCGAGCTGCGCGTCCATGCGAACCTCTTTCATTCGCCAATCGCGCCCCGCCGTTAATCAACGTTAACGCCGAGCATGGCCGGATTGTGGCGAATTCGGCCTCAATTGGCTCCATGCCCCGCTCCAGCCCGATCCTGGCTGGACAATCCGCCGGTTCGTCCCACAATGGCGAAAAAATAACCGGGAGGAACAAGATGCTCGGGCTGATGCAGGAATGGCCGCTGCTTTGCCATAAGCTGATCGATAATGCTGAGAGGCAGCACGGCAGCCGCGAAATCGTGTCGCGTTCGATCGAGGGGCCGATCGTGCGCAGCACATATGCCGAAATCCATGATCGTGCCCTGAAGGTCGCCGAGCGGCTCGAGCGTGACGGTTTCGGGCTTGGCGACCGCATCGCGACCCTGGCCTGGAACACCGCGCGCCACATCGAGGCCTGGTACGGCATCATGGGTGTCGGCGCCATCTATCACACGCTCAACCCGCGGCTCTTTCCCGAGCAGATCACCTGGATCATGAACAATGCCGGGGACAAGGCGATGTTCGTCGACCTGACCTTCCTGCCGCTGCTCGAAAAGATCGCCGGCGCGGTCAAGTCGCTGAAGCAGGTTATCGTGCTGACCGACAACGCGCATATGCCGGAGACTGCGCTGCCCAATGTGGTTGCGTACGAAGAATGGCTTGCTGGAGCCGACGGCAACTTCGCCTGGAAGACATTCGATGAAAACACCGCCGCCGGCATGTGCTACACATCCGGCACGACGGGCGACCCGAAGGGCGTCCTCTACAGCCATCGTTCGAACGTGCTGCACGCCATGATCGCCGCGATGCCCGACGCCATGGGCCTGTCGTCACGCGATACTATATTGCCGGTCGTGCCGATGTTTCACGCCAACGCCTGGGGCCTTGCCCAGAGCGCGCCGATGATCGGCGCCAAGCTGGTCATGCCCGGCTGTAAGATGGATGGGGCTTCGCTCTACGAGCTGCTCGACACCGAGCAGGTGACCTTCAGCGCCGCCGTGCCGACGGTGTGGATGATGCTCCTCCAGCATCTGGAAGAGACCGGCAAGAAACTGCCCTATCTGCAGAAAGTCGTCATCGGCGGCTCGTCCTGTCCACGCGCGCTCACGACGAAGTTCCAGGACAATTACGGTGTCCAGGTCGTCCACGCGTGGGGCATGACCGAGATGTCGCCGCTCGGCACGCTGTGCACCCTGAAGCCGGACTATGCCGGGCTGAAGGGTGAAGCCCGCCTCGACGTCCAGCAGAAGCAAGGCTTTACGCCATTCGGCATCGAAATGAAGGTGACGGACGACGCCGGCAACGAACTGCCATGGGACGGCAAGACCTTCGGCCGGCTCAAGGTCCGCGGGCCGGCCGTCGCGCGCGCCTATTATGGCGGCATCGGATCCGAACATTTCGATCAAGACGGCTGGTTCGATACCGGTGACGTCGCGCATATCGACCCCGGAGGCTATATGCAGATCACCGACCGCGCCAAGGACGTGATCAAGTCGGGCGGCGAATGGATCTCGACCATCGAGCTCGAGAACCTCGCGGTCGGCCATCCCGATGTGGCGGAGGCCGCCGCCATCGGCATTCCGCATTCGAAATGGGGCGAGCGGCCTTTGCTCGTGGTCGTGCGTAAGCCGGGCAGGGAACCGACCAAGACGGACATCCTCGCCTTCATGGACGGCAAGGTGGCGAAGTGGTGGATGCCGGACGACGTCGCCTTTGTCGGCGAAATCCCACACACCGCTGCCGGCAAGATCCAGAAGATTACCTTGCGCCAGCAGTTCCGAGATTATCACCTGCCGACGGATTGACCGGAGATGCAGCGTCTTTGCGTCTTCAAGCCGCCGCTGAAAGGCACTATGCCTGTGTTCGGGTTGGGGCAGCGCGGAAACCAATGACGGGAATTCCCGAGCGACAAACGTCGAGGGCTGCCGGTTGGTCGCGGCGCGCCGGCGCGTTTTCGGCAGTCCTGCTGCTGACCGCTCTCATCGGCCATCGCTATGACCTCGTCGAGACCCAAGCTTTCCTATGGGTGCTTGGCATTGTCGCCTTGCTCGCCGCGTTTGCGCTTTTGTTTGCCGGGTTTGCCTTCGCGCGATTGTGGAACTTCGGTGATCGTGGCGGCCAAGACCTGACCGCCGGCGCCTTGCTGGCGTTTCTGGTGCTCATCCCTTACGCTGTCGGGGCCTATTGGGCGGCGACCTATCCGCCGCTGCGCGACATCTCGACGAATTTCGACGACCCGCCGGCGCTCGATATTTCTACCCGGACAAAGGATATGAACGAGCTTTTGCCGCCGACACCCGGCGAGCAGCGCCTGCAAATCGAAGCTTATCCGCTTGTTACCGGACGCAGCTACACCTTGCCTTTCGATCGCATTCTGGAGGCGGTCAAAACCGTGCTCGATCGGCGCGGCTGGCAGCTCACGGCGCCGTTTCCAGACGCAGCGGGGCAAAGCGACGTGACGGTCCATGCGCTGGCCAACAGCTTGCTGCTTGGTCTTCCCGCCGATGTCGCCATCCGCGTGACCGACGACGGCGATGCGGTCATCGTCGATATGCGCTCGGCCTCGCGTTACGGCCGCTACGACCTTGGCGACAATGCAGCGCGCATCACCGATTTCCTTTCCGAACTCGACCAGGAAGTCGCCGGCCAGGTGGGCGTGGCGCCGGCGGAATGATATCCGAAGTGTGCTGCGTTGCCGGCGAATAGATGCCGTCGATAGCCGGCGCGCCGTCGGTGTGGACCAGGCCCTGCGCCACCAGGTCTTCCAGATGGGCAAGCACCGACAGGCCGGCCGCGCCATGCAGGCGCGGGTCGGTGTCGCGATAGATCGCGTCCACCATGTCCTTGATTGTCCGGTCGCCGTTGTTGATCCGCTCCAGAATTGCGCGTTCGCGTATTTTTCGATGCGTTTTCAATCCGCGCATGAAGTTGCGCGGCTCGGTCACCGGCCCGCCATGGCCGGGCAGCAGCAGCCGGTCGTCACGTTCGATGAGCCGATCGAGCGATGTCATGTAGTCGGCCATGGCGCCGTCCGGCGGCGCGACGATGGAAGTCGACCACGCCATGACGTGATCAGCCGAGAAAAGGATGCCGGTTCCCTCCAGCGCGAAGGCCGCGTGATTGGCGGTATGGCCGGGCGTCAGCACCGTCCGGATCGCCCAGCCGTCGCCGTCGATGACCATATCGTCCGGCAGCGCGATATCAGGAACAAAGTCGGTGTCGGCGCTGGCATCGAATGGATTGACCTCGCCGGTGCGCAACGGCCGCGCCGGGCGATGCCGGCCTTCCGCCAGAACCGCCGCACCGGTGTGCTGCTTCAGCCGCGCCGCCAGGGGCGAATGGTCGCGATGCGTGTGGCTGACGAAGATATGGCTGACCGGCCTCGTCCCTATCGCTTCGAGCAGCGTTTGAAGATGTGCCTCGTCATCCGGACCCGGATCGATCACCGCCAGCGTCTCGCGCCCGACGATATAGCTGTTGGTTCCGTGAAACGTGAACGGGCTTGGATTCGGGGCCGTGATTCGAAGCACGTCGGGCGCAACGCTCACGCCCTGGCCGTAGGCCGGATCGAAGCGTGTGTCGAATTTCAGCGCCATGCGAACGTCGCGACCTTTTTGGGGCGAGGGCAAAACCGATTGCCGCATAGCACGGAAGCCAATATAGGAAAACGCAAGGCCGCGTTTGGCGGCAATCCGGAACGGGGAAGACCATGGCAATTGCAACGACGATGCGTCCGCTCATTTCTCTCGCTCTGCCTGAAAAGGGCACGGCCCGGCTGGCGGGACAGCTTTTGCTGGCGATCGCCGGAACGCTGCTGCTGATCTTGTCTGCCAAGAGCAAGGTCATGCTCGGACCGGTCGATATCTCGATGCAGACGCTCGCCGTCTTGCTGATCGCCGCCGCCTTCGGCATGCGCCTCGGCGTCGCCACGCTGCTCCTCTACATGGCCGAGGGCGCATTGGGCGTTCCAGTCTTCCAGAGCACCCCGGAAAAGGGCATCGGCATTGCCTACATGCTCGGTTCGACCGGCGGTTATCTAGCCGGCTTCGTCGTCATGGCGGCGATCGTCGGCTGGGCTGCCGACCGTGGCTGGGATCGCCATCCTATCAAGCTCTTCAATGCCATGCTGGTGGCCGAGATCGTCATGATGGCAATGGGCTTTGCCTGGCTGGCGCTGTTGATCGGCCCGGAAAAATCCTGGCAGTTCGGGGTGTTGCCCTTTATCGTCGGTGATCTGATCAAGGTTGCGCTGGCCGCGAGCTTGGTGCCGGCTGTCTGGTCGCTGTTGAAGCGTTCGTGAAGCCGGTCGAGCGGTGATAACCTGTTCTGCGCGACAGTGATTTTTCGCCGCAGTTGGTGTGGCCGTGCAGAATCTTTGTCGCTGGCGGCAGGCTTGTGCGCGACGCCATCCGTCACATTAGCTTCAAGTCGACGGACTAAGTACCAGAACCAACGGGCGATTCGTCACGACCAGCGTAACCAAGCACCTACGCATGGAAATAAATTGCTCGACATAGCATCTCAGCCAGCTGAAAAAGAAAGCGGCTCGATGATTATTTTAGGCACAGCTAAATTTCTGGACAATGTGTAGGAAATTCTTAACCCAACCGCCTTGACTCTAGTGGCTTGGTTGCTTGCTGGTATCCACACACTGTCGTAACCGTTGACCTGAGATCATGCCACCGACCGCCGAAGGAAGACACGTGAGTAGCGCGGAAAAAACAACGAGCAAGGCAACAGCCCTGTCGCCTGAGCCGACCGCCACGCCGGCAACGCGCTGGTATGCGGCCAGCGTCTTTCCCGGGAAGGAGCATGTCGCAGAGCGGCATCTCCGGATCCAGGGATTCGAGCCCTTTGTGCCTCGCTGCGAGAAAACCGTGCGTCATGCCCGGCGGCTCGAAACACGGTCCGCAGCTTATTTCCCGGGTTATATGTTCATCGCCCTTGACGTCGCGCTGCAACGTTGGCGCTCGATCAACGGAACGTTCGGTGTGCGCTCCCTCGTCATGCAAGGGGACCGGCCTTTGCCTGTCCCCTCCGGTCTGGTAGAGCGCTTCATTGCGTTGACCGGCAGGCACGGCCTGCTCGACTTCAGTGGCGGCCTCGCAGCCGGTGCTTCGGTTCGGATCCTTTCCGGCCCGTTCGCGGAAATGATCGGTCGCCTTGACCGGCTCGATCCAGCCGGAAGGGCTCGGGTTCTGGTTGCGATCATGAATGGCGAGATACCTGTCGACCTTGATACCAGGGATCTCGTCGCCATCGCATAGTCGTAAGCATCGAGGTGCGGCGAGGCGATGCAAATTGTTGTAGGATCGGCTCTCGGGTTTTCACCCGGGAGTGCGGTAGCCGTTCTTCGGTGGGACTAGGCGCTGTCTGACGAGATCGTCTCGTCGGCGCTAATGAGAGTACGCGCTATGCGAATAACAATGATTGGTGCCGGCTATGTAGGGCTCGTCTCGGGCGCCTGCTTCGCCGACTTTGGCCATCAGGTCTGCTGCGTCGACCGGGATGCGGAAAAGCTTGCCATGCTCAAACTCGGCAAGATACCGATCTATGAGCCAGGGCTCGACGACCTCGTCACCACGAATACCGCGCAAGGTCGCTTGCGTTTCGACGACAATCTGGCCGATGCCGTTTCTCAATCGGATGTCGTCTTCATAGCCGTCGGCACGCCGTCACGGCGTGGCGATGGGCACGCCGATCTGTCCTTCGTTTACGATGCGGCCGCCGAAGTTGGCCGCGCGCTCAAAGGATTTACGGT
Source organism: Mesorhizobium sp. LSJC280B00 (assembly GCF_000502835.1). Classification (GTDB taxonomy): domain Bacteria; phylum Pseudomonadota; class Alphaproteobacteria; order Rhizobiales; family Rhizobiaceae; genus Mesorhizobium. Next base: position 79,154 of record NZ_AYVL01000020.1, read on the forward strand.
CGTGGTGACGAAATCGACCGTCCCTGTAGGTACCGGCGATGAGGTGGAACGGATCATCCGCGAGCAAAATTCCGCCGCCGATTTTGCGGTGGTCTCCAATCCGGAATTTCTTCGCGAAGGATCGGCCATCGAGGATTTCAAGCGGCCCGACCGCATCATTGTCGGGACCGATGCAGAACGGGCCAAGGCCGTCATGGGCGAGATCTACCGTCCACTCTCGTTGAATGTCGCGCCGATATTCTATACGAGCCGGCGTACGGCTGAGCTTACCAAATATGCTGGCAACGCATTTCTGGCCATGAAGATCACCTTCATCAACGAAATTGCCGATCTCTGCGAGAGGTTGGGGGCCGATGTGCAGGACGTCGCGCGCGGCATCGGCATGGACAACCGCATCGGTGCAAAGTTTCTTCATGCTGGACCGGGCTATGGCGGCTCCTGTTTCCCGAAAGATACGCTGGCACTGGTCAAGACCGCGCAGGACGCGGCAAGCCCGGTGCGGCTGATTGAAACGACGGTCTCGATAAACGACCAGCGCAAGCGGGCGATGGCGCGCAAGGTGGTCGAGGCCTGCGGCGGCTCTGTGCGCGGCAAGACTGTCGGTATCCTTGGCCTGACGTTCAAGCCGAACACCGACGATATGCGCGATGCCCCCTCATTGGCCATTATTCAGGCGCTCAAGGACGCGGGCGCTTCGATCAAAGCCTATGATCCGGTGGGCATGGACCAAGCGCGCAAGATAATTGAGGGCATTGAGCTCTGCGAAAGCGCTTATGCAGTAGCCGATGGTTCGCACGCGATCGTCATCGTCACCGAATGGAATGCGTTTCGGTCATTGGATCTGAAACGGCTCCGTGCGCTCATGGCGACGCCGGTTATGGTTGATCTGCGAAACGTCTACCGCTGCGAGGACGTCGTGAAGGAAGGCATAGCCTATTCGAGCGTTGGCCGAGAGCGGCATTCTGTCCAGTGAACATCCAGGTTTTTATGGGGCCCAATTCGCGGGATTCAAATTGATCGCCACCACCATCCATTTACCCAATAAACGGCATCTCCTGCTTCGGATGCGCTTTCAGCTTCTTGGCGGATTGACATTCGCTATCGTGCTGCCGGCGCTCATCCGCATATCGTTCAATCAGCAAGTAATCTGGTCGCCAAACATGCAGGTTACGATTTTTGCAGCGCTCGTCGCCCACACGTCGGGCTACATGCTGTACAAGCGTATCGGCAACTTTCCCGGGGTCGCAGCGGCTGGCTACATCTTGCCCACATTCGCCCTGACTTACGGCCTTGTGTTCGTAACCATCTTCTTCTTCAGATTCGATTATAGTCGGTTCCAGGCGGCGGCCAGCTTTATTCAGTCGACGCTGTGGTATTTTGGCCTGAGCTTGGCCACACGACGGCTCGACTCATATCGGCTGGCCATAATTCCTGGTGGAGACGTCGACAGGCTGGAGAGCATACCGGGTGTGAGTTGGCATAGGATTCATTCGCCGGGCGCGGTCGTTGAGTATGCGAGCGGTGTGGTGGCTGATCTTCGGGCTGATCTATCGGATGAGTGGGAGCGGTACATCGCAGATCGCGCGCTGTCGGGAACGCCGGTCTATCATGTCAAACAAATCAGGGAGTCTCTCACAGGCAGGGTAGAGATCGAGCATCTTTCTGAAAATACCCTCGGTTCCTTGAATCCAAATCAGGCATATCTGAAAATAAAGCAGGCTATAGACTGGTCTTCTGCGTTGTTTGTGCTTATCGTTTTTTCCCCATTGCTGTTGTTTGTAGCGATCGCTATTAAGCTCGATTCCCCTGGGCCGGCGCTTTTTAAACAAAAAAGAATGGGGTACGGAGGACATCCTTACGAGGTCTATAAATTTCGAACGATGAAGCTCAGCGCCACCATTGGCGACGAGAAGGAAGCAGCCATCACGAAGCCCGGCGACGCGCGCATCACACGCTTGGGACAGTTCTTGCGACGAGCCAGGATCGACGAGTTGCCGCAGGCCTTCAACATCCTGCACGGCGAGATGAGCTGGATCGGCCCGAGACCGGAAGCACTCGTGCTCTCGAAATGGTACGAAGCAGAACTGCCATTCTATCGATATCGGCACATCGTTCGGCCTGGCATCACCGGATGGGCACAAGTCAACCAAGGCCACGTTGCGGCCGTGGATGATGTTCTGGAAAAGCTTCACTACGACTTCTACTACATAAAGAATTTCTCCCCTTGGCTCGATGTGTTGATTGTGTTTCGTACCATCCGAACCATGCTGACAGGCTTCGGTGCTCGCTAGGCGCTGAAAAGGGGCTTGCGAGTTTCTTCGACAGTTGCCGGTCTGTCTTCCGCGACTTGATCCTGCCGCTGGCATAAAGCGGGTTGCAACCGGGTCTGATGAGATCGGTTCCAGTGACGAAACAGGCATTGGATGTGCAAATTTTTCGGCGTTGCGGACGTGGTGGATAGGCGATGATTCCAGCTGCGGAGATTCGTCTTTGGTTGAGAGTCCCTCGAAGGCAGAACACGAGTTGGTGCAGAATCGAGCACATCGCTCGCAGCGATCCGAGCGAGGAGGTGTAGCTTGGTCCAACAAATGGCCGAGTGCGACTCCAATCATCGGCATTGGGCGAAGGCTGCATCTATCTGATGGTGCGAATGCATTGCCGATCAGTTCAGACATCCGCGACTAGCGTAGGCAGGACACAAAAAATGAACGTAGATGCCAAAAAAATTGCTATCATCGGGCTAGGTTATGTAGGCCTGCCGTTGGCAGTCGCCTTCGCCGCCACGAGGGATGTGGTCGGATTCGACATCAACCAGGCGAGAGTGGAGTCCCTTAGGCGTGGGGAGGACCACACACTCGAAACTAGTCGTGAAGAAATCAGTTCGGCCTCGCGACTGAAATTTACGACCAACAAAGATGATCTGCGCGATTGCGGAATATTCATCGTCACCGTTCCAACTCCGATCGACAAAGCCAATCGCCCGGATCTGAGGCCGCTGGTTACCGCATCCGCAATGGTCGGTGATGTCATGTCTCGTGGGGCTGTGGTGATCTTTGAATCCACTGTTTATCCCGGCTGCACGGAAGAGGTGTGTGCCCCTCTTATCGAGAGACACTCCGGTTTGCGCTACAATGAAGACTTCTTTTTGGGATATAGCCCGGAGCGCATCAATCCAGGTGACCACGAGCATCGGCTTCAGACAATCGTGAAGGTCACCAGCGGATCAACCCCAGAGGCGGCCAACGCCATTGATGCGTTATATGCGTCGATTGTGTCTGCGGGCACGCATCGGGCGAGCAGCATTGCTGTTGCAGAGGCGGCGAAGGTGATCGAGAACACGCAAAGAGATCTCAACATTGCTCTGATGAATGAGCTGTCGCTGATCTTTGGCAAGCTTGGCATAGACACGTCAGAAGTCTTGCAAGCCGCCGGCACGAAATGGAATTTTTTGCGATTCACACCTGGCCTCGTCGGCGGGCACTGCATTGGCGTAGATCCCTACTATCTCACCCACAAGGCACAAGAACTCGGTTACCATCCGGAAGTCATACTCGCAGGCCGTCGAATCAACGACGGCATGGGAAAACACGCAGCGGACCAGACAGCCCGGCTGATGATGCGCAAAGGAATACCCGTCGTTGGCAGCCGAGTTCTTGTGATGGGCGCAGCCTTCAAGGAAAACTGCCCGGATTTGCGAAATTCTAAGGTCGCCGACCTCGTCGCACAGTTGAAGGAATATAACGCGCAGGTTGACCTCTGGGACCCTTGGGTCGATCCGCAGGAATGTGAACGAGAACTCGGTGTACTGAGTGTGAAGGATATCCCGGCGAGGGCCTATGACGGCGTAATTGTTGCAGTAGGGCACAGGCAATTTAATGCACTGGGCGCCGTCGGCCTACAAGGCCTTCGCAAGACCCCGGGAGTCATTTACGATATCAAAGGTTTGTTTCCCAAGGAAATTACGGATGGACGCTTCTGATGAAAATTTTGGTGACAGGCGCGGCTGGGTTTATCGGCTATCACGTGTCGAAACGTTTGTTGGAGCGCGGTGATGAGGTCGTCGGAATAGACAGCGTCAACAGCTACTACGACCCTGAAATCAAGGAAGCGAGATTGCGGTTGCTGGACGAAGCGAACCGCAGAAGCAATTCTGGCTTTCACTTCATCCGCGGTAATTTGGCTGAGAAGAGCGTGGTGGACGCCTGCTTTACTGCTCACGCCTTTGATCGCGTGATCCATCTCGCCGCCCAGGCTGGGGTTCGCTACAGCCTGGAGAACCCACATGCCTATGTGGAAAGCAACATCATCGCCTACACCAACATGCTTGAAGGGTGTCGCGCCAGCCGTGTGGCGCATTTGACATATGCAAGCACCTCAAGCGTCTACGGGGCGAACACCGACATGCCGTTTTCCGAGCATCGCCCTGCCGACCACCCGCTGCAGTTCTATGCGGCGACAAAGCGTGCCAACGAACTGATGGCACACAGCTATAGCCATCTGTTCGGCTTGCCTACGACTGGCCTTCGCTTCTTCACCGTCTATGGCCCCTGGGGCCGGCCGGACATGGCGCTTTTCCAGTTCACCAAAAATATCCTTGCGGGCGAGCGTATTAAATTATTCAACAATGGCAACCACACGCGCGACTTCACCTACGTCGAGGACATAGCCGAGGGCGTTATTCGTGCGAGCGACCAGCCCGCCGCGCCCAATCCCGACTGGAACTCCGCCGAGCCGGATCCAGCCACCAGCAATGCACCGTGGAGGATTTTCAATATAGGCAACCGCAAGCCGGTGGAACTAACGAAGTACGTAGAGGCGCTTGAGACCGCGCTTGGAACAAAAGCAATCATCGAGCTTTTTCCGCTGCAACCAGGTGATGTCCCAGATACGTATGCGGACACGACTGAACTAAAGAACCGTGTCGGATACAGCCCGAGAACAACGATCGAAGAAGGTATAGGTCGGTTTGTCGAATGGTACAAAAGCTATTATGGAGTACAGCCCTCGTAGCGTATCAAATAACAATGCTTAGGAAGATTTGTGCATTCCTGTACGTGGTCATGATACGTTCGCACTCACGTTTTGCTATTCCGATTAGGAGACTGCTCATCCAGACTATGATTGGAAAAAAAACACCTAATCTAATCGTACGGGCAGATGTAAACATCAGCTCAAGCAGGAACCTGAAGCTTGGTCGAGACGTATCAATCAATCATAGTGTTTTTTTGCTCTGTGAAGGTGGGCTGGAAATTGGTGATTTCGTCTCTATCGCCCATAATACCTCCATTATAACAACAGAACATTCATATTCGGATCCAGATACTCCGATTAAATTTCAACCGATCCAGCGACTTCCCGTAGTCATAGGCTCTAATATTTGGATCGGGTCCCGCGTTACGATTTTGGCTGGAGTGAGGATCGCAAATGGAACTGTTGTCGCTGCGGGGGCGGTTGTGACGCGGAGTATAGACGTGGAGAATACAATTGTTGGCGGGGTTCCTGCGCGCCATATTAAGATGCGATTTTAGATTCAATGATGGAAGAGTTTGATAGAAAGACGGATGGCGGGAAGAAGGTCACTATTGACCTTATAATGCTTTCTAGTTTTAATCGGGCCGGTGGCGGGCGCGAAACGTGGGCCTACAATTTTCTGCCGCGATTATTGCAGGAGAAGGCTGAAGTTTCTCTCTATATCTATGGCCTGAAGAATAACGACGAAGCGGATCACTCGAGCGCATTCTGCTCATATTTCGCAGATAGCAGTAGACGGCGGCTCTCGGTAAAAATTTTTAACGCTGCCAAAAGTAGATTGCCGCGTGTCTTTCTCATGGTGGGATGTCTACTGCGTTCACCGCCCCGAGCTAATGGCGTGGCCGATGAATTGCGAATATCGTTGGGAGTGGGCAGCGTCATTGAGCTGGCGATGATTCTGCTTTTTAGGAATTTCCGTACACAAAGAAGGGTGCTCTGGCTTAGAGGTATTTATCTTCATGAAAAAGCCCCTCGAATTCCGTTCTTTCTTGAGGCGCTCGCTCGGAAGATAGAGATATCTATCCTTTCCAAAGCGCATGTAATCCTGGCGAACGGCGACGACATTGCGGAGCACTATAGAGCGCTGGGACTAGAGGTCACTGTTATCAAAAATGGGGTGGACCTTGCTAGATGGCAGATGCCGCCGCCAACTTTAAAGGCGCCGATTAAGGTCGCATTTGTCGGGCGGCTCTCAAAAGTTAAGGGGATAGAAGAGTTCTTCCGCTCGATCGAGCTTGTTCGAGCTAGGGATGAGGCCTCCAATTTTGAATTCCACATAGTGGGTGACGGAGAATACGCAAGCCGAGCCGTTGAGCTCGCTAAACTCGGCCATCTGAAGTACCACGGCGCGAAACCTAACGATGAAATCGCCGAATTTCTTCGTAATATTGATGTTTGTGTGGCCCTGACATTCTCGTCCTCAACGTTGGGCGGTGGCGGTACGTCTAACGCGCTAATGGAGCAGATGGCAGCCGGGAAAATCATAATAGCTTGGGATAACCCGCACTTCAGACAGCTCGTCGAAGAGGACATTGCATATCTTGTTGGCCAGGGCCGTTGCGACGAGCTAGCCGATACGCTGGTTCGGATTTGCGGCGAGCGCGATGTCGCACTCGCGAAGGCCCTGGGCGGTGTCGAGGTGATCAAGAGATATTCCTTCCAGGCTCAAGTCGATCGGTTTGCCGATATCATACTGGCAGAACATTAGTGGGCATGCTCAGAGGTCCATCTGTGGCTCGCCGATCAGACGCTTTCGAGGGGAGTTGTTACAATATTTCGTCGGAGTCCGGTCGGTGATCTACTACTGGCTTTTTGGGCTGATCCCAGCGTACATATCGTTACAGGATCTCAAGCCAAGGTTAGTTCGTCCTAATGGAACGGGAGCAGCCTGGAAGGCGTATTTGGCCTTGGCAACTATCTTCGTTGGACTCAGATATGAAGTTGGCACCGACTGGCCAAATTATCTGCGCCACTATTATGGGGCAGATGGTCAACGGTTTCTTGACGCTGTGCTGGGCATTGATCCCGGTTACGCGGTCGTCAATTGGGTGTCGTTTCAGCTGGGTTTCGGACTTGTTTCGGTAAACCTCGTGTGCGCTATATTGTTTTTCCTGGGGCTCGCCCAGTTCTGTCGGAATCAGCCGTTTCCGTGGCTGGCGCTTACTGTAGCAGTACCCTACTTGGTAATCGTCGTGGCGATGGGATATACCCGACAAAGTGTTGCAATCTCGCTGGTTATGTTCGCAATGACGTGCATCGGGTCGAGGCAGAATACTAAAGCAATAATTTTTGTACTTGCCGCCGCACTATTCCACAGATCCGCCGTGATTATGCTTCCATTCATTGCGCTGTCGAACTCGGAAGGGCGCGTTATGATAGCTATTTCAACCATCGCGCTAGCTGCTACATTTTTCATGTTATTTTTATATGATTCTGCCGACAGCATATATTTTCGTTATGCGGAAAGGCAACTTGGGTCGCAGGGAGCGCTTGTTCGTATCGTCATGAACCTGCTGCCCGCGCTTATCCTAGTATTCGGGGGCAACCATTTTAAACTAATAGATAGCGAGAAAAGGCTCTGGTGGTGGGTCGCTCTGGCAAGTATAGCGTTAGTAGGCCTTCTATATGTTTCGCCATCTTCGACCGCGGTTGATCGGATTGCATTGTACTTTATTCCTATCCAGATGGTTGTGTTAGGCAGGCTGCCGCTCTTGGCTTCACAACAGAAGAATGCACTTCCTCTGGTCGTTGGCGTTGTAACATATTCCTTGGCAATTATGTATACGTGGCTGAATTTTGCAAATAACGCCGACAGCTGGTTGCCGTACAGGAGCGTACTCTTCGAACACAATCCTTTGAGCTAAGACGGTGGTCGTGGTCTCGTGAGCTCCAGGAGTCCCTGAGGCTACATTGACCGGGTTCTTGCAATTCGCTTGTTGGGAATCGAGCAGCAATGTCGCATGTTCCCTTTCGGGGGCCATTTTCCTCATGGTCATGCTAGGACTTGCGCTGCCCCTAATGGTCAGGGTCAGGCAAAAAGGCAATGGCAGTTCGAGACGGCCTGCCAAGGAGTGCGCGTGGTGATAAAGGTAATGCATCTGCTTCCGAAAGATGGCTTGGGCGGCGCTGAAACAGCTGCTCGTTCCATGAGGGATCTGAGCCGGCCAGGGTTTTCATTCAGATTACAATACATTGTTGAGCCAACCAGCGTCGCGTCGAGGGGCTTTCGTCGCTTCCGTATTGCTCGTGTCAACAATCCGCTGGCACATTTGGTTTCAGTCTATCGGATTGTCGTTGCCCATCCGGACGTCCTGATTGCATCGCTGTGGCCAAGCATGCCTGTGGCCATGCTCATGAAAGTGCTAAGGCCCAGGATGAAGCTGGTCGTTTTTTTGCACAGCGCTCTTCCGGCCCATGCCGTGGACAATTTCCTCACATTGTTAGCATTGAAAATTTGTGATGAGGTGTGGGCTGACTCTGCCAAAACACTAGAGTCCAGGGTTGGCCAGCGTGCCGACACCAGGCGACGTGTGATTTCGTTCGTGGTTGCACGCACAGGTGTTCGTAGCGTAAGCCAATATAGAGGTCCGCGGTTCGTTTTTTGGGGGCGTCTAACACACGACAAAGGGATCGATGTGGCGCTGAAATTTATCAGACTGATACGAGAAAAATATCCGAACGCCAAGTTTGATATTTGGGGGCCAGACAAGGGGGAGAGAGCGAACATTGAAGCTCAAATTAAGAATTCGGGCCTCGAAGGTGTCGTTCGGTTGATGGGGGAGCTTGACCGGTCTGAAATCAGCGCCATTGCAGCTGAGTATTCTTTCTACCTACAGCTAAGCCGTCGCGAGGGCATGGCAATGTCTGTAGTAGAAGCAATGCAACAAGGGCTTGTTCCCGTCGTGACCGCAGTCGGACAAATCGGGTCTTACTGTAAGCCGGGTATGAACTCGCTGATTGTGGATCCTGAAGACCTGGGCAAATCGGTCGAGGATCTCGACAAATTAATCCAAATCCCAGGACGATTTGAGGACCTGAGTGCATCCGCCTTCACCACCTGGGCGGATGCCAAAGAGTATGGAGATGATGTGTTAGAGGGCATAGCGAAGCTCATGCAACGGTAGAAGTGTGTTCGAGAATGACAAAGGATGGCGGCAGTGACCCTTTTGACGAACAGGAGGCCGGCGGTCTTCTGCCTCGCCGCGGATTCTACCAAATGGCAGCCCGCTGCGAACGTTTGTTGAAAATGACGAAGTGATGAACAGACGGTCGTATCTTCGAAGCTTGGGAACTCTTATTGGCGGCAGTACGCTGGCTCAGCTGGTCAATTTTGCCAGCTACCCTTTTATTGCGCGAACCTATTCCCCGGAAAATTTTGGGGTATTTGCGCTGTTTATCACGCTGACAGCGATAGTTGGTTCGGTGTCATGTCTCAGATTTGAGATGATGATCCCTTCGTCTGAGCCGAAAGAGCAGTTTTCTGTCTTCATTGTAGCCCAGTGTTGCAATGCATTCGTCTCTATAGCGTTGGTCGTCTCTTTGGCGATGCTCTCGGCTATTGGTGTTTTATCCACCGGTTTTTACTTCCTATTTTTCGTTGGCGTTGTAGTAGCACTGACCGGATTAACCAACGCCGCCGCGATATTACTTCTTCAGAACGACAAGTACGCTGCGCGGACTGGATCCCTTTTACTGCGAGCCATCGTGACTGTCGCTGCGCAGATTGCCTTGGGTGTGCTTGGCAACAAAGAGACAGGGCTCATTGAAGGTTTTTGCCTGGGATTTGTGGCTCAGGCAATCGTGTTGGTGTATTCCTTAAATAGCCTCGATTTAAATCGACAAATTAAGAGGACTTGGTTGAAGCGCGTGATCGCTCGGTATGGCAAGACGGTCGTGTTCGACATTCCGAGTACTCTGATAAGCGCGCTTGCCATCAACGCAATGAGTGTACTCATATCTCTGTCTTATTCCATTCGAGAGGTTGGGCTATATTCCATTTCATTTCGTATTGCGGCTCTACCACTGTCATTGGTGGCAAACGGATTGTCCGAAGTGTATTTTCAGAAAGCCTCCGCTTCGCACCGCAACAAAGGTAGCTTTCTCTGGGAATTCAACTTCACCCTTTGGACGTCTATCGCATTGTCAGTAGCTGTCGTTGCTGCTTATGCATTGTTTAGCAAACTTGCGGTGTTGATACTGGGGGCGAAGTGGGCAGAGTCAGGAGGAATTGTACTGATATTGCTGCCGCTACTGACTGCGAGGTTGGTTGCCGTTAGTGTTCAGACTACCGCTCTGGTTGTCAGAAAGACAATATGGTTGCTAGCTAACAACATACTGGTATTAGGTGTCATGCTATTGGCTGTCATTCTGGCGAACGTATTTCAATATGATTTTAAGCAATATTTAGTTGCAAACAGTTTAGGGTGTTCGTTTGCTTATTTTTCATTCGTTGTTTTCCTTTACGTTAAGGTCAAATCATATCACGGACCATAGTATACCGGATGGCCCTCTCCTCCCGCCGCAGCGAAGCCTGTGCTTCCGCCACTCGGTTCGTAGCCAGACGCGAAAAGTGTTTAGCTAGTGGGCCGTGGAGTGAAAGGGAAGTCTTGAGGACGTGACGTCGTGGATTCCGTGTCAAGCTTCTTTACGCCCAGCCCTACTCTGCGCCGCACTTGCAAATCACGGAGTTATTTTGGTGACGAATACCCAGTCACGCCCATCTGAAGTGCCGGTCGGCCAGCAGACTAGGGGGGTCGAAATGAAGCCTAAGCTGATAATATGCGCCAACACATCATGGAATCTGGCGAATTTCCGCAGCGGATTAATCAGGTCTCTAATTGAGGACGAATTTGATGTGATCGCGCTCGCTCCATTCGATTCGTATTCCGGGCGGGTCGCAGCGCTAGGATGTCGGTTCATTAGATTAGATTTTGACGGCCACGGCAAGAACATCTTCGCTGAGATTTCGTTGTTTTTGCGTCTGTTCAAAGTGCTGAAGGAAGAGAAGCCATGTCTATTTTTGGGTTTTACGATTAAGCCGAACGTGTACGGTTCGTTTGCAGCCAGGATGTGTGGAGTCCCGGTCATTAATAACATCGCTGGGCTCGGCATAGCTTCGTCGTCTACGTCCCTATTGTCGCGCGCAACTCGGATTCTGTATAGGTGGACGCTTCGCAAGTCGGCCATGGTGTTTTTTCAAAATTGGGATGATCGGCGGCTGTTTGTTGATCTAAAGATAGTGGAATCACAAAAGACAGACATCCTGCCAGGATCTGGAGTAGATCTGCAAAAGTTTAGGGGCGGCCAGCGCCAAGTTACCGAGTTGGCAGATCCGACCATATTTCTTTTTGTTGGACGATTGATTTGGGAGAAGGGAGTCGGAGAATTTGTTGAGGCCGCCCGTCTTTCAAAGGCATCGGGTGCATCAATGAAATTCGAACTGCTGGGCAGCGTAGACGAGAAAAATCCGAAGTCGGTGAGAAAGGACGATGTTGATAGGTGGGTGAGTGAGGGGATTGTTGAATACAGAGGAGATACAGACGATGTCAGACCATTCATGGAAGCTGCCGATTGCGTCGTGCTTCCAAGCTATTATGGGGAGGGTACACCTCGAACTCTCCTTGAGGCCGCGGCGCTCAGCCGACCGATCATTACTACCAACTGGAGTGGCTGCCGCGATGTGGTTGACGAGGGTGTTAGTGGCTATCTCTGCCATCCGCGAGACGCCCGTGACTTATTCGCTAAATGCGTGATGTTTCACAAGCTGTCTGGCGACAGAAGAGCCAATATGGGCCGTGCCGGTAGGCGAAAAGTAGAACGCGAATATGACGAAGCAATTGTGATAAGGCGGTACAAGAGGGCGATATTGAACATTCGGGGGGCCTAACTGGTGTGCGGTATCGTTGGAATTGTCGGTAACTCGCCGGTCGCGCCGCTTATCGTCGATGCGCTGAAAAGGCTCGAATATCGCGGCTATGACTCGGCCGGCGTCGCCACGATCGANGCCGCTTATCGTCGATGCGCTGAAAAGGCTCGAATATCGCGGCTATGACTCGGCCGGCGTCGCCACGATCGAGCACGGCAGGCTTGACCGCCGCCGCGCCGAGGGCAAGCTGGTCAATCTCGAGCGCCGGCTGAAGGACGAACCGCTCGACGGCATGATCGGCATCGGCCACACGCGCTGGGCCACACATGGCGTTCCGAACGAGAGCAATGCGCATCCGCATTTTTCCGACGGCGTCGCCATCGTCCATAACGGGATCATCGAGAATTTCGCCGAATTGCGCGACGAGCTGATGCGCGACGGCTACAGCTTCGCCTCGCAGACCGATACCGAAGTCGTCGCTCATCTGGTGGCGCGCGAACTGGCCAAGGGGCTGAAGCCGGTTGAGGCGGCGCACAAGGCACTGAAGCGGCTGGAAGGCGCCTTTGCGCTCGCCATCATGTTCAAGGGCGACGAGGATCTGATCGTCGGCGCGCGCNGTCGCCATCGTCCATAACGGGATCATCGAGAATTTCGCCGAATTGCGCGACGAGCTGATGCGCGACGGCTACAGTTTCGCCTCGCAGACCGATACCGAAGTCGTCGCTCATCTGGTGGCGCGCGAACTGGCCAAGGGGCTGAAGCCGGTTGAGGCGGCGCACAAGGCGCTGAAGCGGCTGGAAGGCGCCTTTGCGCTCGCCATCATGTTCAAGGGCGACGAGGATCTGATCGTCGGCGCGCGCAACGGCCCGCCGCTCGCGGTCGGTCATGGCGACGGCCAGATGTTCCTTGGCTCCGACGCCATTGCGCTTGCCCCTTTCACCAATTCGATCACCTATCTGGAAGACGGCGACTGGGCGGTGGTGCGCCGCAACGAGGTCGATATCTTCGACATGGGCGGCAACAAGGTCGACCGCAAACGCCAACAGTCGCTCAGCACGAGCTTCATGGTCGACAAAGGCAACCGCCGCCATTTCATGGAAAAGGAAATCCATGAGCAGCCGGAAGTGATCTCGCACACGCTGGCGCATTATGTTGATTTCGTCGGCGGCGTCTCGAAGCCGCTCGAGCTGCCGTTCGATTTCGCCAAGGTCGACCGGCTGGCGATCTCGGCCTGCGGCACCGCCTATCTCGCCGGGCTGATCAGCAAATACTGGTTCGAGCGCTATGCNGTCAATGTGCGCGAATCGACCATGGCGCGCGAATCCGACGTCATCCTGCCGACGTTGGCCGGCCCGGAGATCGGCGTCGCTTCGACCAAGGCGTTCACCTGCCAGCTTTCCGTGCTGGCCTCGCTGGCGGTGCGGGCGGGCGTGGCGCGCGGAACGATTTCGCAGGAGCAGGAGAAAACGCTGATACGCGAGCTGTCGGAAGCGCCGCGTTATGCGAACCAGGTGCTAAAGCTCGACGGGCAGATCGAAAAGGTCGCGCGCGACCTCTCGCACTACAAGAATGTGCTTTATCTCGGCCGCGACACCAATTTTCCGCTGGCCATGGAAGGTGCGCTGAAGCTCAAGGAGATCTCCTACATCCATGCCGAAGGCTATGCTGCCGGCGAATTGAAACACGGCCCGATCGCGCTGATCGACGAGAACATGCCCGTCATCGTCATCGCGCCGCATGACCGCANGCTAAAGCTCGACGGGCAGATCGAAAAGGTCGCGCGCGACCTCTCGCACTACAAGAATGTGCTTTATCTCGGCCGTGACACCAATTTTCCGCTGGCCATGGAAGGTGCGCTGAAGCTCAAGGAGATCTCCTACATCCATGCCGAAGGCTATGCTGCCGGCGAGTTGAAACACGGCCCGATCGCGCTGATCGACGAGAACATGCCCGTCATCGTCATCGCGCCGCATGACCGCATCTTCGAAAAGACCGTGTCGAACATGCAGGAGGTCGCGGCACGCGGCGGCAAGATCATCCTGATCACCGACAGCAAGGGCGCCGCACACGCTACGGTGAAGACGATGGAGACGATCGTTTTGCCGGACGTGCCGGAAATCATCTCGCCGATCATCTACGCGCTGCCGATCCAGATGCTCGCCTATTTCACCGCCGTGTTCATGGGCACGGATGTCGACCAGCCTCGCAACCTGGCGAAATCGGTGACGGTGGAGTAATATTGGCGACAGTACTTGCTCACCGGTGGCTCGTTCGCTGATGTATGCCTCGCTTTCATAGCGCGATCTATCACGGATGCGGCTGTGAACGCCGAAGCGGTTGGAGGCTCTACGGCGCGAGCGTCGTCGGATGTTTTGCTATAAAGCTATAAACCAAAATAGTGCCGTGCCCCGCTGAAGACGGTCCGGAACGCGCACCGTCCGGGATCGGGATCATCGCCGCTCCAGCACATCCTGGATCGCCGAGCCGTACGCGTCCGAGGAGGGTCGCCTTGCGGGCGAACGGAGGGTGTAGCTGACTGTCGGTATGGATATCGCTACTGACTGTCACCAAGTCACAGTGCGACTGTTACAGTGGCTTCGAGCCGCTGTTCGACCCGCAGCGGAAGGAGCAGCCGATCACGCCGGCCTTTTGCTACGCCCATGCGCGGCGAGGATTCTTCGAATTGGCCGACATCGCGAAAAAGGCCCGGGATGGCAAGAAGGGCAAACCGATCTCCCCGATCTTGCTGGAGGCGGTCAGGCGCCTCGACGCACTGTTTGAGATCGAGCGCGCCATCAACGGCCGCAGCGCCGCCGAGCGGTATGCCGTGCGGCAGGAGAAGAGCAAACCACTTCTCGACGACATGCACGCCTGGTTGCTCCGCGAGCGCGATACCCTCTCGCGCTCTTCCGAGGTCCTGAAGCCAATCAATTACATGCTCAGGCGCTGCGCCGACTTCGCTCGCTTCATCGACGACGGCAGAATCTGCCTCAGCAACAACGCGGCCGAAAGAGCGCTGCGTGGCATTGCTCTGGGAAGGCGCAACTGGACCTTCGCCGGTTCCCAGCGCGGCGCCGACTGCGCCGCCGTTATGCTTACCCTCATCACCACGGCACGCCTCAACGACGTCGACCCAAAAGCCTGGCTCGCCGATGTCCTGGCCCGCATTGCTGATCTTCCCGCTTTGCGTCTGCACGAACTACTGCCTTGGGAATGGAAGCGCCTGCGCGAAGCCGACAAGGCCGCCGATCAGCAGGCCGCCTGACCTTCACGCATCGCCATCACAGAGCCCGCCGCGCGCACGTGCGTGTCCCAATCATGCGGTCTTCGTCGTATGCGTACTCTGCACGAACCACTGCCTTGGGAATGGAAGCGCCTGCGCGAAGCCGACAAGGCCGCCGATCAGCAGGCCGCCTGACCTTCGCGCATCGCCATCATAGAGCCCGCCACGCGCACGCGCGTGTCCCAATCATGCGACCTTCGTCGTATGCGTACGGCTCAACGACGTCAATCCCGTTGCCTACCTTGCCGAAACCCTCGAGGCCATCATCAACGGCCATCCAAAGAGCCAGATCGAGGAACTCATGCCTTGGCGATTCCGGGAAACGTCAAGCCCAAATCCATAGGCGACCGGCGAGGCGCTTACTCATCAGGCATAGGCGCAGTCATAAAAATTGACACTGCAAGCTCCTCGGCTCTTCAGTGTCATCATCTCTCGCCCATCATCCTCATGCCGCGCCAGATGGGGCCAGCTTCACGCTTACGGTTAGCACACGGAACTCGCAACAAAGTTGACAAAATCCGCTTCTGATTCGCCGACTCAGCACCTGTAAACTCTTGACGGATATTGTCTGCTCCGCCAACCGCGAAATGATCGGCACTAAATGAGCAGAATGGGGCAGTACGGGAAATTCCTATTTGCCGGCACTGCCACCTGCGTCATAGAGCTTCCCTAATGCGACCAAAACATATCTCGATCCGTCATAAACAACTTCACACCAAGAACTACCGGTTAACTCTACCAATCCTCCAACACTTAGAGCAAATTGCCCCGCGTCTAATCTACTGATTTTAAAACGCGTCCTGCCGGCTAAAGCGTTAAAGTCTGAGAGTGTTAATACCCGATCGGCCGACAACATCGCCGTTTGGATAACGGTCTCCGAGGTTACCCAGGGAAAGAGCGTGCTGTCGGTATCCTCAGAAAGCTCCGTTACTGAGGGAGACAACTCCCGGCCGGCTGCCAAACTCACCTGGATATTTGAGGCCGCAAAATGATATTTCACCAAGAAAGTTACAGGTCCCGAGAATCCCGAAAACGCGACCGCCTTATCTCCGTTTACCGTCCATCCCAACGGTGGCTTGAAAACAAAAGTTCCAGTTGGGCGTTGATTGGCTCCAGAGCCAATGAAGAAAATTGGAAATGCATCGTGCCCGAACAGCCTGCTCACGTCGAGGTTAACCGAAAGGTAAATTGTCCAGCCATCGCGCAAATAGATATTGCTAATATCTGGGCCGATGTTCAAAAGTTTGTAATTGTCCGCTGCATTTCCACCCGCTTTATCGCCAAAATAGTGTTTCCCATTTAGCACACCGAGGGAGGCAAACCCGCCTTCTTTAAGAAAATTATTTTTCAATCTTGGCGACGACATGTTGATGCATTTCCTGAGGTCGGTTTCATATGTGCAATTAATTGTAGTGTTTACGTCAGAGTTAGTTAGTTGCACGATGTCAAGTGTATTACCCTCACAGTAGAAGCCATCCACGCTTGAGCTCTTGTGAGACCCTGTCCGCGTTCTACCAATCACCAGTCCGATTCCGCAGGATTGTGTGACGACGCCTCTAGCGATGACGCCGTATAGCCCTGCATCCCATAGCCCCACAGCGCAGCCATAGGCATCAAGTTGCCCGATATCTATGACGTTGTTGTCGTTCCCAACCGTGGCCAGAGCTCCACCAAACACATAAAAGAAGTCACCAGAAGTACCGTCGGAACTATCTATCCATGGAAAAACGCTAATCCGACTGTCAGAGTCGCTAAAGTCTGTTGACGCAATATGATAAAGACGGTTGTCTATCACTAGACAACACAGCTGGCGTACTTCAAAGTCTAACGGGGGCATCGTATCCACGGTCAGTGTTGTTGTCTGTGCCGAGCTGCCAGGCTTACCCTGATTGTTCGCGTTCCTGAAGCGGCCGCTCAGGGGAAACCGTTTGAAAGAGCCGCAGTTGATGCAGCTGACGCTCTCAAATCTTGCCAGGGAGTTATTACTTCCGCTCTTAGTTTGCCCGAATTGAAATACGCCCCACTGCGTAAAATAACGAGCATAAAGATCTCCAAAGTGTGCGCGACCGCAATTGAATATGTATAAGCCTATTCGACAAGTCCTATCTTGATAACGAGTGAAGGGTTCGCCGTAGACTGCAAGACGGCCGTCAAATCGCATCCTTATACCATTACTTATCTTAAACATGATATCGATTGGGGCAGAGGCACGCAAATTGACAGAAAATTCGTAGTTTGCTGTCTTGCTGGCATCTAAGTGAAGGCCTTTTGAAATCAAAAAATTGCCAAATAGCTTTGCCTTGCCACAATTAACCAAAGACGTATAGTTCAGAAAACCTTGAATGTGCTCGTGGGCGTCCTCCGAATTTTCGACGGCGCCAAACATCTGCGCGGTCACCTCACTGCAGTTGAGCTCCCACCAGGCTCCATCGCAGGATTGAAATTTCCCGTCATGCTCCGGTTCACGTACTGCTCTCGTGTAGGTCGCGCCACCACCGTCACCGGCAGTCCAGTAGCCATTCAGTTCCACGACATTCACCGAAGCGGGCACGACTTCCAAAGACATTCCGACGAAAGTTTCGAAATATCCAATGTTGCTCGCCTTAGTTTGTCCCGATGAGCTTTCTGTATCGCTGCATACAGCCGCGGAACGCTGGTTGCCGTTGTCCGTGAGATACGAGGAACTGTCGAGTTTAGATTGAGTGGGGAGCCCCGATATGACGGCCAAAACCTGTAAGAGCGCGCGGCGGGTGATTTCAAGGATAGCGGGCATCTAGACCTCCAAGGGCGTGCGCTAACTCAGCTTCGATCAATTGAGCTGCCACTGAATTTTCATCCGGCTGCAGTTAGAGCCTCGGCGGGTTTTACGCCGTATGGCGCGGGTTGAGCAACGGGTGATCGGCGGAGCTGGTCGGGTTGCGCAGCCGATCGTCCGTTGCGGTGAGATTGGCGGCATAGGCCGCAGGCGTGATGTATCCGAGCGCCGAATGTGGGCGCGATCGGTTGTAGTCGTCTGCCCATTCGGCGATGGTTTTTCGGGCATGGTCGAGGCCGAAGAACAGGGTTTCGTTCAGGAGCTCGTCGCGCATGCGACCGTTGAAGGATTCGACATAACCATTCTGCATCGGCTTGCCTGGCGCGATGAAGTGCCATTCCACCTGATGATTCTTCGACCAGGCAAGGATCGCGTTCGAGGTGAACTCGGTCGTGGTCAGAGACGATCATGCCCGGCTTGCCGCGCCGGGCGATCAGTTCCGTCAGTTCACGCGCCACCCGGCGGCCGGAGATCGAGGTGTCCGGGATCGCGGCCAAACATTCGCGCGTCACGTCGTCGACGATGTTGAGCACACGGAAGCGCCGGCCGCAGGCGAACTGGTCATGGACGAAATCCAGCGACCAGCGCGCATTCGCCTTTGCCTCGACCAGGATCGGCGCCCGCGTGCCGACGGCTCGTCGTCGCGCCCGACGCTTGCGCACCGTCAGTCCTTCCTCGCGGTAAAGACGATAGATACGGTTGATCCCCGATGCCTCGCCCTGGCGCCTGAGCAGAATGAACAGCCGTCGATAGCCGAAGCGCCGGCGCTCGTTCGCGAGGTCACGCAGCCGACCACGCAGCTCCGTCTCTGGCGCACGGCGAGACTGGTAGCGGATCATCTTACGATCGGCGTCGACGAAGGAACAGGCTGTCAATGCCGCTCGAATTTTCCCCAAAAGTGCCGAAGTAAAATTCCCCAGTTTCGCCGCTCAGGCTGTCGCGGAAGGGGTGTCCATTTTTCGGCGGCCGGCCGCGCGGTCGTGATGGTGCGTTGAGCGTCGGCGGCGTGATGGAGGCTTTTGATCGCAGGTGTTCGGGCATGAGCTCGGCGTGTTGTCGGAGCCGATAGCTCGATCCTTCGATCTGGACGACGACCGCATGATGAAGCAGGCGATCGAGAAGTGCGGTTGCGACGACAGGGTCGCCGAAGACCTCGCCCCATTCGGCGAAGCCGCGNGAAGCAGGCGATCGAGAAGTGCGGTTGCGACGACAGGGTCGCCGAAGACCTCGCCCCATTCGGCGAAGCCGCGGTTTGAGGTGAGAATCATGGCGCCCTTCTCATAGCGGGCGTTGACGAGCTGGAAGAACAGATTGGCCGCCACCGTGGATGACGGGCAGGTAGCCGATCTCGTCGACAACGAGCAGAGCAGGCCGGCAGAAGAAGCGGATGCGTTCCTGCAGGCGGCCTTCGCGTTCGGCCCTNGTCGACAACGAGCAGAGCAGGCCGGCAGAAGAAGCGGATGCGTTCCTGCAGGCGGCCTTCGCGTTCGGCCCTTGCCAGTGCGGCGATGAGTTCGGCGAGCGTGCAGAAATAGACGCTCTTTCCAGCCTTCACAGCCTCGACGGCAAGTGCGATGGCCAGATGGCTCTTGCCTGTGCCGGGTGGGCCGAGAAAGTGGACGACCTCGCAGCGGGCGACGAAGCCGAGTTGGGCGAGCGTGAAGATTCGATCTCGGTCGAGCGAGGGCTGGAAAGAGAAGTCGAAGCCGGCGAGCGTCTTGATCGTGGCCAGACGCCCATGCGCAGTGCCGTCTTGATCCGGCTGTTCTCGCGGAGGGTCAACTCTTCCGAAAGGAGGATGTCCATGGCTTCGAGGGCGGCGATCTCGCCTTGCTCGAGCCGGCGCACGACATGATCGAGCGCTTCGAGCGCTCGTGGCATCTTCAGGCCGACGAGGTCGTGGCGGATCCGGTCGATTGTGGATGGCGTGGTATCGAGCGCATTCGTCATGGACGCTGCTCCTTCGCCATCACCCGGGCGACGGCATCGTAGAAGGCCAACGGGCGCTGAGCGACCCTGTCGCCTGAGCCATGAAGGATGACCTCGTCGTTCCTCAGTCTTTGTCGGCGCTTGTGGACGTGGATGTTGCGATGCCCGGGCTCGACATGACGCTGATGCCGACCTTCGAGAATGGGATGGGCGGCAATCAGCGCGCCGTCCTCGAAGATGCGAACCTCTTCGGCCAGAGTGTGCACCTCGACGACACGGCGCCTGGTGGCGTCGGGCACGCTATAGAAATTGCCGCCAACGCTAACCATGCCCTCCCGGCTGATGCGTCGCTCGAGCTTCAGGACCGATCGGAACGGAGCCAACGGCAGCGGCCGCAGCGCTGCCCGCTCCTCGGCAAAAGCTTCGTTGACGACACGCCGTGTGGTTGCGTGAACTCTCGGGTTTGCGACCGTGTCCAGCCAGTGACGCAACTGCGCATTCAAGTCTTCGAGGTTGCGAAAGGACCGGGCCAGGAAGAAGTCCTCGCGAATGTAACGGAATGGTCGCTCGACCTTGCCTTTTGTTTTGGCGCGGTAAGGCCGGCAGGCTTTGGGATGGAAACCATAGTGGCGGGCAAGATCGACGAGGGCACGGTTGTAGACGATGCCGCCGGTATCGCCTTCGNGTGCCCAGATAAGGCGACTGAAGCCAAGCACCATGGAGAATAGCCAGACGATTCTCGGCGTGGTCGGCTCATCGGCAAAGACGACATTGAACTGAGCGAAGTCGACCTGCGCTTGCTCGCCGGGCGGGGTCTCGAAGCGAACCTCGTATCCACGCTCCGCCGCGGCAGGACGGACGTCGCGCAGGAAGTCGGTGACGGCCGTGTAGCCGCCGCCATAGCCGAGATCCTTCAGTTCCCGGAAAAGCCGGCTGCCGGTGAGTCCGGGATATCGGGTGACGCGTTCGCGAAGATAGGCCGTGAAGGGATCGATCACCGCCTGATGCGGCTTGCGCGGTCCGTAGGCCGGAGCCTCGAGCCCGCGCTCAATGTATTTGCGCACCGTCTTGCGGTCGATCCCGCTCTCCCTGGCGATCGCCGACACCGACAGGCCCTGCCGNCTGACGCGGCTTGCGCGGCCCGTAAGCCGGGCCTCGAGCCCGCGCTCAATGTATTTGCGCACCGTCTTGCGGTCGATCCCGCTCTCCCTGGCGATCGCCGACACCGACAGGCCCTGCCGATGCAAATCCAGTATCATCATCATCTCCCCGATCTTGATCACCGAAATCCCTCTCCCGACCATCAGGAGAAGCATCAACGATTACGCGCCGCGTCGCCTCGGAGATCCCATGCTTGCGCGCCAGGTCGCCCGCCTTCGCCCCCGCTTCGTGCTCACGCAGAACCGCGATGATCTGCTCTTCCGTAAACCGCCTTCTCTTCATCAGTCCGTCCTTCAATCGAGGCCGGACTCTAATCTCAGATGGAGGAAATTACCCGTGGCAGGTCACAATTGGCTGTCTGCTGCCAGGTGGGTCGGTTCCGTTGAAGTGATTGTCTATGAGAATCTGCATTGGTAGGAGGGTTCGAGTGCGTGATAGACGGGCACTTGCATGGCTGGCAACGACCCAAATGATTGGCATGGGGAGGAAAGCGCCATTCTGTAGTCCCGATTTAGGTAGTGCCGCTCCGGCGATTTAAGGCGGCCATGAGAACGGACAAGGTACGCCACCCACCCCGGCGCAATTCTCGGCTCCATCAACAGCTTGGTGACAACGGTCTGGAACGGATCGTGTGGCTGGCTTAAGGTGTGGCTGTTAACTGATCTCCAATCGCTTTCGAGGAGCGAAGACGAGAGAGAAAGTCATTGCAATGCTTTTCGACGCAATAGTACAGGATCCAGCATGCCAGTAGGACCGGCGGGATAGCAGCAAGCCAAGCGAAATAATTGTGAATGTCCGTTTTTTCGATTCCATAGCTTGTGCTTAGGATAAAAGAGATTGCGGCAATAAAGATGTAATGAAATATGTAAATGGAATAGCTGAAGAATCCCCAATTTAAAAGCTTTATTGAAGCGAGAGATGGTGGGATGTTGCGTACGCAGTTCACGGCAAAAATGACTATGACAAGACTTGAGAACGCATTCGAACCACCTACTATTTTCTTCAGGCCAAATGCGGCTGCGAGCGCGATTACCGAGACCAGGTAGAATGTCGATGGCGAAAGAGATGGCACTCTGTCTATGAAATGGTATGCCGCGGCTCCGCACATAAACCAGAACAGGGCGCAGATCAGAAAGTTGACAAAAATGGACGAGCTTGGATTCAGTCCAATTCCGAAGACCAAGCCTCCGGCGATCGTAAAAACCACGGACAACCCCAGAACCGCGGTAACTCGCCTTCTTGTAGTGAGAAGAATTGGACAAAACGCGTAAAATATAACTTCGTATGGCAAGGACCAGAATTGGGGTGTTAGAATAGTCGAAGTCTTTGCGTAAATCAGCATTTCTCCAATTGCTTTAGCTGAGCAAAACGTGGTTATACAATTATTGCTGAACGTATTAGTTGGCGATATTGCGGTGAATACCCAGCAGGCAACGCCGGCTAGCACCACGGCCGCTGCGTAGGACGGCCAGATTCTTATGATGCGCTTAGTGTAGAACCGAGTTACATTTGTCGACTCGCTGATGGAGTGGGCCATCGCGACGCCGCTAACGCAAAAAAATAAAATTACGAATTCGGTGCCGAGACTTGTTAATTGAAGCAAGGACAGCGCCACGTAGTCATAGATCCCCAGATGCGCCGTTGTCGCCTCAGCGATCACCTTTTCGCCCCCCCTGAAGAACGCACCTCGCGTGTGGTTGACGACGACGTACACGGCTGCGATGCCGCGCAGAAAATCAAGTGAGGTCGTGGATATTCCGTTTTGTTTCATGGGAGTGTTGCCCAGCGCATCTGCTTGTTCGAATTATCCCAAACCCGTCAGTCGGAAAAGGCAAAAAGCAGCACGGACTAGGGGAAGCCCACATCCGAGTCGCCAACCTTGGGTGGGCGAGATAAGCTTGTTCGATTGGCTTGCCGTCGTCGACAGCTTCGCAATACCTCCTAACTGGGTCAACAAAAATCAGTGGACTAAGTGAACTGAAAGCTGCGAGATCCCAAGGTTTTGCCAGAATCTCAGACGGCCTCAGGATCACGGTGAGCGATGTTCCCATTGAATAACGCCCGGCCAAGGTCGTCATCGACCACAGGGTGGTCGCAACGCCGACGACGGGTGACCTGCCACTGAACTTTCATCCAGCGGCGAGCCTCGACCGTTTCTGTTACGCCACGGGGCGCGGATTGAGCAATCGGCGAAGACGCGGAGCTTTCGATCAGCGCAGCCGGCGCCCGCCAGCCTCGTAGCTCTCCGCAACGATCCGCGTCTGGCGCAAGAGATCGGAATCCGAAGTCTCCTCCATGAGAGCGCGTAGGTCCATCATATCGTCGATCATCGATGGTTCCAGCAACCCGACTTACCGTAAGCGGGCAGCTGAGGCCGTTCAGCGCTGGTAATTCCATGGCATGAGGGCGTCGATATCGCTGTTTCGCCAG
>NZ_AYVL01000021.1 GCF_000502835.1 Mesorhizobium sp. LSJC280B00
GCCATGGCCGCTCGCCCCTCAGAGCAAGCGCCGTTCTCTCTCCAAAACTTTTTGCAGAACCTTCAGCACACTATCGCCTCAACAAAGTTGTCCTGGGTTTAAGCGAGGGTGGCTGATCGGGGCCTTGAGGCGTGTTGAATGGCACGGATCACCGCTTCCCACGGTTATCAGCCTATGACTCGCGATGCAGGCGCCATTCACAACCGGACCCGAGGACCTTCCGGCGGCTTCCGGCGGGATCCTGCGGCTTGATCAGCAGCTCTGCTTTGCGCTCTATTCGGCAAGCGGGCTGATGACCCGGCTTTTGCCGGCCGCTGCTCGATCCGCTGGGGCTGACCTACCCGCAATATCTGGCGATGCTCGCGCTATGGGAGCGAGCGCCAAGCACGTGGGCGAGCTTGGCGAAGCGCTTGGGCTGGATTCGGCGACGCTGACGCCGTTGCTCAAGCGGCTGGAACATGCGGCCTGGTCACACGCCGTTGTCATCCCGTCGCACGACGTCGCGTGTCGCTGCACGTGCGGGGTATGAAGAACTTAAGCCGCTCATTGAGCTGGGAAAAAACCGAAACGTTCGAGCAACGATTGAGCGCGGCCCGCAATGCGGCGGCCTACAAGCATGATGAGATTGATCTGGATGGTTAGGCGTTGGATCGCGCCGGGGGCAAAGCCGCGACTTCTGAGGCATAGAGAAGATTGCTATAGCTCACAATTGTTGCTATCGTGAGTTATAGAAAGGTGCCCTGTAACTCATGGTATGGAATTGGGAGCAAGCGGACTGGCCGCATTTTACCTACGATAAGAAGGCATTGGAACCGCTGGAAAGCGAGTTCCTGTTGCGATCGGGCGAGTTCCTAGGCGTCTTTCGTCATGTCGGTTCCGATGATCGCGACCAGATCCGTATCGATCTTATCAGCGAAGAGGCCTTGAAGACATCCGCGATTGAGGGGGAGTACCTCGACCGCGAAAGCCTGCAATCATCCCTGCGCCAGCAACTTGGTCTGAGCAGCGAGACCAGGCGCATTCCGCCTGCCGAGCGGGGCATCGCTGAAATGATGGCCGATGTCTACTTGCATTTTGCCGATGCGCTGACGCATCGCACTCTTTACGCTTGGCATACGATGGTGATGTCGGGTGAGCGTCGTATCGAGACCATCGGCAACTACCGCCAGCATGCCGATGCCATGCAGATCGTTTCCAATCGGCTGGATAAGCCCAAAGTTCATTTCGAAGCGCCGCCCTCCGCGCGGGTGAAACCCGAAATGGACGCCTTCGCCGCTTGGTTCAACGATACCTCACCCAAAGGCAAGACGCCGCTCCCAGCGTTGACGCGTGCCGCTATCGCGCACCTTTATTTCGAGAGCATTCACCCGTTCGAAGATGGCAACGGCCGCATAGGCCGCGCCCTCTGCGAAAAGGCGCTGGCGCAAAACCTGGGTGAGCCCAGCCTCATCGCGTTGGCCTACACGATAGAGCGCGGCCGCAAGGCCTACTACGACCATCTGGAGGCCAGCAACACGAGCAACGCGGTAACAGATTGGCTGCTCTACTTCGCTAAAACGATCCTTGAAGCGCAGCGCGTAACGCTTGCCCGTGTCGAATTCTCCGTCGCCAAAGGCAAGTTTTACGAACGCTACCGGGATCACTTCAACGAGCGCCAGGAAAAGGTCATCGCCCGGATGTTCCGCGCGGGCATCGACGGGTTCAAAGGGGGGCTCAGCGCCGAGAATTACATCGCCATCACCCAGGCATCGCGCGCGACGGCAACAAGAGATTTGCAGGACCTCGTTGCCAACGGTGCACTGATAAGAACCGGCGAACGGCGACACACACGTTACGCGTTGAACATTCTTGAGGGCCGCACGTGAACCACAATACAGAAAGAAGAGGCAGGCTGTCAAAGAGCCTGCTGCCTGAGCATCGAGGGGTGGCGGGCTGCAACCCGGCAGGAGGTCGTCGATTGGGTTACAAGAGACCGGAAACGCAAAAAGGCGCGCTGTGCGATGCTGATTGTCCGGTCCCGCTTGAAGCCGGTGGTATAATGTTACCTCAACGCGCGTTGGGGGAAAGAAGCGCGCGGAAGGGGCGGGCTGGCCTTCGAGTGCTAGCGAGAAACCTGAACAAAACTCTTGACAGACATCAAGGCCGGCACATCAGCTCGGCTGCTGGATTGCGGCAAGTTTCCAGTCACGGCCGTTCTGCCGCGTAAAGGTCCACAGTTCGGTTGTCTCCGTCGGCTGATCGGCCTGGCCCTCGACAATCTTGTCGCTGATGCGATCGCGGGTCACGTCGCGAGACTCATAGCGCAAAGCAGCCGTCGCGTAGTCGCGATCACCCTCGCGCCAGCTTTCCGCAATATCGGCCTCCAACAGGCTGACATCCGATACGTCATTCCTAACGCCCTTTTTGGCATTATCGGCAAGTTCCTCGGACAGATAGGACACCATCTCGGGCGTCACCAACCGGCGCAAGGCAGCATGATCCTCGCGCCCGAATGCTTCCTGAACTTCCGTCAGCCGGTGCTGGAACGTGTCCAGATCGGTTTGGGTGAGAGTGATCTCATCGGAAATATTGGCTTGGCTCGTTCCGCCAAATCCCGACCCGATGCCTGGAATGGAGGAAGCTGGGGCGTTGCTCGTTTCGGGCCGGGCTGCTGCGCTTCGCCCAAAGCTGCCAGCACCTCGCGAGGCACCGGCCATAGCAGACGTTGGGTTGTACGCCGATTGCGAGCGGAAAAAGCGGATCGCCAGCATGATCGCGCCGCCGAACAGCAGTACTTGGAGCAAAAGACCCAACATGCCGGCCAAGCCGCCGAACCCATGGCCCAGAAGAACACCGATCAAACCGCCGAGAAGCAGCCCACGCATCATCGATCCGCCGAGGCCGTTGAAGAAGCCCGGGCGCTGGAATGCCTGCGGCTGACGGGCCGCATTGTTCGTGGCCGCATTGGGCGTCATCGAGCGCTCGACCGGTGCGGCCGGTTGCGGCGCAACTCTGGTCGGCGGAACCGGCTGGAAAGTGCGCATGCCACGACTGCCGAAGCTGCCGCCACGGCGCGCATCGGCGTGATCCACAGCGACCATGGAAAATGCCAGGAACAACCCTGCAAACAAAACTGCAAACCGTCCCGAACGCGAAATCAACACAGGCAAGTCCTCAAGTGATACTCTTTCCGCTCATATGGGGTGCGTCGATCGAAATATCAGTGAATCGCCCGCCGAGATATTTTCGGGCGGCATGGTCGGCCGCCCGCCGGTGTTCACGACGAGAAATCCAGCCTACCCAAGCGAGATGATCGCCTGTTCGATCCCGCAGGCGCCGCTCCCGGCCGACCGGCCTCCGTCGCGTCAAGAGCATCGGTCATGCAAGCTCTGGTCACCAGTTCCCGGCTACGATGGCCACTGGATGTTGACATACAGCTTTGCTTAGTACTAACAACACATCTAGAAAACCTGCCATACAGGTTTGCCCTGAACTGGAGATTGCGTGAGCACGGCCGTACCCGCAAAACATTCCGACGCAGCGAGCCTGGTCAGCAATACGATCGGCGAGATCACGCGCCATATCCGCGCTCATGAACTCGGGCCCGGCGACCGGCTGCCCAGCGAGGCCGCGCTTTCGAGACAATTGAGCGTCTCGCGTACCGTGGTTCGCGAGGCCTTCAGCTCGCTCGCCGCCATGCGGCTTATCGACCTGAGGGTAGGCAGACGGGCTACCGTCGCCGAGCTGGATTATGGCGCCATGTCACTGGTGATCGAGCATGGCGTCCACACCGAGCAGATCACGGTGCAGCAGATCTACGACGTGCGCCGCACGATTGAGACCCGCACCGCCATGCTGGCGGCCTTGCGCAGAACAGCTGACGAAGTGGAAAGGATCAGGACGCACGCGCTCGCCATGCGCGAGAATTTCCAGCGGCCGGAACAGGTCATGGAGCACGATCTCGCCTTTCACCTCGAAATCGCCAAGGCTGCGAAGAATCCGGTTTTCAGCCTCATCGTCGGCGCGTTCGAGCGCGTATCGCGGCAGACCTGGCCGATCGGCTGGCGGAGCCGCCCTTCGGATGCCAAGCAGTTGGAGATGATCCAGATCCATATCGACCTCGCCGAAGCAATCGAGACCGGTGATCCTCAGTCCGCTCGTGACCTGATGGCAAGGCACTTTGACGAGAGCGTCAAGGCCCTGCTGGCGGCCGGCATCGCCTGAGGAGCAGGGGCGCAATGAAGATCACGAAACTGGAAACGCTGCGGCTCAAGGAGCGGCCGAACCTTCTCTGGATCCTGGTTCACACGAACGAAGGCCTCGTCGGACTCGGCGAGACCTTCTTCATGGCTGAAACCGTCGAGACCTATCTGCACGAATATGTCGCGCCGTGCGTGATCGGGCGCGACCCCTTGCAGATCGACCTGCTTGCCGCCGACCTCGTCGGGTATCTCGGTTTCCGATCGACGGGCGCGGAAGTCAGGGGCAATTCCGCTTTCGATATCGCGCTTTGGGATCTGTTCGGAAAGGCGACGGGTCAGCCGATCGCACAACTCCTCGGCGGGTTCACCAGGCACGAGATCAGGACCTACAACACCTGTGCCGGAACCGAATACATCAAGAAGGCCACCGGGCAGACGACGGCCAACTACGGGCTCGATAAGCCCGGCGACGCCTATGATGATCTGAACGGCTTCCTTCACCGCGCCGACGAACTGGCGCATTCGTTATTGGAGGAAGGCATCACGGCCATGAAGATCTGGCCCTTCGACATGGCCGCCGAGAAAACGCGCGGCCAGTATATATCGCAGCCCGACTTGAATTCCGCGCTGGCGCCATTCGAGAAAATCCGCAATGCGGTCGGCGACAAGATGGACATCATGGTTGAATTCCATTCAATGTGGCAGCTGCTGCCGGCCATGCAGATCGCTCGCGAGCTTGCCCCCTACAAGACCTTCTGGCACGAAGATCCGATCAGGATGGATAGCCTGTCCAGCCTGAAACGCTATGCCGAGGCTTCGCTGGCGCCGATATCGGCTTCGGAAACGCTCGGTTCCCGGTGGGCCTTCCGCGACCTTCTCGAAACCGGAGCGGCCGGTGTCATCATGCTTGATATCAGCTGGTGCGGCGGGCTCTCGGAGGCGCGCAAGATCGCTGCCATGGCTGAAGCATGGCACCTGCCGGTCGCGCCACACGACTGCACCGGTCCAGTGGTGCTCGGCGCATCGACCCACCTGTCGCTGAATGCGCCGAACGCGCTTGTCCAGGAGAGTGTCAGGGCCTTTTACAAGACCTGGTACCGCGACCTTGTGACCGCTTTGCCGCAGGTGAAGAACGGCATGATCACCGTGCCTCCCGGACCGGGCCTCGGCATGGAACTGAACCCGGAGATCGATCGCGCCTTCACGGCGCTTCGACGGGTGACTGACGCATCTACTCTCTGAAAATGAACCTGAAGCAGCTTTCTACGGAGGAGGAGAACCATGAAGAAGTTACTTATCTCGGCAGCCTTGGGAGCAGTACTGGCTGGAGGCTCGGCAATCGGCTCACGCGCACAGGAGCCGATGAACATCGTCTTCACGCATCATTCGTCGGCGTCGAACCCGTTCTGGCAGGCGGTGAAGAAGGGGTTTGACGACGCCTGCGCCAAGATCCAGGCCAATTGCCAGATGGTCTTCACGCAGACCGAAGGCTCGATCGAGCAACAATCGGCCAACATGCAGGCGGCACTCGCGGCAAAACCGGACGCGCTGATCACCTCGATCGTCGACAACAATGCCTTCGACCAGATCATCGCCGACGCCCGCGCTGCCGGCGTCACGGTCATCGCGTCCAACGTCGACGACACCGAGGGTGCAGCCGGCAATGCCCGCCAGGCTTTCATCGGTCAGGGCTTCATTCCCGCCGGCTACGAACTCGGCAAGAAGATGTCCGAGTTCTTCCCCAAGGAAGGCAAGATCAGGGCGCTCGTCGGCGTCTCCGCGCCCGGTCAGAACTGGTCGGAACAGCGCGCTGCCGGCGTCATGAAGTTCCTTGAGGAATACAAGGCCGCGAATGCCGGACGCGAAGTGGTCATTGAACGGCTCGACACCGGCACAGATGGCGCCGTCGTCGCCGATCGTGTTGGCGCCTATCTGTCTGCCCACCCGGACACCACGGTGTATTTCGACACCGGCCTTTGGCATGCCTACGTGGCCCAGGTCCTGATCGATCGCGGCATCGAGCCGGGCAAGGTGCTGATGGGCGGCTTCGACATCGTCTCGGAAGTCCTGCAACAGATGGAAGCGGGTTACATCCAGGTCCAGGTCGACCAGCAGCCCTACATGCAGGGCTTCATGCCGGTGATGGAAGCCTATCTCGCCAAGAACGTCGGTCTGCTGCCGGCAGACATCGACACCGGCAAGGGCATCATCGTCAAGGAAGACGTGCCAAAGCTCAAGGAACTGGCCGCACAAGGCGTGCGGTAGGCGCGAAGCCGGCGTCCTCTCCTCGTTCTTTACGCGGAGAGGGCAAGGGCGAGGGCCCAGGCAGCACGGCCTTGGGCGTCGGCTCCGTCCCATCCTCCAACGGCATCTCCCCCGTCAAAGGCGGTAGAAGACAGACTGCCGCCATCCCCTTGCCGATGCGACAAGCCAGCGCAAACAATCCCAAGCCGGAGCGAATGATGAAGCGCTTGATGAAGATTTATCTGGAGAAGCCGGAGCTTGCGGCGGTCGTGTTCCTGCTCCTCCTCCTCCTCGTCTTTCAGATTCGCTCGAACGGCGTATTTCTGAACACACAGAACGTGCGCGGAATGCTTGGGCTGCTGCCCGAAATGGGGCTGGTCGCGATCGGCGTGACCCTGCTGATGATATGCGGCGAGTTTGATCTTTCCGTAGGCTCGGTATTTGCGCTGACCCCGATGACCATGGCGGTGATGCTGGCGGCAGGCGTGCCGTTCGCGCCGGCCTTTGCCGCCGGGCTCGCGATCGCCGCCCTGATTGGCTTCTTCAACGGGTTCATAACGATTCGTTTCGCGATACCAAGCTTCATCACCACGCTTGGCATGCTGTTCATCGCGCGTTCGCTGACGGTGGTAATCTCCGGTGGCTTCCCTCCTGTTATCCCAGCCAACGCTCTGCCCAAATGGCTGTTTACGATCTATGTGGGGCCGGGCGACCTCTTTCGCATGTCGTTCTTCTGGTTTGTCGCCGTGGCAATCCTGGCGACGGTGCTTCTGTCGCGCACGAATTTCGGCAACTGGGTGCGCGCCACCGGCGGCTTTCTGCCCGCCGCGCAATCGATGGGCATCCCGACGGCCCGGGTGAAGGTCGCCTGCTTCATGATCTGTTCGGTGCTCGCCGGCTTTGCCGGCACCATTCAGGTGATGCGGCTCGGCGCGCCGCTGCCCTCGATCGGCGAGGGGCTGGAGTTGCAGGCCGTATCAGCTGCCGTCATCGGCGGCGCCTCGCTGGCTGGCGGCATCGGCACCATCTTCGGCGGCATCATCGGGGCTGCCCTGATCCGCGTCATCGACAACGGACTGGTGCTGAGCCAGGTTGACGCCAACTGGTTCAAGATGGCAATCGGCTTCCTGACTATCTTCGCGGTCGTCGTGAACGCCTGGCTTCGAAAGCGGGGCAGGGCAATGAAGGTGGAGACCTGATCATGGCGGCACCCATCATCGCGATCAAGGGACTCCAGAAATGGTATTCCGGCGTCCACGCCTTGAAGAACGTCACTCTGGACATTTATCCAGACGAGGCGCTGGGCCTCGTCGGCGACAACGGCGCCGGCAAATCGACGCTGATCAACATCCTGTCAGGCACCCAAAAGCCCGATGGCGGCGAGATCAGGATCGACGGTGAACCGGTCCGCTTCTCGAACCCGCGCGACGCCATGGATCGCGGCATCGAGACGATCTACCAGTACAATTCGATGGTCCCGACCATGACCATCGCCCGCAATGTTTTCATCGGACGCGAGCCGGTGAAGGGCTCGGTTTTCGGCATCGGCATCCTGGACCAGAAGCGCATGCGTGACGAAAGCGTCAAGGCGATCGCCGACGTCGATCTGCATCTGAGGTCGCCCGATGCGCTGGTCGGCGAACTGTCGGGCGGCCAGCGCCAAGGCGTCGCGATCGCCCGGGCCATGCACTTCAAGTCGAAAGTCATGATCCTCGACGAGCCGACCAATCATCTCTCGGTGAAGGAGACGCGAAAGGTGATCGGCTTCGTTCGCGCCCTCAAGGCCCAGAACATCACCAGCGTCTTCATCAGCCACAACATGCATCATGTTTTCGAATGCTGTGACCGGGTCGTGGCGATGGCGCGCGGCGAGATCGTTCTCGACAAGCGGATCGGCGAGACTTCGATCGAGGAAATCCACGAGGTTCTGTGACGCGAAGAAGCGATCACTCGCGAGCCGCTCTGCTGGTAGAGGTCAGTCTGCGCTACGGCTTTTCCGCAAGGATCGCCTCAGCGGTTTTCTCGTCGGTGATCAGCACATCGACGACTCCCAGACGCAACACGGCGCGCAGCACCGGAACCTTGTCGAGGCCGCCGGAGGGCAGGATCACAGTGTCGACGTCGCGCAGATGTTCGGGGGCGAGGCCGATGACACGGCTGTTTAGCGGGTGATCGACGAGTTGTCCGTCGGCGCCGATCCAGTGGCCGCAAATATCGCCGACGGCTCCGGCTTCGCGCAGCGATCTGAGATCATCGTCTCCTACCAGTCCGATCCGAAAGATGGTGGCGTCCTTGTGCACCGCGCCTACAGAAACGAAAGCGGCGTCAACGTCGCGGGCATGGGTGAAGGCGTCTTCCAGAATGGACTGGCGCATAAGCAGATCGCGCGTGGCCTCCGTATCCGTGAACACCGGTGCCGCGATGTAGAAGCATTCCGCATCGAAAAGCGCCGCGAGCCGCGAGGCGATTTCATAGATGTTGATCGCCGATCCACGCGTGAGCCCGCCGAGCAGGGAAACGACCGACATCCCTCTGACGGGGCGTACGGTCACTGACCGCAGACTAAGCTGGAGCGTCCGTCCCCATCCCACGCCCACCGATATCCCGTCACGGATTCTATGCGACAGGGCTTCACCGGCGGCGGCCGCGATGACCTGTGGCACCAGGGTAGGATCGGGCGGTGTCGGAACCACGATTGGGTCGGAAACGCCATAGGCGTCCCGCAGCCGGTTCTCCAGCTCGATGCAGTTCGCCACCTTGGAATTGATGCGAATCTGAACGATCCCCCGCTGACGGGCATGCGCCAGCATCCGGTTGACGCGAAGGCGTGTCAGGCCAAGAGACTTGGCGATTTGCGCCTGGGTGAGGTCACCGACATAAGCAAGCCAGGCGGCGCGCACGAGCAGCCCTTCCTCGCGATCGGACGTGACGGAACTCGTTACGGCTTGGCGGCCGTCGCGTTTCTTTCGTGCGGGTTTCTCCATCAGATCATCCTGTCCACTCCGCGGCAGCGGGTCCAGAGCGGCTCGGCGGAGCCATGTGCTCATCGATATGAGGCATCAATCGAGTTTCCCGGCTCCGCTAGCCTCGATGATAGCGGTCGAAGGACAAAACCAGCGGAGCATCATGGCAAATTGCGTCGATGATGGCCCTCGTCAGCGGCAGGCGATCGTGGGGAAGTACACCCCGGGCCATCATATTCTTCAAAGTCGGACCAAGGTCCAGCGCCAGTTGCGCGCCCTCGACCGTGTCCGAACTCATATGTTCGCGCTTCGCCACCGAATATGGCAGGCCGCGGCCGAGCAGGCGCCCCATGCGACCGTTACGGCCCGCCTGGCAGGTCACATAAAGATCGCCGGAGCCGGCCAGCCCCAGCACTGTTTCGACCTTTCCACCCAGAGCTTCGACCAGAATCGCCATTTCGGCGAGGGACTGCGAGAAAAGTGACGAGGCTAGGTTGTGCATGAGTGCGCCATTGGGCGCCTTGCCGTCGCGCTCGAGCAGCCCGACGGGAGCCCCAACGGCGAGTGTGTAGAAATTCTTGAACGCAGCGCAGATCTCGACGCCGACGAGATCGGATGACGATCGCGCATGATAAAAAGGCGCGCGCAGAATGCGGGACGCCGCGGCCACCTGGTCGGGATCATGCCCGGCCACGATCACAGAGGTGTCGCGCTGTGCGGCCAGTTCGCCGGCAATGCACGGTCCGCCGACGGCCATCACCGGAACAGACAAGCCAGTGCGTTGCTCGACCTCGTGGGCAAGCAGATGTGGCAGGATTTCCACGCCTTCGTCGCTTGCTGCAAGTCCTTTCGTAATCATCAGTATCGGTACGGGCGACTTGATGCTTTCTGCAATGCGGTCGATCGCCCAAGGAATGCCGGCCGACGAGACGCCGAGTACAAGCAGATCGGGTCCATCGTTCATCGCCGCCCCGAATTCGGTCCAGGAACAGGCGGTTACCACATCAGGCAGAGTGATGTTGAGGCGTGGGTGATGATGACTTGTGCTGGCCACCGAGCCGACGATCTCCTCATCGAGATGGGTCCCGACAAGAGTGATGCGGTTAGCCGCGTGAGCGGCCGGAAGCGTCATGGCAGAGCCCATGACGCCGGCGCCGAGGATGATGATCCGCGCCATTCAACTTCTTCCCTTGTCCAGCCGCTCGCCGCTATCTTCGTCGAACAGGTGGATTCGCTCAGGCGCCGGCTCCAAATGGATTACAGCTCCTGGAGAGAGCTCCATGCGGTCATGCAGCACCGAGCAGATCGCGGTGTTGCCCATGCTGGCAAAGATGTGGATTTCGGGGCCAGTCGGCTCGACAACCGTAATCCTCGCCGGGATGCCGCGCCCGTCAGCCACTGGTCGAAGATGTTCGGGCCGAATGCCATAGATCACCTTTTGGCCGGGCCGGACCGCAGCCCCTGGCGGGAGCGGGAGGGATAGCTCGTCGGTCCGCACCACCCAGGCGTCGCGCTCGGAAGCCACCTCGCCATGGAACATGTTCATTGCGGGCGAGCCGATGAAAGAGGCGACGAAGAGGTTTGCCGGGCGATCGTAGACATCGAGCGGGCGCCCGATCTGCTCGATATGGCCGTCGCGCATGATGACGATGACATCGGCCATGGTCATGGCCTCGATCTGGTCATGCGTGACATAGACGGTGGTGGTCTTCAGCCGCTGGTGGAGTTCCTTGATTTCGGTGCGCATCTGCACCCGCAGCTTGGCATCGAGATTGGACAGTGGTTCGTCAAACAGGAACACAGTTGGGTCCCGCACGATGGCGCGGCCCATGGCGACGCGCTGCCGCTGACCGCCCGAAAGCTGGCGAGGGTACCGTTCCAGATAGGGGGTCAGATTGAGGATCGATGCCGCCCATCCGACCTTCTGTTTGATTTCTTCGGTTGGGCGTTTCTTCAACTGCATGGAAAAGGCCATGTTGTCGAAGACGGTCATGTGCGCGTAAAGCGCGTAGTTCTGGAAGACCATCGCGATGTTGCGGTCTTTGGGGTGGAGCGTGTTGACGACCCTGTCGCCTATGGCGATCTCACCGGACGTGATGGGCTCGAGACCGGCTATCATGCGCAACAGCGTGGACTTGCCGCAGCCGGACGGCCCCAACAGAACGACGAACTGGCCATCCTCGATCGAGAGATCGAGTCCATCGATAATCGAGAGGGCGCCATAGTCCTTCTTTATGTTGCTGATGGTGACAGACGCCATAAATTGCTACCCTTCGATTGCCCTTGCCGGTTGGATCGCATTTTCGCCATGCGAGCTATTGGCGATCGGATGCGCTCTCACCATTCGCTCTCCAGAAACTCTTCCAAGAGTCCCGCATCGGCGGCCAGATTGATGAAGGACCATCGACCGCGGATTTCCCGCGAATAGCGAATGGCGTCGTGCCAAAGCGCTCGCGGCAGGCCTAGTTCCGCGCCGGTGACCGGCCCCCCGGCAGCCTTGAGCGCCGTTTCCATGCGGGCGACCGGCATTGCCATCGGCCGAACCTCCTGGCGCAGCGCCGGCCAGATTTCCGCAAGCCTGCGGTTGAAGATTTCCGTCTGGCTGGCGTCGAGTGCCGTCTTCTTCGTCTCGGCAATGCAAAGTGGTCCAAGCTGCGCGCCATAGCGGGCCAGCATCGCCGCTTCGTTGATGGCGGTCGGCTTCACCTGCGGCGGCTCTTTCATGTCCAGCAGCCGCGCTTGCAGACGAGCCATGACCAGCGAGGCAACCCCAACCTGCTGACCATGCGTGGTGCCGGGATGACGCTCTCCCGCGAACATGTCGACCCAATGGGAAATCTGGTGCTCTCCCATGGACCCGGGATGGGAAACGCCGGCAAAGCACACGCCCATCGAGCACAGCGTCAGGACGCGCTGGAGATGCCCGACGGCGGTGATGTCATGCCTGGCAAGGCCAGGCGCATGGGCCAGCATCGGTTCCTCATCGCCCGCCTGCAGCAGGTAGGGCACCTCGGAATAGTAAGTGTCGAACAGCCGATGCGAAGCCCACCAGTCGATCTGGGCGGTTGAGCGGCAGAGGCTGTCGCCAAGCCCGGCGGCGCTGAGCCAGGCGGGCGCTGCGGCCGACACGCCAAGGTCCAGGAAGATGCCCCGCGGAGCATGCGAGGGCAGCGAGATCTTGAGCCCGGAGGCCAAGGTCACCGACGCTGTCGAGGCGCCGTAGCCATTCATCGAGGCTGCCGTGCCGAAGACGGCATAGGGCCGCTCGTCGAGAAAGGTTGCATGCTTGCAGCCGTCATTGAGGACGCCCGACCCGACGGCCACGACCCCGTCGGCGTGACGCGTCTTCTCCCTGACCATCTGGATCATTGCCTCATCGCAGTCGAGGCCGTCAGGCAGCACGATTTCATCGATGTCGGCGATGGTACGCAGCGCCTTCGCGACGCGCCTGCCCATCACATCGACGGTGTTGATATCCGACACAACAGCGATGCGGCTGCCTAGCGCCAGGGGCGCAACGAGATCCGACTCGCGGCCCTCCGTCGTCTCCAGCAGTTCGATCGTCTGGAACGGCAGGACCGCGGCCGCGCCGGTCTTGGGATCTGTCCAGCGTCCCGCGACAACGTCCTCGATCAACGCGTTCCAGTTGGTCGTTTCAGCCATGATCGGCCTCCATGAAGGCCGCGAGGCGCTGGTTCCAGGCTGAAAGCGTTGGCCAAAGATCGGCATGGATCGCAAGAAGTTCGGCGTAAAGCGCGGCCCGTTTCGTGTCCGGTTCGAAGGTTTTGGCCGGCTCGCTGGCCATTGCGAGTGACGCTTCGGCGATGGTGGAAAACCAGCCCACGCCCTTTGCCGCCGCCATCGCCGCGCCAAGCGAGGAGGCTTCGACGGTCGTCGAACGCTTTATGGGACGATCGAGTGCATCCGCCAGAATTTGCATCCACAGGTCGGACTTCGCTCCTCCGCCGATCGCTATGAACTGGTCGATGGTCTGGGCGGCAGCCGCAGCCGCCCGCTGACTTGTCGCGGCCTGATGCAGAGCTATGCCTTCCAGTACGGCGCGATACATGTCACCGCGGCGGCTCGAGCCGGAGAGCCCGGCAATAACACCACGGGCAGCACTATCCCAGTGCGGATCCATGACGCCCTGCCAGTAGGGCAGGAGCATTATGCCGCCTGCGCCGATCGGGCTGGCAGCGGCTTCGGCCTCGAGCGTCTCCAGGGCATCATTTGCGCCATGCAGATCGACGCCAAGCATTTCGCGCGCCATCCAGTCGACGAGAAAAGTGCCGGCGCGAAGGCACGTCTCGTAGATATAGCCATCATCGGCAACCGCCGTTTCGGTGCGGAAGGCCTGGTCGTGGACGTAGTCCGTGCCGAAGCTGCCGGAGACGACCGCCGTGCCGAGGTTGATGTAAGCGCATCGCGGCTGCAACACACCCGCGCCCGTGCCGGCGCATTGACCGTCGCCGCCGCCGGCGACGATCGGCGTGCCTTCCCGCAAGCCCGTCAGCATGGCCGCTTCCGAAGTCAGTTGGCCCAGAACGGTGCCGGGCCGCGCCAGGTCCGGCATCATGCGCCGGGCGACGCCGGCTGCGTCCAGTATATCGTTCGACCAGTCCATAGCTCGCATATCGAGTATGCCCATCGGGTCCGCGGATGCGGTGGACGTCACCCACCGGCCGCTCAAGCGAAAGACCAGATAGCCGTGGACTTCGGCCATTCGCTCCACCCGGGCAAAAATCTCGGGCTCTTGCTCGCGGAACCAGATCATGCGGTAAAGGCAAGGAATAACGTCCAGTGGCTTGCCGGATATTGCGTGGACGCGTGCCGCGCCGAAACTCTCGCCGAAGCGCCGTGCTTTCCCACGGGCGCGCTCATCGAGCCAGAGCGTTGCGGGCCCGACCGCCTGGCCCTGCTCGTCGAAAAGGCCGAAGCTCTCGCGTTGGTTGGCAATCGCAAGGGCGGCAATGCGTCCCGGCGAAACTGTTGCCGCGACACCACGAAGCGCCGTGACCGTCGAGGCCCACCATTCGGCCGGATCCTGCTCGAAATAGCCCGAACGCGGGTTGGACATTGCAAGCGGTGCACGACCTTCGGCCACGGCCAGACCATTGCGGTCCCAGGCGATCGCCTTGGTTGCCGAGGTCGAGGAATCAATGCCGATGACGAGATCAGGAACCATTGCCGCCACGTTGCCAACGGGCGAGGGCGGTCGAACCGCCTTCGCCCAAATCACCGATTACCCGCTAAAGACCGGCATCCTTGACTTTGCCGTCGACAATGCCGGCAATGGCATCCAGGCATGCCTTGGCGTCGCCGCCATAGTCTTGGCCCGTAAGCAATTTGCCGAGCTCAACCGGAATGTCGTTGTTCGACAGGTCCGCCCAGATCGGCATGTCCGGCTCCGATCCCATCTGGTTGTCGATAGTGTATTTGATCGCGTCGAAATGGCGTGTCGTTCCGGGGCCAACAACGGCCTTCGTCTTGACCCGAGGATCTGTAAAAGAGGAATTGCGCATCGGCGACGCGCCGCCGCCGAGCGTCGACACCCGCGCCATCACATCCTTCGAGCAGACCCACTGCATGAACAGCCATGCCGCTTCCTTGTTCTTGGAATATTGCGACAGCGAAATCGTCGAGCCACCCTGGTGGCCGACGGCCGGGATTTCGTTGAAGCCGCAATCGGCAGCGGCGCGACGGCCAGGAACCTCCTTGGGCGCGGGCAGGGCCTCGAACAGGCCTTTGACCTTGGAATCGTTGGCGTCGAAGCCGGGGAAATCCTCGCCCCAGGTGATTGCCATGGCGGCTTGTCCCTGTGTCAGGGCCTGTCCTTGGCCATCCCAGGTCCACGTCGTCGCGGAGGGCGGCGAGTTCTTCACCAGCTCCTGATAGAATTTGAGCCCGGCCACGCCGCGCTCGTCATTGCCGACAAACTTCTTGTCCTTGTTGAAGATAGAACCGCCATGGCCCCACAATGCGAAGGTCCAGTCGCATTCCAGCGAATAGTGGCCGGACTTCGCCTGGCACGCGGTGCCGAAGATGCCGTTGCTTTTTTCTGCCTCTGTGAGCGCCTGCACGGCCTTGAGGTAGGCGTCGAGGTCTGTCGGCAGCGCAATGTTGTGTTTGTCGAAAAGATCCTTGCGGTACATCAGGATGAAGATCGGAATATCGAATGGAATTCCGCACTGTTTGCCGTTGTACATGGCAATGCCGTCGACCAGCGGCTTGGAGAAATCGTCCCAGTCGAAGTTGGGCATTGCCAGTTCTTTGTTCTGGTCATAATACTCGCGCGGATCGACGACATCCTGGGCAAACGTCGCCATCCAGGACTGGTCGAGATAGTAGACGTCGTAGGTGCCAAGCTGGCCCTGTACGTCTTGCGTCGCCTTGGCGAGAACCTGCTCCAGCGGCACGATCTCGACTTCCACCTCAATGCCGGTTGCCTTGGTGAATTCACCTGCGACAAGCTGGTTGGCAACAATCGTTGGCGGCGTCGCTTCCGAGGTGTAGCGGATTTTGGTGCCGGCATATGGTTTGCCGACGTCGGCCAGCCACTTCAGCATATCGGCGTCCTGGGCGCGGGCTTCTTCAACCCCGAGGCCCAGCATCCCCCGATTGGTGCGGCCCCCACCTAGCATGGCCGATCCGAAGGCGGAAAAGCCGACACCAGCGAGCGCCATCTTCCTCATGAAGTCGCGTTTGGTTATTCGGCGCGCCGTAAAGTCATTGCAGGTATCGGCGACGAATGTCTTCTTGTCGTGTTCACTGAAGCTCATGATCGTTCCTCCATTGCGTTTTGTCGTCGTTCTTCTCGTCTGCGCCTCACTCCTTCAGCGATCCGAGGGTGAGGCCGCGGACCAGATGTCGTTGAACCAGCAGGATAAAGATGAAGCTGGGTATGATCGCGGATGTGCCGAGCGCTGTGATGTAGCCCCACTCGGTCGCGGTCGATGTGACAAAGGTCGAGATCTTCACCGGCACAGTGCGGATCGACGTTGTCAGGAACAGTGAGAGCAGGAACTCGGTCCACGAAAAGATGAAACACAGCACGGCCGTCGCAGCGATGCCGCCCTTGACCATGGGAAGGACGACGCGTCGAAACGTCTGCCAGCGCGTCGCGCCGTCAATCAGCGCCGCCTCATCAACCTCGCGCGGAACATCGTCGAAGAACGACTTCAAAAGCAAAACCGCCAGCGGCAGGTTAATCAAACTGTGAACGAGGATGAGCCCCGTATAAGTATCGCGCAAGCCGAGATCGCGGAACATGAAAACGATCGGAATGACGATCGCGATTGGCGGCATGAAGCGCTGCGAGAGAATCCAGAACAGGAAGGACTGCTGGCCGCTGAACTGCATTCGCGACAGGCAATAGGCGGCCAGAGTTGCCAGCAGCAGCGTCAGCGCCGTCGATCCGACGGCTATAATGGCGCTGTCGAGCAACGACTGACGGGAATCGTAGGAACTGGCGCCACCCTTGATGACCCCGGCCGCCTCGCCGCCCTGTTCCATGCCGATGTCGACGCGCGAAACGCCAAGCAACGTCACGCGGTAATTGTCCGGCGTCGGCGTGAAACCGGTGTAGACCGGTCCGCTGCGGTCGAAGATCGCCGAATAGGGTTTGATGGACGACAGGGCCCACCACGCGATCGGGAACATAAAGATCGCCACCACCAGGACTGCGAGCACGTCACGGGCGATCGTTTGGGCGCGCGACGACTCCATCAGAACCTCACCTTGAACAGCCTGACGAAGAGGTTCGACACGACGATCAAGACGACGAGCACGATCAGCGACAGGGTCGCGGCGTAGGGAAAGTCTCCGGTGAAGTAGATGCGGCCAGCGTAGAATGAAAGCGTCTCGGTGGCCGTGCCAGGCCCGCCGGCGGTGATGATGTAGACGTAGTCGTAGATGCGAAAGAGATCGACGCCGCGGATCAGCACCGCGACCGCTATCACCTTGCGCAGCATCGGCAATGTGAGGCGCAAGAACGTCTGGATGCCGTTGGCACCGTCGATCGCCGCGGCCTCGAAAGGTTCCTTCGGCAGCGCCCTGAGCCCTGCCAGGATGATGAGCACCATGAACGGCGTCCACTGCCATATGTCTGCCAGCAGGATCGCCGCTAATGCGGTTCCGGGCTGCGTCAGGATCGGCTGTGCCGGCGAGATCAGGTCGAGGGCATAGAGGTAGAACGACAGGACACCGAAAGAACCGTCCTGCATCAGCAGGAACATCATTCCGGTCACCGCCGGCGGCACCACCAGCGGCAGTGTCATCAGCGCCCGCAGCACCCCGTAACCTTTGCGATCGGTGTCAAGCAGAAGCGCGATGAGGATGCCGAGCGCAAGCTGAACCGCAAGCGCGACG
This sequence comes from Mesorhizobium sp. LSJC280B00, assembly GCF_000502835.1. Classification (GTDB taxonomy): domain Bacteria; phylum Pseudomonadota; class Alphaproteobacteria; order Rhizobiales; family Rhizobiaceae; genus Mesorhizobium. Next base: position 17,756 of record NZ_AYVL01000021.1, read on the forward strand.
AAGGTATAGATCAGCGTGGTTTCCAGCGAATGCCACATACGCGCATCCGAGAAGGCGCGCGTCCATTGGTGGAGCCCCGCGAAGTCGAGCTGCCGGGAGACGACATTGCGTTTGTGAAACGACAGCCAAACCGAATAGGCGAGGGGATAGATGCCGAAAACGAGAAGCATCACCGTGATCGGCGCGAGCCAAGGGAAAGGATGCTCGGCCGTCATGAACCGGGGCAGGGCCCATCTGGGCGTTTCGCGGGTCACGGTCACCGTGCTCACGCGCAAATCTCCGCTCGGTCACAGAGACGCATCGGCCTTCTCCCTATCGGCCAGATTGTGCCAACTTGAACTTTTGTAAGTTTGTTGTGCCTTTTGTTAAGAACGTGTCGGACGGCCGCCGAATTGTCAAGTCGGTTCCGTCAGCGCTCAAGGGATTTGCTCGTGGTCCCAGAGGATGCCGTGATTGCCGGGTATGGAGTTGTTTTTGGAGGAAACGCCGCCGGCAAATGCCGTGCACCAGCCTCAAACGCGCTCAGGGCCGCCGCCAATTTTGGCAGCCCGGAAGGCCACGAAAGCATCGAGGAGATCGGGAGGACAACCCGGGCGCTTTTGGAACTCCCCTTAATCCGGCAACAGGATCTGAAGCTTTACGTCCGCGGGCCGGGCTTCGACTGCGCGGTCAAAGGCGGTGATGGAATCTTCGAAGGGGAAGGTCGACGAAATGAGTGGCTTTAGGTCGACCCGGCCCGACCCCATCAGCGCGATTGCCCGCTCATATTGGTGGGCATATCGGAACACAGTCTCGATGCGGACTTCCTTGGTCGAGGCGGTGGCGACATCGAATGCGATCGGCGCCACCGGCAGGCCGACCACCACTACCGCGCCACCGGGCCGCGGCAGATCGAGCAGGGTCTCCCATGCCTTGGACGAGCCCGAGCATTCAAACACCACGTCGGCGCCCCAGCCATCGGTCAGGCGCTTTACCTCCGCCGCCAGGTTCTTGTCGCGGACGTTGACCGGGATCACGCCTTGATAGCCGCCGGCGATGTCGAGCTTGGGTTGGGCGAGATCTGCAACAACGGCGCGGGCGCAGCCGCCGGCGAGCGCCGCGATCGCCACCATCGTGCCGATCGGCCCTGCGCCAATAACCACCGCCGTGTCGCCCGGCGCGATCTTTGCTTTGGCAGCCGCCTGCATTCCGACAGCGAAGGGCTCCACCATGGCGCCTTCGGCGAAGCTGACATTGTCGGGCAGTTTGAAAGTGTAGTTGGCGGGGTGGACGACATGGGGCGTCAGCACGCCGTGGATCGGCGGCGTTGCCCAGAACCTGACCGCTGGATCGATGTTGTAGAGGCCGAGCCGGCTCGCCCGCGAATTGGGATCGGGGATACCAGGCTCCATGCAGACGCGGTCGCCGACCTTCAGATGCTCGACGCCTTCCCCCGTTTCGACGACGGTGCCGGCGGCTTCATGGCCCAAGACCATCGGCGCTTCGACCACGAACGGGCCGATGCGGCCATGCGTATAGTAGTGCACGTCGGAGCCGCAGATGCCCACCGTATGGATCTTGATGCGAACTTCGCCCGGGCCGACGGTCTGTGGCAGATCGATGTCACGCAGCTTGAGTTCGTGTTGGCGTTCGAGGACAAGGGCGCGCACGTTCGTCATCGACGTAGTCTCCTCTAAAGCTGATTGTAGGGGCCTTCGTGACCTTACTTGCACTCGGCGCGTTCATCATAGCCGCTCATTCACGGCTTCAAAATCCAGCTCGGAAAACAGGGGTGTTGCCTGATTCCGACTATCCGTACCAACTTCCCGGCCAAAGGACTTTGAAGGCCGGCCTTGCCGCTGCCGAATGCCCTCGGCGGAATGAAATAGTCGTTCGCCCCGAGACTCCCCACTCCCCACCCTCCAAGCCAGCATCGGTCAGTCATCAACAGGGGTCCAGCAGGTGCGCGACACCCGACGCTACATGCCATGGAACGCTTGCCCAATCCGCTTCTGGTCGATGCGGCCCACCAGGTGAAATGTCCGCTATCGTTTTTTGGGCGCCAGAAGTTCCCGGTTCGCTTCCGGCCCATAATGCTGCCGGGCGGCAATGCGCTTCATTAACGTCATTCTCCATTCGAAGCGCTCAGGCCGGAAGCTGCCGTGCGTAAGACGCCAGGTCATTGCCGCCGCGGACAAGTTTGCAGTTGGACAATATTGGCCAGCCGGGCGATCCCGGCATTTGGCGTTGCTTCGGCGAGTCAATACTGAGCCTGCGCTTACGCGCCATCCTTCTCGACAAGACCAACGGCTGGACCCGATCGAGTGCAGACGGGTTCAGTTGGTGCTGGTTGTGGCGGTGAACCCGCACTGCTTCTGTTCCATATCGATCTGCTTCGTGATGCGGACGGCGTTCTGTGCGTAGGCCTCCGTCACGGAGCCACTATTCACAGTCTTGTCCTTCAGCGGGCTCACACCTGCGCAGAGGTGGAAAACATGCGGCTCGGTGGACTTCGCGGCTCCGTTTTCGGGCGCGATCCAGTAGACGACATCCTGACCGGCAGGGTGGCTCGCGTCCCGCGTCGCCGCCGCCACGGCGGCGGTGTCCGTCGCGATCGCCTGCGCCTGAGCAGCGACATCGGGCGAACAGGCGGTGGTGGGCTGCCCCGACTTGATCTGCGCTGCGCATGCGTTCATATCCTGGGTGTACTGTTCGACCGACGGGGGTTTGAAACTGATCCCCATGACCGTCGCGAGCACCGCCAGCGCAGCGCCGACGCCGCCGGCAACCTTCTTGGTCCGCGGATCCATGTTTTTGTCCGTGAGGATCAGGAAAACCAGCGGGAGGAAGGCAATCAGCGTGATGATTGCGCCGAGCTGGTTTTGGAAGAAGAACCTGGCCGCGTCGGATGCACGAGCCGGATCGTGCCTGTTGGCCGCCTTCCATAGCAAGTTGCCGGCGATTGCGAAAATCGCGATGCCGACCAGAAGCCCGATGACCAGCGGCAGGTGTCCCTGGTCGAACTTGTTCTGGCGAAGCAGCATAATTCCGTAGATCTCGCCGCCAATGGCGACGATCCACGAGAGTGCGGCGAAAAGGCGAAGACGCGTGGCGGAGGACTTCTGGCCCTGCGTCGCTTGCCAATCCTTGGTAACGTCTGGCTTGTTGTCGGTCATTGACCAGATCCCCTGATATCGACACTTCTGCGGGCGGCGTTAGACCAGAAGGCCAACCCGCCCTGCGCAGCGTCATTGAACGAGCGTCACCTGCCTCAGCGACACGGCGAAAATGTGAGCGCCACGGCAGGCTTATCTCCATTCATAATTCATATTGCGCATGAGTGAATCCGTCCATACCCACGCAGGCAGACGCCTATGCGGCGATGGCTTCGTTCTACTTAATCTCTGGCTCGAACTTGACGCTGCCTTCCCTCGCTTCCCGGCGGCGGTCGCGCCATTCCCGACACCAGCCGAAAATCGAAATCTCCATAGCCATCGCCCGTGCCCGGCGATTCAGTCGCCGCATGGACGCCAAGCTCGGCCCCGACCATCAGCATTGATAATAATGCAGATTTGCATTATCTTATCGCGATGAACAGGAAATTTTTAATATGACAACGTTGACAGTGACGACAAGGGGACAGGTGACGTTCCGCAAGGACGTGCTGCAACATCTGGGCATCAAACCGGGCGAGAAGATCGAGCTTGATCTGCTGCCCGACGGTCGGGCGGAATTGAGGGCTGCACGGGCGAAGGGGTCGTTCCGGGACCTCCACGGCTTCCTCAGAGGCAAGACGAACGGCCGGGTGCTCAGCATCGAGGAGCTCAACGAGGCGATAGCGGAAGCGGGCGCTGCGGCCGGGTCCGGCAAGGAATGAGGGTTACGGCCGACACGAATGTGCTGCTGCGCGCCTATGTCGCCGATGATGAGGGGCAGGCGGCCATTGCCGTCGACCTGCTGGCCAAAGCGGACATCGTGGCCGTGAGCTTGCAGGCCTTGTGCGAGTTCGCCTGGGTTCTGGCCCGGCAGTACCAGACAGAGCGCGAAAATATTGCCGCGGCGATCCGGGCGTTGCTGAACACCGCGAATGTTGTCGTCAACCGGCCGGCAGTTGAGGCAGGGCTGTCAGTCCTCGATGCCGGCGGCGATTTCGCGGACGGCGTGATCGCTTTTGACGGCGGCTGGCTTGGCGGGGAGACTTTCGTCTCGTTTGACCGGAAGGCCGTCAAACTGCTCTCGGCGCAGGGACAATCCGTACAGCTTCTTTTCTAAGTCTTTCCGCGGTGGTCTCTCGCCCTGTGCTGTCGCGTCTTTAGAGGCCGCTGCGAGCAATCGGATTCTGTCTGCGGTACGGCTGTCAGATCAAGAATGGCGCGGTGAGAGCCGACAATCGCCGATAGATGGTTGTGGAAATCGTTAGAAATTTCCCAACTACGAGGCCGACTTGGTCGCGCAGATCGCGTAGCGATGCTGCGTCGAGCGTTCCAGCGCCCTGAGGAAGTTCATGTGCCGTGCCTGGGCGCGATGAATCGCGCCGAGCCGGGTGTCGACCACTGGCATCTCAAAGCCAGCCTCCACGAGAAGCGCGCAGACCTCGTCCGCTTTGGCGCCGTGCGAAAAGTGCAGCCGCGACAGGATGCTGCGATGGCGGTCCGCCATCACCTGATCCAGTCCGTGGACCGGCTCGACTGTCCGGCCAACGGCCCTTTCCAGGACTTGTCGCAGAGAGGTTACCCAGGTCTTACTGACGAAATCACCATCAATGATCAGCAGCCGTCCGCCAGGCTTGAGCAGCGAGAACCATTCGGCGAATGCCGCTCGCGGATCGACCAACGTCCAGACGAGATGACGAGTGACGAGGACGTCATAGCTTTCTCCGTTTTCAAGGGTGCGCTCGGCGTCGCCGATCAGAAACCGGATGCCGCTTTCCCTCTGCGTCGCCTTTGCACGCGCGCGAGCAAGCATGGTCTCTGACCAATCGAGCCCGGTCACCGCATAACCCAGGTCGTGCATAAGATGAGATACGACCCCGGTGCCGCACGCGAGGTCGAGCGCGCGACGCCCATCCCCGCGCCCCAAGTGCTTGAGCATCAGCCTGTGCCAAGCCAGGCGTTCCCGCTGTGAGAAGATTTCATGCCCCACCGAAAGATCGAATGTTCCGGCGCGCGTCGACCAATAGTCGCGTATCTCGTCCCGCAGCGAATAATTGGGCTCGCCCGCCATTCCAGCCCCCTTGTCGTCGTACCAGTCTGGAATGGCTCTAAAAGATATTTCTTGAGAATTGAAGTCATCTTTTATAAGCCACCTCTGGCTAATCCATTTCAAGAGAGGGCGCGATGAATTTTGGAAAGATCCCAGCAGGGACGATGTCGGCCGTTATCGTCGCCCTGTCGATGACGCTGGCCGCCAGGGCCGAAATGGTTGCAGTGACTGACATCACGGGCCGCCAGGTCGAGGTGAACGTCCCCGTCGAGAAGGTAATCCTGGGTGAGGGCCGGCAGGTCTATCTCGTCGCGGCACTCGACACCGAGGATCCGTTCAAGCGCATCGCTGGCTGGCGCGAGGATTTCAGCCAAGCGGATCCGGACAACTACGCCGCCTATCTGGAAAAATTCCCCAGGATGGCGGAGATCCCGACTTTTGGAGGCTTCAAGGACGGTACTTTCGACGTCGAGCAGGCGGTGTCGCTCAAGCCCGACGTCATCCTGATGAATATCGAGTCGAAGCAGGCTACGGAAGACGGCAAGTATATCGAGAAGCTCGCGGCTGCCGGCATTCCGTTGGTCTATGTCGATTTCCGCGAGCGCCCCTTCTCCAACACCGAACCCAGCATGCGCCTCTTTGGCAAGCTGTTCGGCAAGGAGGAGCGCGCCGAGGAATTCATCACCTGGCGCGCCGCCGAGATCGCGCGCGTTACCGCTGTCATCGAGAAGGCCAAGCCGGAAAGGCCCAAGGTCTTCATCGAACGCGCCGGCGGCTATTCCGTTGACTGCTGCATGAGCTTCGGCGACGACAATTTCGGCAAATTCGTCGAGATGGCAGGCGGCGACAACATCGCCAAGGATATCATCCCCGGCACGTTCGGCACGCTCAATCCCGAACAGATCATCGCATCCGACCCGGATCAGATCATCGTCACCGGCGGATGGTGGGAAGCCTATGTGCCGGGCGGTGCCTGGGTCGGCGTCGGGCCCGGCCGTGATCAGGCAGAGGCGCTGCGCAAGCTGAAGGCGCTGACCGAGCGGCCGGCGCTGACCGGCGTGAAGGCCGTCGAGGACGGCGCGGTGCATGCCATCTGGCATCAGTTCTACAACAGCCCGTATCAGTTCGTGGCCATCCAGCAGATGGCGAAGTGGCTGCATCCGGATCTTTTCGCCGATCTCGATCCCGAGGCGACCTTCAGGGAGTTGCACGAGAAATTCCTGCCCGTCGCATACCGGCCAGGCCACTGGGTCTCGCTGACCGATGTCGATTAAATCGACGGCCGTCAACACCGCGCTCGACAGCGCCGATGGACGAGGGCCGCGCTCTCGTCTGGCGGCGGCAGTTGATCCTTGCCGGCCTCGGCGCTGCCCTGCTCTTCAGCCTGTGCGTCGACCTTGCGGTCGGTCCCGCCCGCTACGGACTTGGCGAGGTCGTGGGGGCGCTTGTGTTTCCCGACACGGTGCCGCAGCAGGTGCGCGTGGTGCTCTGGGACATCCGCATGCCGGTGGCCCTGATGGCCATTGTCGTCGGGGCGGCGCTCGCCGTGGCCGGCGCGCAGATGCAGACCATCCTCAACAACCCGCTGGCCAGCCCCTTCACGCTCGGCATATCCGCCGCCGCGAGCTTCGGCGCCGCGCTTGCACTTGCCTTTGGGGTGAGGCTTCTCCCCACCGCAGTCGAGTATGTTGTGCCGATCAACGCCTTCGTGATGGCGATGGTTGCGGCCTTCCTCATTCACGTGCTGAGCGTAAAGCGCGGCGTCAGCGCGGAGACCATCGTGCTGCTTGGCATCGCGCTGGTTTTCACCTTCAACGCGCTGCTCGCGCTCGTCCAGTTTTTCGCGTCGGCGGAAGCGCTGGCGGCGGTCGTTTTCTGGACAATGGGCAGCCTCACCAAGGCCACCTGGCCCAAGCTTGCAGTCACCACATTCATTCTTCACGCAGTCTTACCCATTTTCGCCCGGCGCGTTTGGGCGTTGACGGCGTTGAGGCTCGGTGAGGACAAGGCGGCCAGCTTCGGCGTCAAGGTCGGTCGCCTGCGGCTCGAGACGCTCATCCTGGTGAGCCTCCTCGCCGCCATTCCCGTCGCCTTCGTCGGCACCATAGGTTTCATCGGCCTCGTGGGCCCGCACATCGCGCGCATGGTCATCGGCGAGGACCAACGCTTCTTCCTGCCCGCCTCGGCCCTTGCGGGCGCGCTCATCCTGTCGGCTAGCTCGGTCGTCAGCAAGTCGCTTATCCCTGGGACGGTCTTCCCGATCGGCATCGTCACCTCGCTGATCGGCATCCCGTTCTTCATCTCGCTCATCCTGTCCAGCACGAGGCGCTCATGGTGACGATCCGGCTCGAGGCGCTCGGCGCGCGCTACGGCACGAGCCTCCGGCTTCGCGATGTTACGACGCCTGCGTTCGAGGGCGGAGACATCGTGGCCGTGATCGGTCCGAATGCCGCCGGGAAGTCGACGCTCTTCAGGCGCATCGCCGGCCTCCTGGACGGACCGGGAGCAATGCATGTCGAGGGGGCCATTCGCGGGAAGAGCGGCATCTGCTACATGCCACAGGAAACGTCCGCCAACGCGGTGCTCACCGTCTATGAGTCAGTGTTGCTCGCCCGCAAGCAGGGTATGGGCTGGTCTGTGGGCGACGATGATCTGGCTCGCATCGACGAGACGCTGGCGGCGCTAGGCATCGCCGACATCGCTTTCCGCAACATTGGCGAGCTTTCCGGCGGCCAGCGGCAACTGGCCAGCCTGGCACAAACGCTGGTGCGCGAGCCGGAGATCCTGCTGATGGACGAACCGACATCAGCACTGGATCTATCGCGGCAGGTGGAGGTGCTCGGTCTCATGCGGCAACTTGCTCAGGCGCGAGGCATGGTCGTGCTGATCGCCCTGCACGACCTCAATCACGCCCTGCGCTTCAGCGATCAGACAATGGTCATCGCGGACGGCCGGCTGGTCGCATGCGGGTCATCGCCGGACGTCATCACATCCGATCTGCTGCGGGACATTTATCACCTAAACGCCCGCATCGAGCCGTGCTCGCGCGGCATCGGCCATGTCATCGTGGATGGCGTGGCGAATGGGCGTCGGACGGCCATTATGTCGGCAGCGGAAACCGAATCCGGGATTAGGAGCAGAATCGAAGCGGCAGCCGTTCCGGCCGCGTGACGGCAACCGCATTATGCCGGTTGATCGACGCGCGCACTGACAGACCCGATTCTCTGACCGCTGGTTGAAGGCGACAGTATGCTTGCATTCAGCTCAAGGCGTGGCCGGCCAATCCATAGACCCAAGGCCCATTGTCTTGGCGGTTCAGGAAGCGGCGCCCTTTGGACATGGTCGTAACGGTCTCGGCAATGCCGAGGCCGCACTGCTGGAGAAACGCGGCAAACACGCCATCCTTCTCGCGGGTGTCGACGCGGGCGAATCGTCCTGCCAGTTCCTTCAGATGCACGGCTGTGAGGTGGACCGCGTCGAGATCGCTGCGCGCGACTATGGGGCCGATCACGTGACCACGTCCGAACTCGCGACACATGGAATAGCCGACGATTTCGCCGCCGCGGCTCAAAGTGCAGATTGAGGCATCCGCTGCGAGCAACGCGAGCAGCCTCTCGCGGTTTATCCCTAACGCGCGCGTATCCAGCGGCGTGATGTCCTTAAGTCTGTCGCTCGACAGCGCCTGCAATTCACCGTTCAAGGAAGGCATAGCCGGGAGTGTTTGTGGGACCTCCCCCTGGCGCTGGTATACGATCGCCTCGGTCGTGAAGCCGAGTGAAACGTAGAGGGGGTAGGCAGCATGGGTCGCGTTGAGCGCCAAATTGCGATCGCCGCACTGCTCAAGGACTAGGTCCATGAGCCATCGGCCGCCTCCTTGCGCTTGTGTGCGTGGTGTTGTGATCACCAGGCCAATGGTGGCAAAGTCGTCCCCGTGGGGAAACCACATCGCGCTCCCGAAAACGCGTCCAATACCATCAACGGCAACAATGCCGCGTCCGGCACGGCGCAGAAAGTCCCAATCCTTCGGCCGGTGAGGCCAGCGGACTGAGATCGACAGCGCGTGCAGTAGCTTGACGTCGACATCATCAATGTCCCGCGCGACCAGTTCGAAGGATTTCAGGCGTACTGATCTCTGCATCTCAATCGATCCGCTCCTTCAACCAATGCGCAAGGCACGCGGTGTTGATCCTGTCATCGATCGTCATGTCGCGACATGCCTCTTTTGCCGCAGCATTATACGGGAAAGCCAGCAGGTTTCGCTGGTTCGAGGTGCTTTTTCGCAATCTTCGGCCAAAGCACGACGCAATTCGGCAGGGAACACTGCTGCCTGCGGATAGGCTGGTTGCACCCGGTGATAGTGTGCAAGCAGAGCGGACCGCCATGAACGTGGAAGAAATCCTCGCGACCCTGGTTGCATTTCCCTCTGTTGTGGGCACGCCAAACGGCGCGATCGTCGATTGGATCCGCGACTATTGTCAGGCAGCCGGAGCCGAGGTGACGGTTCTCCCCGGTCCCGAGGGCGACCGGTCCAACCTTTTCCTCACGATCGGCCCGCGCCAAGGTCGGGGCTACATCATCTCCGGGCATATGGATGTCGTCCCGGCCGGCGAGCCGGAATGGAGCTCGGACCCGTTCGTTCTGCGCCGCGAGGGCGGCAGGCTTTACGGCCGCGGCACCTCCGACATGAAGGGCTTCCTCGCCTGCGCATTGGCGGCGCTCCCAGGACTTGCGGCGATGAACCTGCGGCAGCCCGTTCATCTCGCATTCTCATATGACGAAGAGGCGGGGTGCCGTGGTGTGCCGCATCTCCTAGCCGCGTTGCCGAGCTTATGCGAGAGGCCGCTTGGCGCGATTGTCGGCGAGCCGAGCAGGATGCAGCCTGTGCGCGCGCACAAGGGGAAGGCCGCCGCGCGGCTCGAGGTGATCGGGCGATCCGGCCATTCCTCACGCCCCGATCTCGGACTCAACGCCGTGCACGCCATGGCCGGCGTCATCGCGCACGCCGTGGCCTACGGCCGATCCCTCGCCGACGGGCCGCTCGATCAAAATTTCGAGCCCCCGTATTCTTCCTTGCAGGTGGGCGTCATCGCCGGTGGACAGGCGGTCAACATCATCCCTGGCCACTGCACAGCCGATATCGAGGCGCGCGCCGTGCCCGGCGTTTCTCCAGCCTCCCTGCTTGAGCCGGTCAAGACCCGGCTTTTCGCTCTGCGAGACAGCGGCTTCGATGTGGCGTGGCATGAGTTGAGCACCTATCCCGCCCTTGCGCCCGCTAACGGGAGCGCGCTAGCGGCCGTTCTGACGGAGCTGACGGGGCAGGAGCCGCTGACAGCCGTGAGTTACGGCACGGAGGCCGGACTTTATCAGCAGGCCGGCATCGATGCGGTCGTTTGCGGACCCGGCGACATCGGCCGTGCCCATCGTCCCGACGAATATATCGAGATTGGTGAACTCGCCGCTTGCCGGAAGATGATCGAGGGGCTCGGCGCGCGTCTTGCGGCCTGAAGGAAGGGCGGTCACCATGGCGTTTCTTTTCAATTCCGATGCGGCGCGTGCTGCGGTCTTCCGCGAGATCTTTGCGCGCCAGCTCCCGGATCTGGAATTCGTCCATTCCGGGGACGAGATGGAGCCGGAGAAGGTGCGCTATCTCATCACCTGGACGGTGCCGGACGAGATCTCGCGCTACCGCAATCTGGAAGTGCTGTTTTCCATCGGAGCGGGCGTCGACCAGTTCAAGCAGGACGTGGTGCCAAGCCATGTGAAGCTTGTGCGCATGGTCGAGAACGGCATCATACGCATGATGCAGGAATACGTCGCGCTCGGCGTGTTGGCGCTCCACCGGGAGATGCCCGCCTATCTCGAGCAGCAGAAAAGATGCCTCTGGCAACCGATTGCCGCTCGACAGGCGGCCGAACGCCGGGTTGGCTTCCTCGGCCTTGGCATGCTGGCCCAGGCGGCTATCGAGCGCTTGAAGCCCTTCCAGTTTCCGCTTGCCGGCTGGAGCCGCAGCGAAAAGCGGATCGAGGACGTTGCCTGTTTTCACGGCACGGACCAACTCGCGGGCTTTCTGAAGCAAACGGATATTCTCGTCTGCCTGCTCCCGCTCACGGAACAAACACACGGTGTGCTCGATGCAGAGTTCTTCGACTTGCTGCCCGTCGGGGCGCAGCTGCTGCATGTCGGCAGGGGTCCGCAACTGGACCAGGCCGCGCTGATCAACGCGCTCGACACCGGTCACCTATCTGCGGCGATGCTTGATGTCACTGATCCAGAACCGCTCCCGGAAGACCATCCGCTGTGGTCGCATCCGAAGGTGATGATAACGCCTCACATCGCCTCGGTGACGCAACCGCATACGGCGGCACAATCCGTCGTGGACAACATCCGGCGCCACCGCGCCGGAGAAGAACTGATCGGCCTCGTCGATCGGGCACTCGGCTACTAACCAGGAAACATCACATGTCACTTCTGATCACGATCGACACAGTTCCAGACTTTGCGCCGAAGGAGGCACTACCGGCTCCGGAGCGGCTCATTTCCGGCAATCCATCCTTCAAGACCTGGGCGCAGGATGCCTCGAAGGGCGAAAAGGTGCTCACCGGTGTCTGGGAGGCGACGCCCGGCGAGACGCATTCGATCAAGGGCACGATCTACGAGTTCTGCCACATCGTTTCGGGTCTCGTCGAAATCGAGGAGAAGGGCGGTGAGACCAAGACCTACCGCGCCGGCGACAGTTTCGTGATGAAGCCCGGTTTCGTTGGCGTCTGGCGCACTATCGAGACCGTGCGCAAGATCTACGTCTGCGTTTATGACTGAGTCCAGTGCTCAAGGTCCCGCCGAATAGCGCCCGGCGGCTCCAGAACAATCGGCTTTCCAGGTTCCGCCTGACGCGATTCGACGCCGTCGGAGGGCTCAACCTCGACGGAAAATGCGGCCGGCGGTGGACTACTGTTCCGGTGACGCTAGTGCGAATGAGGACCTCCATCAATGAAGACCTACAAGATAGCGCTCATCCCCGGCGACGGCATCGGCAAGGACGTGACGCAGGCGGCATGGCAGGTGCTGCAGGCGGCGGCAAAGCGGGGCGGTTTCGCCCTTGATGACACAAGATTCCCATGGTCGTGCGCCTACTACCTGGAGACCGGTGCAATGATGCCGTCAGACGGCATCGAGACACTCCGAAAATTCGATGCGATCTATCTCGGCGCTGTGGGCTGGTCCGCGGAAGTGCCCGACTCGGTATCGCTTCACGGACTGCTCCTGCCGATCCGGAAAGGGTTCACGCAATACGCCAACATACGACCGCACCGGCTGTTGCCGGGCGTTCAGGGGCCGCTCCGCTCCGATGGCTTCGATATCCTGTGCATCCGCGAGAATACGGAAGGCGAATATTCCGGCGCCGGTGGGCGCGTTCATTCCGGCACGGCCGATGAGGTCGCGGTTGAGACTGCGATCTTCACGCGTACGGGTGTCGAACGGATCATCCGTTTCGGTTTCGAACAGGCGCGGGTGCGTCGCAGGAAGCTCGCATCTGTCACCAAATCCAACGCGCAGAAACACACCATGGTTTTCTGGGATGAGGTCACGCGCGAGTTGGCAAAAGACTATGCCGATGTGGAGGTCTCGCACTACCACATCGACGCCATTGCCGCCCGCATGGTCCTGGCGCCGGAAAGCCTCGACGTAATCGTCGCATCGAACCTTTTCGGCGACATCCTCACGGATATTGGAGCGGCCATTCAGGGCGGACTGGGTTACGCCGCCTCCGCCAATATCAATCCCGATCGCAGCGCGCCTTCCATGTTCGAGCCGGTCCACGGTTCGGCGCCCGACATCGCGCATCTCGGTGTCGCCAATCCGATCGCCGCGATCTGGTCCGGTGCGATGATGCTCGAGCATCTGGGCGAGGGGCAGGCTGTGGCCGAAGTGATGTCGGCAATCGAGTCCGCAACCGCGCGGGGGATTGGCACGATCGCGGGCAAGGACAGGACTGAAACAATCATGCAGACCGTGCTGGCAGGATTGAGCTGAAAGAGCAGAGGAAAGACCATGAATGCGATGACGAAGATTGGCATGTTCAACGATTCCGACCTTTTCCGCCAGCAGGCGCTGATTGGCGGTGTCTGGCGGGATGGCGAAACGAAGGGCGTGGTCGATGTCATTGACCCTGCCAGCCAAAGTGTTCTCGGCACCGTTCCCGCAATGGGGGAGAACGAGACGAGAGCGGCAATCGGCGCCGCGGCCGACGCCTTCAAAGGCTGGAGGAAAAGGACCCATGCCGAGCGTGCAGGATTTCTGGAGCGCTGGCACGACCTCATCCGTCAGCACGAACAGGATCTCGCGCTCCTGCTGACGCTGGAACAGGGCAAGCCGCTTGCCGAGGCGTTGGCGGAACTCCGCTACGGCGCATCTTTTGTGAAATGGTTTGCTGAGGAGGCGCGCCGGATCGGTGGCTCGACCATTCCGTCACCCACGGCCGATCGCCGCATTCTGGTGCTGAAAGAACCCGTCGGCGTCTGCGCCATCATCACGCCGTGGAATTTCCCCAACGCGATGATCGCACGCAAAGTAGCACCGGCGCTGGCCGCAGGTTGTACGGTTGTCATCAAGCCGTCGGAATTTACGCCATTCTCGGCGCTGGCGCTCGGCGTTCTGGCGGAACGGGCAGGTATCCCTGCAGGCGTGATCAACATTGTGACGGGCATGCCCGTCGAAATCGGCAACGAACTGATGGCCAATGAGACGGTGCGCAAGATCTCGTTCACCGGTTCGACCCGCGTCGGTGCGCTGCTCATGCGTGGTGCGGCCGATAGTATCAAGCGGCTGAGCCTGGAGCTTGGCGGCAACGCACCCTTTATCGTCTTTGACGACGCCGATCTGGATAAGGCAGTTGAAGGGGTGATCGCATCCAAGTTCCGCAATGGCGGTCAAACCTGCGTCTGCGCGAACCGGATTCTTGTGCAGGAAGGCGTTTACGACGCTTTCGCCGAAAAGCTGAGCCGGCGCGTCACGCGGATGAAGGTTGGCGCAGGGACCGACGAGGGCACTGAGATCGGCCCGATGATCAACGCGGCCGCGATCGACAAGATCGAGCGTCACATCGCGGATGCACGGGCGAAAGGTGCGCAGATTATCGCCCAAAGCGAGACGATGCCGGAGGGTAAGCAATATGCACGGCCCGTCGTGCTGGGAGAAGCTACTACCGGGATGCTCCTGGCATCGGAAGNAAGAGACGTTCGGTCCGGTGGCGCCGCTTTTTCGCTTCGAGACGGAGGAAGAGGCCATCGCCATTGCGAACGGTACGCCGTTCGGCCTTGCCGCGTACTTCTACACCGACAACCTCAAGCGCTCATGGCGTGTTGCCGAGGCGCTGGAGTTCGGTATGGTCGGGCTCAACACAGGCATGATCTCGACCGAGGTTGCGCCTTTCGGCGGTGTCAAGCAGTCGGGAGTGGGGCGCGAAGGATCGCAACTCGGCATCGAAGAATATCTCGAGGTCAAGGCGCTTCATGTTGGCGGGCTTAATTAATTATATTGCATGCAGGTGGAAACACTTGCAGCCTAAAACGTTGGAACGACAGGAAAGGGGCGGTGAAAACCGCCCCTTTCCTGTTGCGACCAGTGGCTATTAAGGTTTGGGAGCGCCTCGCTCTGGCGCGACTCCGCCCAAAGCAGACTCATGCCGGCAGTGCACTCAAGTTCTCACGCTTACGACGAGGGTTCACTTCCCTTCACCCGCCTTGGGGGCGAGCGGCATGAGCAGGGCATTGGGGCGGGGCGGTGCTACTTGTTCGGCGCCTCAGCGCTAAGCAGTGAACGAACCAATGCGGCCTGGCTGCGCACTCCGGTCTTGTCGAAGATCCGCTGCAGCTGGGTCCGCAGGGTGTTGACGCTGACTGCGAGCAGATCGGCGGCGGCCGCTAGATCGTGACCATCGAGAATCAGGCGGGCAAGCCTGACCTGGGCCGGCGAGAGTCCGTAGACTTCCTGCGCTCCAGTGATCCGGCGCGCGACCGTCGCGGCATCGTCGAATGACACCAGTATCTTGCCGTCCTCAAGCAGAACCCAGCAATGCAGCGGCACTCCCGCCGCGTCCTCACCAAGCGCCACTGCCCAGGCCTGTTTCGGCGATATGTTCAGGGGTCTCTGGCTCTGCAATTCGCGGAACGCCAGGCGCACCGCGTCGCGAAGTCCCAGATCACGCTCGTGTCGCCGGGCACGCAAGCGACCGGCGGCGTTGACCAGGCCCGGGTGGCCCGCTATCCGCTCGCGTGCGAGCCGGTTCGTCCAAAGTATTCGGGCGTCTGCGTCGACCTCGATCAGCGGGCTATTCGCTTCCTCGACGCTGCTCTCCATCATCACCATGCAACCGATCTTCCAGTCGCCGCCGATCCGGTGGAGAATCCGGAGCTGACGTTTGCGGTCTTCGCCCGTATCACTGCCGATCTGGTCGAAAGTCATCCAGGCCACGTTTCCGTCGACGACGATGTTGACCTTCTCCCAGCGCACGCGCTCTTCGAAGGCGTGCTTGTCGGGGAACCGCTCCACGATCTTCTTGAGGCGGGCGGCGATAGCGTCCCAGCCTTCGTCGACTCGAACGCCGAGTGAGGCAAAGGCCTCCATTCGCCGGGTCTGCGGCGACTGCACCCAGTGGCTCGCCAATGCCTCGAAATCCCGCTGCAGCCAGGCTTCGGTCTCGGCGCGGATCACCGCCACGACTGCGGCCTTATCAGCCTCGCTATTGTCCATCACCCGCTCTCCGGCAACGTCGCGTGGCAGCATATCACGGCCAATCTCTCGCGGCATGTCACCTGCCTCAGCTCGGAGGCATGCCTACAAGGATCAGCAAGGCGCAGACGGCGATTGACCCGAGCAGCCCGAGGCCCAATCGCGGCAAGGCGACCTGATCCGAGTAGTAGCGGTTTTCAGACTTGGCATCCTTCAGCGCGGGACTGGCCCCTGAATGAAGGTTCGCTGCGACGAGACTGTAAATGTCCATGACTGCCTCCGGTGCTGGCGCTTACATCGCTGGCACCCTGGCACGGCCGAGCGTGCCGCTTTGTCATGCGCGCGGACTACAGAGCCCCGGTGTGGAGGGAGGCACAAACGCAATGGCAACAGGCGTTGCCAGCTCACCGGATGACCATGGCGCTATTGCTTGAGGGCGCTTCCGATGGCCAAGGTCCGCTTTTGGCGCCAGCAACAGACGTTCAGGCGAATTCCCGAACGGGCTCCAGTCCGACGGCGCCGGCCAGACCGCCGATATCCTTGATTTCGGTATATTCGTAGAAGGGGTTCGCAGGCTCGTGGCCGCGGTTCACCCAGACCTTGCTCTTGATACCGAGATCATAGGCGGTCATGAGATCATAGCGAAATGAGGACGACACGTGCGTAATGTCCTCCGGGCCGCAGCCGAGCTTCTCGAACATATATTCGAAGCCCTTCATTAAAGGCTTGTAGGCGCCGGTCTCCTCCGCCGTGATGACCATGTGGAACGGTGCGCCGAGTTTCTCCACGTTCGACATGATTAGGCTCTTCATGGAATTCGACAGGATCACCAGCGGGATTTCCTTGGCGACCTTGGCCAGGCCCGCCGGGACATCCGGATGCGGACCCCATGTCGGCACTTCCGCATAGATGCGCTCGGCATCCTCGGGCCGGAATGCGACGCCGTTGCGCTTGCAGGCACGTTCCACGGAATTGTGCACGACCTCGCTGTACGGCTTCCAGGCGCCAAGAACCTCATCGAGGCGATAGGCCGAGAAATCCTTGATGAACTGCGCCATCCCAGCTGGGGAGAGCTGCGCACCGTAGACGCGTCTCGCCGCGCCGGCCATGTCGAAGTTGGTCAGTGTACCGTAGCAGTCAAAGGTGATGTATTTCGGTCTGAACTGGGTCATGGGCGTCGATCCTTCCAATCCTGTCGGCACTGCGTGCCTTTAACAGCAAGGATCATAATGAGAACGGGAGAAGACTAGTCGCCGCATTCGATGCGGCCTGAAGCAGATTGTTTTGTATTGGGTGAGAGCTTTGGCAGAGAGTTGCGCCTGAGTTCGTTTCGGGCTTCGGCGGGCGCGTGATCTCTCAGCCGTGCGTCCGCATAAGATGCGGTGCCGGCGGCAAAGGAAAGTCAAAACGCCTATCGCTCAGGTTCTGGTCGGGAGGAACTGCTGCCCGCGGCAGCCTATCTTCGGCCTAGGACAATTCAGGCCCGAATGAACATGACCGCGCAACAGATCACGCTGGAAAACGAGCTGAAGGACGAAACCACACCACACCGGACTTATGCTCTCGCCAGTCAGGCACTGCGCTGAATCGGAGGAAGAAATGCTGGCAAACTCACTGATCGAACTCGATCGCGCACATCTGGTTCACCCGTTTTCATGCTATCGGAGCCACGAGGACACGGGCGTGCGGGTGCTCAAATCCGCCAAAGGCGCAACCTTGACCGATGCAAGCGGGAAAACCCTGCTGGACGGATTCGCCGGTCTATGGTGTGTCAACATCGGATACGGCCAGGAAAGCGTCGTTGAGGCGGCCGCAAAGCAGCTAAGAGAGCTTCCCTATGCGACGGGGTATTTCGGGCTGGGATGCGAGCCTGCCATTCGCCTTGCCGCCAGGCTTGCCGAACTGGCGCCCGGCGATTTGAACCATGTCTATTTCACGCTTGGCGGCTCCGACGCAGTCGACAGTACGATCCGCTTTATTCGCTATTACTACCATGCCAAGGGTACGCCGCAAAAAGACCAGTTCATCTCGGTCGAGTATGGCTACCATGGATCCTCGACGGCAGGGTCAGGTCTGACAGCGATCCCGGCCTTCCATGCGGGTTTCGGCGTGCCTTACGACTGGCAGCACAAGATTCCCTCGCACTACGCCTATCGCAATCCGGTCGGTTCTGACCCGCAGTCGATCGTCGATGCATCGGTCGCGGCCCTGCGGGCCAAAATCGCGGAACTCGGCGCGGGCCGGGTTGCAGCTTTCTACGCCGAACCCATCCAGGGTTCGGGCGGTGTCCTCGTTCCACCGACAGGTTGGCTGAAGGCTCTGCACGCGGTATGCAAGGAACACGACATTCTGTTCGTTGTCGATGAAGTTATCACTGCCTTTGGCCGTACCGGCCCGCTCTTCGCGTGTGAGGAAGACGAGGTCGTGCCGGATTTCATGACCACAGCGAAGGGACTGACCTCGGGGTACGTGCCGATGGGCGCCGTTTTTATGTCGGACCACGTGTACAATACGATCGCGGACGGAGCCGGCAAAGCGGCCGTCGGCCATGGCTATACTTATTCCGCCCATCCCGTGAGCGCGGCAGTTGGGCTCGAATGCCTGCGTCTCTATGAAGATGGCTTGCTCGAGAATGGGCGCAAGGCCGGGAAGCGCCTGATGCAAGGCCTTCGCTCGCTCGCCGACCACCCGCTGGCTGGCGACATCCGCGGTCGCGGTATGCTGGCAGCAATCGAGTTGGTCACCGACAAGGAGCGCAAAACGCCGCTGCCGGCGGCGGCCGATCCGGGGCGCCGCATCTTCGAGCGCGCGTGGGCGAACGGCCTTGTCATCCGCGCCTTCAACAGCGGCATCCTCGGCTTTGCGCCGCCGCTCTGCTGCACCGAGGACGATATTGATGGAATCCTCGACCGCACGCGGATGACGCTGGACCAAACCCTCGAAGATAAGGATGTGCGGGCAGCGATGAAGGGCTGATCAGCGGGCGCATTGCATCGACCAGGGCTAAACTCACGCCGTCCGGGTCTTTCGCATGTTTCCCGGCCTAAGTATCAGCCCAGACGCTTCTTTCTCCGCTATACGAACGGCTCCGAGAACGACATTCAACGCCATGTGGCCCGGCCCAAGATTTCCGGCGAAACCCGCTTACAGGCAGGACGCGCCTGTCGTGATATCTTCCTGGGCCAAATGAAAACCGCTAAAATCTCCGGCCCTCCTTTTGGGACTAGCTTGGCGATCGGCTCGGCGTCACCGAGGCTTCACGTCCAATACTTGCCAAACCTGGTCAGCGGCGGTTTCGCATCCCACTGATCGACTTTTGCCGCTGTCACCCATCGCGCGGCAAAGATGATGGTCCGGCGATTTGTCTCCACGAATCGTCGACCTCGCATCGGCCATTCTGAAGCTCAGCGAGGTCGATCGTGACTCGTTGCACGGCGAGTTCGGGTCTCTTCGGCCTGGAGCCCGCCATTGAGACAATTCCCGCCCGCTCAAGGGCCGCCAAGGAGCGGGATACGTTCGGCTGCGGACGCGCCGCCAACCTGCACAGTTCCGTGATGCTTTGCGGTCGATACCGATGGATCAGCGCGACCAGCCGACAATTCTCAGGGGTCAACGCCCGCAGAACCTCTTCCGGCGCGCACGACTGAGCCATTGGTTCAGGGACCACCAGATGCCCCGCCGCCTGAGCCCTCGCCATCACTGTCGTGCGTGTTTTCCTCAGTAAGGGTGCTTTCCAAGTAAACAATGGCCTCGACGAAAGACGGAAATGCCTCTTTTACCCTGTCGAGGCTTTCCTGCACCTTGTCTGTTTTCAGGTCAAAACCGTACCGATGCCTCACCAGGTAACGGAATCCCTTTAGCTCACTCAAGGACTGATAAAGCTCGGGGTCGAGCACAGCCGGCCGGATGCCTGCAATTTCCGCCGACATCTGATCGAGCACGTCCTGGTGCATCGTAGGCCCTTGGGGAACGAGGCCGTCTATGTCGTTGGAGAGGCTGAGCAGGATGTCCTCGATGCCGTTGTAGACATTGTGGACTCCCAGCGAAACTGCTGCGACCGCGCCCCATTCTCCGCGTGACAGCTCACTCCGATGAGCCGCCAGATATTCCTCGATTTGCTGCAGTTCCTTCGCAGCACGGTCGATTTTTGGCGACAGTTTTGCGAATGCCGGATGCTTAAACGCTGTCATTAAGCAGTTCCTGCACTCGTTCGGACGAAACGTCTGAGGCAAAGATCAGGTCATAAGCAATGTTCGTTCCCCGAAGCTGGTCTGCGACCAAGCGCTCTACCATGGCCCGGCGCGCGGGATCAGTGCGTCCGTGCACCAGCAGATCTACGTCCGAGTGGACGCGGAAGCGGTTTTTCGCGAGGGATCCGACAACAGAGATATCGACGCCGCGGGCTTTGGCGTTCCGGAGAATACGCGATACACAGGCTTGCGCGGTCTTCCGGCGATCGTCAGCTCTTCGGTGGATCAAAGTGTTGATCTTGTTCATCTTTTCGCCTGTTGCCTTTGGTCCAACTGTGACCCGAGGCGCGATTGTCGCAACTCCGCAAGCTGTGCGTGCTACCTGCCTATATATCATTGTATGATATATTCAAGCCATTTGACGAGGACAAGGCGAAAACAGGCGTTCGCTGGAAATGTCCAGATGCAGTCGAAGTTTTAGGGTAAGCGCCGTTCAGGCGAGTGGCAATGACGGCCTCCGCCGAATCGTGACACCCTCATTCGACAAATGCCGCGCGCGCAACAAGATGGAGCTTGGCACGAGCGCCGCCGCTTGAGGACCGAGCCGGAGCAGCTTTCTCATTTGTCGAAAATGATGTCGAGAGGCAAATGGGATTTCACGATCGGTGACTTCAGCACGACGAAGCTGAAATATTTGTCGATTCCGATATCCAATTCGATCATGCGCTCCATGATCGTCTGGTACTCGCTGATGCCCGCTGTGACAAACTTCACAAGATAGTCGTAGCCGCCTGAAACCAGATGGCATTCGATGACAGAATCGACTTTCTGAATTGCGGTGAGAAATCTCGCGAAGTCGTTCTGTTGATGGTGCTTGAGCGTGACTTCGGTGAAGATCGTTAGAGTCTGTCCGAGCTTGGACACATCGATCTGGGCGGAATAGCCGGTGATGAAGCCTTCCGCCTGAAGCTTCTTCACCCGCATCAGGCAAGGGCTCGGCGAAAGGTTGACCAGGTCGGCAAGCTCGACATTCGTGACCCGCCCGTTCTTTTGCAGTTGGGATAAAATCTTGATGTCGATCCTGTCGAGTTTCATTGGAAACCTGTCAGACGTTCGAACCGCGGATCGCCCGACAGACGGCGTCCGTCACCTCCTGCGTGGTCGCTGTCCCTCCTACGTCCGGCGTCAGCACGCCTTCACTCGTCACCGCTTCCACAGCGCTCATCAACCGCACGGCCGCTGCGCTCTCGCCCAGATGTTCGAGCATCTGGGCAGCGGTCCAGAAGGTGGCGACCGGGTTGGCAATACCTTTGCCGGCGATGTCGAATGCCGAGCCGTGAATTGGCTCGAACATCGAGGGATAGCGCCGCTCGGGATCAATGTTGGCGGTCGGTGCAACGCCGAGACTGCCCGCGAGCGCGCCTGCAAGGTCCGACAATATGTCGGCGTGAAGATTGGTGGCGACGATCGTATCGAGGCTCCGAGGTTTCAACGTCATACGCACTGTCATAGCATCGACTAGCATCTTGTCCCACGCGACGTCCGGGAATTCCTGCGCCACCTCGGCTGCGATTTCGTCCCACATTACCATGCCGTGACGCTGCGCGTTGGATTTCGTAACAACTGTCAGGAGCTTTCGCGGCCGTGACTGCGCCAGCCGGAATGCATAGCGCATGATGCGGGTGACGCCGACGCGCGTGAAGATCGCGACCTCGGTTCCGACTTCCTCGGGGAGTCCGCGATGGGCGCGGCCGCCGTGGCCCGAATACTCGCCCTCGGAATTCTCCCGCACGATCACCCAATCCAGATCGCCAGGGCCAACGCCCGCCAGCGGCGAAACAATCCCGGGCAATATCCTGGTCGGCCGCACGTTGGCGTACTGATCAAAGCCTTGGCAGATCGGCAGCCGGAGGCCCCAGAGCGTGATTTCGTCAGGCAGATCGGGGGCGCCGACCGCGCCAAAGAAGATGGCGTCGAAGCGCTTCAGTTGCGCCACCCCATCTTCGGGCATCATTCGACCATGGGCCTTGTAATAGTCTGAGCCCCAGTCGAAGTGCTGGACGCGGAGCTTGAAGTCGCCGCAGCGCTGCTGCAGCGCCTCAAGCGCCTGGACACCTGCGGCAATCACCTCTGGGCCGATCCCGTCGGCAGGAATGGCGGCAATCTCATATTCGCGCATCATCACTTCCCTGTTTTTTGGTGCTGGCCGCCTCGTGACCTCAATCTCGTGTGCGATCGATTGTATGTTGGCAAGACGGTCTTCTCAGAATTCAGCGACCTTGCCCCACGCAGCAGTCTTCAGGCGCTCGGGCCTATAGTGACGCGGATCGACGATAGGCTCGCTGCCTGTAATGATGTCGGCGATCATATGCCCCGCGCCGGGGCCGATCCCGAAGCCGTGACCGCTGAATCCCGCCGCCAGGATGAAGCCCGGAATCCCCTCCACTTCGCCGACTGCGGGAATGCCATCGGGTGTACTGTCGATATAACCCGCCCATACATCGGAGATCGCGACGCGTTGGAGTTCGGGGATCAATTCGCAGGCTCTTCGATATGTCAGCCGAATCTGTCCCATGTCGGGCTTCGGGTCGAGAATGCGGTTCCGTTCCATTGGCGTGATGTCGTCGAGGGCCCATTTGCGCAGGCTTTCATGGCCTTGACGCCAGCCCTCGAAGGCGCCCGGGGCGAGATTGCGCCAGCGGCGGGCGAACATAGGTACAAACTCGCGGCTGAACCTGAACTGCTGCAGCGTTGGATCGACACGCGCCCGCCCGCTGATCGCCAGCGCGTATCCACCGTTGCTGCGCCGCGTCAGAGAGACGCGCGTGGTATGCAGGGCATCCGGCAGGCTGTTTGCGCCGGGTGCCACGGCCAGAATGGACGAACGCACGGCAGCTTGCGGGAAACGCACACCAAGCTGGTTGCAGAAGGAAGAAGCCCACGCGCCCCCGGCCATGACAACAGTCTTTGTATGGATGGTGCCCGCTTCGGTCACCACAGCGCTCACCCGGCCGGCGCTCAATTCCAGCCCGCGCGCCGCGCAATGCTGATGTACGGTGCCGCCCGCCGCCGTGATGCCGCGCGCCGCAACCGGCACTGCCTTGGAAGGGTCCGCCGTTCCGTCAGTTGGCGAGAACACGCCACCTTTCCATTTGCGGCCCGTCGCTTTGCCCCGTTCGGTGGCTTCTTCCGCGCTCAGCATGTGCGTGGTGATCCCGACCGTTCTCGCAAAATCGCGCCACTTCGCCCAGCCTGCCAGCTCATTTTCGTCTTGTGAGAGATAGAGGAGCCCGCAGCGGCGAAATCCAGTATCCTCGCCAGTCTCCTGTGCCACCTTCTCCCAGAGGTCGAGGCTCTTGGTCGCCATCGGCAGCTCACGCGCATCGCGGTTCTGCTGGCGGCACCAGCCCCAGTTGCGGCTGGACTGCTCGGCCGCGATGCGCCCCTTCTCGACCAGGGCGACCTTGAGGCCGCGGCGCGCCAGATAGTATGCGCTGAACACGCCCACCACGCCGCCGCCGATGACGACGACGTCCGCCTCGCGAGGGAGGGAAGGGCTGCAGTCGATGTGCATGAGCGGCGCGGGCATGGATGGAACTCCGGTAATTTGAAGCATCCTAACCTGCCGCCCGCAAATGCAGGCTGCGGAGTTTGTGCCTGGACGGAATTTCCTGCGTTTAGCAGCCCCCAGGACAGGCAATTATTGCGCGAAAAGCTCGCTGCGAGCCAAGCAGGAGTACACTTCATGCAGTCGCGTCATCTGCGGTATGGGCGGCACACGGCGCAGTTGTCGACCTTGATCGGCAGCGCCTTTGCCGACATTGCGATGGGCCGCACGGTCACCAATCCGCTCGGCGGCAGCCTGGCAATGGTGCCGATGTACACCGGAAAGCCGTGGTCCTATTCCTCATGGGCGCGTATTGCCGGGTGAAGGATATGGTGCCTGATCCCGGTTTCCGTGTCGAAACGGGAACAGAGTGAAATGCCGAACTGGATGTTCTTTTCAGAAGTTCCTGCCGCGCGAGGGCCAAGTTTCGAAGACTCTGCGGAAACAGAACAGTCAAACTGGCTGGAAGAGCGGAGCAACCCTTCCTTATGGCAGGCAGGCTCCAGAGGACATTCGATAGGCAAGGCTTGCCCCTTCGGAGAGTTCTCCAAGAAAAAAGGGAACAGAGTCCGGTACACGGACCGGATTTCATAAGGGAGCCGCCAGGATGAGCAGAACCCGTCTCTCGCAGCCTCAGCGCGCGAAGCGCCGAGAAGGCCAGACTACGGCCGCTACGGTGATGCGCTTCTGCTCAAAGGGCGATGAAGCGGTCCGCAACAGGGTGGACGCGCTCGGTTGAAAGGGGAGGTGATCTCGATGGTCGCAAGCATCCAGGCTGTAGCCCCCCACGATGTGGCGCTTTCGGTGCGCGACCTCACGGTGAATTTGCCGCAAGGCATGGAACGGACCCATGCTGTCAAGGACATTTCCTTCGATCTGAAACGCGGCCAGATACTCTGCATCATAGGCGAGTCCGGATCGGGTAAGTCGGTCACGGCGAACGCGATCATGGGGCTACTGCCCAAGGTGATCCGCCTCTCATCGGGTGTCATCCAGCTGGAGGGGATGAACATCATCGGCATGTCGCCCGACAAACTGCGCAACCTGCGTGGACGGGTCGTGTCGATGATCTTTCAGGACCCGCTCTCGGCGCTCAATCCCCTGATGACGGTGGGCGCGCAGATTGACGAGGTCATGGCCGCGCATGGCTTCGGCACGCCACAAATCTGTCGAAACCGCGCTATCGAGCTGCTCACTGAAGTAGGCCTGCCAGATCCCGAACTCATGTATCACCAGTACCCTTTCCGGCTTTCGGGCGGGCAGCGGCAGCGCGTCATGATCGCCATGGCCTTGGCGCTCGAGCCGACGGTGCTGATTGCGGATGAACCAACCACCGCGCTCGACGTCACCACCCAGGCTCAGATCCTGCAACTGATCCGCGACATTCAGCGGCGCAAGGGCATGAGCGTGATGTTCATCACCCACGATTTCGGCGTGGTGGCCGAGATCGCCGACAGCGTCGTGGTGATGGAAAAGGGCAATGTCGTCGAACAGGGCAGCGCCGAACAGGTGCTGAAGTCGCCCAAGCACCCTTATACCCAGCGCCTGATTGCAGCCGTACCGCATTTGACCGGCGAAGATCGCCCTCGTCCGGAGGCTGCCAGCAAGGAGCCGATCCTGAAGGTTGAGGGTCTGGTGAAGACCTATCGCGGCGGCAGCGCGCTGTTCGGCGCGCAACGAGTTGTGACAGCGGTCAACGAGGTGTCGTTCGAACTGGCGCCCGGCCGCACGCTGGGGGTCGTAGGCGAGAGCGGTTCGGGGAAATCCTCGCTGGGCCGGCTGCTGATCAAGCTGCTGGACAGTGACGGCGGCGGGATCTTGTTCGAGGGCTGTGACATAGCCAAGCTTTCCGAAGCGAAGTTCCGCCCACTTCGACCGCGGATCCAGATGATCTTCCAGGATCCCTTCGCTTCTCTGAATCCACGCTCGACGGTCGGCCACATCATGACGGTAGGTCCGGTGGCGCACGGGATGCCTTATGCTCAAGCGCGCGATGAAGCGCGTGCACTTCTGGCCCATGTCGGTCTCGATGCCGGCGCTTTTGGCCGCTACCCGCACGAGTTCTCGGGTGGGCAACGCCAGCGCATCGGCATCGCTCGTGCGCTGATGTTCAAGCCGAAGCTGTTGATTGCCGACGAGGCGGTCTCCGCACTCGACGTGTCGATCCAGGCGCAGATCCTGCAGCTTCTGGACCAGATCCAGCGCGAGACGGGCGTGTCGATGGTCTTCATCACGCACGACCTGCGCGTCGCCAGCCAGATCTGCGACGAAATCGCGGTGATGCAGAAGGGCCGGATCGTCGAGCGCGGACCGCCCTCGCAAATATTCCTGAACCCGCAAGCAGCCTACACGCGCCAACTGGTAGCGGCAATTCCAGGAGAGCGGCCGGGCAATGCCCGTCCAGTAGCAGCAAACGCATAAGAAATAACGAGAGAGGAACTACCATGACCAAAAATTCATCGACTACGTCCAACTACTCGAGGCGCGAAGCGCTGCGACTGATGGCGATAGGTGGGGCTGCAGGCCTCATCGCGCCCAATCTGTTGGGCAAGCCCGCCTTCGCCAAGACCCCTCCTGCAGGCCCGGCCGGTCGCGTCATCGTCGGCCTCTCCCAAGAGCCGACCGTGTTCAATCCGCTGATGGCGCATATCGAAGTCGATGACGCGGTCCATTTCTCGGTTTTCGACGCGCTGGTCCGCATGGATCCCCAAGGTGGCCTACATCCAAACCTCGCAGCCGAGGTGCCAAGCCAAAAGAACGGCGGCATTTCGGAGGACGGTCTCAACTGGCGCATCCGGTTGCGTGACAATGCCCGCTGGCACGACGGTGAGCCCTTCACGGCCGAGGACGTGAAATTCACCCTTGAACTCATCACGAACCCGAAGTTTCGCGCTTGGCGCACGAGCGGCCATTCGCTCGTGCAGGACATCACAGTGGTTTCGCCCACCGAGATCACATGGCGGATGAAGGAGGCTTTTGCGCCCTATCTTTCGTTCTTGGCCGAAACGTTCATCGTGCCCAAGCACATTCTGGAGAAAGAGGCCGATCCGAATACAGCCGCCTTCAACCAGGCGCCGGTCGGCACCGGCGCATTCAAATGGAGCCAGCGCGTCGCAGGTGATCACATCGAGCTCGTCGCCAATCCTGAGTACGCGGGCGAAGGCCCCTATGTCGAGCAGCTCATCTTCAAATACATCCCCGACATGACGGTGCTCTACACGCAATTCAAGAGCGGCGACGTGGACCTGGTCGATCAGTCGTACATCACCGCCGACCATTATACTGAAGCCCGCGAACTAGCAGACCGCGTGGTGACACTTGAGACCGGGTCATCCCTGGAGTCGATCTACCTCAATTTGGGCCGCCCGCAGTTCAAGGAGTTGGCAGTGCGCCAGGCGCTCTACGCCGCCTTGGATAGGAAAGCGATCGTCGACACGATCTATTACGGCGTGGGCACTCTCACCGAGACCTTCATGCCGAAGGAGTCCTACTACTACGACCCGAACCTGCCGGTTCAGGAGTTCAATCTGGACCGGGCGCGCCAAATCCTTGATGAGGCCGGCTGGGTGCCGGGGCCGGATGGAATCCGCGCCAAGGATGGGGTGCGACTGTCCTTCTCGAACTCGACAACTTCTGGCAACAACCTCCGCGAGCAGACGCAGCAGTTCCTGCAGCAGACGTTTGCCGAGATCGGCGTCGAGATGACGATCTCGAATTTGCCGGCTGCAGTCATGTGGGGCGAGTTCTGGCTGAAATCGCAATTCGACACCGCCATGGTGGGCGTCACCTATCTGATTGCCGCGGACCCCGACGCCACAAACCGGCTCCATACGAAGGCAATCGCCGCTCAGGGCGGACACGGTTCGAACACCGGGCAATATTCCAACCCTGAGGTCGATGCCCTGCTCGAAAAGGGCGCTCGCAGCTTCGATCCGGAAGAACGACGCGGGATCTATAATCGCGTGCAGGAAGTGGTGCGCCATGATCTGCCCTTCCTGCCGCTGTTCGCGTACACAATCGTCCTCGGGCGCAAGAAAGGGTTGGACGGCTTCGAGCCCAACGCCAACACCCGCACCGCGTCGTGGGATGCCGCAGCCTGGCAGTGGAAGGCCTAATCCACGCAGTTGCCGCCGCCCCGCCGATTCCGCCGCGGCGGCGGCAACAGACTAAAATCATCAACCCACAATGGAGGGACTCGAATGCGCGGCTTCCTGCTCAATCGCCTCTCGCAGAGCCTGGTGCTGCTTGTGATCGTTTCGATCATCGGCTTCGGCATTCTGAACCTCCTTCCCGGCGGCCCGCTGGCGCAATTCGGGCTCGATCCCGGAATGACCCAGCAGGATATCGAGCGTCTCAAGGGGCTGCTGGGCCTCGATCGACCCATATGGATCCAATATCTGGACTGGGCATGGCGGCTGGTGCGGGGCGACTGGGGTCACTCCTTCCGCGACGGAGCGCCGGTATTGGAGGTGATCGGCAGCCATCTCTTTGCCACGCTGCTGCTGATGGGGTCCTCAACCGCAATTGCGATCTCCATTGGCGCCTGGATTGGAATCCGAGGCGCCACGCGCCGCTACTCGCTGTTCGATTATCTTGCAACTGTCGGGGCCATGGTTGCGTTGTCGGTCCCCACCTTCTGGTTCGGACTCGTCGGCATCTACGTCTTTTCCCTGAAGTTGGGTTGGCTGCCTGCGGGTAATATGTCCGAGATCGGCGACGCCTCGATCCTGGGCTACCTCCACCATCTGATCCTGCCAAGTATCGTGCTGTCGCTGGTCCATGTCGCGATCTGGAGCCGCTACATGCGGACGGCCACTCTCGACGCCATTAGTCAGGACTTCGTCAAGACGGCTCGGGCCAAGGGGTTGAGTGAACGCCGGATTCTGATGAAGCATGTCGTCGGCAACGCACTTTTGCCGATGATTACCTTGGCCGGGATGCAGCTTCCCAGTGTCCTCACTGGCGCGCTCGTGACCGAAACCGTCTTTACCTGGCCAGGAATGGGACGGTTGTTCCTCGATAGCCTTGGTTACAGCGACTATCCGGTTGTGATGGGGCTGCTGATGTTCTCCGCCATCCTCGTTCTGCTTGGAAACCTGATCGCCGACATTGTCGTCGCTATTGTCGATCCGCGCATTCGTCTGGCTTGAGCGCGCAACTTCCCCGACAGGAGACAGCCGATATGACCGCTTTCACCGCAAATGCAGCTCCAAGCCGATGGAGAAACAACCGCGCGGCACGTCGTTTCATGCGTCATCGCTTGGCGCTGCTCGGGTTGGCGATGATCATCTTCCTGAGCCTCGCTTGCGTCCTCGGCCCCCATCTCCTGCCTTATGACTCACTGTATATCGATCTGCGGGCCCGCTTTGCCCCTCCGCTGACGGGCTACCACTTTCTAGGTACCGATCCGCTTGGCCGCGACGTGGCGGCAAGGCTTTTGATGGCGGGACGAATCTCGCTGCTGGTCGGTTTCTTTGCCATGGTTTTGTCGACACTCATCGGTACCCTGGTCGGCGTAATTGCCGGCTACCGCGGCGGCTGGGTCGGGGCCACGCTGATGCGCACGGTCGATGGATTCCTGTCATTCCCATCGATCTTTCTGCTGCTGGCGCTGGCTGCCGCACTGAAGCCCAGTCCTGTGATGATCACCGTCATTATCGCTCTCACCAGTTGGATGGAGGTTGCCCGCATAGTCGAAGCGGAAGTCCGCTCGTTACGCGAACGCGAGTTCGTCCTAGCCGGGCGAATGCTGGGATTGAGCGGCACCCACATCATGTTCCGCGAGATACTGCCCAACGCCATGGGGCCGATTATCGTCGCTTCCACCTTGACGGTCGCGCGCGCCATTCTCATGGAAGCCTACATCAGTTTCCTCGGCTACGGGATCCAGCCGCCACTGCCCAGCTGGGGCAACATGCTCAATGGCGCCCAGCAATATCTGGGCAGCGCACCTTGGCTGGCAATCATTCCCGGAGCTGCAATCACCATCGCGGTAACCAGTTTCAATTTCATCGGTGACGGGCTGCGTGATGCGCTCGACGTCCGAGACGACCACATCTGAAGTTTCACCGACCGTAGATTACCCCTGCAATGCAGCGAGAAGTCAGCCACGTGCAAGAGCCTCATATCGCCGACAAGAACACACCCTACTGGTGGGAAGCAGCGCCCGTCATGCCGCTGCCGCGGCAGCCGGTCGCAAAGAACCTTGACGTGGCAATTGTCGGCGCCGGTTATGCCGGGCTTTCGGCCGGGCTTGCGCTGGCGCGCGAAGGACGCTCGGTCGCAGCCTTTGATGCGATGAATCCGGGCGAGGGTGCTTCCACCCGCAACGGCGGGATTACGAGCGGGACCATCCGGCCGGACCATGCCACGATCACCCGGCGCTTCGGTGAAGAGAAGGCCATGGCGATCGAGGCCGAGGGCAAGGTCGCACGCGAATTCCTCTACGACTTCATCAAGACCGAAGGGCTCGACTGCGACTTCCGACTGGTTGGCCAGTTCAAAGGCGCTTTCGGATATGAACAATATGAGAAGATGGCGCGGGGCGCCGAGACGCTGGCGAAGAAACTGGGGATCGAGTCCTACGCGGTTCCGCATGCCGAGCAGCGAAATTATATCGGCACCGACTTCTACCGCGGCGGGACTGTTCGGATGGACATTGGCGGGCTGCACCCCGCAAAATTCCATGCTGAGCTCCTGCGGGTGGCGCTCGCATCCGGGTTGACGGTCCATTCGCATACAGTGGTCAAGTCGATCGAGAGGGACGGTTCGGGGTTCCGCGTCGCGACTTCGGCAGGGACGGTGGATGCACGGCAGGTTCTGGTCTGTACCAACGGCTATACCGACGGCGCCGCTCCCTTCCTGCGCCGCCGCCTGGTTCCTGTCCGCAGCCGGATCATCGTCACCGAAGAACTTGCGCCCGATGTCATGGCGCGACTGATGCCGAAGCTGATGACGATCACCGAGAACCGGCAACTCGGTTTCTATTATCGTCCCTCGCCAGACGGGAAACGTATCCTGCTGGGCGGCCGTGACAGTTCCCGCGTCGGCGATCCGGCGGCGCCGAAACTTCTCCTTCGCAAGGGCCTGGTGAACCTTTTCCCGGAGTTGGAGAACGTGCGCCTTTCGCATTGCTGGTTCGGCAATGTGGCGATGAACCGAGACATGCTGCCCCGCATTTTCGAGAAGGACGGCGTGGTCTATGCAACTGGCTTCTGCGGTTCGGGCGTGGTCTGGGCGCCATGGATTGGCATGCGTGCGGCCCACAAGTTGATGGGGCATGGCGAGCAGTCGCGCACTGCGTTCGACTTTCGACCGCCTTCGGCCGTCCCGCTCTATTGTGGCAATCCGTGGTTCATGCCGGCGATTATCCAGGGCTATCGGTTGCAGGACCGTCTCGCCTTCTGGCGCGACAGACGCTAGTCGCCGACATCGGGGGCGATCCGTGGTTCATGCGGGCAACCCTTTGGCGCGCCCGCCGCTGACACGACTGCAGGATCGCGCGGGATCACCTTGTTGCCGGAGAGTGTCGAAAAATCCGTCGGGACTGGGGCCTGGTGCGAAACTGATCAGCGGTGGGACGCCTTTGCGCGGATCAGCGCGTCGGCCATGTAGAGGTCCTGCAGGGAGACGCCGGAACTGTCGAAGACCGTGATCTCATTGTCGAAGCGGCGTCCGAGCGCACGCCTTTCAATAACGTCGCCGATTTGTGTTACCACAAGCACGCCGGCGTCGATCTCGTCGCGCACGTATTGGAACTCGCCGATCTGGACGGACTGGGAAAGCAGATCACAAAACAGACGTGCCTTGGGAAACAATTCGCTCGGCAATTCGCGTTTACCCGTAGCATCCGACCTGATGCTGACGATATGGGTTCCGGGTCCCACCCAAGCGGCATCGAACAGCGGTTCGCGTGCGGGTGTCGCCGTCACCACGATATCGGCCGTGCGCACGGCTTCTTCCGGCAAGGCAGCGCGCGCCTTCAGTCCCCTTTCGCCGATCTGATCGACAAAAGCGTCGCGCCGCGGCGAAGGCCGGGCCACGACCAGCACGGTTTCGATTGGGCGGATGCGTGCCAGCGCCATCACTTCGAAGCTCGCCTGGTTGCCGGCCCCGAAGATCGCCAGAACCTTGGCTTGCTTGCGCGCAAGAAGATCGGCCGCAATCGCGTCGGCGGCGGCCGTCCTGTAGGCGTTGACCTTCCCGGCCTCGACTACGGCGCCGAGCCGACCTGTATGCTGATCGAGCAGCACGATGGTCGAGTTATGGCGGGGAAGGCCACGTGCCGGGTTGCCCGACCAGAAGGAGCCAATTTTCACGCCGGTCAGCTCGCCCGACGAACCGGATTTGATTGAGAAGGTATTGGTCACCTCCTGTGTGCGCCCGAGAACAGCCGGAAAGACCCAGCTCTGCCGCGATGCTGCCGCCACGAGAGCCTCGCGCGCCGCCTCGAAAGCAAGTTCATGCGTGACGAGGGCGGCTGACTCCTCTTCGCTGATGTAGATCATCCAAAATTCCTCCTGGGCATCGCCGATCGGGCAACCACGAAGCGGCGATTCAAGGTGCCAGGTATTCCTCGCCCGATTTGCACGATTTGACATGCCGAGGAACTGCATAAAACGAATAATACCGCTGATTTGAAGGGGCAAAACAGCAGCGAAATCTGTCCGCCGGGCGCGACCCTAAGATCCGACTTCAATCCGACTCTGGATCAACTGACAGCGTTGCACCTTATGGCCTTTGAGCATGACAGAGATTTCGTCAGCGCCCCGATCGAGCTGATGAAATTGGAAACCCGCCATTTGCCGGGCGCACTGAAGCTGTCGCAGGAGATGGCCTGGCCCTACCGTCAGGAGGATTGGGAATTTGCCCTGATGGTCGGCAATGGCCTGGTCGTTGAGCGGGCAGGACAGGTGATTGGCACGGCCATGTCCTGGAATTACGGACAGTCCTATGCCTCGGTCGGAATGATCATAGTTACTGGCTCCGCGCAAGGCGGTGGCAACGGCGCCCGGCTCTTTGATGGATTGCTTGAGGCGACACACGGTCGCAACCTGCTGCTCAACTCAACCGAAGAGGGGCTGGCGCTCTACAAGCGACGCGGCTTCACTGCCTGGGGCACGGTGCTTCAGCACCAGGGCTCGCTGGCTGTCGCCGTGACGCGGAGTACCCGCGGCGACATCCGTCAAGCGACAGCCTCTGACCTCGCGGCAATCCAGGTCTTCGACGAACGGGCCACGGGCATGCCCCGGCTGCCGATGGTGGCTGCGCTCGCCGATGTGGGCAACGCATTGGTCATTGAGCGCAGGGGACGGATTGCAGGCTACGCTGTCGCGAGGAGGTTTGGCCGCGGCTATGTCGTCGGCCCTTGTGCAGCCGAGAGCGACCACGACGCGCGGCTTCTGATCCTGGCCCAGCTTTCGAAGCTTCACAATCAATTCGTTCGCATCGACGTCTATGCCGAGGATGGATTGGGCGACTGGCTTGCGAGCCTTGGCCTGCAGCGGTCCGGCAGTGCGACCGCCATGGTCAAAGGACAACGACCCGTCGCCGAGGGGCCAGCCCATATGTATGCGTTGGCAAACCAGTCGTTCACTTAGGAAACGAGACTATGAATAAGATGGCGGCAAGCCTGGCGGCGAGCGAGACGGCTAGGACGATCGACGCCTTGGTCACCCCGACGCTGCTTCTCGACCGTGGCCGGCTCGAGCACAACATCAAGGGTCTGGCTGAGCGCGCCAGGAAGCTTGGCGTGGTGCTGCGCCCGCATATGAAGACGGCCAAGAGCATCGATGTCGCCCGATACGCGTTCCATCGCGAACGCGGTCCGATCACGGTCTCGACCATCGCCGAGGCGGAGTATTTCGCGGGCCATGGCTTTCGAGACATGACCTACGCGGTCGGCATCTCGCCGGCCTCGGCCAAGCGGGCCATGGAGCTTTGTCGCCGCACCGGCGCTGATGTGAAGCTGTTGCTCGATTCGGTCGGGCAGGCCGATGCCCTGGCCAGTGTCCGCGAAGCCACCGGTATGACCCCATCTGTTTTCATCGAACTGGACTGCGATGACCATCGCGGTGGCTTGAGGCCGGACGACCCGAAGTTGCTCGACGTGGCCGGCAGTGTCGTCGCGGCCAGTGCCAAACTCGTCGGCGTTCTCGCCCATGCAGGCGAATCCTATGGCTTGAACACGCCCGATGCGCTGGTCAAGGCAGGCGAGAACGAGCGTTCAGCCACGGTGCGCGCCGCTGAAATCCTGCGCGCCCATGGCCATGCCTGCCCGATCGTCAGCGTCGGCTCAACGCCGACAGCGCATTTCGCCAGCAATCTTGAGCGGGTCACGGAGCTGCGCGCCGGGG
Organism: Mesorhizobium sp. LSJC280B00; assembly: GCF_000502835.1. Lineage (GTDB taxonomy): Bacteria > Pseudomonadota > Alphaproteobacteria > Rhizobiales > Rhizobiaceae > Mesorhizobium. The sequence continues at coordinate 51,817 of NZ_AYVL01000021.1, forward strand.
TCTACATGTTCTTCGACCTGGTCCAGCACGGCGTTGGGGTGTGCGAACTCGACGACATCGCGATTTCCGTAGTGGCCACGGTGATCGGGTCCAAGCCGGAAAAGGGATGGGTGCTGGTCGACGCTGGATGGATGGCGCTTTCGCGCGACCGGGGAACCGCAAACCAGCAGATCGACCAGGGTTACGGCGTGGTCTGCGACGAAAAGGGGCGGGTGCTTGAAGATGTGATCGTGGCCCAGGCCAGCCAGGAACACGGTATCCTCGCCATTCGTGCCGGCTCTGGAAAGTCCATGCCCGAGTTGCCGCTCGGGACTCGGGTCCGGATTCTGCCCAACCATGCGTGTGCGATGGCCGCCCAGCATGATTTCTACAGCGTCGTCAACGGGGACAGCCCCAAGATTGAAGCGCGTTGGGAGCGGATGCGCGGCTGGTAGGCGCGCGACTACGCTCGGATGTCGCCCCACTCAAATCAACACTGGTGGTCAAGAAAATGAAGTTTACCTCTTACTGGCTGGATACGTCTCAGCCGTTCAATGAAGGGTCGTCCAAACCGCTCGAAGGCCACTACGACGTGGCGATTGTGGGCGGCGGCTTGACGGGCTCCTCCGCAGCGCTGGCCCTTGCCAAAAAGGGCGCCCGGGTTGCCCTTTTGGAGGCCGAAACGATCGGCAATGCCGCGTCCGGCCGCAATGGCGGCATGTGCAACAACGGCTTTGCCCAGAACTATGCAATCATGGCTGGCAAGCACGGCAAGCCGGCCGCAAATGCGCTCTACAAGGCTTTTGACGCCGGCGTCGATATGGTCGAGCGGCTGGTGCAGGAAGAGAAGATCGACTGCAGCTTCTCCCGCGTCGGCAAGCTCAAGCTTGCCGCCAAGCCCGAGCACTACGACATGCTGGCGCGCAGCCAGGAACTACTGGCTGCCAATGTCGATCCCGACACCAGGATGATCGCGCGCGAGGACCTGCGAACCGAAGTCGGCACCAACCGCTACCATGGCGGGCTGCTCTTTCCCAAGAGCGCGGGCATGCATGTCGGCCGGTTCGTCCGGGGCCTCGCGACCGCCGCTGCCCGGCGTGGCGCAGAGGTCCATGAACGCTCGCCCGTCATGGCGATGCGCAAGGTTTCAGGCGGGCATGAGGTAACGACGCCAAAGGGCAAGATCGTCGCGCGGCAGGTCCTGTTGGCAAGCGGCATTTCCCAGGTTGGCCCGCTCGGCTGGATCCGCCGGCGCATGATCCCGGTCGGCGCATTTCTGATCGTGACCGAGCCGCTGTCGCCCGACCACCTTAGGCGTCTCATGCCGACTGGGCGCATGGTCGTCGACACGCGCAATCTCGTTGTCTACTGGCGGCTCACGCCGGACAATCGCCTTTTGTTCGGCGGGAGGGCGCGCTTTGCCGTGTCCAACCCTCAATCCGACGAAAAAAGCGGCCGGATACTCAAGGCGGCGATGGTCGAGGTCTTTCCGGAACTGGCCGGCACCCGCATCGACTACTGCTGGGGCGGCATGGTCGATATGACCCGCGATCGCCTGCCGCGCGCCGGAGAGCGCGATGGCATCTATTACTCGATGGGCTATAGCGGACACGGGACCCAAATGTCGACGTTGATGGGCACCATCATGGCCGACGTCATGGACGGGCACCCCGAGCTCAATCCCTGGAAGGATTTCGACTGGCCAGCGATCCCCGGTTATTTCGGGCGCCCCTGGTTCCTGCCGATTCTCGGCGCCTATTACCGCATGAAGGACCTTGTAGGGTGATGACGCCCCTCGAACGCCTGGCCCGCAACGGCCACCTGGACAAGTTCTTCATCGACGGTCAATGGGTTGAGCCGAGCGGCACCGCGACGGGCGTCGTCGTCAATCCCGCCACAGAAGAGGTTGTGAGCCAGTTTCCGCTTGGAAATGGCGAGGACGTTGACGCGGCCGTTGCAGCGGCTCGCCGGGCATTCGCCACCTGGAGTCGGACCACGCCAGAAGACCGCGCGGGTCTGCTCGATCGCCTGCAAGCGCTGCTCGAGGCGCGCGGCGAACTGCTGGCTCAATGCCTGAGCATAGAAATGGGCGCGGCGATCGGCTATGCGCGCAGCGCCCACGTGCCGCTGGCGATCACGCATGTTAAGGTCGCTCGCGATGTGCTGACAGACTTTCGCTTCGTCAAGCAACGGGGGCAAACCGCCGTCACCCACGAACCGATCGGTGTCTGCGCCTTGATCACTCCGTGGAACTGGCCACTTTACCAGATCACCGCCAAGGTTTCGCCGGCGCTCGCTGCAGGCTGCACGATCGTGCTGAAGCCGAGTGAGCTTTCTCCCTTGGACGCCCTGCTATTCGCCGAGGCAATCGAGGAAGCCGGCTTCCCTGCTGGGGTTTTCAACGTCTTGCAAGGTGATGGTCCAGGCGTGGGTATGGGTCTCGCCTCCCATCCGGATGTCGACATGATCTCCATTACCGGGTCCACCCGCGCGGGCATTGCGGTGGCCCAGGCGGCGGCGACCACGGTCAAGCGTGTCGCGCAGGAGCTGGGCGGCAAGTCGCCGAACGTGATCCTGCCAGACGCAGATCTCGATCGTGCCGTTTCTCTGGGCGTAGCCGCCGCCTTCCGCAATCTCGGCCAGTCATGCAGCGCCCCGACGCGCATGATCGCGCCACGCGCGCTGCTCTCCGAGATCGAGGCAATCGCCAAAAGGGCCGCAGCCCAGATCGTCATTGGCGATCCTCTTTCGGAAACCACAACTCATGGTGCAATCGCAAACCGTGCCCAGTTCGACCGCATCCAAACCATGATCGGCGTCGGCATTTCTGAGGGCGCCCGGCTCCTCGCCGGCGGACCGGGTCGTGCGCACGATCTGAACGTCGGGTTCTATGTGAGGCCGACCATCTTTTCCGACGTGCGCACGACCATGCGCATTGCCCAGGAAGAGGTCTTCGGGCCAGTTCTCTGCATCATCCCCTACGACACAATCGAGGAGGCCGTCACCATCGCCAACGACACGGTCTACGGTCTGGGGGCCCATGTGCAGGGCCAGGATGTGGACGCCGTCAGGGACGTGGCCTCGCGGATCCGCTCCGGTCAGGTGCATCTCAACTACCCGACCTGGGATCCGCACGCCCCGTTTGGCGGTTTCAAGCAGTCCGGAAACGGACGCGAATATGGGATCGAGGGCATGTTGGAGTATCTCGAGGTAAAATCCATCCTCGGCTATTTCTAGGCGACATCTTCGCCAAGCGCAGAGCGCGCGCCCGTGGGCCGCGCCGAGCTCCTGGACTGCGCTCACATACGAACCTGACAATTTGCCATGGCTCCGCAGGGCGGGCGATCTGCTGAGAAACCTGGTCGAGGCCCGGTAGCGAGGCTTGGTCGATCTAGAATGCCGTCGAAATTAGAGATGTCCGGCCGTAGCGGTCCAGCCGGTCGAGTCTGTACGTTTCGTAAATCGAATTGAACACAACCGTGGATAGATTACCATCGCCCTGGGCCGCGTATGGGGAGGGTGGATGAGTAAGGTGAAAAGGGTCAGTCCGGTAGTAGAGCAAGCAATCGCCGCAGTCCTCAATAGGGAGGATCGTGGTGACACCATCTCGATCACAGCGACATTAAACGCAGCACGGCAAGCCGCCCCTTATCTGGTCGCATCCGACGAAGAGCTTACCGAGGCGATCGTCGAGGCAGCAACTGCCCTGGGCCTGTCCGTGGCTTTCGACGGTCGGGAATAGCCGTCGGCTCACAAGTTCTTGCTCGGTACCCTGGCGCGCTTGCTGCGAGCCCACGCGATGACGCGTGCGTGCTCGTCCGCCATAGCCGCGTCGAAGCGGCTGTCGCCACTGAAAGCCATGGCAAGTGCATTTGCGCAGAGTTCGGCGTCCCGGAAGCATCGCCGATGCCTGCGCAGTGACTGCGTCCTTGTTATAGCCAGCATCGCCAACAATCGCCCAGCCTGGCCCGTATGGCTTGCTGGGCAACGCTGCGCCAGCGAGTGGCCTCTCGCGCCTTGCTGCGCCAAGACGGTCGGCGAGGCAGGCCATCCCGGCTCCGATCAAGAGCTACGCGCGCCAGCCGGCCCACCAAGGTTGCCGCGATCACCCGTGATGTCGTAGAGCCTACGGTCGGCGGTTAAAATTGGTGGAGAAGAATATATGGCAGAGCACCCGAAACTCGTCTCGACTGCCAAGTCGCATGGCGGCGCCCAGCATGTTTACTCTCATCTTTCGACGAGCTGCTCGTGCGAAATGACGTTTGCCATTTTCGTGCCTCCGCAGGCACGGGAAAGCCGTTGCCCCGTGGTGTGGTACCTCTCCGGACTCAGCTGCACCCATGCGAATGTAATGGAAAAAGGCGAATACAGACGTATTGCCGCCGAACTTGGCGTGATCGTTGTCTGTCCCGACACCAGCCCGCGTGGTGCCGACATTCCGGATGAAAAGGACAATTGGCAGTTCGGCAGCGGCGCCGGTTTCTACCTCGACGCGACGCAAGAGCCGTATGCCAAGAACTATCGCATGTATTCCTATATCGTCGAGGAGCTGCCAGCCGTGATCGGGCGCGAATTTCCCGCCGATATGGCGCGCCAGTCGATCTTCGGCCATTCGATGGGCGGGCATGGCGCGCTGACGATCGCACTGAACAATCCCGCGCGTTTCAGAAGTTGCTCGGCCTTTGCGCCGATCGTGCAGCCAAGCACAGCCGGCTGGTCGAAGCCGGCTTTCGAAAAATATCTCGGCCTGGATGAGGCCTCGTGGCGGCGCTACGATGCCACTTCGCTCATCGAGGATGGACACCGTTTCCCGGAATTCCTGGTCGATCAGGGAACGTCAGACGGTTTCCTCCAGGAGGGCCTCAGGCCTTGGCTGCTCGAAGACGCCTGCTCCAAGGCAGGCATTCCGTTGAAATTGCGCATGCAGGACGAATACGATCACTCCTATTTTTTCATTTCGACATTCATGCATGACCATATGACGTGGCATGCCGAACGGCTTTCACGAGGGTAGGCCGTAGGAATAGTCGGCAGTCAGGCGGGCTCGGTGACGACGCCGATGCGCCGGTAGACGAATGGTTCGTCCTTCGAAGGAACCGTCGCAGCGCGCTGGGCCTCGTCGATCAGCATTGCCATGCGCGCATGAATCGGCGATTTCGCGCAAGCCGGGTCCGTCGCGGCGGCATCGCCGGCGATTGCCATCGCCTGGCAGCGACAGCCGCCCCAGTCGATCTCGCGCCGCTCACAGTTGCGGCAGGGCTCCTGCATCCAGTCCGTGCCTCGAAAGGCATTAAATGCCGGGGAATCGGTCCAGATCGCGGCCAGGCTGCGTGTTCCAAAACGCTCGAAGCCGAGCGACGGGATGGTCTGGGCGGCATGGCATGGCAGTACGGTGCCGTCCGGCGTCACCATGAAGGCGTCGCGCGCCCAGCCGCCCATGCACGGCTTGGGATAGATGGCGAAATAATCCGGCGTGACGAAATCGATGTTCATGATGCCGGTGAGCCGTTCGCGCGCCGCCGCGACGATCTCCGCCTGGCGGTCGACGGCAGCACGCTCGGGCATCAGTTGATCGCGATTGGTCAGCGCCCAGCCGGCGTACTGTACGTTGGCGATCTCGAGACGCTCCGCACCCAGCGAAAGGGCCAGATCGATGAATTCCGGTACCTCCTCGATATTGTGGCGATGGATCGGCGCGTTGATGGTAAGCGGCAAGCCGGCCGCGCGAGTGCGGCGTGCCGTTTCCAGCTTCTTTTCGTGGCTGCCCCTGTGATTGCCGATGCGCTCGGTGGTCGCCGGCCGTGCGCCTTGAAAGCTCAGTTGCAGATGGTCCAGCCCGGCTTGGGCAAATGCCTCGATGCGGCCATCCGCAATGCCGACACCGGCGGTGATCAGGTTGGTGTAGACGCCGCGCGCCGAAAGCCCGGCGATCAATTGCTCGAGATCGCGACGCAGCGTCGGTTCACCGCCGGACAGATGCACCTGGAGAACGCCAAGATCGGCGGCCTGCGAGAATAGGTCGAGCCAGCTCTGCGTGTCGAGTTCGCGATTGGCCTTCAGCAATTCGAGCGGATTGGAGCAATAGGGGCATTGCAGCGGGCAGCGATGCGTCAGTTCCGCCAGCATGCCGATCGGGGGGAGAGGGGGCTCGCTCATAGCTTCACCAGCAGCTTGTCAGACCATTCCTGCAGGAAGGCGATGACATCGGCCGCCACAGCCTCCTGTTCGGCATCATAATCTGCGGCAAGGCCGGCAATGATGTGGCCGACCGTGGACCGCCCATCGCAGCGGCGCAATATGTCGAGGCTGATCTCGTTTGGCCAGAACACCTTTTCGGGCGACAGCACGGCGAACGCCTGGCGCACGGGGTCATACTGTATGCGCACGTGCTTCGGCAGCGATGGAACCGACTGCAGCGACACCATGGCTCTTTCGCGCAGTGCCATCATTGGGCTGCCTCCGGACGGAAGGCGCCGGGCGGGATATTGCCCGGCTCGCCATAGGCGTGTTGAAGCGCGTCGAGCATGGCCCAGAGTATATCGCATTTGAACACCAGTGCATCGATCGCCTGCTGCTGGCGCTCCGTCGTGTCGGCATGTTCGAGCACATAGGCGAGCGCGAAGTCGGCGTCGCGCGAGGCCTGTTCGGGCCGTCGGGTGAAATAGGCCAGCGTGTCCTCGGTGATATAATCGTATCTGACCAGCATCGCGGGTACCCGCTCGCCGATGATGAGCGGCGAGAACATCTCAGTCAGCGACGACGCGACCGCCTCCAGCAGGGTCCGGTTCGTGCAAAAGGAGAGGTAAGCGCCAACCGCAAAACGTGTCGCCGGCAGGGCCAGCCTCTCGCTCTTCACCGCGTCGGCATCGAGACCGAGCGAGGTCGCCAGGTGCAACCATCGCGCAATACCGCCGCTCCAGCCGTCCTCGCCGTCATGATCCTCGATGCGTTTGCGCCAGGCGGCGCGAAACGCCGGATCCTCGGCATGCGCGAGGATCATGGCATCCTTGCGCGGAATGACCGCCTGATAGCAATAGCGATTCAGCGCCCAGGCCTGCATCTCGGTCCTCGACAGCGCACCGCTGGTCATCCTGTGATGGAAAGGATGGTGGTTGTGATAGCGTTCGGCACCGACCTGCCGCAGCACGGCTTCGAGCTCGCTTGAGGACAGGCCGTTGCTGGCTGCGTCGTGGAAATCACTCAAAGTTCCATCTCCATCCCGTCGCAGGCCACTTCCCAGCCAGCCGCTTTGACTGCTGCATGCTCGGCAGAATTCTCGTCCAGAACAGGATTGGTGTTGTTGATGTGGACGAAGACACGGCGGCCGATCCTCACATCGGCCAAGCCGGCGATCGACCCCGCATCTCCCGACATTGCCAGATGCCCCATGCGCGCACCGGTCTTTTGGCCGACGCCGGCAGCAATCATCTCGTCGTCGGTGAAGACCGTGCCGTCGAACAGAAGGCATGCGGCATCGGCTAGACGCGTGCACAGGGTCGCATCGATGCGGGCGCAGCCGGGGATGTAGAAGACGGAGCCGCGACTGCCGGCACCGGCGATACGGACGCCGATCGTGTCGCCGGCATCGGAGCTGAAATTGGCATCCGGCTGGCCTCTTTCTTCGAGATAGAGGGCTATCTTCCCGGGCACGGGAAAGCTCTCGACAGCCACCCCGGTGTCGTGGCCGTCTGCGTCGCAGATCGACAGTTCTTGCGCCGGCGGCAAGATGCGTCGCGGCACGAGCGCCGGATCGAGGACATTGAAAATCGAATTCGCCTCCAGCGTCGCCAGAACCTGTGTCGTTGCATAGATAGCGAAAGGCTGCCGCTCACGCAGGCTGAGCAGGCCGGCGACATGATCGACATCGGCATTGGTCAGCACCACCGCGCGAATAGGTGTCGAGCGCAGCGGCGCATCGTGCGCGGGCTGCAATTCAGGCGTTGCCGCGATCTGCTGGCGAATGTCGGGCGAGGCGTTGAACAGAATCCAGCCGAGTCCATCCGCCGACGCGGCGACACTCGATTGGGTTCGTGAATGCACGCCAGCTACCCCGGTGCGAGCCGCACGGCTCAGACGATAATTGCAGTTCCATTGCGGAAAGCCGCCGCCGGCCGCCGATCCGATGATTCTCAAGCGCATGAAAACGCCCGCCCCGCGGCTTCTCTGACCAGCAGCCAATTTGCAGCCGCAAAAAACGGCCCGCCCGCTTTGCGCGCCTCAAACTCTTTCACGAAAATCCCATACGGCAAGGGGATGCGTGCCCCTGTTGCCAGGGACACGCACCTCTGCGGCCTACTTCTTGGGAGTAATTTCAGCAGGCAGATACCGCGAAATTTCAAAGCCCGCAGCAACCTGACACATGGTCGGTTTTGTCCAGCTCTTCTTCATAACATTTCTCCTCTTCTACCAGCCCGAAGGGGCCGATCCGGTGGTTAGCCAACCATTGCAGGGCACCGAAGCAATGGCCCGTCCATCACGTTCTCAAAATGGACAAATGAACACAAGGTTTTGAAAGACCGAAAAACAAAACTATCGAAAGTAGCTGTAGTCTTCTCTTCAATTGTTCATCGCGTAGGTTTTTCCTCCTCCTGACCCATCCCGACTATTGCGTAATCGGATTGTCGTGCTCGTCGATCAGCGGCACATTGTAACCCAGCAGGAGCTTGGTGATCTCCGCCTGGTTTTCCCTGATCACCCGGTTGAGCGTCCGTTTCCATTCCTGGTCGGACGGACGTACGCCCATGGTGATGCGGTAGGACATGCGCGAACCGGTTTTTTCCTTCAGCAGCGGAACAATGGTGACATCGGCTCCGAGTTCCTTGGCATAGTAACCTGCCATCGGCCCCCACAGGACCGCCGCGTCAATCTTGCCGGCGAACATGTCCTTGATCATGACCTCCCCCATGGAAGGAGTGACGCGCGTATCCACCGCGAGTGGATAGATCTTGGCGGTCCGCAGAAGCTTGTTGGCGGCCATGTTGGCGGTTGGCGGCGTGCTTTCGACGACGCCGATTCTCTTGCCGGAAAGTTTCGGGTCTTCGAGCGTCTCGATGCCTTCCATGCCGTTGCCTTTGGGGTATACGAGCACATAGGCGGAGCGGTAGTAGGCATTGGTGTTCTGCACCAGTTCATCACCTTGGGCGTAGCCCATGATGATGTCGCATCGGTTGGCCCCAAGCGTGTTGCGCACAAAGCCGGTGACAGTGGGAAACCACGTGTAAGCGACTGATTTCCGCCCCGTCTTCTTGGCAACCAGTTCAGCCAGCTTGTTTTCGAAGCCTTGGCCGTTCTTGTCGGTAAAGGGCATGTTCGAGGGATCGGCGCAGACGCGCAGAATGTCGGGATCGACCAGTTCGCCCGCAGCGCCAAGCCCGGCATTTTGTGCCAGAACATTCGACGGCAGCAAGGCGAGCGCGCCGAGGATCGGCAGAACGACGCGCAGCTTCGATGCAGTGCAGCCGGTCATATCATCCACCCATGCAGGATGCTTCGGCATCCTTGGCTGCCTGAGCCTTGTTTTCGTGCTTGGGCGGCCTGCCGCGGGGTGCCGCGCCATCGGCGCGCGCGCGCAGATAGACGTAGAGATCGTCCAGGTAACAATAGACGTTCTTGTTGTCGCCAAAGGCAGGCATGACGTTTTCCTTGCCGCCGCCGACATTCTTGCGGCCCTCGGCGACGATCGACAGGAACGTGGCGTAATCCATGTTCTTCAGGCTATTAGCCAGGGCAGGCGCATAGCTCGAACCTGTGGCGTCCTGTCCGTGACAGACATGGCAATCTGAGTGATACCGGCGGTACCCGCTGAAGGTGTACCAATCGACGGTTCCGTTTTCGATCTTGTAGGTCGGATTTCCGTCCGCATCTAAATATTTGCCTCCTTCTTGCTTCACCGCCTTGGCTTTCTCCATGCTGTCTTCGGCCCGTACCAGACTTGAGCTGGCCAGAGGCAGCAGGACCAGGGCGAGAGCGGAAACTGCAATGCGAACGATCATTCAGGCTCTTCCTTCGTTTGCCAGAAACCCTGGCTGCCGTCGTGCAGCGGCATTGATCGGAGTTGGGTGCGCGGCGCAATCGAGAGCCCGGTTCCCGGCTTCGGGGTGACCCGGGCTCTCGTTTTCGAACCTAGCCGTAAGGCTCTTCCCGGTTATCAGTCCGGGAGGCCGAAGACGGTGAGCTGCCCGCCCAGCGTCGTATAGTCGGCAAGTGCCGCGTAACCGCCGACGGCACCCAGACCAGCGGTTCCAACGACCGCGGTCTCGTCGCCCTGCGCACGGCCCTGATCGACGGCGCCATGCCAGGCAGCGGCGTTGTCGGGCGAAAGCAGCCCCCCTGCCAGACCGATACCGGCCCATCCACCGACGCCGGACAGAACGGCGACGTACTGCTTGCCGTCATGCTCGTAGGTCGTGATGTTGCCGATGATGCCGGACGGGGTCTTGAACTTGTAGAGTTCCTTGCCGTCCTTATCGACCGCCTTGATGTAGCCTTCGAGGGTACCGTAGAAGACGACGTCGCCATCTGTCGCCAATGCGCCCGACCACACCGAGAACTGCTCGGGCTTCGACCAGACGATCTCACCCTTGGCTGCATCCCAGGCAATGAAGTTGCCCATGTTACCGTCACCGCCAGGCGCCGCATACATCGACACGGTGGCGCCCACATAGGGCTGACCGGCGGTGTAGCTCACTTTGTAAGGCTCATAGTCCATGCAGACATGGTTGGTCGGCACGTAGAACAACCCGGTCTTCGGCGAGTAGGCGGCCGGCTGCTGGTCCTTGGTTCCAAGCGCGGCCGGGCAGATACCGGTCGAGTTGGTGTCTTCGCCGTTCTGCTGGGTCGAATACTTGGCGACGACCTGCGGGCGGCCATACTGGTCGCTCTTGGGATCCATGTTGACTTCCGTCGCCCAGTTCACTGCCGGATCGTATTTCTTGGCGACGAGAAGTTCGCCGGTGGCTCGATCCATTGTGTAGGCAAAGCCGTTGCGGTCGAAATGCACCAGCACGTCGTGCTTGGCGCCGTTGACCTCCATGCCATCGACGAGAATCATCTCGTTGATGCCGTCATAGTCCCACTCATCATGCGGGGTCATTTGGTAGAGCCATTTGGCAACACCGGTATCCGCATCGCGAGCCATGATTGTCATGGACCAGCGATTGTCGCCTGGGCGCTGGACCGGGTTCCACGTCGAGGGATTGCCGGTGCCGTAATAGACCAGGTTCAGCTTGGGATCATAGGAATACCATCCCCATGTCGTGCCGCCGCCCGTCTTCCACTGTTCGCCTTCCCAGGTGTTCGTGCCGGAATCCTTTCCGACAGGCTTGCCGAGATGGGTCGTCTTCTCGGGATCGAGAAGGGTGTCTGCATCAGGACCTTCCGAATAGGCTTTCCAGGCGAGCTTGCCGTCTTTCAGATTGTAGGCGGCCAGCCAGCCGCGAACACCGAATTCAGCACCGGAGACGCCCACGAGCACCTTGTCCTTGATGACTACGGGTGCCGACGTGCCGGATTCGCCCTTTCCGCCGTCGGTCTGGTCTCCGTTCTTGACAGACCAGACGACCTTGCCGGTCTTGGCATCGAGCGCGACGACGGTGGTGTCGGCCTGGTTGAGAATGATCTTGCCGTCGCCATAGGCAACACCGCGATTGACCGTGTCGCAGCACATGATCGGAATGACGTTCGTGTCCTGCTTGGGCTCGTATTTCCACAGGATCTTGCCGTCATTCTTGAGGTCCAGAGCATAGACGTTGTTTGGGAAAGGCGTGTGGACATACATCACGTCGCCGATGACCAGCGGCCCGCCTTCGTGACCGCGCAGCACGCCGGTGGAAAAGCTCCATTTGACCTGCAGGTTCTTCACATTGTCGGCAGTGATCTGGTTGAGTTTGGAATAGCGGGTGTTGGCGTAGTCACCCGTCTGCATCGCCCAGTTCTTCGCATCCGATGCGAGCTTTGCAAGGTCTTCATTGGCCGAAGCCGTATAGGCAGCGCCGAGCGATAAAAACGCCGCAGTCGTCAGAATGTAGGTAGTTTTCGCAAGTACACGCATCCAAAATCCTCCCGGGTTCGCAGTGAAGAATCGACCGTCAAGCCCCACAAGGGCTTGCCCAAGCAATTCATGTTGGGAAGTTATTTTCCGGCAGCTGTCACGACCTACCCCGAAGCAGAGGGCACCGTTACCGCCCGCCCCCCTTGGTCTTCGAAAGACTGCCGCCGCTCCCTGATGACGGTGGCGCTCTTGAAGCCGGAAACAGGAAAAAGCTATGTCATCGTAAAAGGCCAGGCAAGCAAAAACCTACAATGGGTCGCTGCGCTGCAATATCGATTATGGTGCGATGCAATATTTAGAAACAATTAAAATAAGCACCGTGTGAAAAACTAATAAGAGGATGGCCGCCAGCTGCGACATATATAGCAGACATATTGTTCCCGTATTCTCAAGGTGATACACATTTGACTTTATTTCGATATATTCTACGAGGCACCTCGGAGTAAGTATGCGTGCATCTCGCTGGCTGCCGATAGTGAGCGACGCATGAAATGAACGCGTGAAGGAGGGTGCGCAGCGGGTCATGAAGCTGGCTCTTGTCGGTCGATAGGGCATTCCTCCTTTGGTCCTATACGCAGGCCATGGGAGCTTGACTGGCTTTGCGGCACGTCGCCAATTGGAGCGATGATCCCGTCTGGACGCATGGTGTCCAGGCCAACTGGAGGTTCCTCATGATAAGGTCTGTTGGATCTCTCACCTTGCCGGTGGCCTTTGCGGCGACGCTGGCTTTTGCGAACTTGGCCAACGCCGCGGGAGACTACCCGACGGCAACGATTGCCGACTACGTGCTCGGCTGCATGCAAACAAATGGCCAGACACGTCAGGCGCTTGAAAGCTGTTCCTGCTCGATCGATGTTATCGCCTCGATCCTTCCTTACGATCACTATGAGAGGGCGGAGACCTTCAAAAGCATGTCGCTGACGACAGGGGAGGCCGCAGGGTTGTTTCGCGAAAGCGCGCCAGCGAAGGCGGCGCGCACGGAACTGAAACGCGCGCAGGCTGAAGCCGACGTACGTTGCTTTTAATCAGGCGAAACAGGCGCGCGTGGCGGTGCCTCACAGTCTCGCCGTTTCTATTGGCTATTGGCTGCGAAATACCTTGCAATCCGTGTCCGAGCCGTAAGGCGATCAGGCCACACCCGGAAATTTTTGCTGGAATGACCGCAAAAGGTCGCTCATCACCTGTGGATTGCGATGTTGTCGCGGCAGTCTTACGTCGAACATGCCGAGCACGTGGGCTGGGCGCTGCGCAAGCACGATGATGCGGTCCGACAGCATCAGTGCCTCGCGCAGATTGTGCGTTACCATCAAGGCGGTCGTAGGCCGCGCTGACCAGACGGTCAAAAGCAATTGCCGAAGCCGCTCGGCGGTCTGTTCGTCGAGGGAGGCAAAGGGTTCGTCCAGGAAAAGTACCGCCGATTCGGTGGCGAAGGCCCTGGCAAGCGCTGCCCTGCGCGCAAGGCCGAGCGAAAGCTCCGCCGGATAGAGCGAGCGCATGCCGGCGAGGCCGAGAGTGTCAAACAGCTCGTCGAGACTCTTCGCTCTTAGGCTTTTCGGCAGCGCCAGCCTGACATTCTGCTCCACCGTGCGCCATGGCAGCAAAGTAGGCTCCTGGAACACGGCGGCGATGCGGTTCGAGCCGCCTTGCGGCAGTTGGAAAGAGCCGGAAAAGTCTTTGTCCAGTCCAAGCAGGATGCGCAACGTCGTGGTCTTGCCGCAGCCCGACGGCCCAAACAGGCAAGCGAATTCGCCCGGCCGGACCTCGAAGGACAGACCCTGTAGCGCCGTGATCGACACGCCTTGCGCGGACCTGAAGGTCTTTTCGGCGATGTCGACCCTAAGCGGGACGGCGGCGCCAACGGGTTGCATGTCGTTCAATGGGCTGCACCAGGAGGAGTTCGATGACAAGCATCACCGCCACGAAAGCCAGCGTGTACGCGAGAATGGCGGCGACGTCGAAGAGCTGGAAATAAAGATAGATCTGGAAACCGACGCCATTGGAGCGGCCGAGCAGTTCGACCACCAGGACGATCTTCCATATGAGGGCGATGCCGGACCGCGAGGCCGCGGCAAAATAGGGCTGCAGTTGCGGCAGCAGGACATGGCGGATGCGCTCGAGTGGGGCGAAGCGGTAGACGGCGGCCATTTCGGCATAACGCGGATCAAACGCCCTGGCGCCTTCGCGCATCGTCACCACGACATTCGGGATCTTGTTCACGGCAACTGCGCCAATCGCCGCCGCCTCGTTGAGGCCGAACCAGATATAGGCGAGCACGATGACCACCAGCGCGGGAATGTTGAGAAACAGGACCAGCCACGGACTGAAGAACCGGTCCGCACCGCGGTAGCTGCCGAGGATGACGCCGATGACCGAGCCGATAATCATTGCGACGACGTACGCCGCAGCAACTCGTCCGAGCGTCGCGCCAAGATGATAAAAAAGGTCACCGCTCGCCGCTTCCCTGAGCAGGACCTGCCAGACCTGCCCTGGTGGGGGGAAAGCACGGCTTTGCCACAGATGAGCCGCGAGGCCCCACAGCAGGCAAAGTCCAATCAGGGAAACCGTTACCGTCAGCGCTGGCGTCAGCGGCGTCGCAAAGCCGGATCGACCCGACTTGTCTTCCTTTGCGGTCATTTCGCGAGTTCCGGCCAGAACGTGCCGGGCGCCATCTCGGGCGCCCTGCCAACCAGCTTCACGCCGCCTATCGCGGCCAGCACGTGATAGAGTTTGCCCGCATCGACCGCTTCTTCGGCGACCGGCCGTCTTGGGATGCCCTGGCGATAGCGGTCGCGCAGTTTTTCCAGCTCCTTGCCTTCTGCTCGAATGAGCGGCGCCAGGCGCAGCCATTCATCATCGGATTTGGCCAGCAAGTCCTTGGCCTGCTTGGATGCCTTGACGAAGCCCCGGGCGGCATCCGGATTGTCGCTAGCCCATTGGTCGTGGAAGACGTAGCCGAGTGCCGACACGGGGCCCGAGGCACCAAGCGCCTTCGTCGCGTCATCCGCGCCGATCAACCGACGAAAGCCATTGGCCTCGAGCCGGGCGCAGAAATGCCAGAAATTGAGCACGGCATCGAGTTCGCCTTGCACCGCCTTTTCAGAAATCAGCGGCGGCGCGCCAAAGACGACGTCACAGGCTGTCGGCAGGTCGAGGCCGTGATCGCGTCTGGCCAGCGCCTGGACCAGTAGCCAGCTCTTGTCGAGCGGGCCGCCGGCGACACCGATGTTCTTTTCCTTGAGGTCGGCGAGCGTCCGGATCGGCGATTCCTCCTTCACCATGATTGCCCCCACGGCGGTCGAATAAGGGGCCAATGTAAGGTCGCCGCCCTCGGAGCGCTGGCGCGAGACCCACAGCCAGTCGGTCACGATCATGTCGATCGCGCCGGCCAGCAGCGCGACGTTGGTCGCATCCTCCCCGGCGAAGTAGACAATTTCCAGATCGATCCTGTTGGCCTCGTCGAGCTTGTGGCGTTTCAACGTATCGAGTTCCCAGCTCACGGTGCCGAACTTCAGGACACCAATTCGGACCTTAGCGGCCGCAAAGACGGCAACCGGCTTTGAGGCGAGAATGGCTCCCAGAGCCGCCAAGCGCAGCGTCGTGCGCCGCGAAATCATCATGGCGTCTCCTCTTTCAGGGTCGTCGACGAACCAGGAATGCCGATCAAATCGCTCGTTCCTTGCTCGGAACGGCACATTTCCAGCGCACGACCTTGAGACTCGGATGTTCCTGAGACCATTTTGCGATCTCGGCGGGCGCCAGGAACATGCATTGGAACAGAGAGCCGCGGCTCTCGAAATAGAGATGTTCATCTCGGCAATTGCCCGGGTTGGCGCTAAGGCACACCGTTAATATGAGATCGACCATGTCCATTTGGCACTTATCGTCGCCTGCGCGGCGAACTCTCCAGAGTTCGTGCTTTGGAGTTGCGCGGATTCCTGAAGGTGCCCAAACAGCAAACCGGTTGGAGTGAGGCTACGCGTTCGGCCAACAGGCGTCAATGATATGGACCGCGTGTCGCTACGATGTGGACCGCGTGTCGCTACACACTTCCCGTCGCGCAGTCGGGAAACGAAACAGGACCTTTGTACGATTGACTTCCTTCATCGGCGGTCTAGCTTTTCGAGGCGTGCAGGTGCTGCCAGTCCGGGGAGGAAGGACGAATAGTTCGCACTCCCGCTTTAAAACGAATGCCGGCGATCAAGGCATCGACACGCGTAAAGTGTCCCGGGCACTCACACGATCAATGAGGAAATGCCATGCGCGCAGTCGCATTTTTCGCCGCCGTGTCCGTCGCCACCTTTGTCACTACCCAGTCTCAGGCACAGGATGCCGCGGCGGGTGAGAAGGTGTTTGCCAAATGCAAGGTCTGCCACGTCGCAGACAAGGACCAGAACAAGGTCGGTCCGTCCTTGAACGGCGTTATCGGCCGAACGGCCGGGACGCATCCGGGGTTCAGCTATTCCAAGGCCATGACCGAGGCCGGCAAGTCCGGCGTCAAATGGGATGAGGCCACGCTGACGACCTACCTTCGCGATCCCAAGGCGATGGTCAAAGGAACCAAGATGGCGTTTGTCGGCCNATGAGGCCACGCTGACGACCTACCTTCGCGATCCCAAGGCGATGGTCAAAGGAACCAAGATGGCGTTTGTCGGCCTCAAGAAGGACGAGGACATCGCCAACGTCATTGCTTATCTGAAGCAATTCTCCAAATAACGCGGTATCGCCGGCCGTTGGACCGCGCTCGGCCGGCGTTGGCCGGGCTGCGCTTGGGGGTCACGCAGCGTCTTGCAGCCTCTGCATCGCGGAAGGCAGATCGAACAGGCTGTCGCAAACGAGGTCGGCGCCAAGCTCTTCAACGGGAATTTGGCTGTATCCGCCACGCAGCAGAATGACGGCCATGCCGGCGGCGCGGGCGGCGGCCACGTCGGCGCTGCTGTCTCCGACCATCAGCGTGTCACGAGGTTCGACCTGAAGCAGGTCGAGCGCCAGCAACAGCGCGTCTGGCGCCGGTTTCAAGTATGTCACCGCGTCTCCGCCGACGATCGCGCCGAGATATTCCGTCAGCCGAAAATGCAGCAGGATTTCGCGAGCCGCCAGCTGCGGCTTGTTGGTCACCACGGCCATGGCTATTCCGCTCAAATGCAAGTGCGTGAGAACCTCCCTGACGCCAGGCATCAGCCTCGTGCGGCCGGTCAGATGCCTGCGATAGATCGGCGCCATGACGCGGTTGGCCTCATCGAGCGCGCTGCCGAGGAGCGGCGTGCCGGAAGCCGCGAAGGCGCGCTCGACCAGTTTCCTGATGCCGCCGCCGATCATGGTCTTGACCTGATCCAGCCGCAGCGGCGGCAGATCGCGGCCGGCCAGCAATTCGTTGACGGCGGCCGCTATATCAGGCGCCGAATCGACCAGTGTGCCGTCGAGATCGAACAGGATCGCCTTGGGCGAGCGAAACGGCCTGCCTGCGCCGACGTTCATGCAGCATCCTTCCACTTGATCGAACAGCCGATCGAAGCGATCTGGTCAAGCGGTCCGTCGCCGGTTCGGGCAACCTGCTTCATCGCCTCGAACAGGTCGCGCCTCAGCCCGAGCAATTCGGCGTCGCGTCGCGACGCGTCCAGCCGGCCGCGATATTGCAGCGTCAACTCGCTGTTGAGCCCGAAGAAATCCGGGGTGCAAACGGCTCCGTAGGCACGCGCCACCGTCTGGTGCTCGTCATGGAGATAGGGGAAAGTGAAGCCGTTCGTCCTGGCAAAGAGCTTCATATTGTCGAAGGAATCATCTGGATAGGCGTCGCTATCGTTGGAGTTGATCGCGACAAAGCCGATGCCTTCAGCCTTGAGGTCATTGGCGTCGCGCACCATGCGTGAAATCACCGCCTTCACATAGGGGCAGTGATTGCAGATGAAAGCCACCACCAGCCCGTTCGGGCCGGCGTGGCTTAAGATCGAATGCGATGTGCCGTCGACGCCGGGCAAAACGGCGTCGATGGCTCGCCAGCCGAAATCGCAGACAGGTGGGATTGCCGCCAAGATTTCCTCCGATGAAATGGTTTACGCCGCTTTCCGGATCGCCCCGTCGGCCGCCTGCCTGATGGTGCCGATATTGGCGCGATAGGCCGCCTCGGTGCCGCCCTTAAAGATGGCCGAGCCGGCGACCAGCACACTGGCACCGGCCGCGGTGACAAGCGGAGCGGTTTCGGGCGTGACGCCGCCGTCGATCTCTATGTCGATCGGACGATGGCCGACCAGCGCCTTGACCCGCCTGACCTTATCGACGACCGCCGCAATGAAGGCCTGGCCGCCGAAGCCCGGATTGACCGTCATCAGAAGCACCAGATCGAGCCGGTCAAGTACATATTCGATGACGCTTTCCGGCGTTGACGGGTTCAGCGACACGCCGGCCTTCTTGCCGAGATTTCTGATTGCCTGCAGCGAACGGTCGAGATGCGGTCCGGCCTCGGCATGCACCGTAATGATGTCGCAGCCGGCATCGGCGAAGGCGCCGAGATAGGCGTCGGCCGGCGCGATCATCAGGTGGCAGTCGAAGACCTTGTCCGTTCGATTACGGATCGCCTTGACCACCGGCGGACCGAAGGTGATGTTGGGCACGAAATGGCCATCCATCACATCGAGATGGATCCAATCGGCACCCGCCCGGACGACCGCTTCGACCTCGTCGCCGAGCCGCGAGAAGTCCGCGGAAAGCACCGAGGGCGCGATGATTGTCTTGGTATCCATGGTCGTCGGCTCCCATTCTGTCGTCCGTTTCCGGTCGCTGCACACCAACCGCCGTCATCTTGTCAGCGCGCCTTCGTCTCCGGTTCGCCTTCGAGCTTACCTTCCGCGAACACGCGGCTGCCGCGAATATCGGATTCCTCAATGGTGATAAGATCGATTTTCGTCAACGCCCGGTCGCGCGATGCGAAAAGCCGGCTGGCCTGGCGAAGCCGCGCCCGGTCGAGGCTATTGCGAACGGAGCGGGCGTTGGAGAAATGCGGCAGCCGCATGCGGATCGGGAGATACTCTTCGAGCGCCTTGGCCGCCGCTTCGCTGAGACGGTAATTCTGTTCCGCCAGCATGATCTCGGCGATTGATTTGAGTTCGCTGACGCCGTAGTCCGGAAAATCGAGGTGATGGGCGATGCGCGAGCGCATGCCGGGATTGCTGTCGAAGAAGCGGTCCATCTTGTCCTTGTAGCCGGCAAGGATCACAACCAGATCGTCACGGTTGTTTTCCATGCATTGCAGCAGGATTTCGATCGATTCCTGGCCGTAGTCGCGTTCGTTCTCGGGCTTGTAGAGATAGTAGGCCTCGTCGATGAAAAGCACCCCGCCCATGGCGCGCTTGATCACTTCGCGGGTTTTGGGCGCGGTGTGGCCCACATACTGGCCGACGAGATCGTCGCGCGTCACCGCGACCATGTGCCCTTCGCGTACATAGCCAAGACGATGCAGGATTTCGGCCATTCTGAGCGCCACGGTGGTCTTTCCGGTACCGGGATTTCCCGTAAAGTTCATGTGCAGCGTCGGTGCGCCAGAGATCAGCCCGAACTTGCGGCGAAGCCGGTCGACCAGGAGCAGCGCAGCGATCTCGCGGATGCGGTTCTTGATGGGCTTCAGGCCGACGAGTTCGCGGTCGAGCTTGTCCATCACCTCGTCGATGTTGGACGCCTCGAACTCGGCCTGTAGATCAACCGATTCGCCCTGCGCGGCAGCGCTCTTTGCTATCGCGTCCAGCATGGTTCGCCTAGCTCCGTTCGCCTTCGGGCCTGTCGGTCGCATAAGGCACGATCGAATAGCCCTGACTGCGGCCGTCACGCTCTTGGCGCAGCAGCCGGAACCCGGGTTCATTGGGTGGCCGGTTGACGATGAATGACATGCGCGGTGCTTCCCAGCCCTTGGTCGAATCGAAGGCGGTGACCCGGACATACATGTTGGGCATAGCTTTCCGGCAATTGTTGACTTCAAGCAGGATGCCCGCCGGGTCCCTCAGGTCGAACATCGGGTTGCCGTACATTTCCCAATAGGTGTTTCGCGGATGTGGATCGTCCGTGTACTCGACGCTGACCGCCCAGTGGTTTTTCAGTGCGTATTTGATCTGCGCTGAAATCTGCTCATCGGTTAGCTCGGGCAGGAACGAAAACTGTCCCTGCGTGACCTTGTTTCCGGGATTGGTCATCATGGCGACGGTTCCTTTCGTCTAGAAGCTCGGCGTTGCGGTTGGTACAAAGTCGGCCGTGTCGGTCGATTCGTAGTTGAAGGTGACGTCCTTCCACGTCTCCAGGGCCGCCTTGAGCGGCGTGCACCATCTGGCCGCCTGTTCGAGGATTTTGGTCCCTTCGCGCAGATAGTCGCGGCCCTCGTTGCGGGCGAGGATCATCGCCTCCAACGCGACGCGATTGGCCGTCGCGCCGGCCTGGATGCCGTCCGGATGGCCGATCGTGCCGCCGCCGAACTGCAGGATGACGTCCTCGCCGAGATAATGGATCAACTGGTGCATCTGGCCGGCATGGATGCCACCGGAGGCGACGGGCATCACCTTGTTGAGCGAGGCCCAGTCCTGATCGAAGAACAGCCCGGTTTCGAGGTTCTGCGGCGTGCGCTCCTCGCGCAGCGTGTCATAAAACCCCTTGATCATAAGCGGGTCGCCTTCCAGCTTGCCGACCACCGTGCCGGCATGGATGTGATCGACGCCGGCCATCCGCATCCATTTGCAGATGACGCGAAAATTCATGCCGTGGTTCTTCTGGCGCGAATAGGTCGAGTTGCCGGCCCGGTGGAGGTGCAGGATCATGTCGTTGCGGCGTGCCCACTTGGCCATCGACTGGATCGCCGTGTAGCCAATGACGAGGTCGATCATGACGATGCAGGAGCCAAGCTGTTTTGCAAATTCGGCGCGCTCGTACATGTCCTCCATCGTGCCGGCGGTGACGTTGAGATAATGGCCCTTGACTTCGCCGGTGGCAGCCGACGCCTTGTTCACTGCCTCCATGCAGTAGAGGAAACGGTCGCGCCAATGCATGAAGGGCTGTGAGTTGATGTTCTCGTCGTCCTTGACGAAGTCGAGGCCACCCTTCAGCGCCTCGTAGACGACGCGGCCATAGTTGCGGCCGGACAGGCCAAGCTTCGGCTTCGTCGTCGCGCCGAGCAGCGGCCGGCCGAACTTGTCGAGCCGCTCGCGTTCCACCACGATGCCGGTCGCCGGGCCCTGGAAGGTCTTGAGGTAAGCCACCGGAATGCGCATGTCCTCGAGCCGCAAGGCCTTGACGGCCTTGAAGCCGAACACGTTGCCGATGATCGATGCAGTCAGGTTGGCGATGGAGCCGGGCTCGAACAGGTCGAGGTCGTAGGCGATATAGGCGAAGTACTGCTGCTCGATCCTGGTGCCTGGACCTGTGTTCGGCACCGGCTCGGATTTGAATGCCTTGGCGCGGTAGAGCTCGCAGGCGGTCAGCCTGTCGGTCCACACCACGGTCCATGTCGCGGTAGAGGATTCACCGGCGATGGCGGCGGCTGCCTCCTCGTGGTCGACGCCGGGCTGCGGCGTGATCCGAAACATGGCGATCAGGTCGGTCTCCTTGGGCCGGTAGTCCGGCTCCCAGTAGCCCATCTTCTTGTAGGGGATGACGCCCGACCTGTAGCGTTCCTTGCCTTCCTTGAGCGTGCCTGCTGAGGGCATGTCGATCTTGTTCATGGCAGGTCTCCTGTTTGCCGCTCAGGCGGCTTTCGCGGTTGCGATTTGGGGGTCGAGCTTTCCTGCGGCGTAACGTTTCGCCATCTCATCCATGGCGATCACCCTGATCTTCGACGCGTGGCCTGCGGTGCCGAAGCGTTCGAAGCGATCGCGGCACAGGTCGCGCAGGGCGTCCATGGCGGGTTTCAGGAATTTACGCGGATCGAATTCGCGCGGGTCCTCCGTCGCAACGCGGCGGAACTGCCCGGCCATGGCCATTCGGCAATCGGTGTCGATGTTGACCTTGCGCACGCCGTAGCGGATGCCGCGCTCGATTTCCTCGACCGGGACGCCAAAGGTCTGGGGCATCTCGCCGCCATAGTTGTTGATGATGTCCTGCAGTTCCTGCGGCACGGAGGAAGACCCGTGCATGACCAGATGCGTGTTGGGCAGCTTTTCGTGGATCGCCTCGATCACCTGCATGGCCAGGATGCCGCCGTCAGGCTTGCGGCTGAATTTATAGGCACCGTGTGAGGTACCGCAGGCGATCGCCAGCGCGTCGACCCGGGTGGCGGTCACGAAGTCGACCGCCTGGTCGGGATCGGTCAAAAGCTGGTCATGGGAAAGCGCCCCTTCGGCGCCGTGCCCGTCCTCGGCCTCGCCCTGGCCGGTCTCCAGCGAGCCGAGCACGCCGAGCTCGCCTTCGACCGAAGCGCCGACCCAATGCGCCATGCGTGCGACACGTTCGGTGATGGCGACGTTGTAGTCGTAGCTCGCCGGCGTCTTGGCATCCGCCATCAGCGATCCGTCCATCATCACCGAGGTGAAGCCGTGGCGGATCGCCGACAGGCAGGTGGCTTCGTTGTTGCCATGATCCTGATGGATGCAGAGCGGAATGGCCGGATGGATTTCGGTCAACGCCTCCATCATTTTGGCCAGCATGATGTCATTGGCATAGGAACGGGCGCCGCGTGAGGCCTGGATGATAACCGGCGCATCGCAGGCCCTGGCGGCCTCCATGATGGCGAGGCCCTGTTCCATGTTGTTGATGTTGAATGCCGGCACCCCGTAGCCGTGCTCGGCGGCATGGTCGAGAAGCTGGCGAAGGGTGATGCGGGCCATTGTCGGTTTCTCCTAGATGATGAGCTTCAGCGCCGCTGCCGCGACGGCTTCGGGCGTGATGTCGAAATGCCGGTAGAGATCCGGGGCAGGGGCGCTGGCGCCGAAACCGGCCATGCCGACGAAAGTGCCGGTGTCGCCGATCCAGCGGTCCCAGCCGAGCCGTGCTGCGGCTTCGATGGCAATGCGGGGCGCCGAGCCGAGGACGGCCTTGCGGGTGCCGGCGTCCTGCTCCTCGAAAAGCTCCCAGCACGGCATCGAGACAACCGCCGCGGCGACGCCGTGCTCGGACTCCAGCCGTTCGGCGGCGGCAACCGCGATTTCGACCTCCGAGCCGGTGGCGATCAGCGTCACCGCGCGGTGCCCGGCTGGCTCGCGCAGGATGTAGGCGCCCCGGCTCGACCGGTTCTCGTCGCTGTGTGGCTCGCCGCTAGGTGCTTGGCGCAGCATCGGCAGGTTCTGGCGCGAGAGCACCAGCACGCTCGGCCGCTTCTCGCTTCTCAGCGCCAGTTCCCAGCACTCCGCCGTTTCGATGATGTCGGCCGGGCGGAAGACGTTGAGGTTTGGCGTCGCCCGCAGCATCGCCAGGTGCTCGACCGGCTGGTGGGTCGGGCCGTCCTCGCCGAGACCAATGGAATCATGCGTCATCACATAGATGACGCGCTGGCCCATGAGCGCCGAGAGCCGCATCGCGCCGCGCGCATAGTCGGCGAAGCACAGGAACGTGCCGCCATAAGGCACGAAGCCGCCATGCAGTGCGATGCCGTTCATGGCTGCGGCCATGCCGTGCTCGCGGATTCCATAGTGGATGTAGCGGCCGGCGTAGTCGCCCGGCGCGATGCGGTTCATACCCTTGGTGATCGTCAGGTTCGAATGCGTCAGATCGGCGGAGCCGCCGACGGTCAGTTCGGTTGCGCCATTGATCGCAGCGAGTGCCATTTCCGAGGCTTTTCGCGTTGCAACCTTGGTCGCCTTCCCGACATGCTCCTTGCGGAAAGCGCCGAGTGCTTCGAAGACCGCGTCGGGCAGGGCGCCGGCGACCGCGCTCTCGAAGGCCTGCCGCCGTGGTGAGGCGGCAAGCCGCTGCTCCCAGGCGCGGCGTGCCGCTTGACCGCGGCCGGCAATCTCGCGCCAGGCGAAAAGGATATCGTCCGGCACCTCGAACGGCGCGAAGGCCCAGCCGATGTTTTCGCGCGTCGCGGCGATCTCCGCATCGCCCAGCGGCGCGCCATGCGTCTTTTCCGAACCGCCCAGATTGGGCGCTCCCTTGCCGATCACCGTGCGGCAGGCGATCAGAGACGGCTGGTCCGATTGCTGCGCCGCTTCGATTGCCGCCGCAACGGTTTCGGTGTCGTGGCCGTTCACCGACTGGACATGCCATCCAGCGGCTTTGAACCGCGCCGGCTGGTCCATCGATGTCGACAGGGAAGTGGGCCCGTCGATCGAGATCGCATTGTCGTCCCAAAAGACGATCAGCCGGGAGAGCTTCAGGTGACCGGCAAGATCGATCGCCTCGTGGCTGATGCCTTCCTGCAGGCAGCCGTCGCCGGCGATCGCGTAGGTGAAATGGTCGACGAGATCGGCGCCGTGGCGGGCAGCAAGCATGCGCTCCGCCAGCGCCATGCCGACGGCGGTCGAAATGCCTTGTCCAAGCGGGCCGGTCGTCGTCTCGATGCCAAGCGCATGGCCATATTCCGGATGTCCGGCGGTGCGGCTGCCCAGCTGGCGAAACCGCTGCAATTCCTCGATCGGCATGTCTTCAAAGCCTAGCAGGTAATGCAGCGCATACTGCAGCATCGAGCCGTGCCCGGCCGACAGCACGAAGCGGTCACGATCGGGCCAGTTGGGGGCCGACGGATCGATATTGATGAAGCGGCTGAACAGCACCGTTGCGACATCGGCCATGCCCATCGGCATGCCCGGATGACCGGAATTGGCCTTTTGGACGCTGTCCATCGCCAGTGCGCGAATGGCGTTGGCCATGTCGCGCTCCGAGACGGCGGCGACGGGCTTCAGTGCTGCTGCCTGGCTGTTCATGGCGTCCTCCTCACGACACACGGTTCTTGCGTTCGATCAATTGCAGGATGAGCGGCGTCAGGATCAGCTGCATGGCAAGGTCGAGCTTGTTGCCGGGCACCACTATGGAATTCGGCCGCGACATGAACGAGTCGTGGATCATCGAAAGCAGGTAGGGGAAATCGATGCCGCGGGGATTGGCGAAGCGGATGACCAGCATCGATTCGTCGGGCGTCGGAATCCAGCGCGCGATGAATGGATTGGACGTGTCGACGATCGGCACGCGCTGGAAGTTGATGGCGGTCTGCGAAAACTGCGGGACGATGTAGCGGACATAGTCCGGCATGCGGCGCAGGATCACGTCCATCACTGCCTCCGTGGAATAGCCGCGCGTTGCGCGGTCGCGATGGATCTTCTGGATCCATTCGAGATTTATGACCGGCACCACGCCGATCTTGAGATCCGCGTGCCTCGCCAGGTTGATCTTGTCGGTGACGACGCAGCCATGCAGCCCCTCGTAGAAGAGCAGGTCGCTCGGCGGAAATTCGCGCCATTCGGTGAAATGTCCCGGCGGCGTGCCGTACTGCTTCTCCTCATCCTCGTCATGGATGTATGTGCGGGTCTTTCCGGTTCCCCGGCGGCCATATTCCTCGAATACCTCTTCGAGGATTGCCAGTTCATTGGCCTCGGCGTGGAAGTGGGTGAAGTTCGGATTGCCCGCCTTTTCCTCCTCGGCCACCTTCGCCTTCATCGTGGCGCGGTCGTAGCGATGGAAAGCATCGCCTTCGATGAAGGCGGCCCCGATGTTCTCGCGCCGGAAGATCAGTTCGAAGATGCGCTTGACAGAGGTGGTGCCTGCGCCCGACGACCCGGTGATGGTAATGATGGGGTGCTTTGCCGACATGGTCTTCAGGCCCTGAAAAGGCCGCGGCGGCTGAACAGCGGCGCGCGCTCGCCGATGGCGCTCGGCTCGGTGTGGTAGCGGGTGATGCGCGCGACTTCCCGCGCCGATCCGAAAACCATGGGCACGCGCTGGTGCAGGCTCTCGGGTTCGATTTCGAGGATGCGGGTGATCGTATCGGTGGCGGCACCGCCCGCCTGTTCGACGAGATAAGCGATCGGGTTTGCCTCATAGACGAGGCGAAGTCGCCCCTGCCTGTAGCCCTTGCGCTTGTCGCCTGGATACAGGAATACGCCGCCGCGCATCAATATGCGGTAACAGTCCGCGACCAGGGAGGCGATCCAGCGCATGTTGAAGTCCTTCTCACGTGGGCCTTCGGTACCTTCGAGGCAGTCGTCGATGTAGAGCCTCACCGCCTCGTCCCAGTGCCGGTAGTTGGCGGCGTTGATGGCGAATTCCTGGGTACGCTGGGGGATGACCCGGCTCTCATAGGCCTGGACGAAGGTGCCGAGCCTGGTCGAGAGAACGAAGACATGCGTACCGCTGCCGAGCGACAGAACCAGCGCCAGCTGCGGGCCGTAGATGAAGAAACCGGCGCCCAGCTGGTTCACGCCTGCCTGCAAAAACGAGGCGGCCGGATTCCCATCCGGCGCACCAATTGCAGGGAGGAGCGAGAAGACCGTTCCGATCGACACGTTGGTGTCGATGTTGGATGAGCCGTCGAGCGGGTCGATGGCGATGGCAAGAGGCGCTTGCCTGTCGAGCAGCACCGGCTGCTCCAGTTCCTCGGAAGCGTAGAGCGCGACCGGAGCGCGGCGCATGGCGTCGAGGAAGATGTCATCGGCGAAGACATCGAGATCCTTCTGGATGTCGCCGTCAGCATTGGCGCCGCGGGCTCCGGCAAAGGCCGTGCCGAGCACCCCTTGATTGATGGTGTTGCGGATCGTGGTGGCCGCCTGCGTCAGCTGACGGATGGTCGCTACGACGGCGGAGCGCAGTTCGTCCGGCTCGCCAAGATAGGAGTTCAGAAAAGCGTCGAGCGTTGCCGCTGGCATCGTAACCTCCCGATCCAGCCGCCTCTCCTCGGGTCGGCCGGATTGGGAAAGGAGAACAAACGACGTTGGATAAGTAAAATTCAATAACTTTACTCAGGCAATAAAAAAATTTTAGTATGCCCTATGAGAAACCTCACGCTCAAGCAGTTCAAGACCGTTCAGGCAATCATCAGCCACGGAAAAATCGTCAGCGCGGCCAAGGTGTTAGGCCTGTCTCCTCCAGCGGTAACGATCCAGTTGCGGCAGGTGGAGGAGGAGTTCCAACTGGCCTTGTTCGACCGGACGTCGGACGGCATGCGTCCCACTGCCGCAGGTCTGGCCTTCGTCGAGACGGCACAGGCCATCGAGGAGCGGCTTCGTCTGCTCGAAGACAAGATGGATGCGATCAAGGGCGTGCGCGCCGGCAGCTTGCGGCTCGGCGTCGTTTCCACGGCCAAATATTTCGCGCCGCGGCTGATGGCCGCCTTCATGAAGGAACATCCCGACATCGACATGCGGCTTGCCATTGGTAATCGCGCCGAGACGATCGACAATCTGAAGAACCACGACATCGATATCGCGCTGATGGGACGCCCGGCGAAGGAAGTCCCGGTGCGTGCTTCGGTCTTCGGCGATCACCCGCTGGTCATCATCGCACCGCCCGACCACCCGCTGGCGTCGGCACGCGACATTTCCAAGGAGCGGATCGCCGAGGAGCATTTCCTCATTCGCGAGCCCGGCTCCGGCACGCGCATCTCGCTGGAAATATTTTTGAGCGACGTGCCTGGCCGCATCGACGATCTCGGCGTCGAGATGGGCTCGAACGAGACGATCAAACAGGCGGTGATGGCCGGGCTCGGCATCGCCTTCATCTCTGCCCACACCATCGCCGCGGAAATCGAGGCTGGCCGGCTGGTCATCCTCGACGTCGTCGGCATGCCGATCCGCCGGCAATGGTTTTCGGTGATGCGCAGCGATCACGCGATCTCGCCGGCGATGGCGACCTTCCACGATTTCCTGATGCGCAAGGGCGCGATGTACCTGCCACTGTTCGGCAAGCTCTATCCGCACGAGGAACTGAACAGTAGAGGTCGCGCGAGTTAGGGCGCGCGGTCCAGGCAAACGCTTCAGACAAACGATGGTGTGTATCAGCGGCTGATCGGCTGTGACCTCCTGACCGATGTTCACGAGCCGAGGCATCGCTGGTGGCACGCATTTGCGGAGCCGAGGCGACCGCCCTCCAAGTGCTGGGCCACGGGGTAGCGCCCCCGCGTTCACGGAACGGGTGGGCTTTGACTGAGCGTCTGCTAGCCTACAATTGGTTCGGCGACAGCTTCTTCGAGGCCAGCTGCCGCTTGGGCGGCAAGACCGCCGGCCGCTGCTTGTGAATCGTAAAATTCCTCAAGTGCATAGACTCTGCCCCACTGCAGGGTGAACACGTGGAGACCACGGTTGACGTACGACGCGTCGCCATTGAGCAGCGTTGCGGTGCCGTCCCACTGGGCAAACACGGTAGTATGCCACGGCCAGCCCTTCACCCAGATGTGGTTGACCGTGAGATGGAGATTGGGCAGGACGCGGCCGAGGCGCTCAAACCAGCGGCGCATGGCTTCTTTGTCGTGGCGCTCACCACCAAGCGCGTGGGCGCCGGAAACGCGGTGATGGACATGCAGCGCGAGTGCCTTCACCGCCTCATCCCAGCGATGGTTGTTGACGTGGTCGAAGCTCTCTCGGATCGATTTCTCGACAAAATAACTGTATAGCATTTGACCTCTCCCCAAACTTATTCGATGGCGTGATCGAGGCACCGTGTGGCGAGCCGAGCGGACGCGAGAGCCCACGGCCAGCAGCACGCCGGCTGCGGTCTGAACTTCGGCTCAGCGTATTGTCGCGTCGGCTCGCAGATGCATGTCAGTCTCGGTCGAGACCGTCACCTCATCCCCGGACCTTGAGAACGCGTAGAGCGAGTCCTGGTGGCCCGGCATGGAAAATGCCACGGAGTCGTCGTCGGCGAGGCCCATGACGACGCGCAGCGGATCGCCCCCGGTCTTCGGCGCGAAGGTGGCGGTGACCTCCAGGAGGCCGCCGTCGACCGGGACGTAGTAGACCACCATGTCAAGGTGTCCCTCGTGCAGGCTGCCGCCCTCGATCGGGCGTCCGATGGTGGCTTCCTCGGCAAAAGCCGGGGCCGCAAGAAACAGCGCAGCCAGGAGCGATGCGCTCAAGGTTTTGCGGATCATTTCGTATCTCCTTTTTAGATTGCGTTCGAACTCTATATAGGCTATAGATTACGAAAGCAATCTAAAAAAGAGGTCAACAATGCGCGTAAGTCGTACTCAGGCAGCGGAAAACCGAGAAACCGTAATCAACGTGGCAAGCCGCCTTTTTCGGGAGCGCGGCTTTGATGGTATCGGCCTTAAGGATCTGATGAAGGGTGCCGGACTGACCCAAGGCGCGTTTTACAAGCAGTTCGCATCCAAGGACGACCTGGCGGCGCAGGCGTCCAGGCGGGCGATGGAGAGCGCCACCCGTCGATGGTCGGCCGCGACTGCGGCAAACCCTGATGATCCGCTTGGCGCGGTGATCGCGTTCTACCTCAGTATGGACCATCGCGGAGAAAAGATGGACGGCTGCCCGATCGTGGCGCTCGGCTCGGATGCCGCCAGACAGGGCAAGGACGTGAAAGCGCCGTTCGAAGCCGGGATCAAGGAGCATCTCGAGATCCTCGGCCGTTTCATTGCTGAGACCAGTGACGGGGAGTTCGATGGCAGGGCCATGGCCATTCTCTCGACGATGGTCGGTGCGCTGATGTTATCGCGCGTCATCAACGATCCTGACCTCGCGCAGGCCTTTCTGGATGCGGCGGCCAATCAGGTTCGTGAATCAGCCGGCGCTTGAACGGCGTCGCGGCGCCTGCGGCGCGCCCGAACTGACAGGAAAATAGATGCGACGGATTGTTGTTACGGGCATGGGAGCGGTTACGCCCCTTGCTGCCGATGTTGAAACGTCCTGGTCGCGTCTCCTGGCCGGCCGCTCGGGCATCCGGAGGCTTGCGGATGATGTGGTGTGCGACCTGCCGGCGAAGGTCGGCGGGGTGGTGCCCTCCACAGAAGAAGATCCGGACGCTGGTTTCGATCCGGAAGCCATCCTTCCGCCGAAGGATCAGCGCAAGGGAGACCGGTTCATTCTCTTTGCGCTGGCCGCGGCACAAGAGGCGCTCGCCCAAGCAAGATGGGCCCCCGTCTCGGAAGCGGATCGCTTGCGCACGGCCACGATCATCGCCTCGGGCGTCGGCGGGTTCCCGGCCATAACCGAGGCGGTGCGCACGGTCGACCGGCGCGGCGTCCGCCGTCTATCACCTTTTACGGTGCCGTCCTTCCTGGTGAACCTCGCGGCAGGCCACGTCTCGATCCGCTATGGCTTCAAAGGTCCGCTCGGTGCACCCGTAACGGCGTGCGCGGCCGGCATTCAGGCGATCGGCGATGCGGCTCGCCTAATCCGCGCCAACGAGGCCGATATTGCCGTGTGCGGCGGGACGGAAGCATGCATGAATCTTGTCAGCCTCGGTGGGTTTGCGGCGGCACGCTCTCTTTCGACGTCCTTTAATCACCGTCCTGATGAGGCCTCCCGACCGTTCGACAAGTCGCGGGACGGCTTCGTCATGGGCGAAGGAGCCGGCATGCTGGTCATCGAGGAATTGAGCCACGCGCTGGCGCGCGGCGCAAGACCGCTGGCCGAGCTTGTCGGCTACGGCACGACGGCGGATGCTCATCACGTCACCTCCGGTCCCGAGGACGGCGACGGTGCGCGCCGGGCCATGGAGATCGCAATCGCCCAAGCAGGGATTTCGCCCCGCGAGGTTCGTCATCTCAATGCCCATGCGACCTCCACGCCGGTGGGCGACCTGGGTGAGATCGAAGCGATCAAGAGCGTGTTCGGGCGCGATTTCGCGATAGCTGTCAGTGCAACGAAATCGGCGACCGGACACCTGCTCGGAGCCGCCGGCGGGCTCGGAGCAATCTTCGCAATCCTGGCGCTCAGGGATCAGATGGCACCGCCGACCCTCAATCTGAGCGCTCCCGATCCGGCCGGCGACGGGATCGACTTCGTCGCAAACCGGGCCCGGCCGATGGCGATGGGCTATGCAATCTCCAATGGCTTCGGCTTCGGAGGCGTTAATGCCAGCGCGCTGTTCCGGCGCTGGACGGATGATCTGGCCGGCGCGAGTACCGGAGGCGCTCATGATTGACGCCTTTCGCTCCGACCTGTCGTGCTTCTCCCACGCCAATCCAAAACGAAGAAAGAAGTGACCTCCATGAACAAGACCAATCTAGGCGTCGCCCTGGTGACGGGGGCATCCAGCGGTATCGGGCACACAACGGCCAAAGCCCTGCAGAACGCGGGCTTTCGCGTGTTCGGAACCAGCCGTCGCGCGGTCGTCGACCGATCCGATGGCGTTACCATGCTGGCCTGTGACGTAACCGATGACACTTCCGTGGCGAAACTTGTCCAGGACGTGCTGGCCGAGACCGGGCGCATCGACCTGCTTGTCAACAATGCCGGCGTTGGCCTGCTTGGTGGCGCGGAGGAGTCCTCGATGGCCCAGGCCAAGTCGTTGTTTGACGTGAACGTCTTTGGCGTTATGCGAGTAACCAAAGCGGTGTTGCCGACAATGCGCCGCCAAGGCAAGGGCAGAATCGTCAATTTGAGCTCGGTGCAGGGGTTCATTCCAGCTCCCTATTTCGCGCTTTATTCGTCGACCAAGCATGCCGTTGAGGGCTATTCCGAATCGCTCGACCACGAACTGCGTACTTTCGGAATTCGCGTCGTGTTGGTGGAGCCCGCCTATACCCGCACCTCATTTGAAGAAAATCTCGCCAGGCCGGATCAGTTGCTTGACATCTATGACTCTGCGCGCGCCGGCATGAATGCAGCTGTGCGGAAAGCGATGGAAAAAGGCGATGCGCCGGAAGTGGTGGCCAGGACCGTTTTGGTGGCTGCGACCGATCCCGCTCCGAAGGGGCGCTATGCGGCTGGAAAAATGGCGCGCCAGGTCAGTTTCCTGCGCCGTTTCGTCCCCGCATCCGCTTTCGACAAGAGCCTGCGAAAGCAGAACGGACTGCCGGTCTGAGGTCGACAACAATGATATTCCTGTTTCGGTCGAGCCCATGCGAGAGCGCGTTCCAGGAGTTCACATTTTTTGGCACTGGCACAGCCGGACGCGCATCTTCGATGCGCGCGCGTCCGCGACCGAGCCCTGCGGTCGTTGGCGTTAGATTAGCGCCATGTTATATTGCGGCGCGAAAGAGCGGGGGCCACGTTCCTTTCACACCCGTAAGTGATCCGTATGTGCGATCCCTGCAGACTGGTCGGTATCACGGAAACTCCCGGGCATGGGGTTCGGGAATCGATGGGGACAAGGGGTAATGCTTTACACGCTCGTTATGATGGTCTGCCTGACGGATGTGCCGCAGACCTGTGAACAACGCGAACAGATGGTGGACGGCCTGGCGATGAATCCCGGGACCGCCTTCATGCAGGCGCAATCGCTGGTAGCCCAGTGGATCGAGACGCATCCCGGTTATTTCGTTCAGCGCTGGCGCGTGCTGCCCGGCCGTGGATCGTGATATCCGCCGCGAAGATCGAATGAGGTTCTATTTCTTCGCGGCGAGCGTTTCCGAGACGGCCTTGGACAATTGATAAAGCCGCTGCTCGATTATCGTCGGCACTTCACAGACGTAGGTCAGTGATTGGACGCGTTCATTGAAAATTCGCGTTGCGAATTTCAGCTGTTCGGTTCGCCGATCGATCTCTTCGGGATCTGCATCCGGCTTTGCCCGCAATGCATCGACATCGGACGCTTCCTTGCGCAACGCGGCGGCCATTTCGAGCTGCTTGTGGGCGTAGCGGGAAATGCCGGAGATCACCTGCGAGCGCTCGGCGTCCAGGTGGTCGAACATGCCTTGCACCATCATCGCCATTTTGGGTGCAAGTTGCTCGGCCGGCAAGGAGGCCGCGAAATCCCTGATCTTCTTTTGAGCTTCCGCAATCGGCATCCGGCGAGCTGCCACTTCCTCGATCAGGGCGGAGATGGTGGGGTCCTTCGACCAGTCCTTCGCGGCTGAAGGAAGGTCCAGTCCGCTCCAGATCTGGCCGAGCGAGAGTTGCGGCACCTTGCGCTGCATGCAGGGCCAGTCTGGATCGGGGTTGGCTGCCATGGCGTTGACGCCCGGCGTGAGCATGGCGACCAGAGCCAGACCGCGAACATGGATCATTCGCGCCATCAGGCATTTCCTCCCGTGTCCTGTTTGCGGGTCATCAGGCCGCGCGAAGGGTCGTAGGCGATGATGGCGGCGGCAAGGAACAGCAGCGTGCAGCCGGCAACGACGCCCAGCGACAGCCAGTCAACCTGGCCGTAGAAGGCGAAGCGGATCAGTTCGACGGCGTAAGTAAATGGATTGGCGAGGCAGATTTTGTAGAGCAGGGGGCTAGCCTCCTGGATACGCCACAAGGGATAGAGTGCCGGAGAAGCGAAATAACCGGGAAAGATGACGAAGTTCATGATGCCAGCGAAGTTTTCGAGCTGCTTGATCATTGAGGACAGAAGCATGCCGAGCGCGCACAGCATCATGCCTGACAGGAACAGCGCCGGCAGCACGGTGAGATAGCCAAGCGGCGGCGCCTTGACGCCCCAGAACCAGGCAACGATCAGGAACGCGTAAACCTGCGCGATCGACACGGCAACACCGGCGAGCATCTTCGAGATCAGTAAAAACCAACGCGGGAAGGGGCTGACCAGCAGGGTGCGCATGTTGCCCATTTCGCGATCATAGACCATCGACAGCGAAGACTGCATGCCCGAAAACAGCAGAATCATGCCGCACAGGCCCGGCGTGATGTAGACCTCGTAGAGCACGTAGGTCTTGTAGGGCGGGATGATCGATACGCCGAGCACCTGCCGGAATCCGGCGGCAAAAATGAACAGCCAGACGAGCGGCCGAACCAGCGAGGATATAAAGCGCTCGCGCTGATGCAGGAAGCGCAGGCACTCCCGCACGACGATCCCTTTGAGGCAAACGAGGTAGTGGTGGAGCCCAAACTGTTCGAACTTCACCGGCGTGAGGGCGGCGACTTTTGGGGGCATTGCGGGAGCGCTCATGGCGACATCTCCGCGATGCCGCTTGTTTCGATGCGGTTGAGCCTGGAAAAGGCGTCGCGGATCGAACTGGCACCGCTCGTCGCAACGACATCGGCCACCTTACCCTTGGCAACCAGGTCGCCCTGCCGCAGCACGACGACATGGTCGCCGTCTTCGACCTCATCGATCAGATGCGTCGCCCACAGCACACCGATGCCCTCGGTTTCGACGAGTTTGCGGATGGTGGCCAAAATGCCCGCACGCGACTGGATGTCGAGACCGACCGTCGCCTCGTCGAGCAGCAGCAGGGAAGGGCGGTGGAGCAGCGCCCGCGCGATCTCGATGCGCCGCATTTGGCCGCCGGAAAGACTGCGTGCCTTGTCATGCTGACGGCCCTGCATGTTGACTGTATCGAGCAGCGCGGCAATGCGCTGCCGGGCTTGGTGTCCGCCAATGCCATGCAGCGAGGCGTGGTAGGAGAGGTTCTGGTGGACGCTGAGGTCGAGGTCGAGCGTGCGTGCCTGGAATACGATGCCGACACGCCTGAGCGCTTCGCCCGAAGCGCGGCTGACGTCATGGCCGAAGATGCGGATCGATCCGCGGCGGGTGCCGTAAAGATGGCTGATCAGTGAGAACAAAGTTGTCTTGCCGGCCCCATTGAGGCCGAGCAGAACGGTGAAAGTTCCCGGCGCGATCGAGAATGAGACGTCCTGGAGCGCTCGCTTCGGACCATAGGAATGGCTGATGCCGGCAACATCGAGCGCTGCCACCTCCTCTCCAGCTCCGCTTGTCCTCACATGCTGCATGCCGCTGGCTCCTTCGGGGCGCGCTGGTCATCTAGTGCACTTGCAACATCCCCGCGGCAAATAGTCATCACGTCGGCCTCCCTGATCATTGCTGCGGTCTAGTGGGGCGATATGGCCACGCCCCAAGGCTGCTGGCCCACCGTAACCGATTGAACCGGCTCGTCCGTCGCCGTGTCGATGAAGGTGATGTCGTTGGAATTGCCGTTGGTGGTGATCAGCGTCTTCTGATCGGGGGTGAAGTCGAGATGCCAGACGCGCTGGCCGACCAGGATGTATTTTTCCACCTCGTAGGTTTCGGTGTTGATGACGGCGACGTGGTTCGCTGGGCCGAGCGCGACATAGGCTTTCTTGCCGTCCGCGCTGATTGCGATGCCGACCGGCTGGATGGTTTCGGGCCGCAGTCCCGCAATCGCGAACTGGATCTTCTTCACCACCTCGCGTTTGAGACTGTCGATGACGCTGACGGTACCGCCGATTTCGGCACTGACCCAGATCTGTGATCCGTCGGGCTTGAATTGCGCAAAGCGCGGACGCGTGTCGACCAGGACGTTGTCGGTCACCTCATGGCTGTCGGTGTCGATGAAATGCGCCATGCTGGTGGTTTCGGAGGTGTTGACCATGGTTTTGCCATCGGGACTGACGGCCATGCCTTCAGGCTCCACCCCAACGGGAATCTCGGTCATGACCTGCTTGCTCTCGATGTTGATCGCGGTGACGAGATTGTCGTCCTCGTTGGCGACGTAGAGCGTCTTGCCGTCGGGCGAAAGCACAAACAGTTCGGGATCGGGGCCTGATGGCAGCGTGCCAACGATCTGCAGCGTCGCGGAATCGATGATTTCGATCGTATCGTCATCGCTGGCGCACAAATAGATGAACTTGCCGTCATGCGAGATGGTGATACCGCGCGGCCTCTGGCCGACTTCGACGGTCTTCACCACTTGCATCGTCGCCGTGTCGACGACCGTTATCGTATTGTCTTTCTCGTTGGAGACATAAACGGTGTAAGCCCACGCCGGATTGGCCATGAAGCCGAGAATGGCGAGTGCGCAAGCTCGTCTCTGCACGAAAATTCCTCCCGATTGGTTCTACTTAAGGACGCATTTCGTTTCCGGCTGATCGACGCCGAGCGTATCGAGCTCGGAGATTTGGTGAAGATAACCCTCCTGTGGCGATGTCGAGACCACGGATTTGGTGTCGCCGAGCAGGATTGGCTGGCGAAGCTGATGGTTCCACTTGCGGAAGGTCAGCTTCTGTCCTTTGAAGGCGGCGACCGAGAAATCGTCCGAGCGGATGTAGTCGCTGATCTTCTTCGGATCGTCGCCATTGGTCCGTGTGCTGGCTTCGCCCACCGCCCGCACCGCCGTCCAGGCCGACATATCCTTGGACAGCATTCGCCGGCCGGTCGTCCTCAGGAAACGGCTTTGCATTTGAATGCCACCCCATTGCTCGCTCGCGGGATGCCAGGACGATGCGACAAGACCGGCCGTGCCAGCGACCAGCCGCGGTGTCCAGGTGCGGTAGGGCACATAGGTTCCGAACACCTCGCTCTCATCGGCGACAAGCACCACGTCATGCTCCGGCAGATCCTGCGTGAACACGGAAATCTGCTGCTGTATCTGCGTGGCGCCGGTGTCGGTGCGGCGCGCCGTGCCAGTGTCTTTGAACTCCTTCTCGGCGACGATCTGACCGCCGAAGCGAGCCGCCGCGCGGCGCAACGCGGCCGCATAGAGATGATCCCGCTCATGCGAACCATAGAGCAGCACCCAATTCGGCCATTTTTTTATCACGAGATACTGCGCCAGCGCGTCAGCCAGCATGCTTCGTGTCGGCGCCACATGGAAAATGTTTATGCGGCAGTCTTCCTCGCGCAGGCTGTCGTCTGTGGCACCGACATTGAAGACCAGAACGCCCTTGTCGCGGGCGATGTCGGCGATCGACAGCAATTGCCTGGCCGAGAGGTCAGCGACAACATAGCGGTCACCTTTGGCAATCAGATCGTTGAACGCCTGAACCGCGTCGGCGTCCGGCTTGACCTCGGCTATGTCGAGGCTGAATTTCTGGCTGAGGAACTTTCCTGTCGTGTTGTTATCGCCGATAGCCACATTGGCGCCGGCGACACCTTCGTCGCGTGGCGGCAGGTCCAGCAGGGAAAGCGCCAGTTGCGGCGCGTAGGCCCGCAAATAACCTATTCTGATTTCGGTTATCTTTCTTTCCGGCCTGTCGGCTGCGACCGGTTGCTTGCCGGTCACTTCCTGGGCCATCACGCCTGTAACGTTGGCGGTCTGGAAAAAAAAGCACAAAAAGGCCGCGAGAGTGCCTGGCACCGCGCTCGTCATCGATAAAACTGCCCATTCTTGCACTAAAGTCCGATTGTTCCCGGACCAGCGCGAATTCAAGGTGCCCACAATGAGCTTAGTGGACGCCACAAGATTTATCAAAGCCCTGCAAGTGGACTTACGTTTCTGCTTTAGTCCTATGGCTTTTCGCGGAGATACGGCGGTGAATGAGCGTGTTGCGGTCTTCGACTCCGAGATCATCCGCAGCAATGGCGGAATGAGAAACTCTATGGGTCGTCATGGGAGGATTGCCTGATGAAAACGCGCGCCGCTGTCGCCGTCGCCGCCGGAAAGCCGCTGCAGATCATGGAGGTCGACCTTGAAGGTCCCCGTGATGGCGAGGTGCTGGTCGAGATCAAGGCAACCGGCATCTGCCACACCGACGAGTTCACGCNGAAGGTCCCCGTGATGGCGAGGTGCTGGTCGAGATCAAGGCAACCGGCATCTGCCACACCGACGAGTTCACGCTGTCGGGCGCCGACCCGGAAGGCCTGTTTCCGGCGATCCTCGGCCATGAGGGCGCCGGCATCGTCGTCGACGTCGGCAAGGGCGTCTCCTCGGTCAAGAAGGGCGACCATGTCATCCCGCTTTACACGCCGGAATGCCGGCAGTGCCCGTCCTGCCTGTCGCGCAAGACCAATCTGTGCACCGCCATCCGCGCCACGCAGGGACAGGGCTTGATGCCTGACGGCACCTCGCGCTTCTCGATCGGCAAGGACAAGCTGTTCCACTATATGGGCTGCTCGACCTTCTCCAATTTCACCGTACTGCCCGAGATCGCGGTGGCCAAGGTCAATGCCGACGCCCCGTTCGACAAGATCTGCTACATCGGCTGCGGCGTCACCACCGGCATCGGTGCGGTGATCAACACGGCCAAGGTCGAGCAAGGCGCGACCGCCGTCGTGTTCGGCCTCGGCGGCATCGGCCTCAACGTCATCCAGGGCCTGCGCCTTGCCGGCGCCGACATGATCATCGGCGTCGACCTGAACAACGACAAGAAGGAATGGGGCGAGAAATTCGGCATGACGCATTTCGTCAATCCGAAGGAGATCGACGGCGATGTCGTGGCTCATCTCGTCAACATGACCAAGCGCGGCGCCGACCAGATCGGCGGCGCCGACTACACGTTCGACTGCACCGGCAACACCAAAGTCATGCGGCAGGCGCTAGAATCGTCGCATCGCGGCTGGGGCAAGTCGGTCATCATCGGCGTTGCCGGCGCCGGCCAGGAGATCTCGACGCGGCCGTTCCAGCTGGTCACCGGCCGCACCTGGATGGGCACCGCCTTCGGCGGCGCGCGCGGCCGCACCGACGTGCCGAAGATCGTCGACTGGTACATGGCCGGCAAGATCGAGATCGATCCGATGATCACCCACACGCTGAAGCTCGAGGACATCAACAAGGGCTTTGACCTGATGCATGAAGGCAAGTCGATCAGGAGCGTGGTAGTCTATTGAAGGAGGTACTGATCCGGGTTCGGATCCGATATCCGAATTTCGGCGAGTCGCTCAGTATGCAGAGCTGGCAATTCGGCGAACATCTTTGGGTAGCGCTTAGGAATAACAACCGCGTTCGCATCGACCTCGATGAGATCGACCGCGGCAGAGAAGAAATATCGTTTCTCGTGCGCGATACATATCTGAGTAAGGCGCTCAAGGTGGTAGAGCGCGTCAAGCAAGAACACCGTATGGAGAATGAAGCGGTAATCGAAACGGAACCAGCATAGAACCAGGGAGGAGACAAAAATGCCGGAAAAACTGCATCCGAAAATCGACAATGGACTGCCCAGGCAAAAGGCCGACTTTGCCGGCGGCACGCTGGTCTGCGCCTGCACCAGCAACCCGGTCAAGGTGAAGGTCAAGGGCCAGATCGCCCATAACCATGCCTGCGGCTGCACCAAATGCTGGAAGCCGGAAGGCGCNCCGCCGGGCTTCACCGCCTTTGTCTCTTCGATCATCGAGTCCGGTGTCGATCCGAGCCGCATGGACGGCATAAGGTCACAGCTGAAGTCGATCGGGCTCGAACCTTATGATTGCCTCAATCCAGGACTGATGGACTATATCGCCACCTGGACGGCCAAGAGATCCGGCGCGTTGCCGGCCTAGTAGCCGCTCGACTATCATCGATCGAGCCGGGCGACGCCGCCCGGCTCTTTCACATTTGGAACAACGATGCCCGCACCTGCTATTCTCGTCGATGCCGACGCTTGCCCGGTGAAGGCCGAGGTCGAAAAAGTCGCCGAGCGGCACGGCATCGTCGTCACCTTCGTCTCCAATGGCGGCTTGCGTCCGTCGCGCGATCCGATGATCCGCAATGTCGTCGTCTCCAAGGGCGCCGATGCCGCCGACGACTGGATCGTCGAAAATGCCCGGTCCAACGACATTGTGGTGACCGCCGATATCCCGCTTGCCGCCCGCGCTGTGGCGCTTGGCGCCCACGTACTTGGTCCGACCGGACGCCCGTTTACGCCCGAAACGATCGGCATGGCGATTGCAATGCGCGATCTCAAGCAGCATCTGCGCGAAACCGGCGAAAGCAAGGGCTACAATTCGAGCTTCGCGCCGCAGGATCGCTCGCGGTTCCTCGGCGAGCTTGACCGCATCCTACGGCGGGCGCTGAAATCCGCGTCAGCGGACTGAAGGCCATGGCGACCGGTACCCCGACCAAGATGCCCATGCGACGCCACACGCCGTTCGCGGTGTCGGCCTGCATCGGCGTGGCAGCCTTTGGCGCCGCGCTGGTCTGGCGTGCGCCGCTTGCCTATTCGATCGGCGCCAATGTGTTCTTTGCCGCCTATCTCGTTCTTGTCATCGCCCACATGCCGCGGCTTACCGGCAGCTATCTGCGCAGGAATGCAGGCGACACGGACCTGCCGGTACTGGCCATCTTCGCGGTCACGCTGATTGTCGTCGCTATTGCCATCATTTCGTTGTTTCAATTGATCAACAGGGAGAAGA
This sequence comes from Mesorhizobium sp. LSJC280B00, assembly GCF_000502835.1. Taxonomy (GTDB): domain Bacteria; phylum Pseudomonadota; class Alphaproteobacteria; order Rhizobiales; family Rhizobiaceae; genus Mesorhizobium. The sequence goes on from NZ_AYVL01000021.1 coordinate 91,823, forward strand.
GCGCGGACACCGTCGAGCTTACGGTGGCGCTGCTGTCTATCCCGCTTGGCTGGTTGACCATCCATGCGATGGCGGCACTTCACTACGCGCATCTCTACTGGTTGGACGGCGATGCGATGGATGGCGACACAAAAAAGAAAATTCCGGTCGGCGGCCTTGACTTCCCGGGCGGCAAGCGGCCGGAAGGCTCGGATTTCCTCTATTTCGCCACGGTGATCGGCATGACGGCGCAAACCGCCGACACCAACATCACGACCTCGCAAATGCGCCGTGTCGTGCTTGTGCACTCGATCCTGTCGTTCTTCTTCAACACGGTCATCGTGGCAGCCGCGGTCAACCTCGCCGTCAGCCTCGGCAGTCCGTAATAAATCCGTGATCGGGTGAAACATCGCTTAGGCTGGCGACGTATTGGGAGGAGAAGAGATCTGACGAGGCCGCGACGAACGCGCGGCCGGAGGGAACAACAAATGGAATCGCTTGCCAGAAACCAAGCCGCCGGAGCAGATACCGCCGCGCCGAGTGATGCGACGCTGATCTATCGCCAGTCGCGCTGGACGCGGCTGACGCATTGGCTGTGGGCGATCGCGCTGTTCTTCATGCTGCTTTCCGGCCTGCAGATCTTCAACGCCCGCCCGCAGCTCTACATCGGCAAGGAGTCGGGTTTTGGCTACAACAACACCGTCTTCGCCATTGGCGCCGAGAATACGGCGACTGGCCCGCGCGGCTATACCGAAATCTTCGGCAAGCGCTTCGATACCACTGGCGTGCTCGGCTGGTCGGGTCCGGCCGGCCAGGAGACCTCCCGTGCCTTCCCGTCCTGGGCGACGATCCCTTCCTATTACGATCTCGGCACCGCGCGCGTCGTTCATTTCTTCTTTGCCTGGGTGCTGACCACCACGCTGCTGGTCTGGCTGGTCGCCAGCCTGATCAACGGCCATTTGCGCCGCGATCTTGCCCCGCGCCTCGATGATTTCAGGCGCCTGCCGCGAGACATTGTCGAGCACGCCAAGCTCAGGTTCCATCACACGCGCGACTACAACACGCTGCAGAAGATGGCCTATGGCGGCGTGCTGTTCGTGCTGTTGCCGCTGATGATCATCACCGGCCTTGCCATGTCGCCGAGCATGGATTCGGTGCTGCCATTCCTGAACGACGTGCTCGGCGGCCGACAGACGGCGCGCACCATTCATTTCACGGTGATGCTGCTGCTCGTCGCCTTCTTCATTATCCACATCCTGATGATCCTGGCCGCCGGCCCGATCAACGAGCTGCGCTCCATCATCACCGGGTGGTACCGAACCGACCCGCCGGCGCATGGCGACAATGCGCCAGAGAGGAGTGCCTGACATGGCGAAATTCGAGATCAGCTCCAAGCTACAGATAAGCCGAAGAAAGTTCCTGACCTCGGCCAGCCTCGGCCTTTCCGGCATCATGCTGTCGGGCTGCGACGCCTTCGACAGCCAGCTTGGCGTCGGCGACAGCCTGCGCAGCTTCCTCGAAAGCGCCAATGGCCTGACCTGGCGGGCGCAGCGACTGCTTGCCGGCCGTGACGCGCTGGCGCCGGAGTTCACCGAGGCCGACATTCGCCAGCCGCAGCGGCCGAACGGTGTCACCGCACCGGACGACGATTTCTACAAGGGCCTGCTCGCCAGCGATTTCGCCGACTGGCGGCTGGAGGTTTCAGGCCTCGTCGAAAAACCGCTGTCGCTGAGCCGCGAGCAGCTGATGAACATGCCGAGCCGCACCCAGATCACCCGCCACGACTGCGTCGAAGGCTGGAGCTGCATTGCCAAATGGACCGGCACGCCGCTGTCGCTGGTGCTCGACCAGGCAGTGGTCAAGCCGCAAGCGCGCTACGTCATGTTCCACTGCCTCGATACGATCGACCGCAGCCTGGCCGGCGATATCAAATATTACGGCTCGATCGACCTGGTCGATGCCCGTCATCCGCAGACGATCCTTGCCTATGGCCTCAACGGCAAGCCGTTGCCGGTCGAAAACGGCGCGCCGCTGCGCGTCCGCGTCGAGCGCCAGCTCGGCTACAAGATGCCGAAATACCTCTCCAAGATCGAGCTGGTCGACGGCTTCGCCAATCTCGGCGGCGGCAGAGGCGGCTATTGGGAGGACAATGGCTACGACTGGTACGGCGGCATCTGACCGAAACCTGACCCAAGCTTCATCTAACTGTCGTCGTCGCTGTCGTCGCCGTCGCTGCGCAGGGCCGGATTCAGGTCAGGATTATCGTCAGGGGTGACAAGCTTGCCCAGCCCGTGCGGTCCCTGGTAGTTGCCGTGGGTATCGAAGTTGGGGTTGCCCTGATTGTCGAATTGCGGCGTCGGATCGATCGATTGGTCGTAACGGCGCGGGCGCGGCTTCGGATAGTAATTATCGGAATGATGGCGATGCGAATTGCCGTTGTCGAGAATGGCGCCTACCACGCCGCCGACGATAATGGCTGCGGCGACGTCGCCAGCAGAGGGATTGCGGTTGGGGCCGGCGACTGCGAATTCGGCCGAGCAACCATTGTCGACCCAGATGCCGCCGCCGTCATAGCCCCAGCTTCTACCGTATACGCAACGCGCCTTCGACAGCCTGGAGGTCAACTGCACGCCGCGGCGCGTATCGACCCCGCAATAGGAATAGCGGTAATCGGCGCTGGAGCAGACCACGCGTTTTGCCCCCGCAGCCTGCGCTGCCGCCGGCAGCAGCGAAAGCTTCGCCGGATTGCCCAGGATGCAAACCAGGAACATCATCGAACCGGTAACCGTCATCCGTGTCGACATCGCAACTCTCCATCAGGGTCCGCTATCGACAGAATGGCACCTCTGTGTAAATCTGACAACCGGACGGGCTCAGCGAGGTTATATTAATGCGCGCTAGGATGATCGCCACAACTATACTTGCCCTTTCTGCCTGGTTGGCTTTGTCGCTGCTGCCAGCCCGGGCGGACGACAGCCTCAAGCGCATCATCGACCAGAAGACACTGACGATCGGCGTGGCGCTCAACCCGCCATGGATCCTCAAGAAGGCCGACGGGAAGTTCGCCGGCTATGATGTCGACCTGACCAGTGCGCTGGCGTCTGATCTCGGCGTCGACCTGAAGCTGGTCGAGGTGCCCTGGAACGACCTCAAGACAAGACTGCTCAAGGGTGATTTCGACATGATCGCGGCGGGCTACGCCAGCACGCCGGAACGCGCACGCGAGGTGGTGTTCTCCAACCAGACCGGTACCGCCGATATCCGTATGGTTGCGACGATCGCCAGCCTTGGGAAAAGGCCGGGAAAGGCAGTGGCGGCGCCGGGATACAAGATCGCCGTGCTGTCCAATTCCACCGATGAAGCCGCCGCGAAGGAAGCTTTTCCCAAGGCGACCATCCTGTCTTTCGACAATACCTCAGATGTTTTCGCCGCGATCATCGGCGGCGACGCACAGGCGATGGTCGCGACGTCGCCGACGCCGCAGATGGCCGCCAGGCTCTATGACGCGAAGTTGACGATGGTGGGCGGCCCGCTGTTGCGGACGCCGGAAGCGTTTGCGATGCGCCCGGACGATGTCCGCCTCATCCAATACGTCAACAACTGGATCGGCGCGCGCACCGCCGACGGCACCATTGGCGGCGTGCGCCGCTACTGGTTCGGCAGCTTCAAATGGATGTCGCGGTTCGACACCAGCGCCAAGCCGGAGCCCGCCAAGCAATAGGGTCGCGCGACTGCTTATGCGACCTTGTCGATCAGCGACCGTATTTCAGCGACAGTGGCGCGCTCGCTCCATGATCGTCGGATTCAGCTGTTTCACGGCCGCAAAATTCGCTTTGGTCCCCTTGGCCGGCATGTGCTAGCGTTGCCAGATGAAAAGTCGTTCCCCCAAATTAGATCGCTCGCCAAAGAGCGGACACTATGTCCTGACGAGCAGTCGAGGCGCCAAAATCAGCGCCGTCGAAGGTATGAAGCTAAGTCCACGCATGGGGCATATCCTTGAGCAAAGCTCGCAGCGTGGGCTGAGCGGTGATGAGCGACGCAAGCTCATCAAAGAACAGGCGCGCAAGAAGTAGCGGACCTTGGTCTATGCCGCAGAATCCGATCCTCTGTGCTATCCGGGCACGACTGTCCTTCGCAACCTCCTCGACATTCATGATCAGTCCGAACTCGACGAGTTTGAGCTCGCTCTGTTTCTGACCCGGGCCGATGAGGCTTTTCCAGCTGGTGATCTGGATTATCCGCACTATCTGGCACTGCATCGTCACCTGTTTCAGGACGTCTATGCGTGGGCCGGTGAACCGCGCACCATCCGCATCGGCAAGGGCGGTAACTGGTTTTGCTACCCCGAGTACATCGATGCCGAGATGCAGCGGGTTTTCGGAGAACTCTCAGCCGCCGGCCATTATTCCAGTACATCAGCCGAGGTCTTTGCAGCTGGCGCAGCACACGTTCTCGCTGAGATCAATGCGATACACCCCTTCCGAGAAGGCAACGGCCGCACTCAGCTGGCGTTTCTGGCGATATTAGCCGACAACGCCGGCCATGGTTTCGACGATGACGAACTGGATCGCGATCGGGTCATGAAGGCCATGATCTCAAGCTTTTCCGGCGACGAAGCCCCACTCGCGCGCCTGATTCAGGACATTGTCGCTTAAGGGCTGTCTACCGGTCCTGGCTGATGTTGCCTGTCCTCGGAAAGGTTAATGCGCTGCCGTCGGCTGTAATCAGTCGCTAGAGATGCACTTGAGCCTGTCCAGTTAATTGGCTGCCTGTCCGTTCGCATCGCTTCAGGGTTGGCAGTGACGCTCGGTTGCTCGTAAAAGGCTCACGCAACCTTGTCGATCAGCGGCTTGAGCGCCGGATGGATTTCCGGCGAGGCGTGCTTGATCAGCGTCAGCAGCGCACGCTCGTTCTCCTGCAGCGGCCGGTCGCCGATGTGTTCAGCAAGCCACTTCGCTTCGCCGGCATCGACCGTCTCGGCCCGGCGGGCCAGTGCCTCGGCTGCCTTGTTCTTGGACTCCCATTCGGCTTCGATATCGCCCGGTGAGCGATAGGCTTCCATGATGCCGGACAGGCCACCCGACACCATACGGCTGAAGAAACCGCCGATCTCCGGATCGGCCTGCTCGTAGAACGAATCCCGGCGCAGCGCCACGTCGCGCACCGGCGGTTCGTAGCCGGCCGAACACATGACGAAATTGGCGATCGCCTTGACGAACAGATCGTTCCAGGACGGATCGTTGTCGCCCGCCGCTGTCCGCTCGTTGATCTCGAACAGCACCTCGGCCTCGGCGCGGCTGATGGCGATGTTGCCATCGCCGCCGTAGGCGTAAAGGATGCGGCGCAACAGCTCGACCTCAGCCTTGGCAATCGACCCAGGGATAAGCCTGCCGCCGGTCATCAGCGGCCCCTTGCCGTCCACGACCGCATGAGCGACCTGCTCCAGCGCATAGCTGGAAAGCGTGCTCGGCGATGATTTGGCAACTTCCAGCACATGCACCAGCAGCTCGAGTTCGGTCTGGCTGTCGACCATGCCGTCGCGCGAAATCGTCCGGATCAGCCAGTCGGCATTGTCTTGCGAAACATAGCCCGCCGGCTTTTCCTGGTGGACGATGAAATCGGTGACGGCCTCGACGAAAAACTCAAGCCATTCTGCGCATTTGTCCCTCGCCGTTGCATCCAGCGCAAACAGCGCCTCGGCCTCGCCGCGCGTTACCACGCCGTCGCCGAACACTTCGCCGCGCAGCATGACCACGTCTTCCGCCGTGATCCGATTTTTCGAGGTCAGTCCGGCCACCGGCGCGCTCATGATCAATTCGCCCATTTTCTTCCCCGCCCGCCGCCGGTAATTGCCGGCCCTTATGCGGTATATCGGCAAGGTCTTGAGAAACCGGCAAGCGGCGTGGTTAGCGAAGGCTTGCCTGTAAAGAAGGCCCGCAGAAGACTTGGCTGTAAAAATGTCGCCGGCAGGTGACAAGGTGTCGTCCACGGGCTATGGATGACGAGTCGAGGGCTCCTGACCGAGTCCTACCTGTTTGCGGGAGAGAGCAGCGAGAGCTGCCGCCGAAGGGGAAATCGCCCGAAATCTCTCAGGCAAAAGAACCGTAGACGGGAAAGACACTCTGGAAAGTCGGGGCTTGCCCCCGCGCCGAAGGTGTAAGCGCTGCCGACAGAGTTACGGGGCGCGAGTCTCTCAGGCTTCAGACAGAGGGGCACGGACTGGTCGCCATTCGCGGCCGCTTGCGTGCGACTCTGGAGATGACATGACGGGCGACGACACCAAACACCTCCCCCTCGAAGATCTGCACATGACAGCCGGTGCGCGCTTCGGCGCCTTCGCCGGCTGGTCGATGCCGTTGACCTACCCGGCCGGCGTGATGAAGGAGCACCTTCATAGCCGCGAGCATGCCGGCCTGTTCGACATCTCGCACATGAAGCTGTTCGAAATCAGCGGCCCGGGCGCAGCAGCGCTTCTGAACCGCGCCTGCCCGTTCGATGCCGGCGCGCTTGAGGTTTCCCAGTCCAAATACACGTTCTTCCTCAACGAGGCGGCCGGCATTCTGGACGATCTGATCGTCACTAGGCTCGGCGCCGAGCGCTTCATGATGGTCGCCAATGCCGGCAACGCCGCCGCCGACGAAAAGCATCTGCGCGCACTGGCCAAAAATTTCGATGCAGAGGGCGATTTCGATGTAAAAGTGGACGCGCTCGACCGCGTCTTCCTGGCCATCCAGGGCCCCGAGGCGTGGGCTGCCCTTTCCCGCGCCGGCATCGAGACCGGTTCGCTGGTGTTCATGCACGGCATCGAGCCGCGCGAAAACTGGTTCATGAGCCGGTCTGGCTATACTGGCGAAGACGGCTTTGAGATCGGCCTGACGGAAGCGGATGCAAGAAACCTCGTCGCCAGGCTGCTCGAGGACGAGCGGGTGATGTGGGTCGGCCTTGCCGCCCGCGACAGCCTGCGGCTCGAAGCCGGACTGTGCCTGCACGGGCTGGACATCACGCCGGAGATCGATCCGGCCAGCGCCGGGCTGATGTGGGCCATCCCCAAGGAGGTTCGCGCCTCTGGCGCCTTCATCGGCGCCGATGCGCTGCGCGCCATCCTGGAGCGCGGTCCGGCGCAAAAACGCGTCGGCCTGAAGCCGGAAGGCCGCCAGCCGGTGCGCGCCGGTGCTGCCCTTTTCGATGCTGACAGCAACCCTGCCGGCCATGTCACCTCAGGCGGCTTCGGCCCCTCGGCCGGTCATCCGGTCGCCATGGGCTACGTCCAGACGCCGCTTGCCAAATCCGGCGCAAAACTGTTCGCCGACGTTCGCGGGACGAAAATCCCGGTCGACATCCACCTCTTGCCCTTCACGCCCCATCGCTACCGCAAAGGATGATTTCAATGGCAAAGACCTATTTCACCGAAGATCACGAATGGCTGCGCGTCGAGGGCGGCATCGCCACGGTCGGCATCACCGATTACGCGCAGCAGCAGCTCGGCGATCTCGTCTTCGTCGAACTGCCGGAGCCGGGGAAGAAGCTGGCCAAGGGCGACACCGCCGTGGTGGTCGAATCGGTCAAGGCCGCATCGGATGTCTACGCGCCCGTCGACGGCGAGATCACCGAGGCCAACACCGCGCTGTCATCGGATCCTTCACTCGTCAATTCGGCGGCAACCGGCGACGGCTGGTTGTGGAAGATGAAGCTGGCCGATGAGAGCCAACTCGACGGACTCCTCGATGAAGCCGCTTACAAAGCCCATATTGGTTGATAGCAGGACCAGGAAGATGACCGCAGCACCCTACCCCTTCTCGGCTCGCCATATCGGCCCGGGCCTCCATGACGTCAGAGCCATGCTGGCGACGATCGGCGTTCCTTCGGTCGAGACCCTGATCAGCCAGGCAGTGCCGAAGTCGATCCGGCTCGACCGGCCGCTGGCCCTGCCCGCGCCCGCAAGCGAAGCGGAAGCGCTGGCCGAGCTCGCGGCGACGATGGCAAAGAACACGGTGCTGAAGAGCTTCATCGGTGCCGGGTATCATGGCGTCCACGTGCCGCCGGTGATCCAGCGCAACCTGTTCGAGAACCCGGCCTGGTACACGGCTTACACGCCTTACCAAGCCGAGATCAGTCAGGGCCGGCTGGAAATGCTGTTCAACTTCCAGACGCTGGTGACAGAACTGACCGGCCTGCCGGTGGCGTCGGCCTCGCTGCTCGACGAGGCGACGGCGGTGGCCGAAGCGGTTGGCATCGCGCTGCGCCATCATCGCGACAAGCGCACCAAGGTGGCACTGGCCGGCACGCCGCACCCGCAGACGCTGGACGTCGTGCGCACCCGTGCCGAGCCGCTCGGCATCGAGGTCGACGGCGAGGTGATCGACGACAACACCGCCGCCCTGCTGGTCTCCTGGCCCGATACGTTCGGCGTCTACGGCAATCACAAGGCAGCAATCGACAAGGCCCGCGCGGCCGGCGCGCTGGTCGTCTTCATCGCCGACCCGCTTGGCCTGACGCTGACCGATGCGCCGGCCAAGCTTGGCGCCGACATCGCCGTCGGCCCGATGCAGCGTTTTGGCGTGCCGATGGGCTTTGGCGGGCCGCACGCCGCCTATTGCGCCGTCTCCGACAGGCTGACGCGGCTGATGCCCGGCCGGCTCGTTGGCCAGTCGACGGATAGCAAGGGCCGTCCCGGTTATCGCCTCGCTTTGCAGACACGCGAGCAGCATATCCGCCGCGACAAGGCGACGTCCAACATCTGCACCGCACAGGCGCTGCTCGCCAATATGGCGACGGCCTACGCGATCTGGCATGGCCCTGCCGGGCTGCAGGCGATTGCCGGCCGCGTCCACACGCTGGCCAACCGCCTGGCTGCCGGCCTCAAGGCAGCGGGCGTTTCGGTGCTCGGCGACAGCCGCTTCGACACTGTGACCGTGGAAGTGAAGGGCAGAGCCGGCGCGATTGCCGCCGCCGCAGAAAAGACCAGCCGGCTGCTGCGCGTCATCGACGCCGACCATGTCGGCATCAGCTTCGACGAGACCTCCACCGAAGCCGATCTGGAGGCGATCGCAGCACTTTTCGGCGCCAAGGCCGGCGTTGCCGCCAGCAGTTCCATGCCAGGAAAACCGCGCGGCAACGAGTTTCTCACCCAGCCCGTCTTCCGCGAAAACCACTCGGAAACCGACATGATGCGCTTCCTGCGCCGGCTGTCCGACAAGGACCTGGCGCTTGACCGCGCCATGATCCCGCTCGGTTCCTGCACCATGAAGCTCAACGCCGCCGCCGAAATGATGCCGGTGAGCTGGCCTGATGTCGCCAACCTGCATCCCTTCGCCCCGGCTGACCATTCGACAGGCTATCGCGCCATGATCGACGAGCTGGAAGGCTGGCTGGCGGAGATCACCGGCTTCGACGCGGTGACCCTGCAGCCCAACGCCGGCAGCCAGGGCGAATATGCCGGCCTGCTCGCCATTCGCGGCTACCACCGCTCACGCGGCGAAGGCCATCGCACCGTCTGCCTGATTCCGTCCTCGGCGCATGGCACCAATCCGGCAAGCGCGGCCATGGCCGGCATGAGCGTTGTCGTCGTGCGCTGCACCGAGGACGGCAATATCGACATGGAAGACCTGCAGGCCAAGGCGGCCGAGCATGCGCACAATCTCGCGGCGCTGATGTTCACCTACCCTTCGACGCATGGCGTCTTCGAGGAAGGCGCGCGCGATCTCTGTGCGCTGGTCCACAGCCATGGCGGCCAGGTCTATTTCGACGGCGCCAACCTCAACGCGCTGGTCGGCCTCGCCCGTCCCGGCGATATCGGCGCCGATGTCTGCCACATGAACCTGCACAAGACCTTCTGCATCCCGCATGGCGGCGGCGGCCCCGGTGTCGGCCCGATCGGCGTCAAGGCGCACCTGAAGCCATATCTGCCCGGCCACATCACCGAAGGCTCGGCCCATGCCGTGGCGGCGGCACCGTTCGGCAGTGCCTCCATCCTGCCGATCACCTGGATGTATATCCGCATGATGGGCGCTTCCGGCCTGAAGCAGGCGACCGAGACGGCGATCATCTCCGCCAACTATGTGGCGACGCGGCTCGGCGAGCATTTCCCCCTGCTTTACAAAGGGCGCAACGGACGCGTTGCGCATGAATGCATCCTCGACACCCGCGTGCTCAAAGACAGCGCCGGCATCAGCGTCGACGATATCGCCAAGCGGCTGATCGACTATGGCTTCCATGCACCGACCATGTCGTTCCCGGTAGCCGGCACACTAATGGTGGAGCCGACCGAGTCCGAGCCCAAGCGCGAGCTGGATCGCTTCTGCGAGGCAATGATCGCCATAGCCGGCGAGGCAGCCAAGGTGGCGAAGGGCGAATGGCCGTTGGCCGACAATCCTCTAGTCAATGCGCCGCACACCGCCGCCGAGGCGTTGGCCGGTCAGTGGACCCATCCCTATTCGCGCCTGGAGGCGGCCTACCCCGCCGGCGATGCCGACACGGCGGCAAAATACTGGCCGCCGGTGTCACGCATCGACAATGTCGCCGGCGACCGCAACCTTGTCTGCTCCTGCCCGCCGCTGTCGGAATATCTGGGTGCGGCGGAATAGATCATGATCCCGAAAAGTGGAATCCGGTTTTCGGACAAGATCATGGGTCTAACAAGCAGATAGAAACCTCAATCAGGCAGAACGCAAGGCCGGCCCGTCGGCCTTGCTCGCCCGGTCCCGAACGACGACGCGATTTCGCCCGGCGCGCTTTGCCGCATAGAGTGCTGCGTCGGCTTCGGCCAGCACATCGTCGAGACCGGTGCCGTTTGTTCCGCCAAAGCCGATGCCGCCGCTGACTGTGCTTCGCAACGGACCGAGTTGGGTGGCCACGACTTCCGTGCCGAAGGCGACGCTGATCTTGCTCGCAATGTCATAGGCCTTCTCTTCCGTCATCCGCGACATGACGAGCACGAATTCCTCGCCGCCCAGTCGGAAGGCGTCGACGCCGGTTCTGGCGTACTTCCTGATGACGCCGGCGAAGCGGCGCAGGACCTGGTCGCCGACCGGGTGACCGAATACGTCGTTCGTCCTCTTGAAATGGTCGAGGTCGAACATGGCGACGGACATGAACGGGCCGAAGACCCGCTCGCCGTAGAGTGCCGTCAACGCCCGCCGATTCATCAGCCCGGTCAATGGATCGGTCATCGTCTCGGCCTTCAATTCGATTTGCGCCTGCAAATGGTGCAGGGAGAGCGTCAATGCGCCGAGCCCGGTCATGCAGGCGACGGCCACGACGGAATTCACCCGCTCGGCCCAATTGTCGGGCGCGACACCCAGCACCCATTGGCCCTTGACCAGCAGGACCGCGCCGCAAAGTCCGAACGACAGGGCACAGACGCCGCTCAGGAACGAGACGACCAGCAATATCCGGCGATCGTGACCACCCTCAATCCAGAACATCGCTCCGATGAGCGAGAGCAGCGCCGTTACCGTTGCGTAGGTGACAATAAATCCGACACCATCAAATCCGAGATACGTCGCGCCTGTGCAAACAGCCATCGCAACCAAGGTCGGCAAGATGGCGCGCCTGTAGTCGCCTATGCCGAGATATTGCATGGCCGACAGGCAGAGAATCAGGAAGCCGAGGCTGAGAAGCGCAAGCACGATCTGGCAAAGCCAGGCGCTTGGATCCCTGGTGTAATGCCAGAACAACACGACATGTGCGACCAGCACGAGAATGCCGCAGGCCACCGTCAGCACAAAGCGTGCCTGTGGCGCGGTGAACCAGATCGCAAACATGGTGATGCTAAGGCACGTGCCCGACAGCGCCGCCGCGAGCAGGAGCGAACTGTAATCCAACATGCTTAAGCGACAGCCTCTTGAGGGTTCCGCTGCATTCTAGGTCAGCGACAGTCCGCAAATACCGTTTTTTCAGCCAATCTTGCGGCGTAACCTTCGGACAGGGTTTACAAAGCGTCGATGCTCCAGGCTTCGACCCATTTCCGCCGCTTGGTTGTCGAATGGTTTTGCAGTAAGAGGCTCTATCCTCGAACGTAACAGGAACCTCCGTCGCCTGCCCGCAAAAAGCGTGGCAGTATCGGGTGGTGATTCGCAGCATCGGAATCCAGGACCGGCATGGACGACAATAACGATCTTTTCGCCAAATTGGACAAGCAGCCGCAACCGGCTCGCGCCGCCGCGCGCCCGGCCGACCCGCTGGTGCAGGCGGCGAAGCGGCCGGCGCCCCGCGACGCCAGCGAGAGCTACAGTGCCGCCGATATCGAAGTGCTGGAGGGGCTGGAGCCGGTGCGCCGCCGCCCGGGCATGTACATTGGCGGCACCGACGACAAGGCGATGCACCATCTGTTCGCCGAGGTCATCGACAATTCGATGGACGAGGCGGTCGCCGGCCATGCGACCTTCATCGATGTCGAGCTTTCCGCCGACGGATACCTGTCCGTAACCGACAACGGCCGCGGCATTCCGGTCGATCCGCACCCGAAATTCAAGAAGCCGGCGCTCGAACTCATCATGACGACGCTGCATTCAGGCGGCAAGTTCGACAGCAAGGTTTACGAGACGTCCGGCGGCCTGCACGGTGTCGGCGTTTCCGTGGTCAACGCGCTGTCCGACCATCTCGAGGTCGAGGTCGCGATTGGGCGCAAGCTCTATCGCCAGCGCTTCTCGCGAGGCGTTCCGGTGACCGGCCTGGAGCAGCTCGGCGAGGTGCACAACCGCCGCGGCACGAAGATCCGCTTCCATCCAGACGAGCAGATTTTCGGCAAGGGTGCTGCTTTCGAGCCGGCGCGGCTCTACCGCATGGCGCGGTCAAAGGCCTACCTGTTCGGCGGTGTCGAAATCCGCTGGACCTGCGATCCCTCGCTGATCAAGGAAAAGGACACGACGCCGGCCAAGGCAGAATTCCATTTTCCGGGCGGCCTCAAGGATTATCTGAAAGCCTCGCTCGGCGACGAATTCCAGGTCACCCGTGAAATGTTTGCCGGTAAGAGCGAGAAGCAGGGCGGCCACGGTTCGCTCGAATGGGCGGTAACCTGGTTCGGCGGCGACGGTTTTATCAATTCCTATTGCAACACCATTCCGACCGCCGAAGGCGGCACGCATGAGGCCGGCTTCCGCAACGTCCTGACGCGCGGCTTGCGCGCTTATGCCGACCTGGTCGGCAACAAGCGCGCCTCGATCGTCACTTCCGAGGATGTGATGATCTCGGCGGCGGGCATGCTGTCGGTGTTCATCCGCGAACCGGAATTTGTCGGCCAGACCAAGGACAGGTTGGCGACGATCGAGGCGATCCGCATCGTCGAAAGCGCTATCCGCGACCCGTTCGACCACTGGCTGGCCGACAATCCGCAGGAAGCTTCGAAACTGCTCGAATGGGTGATCGCGCGCGCCGACGAGCGGGTGCGCCGCCGCCAGGAAAAGGAAGTGTCGCGCAAGAGTGCGGTGCGCAAGCTGCGCCTGCCCGGCAAGCTCGCCGACTGCACGCAGAATGCCGCCGCCGGTGCCGAGCTGTTCATCGTCGAGGGCGATTCGGCCGGCGGTTCGGCAAAGCAGGCGCGCGACCGCGCCAGCCAGGCGGTGCTGCCCCTGCGCGGCAAGATCCTCAACGTCGCCAGCGCCGGCAACGACAAGCTTGCCGCCAACCAGCAGATATCCGACCTCATCCAGGCGCTTGGCTGCGGCACGCGCTCGAGATATCGCGACGAGGACCTGCGTTACGACCGGGTCATCATCATGACCGATGCCGACGTCGACGGCGCCCATATCGCTTCNGATCACCTTTTTCTACCAGGAGATGCCGAGCCTGGTCCGCGGCGGCCATCTCTATCTGGCGGTGCCGCCGCTGTATTCGATCCGGCAAGGCGGCAAGATCGCCTATGCCCGCAACGATGCGCATAAGGACGAACTCCTGCGCACCGAATTCACCGGGCGCGGCAAGGTCGAAATCGGCCGCTTCAAGGGGCTGGGCGAAATGATGGCCGCCCAGCTCAAGGAAACCACCATGGACCCGAAAAAGCGCACGCTGCTGCGGGTCGACGTTATCGATGCCGAGGCGGCGACCAAGGATGCGGTCGACGCATTGATGGGGACCAAGCCCGAGGCCCGTTTCCGCTTCATCCAGGAACGCGCGGAATTCGCCGAGACGGAAGTGCTGGATATCTGAGCTCCCGCCGCTAGCTTGGCCTTCTGAGCTGGAGACGAGCACTTGACCTGGGCGCGGCTGAAGGACGATATCGGCACGCGGATCGCTGGCCTGACGCGGCCGACGCGCTCGGACTGGATCTTTGCCCTGCGCACCGTTTCGGCCGGCCTCATCGCGATTTTGGCCGCCTATGCGCTGAAGCTCGACCACCCGCAATGGGCGATGATGACGGTGTTCATCGTCGCACAGCCGGTCGCCGGCATGGTGCTGGCGAAGGGGTTTTATCGTCTCCTCGGCACGCTTGCCGGCGCGCTGGCGGCGATCGGCATTACCACTGTTTTCGATGCCAACCCGTGGTTGCTGGTTGCAGTTCTTGCCGTCTGGATCGGCATCTGCTCGCTGGTCTCGTCGCTGCTACGCAATCCGGAAGCCTATGGCGCGGCGCTTGCCGGCTACACCGCGATGATCATCGGCCTGCCGGCTTTCGGCCAGCCGCACCTCGTCATCGATCTCGCCGTGGCGCGCTGCGCGGAAATCGTGCTTGGTATCGTCTGCGCTGCGCTGACCAGCCGGCTGATCCTGCCGAAACTGGCCGCCGACGCCATCATCTCAAGACTGAAACGCAGCATTCTCGACTTGGCGGCCTATGCGGACGGCGCTTTTTCCGGCGGCGATGCGGAAAAGCTTGCCGGGCTGCACCGCAAGCTGATCGGCGACGTCCAGACGCTCGGCGAGATGCGCACCTACGCAAGGCTGGAGGGGCCGAGCCTCGCCACCCGCGCCTATCCTGTCCGGCGTACCATCGGCCAGCTTCTGTCGGCCCTGTCAGCGGCGCGTGCGCTGCATGCCCACGCCGCGCCGAAGAATGCAGCCCTCATCCCCGTTCGCGCCGAGTTGCAGGCCGTTGTCGGCGAACTGGTAGCCAAGCCGGGCGCGCTGGACGATACGGCGCCCTGGGTGGCGCGGCTCGACGCAATCGCCGGCAAGGCACGGCAGATGCCTGACATCGCGGCCGGGCAAGACATTGACTGGGCTGGCACTGTCACCCGCCTAACCATTGCCGCCGACTTCGCCGAGGCAATGCAGCAAGTGCTGCGCGGCCTGGATGCACTGCGCTCTCCCCCGTCTCATGCCAGTCG
Source organism: Mesorhizobium sp. LSJC280B00 (assembly GCF_000502835.1). GTDB lineage: Bacteria > Pseudomonadota > Alphaproteobacteria > Rhizobiales > Rhizobiaceae > Mesorhizobium. Next base: position 107,065 of record NZ_AYVL01000021.1, read on the forward strand.
CGAACGCCGGCAGCCAGCGCTGGTGGTGCACCGCGATTACCGTGCGGCATCGCGCAATGCCGTGCGCGCAGCAATCGCCACGCTCCTGGTCGCCGGCTTCTGGCTGGCGACGAAATGGTCGGACGCGACGGGCACGGTCATTCTGGTCGCCGTTGTCTCCAGCTTGTTCGCCGCGCGCGCCGATCCGATCCGGTCGGCATGGAACTTCTTCGAGGGCACGTTGCTCGCCCTGCCGTTCGCGTTTGTGGTCGGGCAGATGGCACTTCCAGCGCTGCCGGGCTTTGGCTGGTTCGCGGTTTTCGTCGTCCCGATCCTGGTGCCAGCGGCACTGGCCATGGCCAATCCGCGCTACGTCGGCGTGGCAACGGCCTTTGCGATCAATTTCCTCGCCTTCCTCAGCCCACATCAGGTCATGACCTACGATCCGGAGCCGTTCCTCGCCAATTCGGCAGCGGTCCTTGTCGGCATTCTTCTGGCGATCGGCGTCTTCGCCGTCGTGCTGCCCGCCGACCCCTGGGTTACAGTCAACCGCATCCTGCAAACCATGCGCGAAGATCTTGCACGCCTTTGCCTGCACGACCGCCTGCCGCGGCGATCGGCCTTCGAAAGCCTTGCCTACGACCGGATCAACCAGTTGATGCCACTGCTGCAGAACGCCGGCAAGAAAGGCGACGCGGTTCTCGGCGGCGGCATAGCTGCGGTTACCGTCGGCCTCGAAATCCTGCGGCTGCGCAACGCGCAGCAAAGTTCCGCGATCCCGCCTGAAACAGCACTTTCCATCACCAATTTCCTGCGCGGGCTGGCACGCGAACTGCTGTTCAGGCGGCCCGGCGAGCCGCAGACGGCGACCGTCGCGGTCGCCAGGCAGTATGCAGCTGGCATCGCGGAGCGCAGCGTCGCAGCCGAAATGCTGCAGACCGCCGCCTCGCTGCGCATCATCGCCGCCGCGATTGAGGATTTTCCGGACTTTTTCGCGAAAGACCGGGTTTAGGCAGCAGCGATCGCCAGCGCGTGCCCGCGTGCGTTCTCGCGCAGCGCGTCGAGATGGATCGATTTGACCAGCCCGGCGAGATCGCCTTCGGCGGACTGTCCGCCCAATTCCTTCAGCATCAGCCAACTGACTTCCTGGACGCCGGCGAGGCGTTTGCCATTGGCGACCTCGCGCCAGACCTTCAGCGCGCGCAGAATGATGGCGTGGGTGGCGGCGGTAAGCCCGGCGCTGCGGAACAGTGCCTGCAGAGCCACGTCATGCCCGCCGGCCAGCAGTGCCCTCACCCGTTGCTCGGACTGTTGGCTGAGCGCGACCAGCGCCGAGCCAAAGAAGTCGACCTTGCCGTGCGCAATGGTGCGGATGACGAAGCTTGCGGTCAGGTCGCCGCGCAGGCGCAGATGTTCGACAAGTGCGGTATGTTCCTCTGCACGCGTGCCTTCGATCAGTGTCACGGAGGCTTTGACGCAAGCATCGCGCATGACGCGCTCGGCCCTGGCGGCGCCCATCAGCGCCAGCACCAGCGGCGAGCCCTTGAGCGTCTCGCCCACTTTGACCAGCAGCAAATGCCGGCAATCGGCGGGCAGGCGCGCGTCGGCAATCAGCGCTTCGCGCACCAGAGGCAGGTGGCCGTGCCGCTCGGCCATGCGCCGAAAGCTGATCGATGCGATATCGGCGCCGCTGTTGGCGAGCAGCGTGGCGCAGGCTTCCGGCTCGCCGATCTCGGCGATCGCCGCCGCAACCGACATCGAGACGCGTGGCCGGTCGGCGATCACCTTCTGCGTCGCTTTCTGGCCGCCGGCAACCCGATCGATCAGGTCGGCATCGGTGAGCAGCGGCGAGCGCGCCAGCACCAAGGCTGCGACTTCCGGCTGGTCCGAGGCCAGCGCGCTGACGATCTGCGGCGGCGCATGATGGCTCATGGAAAGCGCATCGGCGATCGCCAGCCGCACCTTCGACGATGCGTCATCGAGCAGCAGCGTCAGCGCCGCCTCGGCAGCGCAGCGGTCCTCGAAAGGCAGCTCCGAGTCGACATAGGCGCGAGCCAGCGCGCTTGCCGCCGCAGCACGCTCCGACACCTTCGCCGTATGGATCCATTTCAGGAAATGCGAAACGACCATGTCGCCTGCTTACGCCCCTTGCCAGAACGCTTCTGACCCTGGTGGAGACCGTAGGCACAAATGGTTTACGAACGGTTCACCATGTTCGTTAACTGGCTTGCGAGCGCGATATGCAACGCCTATCAACCCTGAAGCAGCGGAGGAGATCGACCATGGCCGGGCTTTATCTTGAGGAGTTCGTTGTCGGCCATGTGTTCAAGCACACGCTGCGCAAGACCGTGACCGAAAGCGACAACATGCTGTTTTCGGTGATGACGCTGAACCCGCAACCGCTGCACATCGATTTCGACTTCGCGGCGAAGAGCGAATGGGGCAAACCGCTGGTCAATTCGCTGTTCACGCTGGGCCTGATGATCGGCATCTCGGTCAATGACATCACCGTCGGCACCACCATCGCCAATCTCGGCATGAAGGAGACAGTGTTTCCGCACCCCGTCTTCCATGGCGACACCATTCGCGTCGAGACCACGGTGGTTTCGGTGCGCGATTCCAGGTCGAAACCGGACCGCGGTATCGTCGAGTTCGAGCACCGCGCCTATAACCAGAACGACGTGCTGGTTGCCAAATGCACGAGGCAAGCCATGATGATGAAAAAGGCATAGCCGATGCGTTCTCTGCTCTTCGTTCCCGGCGATTCGGAAAAGAAGCTGGAGAAGGGCTTTGGCGTAGGCGCCGACGTGGTCATCATCGACCTCGAGGATTCGATTGCCGCGCAGAACAAAGGTCTGGCGCGCGACACAGCGGCGCGTTTTATCGCCGAGCACAGGCACCGGACCAGCTCCGCGATCTATGTTCGGGTCAACGATCTTTCGACCGGACTGACCGACGACGATCTGGCGGCGCTCGTGCCGGTGAAACCAGACGGCATCATGCTGCCTAAGTCGAACAGCGGACTGGATGTCCAGCATCTCTCGGCCAAGCTCAGGGTGCACGAAGCCGAAGGCGGCCTGCCGGATGGAGCGATAAGGATCCTGCCGATCATCACAGAAACGGCCGCAGGCGTCTTGGCCGCAGCGACCTACGCCCGTGCAAGCGCGCGGCTTGTCGGCGTCACCTGGGGCGCGGAAGATCTGTCGGCGGCAATCGGCGCACGCGCGACGCGCGACGCGAATGGCCGCTACACGGATGTGTTCCGCCTCGCCCGCACCATGACCATGCTTGCCGCAAGTGCCGCGGAAGTCGCGGCAATCGACACCGTCTTTCCGGATTTTCGCGACATGGCCGGCTTCGAGGCCGAATGCGCCGAGGCCGAGCGCGACGGTTTCACCGGCAAGATGGCGATCCATCCGGCGCAGGTGCCGGTCATCAACGCCGCCTTCACGCCTTCGGCGCAAGCGGTGAAAAGCGCCCTGGCGATCGTCGAGGCGTTCGAGGCGGCAGGAAATCCCGGCGTCGTTGGCATGGATGGCAAGATGTACGACCGGCCGCATCTCAAGCTCGCAGAGCGGCTCCTGGCGCGAGCCAAGGCATCGGAGCTTGATCCTTAGGGGTCTGTTCCGCGCCGAAATTATCCCACCCACGGCCCTGAATAGTCGGCATAGAGCTTTGCCGGATCGGGCCGCGGTCGTTCCGGTGCTGGCCCCTGGTAGGAGCCGATATGGACGAAGCCGACGACCCGCTCATGCGGCGCCAGGCCGAGGATCGCCCTGCCCCCGGGCACGTCGGAATACCAGTTGCTGATCATGTTGGTGCCGTAGCCCAGCGCATTGGCGGCAAGCATCAGGTTCATCGCCGCCATGCCGCCGGACAGGAACATCTCCCATTGCGGGATCTTTGGATTTTCCCTGGGGATAGAAATCACGCCGATGACCAGCGGTGCCCGCGAAAAGCGCGCCAATTCCTGGTTGCGCCGGCCTTCCGGCAGCGGCCCTTCGCGCTGTTCGGCAAGTTCTGCCAGCTTCTTGCCGATCTCGATGCGGGCCTCGCCGCGATAAAGGATGAAACGCCAAGGCTCCAGCCGGCCATGGTCCGGCACCCGCGAGGCGGCGGCGATCATCGTCGCGATCTCCGCATCGCCCGGTGCCGGTTCTTTCAAATCCGGGATCGGCGCGGAATTTCGGCTCAGCAGAAAATCGATGATCGGCGACGCCATGGGCGCAAGTCTCCTGGAATTTGAGCTGAAGCGCACCATCGGGACATCGGGCGGCTTGGGCATTGGCGCGGCGCGCCGAACAAAGAGCCCTGTAGCAGAAGCCGACCGGACTCTTAAGCCTTGAAATTGCCACCGCCTTGGGCTTCAACGCAAGGCATGTTTGAGGGGACATTGCGTCTTTTCCTGATATGGCTCGCTGCCGCACTGTTGATGGTGCCGGTTTCGCTTGCCGTCGCCCAGGATGTGGACGGCCTCGGCGAGCTGAAGCTTCCCGGAATTTCGGGCTATGCGCCTCCGAAAAGCGAGACATCGCTGGCATTGGGCAGCAGCGGGGCGATCACGCTGTCGGCGCAATTGACCGACAAGGGCGCCGACATCACGCGCGGCATCGTCTGGCGCGTCTTCAAACCCGAATCGGCCAGCGACGGCAAGCTGCCGATGGTCGCCTCCGCTCATGGCGGCACCGCCATATTCCAGCTCGAGCCGGGTTCGTATCTGGTCCACGCCTCCTACGGGCGGGCCGGCGCCACCAAGCGCATCACCGTCGGCAAGGAAGCCAAGCGCGAGAGCCTCGTGCTCGATGCCGGTGGCCTCAAGCTCGATGCCGTGCTGTCCGGCGGGGTACGCATACCGCCGAAGAAGCTGCGCTTCTCGATCTATGAGAGCCACGCCGCGGCCGATGGCGATCGCGCCCTCATCATACCCGATGTCGAGCCGAACAGCGTCGTGCGGCTCAATGCCGGCACCTACCACGTCGTGTCGACCTATGGCGCGGTGAACGCGGTCATCCGCTCCGACATCCGCGTCGAGGCCGGCAAGCTCACCGAAGCGACGGTCGAGCACCGTGCCGCCGAGATGACCATGAAGCTGGTGCGCGAACCAGGCGGCGAGGCTATCGCCGACACCTCCTGGTCGTTGCTCAATGAATCCGGCGATCCGATCAAGGAAACCGTCGGCGCCTTTGCCTCGATGGTGCTGGCCGAGGGCGACTACACCATCATCGCCAAGAACCGCGACCGCATCTACCAGAAGGATTTTACGGTGGTGGCTGGGCACAACCAGGACATCGAGGTTCTGGCCACCGAGGCTTCGGCCATCGATTCCGAGGAAGGCGCCGACTGAGGCGCGCCCCTCTAAGCTGCCTTGCGCATGCGTCGCGCCAGCGCGTTGCCGACGCGCACGTCGATCGATTTGCCAGATAGGCGCGCGGCGTGACAGGCATATAAAATATAAAAAATGGCGGTGGATCGCTCCACCGCCATTCGTTGCTGGTCGACTGGTTCAGGCCGCGCGGCGCTTGCGGTCGGGTGTCACCGCCTCGTCGGCAAGCAGCTTCACGGCGGCTGCGAGGCCGAGCGATTCCTGGTCGCGCGACCCGAGACGACGGATATTGACCGTTTCTTCCTCGGCCTCGCGCTTGCCACAGACCAGTATGACCGGGACCTTGGCCAGCGAATGCTCGCGGACCTTGTAGTTGATCTTCTCGTTGCGCAGGTCGGCCTCGGCGATCAGCCCGGCCGCCTTCAGCTGCGCGACGACCTTTCGCGCGTAATCGTCGGCATCGGAAGTGATCGTCGCCACCACCACCTGCAGCGGCGCGAACCAGAGCGGGAAATGGCCGGAATAATTCTCGATCAGGATGCCGAGAAAACGCTCCATCGAGCCGCAGATGGCGCGATGCACCATCACCGGCTGCTTCTTTTCCGAATCCGAGCCGATGTAGAAGGCGCCGAACCGTTCCGGCAGGTTGAAATCAACCTGCGTGGTGCCGCATTGCCAGTCGCGGCCGATGGCGTCCTTCAGCACATATTCGAACTTCGGCCCGTAGAACGTGCCCTCACCCGGATTGACGCCCGTCTTGATCCGGTTGCCCGACCGCGCGGCGATCTTGTCGAGCACGTCCTGCAGCACGCCCTCGGCATGATCCCACATCGCGTCGGTGCCGACCCGTTTTTCGGGGCGGGTCGCCAGCTTGACGGTGATTTCGTCGAAGCCGAAATCGGCATAGGTCGAGAGGATCAGATCGTTGATCTTGATGCACTCGTCGGCGAGCTGTTCCTCGGTGCAGAAGATGTGCGCATCGTCCTGGGTAAAGCCGCGCACGCGCATCAGCCCGTGCAGCGCGCCGGACGGCTCATAGCGATGCACATTGCCGAATTCCGCAAGTTTTACCGGCAGATCGCGGTAGGATTTCAGCCCGTGCTTGAAGATTTGGACGTGACCGGGGCAGTTCATCGGCTTCAGCGCAAACACCCGGTCGTCGTCGGTGTCGTCGCCAGCAACCGTCACCTTGAACATGTTGTCTCGGTACCAGCCCCAGTGGCCCGACGTCTCCCACAGGCTCTTGTCGAGCACCTGCGGCGCGTTGACCTCCTGATAGCCCTGTTCGTCGAGGCGGCGACGCATGTAATTGACCAGGTTCTGGAACATCCTCCAGCCCTTGGCGTGCCAGAACACGACCCCGGGGCCCTCTTCCTGGAAGTGGAACAGGTCCATCTCACGGCCGAGCTTCCTGTGGTCGCGCTTCTCGGCCTCCTCCAGCATCGTCTGGTAGGCTTCGAGCTGCGCCTGGTCGGCCCAGGCCGTGCCGTAGATGCGCGTCAGCATCGGGTTGTTCGAATCGCCGCGCCAATAGGCGCCGGCGACCTTCATCAGCTTGAAGGCGTTGCCGATCTGGCCAGTCGAGGCCATATGCGGGCCGCGGCAAAGGTCGAACCAGTCGCCTTGTGCATAGATCTTGAGGTCCTGATCCTCGGGGATGGCGTCGATCAACTCAAGCTTGTAGCGCTCGCCCTTGTCGGCAAAGATCCTCTTCGCCTTTTCGCGCGACCAGACCTCTTGGGTGAACGGCTTGTTGCGCGCAATGATCTCGCGCATCTTCTTCTCGATCACCGGGAAATCGTCGGGCGTGAACGGCTCGTTGCGGGCAAAATCGTAGTAGAATCCGTTTTCGATCACCGGCCCGATGGTCACCTGCGTTCCCGGCCAAAGTTCCTGCACGGCTTCGGCCAGCACATGGGCTGCATCGTGGCGGATGAGCTCCAGCGCACGCGGGTCCTCGCGGGTGATGATCTCGACTTTGCCCGATCTGCCGATCGGGTCGGAAAGATCGCGCACTGTGCCGTCGATCGAATAGGCAACGGCCTTCTTGGCCAGCGACTTCGAGATCGATTCCGCCAGGCCGGCGCCGGTCATCGCCGCGTCGTAATCGCGAACGGAACCATCGGGAAATGTCAGGGAAACGGAATTCAGCATAAGATTCTCCTATCCAGTCCCGCAAACGAGCGCGGGTGGTGAAATGCATGTCGCCCAAGACTGCTTAGCGGTTTTGGGGCTACGACATGCATCAGTAAGAGCCGGATGCGTCCGGCGGCGAGCGGTCTTTTATGGGCAGTTTTCGGCGCCGTAAAGCCGGATGTAGGTCACCTGAGGAGATTCGGCAGATCTTTCAGGAACATCGCCCGCGTCTTGAGCCCCTTTGGCGTGTCGGCACGTTTCGTATCGACTACCAGGCGGGCAAAGACGATCTTGCGGGCATCGGTCTGCGCCCAGCCGACAAACCAGCCAAGCGAGCGCTTGTCGGCGCTGTCGCCGAGCCTGGTCGTTCCGGTCTTGCCCTGCACCGTCCAGCCGCCTGCCCGGAAGGTCGGGACAATCGCGCTGGTCATCGCATGGGCCTTGTCCGAGACCGGCAGTTTCCGCGCCAGCAGCTTGCGCAGGAAATCGACCTGCTCGACCGGCGATATCTTGAGCGAAGAATTCACCCAGGAATGGGTGAGGCCGTCATTCTTGCCGGCAGTGCCGGAGACTTCGGTGTTACCATAGTCCAATCTGGACACATAGCCGGCAACTGTTTGCTGCCGAGCCGGCGCGTAATCTCGCGTGAGAACCAAAGGACCGAATCCCTTCCCCAGATCGTCGGGTCGACGGTCTTGCGGTCCCGTTTCGGGGCATTGAACTCTGCCTTGTACTCCCAGCTTGGCGTATGCTCGTCGCTCAGGATTCCAGCATCATAGCCGATCAGCGCCAGCGGAACCTTGAATGTCGAGGCGGGGCTGAAGCGCTGATCGCAGGTCCCTTGGCGATACAGCGTCTCGCCGTTTGCGGCGTCGACGATCAGCGTGCATTCGACGTCCCCGAGCGGCGCCGATTGCGCACGGATCGGAAAACCCATCAGCCACGCCAAGACATAGAGAACCACGGCGAAAACGAAGGGAAGACGATCTATCCGGCGCATTTGGTAATCTCTCCTGAAGGGTGTCAGGAGCGGCTTAGCGAGGTGTCTTGTCTCGATTTTGTCTCAAATGCGCTATGTCAGCGCAAGCTGCGGTTAACCCTACCAGATCGTAAAAAGCGGTCCCTTTGTGCACCGCACAGTTGCGGTCAACTGTCCAGGTCGCCACGTTTTTTCCCGATCCGCCAGTACCGCCATGGCATGAACCAGAGGTAGCGATCAGCCAGTGCCTCAGGCACCCGGTCGATGCCGTGCGTGCCGAACGGTCCGCAGCGCAGCACCCGGAAAAACCCCATCCAGCCGCCGGCCCACAGCCCGTGGCGGGCGATCGCTTCGTGCGCGTATTCGGAACAGGTCGGCAGATGCCGGCAGGAATTGCCGACGAAGCCGGACAGCGTCAGCTGGTAGAGTCGGACAAGCGACGTGCCGAAGACGCGGCCCGGCGTCTTGCGCCACGGGCCGGGCCAATTGCGTCCTTGTCGAATCGGTCTGGCGCCGTGCGCTTGCCGATGTTGGCCGACCACCGCAGTCTCCACATCGCGTTTCCCTACGTGATAGATGTGCGCATCGGGCCAGGAACGCAATGCCGTTCCGGCAATCCCGTCATGGCCTGGTACGGCGAACCGGGTAGCGGTCGGGCGTCGGCTTCCGACATACGGCGACGCTGGTCGGCGGCCTCTCCTCGCACCAATCCCTATGCGGTTTCTCGTCGTACCACTGAAACGTCGCGATCCGTACGACATCGCCCAGAATGTTGAGAAACTGGATCATGGCGGCACTCCTTGAGCACCGATTAGAGCGCCGCTGGCCTTGCTCTTCAAACGAGAATAACGTCCACGTCAGATAACTCTGAGTTATGCGAATGAAGCGCGGACACCTCCCCCTGACGGCTCTCAGAAGCTTCGAAGCAGCCGGTCGTCACCTGAGCTTCAGCCGTGCGGCCGAGGAGCTTTATGTTTCGCAGGCGGCGATCAGCCGACAGATCCGCGAGCTCGAAACCTTCCTGCGCCAACCTTTGTTCTTCCGCCATCATCGCCGCGTCGAGTTGACCGACACCGGCCGGCGGCTGCTCGACCAGTTGGTCAGAAGTTTCGAGGGCATCGACAGGCTGCTTTCGGAATTGACGGCGGCCCCGACGCAGTCCGTGGTACGTGTCAGCGTTGAGCCATCGCTCGCATCCGTATGGCTGGTGCCGCGGCTCAACCGGTTTCGCGAGTTGCGACCCGACATCGACGTTTCCCTTGAGGTCGACCCGAGGTTGATAGAGTTTCGCAGCGATCAGCCCGAACTTGCCCTACGTTTCAGTGCACACGCCACCTCATGGCCACGCAGCGAAGCCGAACAGCTTGCCGCGGTCGTCGATTCCCCAGTTCTGTCGCCGGCACTTCTTGCATCCGGCCCAGCTCTGGAAAAGCCGATCGACCTTGGTCGCTATACATTGCTGCACGAAGAAAACCGTCAGGCTTGGGCGCGCTGGTTCGAAGCGGCGGGCGTGACGGCTGATGCCGTGCCTGCGCGCGGCCCGATGCTGGCCGATGCTTCGCTTTCGAAGCAGGCAGCCTTGCTTGGACATGGTGTCGCGCTGGGCGATCTTTTGCAGATCGGCGAAGAACTTGCGTCCGGCGCGCTGATCAAGCCTTTCGACATCGACGTCGCGTCGGGCGCCTATTGGCTAGTGGCCAGAAGGCTGAATGACCTTTCCGAGCCAGCCAGGGCTTTTGCCGAGTGGGTCCGGGCGGAATTCGCCGAAAGCCGGCATTTTCTCGCCAAGGTTTAAGCCGCCTCTTCCGCCCGCTTCTTCTCGATCTGGCCGATGGCATCGACCACTGCGTCGAAGGTCAGCATGGTCGAGGCGTGGCGCGCCTTATAGTCGCGCACCGGCTCCAGGTATTTCAGGTCGGCGAAGCGGCCTTCGGGCGGCGGGCCATTTTCCTTCAGCATCTTCAGCATCGTCTCGCGCACGCTGCGCAATTCTTCTGCACTGGCGCCGACGACATGCTGCGCCATGATCGAAGACGACGCCTGGCCAAGCGCACAGGCTTTCACGTCATGCGCGAAATCGCTGACGACGCCGTCATCCATCTTCAGATCGACGGTCACGGTCGAGCCACACAGTTTGGAATGTGCTCGTGCGGTTGCGTCGGGCCGGTCGAGCCGGCCGATCCGTGCGATATTTCCGGCAAAACCCAGAATTTTCGCATTGTAGACATCGTCGATCATATTTTTCCAATCCGTCGCCGCCCAGCGAACAGCGATTGCCGCTCTGGCGTCTTCCTTTCGCTCGGCACGAACATATATAATGGCGGTAGTCGGGTATCGACAAGGCGACCACAAACCTCGTCATGCCCAAATCTGTTCACGCCACTTACGGGCTGGAAACCGGGCGAGTTTCTAACACCCGAAAGGTCGTGGTCCGTTCAACTCGTTCCTCCTAAGAGAGGAACTACGGGAGACGCCTTTATGGACGCCGTTATCAAGAAACTCATGCCGCAGTCGGCCTATATGGAAAAGCCGGTCACCGACCGGCCAAGCGAGGCCGAAGTCGAAGCCGCGGTGCGCACCTTGCTGCGCTGGACCGGCGACAACCCTGACCGCGAGGGTCTGATCGACACGCCGAAGCGCGTCACTAAGGCGTTCCGCGAAATGTTCAACGGCTACGACATGTGTCCGGCCGAGGAACTCGGCCGCACCTTCGAGGAAGTCGCCGGCTACGATGACCTCGTGATCGTCAAGGACATCACGTTCCACTCGCATTGCGAGCACCACATGGTGCCGATCATCGGCAAGGCGCATGTCGGCTATCTGCCGGACGGCAAGGTCGTCGGCCTGTCCAAGATCGCCCGCGTCGTCGACATCTTCGCCCATCGTCTGCAGACCCAGGAAGCGATGACGGCGCAGATTGCCGGGGTCATCCAGGACGTGCTCAATCCGCGTGGCGTCGCCGTCATGCTCGAGGCCGAGCATATGTGCATGGCCATGCGCGGTATCCGCAAACAGGGCTCCACCACACTGACCTCGACCTTCACTGGCGTCTTCAAGGATACACCCGAAGAGCAGGTCCGCTTCGTCACCATGGTGCGCGGCGGCGGAACTGATCAGACCCGCCCCACCTTAGTTAAATAAGGACCGGCGAATGTCGGCATTGGAGTTCCCGAAAGCTCCCTCAGACAAGAAGGCGCTTGAGGAAGGCACGGTCCTTTCGCCGCGCTTCGATGCCGGCGGCCTCGTCACCGCCGTCGTCACCGATGCCGAAGACGGCATGCTGCTGATGGTCNTGATGGTCGCGCACATGAATGCCGAGGCGCTGGCGCTGACGCTCGAGACCGGCATCGCGCACTACTGGTCGCGTTCGCGCAACGCGCTGTGGAAGAAGGGCGAAACCTCGGGCAATGTCCAGGAGGTTGTCGAGATGCTCACGGATTGTGACCAGGACGCGATATGGTTGCGCGTCAAAGTGCTGGGTCACCAAGCAACTTGTCACACCGGCCGACGTTCATGCTTTTATCGGACGGTGGGGCTGAGCGATGGCAAAGGGACACTTGCCAGCGACGGCAGCAAGCCGCTGTTCGATGCGGAAAAAACGTATCGAAAGCGCAATACACCATCAATATGAACCATTCGCAGCACTTCAGCCACGTATATTCATGATTTCGATACGGCCCGCCTATAGGATGGCCGTGGGACAAGGGAGATTGTGATGCTCGACTGGGCGTCATTGCGCAACAGACCTGACGTTCGGGAGGCCAATGGCCTCTCCTCGGCCGCGGGCGCATCCGAAACCAAATCTCCGGGCAAAACAGGGATTTCGCTGGCATTGGGCGGCGGCTGTGCGCGCGGCTGGGCGCATATCGGCGTGCTGCGCGCGCTTGACGAAGCCGGCATCGAAGTGTCGATGATCGCCGGCACCTCGATCGGCGCGCTGGTCGGCGGCTGCTATGTTGCCGGCAAGCTTGACGAGCTGGAAGAATTCGCGCGCAGCCTGACCAGGCGGCGCATTTTTGGCCTTCTCGACCTCAATCTACGCGGCAGCGGCCTGTTCGGTGGCATGAAGCTCGATGCGCGGCTGCGCGAGCACATAGCCGGCATCCGCTTCGAGGACCTGCCAAAACCATTCGTCTGCGTCGCTTCGGAAATCCGCACCGGCCATGAGATCTGGCTGTCGAGCGGCTCGTTGAGCACCGCAATGCGCGCCTCCTACGCGCTGCCCGGCGTGTTCGAGCCGGTCGCCTGCAATGGGCGTGTGCTGGTTGACGGCGCACTGGTCAATCCGGTGCCGGTCTCGGTCTGCCGTGCCTACGAGCAGCCGCTCGTGGTTGCGGTGAACCTTCACTACGATCTGTTCGGCCGCGCCGCGGTGATCAAGCACAATGCCGGCGAGCTGGTCATCGAGAAAGACGCGCCGAGGGCCGGCCACGCCGATCCCGAACGCCAGTCGCGCGAGACGCGGCTCGGCATTACCGGCGTCATGGTCGAGGCCTTCAACATCATCCAGGACCGCATTTCGCGCGCCAGGCTGGCCGGCGACCCGCCGGACATATCGCTGCAGCCGAAGCTCAGCCATATCGGCCTGACCGAATTCCACCGCGCCGACGAAGCGATCCGTATCGGCTACCAGGCAACGATGGCGCAGATCGGCGACCTGACCCGGCTGCAGACCGTCCTCGCTTAGGCAGGGCGGCAGCGAGCTCTCAGGCAAGCGCCGCGTCGACGATACGAAATTGCACCGTGCGGTTGCCGTTCCAGTGGTTGCCCGACAGCGAGCCGGCGACATGCACCGGCTTACCCCTGTTCTTGAACAGGAATTCGCCAAGAGCCGTGTCGACGGCGCGAAAGGCGATCGCCTGGATGCGGCCGCCGCTTTCCGACTGCAGGTCGGCGCGGATGTGGTTGCTGCCGACCGCCCGCGCATCGACAAGCCGGTGGCGCGGCAGCGCGAACACCGGCGCAACATGCCCGGCGCCGAACGGCCCTGCCCTCTCAAGCGCATCGAGCAGCGCAAGCGTGGCGCCCTCGGCGGCAAGCGCGCCGTCGATCGCCAGGCTCTCCTCGCCTTGCAGGCGGAACACGTCCACCGCCGCGCGCTCTTCGAAGAAAGCCCTGAGTTCGCCGAGCTTCGCCCGCTCGACAGTGATGCCGGCCGCCATTCCGTGGCCGCCGCCCTTGACGATAAGTCCGGCATCGGCAGCCTCGCGCACCAGCCGGCCGAGGTCGAAGCCAGACACTGAACGGCCTGAACCGGTACCGACACCATTGGCGTTGAAGGCGATGGCAAATGCGGGCCGGCGCGCATGGTCCTTGAGCCGCGAGGCAAGCAGGCCGACAATGCCAGGATGCCAGTTGCTGCTGGCTGTGACCACGATGGCCGGACCATTGCCGCCGGCAAGCTCGGCGTCGGCCTCTGAGCGCGCCGCGGCCAGCATCTCCTGCTCCATCGACTGCCGCTCCTGGTTGAGCCGATCCAGCGTCTCGGCGATGGTGCGGGCTTCGACCGGGTCGTCGGTTGCAAGCAGGCGGCTGCCAAGTGCTGCGTCGCCGATGCGCCCGCCGGCGTTGATGCGCGGACCGATCAGAAAGGCCAGATGGAAAGTGTTGATCGGCTCGCCGATACGCGAGACCCGCGCCAATGCCGCCAGCCCTTCGTTCCTCTGCTGCCGCGCAACCTGCAGCCCCTTGACAACGAGGGCGCGGTTGATGCCGGTGAGCGGCACCACGTCGCAGACGGTGCCAAGCGCTACCAGATCGAGCAGGCCAAGCAGGTCCGGCGGTGCGGCATCCGGCAGGCGGCTGCGCAGAATCTTCGCGGTCTGCACCAGGCAAAGGAAGACGACACCGGCGGCACAAAGATGACCTTGGCCGGAAAGGTCGTCCTCGCGATTGGGGTTGACGACCGCAGTCGCCGCCGGCAACGGCCCGCCGACCTGATGGTGATCGAGCACCACGACGTCGGCGCCGACGGCCTTCGCCGCGTCGATGGAAGCAGCACTATTGGTGCCGCAATCGACGGTGACGATCAGCGTCGCGCCGCGCGAAACGAGTTCGCGCATCGCTTCCGGATTGGGGCCGTAGCCCTCGAAGATGCGGTCCGGTATGTAGATCTCCGACGGCACCGAGAAATGCGCGAGAAAGCGCTTGAGCAGCGCCGATGAGGCCGCGCCGTCGACATCGTAGTCGCCAAAGATCGCCACCTTTTCCCTGGCCATCACCGCCTGGGCGATGCGAGAGGCGGCCTTGTCCATGTCGGTCAGCGATGCCGGGTCGGGCAGCAGGTTGCGGATGGTCGGATCCAGAAACTGCTCGGTCTGCTCGGCGGTGACGCCACGCCCGGCCAGCACGCGTGCCACGATATCGGGCACGCCATACCCTTGCGCGATGGCGAGCGCGGCCATGTCCTGACGCTCGGTCAGCCGGTGTTCCCAGGAAACGCCGGTGGCCGACTGCCTGACATCGAGGAAAAAGCGTCTTTCCCCAGTCACGTGACGCGCCGTCTGCAATTTGTCATTGCGCACAGTATGCAACGGCTAACTGAGTCGAAATCAAAACTTTTCCAGATCCTGGTGCCTGGCCTTGATTTCGCGCACGGTCCGCGATGACGATCGCAGGACGATCGTGTGCGTGGTGATGAAATTGCGGCCGAACTTGACGCCGGCCAGCATATTGCCGTCGGTGACGCCGGTCGCGGCAAACAGCACGTCGCCGCGTGCCATGTCTTGCGTGTGGTAGATCCGTTTAGGGTCGGAGATGCCCATCTTGGCGGCGCGCGCCAGCTTTTCCGGCGTATCGAGGATCAACTTGCCCTGCATCTGGCCACCGGTGCAGCGCAAGGCGGCAGCTGCGAGCACGCCTTCCGGCGCGCCGCCGGTGCCGAGATAGATGTCGATGCCGGTCTCGTCCGGGTCGGTGGTATGGATGACCCCGGCGACATCACCGTCGCCGATCAGCCGGATCGCGGCGCCTGTCGCCCGCACGGCTTCGATCAAGGCGCCATGGCGCGGCCGGTCGAGGATGCAGGCGGTGATCTCTGCCACCAGCACGCCCTTGGCCCTGGCCAGGCTGGCGATGTTTTCGGCCGGCGAGGCATCGATGTCGATGATGCCGTCGGCATAGCCCGGGCCGATCGCGATCTTGTCCATATAGACGTCGGGCGCGAACAGAAGGCTGCCTTTTTCGGCAATGGCGATAACAGCCAATGCATTGGGCAGGTTCTTGGCGCAGATCGTCGTGCCTTCGAGCGGATCGAGCGCGATGTCGACAGCGGGGCCTTTGCCGGTACCGACCTCCTCGCCGATATAGAGCATCGGCGCCTCGTCGCGCTCGCCTTCGCCGATCACCACCGTGCCGTTGATGGCAAGACGGTTGAGCTCCTGCCGCATGGCATCGACCGCGACCTGGTCGGCGGCTTTCTCGTCGCCGCGTCCGCGCAATCTGGCGGCCGCGACCGCGGCGCGTTCGGTGACGCGCACCAATTCCATGGTCAGTATCCGGTCGAGGCCGGCGACAATGTTCTGGGCCACATTCATCGATGGACAATCCTCGTTGGCAGTTTAGCCTCCCGCCAGAGACGCGCTTCTTGTGTCAAAGCCCCGTGACAACAGCAAGACCTGCGCTGGACCTTTTTGAAAGCGCAGCAATATCAATCGATTAAACGCAAAATGTGAGACTGCTATCCGGCCCGCTCGATGCGGATGACTTGCGGCTTGTCGGTCAGAAGGCTGTCCCTGGTGATGCCGTCGACGGCCTTGCGCACCGCCGCCTCGGTCGTCTCGTGGGTCACCAGGATGACGGTCTTCTGTGCCTCGGTTTCCGGCCCGGCGGCATGCTGGACGATCGATTCCAGCGAAATGTCGTTGTCGGCCATGCGCTTGGCTATTGCCGCGAAGACGCCGAGGCGGTCGTGTACGGTCAGCCGGATGAAATAACCGCCGGCATGGCTGCGCATCTGCGCTTTCTTGTAAGGCTTCAATTCCCTCGCCGGCCGGCCGAAGACCGGACCATGCTGGAAGCCAGGCCGGCTCTTGGCGATGTCGGCAATGTCGCCGATCACCGCCGACGCGGTGGCGTTGCCGCCGGCGCCAGGGCCGGAAAGCAGCAATTCGCCGAGGATGTCGGTTTCGATCGCCACCGCATTGGTGACGCCGTGCACCTGCGCGATGACCGAGGCCGTCGGCACCATGGTCGGGTGCACGCGCTGCTCGATGCCGCTTTCGGTGCGTTGGGCGACGCCAAGCAGCTTGATCCGGTAGCCGAGATCGCCGGCCGCGCGGATGTCGGCCTGGCTGATGTTGGAGATGCCTTCCATGTAGATATCGTTGGCGGCGATCCTCGTGCCGAAGGCAAGGCTGGTCAGGATCGACAGCTTGTGCGCGGTGTCGTGACCCTCGATGTCGAAGGTCGGGTCGGCTTCGGCATAGCCCAGCCGTTGCGCATCCTTCAGGCAGGCATCGAAAGACAGGCCCTCGGCTTCCATGCGCGTCAGAATGTAGTTGCAGGTACCGTTGAGGATGCCGAAAACGCGGGTCACCGAATTGCCGGCCATCGCCTCGCGCATTGTCTTGATAACCGGAATGCCGCCGGCCACCGCCGCCTCGTAATTGAGCAGCACGCCTTTCCTCTCGGCGATCTCGGCCAATGCCACCCCGTGTTTGGCAAGCAACGCCTTGTTTGCGGTGACGACATGGCGGCCGGCCTCGAGCGCCGCTTTGACGGACGAGCGTGATGGGCCTTCGTCGCCGCCGATCAGCTCGACGAACACGTCGATCTCGGCGGTCTGCGCCATCTTGACGGCGTCGTCGAACCACTGTGCTGTGCCAAGATCAACGCCGCGGTCGCGTTTGGGATCGCGGGCCGAAACCGCCGACACGACGATGTCGCGCCCGCACTGCCGCGTCAGTTCGGCCGCCTTGTCGCGTAGCACGCGGGCCACCGACGCACCGACGGTGCCGAGCCCGGCAATTCCAACACGCAACGCTTCAGCCATGTCCGGCGACGCCCCATTCAGTCGGTTCATGTGTAGAAAATCAGCGATGCGCGGCGAGCGGCACGACGTTATTCGGCTGCTTGGCGCTGGATGCGAGGAAGCGCTTGATGTTGCGCGCCGCTTGCCGGATCCGGTGCTCGTTTTCGACCAGCGCGATGCGCACGTGATCGTCGCCATGCTCGCCGAAGCCGACGCCCGGCGCCACCGCGACGTCGGCGTGCTCGATCAGGAGCTTGGAGAATTCAAGCGAGCCCAGGTGCTTGAACGGCTCCGGGATCGGCGCCCAGGCGAACATCGATGCCGCCGGTGCGGGAATGGTCCAGCCGGCGCGACTGAAGGCGTCGACCATGACATCGCGGCGTTTGCGGTAGACGTCGCGCACTTCGGCGATGTCGGCGCCGTCGCCGTTGAGTGCATGCGCCGCCGCCACCTGGATTGGCGTGAAGGCGCCGTAGTCGAGATAGGATTTCACTCGCGTCAGCGCCGAGATCAGCCGTTCATTGCCGACCGCAAAACCCATGCGCCAGCCCGGCATCGAAAAGGTCTTCGACATCGAGGTGAACTCGACGGCGACGTCTATGGCGCCCGGCACCTGCAGCACCGAAGGCGGCGGATTGCCGTCGAAATAGATCTCCGAATAGGCAAGATCCGACAGGATGATGATGTCGTTCTTCCTGGCGAAGGCCACCACCTCCTTGTAGAAATCGAGCGAAGCGACCAGTGCCGTCGGGTTGGATGGATAATTGAGGATCAGTGCCAGCGGCTTCGGGATCGAATGGCGGATGCCGCGCTCCAACGCCGGGATGAAGCCGTCGTCCGGCTCGACCTGCAGCGAGCGGATGACGCCGCCTGACATAATGAAGCCGAAGGCGTGGATCGGATAGGTCGGGTTGGGGCACAGGATCACATCGCCGGGGGCGGTGATCGCCTGCGCCATATTGGCAAAGCCCTCCTTCGAGCCGAGCGTCGCCACCACCTGGCTGTCCGGGTCGAGCTTCACACCGAAGCGGCGGGCATAGTAGTTGGCCTGGGCACGACGCAGGCCCGGAATGCCGCGCGACGACGAATAGCGGTGCGTGCGCGGATCGCGTACCACCTCGCAGAGTTTGTCGACGATGGCCTTGGGCGTCGGCAGGTCCGGATTGCCCATGCCAAGGTCGATGATGTCGGCGCCGCGCGAACGGGCGCTGGCCTTCAGCCGGTTGACCTGTTCGAAGACATAGGGCGGAAGCCGGCGGACCTTGTGAAATTCTTCCATGGCAGTTCCAGACAGTGAGGTTGCGGTCGCGCGTATAAGCTTATTTGCAACTAGGGTCGAGAGCGGGGTCGCATTTGCCTTCGATCTGCTTCAGCGCCTCGGCGCCGTGTTTTTTTGCCAGCTGGTCCAGCGCTGCCTGGTCCGCAACCTTGACGCCGCCGCCCTTGGCGGCCTGGCTCTGCTCCTCGGCCTTCAGTTGGGCGAGCTTGGCGTTCTTTTCCTCGTCGGTGAATTGCTCGGCCGCCACCTGCGGCCGGATGTTCAGGTTCGGATAGGAACCGGTGTCCTTCGCGCCGACAAGGCCGGTGGCGGGCGCTGCACCTTCTATGTTGCTGCTCGTGCAACCGGCCATCGCCAACAGGACGAGCGCCATGCGGCAAAAACGACCAGTGCCGGAAAAAACGTTCTTGCCAATATTAATCGTCATATTGTTTTCCTGGCGGCCGGGTTAGAGCACATTGGACCCTGTTCGATATCCCATGGTAATATGTCAACAAAACGCTTCGGGAGGAACCCCGCGAACCATGTCCAAAACACCCGATTCGGGCAAAGCGGAAGATGACCAACCTTCGACCGTCGAGCAATATCTGGTGAAGGACCCGGAGCGCTTCGCTCTGAACATGGCCCGCATGATCGAGCAGGCCGGCAAGGCCGCCTCGGCATGGGCCGAGCCGCGGGAAAAGGGCGAGGTGCGCGATCACGTCGCCGAGCCGGTCGTCGACATGGTGAAGACGTTCTCCAAGCTCACCGAGTACTGGCTCTCCGACCCGCAGCGCGCGCTGGAGGCGCAAACGCGGCTGTTTTCCGGCTACATGACCGTCTGGGCCAACGCCGTCCAGCGCATCGGCGCCGGCGCCGAGGACGCCGAGGACGCGGTCAAGCCCGAGCGCGGTGACAAGCGTTTCCAGGACCCGGAATGGGGCCGCAACGCCTTCTTCGATTTCCTCAAACAGGCGTATCTGGTCACCTCGCGCTGGGCGGCCGAACTGGTCGAGCACGCCGACGGCCTGGACGAGCACACCCGCCACAAGGCCGGCTTTTATGTCAAGCAGGTGTCCAATGCCATCTCGCCGTCGAATTTCATCCTGACCAATCCGGAATTGTTTCGCGAGACTGTCGCCTCCAACGGCGAAAACCTGGTGCGCGGCATGAAGATGCTTGCCGAGGACATCGCCGCGGGCAAGGGTGACCTGAAGCTGCGGCAGGCAGATTATTCGCCCTTCGAGATCGGCAAGAATCTCGCCGCCACCCCGGGTAAGGTGGTCGGCCGCAGCGACGTCGCCGAAATCCTGCAATACGAGCCGACTACCGACACCGTGCTCAAGCGGCCGCTGCTGATCTGCCCGCCATGGATCAACAAATACTACATCCTCGACCTCAACCCGCAAAAATCCTTCATTCGCTGGGCGGTCGAGCAAGGCCACACCGTGTTCGTAATCTCCTGGATCAACCCGGACGAGCGGCACGGCGCCAAGAGCTGGGAGGCCTATATCAGGGAGGGCCTGCAATACGGCCTCGACACGATCGAGAAGGCCACCGGCGAAAGGCAAGTCAACGCCATCGGCTATTGCGTCGGCGGCACGCTGTTGGCGGCAGCGCTGGCCTTGATGGCGCAGGAAGGCGACCANCGCCATCGGCTATTGCGTCGGCGGCACGCTGTTGGCGGCAGCGCTGGCCTTGATGGCGCAGGAAGGCGACCACCGCATCAAATCGGCGACCTTCTTCACCACCCAGGTCGATTTCACCTATGCCGGCGATCTAAAAGTGTTCGTCGACGAGGAGCAGGTCGCGGCCGTCGAAAAGGCGATGAACGAAAAAGGCTATCTCGACGGCACCAAGATGGCGACCGCCTTCAACATGCTGCGCTCGGGCGACCTGATCTGGCCCTATGTCGTCAACAACTACATGCGCGGCAAGGATCCCCTGCCCTTCGACCTGCTCTACTGGAATGCCGATTCGACCCGCATGGGCGCTGCCAACCATTCTTTCTATTTGCGCAATTGCTATCTCGAGAACAGGCTTTCGCAAGGCATGATGGAACTGGCGGGCCGCACGGTTTCGCTGAAGGACGTTACCATGCCGGTCTACAACCTCGCCTCTAAGGAGGACCATATCGCGCCGGCGCTGTCGGTATTCCTCGGCTCGAAATATTTCGGCGGCGAGGTCGATTACGTCATGGCCGGCTCCGGCCACATCGCCGGGGTCGTCAATCCGCCGGCGGCGCAGAAATATCACTACTGGACCGGCGGCAAGCCGGCCGGCGACTTCGACCAGTGGCTCGCCGGGGCCACCGACCATCCCGGTTCCTGGTGGCCGCACTGGCAACGCTGGATCGAAGCCAAGGACAATACCCGCGTACCGGCCCGCAAACCGGGCGAGCATATGCAAGTTCTAGGCGAAGCCCCCGGCACCTATGTCAAGGTGCGCGTGTAACCATCTGTAATGTGTGGTGAGTTGACGCGCCGCCAAAAGCGGGCGAAATGGTGCCGTCAACCCTGAGCAGCCTTGATTCATCCTCTAGCCGCCAAATTACTTTGAGGCTTGCAGATTTGACACAGGTCTCGTTTCCGGTTCGGGGAACAAGGGTCATTTCGACGAGACGTTTCGACGCCGCGCCAATGACGAACCGGTCGGATATCGAGGGGGAATTTTGTTTTGAGATCAGCAGGATCGCGCCTCGCGAAGGGAGAAAGCCGCGCCATTGTGGCGGCGCTTTTCTCGGTGCTCCTGGCGTCCTGCACCTCGGCCGGCGACCCGACCATGTCGGTCGGCATGCCAGGCTACAATACCTCGGCTACCGAAATCAGCACGGCCGCCGGTGCGCCCCAGGCCAGCACGGCCGCATCATCGTCGCAGATGACAAGCGCACAAATGACGATGAATGCCGACGGCGACGCCAACCTTCCCGAGCAGGTCGCCTATGTGCCAGTGGCCAAGCCAGGGGCCAAGCCCGATGCCGGCTTCCCGATCGCCGTTCCCACGGCAGCCGAGACGATCGCGGGACACACGCCGCAGCCGCTGCAACCAAACGCCCAGACGGCCGATCAGGCCGTGGCACAGAACAGTGCTGATGCATCGAAGCCCGACGCCAAGGCCGCAGCGCCGGCGATGAACAACCCGGTCTATGTGACCGCCGGCGAGATGCCGCAGCCACAGGCCTACGCACCGAAGAAAAACTTCCTGGCCTCGCTGTTCAGCGCCACCCCCGCTTCGGCAGCATCGCCGGCCAACAGCAGATCGGGCGGGCAGCCAACGGTCGTGCAGGCGACGCCTGCGGCAAAACCCACCGTTACCCTGGCCTCGGCCAATTCGGCTGAAAAGCCGGTGCAGCTGGTGTCGACGGGCGATACCAGCCACTTCACGGCCGATGCGCTGCCCGGCGTGCGCCAGACGGCGCTGTTCGAGATCAAGCGCAAATCCGGCCTCGACGATGAGAGTGACGTCGATCTCAACGAAGACGAAGGTTCGGGTGGCGCTTACCAGGTCGCCTCCGCCGCCGGCCTCGCCCGGCTGGCGCCCAACGGCCTCCTGAAACAGAACGAAAGCGTCGATGTCGCCTGCTTGAAGCCGTCGCTGGTTCGCGTGCTGAAGACGATCGAAGGCCACTACGGCCGCAAGATGACGGTCACCTCCGGCTATCGCGATCCGGCCCGCAACCGCCGCGCCAACGGCGCCAAGAATTCGCTGCACATGTACTGCGCCGCCGCCGACATCCAGGTCCCCGGCGTCTCGAAGTGGGAACTGGCGAGCTACATCCGCACCATGCCGGGCCGCGGCGGCGTCGGCACTTACTGCCACACCGAATCCGTTCACGTCGATGTCGGACCGGAGCGCGACTGGAACTGGCGCTGCCGCAGGCGCGGCTAGGGCGAGGATCTTCCGTCACCGCGAAGGCCCTTCGGCGGCGTTGCATCATGCCGCAAAAACCAGCTTGGCTGTCGGAAAGACGCGGTTTGGAGCCAAAGGAAAAAAGTTGTCGCAGCCGGCGGCAGACGGGTTGCCGGTTTGTCGCGACGCAACTATAAGCGCTCACATCTGAGCGCGCCCATCGTCTAGCGGTCAGGACACCGCCCTTTCACGGCGGTAACAGGGGTTCGATTCCCCTTGGGCGTACCAGCATTTCAACTTGGCATTATGTCTATCGCCAGCGTGATGCTGCGCAAGCTTTGCTGGACCCGCCACTCTGATGGGGATGTCGGCAAGAAGAGGCGAAGACGACTGAGGACTACGTCGAAGGCTGTCTACGCCCGCAGTCCCCTCGCCTCGCCGCCGCGCTTGCGCGGAACCATCATGTCCCTGGCAAGCAGGCCGCTCACCCGGCAAAAGGCCATGAAGGCCCGCCATGCGTCTTCGGTCTCGACGATGTCCACCGTGGCGCCAAAACAGGCATTGAACGCGGCCTGGTAGGTTGGTCCCTTCCGGCGAACCGGCCACGTTTGCAGAAAATCGAGCGCCTGCTCGACACTGTAGATTTCCTCGACCGGCTGGCCGGGCACAGGCGCGATCCGCACCGGCACCTCGAATTGCAGTCTGTCCATTCGATCTCTCCCGAACTGACACCCCCGCAGCAACGCCGTTCGTCGCAAAAAATTGCCGTGGCGGCTTAATGCCTGGGCCGCTTCTCGCCTAGAAATGTGTCGTCACTACGGTGGTCAATGAACCCGGCGAAGCATGGGCCGCTAGAGGCAAGGAGAATGCTCCCAGGCGTGAATATCGCCGGTCTTCGGCCGTCGCCGGCAGTTCGTCCTTGAACCTTGCGCTTTCCAGTGCCAAATCTGGGAAGGTTTCTCTCGCGGAGGCTCATCCAGGCCTCGCATCCCTGCAAGACGGATAAAAATGGTCACCTATCTCGACGCCGCCACGGCACCGCTCAGAAACACCGGCCAGATCCGTCTTTACGACGAGGAAGGTTTTGTCGGCATGCGCAAGGCTTGCGATCTCACCGCGCGCTGCCTCGACGAACTGGTATCGATTGTGGCGCCCGGCGTCACCACCGAAGCGATTGATCGCTTCGTCTTCGAGTTCGGGATGGACCATGGCGCGCTTCCGGCGACGCTCAACTACCGTGGCTACACGAAATCATCCTGCACCTCGATCAACCACGTCGTCTGTCACGGCATACCCGACAGCAAGCCGTTGAAGGATGGCGACATCGTCAATATCGACGTCACCTATATCCTCGACGGCTGGCATGGCGACTCCTCGCGCATGTATCCGGTGGGCACGATCAAGCGTGCCGCGGAGCGGCTGCTCGAAGTCACGTATGAGTGCCTGATGCGCGGCATCGCGGCAATCAAGCCGGGCGCCCGAACCGGCGCCATCGGCGCCGCCATCCAGACCTATGCCGAAGCCGAGCGTTGCTCGGTGGTGCGCGATTTCTGCGGCCACGGGGTTGGCCGGCTGTTTCACGACGCGCCGAATATCCTGCATTACGGCAGCGCCAGCGAAGGCGTCGAGATGCGGCCGGGCATGATCTTCACCGTCGAGCCGATGATCAATCTCGGCCGGCCGCATGTGAAAGTGCTGTCGGACGGCTGGACCGCGGTGACGCGCGACCGTTCGCTGTCGGCGCAGTACGAGCACACGATCGGCGTCACCGAGACCGGCTGCGAGATCTTCACGCTGTCGCCAAAAAACCTCGACCGCCCCGGCCTGCGGGCCTAGTGTCTGGCAGATCGGGCGTTACCTTGCCCGGCAAATGCTGGGTGGGGCAGCCATGAACGGTGACGACGACGAGCGGGCCTTCTTTCCCGAAAGGCCAGTGCGATCACCCGCGAAGGCGGTGGCCGCCGACAAGCCGCATTATCTCGGCCATCGCGACCGCCTGCGCGAGCGCTTCGCCGCCGGTACCAACACCCTCCCCGACTACGAACTGCTCGAGCTTTTATTGTTTCGGCTGATCCCCCGCGCCGACACCAAGCCTGTCGCCAAGGCATTGCTGGCACGCTTCGGTACATTGGCCGAGGTCCTCGGCGCGCCCGTCGAGCGCCTGCAGGAGGTGAAGGGCATCGGCCCGGCGGTGGCGCTCGACCTCAAGGTGGTTGCGGCAACGGCGCAGCGCATGGCGCGCGGCGAGATCGCCGGCCGCGAGCTGTTGTCGACCTGGACGCAGGTTCTCGAATACTGCCGGTCGGTGATGGCCTTCGAGGAGCGCGAGCAGTTCCGCATCCTGTTCCTCGACAAGAAAAACGCGCTGATCGCCGACGAAGTCCAGCAGGTCGGCACCGTCGACCACACACCGGTCTATCCGCGCGAGGTGGTCAGGCGCGCCTTGGAGCTCTCCGCCACGGCGATCATTCTGGCGCATAACCATCCGTCGGGAGACCCGACGCCGTCGCGCGCCGACATCGAGATGACCAAGCTGATCATAGAGACGGCCAAACCGCTTGGCATTGCCGTTCACGACCACATCATCATCGGCAGGAAAGGCCACTCCAGCATGAAGGGCCTGCTGCTGATCTGAGGTTTGGCGTTGTTTTCTGCTTTGTCCGCTGTGCGCCTCTGTACCGCAACGTGAAGGCGGTCGGCTCGATAAATTCTGGCGCCGAGGCTCAGCTGGCCGTGCGCAGGCGTCGCGATCGGACAAAGGTCTTAAGTCCCTCGGAATCGAATGCGTGGCCGAAGGCATAACCCTGCAATATGTCGCAGCCCAGGCCCTTGAGTAGCCGTGCATGCTGCATCGTCTCGACGCCTTCCGCCACGACCTCGATACCCAGCGACTTGCCGATTTCAATGATCGACGAGACAACCTGCCTTCTCTGCGGAGATTTGACGATTGGGGTGACCAGCTGCCGATCTATCTTCAGCCGGCGCGGCTGCAACTTCAGCAAACTGACCATCGAAGCGTAGCCGGTACCAAAATCGTCTATTTCGACGTCAATCCCCAGCTCTTTTATCTGCTCGATATTCCAGGTGACAAGGTCGTCGTTCTCGTCCAGGAAAATCGACTCAACAAGCTCGAACGAAACTGTTCCTTTCTTGATATTTTGTTCTCGCAGGCTCTTGATGAGCTCCTCGTCTTGAAGGCGCCTGGCCGAGACATTGACCGACACCCGCGGAATGTGAAGTTTTGCAGCGGACCACTCTTCGAAATCCGAAAGCGATTGCTTCAATATGGCTTGGTCGATGATCGAGACGACGTTCAGTTCTTCTGCAATCCTCAGGAAGATGTCGGGCGCCAAAATACCCTTTATTGGATGTTTCCACCTCGCCAGCGCCTCAACCCCAACGATTTCGAGCGTCTTTGCGTCAAATTGGGGCTGGTAGAAGGGGATGAACTCGTTGCGCTCGAGGCCGCCGAGAATTTCGTCGGCAATCCGCTTAGTATCGACGATTTCGCTTTGCATCGCGTCGGTGAAGAATTCGTATCGATTGCGGCCCCGCCCCTTTGCTCGGTAAAGGGCGATATCGGCGTTCACCAGCAGGTGTTTGGCTTCGACATCTTTTGCGTTATCGACAGCGATTCCCACGCTGACACCAAAACGGCATCGATGACCCTGATAGTAGACGGGTTCGCGCATCTGGCTGATGATGCGGTCGGCGAGCAGCGCCAGTTGCTTGGTATCGTCGCGCACCACGCACAGAACGATGAATTCGTCTCCCCCGATACGGGCGACGAATCCCTCGTCGCCGACCTTCGACCTGAGCACGGTTGACGCGTGAACCAGCATCGCGTCACCGGCGGCGTGGCCCAGCGTATCGTTGATGTGCTTGAACCGATCCAGATCTATGTGAAGCAGTGCCGCGTGCCCGCCTGAGCGCCTGGCGTTTGCCGCGTAATGTTCCAGTACCTGGTCGAGGTAACGCCGGTTGGGCAAGCCGGTCAGCGAATCATGAAGCGCGATGTGCTCTATGCGCGCTTTGGCCGACTCGAGTTCTGCATTTTTCGACTCGGACAGCTGTTTTGCACGAACCAGATCCTTGTTCAGCAGGACGTCGGCAGTCACGTCCCATTCCGCGCCGATCATTTTTGGGGTGTCGTTTGCGACCCGGTAGAGGATCGCCTTGGACCGGACATGACGGATCTCGCCATCCTGACGCACAATCCGGTACTCAGACAAATATGGTCGTCCGCTGGCCACTGCCCTGTCGAAGTCCGCGTTGGCGCCAGCCAAATCATCTGGGTGGATTGCTCCCGCCCAGTCTGGGTAGCCCCGGTGCTCGCCGGTTGGTTTGCCATATATTTCGTTGACGCGATCATCCCACGTAAGCTCGTTGGTCGCGAGATCGTGTTCCCAAACCCCAATAGCCGAAGCTTCCAGAGCGAGTTCCAAGCGTCGTGACAATCGACGCAATTCCGCATAATTGCGCTGTCTTTCGCCAATCAGGCGGCCTGTGACCAGGAAAGGGAACACAACCAAGGCTCCGGCCGTCGCCATGATCGCGCGCAACAACCATGCGTTGCTTGGCGTCGAAGGCCAGCCATTTTTGGGAATGGCCGCGAGCTGCCACGAGCCGGAAGGAAGCAAAACGTCAGCCGTCACCGGATCGCTTTTGCTGATCTCCTCATTGCCGTAGAATTGACCACCTCGGTGACCGAGGGCGTCCCTGCCGATCAGCGCTACGTCGATCCCGAGATCGTCGTCAAGCAAGCCGCTCGCTCTGTAAAGGCGCTGCACGTCGACAACGGCGGAAATGATACCCCAGAACCGTTCCGTATTGCCAGCGCTCGGCACGAAGACCGGAAAGCGGCCGATGAAGCCTTGTCCTCCCTGTTTCAGGTCGACGGGACCGGCAAGCACCAGCTTGCGTTCGTCTCGCGCCCTTAGCGCAGCTGCACGCTGCCGCTCGTTCTTGCGGTAGTCCAGACCCATCGCCTGCTCGTTACCCTCCATCGGATACATAAGGGAAACGACCAGATCGGGCGCGCCGGCAATATCGTTCAATTGCGAGTCGGCGCCAAACAGATTGCTCGCGAGCGAGGCGAAGCGTTGCTGTCCCATATAGGGCTCGGTCACGACCGCGGCGACCAGTCCACGCACGAGCTGGAGGTTTCCATTGATATTGCCTTCGAGCTTGGCGCGGATGAGATTGACCTTGGTCAGCACGTCCGCACGGACGGCCTGGTCCGAGACGATTTTGTTCTGGTGCTCCGCGAACGCTGCGCTGACAAGGATGACGACAAACGCGATCGCCGCCGGAATATTTGCCGACGAAAAGACGGCCTCCTTGATGCCGTTGAACCTAGCGCGGAAAAAAGCCAATAGGCGATTCCTCAAGTGCCGTTTTCAGGTTCTCGGGGTCGACCCGATGAGGAACATTAGCTTTCAATGTTTAATTTGACCTTCATACTCCTGAGAAATTTCATTTTCCGACGGCTGACGCCGGCTGCGATACCGACAGCGATGCTGAAGGCGGGCTGCACGATGCGGACCAACATGAAACGCCAGCTAGATCAGCCTTGCTCGGAAGATCGAGGCGCACGAGCGCGATTGCACAAGTCGACGCTCCGACCCGAGTACTCTGGAGCGTTGACCTGGACTAGTGCCCCTCAATCGCCTTGGGAGACACAAGGTATGGTATCTTGCCGACGCTGCGCTTCGTCGCGCCAATGGAATAGGCCATCGGTATCTTGGGAGAGTTCTCGGGTAGGCCGTACATATCCTTGCCGGCCCGCACGGCAAATGAAAAGTGCTGCCACGAAACCGTGTCATGCTCATTGAGAAAATCGAGCGTCAGACCAGCTGAAATCAGCGCATTCACCACGTCACTGATCGGGTGGATCCATTCATAATAGCGAGGATGCTTCAAGATACGATCATCGCCGGTGTAGGTCAGTTCCTCGTTCCAGGCGAGCGGCCGAGCTATCGGCGTTCGCCAGTCGTGCTTCAATTCCAGGGCCGCGGCCTTTCGATCGCACTGAAACATCAATGGATGGCCCTCGGCCATGTAGAGGCGGCCGCCGGGTCGCAGAAGATCGGCAACCACCCGCGCCCAACGGAACACGTCGTCCAGCCAGTTTACCGAACCCCAAGTAACGTAAGCGATATCAAAGGTCCGGCCGAGCGCTTCCACCGCCTCGAACAGTGGCGCTTCCACGAAGCGCACGTCGGTGCCTGCCTTCGCAGCAAAATCCCGCGCCGCCACGATCGCCGTCGGTGAAAAGTCGAGCCCGGTCACGCTGCCTGCGCCGAGATTCTTCAGGCTGATCGTGTCAAGACCGATGTGACACTGCAGGTGGACGATATCCTTGCCGGCGATGTCGCCGAGCTCGCGTGTTTCCAGCTCATAGAGATTGGATCCGCCGGCCAGCACATTCTCGATGTGGTAGCTGCCCGTTGTGTCGGTCGAGTGCAGTTCGGCCCGATCATCCCAATTAAGGCGGTTCGCGCCCAGAAACCGTTCCAAATTCCCCCCACCCCTGACTGACGCATGGTAAACAAGTCGTTAAAACACCTTTGCAGCGAAAGTAGCGCGCGTCAATCCGGACCGGGCGGCAGTGCGCCGCCGCTCGCGAAAGCATTAGCCCCGGGAAGGCTTGCTGCTGATCAAAGGCTTCTGGCGCGATCGCCGCGCCCGGCGACAAGACCCCGCAGGCGCTCCCGGACTCCGCCGTCGTGGTCTGTATGTGGATTAGTCGGTTCCTCAGCCCGGCACAGCCACCATCGCGATATTTCTGGAGAGCTCGTTTGTGGGGGCAACTGCGTCTGCCGTGCTGCTCGTGAGTGCTCGGTAGAGTGCCACATAATCGCTGCACATGCGCTCGACCGTGAACCGCTTCTCGAACGTCTGCCGCACTCGTGCGCGATCGAGGCTGTCTATGCGCCGGAGCGCGCCCACGGCTTCCTCCACCGTATCCACGATCCATCCGGACACACCGTCATCGATGATCTCCGGGGCGGCGCCACGCCGGAACGCAACCACCGGCGTACCGCAGGCCATTGCTTCGATCGTTACGAGCCCGAAGGGTTCCGGCCAGTCGATCGGAAACAAAAGCGCTATCGCATTGCCCAGAAAATCCGCCTTTTGCCGCTCATCGATCTCGCCAATGAACTCCACGTTCGAATGCCGCAGCACTTGCGGCTCGACCCTTTCCTTCCAGAACGACTGGTCCACCTTGTCGATCTTGGCGGCGATCTTCAGGGGAAACCCGGCCCGCGCTGCTATTTCTATGGCCGCTTCCGGCCCCTTTTCCGGCGAGATGCGACCGAGAAACGCAAGATAGCCAGAGGTGTTCGGGTGGAATGGCAGAAGATCGCGGGGCAGGCCGTGATGCACGGTTCCAACCCAATTGACGGGCGGCATGGGCCGGCGCTGGTCGAAGGAGATCGAGACCAGGGGAACGTCGTCGAACATCGCATAAAGCTGCGCCAGATCGGGCAGGTCGAGCCTGCCGTGAAGCGTGGTAACCGTTCGTCTGGCAAAATCCCGAATTATGGGGAAGTGCAGGACATCGACGTGGAAATGTAAAACGTCGAATTCATCGGCTCGCCGGCGCACCCGTTCAAGCATCATAACATGGTGCGGACCACCGTCCTGGACCCTGGGGTTCAGGCGCAGCGCGACGTCGCAACACCGCACCAGCTCGGCTGAGGTACGAGAATCGGCGCTGGCGAACAGCGTCACCTCGTGGCCCTGTCGGACAAGTTCTTCGGTCAGATACGAAACAATTCGCTCGGTTCCACCGTAGGTTCGGGGCGGCACGGATTCGGTTAGCGGTGCGATCTGGGCTATTTTCATTTAGAAAATCTTTTCGGCGGCGATCGCCGTCTTTCAAACAAGCTTCGGCGGCAACCAAGACAAGCGAGAGCTTCCCGTTGCGAAGTATTCTATGCAGAGCGTATTTATAGTTGTGCCGTCCGTGCTCCTCCCGTGCAATCAGGTTTCCCTTATTCAACTCCTCTGCAT
This sequence comes from Mesorhizobium sp. LSJC280B00, assembly GCF_000502835.1. Lineage (GTDB taxonomy): Bacteria > Pseudomonadota > Alphaproteobacteria > Rhizobiales > Rhizobiaceae > Mesorhizobium. The sequence goes on from NZ_AYVL01000021.1 coordinate 137,579, forward strand.
CCAAGAACTGCGATCCATGAGAAATGTTTCACCGGCTCGATAAAAAGACAGAATGAGCTACGCGCCGCCGCCCCGCCGCCCCCTGACAGGCAGGTTTGGATTTGTTCGATCACCATCAATTGATCCAGGCGTGCCGGTGCCCAATGGAACATAAAGCCCGGAATTCAGTTAGATAGCCGGATTTGACTGGAGTTCGCCACATGCGCAACTCCGGCCGGGCAAGGGCACTGCCGTGACACGGAGTGAGCGGCTTCGGGCGTATCGCGCCGAACTCAGGCACCACCTTGCCGAACTCGGGAGCCATAAACGCTCCTTATGGAGGATGCCATGAACCAGTGGACAAACGCCAGGCTCTGTGACGTAGCCAACCTGATCCTTGGGGCAATTCTGTTCTTCTCTCCCTGGATCTTCGCATTTGCGGCAGGCCCGCAGACGCAGAACGCCCTCGGCAGCGGAATCTTGATCGTCGTGCTTTCGGTTGCCGCCCTCGCAGCATTTGCCGTGTGGGAAGAGTGGGTGAACCTGGTCGTCGGACTGTGGGTTCTCGCATCGCCCTGGGTGCTTGGATTCCAGGCGACCACGGCGATGACCGTGCATGTCGTGATCGGCATTCTGGTCGCCGTGCTGGCGGCGATCGAGCTCTGGATGATGTATCAGAACCCGCCGACCCAGTCCGCCGCCTAACAGGCGCAGCCAGCCAGCGCCCTTTTTTGGGCCTGACGGATCTATCGATCGTCTGCCGGTCTCTCGGCAACAGCCGCCGGAGGCCGGGCAGGCGGCGTTTGTTTGGACGAGAATAGGGAGGATGGCGCATTATGGTCGGTGACAATCCGCGTTCGACGGCCAGGATTGCAGGACATCCTATTCATCCGATGCTCGTGCCATTTCCGATCGCCTGCTTCGTCGGCACCCTGCTGACGGATCTAGCCTATTGGCGAACAGCGGAGATGATGTGGGCTGACTTCTCCGCTTGGCTGGTTACCATCGGCGTGATCATGGGCTGCCTAGCAGCGATCGCGGGGCTGATCGATTTCCTGGCCAATCCGCTGATAAGGGCACAGCCCCCCGCCTGGCCGCACGTGCTCGGCAATCTTCTGGCGCTGGCGTTATCCATCATCAACATGCTCGTGCACACCCGCGATGCATGGACCTCCATCGTTCCTACCGGCTTGATCCTCTCGGCGGTTGTCGTGCTCATCCTCATCTTCACTGGTTGGCTGGGCTGGTCCATGGTGTACCGGCATCACGTCGGAGTGGCGGATTGATGCGCATAGCAAGCTCCATCGGTCAGACCAGGCGCATCGCGGTGTCCGTCCTCGTTTGCACTGCGGCGATCACTCTTGCAGCGTGCAGCGGCAACGACCCGGATCCCAGCAGTCAGATAGGGCCGAATCCAAACCTGCCGGAGCCGATCCAATATTTCTTCCCGCCCATGCATCTCGCTTCCGTGGTCGGATGGAAGAACGACGAAAAGCCGACCGTCGCGCAGGGGCTGCAGATCCAGGCTTATGCCCACGGCTTGCAGCATCCGCGGTCGCTTTACGTGCTGCCCAATGGCGACGTCCTGGTGGTCGAGTCCAAGGCGCCGGGTGGTGAACCGATCAAACGGCCCAAGGATTTGGTGATGGGCTGGATCGAATCCTGGGTCACCTCGGGCGGCGACAGCGGCCCAAGCAACCGCATTACGCTGCTGCGCGACACCGATGGCGATGGCAAGCCGGAGCTGACCAGCGTATTCCTCGACCACCTGAGCTCCCCCTTTGGCGTGGCGCTGGTGGGAAGCGATCTCTACGTCGCCAATACCGACTCCATCGTCCGCTATCCCTACAACACCGGTGACACAAAGATCACCGCGCCCGGGACGCCGCTAACCGCCCTGCCCGGCGGCCCGATCGACCACCATTGGACGAAGAGCCTGGTGGCAAGCCCCGACGGCTCGCTGCTCTATGTCGGCATCGGCTCGAACAGCAACGTCGCCGAAAACGGCATCGAGGCGGAGAAGAACCGCGCCGCCATCTGGCAGGTAGACAGGGCCACCGGCCGGTCGCGCATTTTCGCCAGCGGTTTGCGCAATCCAAACGGCCTGAGCTGGGAGCCGCAGACCGGGGCGCTCTGGGCAGTGATCAATGAGCGCGACGAGCTCGGCCCCAATCTCGTGCCGGATTATCTGACCTCGGTAAAGGATGGCGGCTTCTACGGATGGCCATACAGCTATTACGGCCAGCATCTCGATCCCCGCGTCATGCCCCAACGTCCGGACCTGGTCGCAAAAGCGATCGTTCCGGATTATGCACTGAGTTCCCACGTCGCCCCTCTGGGACTGGCCTTCTATACGGCAACCAGCCTTCCCGAGGCATATCGCGGCGGCGCCTTCGTTGGCGAGCATGGCAGCTGGAACCGCACGCGCTTCAATGGCTACAAGGTAGTGTTCGTACCATTCAGCGGCGGCCGTCCGAGCGGCGTCGCTACCGACGTGGTGACTGACTTCCTGGACAAGGACAACAAGGCGCGCGGCCGGCCTGTCGGCCTGGCTGTAGACAAAACCGGGGCCCTGCTCATCGCCGACGACGTCGGCAACACAGTTTGGCGGGTGACATCTGCCGGCCAATAAAGTGGCTCCACTCCCTTCGTCGAGCGTCGAGCAGGTGAACGGACACTGGTCGAAGCAATCGTGCTGACGTTCTTCGTCATGCTGCTGTTCCTGCAGAACCTGCGCGCGACGATCCCCGACGATCGCCGTTCCGGTGACTCTGCCGAGCACATTCGGCGTGCCCGCCCTTGCCGGTTACTCGACGCTGACGATGTTTGCCACGCGCTGCCACCGAACCGAAGGACCGCCAGCGCCGAAATGGTATTTTTGCCCTTCCCACAGCCGGCTCTAGAATTTTCATCGCAAATCAAGTTATGATGCACTTGGTATTTCCCGGGACGGCTTGCGCCGCTTGGAATACCGGGAGGAACCGGGACATGGCCGTTGCGCTTGTACTCGTTCTGATAGTCGTGGGCTCGGTGTTGTTCCACTTCCTGAGCCCATGGTGGTGGACGCCGATTGCCTCGAACTGGGACTATATCGACAACACCATCATCATAACTTTCTGGATCACCGGTGTCGTCTTCGCCGCCGTGGTTCTTTTCATGGCCTATTGCGTCTTCCGCTTCCGTCATCGGGAAGGCAATCAGGCGGCATATGAACCTGAGAACAGGCGGCTCGAATCCTGGCTGACGGTCGTCACCGCGGTTGGCGTCACCGCTTTGCTCGTTCCAGGCCTGTTCGTCTGGAGCCGGTTCGTTAACGTTCCAAGCGACGCAACCGAGGTCGAAGTCGTCGGCCAGCAGTGGCAATGGAGTTTCCGCCTCCCCGGCAAGGACGGCAAGCTCGGCACATCCGACACTCGCGACGTCAACGCTGAAAATCCACTCGGCGTCATCGCCACCGATGCCAACGGCCAGGACGATGTCGTAGTGGAAGCGGCCGACCTGCACCTCCCGGTAGGCAAACCGGTCAAGATGCTGCTCCGCTCGGTCGATGTGCTGCACGATTTCTACGTGCCGGAATTCCGCGCCAAGATGGACATGATCCCGGGCTCGGTCACCTATTTCTGGTTCACTCCGACCAAGACGGGGACCTTCCAGGTCCTGTGTGCCGAACTCTGCGGCCAGGGACATCCGATGATGCATGGCGTGGTCATGGTCGATACTCAGGAAGACTATCTGGCGTGGCTTGGCCAGCAGCAGACTTTTGCGCAGCTGTCCGCCCCCCAGCAGATGGGCTCGGCAGAGTAGGAAACCGGAACGACGGCGCGCCGTCGGGATTGAAATTAGTGTGGCAAGCCCGAACTGTCGGGCTGGCCGAAAAGGGCACGGAGGTGTTCCTATGGTCGATATCACACCTGCAGATGCGGTACCGCCGGCCGAAGTCGCGGAAATGGAACTCTACCATCCGCACAGCTGGTGGACGAAATACGTTTTCTCGCAGGACGCCAAGGTCATCGCCATCCAGTATTCGGCGACGGCGACAGCGATCGGCATGGTCGCGCTGGTGCTATCCTGGCTGATGCGGCTGCAACTCGGCTTCCCCGGCACATTCGACTTCATCACCCCGGAAGCCTACTACCAGTTCATCACCATGCACGGCATGATCATGGTGATCTACCTGCTCACGGCACTCTTCCTGGGCGGCTTCGGCAACTATCTGATCCCGTTGATGGTTGGTGCTCGCGACATGGTCTTTCCCTATGTCAACATGCTGAGCTACTGGATCTATCTGCTCGCCGTGCTGGTCCTGGTGTCGAGCTTCTTTGCGCCCGGCGGACCGACGGGTGCCGGCTGGACGCTCTATCCGCCGCAGGCGATCATGACCGGTACGCCAGGCGGCCAGGACTGGGGCATCATCCTGATGCTTGTCTCGCTGATCCTGTTCATCGTCGGCTTTACCATGGGCGGCTTGAACTATGTCGTGACGGTGCTGCAGGGGCGCACGCGCGGCATGACGCTGATGCGCCTTCCGCTTACTGTCTGGGGTATTTTCACCGCCACCATCATGGCGCTGCTCGCCTTCCCGGCGCTGTTCGTCGCCTGCGTGATGATGCTGCTCGACCGGGCGCTCGGCACCAGCTTCTTCATGCCGGCGATCGTCGAGATGGGCGAACAGTTGCAGCACGGCGGCGGCAGCCCGATCCTGTTCCAGCATCTGTTCTGGTTCTTCGGCCATCCGGAGGTCTACATCGTGGCGCTTCCGGCCTTCGGCATCGTATCCGACCTGATCAGCACCCACGCGCGCAAGAACATCTTCGGCTACCGCATGATGGTCTGGGCCATCGTCGGCATCGGCGCGCTGAGCTTCGTGGTCTGGGCGCACCACATGTATGTCAGTGGCATGCATCCCTATTTCGGCTTTTTCTTCGCCACAACGACATTGATCATCGCCGTCCCAACAGCCATCAAGGTCTACAATTGGGTGCTGACGCTGTGGCGCGGCGACATCCACCTCACCATACCGATGCTTTTTGCCTTGGCCTTCATCGTCACCTTCGTCAATGGCGGGTTGACTGGGCTATTTCTTGGCAATGTCGTCGTCGACGTTCCGCTGTCGGACACGATGTTCGTCGTCGCCCATTTCCATATGGTCATGGGGGTTGCCCCGATCATCGTAATCTTCGGCGCGATCTATCACTGGTATCCGAAGGTCACCGGCCGGATGCTGAACGAGACACTGGGCCGGTTCCATTTCTGGGTCACCTTCCTCGGCGCCTATCTGATCTTCTTTCCCATGCACTATCTCGGCTTGATGGGCGTGCCGCGGCGGTACAACGAATTGACCGACATGACGATCATGACGGAATCGGCCCATCACCTGAACTCGTTTATCAGCATCATGGCTTTTATAGTCGGTTTTGCTCAGATTGTGTTTCTGTTCAATCTCATCTGGAGCATCCGCCATGGCCGTGAGGCTGGCGGCAATCCGTGGCGGGCAACGACGCTCGAGTGGCAGACGCCCGAAACACCGCCCGCCCACGGCAATTTCGGCAAGGATCTGCCGATCGTCTATCGCTGGGCCTATGACTACAGCGTACCGGGAGCCAAGGAGGACTTCATACCGCAAAACGTTCCGGGCTCCTTCGCGCCCTCCAGGGAGCCGGCATGAGCGTAATCCTGGTCTTCCTGCTCGTGATCGCCGGTATTGCCGGGTGGTGGCTTTCCCATCAGCGGCTAATGACGAAACCGTGGCTCGAGCAAGGTATGATCGGGGATTTTGTCGCTCTGGACCGATCGGCGCTGCCGACCGCAAAGATCGGTCTCGGCGTCTTCCTTGCCGTCGTCGGCTGCCTGTTCGCGCTGTTCACCAGTGCTTACTTCATGCGCATGGCGCTGTCGGATTGGCGGCCGCTGCCCATCCCGCCCCTGCTCTGGCTTAACACCGGCGTACTGGTCTTGAGCAGCATTGCGATACAGTGCGCTTCGCTCGCGGCGCGCAAGGGTCAAGTGGACATGGTCAGGCTTGGCCTCGCCACCGCTGGACTCACGGCGCTCGTCTTCCTGATTGGACAGCTTGTGGCATGGCGGGAACTGAGTGCGGACGGCTATTTTCTGGCATCCAATCCGGCCAACAGCTTCTTCTACCTGCTAACGGGAATGCATGGCCTGCATATACTGGGAGGACTGGTCGGGCTGGGCAGAACGAGCGTCGGCGCCTGGAACGGAGCGCAGCCGCAGCGGCTTCGCCTCAGTGTCGAGCTGTGCGCCATGTACTGGCATTTCCTGCTTTTCGTCTGGCTCGCCATCTTTGCGCTTCTGGCCGGCTGGGCTTCGACTTTAATCGACATTTGCCGAGGGTTGCTGACCTAGGAGGAACGGGCGGATGGCAGAGACGACACTGGCCCACATCGGCCGAACAGAGCCGCGGCCCGCAGGCTGGCAAGGCATCGCCGCCGACTGGTCCTCGGATCAGCGGGCGTTCAAAAACGTGTCCTGGGGCAAGGCCATGATGTGGATCTTCCTGCTCAGCGACACGTTCATCTTCGGCTGCTTCCTGCTCTCCTACATGACCGCGCGTATCTCAACACGCGTGCCGTGGCCCAATCCGAGCGAGGTCTTCGCCCTGCGCATCGGCGGCTCCGACATTCCACTGATCCTTATCGCCATCATGACCTTCGTGCTGATCTCGAGCAGCGGAACGATGGCCATGGCGGTCAATTTCGGCTACCGCCGCGACCGCCGCAAGACGGCAGTGCTGATGCTCTTGACCGCAGCACTCGGCGCGACCTTCGTCGGCATGCAGGCCTTCGAATGGACCAAGCTGATCACCGAGGGCGTGCGGCCTTGGGGCAATCCTTGGGGCGCTGCCCAGTTCGGCGCATCCTTTTTCATGATTACCGGCTTTCACGGCACGCACGTGACGATCGGGGTGATCTTCCTGATCATCGTGGCGCGAAAGGTCTGGCGCGGAGACTACGACGTCGGACGGCCCGGCTTCTTCACCAGCCGGAGGGGCCGCTACGAGAACGTCGAAATCATGGGGCTTTACTGGCATTTCGTCGACCTGGTCTGGGTGTTCATTTTCGCATTTTTCTATCTTTGGTGAGAGGCAGGACATGGCTGAAGCAACCGCAAACGGCCTGGGACAGCATGCGCTGGACAGCGCCCGTACCCATGATGCGACGACGACCGGGTTTACCCCGGCGGAGGTTCATCAAGAGCACCCGATCAAGCTCTATCTGGTGGTCTGGGCCTGGTTGTTCATCCTCAGCACCTGCTCCTATCTGGTCGACTATTTCGGTCTCCACGGCTATCTCAGATGGTCGCTGATCCTGATCTTCATGATCCTCAAGGCAGGGCTGATCGTCGCCATCTTCATGCACATGGCCTGGGAACGGCTGGCGCTGACATATGCAATCATCCTGCCGCCGGTGCTGGTGCTGGTGTTCGTGACGATGATGGTCTTCGAAGCGGACTACACGCTTCTCACCCGAATGGCGTTTTTCGGGGCCGGGCCCTGACATGCAATCCGGATCCAGGCGGTCCGGTCCTGGAGCCTTCGCCTTGAAACAATCCACGGCTGGTCCATTTCTGTTGGTATCGGAAACGACAGGCAATGCCGGCGTTTCCACATGCGTCGCGAACACCAGCAAGGGGCGCCCAAGATGACCATCGCAAACAGACTGAAGGACTTCATCGACAGAAAAGGAATTTCCTACGACACCGTCGAGCATCACCGCACGGCGACAAGCAGACAATCCGCCATTGCGGCACATGTGCCTGGCAGCATAATGGCCAAATCGGTGGTCGTTCACCACGACCGTGGCTACGCGCTCGCCGTGGTTCCAAGCACGCACAGGATAGAACTCGCGACATTGCAGGATGTCATGGACAAGCCTCTTGGACTTGCCTCCGAAGACGAGGTGGTCTCGTTGTTCGGCGATTGCGATGTCGGCGCTGTGCCGCCGATCGGCGCTGCCTATGATGTGCCAGTGGTCCTCGATGAAAGCCTCGGCGACGCTCCCGAAGTCTATTTCGAGGGCGGTGACCATAGGACGCTGGTGCATGTGAGCGGCAAGGATTTCCGCGACCTGACAAAGGACGCGCGCCAGGCCCGTTTCAGCCACCCGGCCTATTGAAAGCTCTGCCCCACCCTGCCCGCACCGGCACTTTCACCGGTGCGCGCAGGGCAGGTTTTTTTCAGCTCACGGTCTGGTGGCCGGCGGCGATTCCACAACTTTCCGATAGACATGCCAGGTCGCATGACCAAGGATCGGCAGCACGACTGCCAACCCGGCGAACACTGGCAGCGAGCCGACGATCAGGGCGACGGCGACGATAAGGCCCCACACGGCCATCACGATCGGGTTGGCCAGGACAACGCGCACCGAGGTGTGGATGGCTTCGTAGGCGCCGACATCGCGGTCGAGCAACAACGGGAATGCGACGACCGTGGTGCACAACACAACCGCGGCGAACACGAAGCCGATGGCGTGACCCAGGATGATGAGCGTCCAGCCGCGTCCCGTGGCGAATATTTCACTGATGAAGCTGGACAGCGATTGCGGCGGCGCCGGGCCGAACAGGGTCTGGTAGAATATCTGGGCCGTCAAAAGCCAGGCGATAAAGATCGCAAGCAGCATGACGCCGACCGCTGCAATAGCCGGCAGTGCCGGAGAACTCCTGACTTCAAAGGCGTGCCTCCACGAGGCGTCGAGCCCGGCTTCCCGTCGCCGGCTGATCTCATAGAGGCCGATCGCCGCGAACGGACCAATCAGTGCAAAGCCGGATACAAGCGGAAACAGCAATGGCAGCGTGTTGTTACCTGATGTCCAGACAGCAAGCACGACTCCCGCAATCGGATAGATCAGGCAGAGAAAAACGATGTGCGACGGTTTGACCATGAAATCATCGACGCCACGCCTGAGCGCATCAAAAAGATCGGAGACACCGATTTTTCGAATTCTGGTGTGTTCCAGCGTCTCGCTGGCGCCTGCTATCACGTGAAAGCTTGCCATGACCATTCCTCCAGACCAGGTCCGGTAAGGTCGCGTTTTACGGTGCTGCCGTTCTGCATGATTGGCCCACGCAAACCGCGACCTGCACCATGATCAATATACTCTCATGCGGGGGACTTGTCGCGCTTTGTAGGAAGGCCCGGGAGTAGGAGCTCCCGGGTAGCCTGACTAGCTACGGACGCCGTTCTTCGATATGCTCTTCTAGTCGAAGGTGAAGGTCATGGACGGAAGGACAGTTCTCATACTCGGCCTTGGCGTCATTATTCTGCTGTTGCTGGGATTTTGTGCTCTGCCAACGTGATGTTTTGAGCCGGGGTCAATAGTCGGCTGAAGCGATCACTCGCATTACAATGGTGTCGGCAAGCAACGCCGCAAATATTGCGAAAAGATAGACAATCGAATACGCAAACAGTGCCTTTGCCGGCTTCATCTCCTTGTCGGCGACGAGAACCTTCCAGGCCTGCCAAATGAAACCTGCACCCAACGCGGCTGAAACAGTGCCGTAATATCCGCTCGCGAAGCCGAAGCCCCAAGGAAGCACGCCGATTGGCGCCAAGAGCAGCGAATAGGCGAAGATTTGTTTTCTGGTCGAGTGCTGGCCGGCCACATTCGGCATCATCGGGACCCCCGCCGCGGCATAGTCACCGACCTTGAAAAGGGCCAGCGCCCAGAAATGAGGCGGCGTCCAGAGGAAAATGATCAGAAACAGGATGAGACTTTCAATGCCGATTGCGCCGGTTGCAGCAGCCCACCCGATCACCGGAGGAAGGGCGCCTGCCGCGCCGCCTATGACGATATTCTGTGGCGTCGAGCGCTTCAGCCACATCGTGTAGATAACAACATAGAAAAAGATGGTGAACGCCAACAACGATGCGGCGAGCCACCCCACCAGCACGCCGAGCGTCATGACCGACAGTGCGGAAAGCACCAGACCGAAGCTGAGAGCTTCGCCAGGCGTGACGCGACCGGACGGAATTGGTCGCTTGGACGTGCGAGACATCAAGGCGTCTATGTCTGCGTCGTACCACATATTGAGCGCGCCGGCGGCTCCCGCTCCAACCGCGATTGCGCCGATGGCAATTACGGCGATAACTGGATTCATCACGCCGGGCGCCATCATCAGGCCGACGAAGGCAGTAAACACGGCAAGCGCCATGACGCGTGGCTTCAAAAGCGCAAAGAAATCACCCGCCGTCGCCTCCGAGAGGCGGATGCCGGTATCCTTGAGACGGCTTTCTTCAGTCGACATTCAGACGACCACCGATGGGAATGGCAGCCTAGCCGGCCAATGTCTTTTTTGCAACGAGCCGCCCTCCCACCGACACTGCCGGCAGATTGCGGCCGAGGCTATGCCTCGACCTGTTTGCTATGCCAAGATCCGGCGGAAGAGCCGGGCTATTTGGAGAATTGCTTCAGATAAGCAATGACGTTGGCGATGTCCTCGTCTTTCTTGAGGCCGACAAACGCCATCTTGGTTCCTTTGACCATCGCCTTGGGATCGCGAAGGTAGGTCGTCAGCGTGGCTTCGTCCCATTTAACGCCGGATTTTCCGGCCTCGGTCATAGCCTTGGAATAGCTGAACCCTGGATGCGTGCCGGCCGTTCGGCCGATGACGCCGTTCAAGGACGGACCGATCTTGTTCTGATCCTTGTCCGCGATATGGCAGACCTTGCATTTGGCGAAGACCTTCTCACCCGCCGCGGCATCCTGTGCCCGCGAGGGGCCGGCAATGACGGTGGCGACGGACATGATGATGAAAAACACAATGGCACGCATGGCATTTCCTCCCTGATCGCCAATTTGCCCTGGCTGACCTGCACAGGCCGACATTTAGTCCGCTCGCATGCGCTCTTGAATGGCAGAACGGATATCCAATGCCTGGGGTTGCGGCACCTACATACCACAGAACCCGGCCGGCAGGTAGAGTTCGGCCATGCAAAGGTTTAATGCGGACAATCTGCTCAAGGCAATTTGGTGTTGCAGCTGGCGGCGATCCGGCCGATCGCCTCTTCAACTCCGGTGAGGTCAAACTCGGCTTTGCCGCGCCCCGACAGCAGCCCGAACCGCCAGGACAGCAGCAGCCGGTCCGCGGAAATCAGTCGCCTGATGCCGTCGGCACCGTCGCGGACCAGCATTCTGCTGCGCGGGCCGACCGACCAGCTTTCGTTGAGCTTGCCGGATTGGCCGACAGTCACCGACATGGCGATGGTTCGGCTGGCGGAAACGGTGTCGCTCAGTTGCAGCCATTCGCTCCAACGCGGTTCGCCGGCTGTCCGGCAGGCGATCGTCAAAACCGGGCTGTAGCTCAATGCGCCGCCACCGGTGATGAGCTTGTTGGTCGCGTAAAGCGAGGCGGTGACAAGGCCATCGCTGCTCTTGTCGAACCGCCAGTTGTCGAGAACCGTATCAGCCTGGGCAATGCCGCAGACCGACGCAAGCAGGAACGCCGCCGCCACGCTTCCGATACCGAAGAACTGTCTCAACGATGCCTCCAACAACCGCTGCGGTCAGCAACCCAGCGCAGATAATCATCAAAGCTTCATATCGCTACCTCGACCGCCAGATGCGTGAAATCCGTTGCGTCTGCGCCACAACGAAAAAGGCCGCCTCGAGAAGGCGGCCTTTCGGAATTCAGCAGGGACGTTATTCAGCGTCCTTGGCGGCCTTCTTCTTCGGCGCGGCCTTTTTCTTCGGCTCTTCAGCGTCGTCGTCGGCCTTCTTGGTGTCCGCTTTTTTCGCAGCCGCCTTCTTCGCCGGCTTGGCCTTGGTTGTCTCCGTATCCTCGTCGTCGGCCAGCAGCTCTTCCTTGCTGACCTTGACATCGGTGACCGAAATCTGGCCGAGCAGATGGTCAACCACCTTCTCTTCGAACATCGGCGCGCGCAACGTGTTCAGCGCTTCGGGATTATTGCGATAGAATTCGAAGGCTTCCTGCTGCTGGTTGGCCGGATAGCGACGCACCTGCTCGAACAGGCCGCGCTGCAATTCCTCGTCCGTCACGGTGACGCCGGCCTTCTCGCCGATTTCGGCGAGAACCAGGCCGAGACGCACGCGGCGCTCGGCAAGCCGCATGTATTCGGCACGCGCTTCTTCTTCCGTCGTCTCTTCGTCGGCAAAGGTGCGCCCAGCAGCTTCGAGGTCGCGGTTGACCTGGTTCCAGATGTTGTTGAACTCGGCCTCGACGAGCTTGGACGGCGCCTCGAACGAGTAAGCAGCGTCGAGCTGGTCGAGCAACTGCCGCTTGACTTTCTGGCGCGTTATCGAGCCGAACTGGTTCTCGATCTGACCGCGCACCACCTCGCGCAGGCGCTCCAGCGATTCAAGGCCGAGATTTTTGGCCATCTCGTCGTTGATCTCAAGCGCGCCGGGCTTCGACACTTCCTTGATCGTCACGTCAAAAGTGGCTTCCTTGCCGGCCAGATGCGCCGCCTGGTAGTTTTCCGGGAAGGTAACCGTGACCTGCTTCTCGTCGCCGGCCTTGCTGCCGACCAGCTGGTCCTCGAAGCCGGGGATGAATTCCTTCGAGCCGAGCACCAGCGGCTGATCGGTGCCCGCGCCGCCGCCGAAGGCTTCGCCGTCGATCTTGCCGACATAATCGATGGTCACGCGATCGCCCTCGGCGGCCTTGCCTGTCTTCGGCTCGTAAGTGCGGGCGGATTCAGCGACACGCTTGACCTGCTCGTCGATCTCTTCATCCGGCACGTCGAACACCTGGCGCGTCACCTTGATGTCGGAGAAATCCTTGATCTCGATCGGCGGAATGACCTCATAGTTCAGGCGGAACTCGAAATCGGCACCGCCTGCCAGGATCTTCTCGGCTTCCTTCTCGTCCTCGGTCATGATCACTTCGGGCTGCATGGCGGCCTTTTCGCCGCGCCCGGTGATGATCGAACGGGTCGAATCGTTGAGAATCTCGTTGACCACTTCGGCCATGAATGATTTGCCGTAGACCTTGCGCAGATGCTGCACCGGCACCTTGCCGGGGCGGAAGCCGTTGATGCGGACCTTGTTCCTGGCATCGGAGAGCCGCGCCATCAGCTTGGCTTCCATGTCACCGGCCGGCACGGTGATCTTGATCTCGCGCTTGAGACCGGAGTTGAGCGTTTCGGTGACCTGCATCATAAAACCTTTGTTTCCACCAATGAGGCCGTCAAACGGCCCCTGCCGTTTACAGCCTGCCGGTATGATCTTGCCGGGAATGGCTTTTGGTGCGGGACTTGGCGATCTGTCCGCTCAACGCGGCACAAATCCTCCAGAAATACGCTCCAAAATGTGAATAAGTCTTTGTTTTTCCTACTTCTTATCACATTCTGCAGAAGCGGATCGTCGCGTCCCGTCACATTCGACACGCCTTTTGTCACAGGCGCGGCCGATTTTCAACCATCTTTGCATTGCGGCCAATGATGCCGATGTGGGCTCTGACATTGACAGAATGATGGCTACATGGGATTGGCCGGGCAATGCGGATGTGGCGGAATTGGTAGACGCCCTGGATTTAGGTTCCAGTGCCGAAAGGCGTGGGGGTTCGAGTCCCTTCATCCGCACCATCCTTCGCTCTTCGAGCTTCGGGTGGCAGGCCACTCGAAGCTCCTCCAAAGCCTTGGCGAAGGAGGATCATTGCCAAGGCCGTAGCGCGATCTAGTAAAGCGGCTCCTCGAACAGTGTCTTGTCGCCGTCCACCAGCGCCTTGATCTGCGCGGTGCCGTTGGCCGCAATCGCCACCCGGATGCCGAACGGCCGCACCCGCATGTCGTTCTGGATCGCCATCCCCTCGCCTTCCGGCAGATAGAAGCGCTCGATGCCGTAATCCGGCGCGATCGTCGTTGCTCCCTGGCTGATATTCCAGCCCTCGGAGACGTGTCCGACGATATCGGCTTCATTGGATGCTGCCGGCGCCGGCGCTTGCCCGAACCAAGCCGCGGTCGGCCCCCAATAGCCGTCGGCGCCCTGCTTCAGCCTGACCACGATCGACGTTTCCTCGCTGGAAAGCTTGCCGGCCGGAATGTTGCCGATCAGCTTCACCGGTATGCGCGAAATATCGTAGCCGAGCAGAATGTAGTCACCGCGCAAGAGATCGCGCGGATCGATCGGCTCGACCCTGAGCAGGACCTGCTTGCCATCGCGCAGGATCGCCGCGCGTCCGGCGATGATCCAGCTCAGAAAGCCGATCTGGACGAGCGCCAGGACCAGCGCCGAGATGATCAGTCTTTTGCCGGTCATCATGCCGCCGCTCCTGTCATGTTCGAGGCGTTCATGCGCTTTTCTATGCGGATGATAATGAAAGCAAGAACGGCGAGAAGCACCGCCGCCGCAAGGAAGAAGCCTGCCGTGTCGAGCATTGATTGCAGCATCACCACATAGATGATGGCGAGTTCGAAGGCGAAGCCCGCATAGGCAACCCAGCGCAGTCCCCGGCTCTCGCGGCCGCCCAGCACGATCGCCGCGACGATGCCGGCCAGCGCAACAGCCGAGGCAATGGCGAAGCCGCTATTGTAGCTGCTTTCATCCGCCAGTTCGAATTGGATCATCGCCAGGCCGGTGAGAAAGCCGATCAGCGCGTGCAAGGGCAACCTGCCGCCGAGTTGCAAAACCCTCTCGACCGGCCCGGCAGCAAAGATCGCAGCGGTAAAAAGCAGCACCGATGCGGCAACGAGCGGGATGGCGACTTGCAGCGTGTCGTATTCCATGGCCAACAGCACGAGGTAGAAAAGGAGCGACAGGATGATCAGGTGGCGCGCCGCCTGGCTGCGCGTCCAGAACGAAACGGCGAACAGAATTAGCGCCATGACCACGAAGAGATGCGGAAATTCCGTGCGCCGGAAGTAGTCGAACCCTCTCAGGAACAGCCAGGCATCGGCGATGCCGACGGCAGCGACGGTCAGCGGGTTTGAGCGCAGCGCCACCGCCGCCAGCGCCGTGCCGGCGCCCCAGGTGATCAAGGCCGAGGCCTCGTCGCCCGACAAATGATACATCTGGCCGATCAGCGCGATCGATCCGCCGAACGCTGCTGCCGCGACGATCCACAGTGCTTCGCCGATCGCCGCATGGTCGCGCATCTTCAGCACCGCGCCGCCGACATAGCCGGCAAGGATAACGGCAAAAAGTGCCGCGACCCGCACCAGCCGCGGGATGACTTCCCAGTTGGCGGCGATAAAGATCAGGATAGCCGCGCCGAACAGCAGCGCCGCCATCATCGCCAGGATCGAGCCGAAACTCAGCGATTTGCGTTCGTTTGCCTCGACGTCGCGCGTCAGCGCATCGGCCGTCGGCGCGTCGATCAGGCCAGCCTGCTGCCATCGCGCGATATCCGACCTGACCCGTGACGAATAGCTCGCCATGCCCCTCCCCCTTTGCTTGGTCCTTTTAGCTCGTCCGGCCAAGCGTTTGACCTAACGGCATTTTCCGATCTGGGCGGAAAACCGGACGCGCGTTAATGCTGCATTGCACAATTTGCATTGCTGCCATGCACCAATAGCGCTTTTAAATCGATATAACCCCACCTATTTTCACGGTGCACACAAAGACGGAATGATCCGAAAGAAAGACGAAACGAGACTACCATGAACCTGATCCGCAACTATCGCAACTGGCGCCGCTATAGGGACACCGTGTCCGAGCTGAACCGCCTGAGCACCCGTGAACTGACCGACCTCGGCATCAGCCGCAGCGACATTCACTACGTCGCCCGCAAGGCGGTCTAATCCTTCGGGCCGCAAATGGTCCGAACCAGTTTTGAAAAGAGAACGACAATGAACCTGATCCGCAACTATCGTAACTGGCGCGTCTACCGCGAGACGGTTACCGAGCTGGGTCGCCTGTCGAATCGCCAGCTCAACGATCTCGGCATCGTCCGCGACGAGATCAAGATGGTCGCTCGCAGGGCGATCTAACCACAAGAATTTCGCCAGGGTCGACCTCCTCCCCGACCCTGACGGATACGGTCAGCCTTCACCTCCTCCCGAGGGTTGACCACAAAAACGGCGCCCGCCGGACCTCCTCCCCCGGCGGGCGCTGTTTCCAGGTTGTTTCTAAAAAGGGTTTCGCGCCCTTTCAAATGGCGAAAGGAATTTCGTCAAAGCCGACCTCCTCCCCGGCGATGGCGAATACGGTCGATCTTCACCTCCTCCCGAGGATCGACCAACAAAACGACACCCGCCGGATCTCCTCCCTCGGCGGGTGTTGTTGTTTTGGGCGGTCTTTCCTAGGCAGCCCACTTGCGGTGCGATCCCTGGCAATTGCAATCCTTGCGCCAAGCGACTATTTCGGCGCTCATGGACAAGAACCCCATTCACGTTATCGGCGGCGGACTTGCCGGCTCCGAAGCCGCCTGGCAGGCGGCCGAAGCCGGCGTTTCCGTTGTCCTGCATGAAATGCGTCCCGTCCGCGGCACCGATGCGCACAAGACCGACGGGCTCTCCGAGCTCGTCTGTTCCAACTCCTTCCGTTCCGACGATGCGCAAACCAATGCCGTCGGCCTGCTGCACGCCGAAATGCGGCTGGCCGGTTCACTGATCATGAGCGCCGGCGATGCGCACCAAGTGCCGGCCGGCGGTGCGCTCGCCGTCGACCGCGACGGATTTTCCGAAGCGGTCACCAAGAAGCTCGAAGCCCACCCGCTCATCACCATCCGACGCGAGGAAGTGACCGGCCTGCCGCCGGCGGACTGGGACCAGGCGATCGTTGCCACCGGCCCGCTGACGGCGCCGTCGCTCGCCCAGTCGATTGCGGACGCAACCGGCGCCGACGCGCTCGCCTTTTTCGACGCCATCGCCCCGATCGTCCATTTCGACACGATCGACATGGACATCTGCTGGTTCCAGTCGCGCTACGACAAGGTCGGCCCCGGCGGCACCGGCAAGGATTACATCAACTGCCCGATGGACAAGGAGCAGTACCTTGCCTTCGTACAGGCACTGGTCGACGGCCAGAAAACCGAATTCAAGCAATGGGAAGGCACGCCCTATTTCGACGGCTGCCTGCCGATCGAGGTGATGGCCGAGCGCGGCGTCGAGACATTGCGCTACGGGCCGATGAAGCCGATGGGGCTGACCAATGCACACAATCCGTCTGTAAAGGCCTATACCGTCGTCCAGCTTCGCCAGGACAACGCACTGGGCACGCTCTACAACATGGTCGGCTTCCAGACCAAGCTGAAGCATGCCGAGCAGGTGCGCATATTCCGCACCATCCCCGGGCTGGAAAACGCCGAATTTGCCCGCCTAGGCGGCCTGCACCGCAACACCTACATCAATTCGCCGACGCTGCTCGATGCGTCGCTGCAGTTGAAATCGCGGCCCGGCTTGCGTTTTGCCGGCCAGATCACCGGCTGCGAGGGCTATGTCGAGAGCGCCGCCATCGGCCTGCTTGCCGGACGTTTCGCGGCCGCCGAAAGGCTTGGCCATGCGCCGTCGCTGCCGCCCTTGACCACCGCCTTCGGCGCCTTGCTCAACCATATCACCGGTGGCCATATTGTCTCCGACGACGAGCCGGGAAAGCACTCCTTCCAGCCGATGAACGTCAATTTCGGCCTGTTCCCGCCGGTGGACGCGCCGAAGATCGAAGGCAAGCGGCTGCGTGGCAAGGACAAGACGGTCGCCAAGCGGCACGCCGTGACGTCGCGCGCGCTCGCCGACTGCCGCGAATGGCTGGGGCTGCCTTCCCAGGCCGAAGCGGCGGAGTAGCTCCCTGCTTGCGGATTGCGCGGCGCAGAAGTAGGATAACATCCTACTTTGTATCGCGAGGCCAAATTCCATGGAATCCGCTGAGAAACTGTCAATCACCGTAACGCCCGCCATGGCGCGTATGATCCGCGAAAAGGTTGAAGACGGCTCCTTCGGTTCGGTCAGCGAAGTCATCCGCGCAGCGCTTCGCGCCTTCCAGCGCGAGGAGGAAGAACATGCCGAGCGCATGGCCTCGATCAGGGCGCGTGTAAAGGCGTCGATCGAGGATACGAGGCCTGGCTATACCGGAGAAGAGGTGCGCGATCATCTCCGAGGACTGTTTGCTCAGTATTCAGGCCGCGCTGATGATTCAGCGGCTTGAGGTCGACTACCGTGAAACCGCCAGAAACGATTTGGCTGACATTTTCAAGCACATCATCGAGGCCGGCGGAAATCCGGACATAGCGCTGAAATTCGTGCTTCGGATCGAAGATCGCTGCCGAAGCATCGGCAATGCACCGCGTGGCGGCCGGCCGCGCGATGACATTGCACCAGGGTTGCGAACGGTGCCGTTCGAGCACTCGGCTATTATCGCCTATGTTGTCAGCGACGATCTTGTTCGCATCGTCAACATCTTCTACGGCGGTCGCGATTATGAGACGCTGATGCGCGATGGCGGATCGAGTAATCCATCGTGATGAAAAACTACTCGGCCGGGGCAATGCTCGCCGCCTGCAGTCCAGGCTTGGCGGCCTCCCCGGACTTCCTCATTGGTCATCAGCATTCATGCGGCCGGCCAGCCTCGCGTCGCTCGCCGGAACAAAAGCCAATGCCGGCGCAGGATGGAGAGCCGAGCCATATCCTTGAGAGGCGGGCGGCGGGCAGTCTCCATCTTGTCGAGATAGGCGCCCGACAGAGCCAGCGGCAGAAAGGCCGGGCGCAATGAAACCGGTAAAGCGGACGCTCCCCACTCGAAGGCGGAAAGATGCTCCCGTGCCAGAGCGATCATCGCGGCAACGGCGCGTTCCGCGCCCGGCCCGCCGTTGCCCGTAACGAATTCTTGCGGCGAGGATCCCGCCGCCGCCAAAATATCGGCCGGGACAAAGCACTGTCCCCGCTTGCGATGCAGCGGCAGCAGAAGCAGGAGACCGGTCATCGCCTGCGCACAACCTGCCCTGCCGGCAAGTTCGGCAAAGCGTGGTGCTTCGACCGGATCGAGCACGATCGCCGCAAGCTGGATGAGTGCTGCGGCAGTCTCGCCGCAATAGCCTTCGAGGTCGGTGCGCGACGGCATCGGGTCGTCATAGAGATCGAAGATGCGCGCTTCGAGCATATTGTCGAAAGCGGCCTTGGGCAGGCGGTGAGCGGAAATAGTCGCCCTCAGCGCGTCCGCCACGGGATGGCCGACCTTAGTCGGATCCTCTTCGGCGGCGATGACGTCTCGCCACCATTGCAGCCGCACCTCGCCCGGCAGCGCTTCGCGGATGCGATCGCGTATGCCGGCAATTTCGGCGTTGAAGGCATAGAGCGAAAACAGCGCGTCCCGCTTGTCTTCGGGCGCGTAGAGCGCGGTCAGATAGCGGTCATGATCGGCGGCGCGCACCGTCTCCATGGCGACTTTGGTGTTTTCGGCCACGTCAGTCGACGGCGATGAGTGCTGCGGCCACGGCGCGGTTTTCCGCCAGCAGCACATTGTAGGTCCGCACAGCCGCCCCGGTCGACATCGGATCGGCGGAAATGCCCGCTTCTTTCAGTGCCGTACGCAGCGCGGCGGGCAACGGCCTCAGATCCTTGCCGCTGCCGACCAGCAGGATCTCGACCTTGTCGGCCTCGTTGAACAGCTTGGCGAAATCCGCCGCCGTCAGCGCCAGCGGATCGGCCGGCTCCCAGCCATAGATGCCCGAAGGCAGGCACAGCAGTGAGCCGCGATGCGACATGTCGGCAAAGCGGAAACCGCCATTGCCGTAAGCCTCGATCGGTGCGCGGCCGGGGAAATGCGCCTCGCGGATGACGATGCCCTTGGCCACTTCTGAGGCAAGCCGTCAGGTGGCTATGGCTTTGCCGCCGCCCACCGGCTTTTCCTCGTCCGACGCTGTGGCCTGCGGCCGCAGCTTGAACAGGATAAGCAGTGGCGCGGCGATAAAGATCGACGAATAGGTGCCGAACACGACGCCGAACAGCATGGCCATGGTGAACGAGCGGATCACCTCGCCGCCGAACAGCACCAGCGCCAGCAGCGCCAGGATCGTCGTCACCGAGGTCAGCGTCGTCCTCGACAGCGTCTCGTTGATGGCGTTGTTCAGCAATTGCGGCAGCGGCATTCGCTTATATTTTCGCAGATCCTCGCGAACGCGGTCATAGACGACGATCGTATCGTTGAGCGAATAACCGATGATAGTGAGGATCGCCGCCAGCGACGATTGGTTGAATTCGAGGCCGGTGATGACGAAGAAGCCGATCGTCATGACCACGTCGTGAACGGTCGCAACGATGGCGCCGACCGCGAACTGCCATTCGAAGCGGAACCAGACATAGATCAGGATGCCGAGCAGAGCGACCAGCATGGCAATGGTGCCTTGCTTGGCAAGCTCGCCTGAGACCGTCGGCCCGACCACTTCGACGCGGCGGAAATCATACTGGTCCTGCAGCTCGCCGCGCACCTTGTCGATGACGGTCTGCTCGGCGTTCTCGCCGCCCTCCTGCGTACCGACGCGGATCAGCACGTCGTTCGGCTCGCCGAACTGCTGAACCTGCACCTCGCCGATATTAAGTTCCGTCAGCCTGCCGCGGATGTCGGCCAGATCGGCATTGCCGGCCTTGGACTGCACCTCGATCAGTGAGCCGCCCTTGAAATCGATGCCGTAATTGATGTCGATGGTCATGAAGCCGATGACCGACAGCACCGAAAGCACGCTGGACAGTGTGAACGTCCAGCGGCGGATGCCCATGAACGGAATTTTCGTGCCGGGTGGAATGAACGTCACTGGCGCCCGCGGCAACTCCTTCGGACGGGCGCGGCGAAGCCAGATCGACACCAGCAGGCGGGTGAAGGTGAAGGCGGTGAAGACCGTGGTCAGGATGCCGATGGCATAGGTGACGGCAAAGCCCTTCACCGGCCCGGTTCCGAGCCAGAACAGCACCACGGTTGCGATCAGCGAGGTCACGTTGGAATCGACGATGGTCGCCAGCGCCTTGCTGAAACCGGTATCGATCGCCTGAATGACCGAGCGGCCGGCACGTCGCTCCTCGCGGATGCGTTCATAGATGAGGACGTTCGAATCGACCGCCATGCCGATGGTCAGCACGATACCGGCGATACCAGGTAGGGTCAGCGTCGCTCCAAGCAGCGACAGCAGCCCGACGATCATCGCAACATGCACCGCCAGCGCGATGTTGGCGAGGAAGCCGAGGAAACCGTAGGCGACGAACATGAACGCCACCACCAGGATTGACCCGATGATACCCGCGACCTTGCCGGCATGGATGGAATCCTGGCCGAGACCAGGCCCCACGGTGCGCTCCTCGATCACAGTCAGCGTCGCCGGCAAAGCGCCGGCACGCAGCAGCACGGCGAGGTCGTTGGCGCTCTCGGCAGTAAAATTGCCCGAGATTTGGCCGCTGCCGCCAAGGATCGGTTCGCGGATCTGCGGCGCCGAAATCACCTGATTGTCGAGGATGATGGCGAACAGCTTGCCGACATTCTGCGATGTCGCCTGGCCGAACCGCGTCGCTCCCCTGGAATTGAAGGTGAACGAAACCACCGGCTCGTTGGTCTGGGAGTTATAGGTCGCACTCGCTTTGTCGAGGTCTTCACCCGAGACGATGACGCGGTTCTCGATCAGATAGGGAACGGGCGGATCGTCCTGCGAATAGAGCACCGAGGACCCCGCCGGCGGGCGGCCCTTGAGCGCATCCTGCACCGGCATCGACTGGTCGACCATCTGGAAGGTCAGCTTGGCGGTCTGGCCGAGGATCTCCTTCAGCCGCTGCGGATCCTGCAGGCCCGGCACCTGGACCAGAACGCGATCGTCGCCCTGCCTTTGCACGATCGGCTCGGTGGTGCCGAGCTCGTTGACGCGGCGACCGACGACCTCGATCGACTGCGTCAGCGCCGCCGAGGTGCGGTATTTGACGCCGGCATCGGTGACGGTGAACTTGAGCAGGCCGGGCTGGGATTCATCCAGCGTCATTTCCCGGATGGAGCCGCCGCTGAACAGGCCAGCTTGCACCGGATCGGTTAATGTCTTCAACGCATTCTTGGCGGCATCGACCTGATTGGCATCGGTGATGCGGACCTGAACGCTGCGGCCCGATCCGGAAAGGCCGGTATAGCCGACTTTGGCATTGCGCAGCAGCGTTCGAATTTCGTCGCGCGTCGTCTCCAGCTGGTCCTTGATCAGATCGTTCGGATCCATCCTGAGCAGGATATGCGAGCCGCCCTGCAGGTCGAGGCCGAGCGTCATCTGCCGCTTCGGCACCCAACTGGGCAGTTGGGCCAAGGTGCTTGCCGAGAAAAGATTGGGCGCAGCGAGGACCACCGTGGCGGCCACGGCCAGCCAGATCAGGATCATCTTGAAGCGCGAGAAATAGAGCATATGGCGTCGTCCGTCAGGGCGTACTGGCGGATCGTTCCGCCGACAATTCGGTTATTTCTTGGCGTTCTGGTTCGCCACCGGCTCGCCCTTGACGCGCACGTCGGCAAGCGTCGAGCGCAGCGCCGTCACCTTGGTGCCGCCGCCAAGGTCGATCTCGAGCTCGTTATCGTCGATCACCTTGGTTACCTTGCCGACCAAGCCGCCACCGGTGACAACGGTGTCGCCGCGGCGAACCGCCGCCAGCATCTCGCCGCGCTTCTTCAGCTGCGTGCGCTGCGGCCGGATGATCAGAAAATACATGATCACGAAAATCAGAGCAAACGGCACGATCTGGATAAACATTGCGGACGAGTCCCCGCCGATGCCTTGGGCGTATGCCGGTGTCACGAACATCGAGGTACTCCTGAATTTTAAAAACAGCCGCCTTAACCGTTCTGGGAATTTGACGGCCCCGCCAAATTTGGCCGGAATATAGTCGGTAACGTTGCCAATGCAACTGCGCGGCCGGGCAAATCGGCTGCTTTTCCAGCCTGGTGAGCCGTGTTAGAGGGTGATCCCCAAAAGCGACGCTCGGTTTCCGCAAAAGATCATGCCCGAACAAATGCTTGGGACGAGTTTCGAAACCGCTGAAATCAGGTAGGTTGGCCTGCCGCACCATCCTGAAAGCGAAACAAAAAAGACAAGAGATGACCGACAGTACCATCGATATCCTGAGCCAGAAGCTCGACCGCCTGATCGAGGCGGTCGCCCGCCTCGCCCCGCCGCCGGTGCCGCAAACCAACCTCGGCGAGGCCGATTGCTTCGTCTGGCAGGCCGATCCCGGCTATCTGGAACCGGTGCGCAAGGTCAACCGCGTCGACATCGGCCTGATCCGCGGCGTCGACCGCGTCCGCGACATATTGGTCGACAACACCGAGCGCTTCGCCTCCGGCTACGCCGCCAACAACGTGCTGTTGTGGGGCGCGCGCGGCATGGGCAAATCGTCGCTGGTCAAGGCGGTGCACGCCGCGGTCAACGCTTCGGCCAAGCTCGACCTGCCGCTCAAGCTTATCGAGATCCATCGCGAAGACATCGACACGCTGCCGAAGCTGATGGGACTGCTGAAGGCGGCACCCTTCCGCTTCATCCTGTTTTGCGACGACCTGTCATTCGACCATGACGACACGTCCTATAAATCGCTGAAGGCAGCGCTTGAAGGCGGCGTCGAGGGCCGCCCGGCCAACGTCATCTTCTACGCCACCTCGAACCGGCGGCATCTGTTGCCGCGCGACATGATCGACAATGAGCGCTCGACGGCGATCAATCCGTCCGAAGCGGTCGAGGAAAAGGTTTCGCTGTCGGACCGTTTCGGCCTGTGGCTTGGCTTCCACAAATGTTCGCAGGACGAATATCTCGACATGATCGAAGGCTATGTCCGCCATCACGATCTCGCCATCGATCCCGAGACGCTGCGCGCCGAGGCGCTGGAATGGGCGACGACGCGCGGCAGCCGTTCGGGCCGCGTCGCCTGGCAGTTCACCCAGGATCTGGCAGGCCGGCTCGGCAAATCGCTGAAGGATTAGCCGCTCAAGGACTAACAGCAGAAGAAGCCCGCACCTTGCGGAGCGGACTTCCT
Organism: Mesorhizobium sp. LSJC280B00; assembly: GCF_000502835.1. Classification (GTDB taxonomy): domain Bacteria; phylum Pseudomonadota; class Alphaproteobacteria; order Rhizobiales; family Rhizobiaceae; genus Mesorhizobium. The sequence continues at coordinate 161,442 of NZ_AYVL01000021.1, forward strand.
CGGCGGGCTGAAGGTCAAGTGGCCCGCAAATCGCTTTCGTCTTCTATTCGAGATAGGTCGAAGGATCGACCGGCGCCGAGTTCTTGCGCACTTCGAAATGCAGTTTCGGCGAGTCGGTGGTGCCGCTCATGCCGGACAGGGCGATTTCCTGGCCGCGCTTGACCTTTTGGCCGCGCTGCACCTCGATCGAGCTGGCGTGGCCGTAGACAGTGACCAGACCGTTTTCGTGCCGCACCAGCACCGTGTTGCCGAATTCCTTGAGGCCGTCACCGGCATAGATGACGACGCCGTTTTCAGCTGCCTTGACCGGCGTCCCCTCGGGCACGGCAATGTCGACGCCGTCCTTGCCGCCGCCGAAGCTTGAGATCACGCGGCCGCGCACCGGCCAGCGCATCTTGCCGATGCCCGTTGCGTCCGGCGCCACCGCATCGTCGTCCTCGGCCTGCTGGATGACTTTCGCGTCCTTCTTTGGCGGCGTGTAGGAGGCGAGCGTCTGCGTCGGCGTGGCCTTGGCAGGCGGCTGGGTGGTGGCCGTCGTCACCGGATCGACCTTTGCCGGCTTCGCACTGGCGACGACAGCGGTTCCGCCTGCCGGCACTTTCAGGGTCTGGCCGATCTTGAGCAGTCCATCCTGCATGCCGTTCGCCTGCTTCAACGCGACGACGCCGACGCCGGTCTTTCTGGCGATGGCCGACAGCGTATCGCCTTGCTGAACCGTGTAGGTGCCGCCAGCACCGGCTGGCTTGGCCGTCGCCGAAGCCACTTTGGGCGCGGTCTTTCCATCCTTCGGCTGGCTTGCGGCAGCCGAGGCGTCCACCTGCGCGGCAGACTTGCCTTCCCTGAGCTTCGGCTGCTGCGGCAGCACGGCCACCTTCTCCGGCGCGTCGGCCGGCTGGTCGTGCCTGGTGCCGTTCGCGGGCTTGGCGTCGGCGACTTTCGGCGTGGCGCCGTTGCTCGAATACGCATAGGCCGGGATGACGAGCTTCTGGCCGGTCTTCAGCCCCTTGGTCGCGCTCAGCCCGTTTACTTTCATGATGGCATCGGCCGGCACGCCGTAGCGCCGTGACAGGCCGGAAATGGTCTCGCCGTCCTTGACGACGATCTCGGTTGCATGCGGTGCGCCGGCGGCCGTCGCCATGCGCGGCGCGTCGGGCTCGGCGTTCTTGAACGGCCTTGCCGCCGGAGCGACGGTGCCGGTTGCCGTCCTGTCGACACGAGGAGCGGCAGGCGCCAGGGTCGGCGCGGCAGCGGTACGCACCGGACGGGCTGCGGGTGCCAGGGCGGGAGCCGGCGGTGGCAACTGCTGTCCCGTAACCGGTTCGAGGCTTGAGCGGCTGACCGACTGGGTGTGGCTGCCGTCGATCGGCGCGGCCGCAACATCGCCCGGATAGGGCTGGGCAGCATCCTGCTTGTCGATGATGGCGCGCTGGTTGTTGGTCGAGGCGGTGAACACGTCATCGACGCTGTTGAACCGCGCCACCTGGGAACTACACCCCGTCGCAGCGCCTGCGATCATGAGGACGGCGCAGCCACGCGCCAGATTGCGTCCGTTTGCCTTCAAAACACTGAATTGCATCGCACTAACCCGCACAGACCCGGTACAACTGAGTGTGATTAAAGCGCGTTAATGTTACCGGTCGGTTAAACTTGTAGAATCAGACGCAAATTTTCTTAAAATATTCGAGGATCGAGCGCCGGGTGTGTCGAGATTCAGGTCAGGCCGAGCCGAAAATGGTGGGTTCCGAGAACCGGAGCGGAGCGTACTTTTGGGTACGTGAGCACCGGCCTACGCCGGCCATAGCCTTAACTGCCGCGACCTCTTATGAATGCTTCGGCCGGCGAAGGCCGGAAGTGGAGGAAGCCGCCATTTGCAGGCCGGCCTAACCTGAATATCGACACAGCCTAGATCACCGCGGCGACACCGTGCAGGATCGGCTGCAGGCGCACCAGGCCGATATCCTCGCGTTCGAAGCGGCTGCCGACCTTGGTCAGCTTGGCCAGCACCTGCTCGCCTTCGTCGGGTCCGATCGGCGCGATGACGATGCCGCCGCTCGACAATTGGTCGAGGAGAAAGCGCGGCAGGCTGTCGAAGGCCGCCCAGGCGACGATGCGGTCGAACGGCGCTTCGTTGGCCAGCCCGTTGGAACCGTCCGCCTGGCGCACGATGACATTGCCGATGGCGAGCGCCTCGAGCCGCTGCCGGGCCTGTTCGGCCAGCGTCTTGTAACGGTCGATGGTGACGATCCGCGCGGCAAGCCGCGACATCACCGCCGCCGTGTAGCCGGACCCGGTGCCGATCTCGAGCACCCGGTTGCCCGGCTCGATGGCAAGTGCCGCGATCACCGCCGCCTGCAGGTCGGCGCCTTCGATGGCCTCGCCGCATTCGATCGGCAGCATACGGTCCGACCAGGCTATCGGGTGGAAATGCGGAGACAGAAAGCCGCGCCGCGGCGTCGCCTCGAAGGCGGCGATCAGCGCCTTCGGCACCGTCCCCCTGCCGCGCAGACGAAGCAGGAAGGCAGCGAAACCTTCGCGCTCGTCGACCGTTGCAGCGTGGTTCAAGTTCATGCGAGCGCCTTGGCCAGTTGATCGCGGATTTCATGCGCGGTGAGATCGAGCTGCAGCGGCGTCACCGACACCAGCCGATTGCGCAAGGCATGGAGGTCGGTGCCTTGCTTGCCCTCGACCGGCTCGCGGCCGAAGCGCAGCCAGTAGTAAGGCAGGCCGCGCCCGTCGCGCCGCTCGTCGACCCACAGGCTGTGGACCAGCTTGCCCTGCGAAGTGACTACAGTTCCGGCGATCTCTTCCTGCGCACAGTTCGGAAAATTGACGTTGAGCAGCACGCCGTCCGGCAACGGCATGGCGACGAGCTTTTCGAGCAGGGCCGGCGCCAGCGCTTCGGTCGTCTCGTAGGGAACGACGCGGTCCTCGCCGACATAGGAATAGGCCTGGCTGATGGCGATCGATCGCACGCCGAGCAGCGCGCCTTCCATGGCGCCGGCGACCGTGCCCGAATAGGTGACGTCGTCGGCGATGTTGGCGCCGGAATTGACGCCGGACAGGATCAGGTCAGGCGCTTCGGGCAGGATCTTCTTCACGCCCATGATGACACAGTCGGTCGGCGTTCCGCGCACCGCAAAGTGCTTTTCGCCGATTTTCCTGAGCCGCAGCGGCTCCGAGATCGACAGCGAATGCGCATAGCCGGACTGATCCTGTTCCGGTGCCACCACCCAGACGTCGTCCGACAGCGTGCGCGCGATGCGTTCGAGTGATGCAAGGCCCTCGGCATGGATGCCGTCGTCGTTGGTCAGAAGGATGCGCATGAGACCGCCTTTGCAGAATTGGATTGACGGCAGCGCTCTACGATACCCCCCTCTGTCCTGCCCTCTTTTCCACCGCTTGACATCTCCCCCTCAAGGGGGGAGATCGGCAATTCCGTAGCCGCCGCCTTCCTTGCTACGCCAACAGTTGGCGAAAGCTGTGATGACGGCGCAATCTCCCCCCTTGAGGGGGAGATGTCCGGCAGGACAGAGGGGGGCGCGAAGGAACGCGGGGCCGACAAGCTTGTCACTTCGATGATTCGATCTTTGCGAGACCGCCCATGTAAGGCCGAAGCGCTTCAGGAATGGTTACGCTGCCGTCCTCGTTCTGGTAATTTTCGATGACGGCAATGAGAGCGCGGCCGACGGCGGTGCCGGAACCGTTCAGCGTGTGGACGAAGCGGTTGCCCTTGCCGTCTTTGTCCTTGTAGCGGGCGTCCATGCGCCGCGCCTGGAAATCGCCGCATACCGAGCACGACGATATCTCGCGATAGGCATTCTGGCCGGACAGCCAGACCTCGATGTCGTAGGTCTTGCGCGCGCCAAAGCCCATGTCGCCGGTGCACAGCGTCACGGTGCGGAACGGCAGGCCGAGCCGCTTCAGCACCTCCTCGGCGCATTCGGTCATGCGCTCATGCTCGGCAACCGAAGTCTCCTGGTCGGTGATCGACACCAGCTCGACCTTGTAGAACTGGTGCTGGCGCAGCATGCCGCGCGTATCGCGGCCCGCCGAGCCCGCTTCCGAGCGGAAGCACGGCGTCAGCGCAGTATAGCGCAGCGGCAGTTTTTCGTGCGGCGTGATTTCCTCGCGCACGAGATTTGTCAGCGGCACTTCGGCGGTTGGGATTAGCCAAAATTGCTCATGTGTTTCGGCACGCTCGTAAACTTCGTCCACCAACTCAAGGATAGAAATCTTGCCCTCACGTAGGCGTTGGATATCGCTATCCTTTGTGTGTTGAGCAAGAGCCTCTCTTCCCAGCCTCGAGCGCCCCGGAATGTCCGCCCCGATAAAGAGGTCCTCTTTGAATTTTGGTAGCTGTCCAGTGCCCCGCATGGCGGCGTCGTTGACCAATAGGGGAGGATTTACCTCCTCATAACCGTGCTCGGTCGTGTGCAGGTCCAGCATGAACTGGCCGAGCGCGCGTTCCATCCGCGCCAGTCCGCTCTTGAGCACCGTGAAGCGCGAGCCGGAAAGCTTTGCCGCACGCTCGAAATCCATCATGCCGAGCGCTTCGCCGATCTCGAAATGCTCCTTCACCCAATTCGGCCGTGTCGGCACCTCGCCGACGACGCGCTTGACGACGTTGTCGTGCTCGTCCTTGCCGACCGGCACGTCGTCGAACGGCACATTGGGCAGCACCGCCAGCGCGTCGTTCAGCGCCTTGTCGAGCTCGCGCTCGCGCGCCTCGCCGTTCTGGATGAAGGCCTTGATCTCGCCGACCTCGGCCTTCAGCCTTTCGGCAAGAGCTGCATCGCCCGAGCGCATGGCATTGCCGATCTCCTTCGATGCGGCGTTGCGGCGTTCCTGCCTGGTCTGCAGCTCGGTCAGATGCTCGCGCCGCGCCTCATCCGCGGCGATCAGGTCGTCGACCGTGGACTGCGCATCCTCAGCCGACCACGAGCGCTTCTGGAGCGCTTCGACAAGGGCCTTCGGGTTGTCGCGAATCCATTTGATGTCAAGCATGGTCTGTTCGTCCTCAGAGGGCATGTCGCCCAAAAGTGCGCAGCGGTTTTGGGACAATGACATGCCCAAAACAAAGACAGAGGGCGTAAACCGCATCGATACAAGACGTCAAGGCAGAGTTCCTTCGCGCCGACCTCAGGTAGGCAGCACGCGCAACGTTCGATCGAAAGAACCCTGGAAACAAAAAACCCGCCTCGGGAGGCGGGTTTTTGGAGCCAATTGGCACCATAACGAAATTAGTAGCATAGCTGCCGGCACAAAGCAAGAACAAAGTTGCTATGGCCGGCAAAAAAATGCTGCCCGCTTCAACCGAACCTAGGTCGAAGACGCGTCCGCCGGCTTTTCGGCCACCTCTTCGGTGGCGTCCTGCTTTTCGCGGGCCACACGGTCGCGCTCCTTGCTGCGTTCGATCAGCCGGGCCGACCAGATCGAGACCTCGTAGAGCAGGATCGTCGGAATGGCGAGGCCGATCTGGCTCATCGGGTCGGGCGGTGTCAGCACCGCCGCCACCACAAAGGCGATGACGATCGCCCATTTGCGCTTCTCGGCCAGGGCCGTGGACGACAGCATGCCGACCCGCGTCATCAGGCTTGTCACCACCGGCAGCTGAAACACCAGGCCGAAGGAGAAGATCAGCGTCATGATCAGGCTGAGATATTCGGACACTTTCGGCAGCAGCGAAATCTGCACCTGGTCGTTGGTGCCGGTCTGCTGCATGGCGAGGAAGAACCACATCACCATCGGCGTGAAGAAAAAATAGACCAGCGATGCGCCCATCAGGAACAGGATCGGCGAGGCGATCAGGAACGGCAGGAAGGCGTTGCGCTCGTTTTTGTAGAGGCCGGGCGCGATGAATTTGTAGATCTGCGTGGCGATCAGCGGAAAGGCGATGACCATGCCGCCGAACATGGCGAGCTTGACCTGGGTAAAGAAAAACTCCTGTGGCGCCGTATAGATCAGCTCGACCTTGTGCGGGTCGAGCCCGGCCCATTGGGTCGCCCATCTGAACGGAATGACCAGAAGGTTGAACAGCCGCTTGGCGAAAAAGAAGCAGACCAGGAAGGCAACAAAAAAACCGCCAATCGACCAGATCAGCCGCCGGCGCAACTCGATCAGGTGCTCCATCAGCGGAGCCGACGATTTTTCTATCTCGTCCTTTTCCTTGTCCGAAACGCTCACTTGGCGGCTCCCGCCGTTTTCCTGGCGGCCGGCTTCTTCGTTGCTGACGCCGGCTTCTTCGCTGCTGACAACTGCGCTTTTTGCTCAGCTTTTGCGGCGGCCTTTGGCGCAGCAGTCTTTGCCGGCTTGGCCGGGACGGCGGCCGCGGCTTTCGCGGGCGCTGGCTTCTTCTTTGCCGCAGGTGCTTTTTTCGGCACGGCCGCTGCAGCCGTTTGCGCCTGCACTGCCGGCGCTACGACGGACTCGTCCGTCATCGCCGGAAAGATCGGCGTGGCCGGCGTCGGCTCCGGCGGGCTGACGCCCGGCATCGTCGTTGCGCCGTTCTTAAGCGGCTCGGCCGCCTGCTCCGTCGAAGCGGCGGCATCGACGGCCGGCTTGGGTTTCATCGCTGCGTCGACGCCGGAACGGACGTCGGCGGCGGCCTGCTCGAATGGATTGAGCTGCTTCCTGATCTCGGCCGCCGGATTGAGGCTTCTCAGCGAATCGACCGACTTCTTGACGTCGTCGAGCTCGGCTTCCTTCAACGCATCGTTGAACTGCCGCTGGAAATCGGACGCCATGCTCCGCAGCTTCGCCGTCGTGCGGCCGAAGGTGCGCAGCATGTTGGGCAAATCCTTGGGCCCGACGACCACGATCATGACAATCGCGATCACCAGCATCTCGGTCCAGCCGACTTCGAACATGGCTATACGTTCCGACTCAAGTTTTGGCCGACTAAAGTTTTGGGCTCAGCTTTTGCTGGCCTTTTCCTTCGGTACCGAAACGGTTTCGTCGGAACGGTGTTCGACGGTCCGCTTGTCCTCGGCAGTCTCGTCGTCCGCCATGCCCTTCTTGAAGCTCTTGATGCCCTTGGCCATGTCGCCCATCAACTCGGGGATCTTGCCGCGGCCGAACACCAGCAGCACGATCACCAGAACGATCATCCAGTGCCAAATCGAAAATGAACCCATAGCAAATCTCTCTCGAACGGTTTCCCAGACGCTGATCTATGCGCTTTCGGGTTCGGATTCAAACAGAACTGCGACAGAGTTCATGAATGAGTCGCCGAAGTCACGCACTTTCGGCACGGCGGCCCGCTACCAATCGGCGCAGTTCCATCCTGCCTGTGGCTTTAAGATGGCGCTCGGCTCAATCTTCCGTGACGCGCGGCGTCAAAAGGCCGAGTTCTTCGAGGTCGATGTCGGTCAGCGGATCCTCGTCGTCGGTGAGCGCATCGGGGTCGGCCGGCGGCAGCGGCACCGAGAAATTCGACGGCATGCGGCCGGACAGCAGCCCCGCACCCTTCAATTCCTCCATGCCGGGGAGATCGCGTATCTCCTCCAGTGCGAAATGGTCGAGGAAAATGTCGGTCGTGCCGTAGGTGACGGGACGGCCGGGCGTGCGGCGCCGGCCGCGCATCCTCACCCATTCGGTCTCCATCAGCGTGTCGAGCGTCCCCCTTGACGTCTCGACGCCACGGATGTCCTCGATCTCGGCACGCGTTACCGGCTGGTGGTAGGCGATGATCGCCAGCACTTCGAGGGCAGCGCGGGACAGTTTGCGCTGCTGCACCGTGTCACGGCTCATCAGGAAGGCGAGGTCGCCGGCGGTGCGAAACGCCCAGGCATCGCCGACGCGCACCAAATTGACGCCGCGCCGCGCATAGATCTGCTGCAGGTCGGCCATCGCCGCGGCAATGTTGATGCCGTCGGGCAGTCGCGAAGTGAGCTGTTTTTCGCTGACCGGCTCGGCGCTGGCGAATACGATCGCCTCGGCCATCCGTACGGCCTCCGCCATATGCAGCCGCTCGCCAGGATTCCGCGACAAATTCTGCCCCTGATTTTGTGCCGGGTTTTCGGCGACCGCGCCTTGCTCGGCATCGTCGTCGACCTTGAACGGAATGACCGAAGCGTTGGCGCGTTCGCTCATGGTGTTACCTCGACTATCTTGATGGCCTGGGCGCGGCCGCGCAGATAAAGCGGCGCGAACACCTGGTCCTGCCGCATTTCCATCTTGCCTTCGCGCACCAGTTCCAGCGTCGCCGCAAACGAGCTGGCAACCGCGGTGCGCCGCTCTTCCGGGCCGGCCAGATATTCGACCAGGAAACTGTCGAGCGCCGTCCAGTCGCGCAGCGACCCGATCAGCCTGGTCAGCACGTCGCGCGCATCCTTGAGCGACCACACGCCGCGCCTGGCAATCGTCACATTGGTTATTGCCTGCTTCTGGCGCTGCTGGGCATAGGCGGTCAACAGGTCGTAGAGCGAGGCCGAATAGGCATTGCGCTTCTCGACGATCACCATCTCCGGCATGCCGCGTGCAAACACGTCGCGTCCGAGCCGGTTGCGGTTGACCAGCCGTGCCGCCGCGTCGCGCATCGCCTCCAGCCGCTTCAGCCGGAACTGCAGCACTGCCGCCAGTTCCTCGCCGCTTTCGCCTTCGTCGCCGGGCTGCTTGGGGATCAGGAGCTTCGACTTGAGAAACGCCAGCCACGCCGCCATCACTAGATAGTCGGCGGCAAGCTCCAGTCTCAGCGCCCTCACCTTCTCGACGAAGGCCAGATACTGTTCGGCCAGCGCCAGGATCGAGATGCGCGACAGGTCGACCTTCTGATTGCGGGCAAGATGCAGCAGAAGATCGAGCGGACCTTCGAAGCCGGCCACATCGACGACCAACGCCGGATCGCCGGTCAGCCGGGAATCGTCGTTCTCGGCCCACAAGCGGTCCATCGGTGCGGCCTTGCCGGCCTTCAGGTCCAATGTTTCCGCCACTTCGCTTCCTTTGATGCTAGGCCACCGCGTCGAAATAACCGGCAAATTCGGCCCGAATCTCGGTCTCGTCCGCCACGTCACGGTTCCTGATATAGGTCAGCGCCCGCTCCGCGCGCTCAAACGACTTGCCTTCCAGCCCGGTCGTGCGCGATGCAATGCCGGCCATCTCCTCGAACACGCCGTTGCAGTGAAGGACCAGATCGCAGCCCGCCGCAAGGATAGCGGCCGCCTTTGACGGGAAATCCCCAGAAAGTGCCTTCATCGAGGTGTCGTCGCTCATCAACAGGCCGTCGAAGCCGATTTCGCCTCGGATGATCTTTTCGATGACCTTGCCGGAAGTCGTGGCCGGGTTCTTCGGGTCGATCGCGCTATAGACGACATGCGCCGTCATCGCCATCGGCAAATGGTTGAGCTCCCTGAACGGGGCAAAATCATGCCGCTGCAGGTCGCCGATCGAGGCGTCGACGGTCGGCAGTTCGAAATGCGTATCGGCGAAGGCCCTTCCATGACCGGGAATATGTTTCATCACCGGCAGCACGCCGCCCGCCATCAGGCCTTCCGCCGCGGCGCGACCCAATTCTATGACGGCGCGCGGCTCCTTGCCATAGGCGCGCGCGCCGATGACGTCGCTGGCGCCCTCGATCGGCACGTCGAGCACCGGCAGGCAATCCGCCGTGATGCCGTAGCGCAGCAGGTCGAAGGCATGCAGCCGCGCCATCAGCCATGCGGCACGGGTGCCGGCGTCATGGTCGTCGCGCCACAAGGCGCCGAGTGCACCGGCAGCCGGATAGTTCGGCGCCAGCGGCGGCCGCAGGCGCTGCACCCGGCCGCCCTCCTGGTCGATGAACACCGGCGCATCCGCACGCCCGACGCAGTCGCGCATCGCGGCGACCAGATCGCGGATCTGCTCGGTCTCGCCGATATTGCGCGCAAACAGGATGAAACCCCACGGGCATTCGTTGCGATAGAAACGGATCTCGTCGCGGGTCAGTGATTTCCCGGCGCAGCCGAGGATCATGGATTTTGATTCGGTCATGCGGAACAGTTTAGAGCTTCGCGCCGACAAAGGGAATCGCCCGCAATTGCCTTCAGAGGTTTCCGTTCACGCAAAAAAGCCGGCGCGGACGCCGGCTTTTCGAGAGGTTTTGGTGCCTAGTGGGACACGAAGCAATTGCCGCCGGCAGCCTTGTAGCTGGTGCACAGTTTGATCGCCTCGTTGCGAGACTGCGCCGGAACGCGGACGCGGTAGAAGGTGCCCTTGCCGGCAATCTCGGCCTTGACGATGTTGGCGGTGCGGCCGGAAAGCACGCTGCCGTAGCGGCGCTGCAGATCCTGATAAGTCGCCTGGGCGCTTTCGACTGTCGGCTGCGAAGCGATCTGTATCGACCACGAACCAGCGCCGGCCGCGGCCGGATCGATGGAAGCGACCTGATCGGGCTTGACCTCGCCGACCACGTCGACCGGCTGGTCGGACGGGCGCTGCGGCGCCACCGGAACCGTGGCCGGGGTGCTGGCGGACTGCTTGCTGGCTGACGGCTTGGCTTCAGCCTTTGTGTCGGGCTTGGGCGCCGGCTGCAGCTTGGAGGTTTCGGCCTGATCGCCGCTCGCCTGGTCGCCACTCGGCTGGTCGCCAATCTTCGGATCACTTGTCAATTGGTCGATCAGGGGCACGGTGCCGGTCTGCGCCGCGGCGTCGGCCTGGGCGGCCGGAGCCACGTGCTGCGGCGCCGGATCGGCCGGCTCGGCAGCAGCCATCTGCGGGGCGGCGGGCGCCGGATCCTCGCGCGCCACGAGCGAGCCGTCAGGTTTCACGACCATGGTCCGTACCTTGCGCGGCGCAACAGCGACGATCTCGGGGGTTGCACCCTTCTCGGCCTCCTGCAGAACCTGCGCGATGCGATCCTCGGACTTGGGCGCCGGTGCGGCGGCGGTTTCGGCAGCGCCAGCCGCACTGGCGCCAAGCGCGCTGGAGTCAGACGCGTTAGTGCCGGGCGCATTGGTTCCAGACCCGTCGGTGTCGGACGCCGCGGTGCCGGGCGCGTCGATGTCGTCTGCGGCATCGGGGTCATTGGGCGAAAGATCGACGACGCGGCTCTCCGGTTCGTCGGCTTTCAGGTCCACGGGCTCTTCGGTGTTGGTGACCAGCTTCTGCTGAACCGGCTCGGCGGGCTTGGCGCCCTTGACCACAGCGTCATAAACCTTGTTGTCCTGGTTCGGCNTTCTGCTGAACCGGCTCGGCGGGCTTGGCGCCCTTGACCACAGCGTCATAAACCTTGTTGTCCTGGTTCGGCACGACGGTGCCGCCTGGATTTTCCGGCTTGATCTTGATCGGCCTGTTGTCGGCCTTGACGATAACCGGCGCATCGCCGCCGCTCTTGCCGCCGAGGGTCAACGCAAAGGCGCCAAGGCCTCCGGCGATCGCCACGGCGCCGACCACCGCACCTATCAGCAGCCCGCGCCTGCGCGGCTGCCTTTCGGCCCCGCGTTCGGCAAGGCCCGGAACCGACATCTCCTCGTCCAGTTCGGGATCGTAGTCGAGCTCATCGAAGGTGAAATCGTCGGCCTGCGAAACCGGCTGGCCACCGGGCAATGGGCCCAGATCGAAACCGTCCGCTGCATCGGCATAGGAAGCGGCCGCCGCGCTGACGGGGGCTTCCGCAGGCTTGGCGCCATAGGCGCGCGTCTCGCTACGATCCTGCTTATAGCCAGACGCGAAGCCGGCATCGTATTCATCGTCATAGCCAGCGCTGCGCACCGGGGCAGGCGCTATATCCGTTGCATTCATTTCGGTGAGAAGGCTGGCAAAATCGGCATCGAGATCGTCGTAGGCGGGCGCCACCGGCTCGTCATCGTCGAAGTTGAGCTCCGGAATGTCGAGATCGTCCGCCAGCGCCACGACGCGCTCGGGCACGTCGACCGTCTCGACATCGGGCATCTCGTCATAGGCGGAAGGCTGTTGATGCGAGCTTGGTGCAGCTTCCGTGTAGGCGGGCCGATCTTCATAGGATGACCTATCTTCACGGGATGCCTGGCCTTCATAGGACGGCCTCTCTTCGACCGGTGCGGCCCGATAGGACGGCGTTGCAGCCGGCTGCGGCGGTGGTGCCGGACGCGCCGAAGCCACCGGCTGGCTTGCAAAAGCGGGCTGAGGCTGTGCGACCGGTGTCACGCGGCTCCACGAGCGGGCCGGCTCGGGCGGTGTGGCGCGTGTCGTCAGCCAGTTCAGCGCATCGAGCGGGTCTTCTTCGGCAGCAGCTGCCGCACTCTTGTCGGCCGAGTCATGATCCAGGCCGATATTCCTGGCGAAGTCGGCATCGAGCGCATCGCTGTCGAGATCATCCGCGGGTCCGGCAGCGGCTTCAACACCGAAATCCTCGCCTTCAAGCTCATCGAGGAGGACACTGCCAAGATCGGCGTCATCGGCGGCACTGGACTGCTGCGGCTCAGCGGGCTCGTGCTCGTCGAGTTCCCAATCCAGCTCGTCGACAGCATGCACCGGCTCGTTGGCGACGTCTTTGACCGCCGCCATTGGCTGTTCAGCGGCCACTGCTGGCTTCTGAACTACCGGCGCGATAGGCTGCTGAACAGCCATCACGGGCTTCTGGGCAGGCTGCGGGCTTGTCTGAGGTTCGTTGACCGGTTGTGCCGGCCGTGTGCTCATCGCACCGAGCAGCGCGTTCAGTTCGTCTTCCAGGCTGCGTTCCTCAGCCACTGGGGCCGTCGGGACGACAGCGGCCGGCGCCGCTGGTTCGGCCGCAACCTGCGCCACGGGCTCTTCGGCTTCCTCGGCAGGCGCATCGTCGAAGCTCAGATCGAAATCGTCGTCGAACGCCGCTTCAGCGGCCGTGCCGGAAAGCCGGGCGGCCTCTGGCTCTTCGATCGACTGCTCTTCGATAAACTCTGGTTCTTCGATTTCGGCAGGCTCGTTCGGGCGAACGTCGAAGTCCATGTCGACATCGGCCATGGCATCATCGAAATGGCCGGCAAGATCCTCATCGGCCGAAACCGCCTCAACCGGCGATGCCGGGGCGGCGACGTTTTCCGCCGGCTCATGCTCGTCGAACATCAGCTCGTCTTCGAGCGAGCTTGCAACGGCATCGTCGAACTCGTCATCGAACGCGGCCGCTTGCGCGGCGGTTTCAACGGCGACGGTCTGCTCCATCGGCTCATGCTCTTCGAGCATCAGCTCGTCTTCGAGCGAACTTGCCACGGCGTTGTCGAACTCATCGTCGAAGGCGGGCTCGTCGACCGGCTCGATCGCCTCGGCTGCGGCCCTGGGTTCATCCTCGCCGGTCACCGCGATCTTGGCCGTCACATCGTCGTCGTGCCGAAAATCCTGGTCGACAGAGGCGGCAAGTTCGTCGTCACTCGAAAGGTCGTCCTCGAACGGCGACACGTCTTCGAGCGAGCCGGCGACGGCGTTATCGAACTCGTCGTCGAGCTCCGGCTCGACGGCGGGAGCGAACGCCCTTTCGGGGGCGGAGGCAATTTCGTCGGCGGCAACAGGAGTAGCCGCAACAGGAGCAGCATCATCCGCCGCACTGTCGTCGAACGCGAAATCCTGTTCGAACGAGGCAGCAAGCGCGTCCTCCATTTCGTCGGCGGCGGCCGGTTCGGGTGTCGGCTCGCGAAGCTTGGCAGGGGAAGCATTGTCATTGGCGTCGGCGCCGAATTCGCCCATCAACTCCTTCTCGAGATCGATCTCGAAATCGCCCTCGTCCACCGACGGTTCGGCGGCAGCGGTTTTCGGCTGGGCCGGCGTTTGCGGTTTGACCGGCTGGCGTGGGTCGAACCCCATGATCCTGGTCAGTTCCGCGAACGGATCATCGTTGGCGATGTCGTTGTGGTCGGCTGCTCTCAGATGGGTTCTGTCTGCCATTATTGTTCCCGAACTCGCACTCATTCGGACGCCATGGACGTCGCGTAGGGTTGGCCCTTACCAGCGCAATGTGGGCAAAAGGTGACAGGTTTTTTACTCAAACCTAACGCATTTCGGTGGGCGCATTGGCTCCGATCAGCGTCAGGCCGGACGTCAAAATGTCCGAAACAGCCTGCACCAGCCCTAGTCTGGCATGCGTCAATTGTCGGTCGTTAACCTTAACAAAACGTAAGTCGGGATTATCGGTGCCCCGGTTCCAGTGTCCGTGGAAGCTGGAAGCGAGTTCGTAGAGGTAAAATGCCAGCCGGTGGGGCTCGAGCGCGAGCGCCGCGGCTTCGATCAGCCGAGGATATTCGGCGAGCTTCCTGATCAGGCCGATCTCCCCCTCATCGGTCAGCAAAGCCACTTCGGCGGCCAGCTGGTTGCGGTCGAACATGGCCTCGCCCAATTGCTCGCTCGCCTGCCGGAATACCGAATGGCAGCGCGCCGAGGCATACTGCACGTAGAACACCGGATTGTCCTTCGACTGCTCGGTTACCTTGGCGAAGTCGAAGTCGAGCGGCGCGTCGTTCTTGCGGTAGAGCATCATGAAGCGGATCGGGTCGCGGCCGACCTCCTCGACCACTTCGCGCAAGGTCACGAACTCGCCCGACCGCTTCGACATACGCACCGGATCGCCGGCGCGAAACAGCCTCACCAACTGGCAAAGCAGCACGGTAAGCTTGACCTCGTCGCCGGCAATCGCCCGGGCAAGCGCTTCCAGCCGCTTCACGTAGCCGCCATGATCGGCGCCAAGCACATAGATCAGGTCGACGAAGCCGCGATCGACCTTGTCCTTGAGGTAGGCGACATCGGCGGCGAAATAGGTGAAGGTGCCGTCCGACTTGACCAGCGCCCGGTCCATGTCGTCGCCGACCGCGGTCGAGCGGAACAGCGTCTGCTCGCGGTCCTCCCAGTCGTCCGGCTTCTCGCCCTTGGGCGGCGGCAGCTTGCCCTTGTAGATGTGGCCCTTCAGCGTCAGGTCGCTGATCGCCGAGCGTATCTTGCGGGCGTTGTTCGCATGCAGCGTCCGCTCGGAGAAGAAGACGTCGTGATGCACGTTGAGCAGCGCCAGATCCTCGCGGATCATCGCCATCATCGCGTCGATCGTCCTGTCCTTGACGATGGCAAGCGCCTCCTCGTCCGGCATCTGCAGCAGGGAGCGGCCGAATTCGCTGGCCAGCGCCTGACCAACGGGGATCAGATAGTCGCCTGGATAAAGCCCGGCCGGAATGTCGCCGATCTCATCGCCGAGCGCTTCGCGGTAGCGCAGCATGACTGAGCGTCCGAGCACGTCGATCTGCGAACCGGCATCGTTGATGACGTATTCCTTGGTCACGTCGTAACCGGCGAAGGCCATCAGATTGGCCAGCGCGTCGCCGACTACAGCACCCCGGCAATGGCCGACATGCATCGGGCCGGTTGGGTTGGCCGAGACATATTCGACATTGGTTTTCTTGCCGTCGCCGATAGTCGAGCGGCCATAGTTGCGGCCTTCGCCGAGCAGCGCCGTCAGATGCGCCTGCCAGAAGCCGTCCTTGAGCCTGAGATTGACGAAGCCCGGGCCGGCGATCTCGGCGGCCGCGATATCCTCGTCGGCGCGCAGCGCCTCGGCCAGCCTTTCGGCCAGCGCACGCGGGTTCTGGCCGGTCGGCTTGGCCAACACCATGGCTGCGTTGGTCGCGAGATCGCCATGGCTGGCATCGCGCGGCGGCTCGACGGCGATGCGCGACAGGTCCGGCGACACGCCATCCTTGTCTTTCAAATCAAGCGCTTCGACGGCCTTTATGATTCGCGCGTTGAAATCGGCGAAGATGTTCATTGCTGTGGCTCTGACGGTTTTGCAGGGATCCGGCTCGTTGGCCGGCAAAATCGCGCCCGCCCTAGCTCAAATCCGGCGTATGGTCAAACAAACGCCTGTGTTCCTTGAGTGCATAAGTGTCCGTCATGCCGGCCAGGAAATCGGCAGCACTGCGCGCCTTGACGCGGTCCTCTGCCCGGTCGAGCCCTTCGCGCCAGCCATCCGGCATAGCGCGCGGATCGGCGAAATAGACGTCGAACAGGTCCCTGACGATCTGGTCGGCATCGGCGCGCACCCGCATGACCTCCGCATGCCGGTAGAGGTGCTTGTAGAGAAAGGCCTTCAGCTCCTTTTCCAATACGGCCGTCTCGGCGGAGAAGCTCACCATCGTCTCGCCGGCCGCCCTTACCGCTTCGGCGCTGTCGGGCTTGATGCGCGCCAGATTGGCCGTCGTCGAGACGATCACGTCCTCGACCATGATGGTGATCTGCCGGCGCATCAGCTCGTGGCCGGTGCGTACGTCATCGAGCGCCGGATAGCGCTGACGCACGCCCTTGAGGATCGACCCCGGCAGCGAGACGCCCTCCAGCATATCCAGCGTCAACAGCCCTGCCCTCAAGCCGTCATCGATGTCGTGGGTGTTGTAGGCGATGTCGTCGGCAATCGCCGCACACTGCGCCTCGATACCAGCGAAGCGGTCGAGCTCGAGGTCGTGCAGTTCGGAATAGTCGCGGATAGCCTGCGGCACCGGCCCCTTCAGCCCTTTGCCCTTGGCATCGGTCAGCGGGCCATTGTGCTTGACCAGCCCCTCCAGCGTTTCCCAGGTGAGGTTCAGCCCATCGAACTCGGCATAGCGCCGCTCCAGCCGCGTCACCACACGCAGCGACTGCGCATTGTGGTCGAAGCCGCCCCAGGCGGCCATCTTCTCGTTCAGCGCGTCCTCGCCGGTATGACCGAAGGGCGTGTGGCCGAAGTCGTGCACCAGGGCCACCGCCTCGGCCAGGTCCTCGTCGCCGCGCAGCGCCCGCGCCAGAGCGCGTGCGATTTGCGCGACCTCGATCGAATGCGTCAGCCTCGTGCGGTAATGGTCGCCTTCGTGTGCGACGAACACTTGCGTCTTGTGCTTCAGCCGGCGGAACGCCGTCGAATGGATGATGCGGTCGCGGTCGCGCTGGAACGGCGTGCGCGTCGGGCTTTCCACCTCGTCGAACAGCCGCCCGCGCGACTTCGCCGGGTCGCTGGCATAGGCCGCGCGCGGCCGATAGCCGAATCCGATGTCGCCCAACTCGTTGGTCATAGCGTATGCCGCAGTTGACTTGCCCCGTCGCGCTTCATACCTATCATACGAAACCGAATGCAAGGTGACGCCCATGGGCGCTGATGCCAAGACCGCCATGAAAGTCGAGATGACCGACGCCGCCGCCAGGCGGATCGCCAAGATTGTGGCGAGCGAAGCCGGTAAGACGGCCGTGCGCGTTTCGGTCGAGGGCGGCGGCTGTTCCGGCTTCTCCTACAAGTTCGACCTGGTCGACAGGCGCAATGACGACGACGTCGCCATCGAGAAGGACGGCGCCACCGTGCTGATCGACGACCTGTCGCTGGTCTATATGGGCGGCTCGGTGATCGATTTCGTCGACGATCTGATGGGCCAGTCGTTCCAGATCAGAAACCCCAATGCGGTCGCCTCCTGCGGCTGCGGCACCAGCTTCTCGATCTAGAAATGCCCGACATCGGCGCGGTCCGTCAGGTCGCGCTTTCCGCCGGGCGCGACCTCGATGCGACGCTGGCGTTCTGGCGCGAGGTGCTCGGCATGAACCTGCATGCGCGTTTCGATCCGCCAGGCATCGCCTTTATCATGGCCGGTGACGTGCGCCTGCTTTTCACCGACGGCCTGCCTGCCGGCACCGTCTATCTCGACATATCGGGCCTCGACGAGTTCCACGCTTCGGCAAGGGTCGCCGGTGTTCCCTTCACCGCGCCGCCGGCGCTCGTCCATCGCGACACCGAAGGCCTGTTCGGCCAGGCGGGGGAAAGCGAATGGATGGCCTTCCTAAAGGACCCGGCAGGCAATACGATCGGCCTTGTCGAACGTCATCCACCGGATCGCTAGTCTCCGGACCACCAGCCTATCGAGGCCGTCATGAAAATCGTCACCTGGAACATCAACGGCGTTCGCGCCCGCATCGGCAATTTGACCCATTGGCTGACGGAAAGCGCGCCCGACATCGCCTGCCTGCAGGAGATCAAGACGGTCGACGAGCAGTTTCCCCGCGCCGAGATCGAGGCGCTCGGCTACAATGTCGAGACTTACGGCCAAAAAGGCTTCAACGGCGTCGCCATCCTGTCGAAGCTGCGTTTCGACGAGGTCAATCGCGGCTTGCCGGGCGACGATGCCGACGAGCAGGCGCGTTTCATCGAGGGCGTGTTCTCGACCGACAAGGGCGCCTTGCGCGTTGCCTCGATCTATCTGCCGAACGGCAACCCGATCGACGACGAGAAGAAGTTCTCCTACAAGCTTTCCTGGATGGCGCGACTTGAGCGCTGGGCCGAGGAGCGGCTTGCTTTGGAAGAGCCGCTGGTCCTGGCCGGCGACTACAATGTCATTCCCGAGCCGATCGACGCGAAGTATCCGGAAAACTGGCTAAGCGATGCACTGTTCCAGCCCGCGACGCGGCAGGCGTTCCGGCGGCTGAAGAATCTCGGCTTCACCGAAGCCGTGCGTGCCGTCACCGACGCCCCGGACATTTTTACGTTCTGGGACTATCAGGCCGGCGCCTGGCAGAAGAACAACGGCATTCGCATCGACCATTTGCTTCTGTCGCCCGAAGCCGCCAACTGGTTTTCCTCGGCTTCGATCGAAAAACAGGTGCGCGCCTGGGAAAAACCCTCCGACCACGTGCCGGTGGCGATCGATCTGGCGCTGCAGCCGGCCTGACCGCAGCTGCTGTCCGGCGGCACATTGATAAGTTGACCTCTTATCGCCACAAATCGCGTGCTTGATGAGAAATCATCATGGTGGCTGGGGTTCCCATGACTACTCGATTTGCACTCTGCCCGATCGGCTGCGCGCTTGCGATGGCGGTGGCGACGCCGGCTTTTGCCGATGCAGAGTGCCTGGCTAACGGCAAATCATTCCAGATCGGCCGGGTCGCCTGCCTGACGCTTGCCGGCCAAAGCTACCTCGCCCGTTGCGAGATGGTGCTCAACAACACGTCCTGGACAAAGCAGCGGGATGGCTGCCCGGAGAACACGCTGGCCCCACATCTGCAGGGCACGCCGATCTCAACACCGGCGCCCAGCGGCATGCCGGCGGAACCGACCGACAATTGATTTCAAAACGGAAATTCTGCCGACCTACTGGTCGCCGCCACCCTTGGTGAGGATGTCGTCGGCCAGCGAGATCGCGGTGCGGCGGTCGGCTTCGCCGGCGGCCGCAAACGCTTCTTCCTGCATGCCGCGGATCCATGGCTGGTCGGCGGGTGAGGCCCGTTCGAGCGCCGCGGTCATCATCGCCAGCCCCCGCACGATCTTGCCGCTTTGGAAGAGCAGGTTGCCGAGCGTCGCCTGCGCGCCCGCATGGCCCTTTTCGGCCGCCAGCTGGAACCAGCGTCCGGCCTGCTTGACGCTGGCCTTGACGCCGCCCTCACCCTTGAGGAACATCTGGCCCATCTCGAACTGGGCGTTCGGATTGCGGTAGTTGGCAGCGGCACGCATGTAATATTCCTGGGCCGCCACTTCGTTCTCCTCGACGGGGCTGCCGGGAATGCCCTTCCTCAGATAGTCGCCAAGCGCCACCAGCGCGTCCGAAACATAGCTTTCCTCGGGCGAACCGGGCTCGACATCCTGGTCGACGATCTCGCTGAAGAACTTGAATGCCGCGTAGTCGTCTCGCGCCACGCCATCGCCTTCGGCATACATGCGCGCAAGCTTCCAGGTGGCGCCGATCTGGCCGTTCTCCGCGGCATATTTATACGCTTCCGCGGCCTGCTCCTTATGGCCGTTCTTGTAGGCGGAAAAGCCGAACTGGAACACCGCCCAAGGGCTCGACTGCGGCTTCACGCCGGTCTTGTCGTCGAACACCTTGTCGTCGAAGGCCATGGCCTGGCCGACGGCGCCCAAGGTCGCGCCAAACGTGGCGAGCGCAACCAGTGCCGAAAGGACAGACGACCTCAACAACTCAGATGTCCGCATAGCAGTGTGTTTCTTTGGCACCGCCGGGATGGGTGACCGCGCCGTCGCGGGCAGATCCGACCGTCTGTGCGTATTTCCAGATCGCGCCCGACTGATAGTCGGTCGTGCGCGCCTTCCATGCTTTTGCCCTCGCCGCCAGTTCGGCTTTGGACAATGCAACCTCGATCGTGCCGTTCACCGCGTCGATCGAGATCAAGTCGCCATCCCTAAGCAGCCCGATCGGGCCGCCGACAGCCGCTTCCGGCCCGACATGGCCGATGCAGAAACCGCGCGTCGCGCCCGAAAAACGCCCGTCGGTGATGAGCGCCACCTTGCCGCCCATGCCCTGGCCGTAGAGAGCCGCCGTCGTCGACAGCATTTCGCGCATGCCCGGGCCGCCGCGCGGACCCTCGTAACGGATGACGAGAACCTCGCCTTCGCTATAGTTACGGTGCGTAACCGCTTCGAAACATTCCTCTTCCGANCTTCCGAATCGAAGCAGCGTGCCGGACCCGAGAATTTCAGTTCCGCCATACCAGCGACCTTCACGATCGCGCCTTCGGGGGCAAGGTTACCCTTCAAGCCCACGACCCCGCCGGTCTGGGTAATCGGCCTATTGGCGGGACGGACCACATCCTGGCTGTCATTCCAGGAAACATGTTCCATATTTTCGGCCAAAGTGCGGCCGGTCACCGTCAGGCAATCGCCATGAAGATAGCCATGGTCGAGCAGCGTCTTCATCAAGAGCGGAATGCCGCCGGCCTCGAACATGTCCTTGGCGACGTATTTGCCGCCCGGCTTGAGGTCGGCGATATAGGGTGTTTTCTCGAATATCTTGGCCACGTCGAAAAGATCGAACTTTATCCCGGCCTCGTGCGCGATCGCCGGCAGATGCAGCGCCGCGTTGGTCGAGCCGCCGGTGGCCGAGACCACGGTCGCGGCATTTTCCAACGCTTCTATGGTAACGATGTCGCGCGGGCGGATGTTCCTTGCGATCAGCTCCATGATCTTTTCGCCGGAAGCGAAATTGAAGCGGTCGCGCATCTCGTAGGGTGCCGGCGCGCCGCAGGAATAGGGCAGCGCCAGGCCGATCGCCTCAGCGACGGTGGCCATGGTGTTGGCGGTGAACTGGGCGCCGCAGGAGCCGGCCGACGGACAGGCGGCTTGTTCGATCTCGAGCAGCTCGGCGTCGCCGATCGTGCCGACCGAATGCTGGCCGACCGCCTCGAACACGTCCTGCACGGTGATCTGCCGGCCACGGTAGCTGCCGGGCAGTATCGAGCCGCCATAGATGAAGATCGACGGTACGTTGAGGCGCACCATGGCCATCATCATGCCGGGCAGCGACTTGTCGCAACCGGCCAATCCAACCAGCGCATCGTAGCAATGGCCGCGCATGGTGAGCTCGACCGAGTCGGCGATGACCTCGCGCGACACCAGCGACGACTTCATGCCCTGATGACCCATGGCGATGCCGTCGGTGACGGTGATGGTGCAGAATTCGCGTGGCGTGCCGTTGGCGGCCGCCACGCCCTTCTTGACCACTTGTGCCTGGCGCATCAGCGAGATGTTGCAGGGCGCGGCCTCGTTCCAGCAGCTGGCGACACCGACCAGAGGCTGCGCGATCTCGGCCGCCGACAGCCCCATCGCATAGAGGTAGGAGCGATGCGGCGCCCGCTCGGGACCAACGGTCACGTGGCGGCTCGGCAGCTTGGCCTTGGAGATCGCTCTGGCGTCCATACTCGTCCTTGCCGCGGGCAGTGCGGCCTGCCTCTTCGCCTAGCCTTTTGGCGCATGTCCCGAGACAAGTTCGAGGTGCGCCGGGTTTATGGCGGGAAATAGGCAATGTTCCCGGGCGGCCGGGTGGCGCGAGGGTTGTTCAGAAACTGTTGCCAAAACGTCACAATTATCGGAGCGAACATCATGGGGGCAATTTGTTGCATTGGCCGAATGCCGGATGACGCACCGAACAAAACGGCCGGGCAACGCCCGGCCGTTTTGTCGTTTAAAATTTAATAGTTAGAACTTGATCTTGACGGAAGCCGAACCAGCGAGAAGCAGGTCGTTGCCGTAGGTATAGGTAACGGCATTTGCCACGTCGCCGACACCGCTGAAAGTCGATGACCCGCTCGTCAGCACACCGATCGAGCCGCCGAGCCTGACCTCGATCTGGTCGTTCGGCGAATAGGAGACGCCGCTGGCAACGGCCCAGGTATCCGACTGATAGCCGGAGGTCGTCGAGGTGCCGCGATCCCAGGTCAGCGAAACCACGCCCGACAATTGATCGGTGAACTTGTGCCCGATACCGCCCGTGACCGTCCAGCCGTCGCGATAAAGCAGGTCGAATGAAACGGGCGAGGGCAAACCGGTTACCGGACTGCGCACGCCATTGATGGCAATGACGCCAAGCTTGCTCCACTCCTGCCAGCGGATGGAACCAAAGGCCAGCCAGCCAGGAGCTATACCGCTCTGCAGCTTGAATTCCAGAGCCTGAGGTATCTCAGCCGACGCCGAGACTGGGTACACGCCGGTAGAGCCGGGAATCAGATCCGCTGGAAAGGCGCCCCTGAAGCCGGTCGTGTCGACGGTTCCCGACAGCCCGTCATATTTGTAGCTCGAAGAGTACATCAGGCTGGCGCGCAGGGCGATCTCGGGGATCTCATAGGCTGCGCCCGCACGCCAACCCCATGCCTCGTCGGATAGCTTGAAGACGCCGAGGCCGGTATTGCCGAAGGCGAGCAGTGTCTGACGGGAAAGAAACGCGTCTACCTGCTGGTAGGAGACACCGCCGATGAATCGTATGGCGCCCTTGCCGACGTTCACCTTATAGGAGCAGGTGAAACCGAAATCGTCTGTGTCGACGGCGTATTTGACCGCTGTCGGCGAATAGGCGTTGTTCATGCCGAAATTCGCGTCCGCACCATACGGTCTCGTATAGGTGGCAAGACAGTCTACGGGCTCAAAGATGTTGGCCTTGATGCCGACATGCGGCACCGCATAATCGCCACCAACGTCCACCGCCGATGTCGACAAACCCGAGCCATCGAGACGCTGCACATTCTTGAGTTTGCGCTGTGGCGAAACATAGGTGACGCCTGCGTCGAACGAATATGGCGCCGCGTCGAACAGCTGGTCGATATTGACGCCGCCCCGGTCAAAGCCCCCGGCTTGCACCGCCCCAGCCAAAGCCAGCGAAAAAGCCCCCGCGCCCAGCAGCACTTTCAGACGCGAATAACACATGAATCTCCTCCCCGAAATGTCCTTGCATCAAGCTAGAACCAATTCAGGTTAACGGCGCAACAACGAATTCGCCGTGCGTACATGTACAGCTTGGCTGAACGCATTTCCGACAAGGTGTCGGCCTTCTTACCGAGGCGGGAAAATGGCCGCCACAATACAGATCGATGAGAAAACTCGGGAAAAAACCCTAAATCACTGCAAAACAGGGCATTTTGCGTGCCCAGTCAGCCATTGTTACATTACGGCAACAATGGGGCAAAAACATTCAGTTTGCCTCAAGATTTACGCTGCGGAATGCCTGTTTTCGTGGCAGGCGGCCTGTCTGGAAGGCAGATTCGTGACCGGCGAATCTATTGCGGCCAGCAGGCCCAATTTGTTTGATCAGCCGGCCCAACCTGTTCGATCAACCGGCCCAATCTGTTCGATCAACCGGCATCGCGCACCCGCGCCAATGCCACCGAAAGCTTCTCTTGCGCCTCGCGATATTCGGCGAGTTTTTCACGCTCGGCCTCCACCACCTCTTCCGGCGCGTTGGCGACGAATTTCTCGTTGGACAGCTTCTTGTAGAGCCGCGCTATTTCCTCGGTCACTTTCGCAAGCTCCTTGTGCAGGCGCGCTGCCTCGGCGGCAAGGTCGATCAGGCTGCCGAGCGGCAGGCAGATCGTCGCCTCGTTGACCACGATCTGGGCGGATCCCCTCGGTGGCGCCTCGGCGAGCGAGATGTCGCCGACCCGCGCCAGACGCTTGATAGCCGAGCCCTGACGCTCGAGCCTTTCGTGTGTCGCGTCGTTGGCGCCGATCACCACGAGCGGTGCGATAGCCGCCGGCGGCACGTTCATCTCCGAACGCACCGAGCGGATGCCGGAGACAAGGTCGACCAGCCAGTTGATATCGGCGGCGGCCGCCTCGTCCTCGAAGTCGGGCGACGGCCATGCCGCATGACAAAGCAGCGATTGCCGTTGCCTGCCCTCGCCGGCGGTTTCGGCCCACAGTTCCTCGGTCATGAACGGCATCATCGGATGCAGCAGCTTGTAGATCTCGTCGAGTACGAAGGCAACGCATGCCCTGCTCTCGGCCTTGGCGGCCTCGTCGGTGCCCATGAACACCGGCTTCAGCAGTTCCAGGTACCAGTCGCAGAACTGGTTCCAGACGAAGCGGTAGGCGGCACCCGCCGCCTCGTTGAAGCGGTATGAGGTGATACCGTCCGTTATGTCCCGCGCGGCTCGCGTCAGCTCGGTCAAGATCCAGCGGTTGACCGCCAGCTTGGCGTCCTGCAGCCAGAAATCGTCGTCGCGCGCCACTTCGTTCATCTCGGCGAAGCGCGTCGCGTTCCACAGCTTGGTGCCGAAATTGCGATAACCGGCAATGCGGGCCGGATCGAGCTTAACGTCGCGCCCTTGCGCTGCCATCACAGTCAAGGTGAAGCGCAGCGCATCGGCGCCGTATTCGTCGATGAGCTCGAGCGGATCGATGACGTTGCCTTTCGACTTCGACATCTTCTGCCCGTTCTTGTCGCGAACCAGCGCATGGACATAGACGGTATGAAACGGCTCCTGATCCATGAAATGCAGGCCCATCATCATCATGCGGGCGACCCAGAAGAAGATGATGTCGAAACCGGTCACCAGCACGTCGGTCGGGTAATAGGTCTTCAGCTCCCGCGTCTGGTCCGGCCAGCCAAGCGTCGAGAACGGCCACAGCGCCGACGAGAACCATGTGTCGAGCACGTCCTCGTCCCGGGTCAGGATCTCGCCAGGCTGGAAATTCTCAAGCTTGTCCTCGACCCAGGCCTTCCACGGCCCTTCCAGCGCCAGATAATATTCGACGGCGGCACCGAGCGCCTCTTCCTCGGTCTTTTCGACAAAGACATGCCCGTCCGGCCCGTACCAGGCAGGGATCTGGTGACCCCACCAGAGCTGGCGCGAAATGCACCAGGGCTGGATGTTTTCCATCCAGTCGAAATAGGTCTTTTCCCAGTTTTTGGGCACGAAATTGGTACGGCTCTCGCGCACCGAGGCGATCGCCGGCTTGGCCAGTTCCGCCGCATTGACATACCACTGGTCGGTCAGAAACGGCTCGATCGGCACGCCGCCGCGGTCGCCATGCGGCACGGCGTGGCGATGCGGCTCGACCTTTTCGAGAAAGCCGCCCGCCTGCATCAGCTCGACGATCTTCTTGCGCGCATCGAAACGGTCCAGGCCGTCGAGGCCGTCCCAGACGGTCTGGCGCTCCGGCGTCACGTCCAGTCCGGCGAGAAAGTCCTCATTGTCCTTGAGGCTCACCGCCGCATTGACGGTAAGGATGTTGACCGCCGGCAGCCGGTGGCGCTTGCCGACCTCGAAGTCGTTGAAGTCATGCGCCGGCGTGATCTTGACCGCACCGCTGCCTTTTTCGGGATCGGAATACTCGTCCGCCACCACCGGGATCCTGCGGCCGACGATCGGCAGGATGAGGTTCTTGCCGAC
>NZ_AYVL01000022.1 GCF_000502835.1 Mesorhizobium sp. LSJC280B00
CCTTCTACAACGGCCTGGCCTACTTCCGTGCCTGTGCCGATGGATGGGCTCTGCGAGATGTGTATATGCCCTAGCCACAAAGGGGGGAGATTGGCCGTCGCCTCCGCTTTCGCCAATTGCCAACATCGCGAGAGTAGCGCCATCGGCGAAGCTGCCGATCTCCCCCCTCGTGGGGGGAGATGTCCGGCAGGACAGAGAGGGGCGCGAAGGATCGCCGGCGCGTCGGGGCTGCGGCATCCGGCACAACATATGCGGCATCTCGCACAGCCTCTACGCGGCGCATAGCCCATCCTCGCCGCTTCCAGGAGGCACCCATGAGCATCGTCGTTTTTGACCCCGACAGCACCGAGGATGTCGACTTCAAGGACCGCATGCGCCATCCGGCGGCGGCGGATCCGGCCGGCGGCATGTGGCTGTCGGACACCGAGCCGTCCTTCATCGACGCCGACGCGCTGCGCAAGGGCCGGCTGGCCAGGCTGCGCGCCTGGATGCGCGAGGCCGGCTATGGCGGCGTCGTTTTGTTCGACCCCAACAACCAGCGCTACGCCACCGGCTCGCGCAACATGTTCGGCTATTTCCTGCGCAACTCGACGCGCTACTTCTTCATCCCCACCGAAGGGCCGATCGTGTTGTTCGAATATCCGCAGAGCTACCATGTCTCGATGGTGCTCGACACGATCGACGAGGCGCGTCCGTCCAAGCTGGTCTGGTCATCGGTGTCAGGCCGCGACGACGAGACCGCCGGCCCGTTCGCCGATGAGATCGCCGAATTGCTCAAGGCGCATGGCGGCGGCTCGATGAAGCTCGGCCTTGACCGCTGCAGCCATCTGCAGGCACTGGCGCTGGAAAAGCGCGGCTGCGAGGTGCGGGATTGCCAGGGCGAGATTTTGGCGGTGCGCGCGGTCAAGACGCCCGAGGAAGTAAAATGCCTGCAGGTGTCGATGGCTGGTGCCGAGGCTGCGGTCTATGCGGTGCGCGAGGCGATCAAGCCTGGCGTTTCCGAAAACGAGCTGTTCGCCATCATGTATGGTGAGGTGATCCGGCAAGGCGGCGAGTTCATCGAGACCCGGCTGCTGACCTCGGGCCAGCGCACCAATCCGTGGTTCAACGAGGCGAGCGGCCGCAAGATCAGGCCGGGCGAACTCTTGGCGCTCGATACCGATACGATCGGCTGCTACGGCTATTATTCGGACTTTTCGCGCACCTTCCGTTGCGGACCGGGCAAGCCGACGGACTATCAGAAGTCGCTCTACCGCATGGCGCACGACCAGGTTCAGCACAATATCGGGGTCGTCAAGCCGGGCATGGCGTTTCGCGCGATTGCCGAAAGGGCCTGGAAGATACCGGACCGCTTCGTCGACCAGCGTTATACCTCGGTCATGCACGGCGTCGGCATGCATGGCGAAACGCCGTTCATAGCGCACGCCATGGACTACGAGACCTATGGCCGCGACGGTGACATCGTGCCCGGCATGGTGGTCAGCGTCGAAAGCTATATCGGCGAGAAGGGCGGCCGCGAGGGCGTCAAGCTGGAAGACGAGATCCTGATCACCGAGACCGGCACCGAGCTCCTGTCGCGCTTCCCCTATGAGGATGATTTCCTTGACAGGCATGTTTGAGTGTTGACAGGCAGTTTTGCATGAAAAGCCCGATCTCGATCAAGCGCGGCAAGGTGGCGGCGGTGTTCATCGATCTCCAGGAGGAGCATCGGCGGGACAAGCGCTATCTGGTCGAAGGCTATGGCGACATCCTCGCCAACGTCCAGCGGCTGCAGGAGGCGGCGCGGGCCAACAATGTGCCCCTTTACCACTGGGCCTATATCGTCGATCTCGCCACGGCGCGGCCGTTCCACCCGGTCGAGGCCAGCGGCAAGTCGGCGTTTTCCGACAAGGACGATCCGCTGACTGCGATCTGCGCGGAAGTGGGCCCGGCGACAGGCGAGATGATGCTGGTCAAGACCGATGCCAGCGCCTTCCGCGCGGGGCCTGCCGCCGAGCGGCTGAAGGCCGACGGCATCGAGTGGCTGGTCGTTGCCGGCGTCTGGACCGAGGCCTGCATCGATGCCACCGTCAAGGATGCGGTGGCGCTTGGGTTTCGAGTGCTGCTGGTCAAGGATGCCTGCGGCAGCGGCAGCACGGCGATGCACCAGACGGCCATCCTCAACCTTGCCAACCGGCTCTATGGCGGTGCCGTCACCACCACCGACGGCGCCTGCCGGCTGCTGGCAGGCGAGACGGTCGAAGCCTGGCAGGTCGAGGGCTCGGTGCCGCTGCGCTTCAGCTATGAAAATGCTGCCCGGCTCTACGCCGAGCTCTGAGCGGGATCGCGCAGCGATGATCACCGAGGCCGAGCGACCCGGAACGAGAGGGCGCGGAAAATACCAAACGCTGCTCGATCCGGAGCTGTGGGCCTATATCGATCGGGTCAACGAGTGGTATCCGCCCGAAATCGTCTACATGCCGATCGACAGGCAGCGGGCGGTCTATGATGCCACGTGCCGGGCGTTTCGCGAGCCCTATCCACCCGGCGTCAAGGCCAGCGACAGCGCGGTTCCTGCCGGCGACCGTGCGATCTCGGTCCGGCGTTACCAGATGGCGGGCACGGCGCCGCAAGCGATGGTTGTCTATTATCACGGCGGCGGCTTCGTCCTTGGCGGGCTCGACAGCCATGACGACATCTGCGCCGAGATATGCGCCGGCACCGGCTTTGCCGTGCTGTCCGCCGATTACCGGCTGGCGCCCGAGCATCTGCATCCGGCCGCCTTCGACGATGCGCTGGCCGTATTCGAATGGGCGACGGCGACGGCCGGCCTGCCGATAGTGCTCTGCGGCGAAAGCGCCGGCGGCAATCTGGCCGCTGCGGTGGCACAGGCGACACGCCGCCATCCTCGCCATGCGATCGGCCAGGTGCTGATCTATCCCGAGCTCGGCGGCCCGGAACCAGTTGGCAAAGAGAGCGCCGGGTCCTGTGTCGAGCACGCCGAAGCGCCGCTGCTGACGTTGCGCGACATCGAGTTCTATCGCCAGATCCGGTCGGCGAAGGGACAGTCGCAGGACGACCCGACCTTTTCGCCGCTCAGCGACACCGACTTCTCCGGGCTGCCGCCGACGGTCATCGTCACCGCGCAATGCGACCCGCTGTCCTCGGAAGGCGAGGCCTATCGCGACCGCATCCTCGCCGCCGCCGGTCGCGCCTGGTGGCATGAGGAGCCGCGCCTCGTGCATAGCTTTCTACGCGCCCGCAAGACCGTGCCGCGAGCCGGCGAAGCCTTCGGGCGCATCATTGCGGCCATCGCCGCGCTCGGCAAAGGCGACTGGCCTTACTGAGGTTGCGAAGGCCCCCTCATCCGGCCGCTTCGCGTCCACCTTCTCCCCGCTGGGGAGAAGAGGCTGGCATCAACGCTGGCGACCTCGTCTCCCCCCGGGGGAGAGGTCGGATTGCCCCGAATTGCCCTTCGCAATTCGGTTGGCAATCCGGGTGAGGGGGACCTTCCGTTTGCGGAACAGCGCACAAGAACTGCGGAAGTCCGAACACTCCCCCACGGGAGCTCGCCCTATCATCCCCGAGGCAATGGCGCTCCGGCGATCGCATCCGTCCCCCGCGTTTGGCGATCGGCAGAGGTGCCCAACAACAGGGGAATGACGACAATGAAGTTCATGCTGACCGATCGAAAACTGCATCCGCAGGCCGAGCCCGTCGCCGATGGCTTCAAGAAAGGCCAGATGAACCGGCGCGAATATCTCGCCACCATGGCTGCGCTCGGCGTCAGCGCTACCGGCGCGCTGGCGCTCGGCGGGCTTGCGCCGTCACCGGCCAGGGCCGAGGAGCCGAAGCGCGGCGGCATCTTGCGCGTCGCCATGAACGTCAAGGGCTGGAAGGATCCGCGCACCTTCGACGGCGTCGAGATGTCCAACGTCGCCCGCCAGTGCAACGAATATTTGGTGCGCTGGAAGCGCGACTTCACCTTCGAGCCATGGCTGCTCGAGAGCTGGGAAACCAGCGACGACGCCCGCGTGCTGACGCTGCATGTCCGCAAGGGCATCACCTGGTCGAACGGCGACACCTTCAACGCCGACGACGTGATCCACAATCTGACGCGCTGGTGCGATGCGTCCGTCGCCGGCAATTCGGTGGCCGCGCGCATGGGCGCACTGGTCAACGCCGATACCAAGAAGGCCGTCGACGGCGGCATCGAGCGCGTCGACGATTTCACCGTCCGGCTCAATTTGCCCAAGCCCGACATTTCGCTGATCGCCGGCATGGCCGACTATCCGGCGCTGATCATGCACCGCAGCTATGAAGGCGACGGCGATCCGCTGAAGGCATTGGCGATCACCACCGGGCCTTGCGAACTCGTGGCATGGGACGCCGAGGTCGGCGCCGAAGTCCGCCGCAAGGACAAGCCATGGTGGAAGGGCGAGTTCTACCTCGACGGCATCAAATGGGTCGACTACGGCTCCGACCCCAACGCCATGCTGTCGGCCTTCGAATCGGGCGAGATCGACACCGACCACGAAACCGCCTCCGATACGGTTGCGCAGACCGAGTCCATGGGCCTGAGCAATTCCGAGATCGCCACCGGTTCGACCATCGTGGCGCGTTTCAACGTCGGCAACCCGCCCTATGACGACATCAAGGTGCGGCGCGCCGCCCAACTTGCCGTCGACAATGCCGCCGTGCTGAAGATCGGCATGGACAACCGCGGCAAGCCTGCCGAGAACCATCATGTCGGGCCGATGCATCCCGAATATGCCGATATCGGCCCGGCCGTCCGCAACATTGATCAAGCCAAGGCCCTGCTCGCCGAGGCCAGCAAGGCCGACCACGAATACGAACTCATCTCGGTCGACGTCGACTGGCAGAAGAGCACCGGCGACGCCATCGCCGCGCAGATGCGCGAGGCCGGGCTGAAGATCAAGCGCACCGTGCTGCCGGCCGCGACCTTCTGGAACGACTGGAGCAAATATCCTTTCTCCTGCACGGAATGGCTCGGCCGGCCGCTCGGCGTCCAGGTGCTGGCGCTCGCTTATAAGTCTGGCGCCGCGTGGAACGAGAGCGCCTACGCCGATCCGGAATTCGACAGTCTGCTCGACAAGGCGCTGGCGATGCCCGATCCCGGCGCCCGCAAGGAGCTCATGGCCAAGATCGAACAGAATCTGCGCGATTCCGGCGTCATCATCCAGCCCTACTGGCGCTCGGTCTACCGCACCTACCGCAAGGGCGTGCATGGCTGCGAGCAGCACCAGTCGCTCGAGCAGCATTTCGAGAAGGTTTGGCTCGAGGCGTAGCCTTGCAGACGACCAATTGTCGGGGCCAGCGCCGCTCCTTCCACCTTCTCCCCTTGTGGGAGAAGGTGGATTGGCGCGCAGCGCCAAGACGGTTGAGGGGTGCGGACGGAGTGCCGTCAGTATCAAGCTGGAACACCCCTCATCCGGCCGCTTCGCGTCCACCTTCTCCCACAAGGCGAGAAGGAAGAGCCACGCCAGGCCTTGAAATCTCCAGTCCAAGCCGCACGGTCTCCCGCACCAGCAGGTCCAGATCGTCGCGCCGGGTGCGGTGGTTGTTGATCGCCACCCTGAGGCTATGCTGGCCATGCACCGTCGTGTCGGAAATGGCGGCGATGCCTTCTTCCTGCAGCCTCAGCATGATCTCGGTATTGAGCGCTTTCAGGCGCTCCCCGCCCAGTCCGTCCGCGCGGTAGCGAAAGCAGACGATGTTGATGCTCACCGGCGCTACCAGTTCGAGTGCCGGTTCGGCCGCGATCAGCGCGCCGAGATAATGCCCTTGCGCGATGTTCTGGTCGATCAGCCGGCCGAACTTTTCGATGCCGTGCTCTCGCAACGCCATCCACACCTTCAGAGCGCGAAAGCCGCGCGTCGTCTGCAGGCCGTAATCGTGCAGCCATTGGCCGGAGGCCAAGCCGCGCGGCGTCGATTCCAGATATTCCGGCGTCACCGCGAACGTGCCGCGATGCACGGAGGCATCCCGGATCAGCGCGCAGCCGACCTCGAATGGCGCGTGCAGCCATTTATGCGGATCGAGCGCGATCGAGTGGGCGTGCTCGATGCCGGCAACGCGATGCGAATTGTCTGGCGCAATCGCAAGCAAGGCGCCGATGCAGCCATCGACGTGAAACCACAGATCCTCTTTTGCCGCCAGGTCAGCCAGCGCTTGCAGATCGTCGATTGCGCCGGTGTTCACCGTGCCGGCCGTACCGATTACGCAGGCCGGCTTGAAGCCGGCGTCGCGGTCCTCGGCGATCGCCGCCCGCAACGCAGCGATGTCGATCCGCAGCCCGGCATCGCTCGGGATGCGACGCAGCGCCCGGTTGCCGAGGCCGAGCACTTCCATCGCCTTGCGGTGACAGGAGTGAAGCTGGTCGGAGCCGTAGAAACGCAGCGGCTTGTCGATGCCGGCAACGCCGTGCTCGCGTATGTCGATGCCGGCCTTGGCGTTGCGCGCCACGGTCAGCCCGATGATGTTGGCCATCGAGCCGCCGCTGACCAGCGTGCCGCTGGCCGATTGCGGAAAGCCCAGCATCTGCTTCAGCCAATCGACGACCTGGCCGTCCATCAAGGCGGCGGCGTGGTTGCCGCCGCCGAGGTTGGAGCCCTGGATCGCCGCCAGGAAATCACCGAGCGCCCCGGTGAAATTGCTCGACCCCATGTACCAGGCCCAGAAGCGCGGATGGATATTGCCCATTGGATAGGCCATCAGCTTCTTGACAACGTCGCCATAGACATCGGCCAGCGGCGTTGGCGATTGCGGCAGGGACGCGGTGAAGAACTCCCTCACATCTCCAGGCATCTCCTGCCACACCGGCCGCTCTCTGACATCGCGCAGGTAGGCGACGGCATCGTCGACGACCCGATGCGACAGGACCTGCACATCTCCCCAGTCCGAGGGGTCAAGCGTTTCCTCGGCGGTCGTGGCGGGCAATCCAGACGGCGTGTCCATGCAGGTCGCTCCCGATATGCCGCCGTCACGCCGGAAACTGGCAGCCGGGCGTCGACTGCGAAAGCGCAGTCTCCTCGGCGTCCATCTCCGCCTCGATGCCGTCGAACAGCGGTGTCGTCATGTAGCGTTCGCCAGTATCGGGCAGCATGCACAGGATCACCGAGCCGGGCGCCGCCTTTTCCGCGATCTGCCGCGCCACCGCGAAGGTCGCTCCGCCGGAGATGCCGGTGAAAATCCCTTCCTTCTGCGCCAGCGCCTTGGCCCATTTCATGCCCTCGGGCCCGGCAATCGGCACCACCTCGTCATAGAGGCTTGCGTCTATCGCCTCCTGCAGCACGTCCGGAATGAAGTCGGGCGTCCAGCCCTGGATCGGATGCGGCTCGAACGCCGGATGGCTGGCGGCAGGCGCGCCGCCGGTGCCGCGCTGCTGCGGCTTGCCGCTGCCGATAAGCTGCGCATTGGCCGGTTCGGCGAGCACGATCCGGGTCTCCGGCCGCTCGCGGCGCAGCACGCGTCCGACGCCGGCGACGGTGCCGCCCGTGCCGTAGCCGGTGACGAAGCAGTCGAGCCGCGAGCCGGCGAAATCGTTGATGATCTCGCGCGCCGTCGTCGCTTCGTGAATGGCGGCGTTGGCCTTGGTTTCGAACTGGCGGGCCAGGAACCAGCCATTGGCTTCGGCGAGCTCCACCGCCTTCTTGTACATGCCGAAACCCTTCTGGGCGCGCGGCGTCAGCACCACCTTGGCGCCCAGCATGCGCATCAGCTTGCGGCGTTCGATGGAAAAACTGTCGGCCATCGTCACCACCAGCGGATAGCCCTTCTGGGCGCAGACCATGGCAAGGCCGATGCCGGTGTTGCCGCTGGTCGCCTCGACCACGGTCTGGCCAGGCTTTAGAGCGCCGCTGAGCTCGCCTTCCTCGATGATGTTGAGCGCCAGCCGGTCCTTCACCGAGGCGGCGGGATTGAAGAACTCGGCCTTCACATAGATCGTGGCATGGTCCGGTCCGAGATTATTGATGCGGATCACCGGCGTATCGCCGACCGTGTCGAGAATGCTGTCGAACAGACGGCCGCGCCCGGCGGTGGTTCTGATTTTCTGTTGATGCAACATGTCGATCTCCTCGCCTTGTCGTTGTCTCTTGTCGTCACGGGCCGGTTACAGACCGGTGGCTTGGGCGGCGAGGTTTCGAGACCTTGCCGCGCTACATTTGCCTCCGGCAATGCCAGCATCCGGAGCGGGAATTCGTTGCCGGATGCACCGTGTCGCGTTTGGTGATAAAACAAAGGCCGACTGGCCAGCGTGGGAGCAGGCGTGGAAACGCTCGTGGAATCCGCCCGATCGAGCCTCCACGGCGAGGTGGCCGGCTTTTCCGTGCGTCTGCTCGGACCGCTGACGATCGCACGCAACGGCATCATCATCCAGCTCCCAAAATCGCGCAAGCTGTGTGCGCTGCTCGCCTATCTGGCGCTGGCGCCGCATCCGGTCGGCCGCAGCCGCCTCTGCGAGCTTTTGTGGGATGTGCCGAACGACCCGCGCGGCGAGCTTCGCTGGTGCCTGAGCAAGCTTAGAGGCATCCTCGATGAACCGCATCATCGCAGGGTCGAGACACCAGGCGACACGATCGCGCTTGATCTGAGAGGTGCTTCCGTCGACGCTGTCGACATAGCCTCGGCCGCCGCCAAGGGCGTTGAGACGCTCGGTCTAGAGCGGCTGCAGGCTCTTTCCGGAATGTTCGCCGGCGACTTTCTCGATGGGCTGGAGATCGACCGCAGCCCGCATTTCAACAGCTGGCTGATCGCCCAGCGCCGCCGCTTCGGCTCTTGGCACGCCGCAATCCTGGAACATCTCGTCAACAAGCTTCCGGTGGATGCCGACAGATTGTCTTCGCATCTGGACAAATGGCTGGAACTCGCTCCGTTCGACGGGCGCGCGCATGTGGCTCTTCTGAAAGGGCTGGCGCAGCGCGGCCAGTTTGACGCCTGCGAGGAACATCTCGCTTCCGCAGCGCAGCTGTTTGCTTCGGAGGATCTGGATTTCGGACCCGTTCGTGAGGCATGGCGCACGATCCGCAACGAACGACCTGCCGCTACGCTCTGGGCGCGACCGTCACTCGTACCCGCGGCCCCTCACGCGTCAATTGTGCTTCCCAATTCCGACACTGCTGCATCGCAGAAGGCTTCGCTTGCGGTGATGCCGTTTGCCGAAGAGACGGCTGACGGCGGCCCACGCGGAGGCATCGCCGATGGCCTGACCCACGATATCATCACCCGCCTGGCCAAGCTCAGGGATTTCTTCGTCATCGCGCGCGGTTCGGTGTTTGCGCTCGCCGAAAAAAACATTGGGCCGGAGGATGCCGGCCGTCGGCTCAATGTCGATTATGTCGCCACCGGCACGGTACGCAGCCAGGCCGGCCGCGTCACCGTCGCGGTCGAGCTGGTCGAAGTGCGCACGGCCAGGATCGTCTGGGCCGAGACGTTCGAGCGCAAGCCGAACGACATCTTTGCCGTGCTCGACGACATCGGCAACAGCATCGTCTCGTCGATCTCGGCCGAGATCGAGACGGTCGAGCGCAACCGCGCCATGTTGAAGGCGCCCAATTCGCTCAACGCCTGGGAAGCCTACCACCGCGGTCTCTGGCACATGTATCGCTTCACCCGCGCGGAAAACGAGCAGGCCCGGCATTTCTTCGACATAGCCTTGAAGCTCGATCCGACGTTCGCCCGCGCCTATGCCGGCCTCTCCTTCACCCATTGGCAAAATGCCTTCCAGCGCTGGGGCGACCGCGACCACGAAAGCGCCCTGGCCTTCGAGGCAGCCGGCCAGAGCCTGCTCGTCGACGATCACAATCCGGCCGCTCACTGGGCCATGGGGCGGGCGCTGTGGCTGCGCGGCGAGCAGGACGGCTCCCTCATCGAGCTGGAACGCGCCGTAGACCTCAGCCCGAATTTCGCGCTCGGCCACTATGCGCTATCTTTCGTCCATTCGCAGTCCGGCGACCCGCAGGCTGCGATCGGCTCATCCGACCATTCCAGGCATCTGAGCCCCTTCGATCCGCTGCTGTTCGGTATGCTGGGCGCCAGGGCGATGTCGCATGTCCGGCTCGGCCAGTTCGACGAAGCCGCCGAATGGGCGCTGAAAGCAGCCGCGCGTCCCAACGCCCACGCCATCATCCTCGCGATTGCCGCGCATTGCCTTGCGCTGGCGGGGCGGCTGGACGAGGCACGAAGTTTCGCCGCTGCGCTGCGCAAGATGCTGCCGAACTACTGCGCCGACGATTTCATCGGCACGTTCCGCTTCGAGCCGGACGCCGAGGCGCTGTTCCGGCAAGGCGCCAAGCGGATCGGGCTGGGGTGAGGCAGGCGCGCGGTTTGCCAGGCTCTCCAAACCGCTCATCGCGGCTGGCCGCCCCAAACATCGTCATGTCTGCAGCCAGGGCGCATCGTCAGGTTGGTTGCGAATTCGTCAACCAGAGCGGATCAGACGGGCTCAACCGATTTGACGTTGCCGTCGGTATCCACGAGGCAGCTTGTCTTCTTGCCACTGGCATCGAGTTCGACCTGATAGGTCTTGGAATCGAGCTTGCTCGATGAAACCGGAAGTATCTTCGTGCTGTCGACACCGCTCGCCTTGGCGACCGCATTGGCGCAAAGCAGTTGAAGGTCCGCCGGGGCCGTCTCGACCTTGGTCCTGGACATCTGGTCCTGAGGCGGCGGCGGTGGCGTGCTGACACAAGCGCTAACGGCTCCAGCCAGGAATCCGATTGCTGTCCCCCGGATCGAAGTTCTCACTGCATTTTTTCCCGACATTGCTTGTCCCTCTCCGAATGCCGCTTCATACACCTTTGTAGAGGGCGGCCCCCTGCATGAGAACGATGACCTTGGCCCCAACCTTGACGCGGGATGCGAGATCGACGATGTCGTCGTTCCTCATACGGATGCACCCCGATGACACGTCGAGCCCGATCGTCCAAGGCTCCGGGGTACCGTGGATCCGGTAGATCGTGTCCTGGTCGCGCTCATAGAGATAGAGCGCCCTTGCGCCGAGCGGGTTGTCGGGCCCTCCCTCCATGCCTCCAGCGTATTTCACCGCCTTCGGATCGCGAGCGACCATTTCGGCCGGAGGTGTCCAGGTCGGCCACTCCGCCATGCGGCCGACGCGCACGATGCCGGCCCATCCAAACCCTTCCCGGCCCACGCCGATGCCGTAGCGCATGGCCCGCTGACCCGGCTGCACAAGATAGAGAAAGTGCTGATTGCCATCGATGATGATCGTGCCTGGCACTTCCGCGGTGCGGAATTTGACCATCTGCGGACGAAATGCCTCGGGCACCTCATTATGCGCGGCGTAGTATTTGCGCGCCTTGGTGCGATCGTAGTCCACCCATTTGTGGCTTTTCGGGTCGAAAACCTGTGTTCCCGCAGCCAGCGCCGCCACCGCGACAAGACCGAACGCCGCGGCGACGATTGCCGTGAGGGAGCGCCGCCGGACGGTGCCGCGTTCCGCGAACATAGGATTTCCGCTCATGGATTTGCCCACCCGTGCACCCGTGCGCCTTGTGCGGCAACCCATTGTTTGGCGTATTCGTAAGGATCCTGACGCTCTACCTGGAGCGCATAACTCATCTTGGTGATTTCCTCGGGCTTCAGCTCGAACCGTTCCAGGAACGCCACCACCTTCGGATATTTTTTGCGCAGCGAGGTGGCGTAGGCGATATGGAAATGTGCGGTATCCCATGATACCGGCGCGCTGGACTTCGAGACCCAGAGCGGGTCCTCTGACGGCAGTACGATCTTCCACTTTGCCGGATCAAAGGGCGGCTCGGTAAGCCGGACAATGTCGTGCAGCTCAAATACATAGTGCGGCGCGTAGCAGGCAAACACCATTGGATGATCCGTGGCGACCGCGGCATCGACAGCCGCCATTCCGGCATCCTCGGGCGTCTCCAGCAAGGTCATTGTCTTGGCATAACCATAGCTGTTGGCGCGGACGCGCTCGATAGCGGTCGAGGACCAACCCTCAGCGCCGATCCAGAGTTCGCCACGTCCGTCGCCGTCAGTATCCAACGCGGCGGTTTTCTTCGTATCGCTGAGGTCGGAAACGTCGTGAATTCCAAATTTGTCGGCTGCCTCACGCGTCGCGCAAATGCCTTGCCAGGCCGGCACTCCAATGGGGCTGATGGCCACCGTGCCGGCCCCGTCCACATACTTCTTCACCAGATTGTCCAGATTGGGCAGCCAGATTTCGGGATGAATATCCACCTCACCCGAATTGAGACCGGCAAAGGCAATCAGCGTCCCCATCTCGCGCACATCGGCATCGAGCCCGAAATTTTCTTTCAGGCTGACCTTGAGGATGTTTGCCGTCGCCTGGCCCGACGGCCAGTTCGGCATTGCAATGACGAGATCAGCCGCGTGGACCGGGATGTTTAGCGCCAGCATCGTCAATGCCGCCAGCGACACTTTCCGCAGGCACTGCCGAAATCGGTTGTGCATCTCTTCCCCTCGCTTCGGTGCTGAAATGAACCGGGACGGGAACAATCTGTCGCGGCAAGCACCGGACCCATCTTCTGACGGGCAACTGCTGAAGCTGCAGCAGTGCATTCGCCAAAGAGAGCGCCTTCACGTGCCGCCCCTGCACGCTACCCGATGACAATCCGACTGGGAAGATGCTCACAACGCGGCCGCGGCGCCCCCGCTGCGCCCCTATTTGGCACGCCGCAGCGTTGAAAAGTCGGGCAAAGGGGCGCGTTTCTTTCGGCCCTCGCAATGGTTGGCTGGGTTCGAAAAAATACCACAATAGATCGCGATTAGGGCGATCGTATAAGATGTGGTATCGTCGCGCCGTTTTTGTAGAGCTGGCGCAAAATTCACAACAACATAGAATATTACTTGTACTAACTCGGCTTAATGAGAACAAAACTAAGGAAGCATTCCGGAATCTTGCTACCGGTCACATTTCAGTATCTGCTAAGATAGCCCGTGCTGATTCCGAATTATTAAGCATTTGCAAAATTCAATCCTGCGATATTGGGATTTGTCCTTGTCATAGGCTGACTCGGATGCATTTCTTGGAAGCACAGCCGCGTCAGCGGATCGTTGAAACATGCTTGGGCGGACGGGGCACTAAGCATGGAGAGGAATATTGACACTCGCTAATGCGGCGGCCCCCGCTGGGAGCGTTCCCTCCCACGTAAGAGATTACGGCAACCGTCGGCTAAGTCGTCGAATGCATCGACCACAGCCTGGCTCTCGTTTGATGGCCGGCGAAGCTTTGCCCTCCTCCGATTGGCGCCAGCCTTCGCGGCAAAAGCGAGGATCGCCGCCTGCAATGGCCTTCCGATATGGACGATGTCCGCCGCCAGCCAGTCGGAGGAATGAATCATGGAAACTCGTAATCTGTGCGGCCTTGGCCACTGCTTTGATGGCGATCGTCGGTTGTACCACCGACGACTACGATGGTTGTCGCGGAAAGGGCTGCCTGGTTGATCGGTCCCATAAAGGGAGCCGGAAGATAGACGACCGGCCGCAGTTCGAGAGGAACGGCAATCCCAACTTCGATACCAGGGGCCGTTACATCGGCTGCCATGGGCTCGGATGTAAAGTCGACGATCCTGATGACGGGGATCAAAGCATCGACGACAGACCGCAGTACGACAAAGAAGGCAATCCGAACTTCGATACGCAAGGCAACTACCAAGGCTGCCGCGGCATCGGCTGCGAGGTCGATACACCGGACGATGACAATTCATCAGACGACGACGATTCCGATTAATGGCCCCTGCAGCGAACAACGAAGAGGATAGCCACTCATGTCTGAATTGAACGGTCTCATCCGTCGACGTGTCAAAATCGTCATGGTCGGCCTTGCGGGGTTGGGAATGGCGCTGACGTCCGCTTTCGCTGCGAATAACGCCTGTGACGGTATAAAGGTCGAAGTGACGAAGGCGCGCAAGCAGGAATATGCCCCTCTCGTCGTCTCGGCGATGACCAATAAGTTCAAGCCCGCTCAGGCAAAGTTCTTCTCGATCATGGAGAGCGGCAGCTGGAGCGCCGCCTACGTCTCCACGCCGGTGAGCGACGACGGCGTGATGTTCTTCCAGACAGTCGACGGAAAGAAGCAGTTTCGCGACGTGTGGGGCGGCTATGCCGAGCCGTCGGAAAAACCTGAACTGGTATCCTGGGCGAAGAAGCTCGGAGCGCCGCAAGACCTGGCAAAGTGTTTTGCCGAGGAAGTTACGGAACGACGGTGATGATCGCTGGAAATTGCCGCTGACCGTTGGTGCAGGGGGAGAATGATTGGTGAGCGCTCCGGGGCGCCGGGGCTCTGAGATCGACTCCAATCATCAGCTGCAGGATGTGCAAAATGCAAAGTCTTCGAAAATCCAGACTGATCGTGCAGTTCGCCCGTGCATTGGCAACGTCAGTGAAAATGACGGCCGTCGTAAGCGTAACCGTCCCGCAAACGATCAATATTGCGCATGCCAGCAAGTATGATCTGCCGAAACCCTACGTCTCCCGGGCTCTTGATGCGGTTCTGATACCGATCAATCACGCCTCTCGGCACCGCTACCAGATCCCGCCAAAACTTCGCGGGGTGTATGTCCTGGCTGTTGCACCCCATGGCATTGCCGCGCGGCAAGGTATCCGACCGGGTGACGTGCTTGCCACAGTGCGGCATCAACCGATTTCGACGCCGGTTGATGTCGACAGACTCGTTTGGGCCGCCCTTGCCGTGAGTGCCACCAGTTTCCTGTTTGGCGTGAACCGCGGGACAGAAGTCGCAGATGTCGTCGAGGTCAACACCAACATCACCGTCAACAACTTCAACACCAACATCTCGGTCGACAATATTTCGCAATGGACGAGCGTCGACAATCGAGAGGAGTGGACGCAGATCGTCGATGAGTATGACGACGAGATGGAGACGGGCCTCAATGATACGAGCTATCGCGAGGACGACTCGCAGCCTGGCGACGCCAATCCGGACGCAAATGTGTCTTCTCCCGATGCTGACGACGACGATACCAGCACCGATACTGACGACAATAGCCCGGCCGACAGTACCGACGACAACAGTTCCGATCAGGACGATTCGAGCGATCAGAACGACGATGAAAACTCAACGGACGGTGATGATGACAAGAACAGCACCGACACCGACGACGATAGCACGGATGACGATGCGTCGGATGACAGCACTGACAACAATGATTCCGACGATCAGGACGATTCCAGCGATCAGAATGACGATGACGACCCGTCGGCAGATGGTGAAGACGAAAACAGCACCGACAGTAATGACGATGCGTCGGATGACAGTAACGACGCTGACGGATCGGACGATGACGATGCCAACTAGCGGCGACCATGCCGGCAGTTCTAGACCGAGGACAATCGATGAAAACCGCGATGCTGACCGCTGCCATCGTTCTGGCCATGCCGGCTTTCGCATTTGCCCAGGACAAGTGCAACGACGCCGCCAAGGATCAGGCCGGCCCGAACGAGTGCGCCGATGCCGCGTCCAAGAAATCCGACAAGAAGCTCAACGAGCTTTACCAGCAGATCGAAACCCGCCTGAACGACGACGCGGATACCAGGACGCTTCTCGTTCAAGCACAGCGGGATTGGGTCAAATTTCGCGACGCCGAGTGCAGTTTCCAGACCGCGGGAGCGGCTGGAGGAAGCGTGATGCCAATGCTCATCGCGGAGTGCATGGACAGCCTGACGCAATCCCGTGTCAAAGATTTCGAGGGTTACCTGAAATGCAGGGAAGGCGATGCGAGTTGCCCCGTTCCGGCAGCGAACACATCACATGCCGTACCTGCCGTGGCCGATGAGAACGGCCAGGCCGGCCTTGCCCAGGCTGCCGACCCGATAACTATTCCATTGCAACATGTTAGGGGCCACGGAAGCGCTGACGTCGTTTATCACAATCTCGGGATTGCGTTGGGCATCAATGGTGCCAAGCCTCGTCTGTTCGAATTCGACACGGGGTCGGATGAGTTCAACGCCGAGATCGATTCGAGTGTCCCTGGCGTAGAGCCGGTGCACGGCAGCAAGCCCGAAATGTACGCCTATGGAGACGGCACCTATGGAGATTGGGTACAGCAGGTCCGGTTCGACAGCCTGTCCTATTACGATCCGGATGATCCCTCGCAGCCTGTCGTAACCTTCGACGGTGGCTATGGCGCCGGTCGGGTGGTGGATTACGTCTTCACCAAGGGTTTCGGCTATCTCAAGGATATGAAATTGACGCAAAAGCCCGTTGGCCACCGCGGCGATACGCCGGTCTATGCGGATCTTAATGCGCGCAAGAGCATGCAGAATGGCGAACCCGGTGGTTCGACGACGTTTTACGGTGTCTTTGGAGCCGGCGATTTTCTCGATGAGGGGACGAGGCCGCCGCTCCCGCCAGTCAGACACAAAGCGGCTATGTGGTCTCGGCCAATGCAAATCTTGGAAAGAAGACGACACGGGGCTGCGCTCCCTGCCTGACGCTGAATTTGTCCCCCAGTCTGAGATCCCAGTTTACGGCCCTGATGCCCTGGGGCGAACTGGATTATGAATTCCGCCAGAGACGATTCCCGCGATCAGGCGCGAACGCATCCAATCACTACGAAGGGTCTTACCATTATACAATTTCTTTTGACTATAAGGGAAAGAAGCAGTCGGTTGATTTCAGTGGACCTGTTTTATTGGATACTGGATCGTCGACCTTTCTCGGTATCACCACAGAAGGCTTTTTTAATAAGCTTCGCTCGAAAGGATTTAAGCTTGATGAATATGATTATACGGTAGTCGATTTTAAGATTTTGGGATTTGAAGATAGTTTCAACAACAAGGAATACAGCGATGTCGTTATGGATCGACAAAGCGATGAGGAGGGGGGCAATGGAGTTGTTGTCGGGCTACCCTTCTTCCAGTCAAATTCCGTAATGTATGATCTGGAGAACAAGACGACCGCATATTCACCCTATTTTGTCAGCGCTGCTAACTTTACCACAGACGCGGCTGCCGAGGATCAAGTGCAGCTGAATCGCGCGACCAGCGATGCTGGAAGCAAAGGATGGCTCGGACTGGCCGGCATCATCTCCGGCGCCGGCGACTTCACGATCGAGAAGGATGCGGACGTGCGTATGACCGGGGCCAATACCTACACCGGCACAACCCATATCGCGGCCGATGGGTATCTTACTCTGGCCGGGCCGGGCAGCATCGAGCATTCCTCGCGCGTCATGGTCGACGGTGTGCTCAACATTGATCAGAAAGGAAACTACCTGAAGCCCTGGGGAGTGGCGCACTCCATGAACGGTACGGCCATTCGCACCCTTAGCGGTAAAGGCGAGGTCTATCTGGGTGCGGGCAGACTGATCCTGACAGAAGCCGACGGGCAATTTGATGGAACCATCGCGAACTATGATGACGCCGGCGACAGCGGCGGCCTCGTGGTCGCCGGTGGCAAGCTGACGCTGAGCGGCAAGAACAAATATTCGGGCATGACGGAAGTGGCGGCGGGAGCGGAGTTGCACGTGACCGGCTCTTTGACCGGTGACGTTTCCGTCTCGGGACTGCTTGTCGTTGACGGAGAGGTCTCCGGCGAAGTCATGGTCAAGGAGGGCGGCACGCTGACCGGCTCAGGAAAGGTCGGCAACGTCACGGTCGCCGAAGGTGGCAAAGCTGATCCAATGAAAACCAGATAATCAGGCCATGGGCCGATCGTGGCAATAACGGACAGCTGACGAGAACATAGGGCGGGGCTGAGCAACTTAAGAGCTTGACTGCAACCGGAAAGGGAAATCGATGAAAATCGCGATACTGACTGCTGCCGTGGTTCTGGCTGCGCCGACATTCGCCCTTGCCAAGGACAAGTGCGCCGATGCCAAGGATCAGGCCACCATGAACCAGTGCTTCGGTGCCGAGTTCCAAAAATCCGACAAGAAGCTCAATGAGCTTTACAAGCAGATCGAAGCCCGCCTGAAGGACGATGCGGATACCAAGAAGCTTCTTGTTCAGGCACAGCGGGATTGGGGCAAGTTTCGCGACGCGGAGTGCAGTTTCCAGACCGCAGGCGCGGCCGGAGGAAGCATGATGCCAATGCTCATCGCGCAGTGCATGGACGGCCTGACGCAATCCCGTGTCAAAGGTTTCGAAGGCTATCTGAAATGCCAGGAAGGCGACATGAGCTGCCCTGTTCCGGCCGCGAACTGACACGTGCCACAGCTGATCTGATCACGATGATGTCGGCGGCGAGC
Source organism: Mesorhizobium sp. LSJC280B00 (assembly GCF_000502835.1). Taxonomy (GTDB): domain Bacteria; phylum Pseudomonadota; class Alphaproteobacteria; order Rhizobiales; family Rhizobiaceae; genus Mesorhizobium. The sequence goes on from NZ_AYVL01000022.1 coordinate 18,210, forward strand.
GTGATGTCGCCGCCAGACATGAAAGGATGCGAGGGGCATCATCATTGCGTGAGGGACTTGAGGGAGGTGGATTATGAAACGCTATGGATCGTCGCTCGCATTGACAATTGCGGCATCTGTACTGTTGGCATGTGTCGTGCCGGCAACAGCCCAGACTGACATGAGCTTCGACATCAACGTCACGCTTTCCAAAAAGGCAGCCGCCAAGCTCGCGGCTGAAAAGGAGCGGATCGTTGTCTTCGCCTCCTATTACGGCGACCCGAAGAGGAGCGCCGAGAAGCGTGTAAACGAAATCGGCCAGATCGATCTCACGCCGCAGGACGAAGAGGTGGAGATACCGGGTACAGCGGGCCACGCTCACATCAGCGGCACAAAGGTCGACACGAAGCGTCTCGATTGGCTTGCCGGCCCTCCCGAGGTCAACGTCAACGTTGCGTCGGCGCGCAAGAGCAGTCCGGACAATCTGCTCAGCTGCGACTTCATCGACGGTCCACTAGGCGATGCCCAAAGGAAGACTGTGACGCTTCATTGCGGATTGATCGAAGAACATGTGGACACGAAGTTGAAGCCATAAGGCTTACAAATCATGCGCCTCGCCACCGGCGCCAACGTACATTACTCGCGGCATGACCTGCTTACTTCAGGGAGACAAAGATTCTCATGCGCCCGCTGTTCGCTATCTGTTTCGGCCTGGTCATCATGTCCTTGCCTGCGACCGCCCATGCCGAGCGCCGTTGTGGTTGGTACTCCAGCCCGACACCCGGCAACCTCGTCCTGACCGACAGTGACGGGGATTGGTGGATCCAGATGCAGGGACGACCGGATCCCAAAGGCATCGACAATGTGCCGGCCTTTGACGAGCGGCAATTCGTCGAGACCAATGTGCCTGGTTCGGGTCACGGCTACGGATGTGCGTGCATGAACGTCGTAACCAACGCCAAGCAACAGAAGATCACCAGAGTGATCTCGGGCCAAATCCTTCCGCTGCTGCGCTGTCGCAACGACAGATTGCTGCCTAACCCGGACGGATAGTTATTAGATATCTTGTGGATGCCATGGCTGACGGTAGGGCAGCCTAGAGCATTGGATCAAGAAAAAGCCCGGCAAACCGGGCTTTTTCTTGGGTCTCTGAAACCGCATCAATCGGTTCGAAACGGGAATTTGGTGCCCAGAAGAGGACTCGAACCTCCACTCCTTGCGGAACACGGACCTGAACCGTGCGCGTCTACCAATTCCGCCATCTGGGCTGGTGCGCGCTCATTAAGCGGGCGAGGGATGAGTGTCAACGCGCTTTTTTGAAAGCCGCGTTCCTTCTCCGGCTCAATGCTCCAGCACTTCTTTCGACGCCACCGTGGAATCGGCGTTGAGCGTGTAGATGATCGGCACACCGGTGCCGAGCTCGAGCTTGACGATCTCCTCGCCCGATTTGCCGTCCAGCGCCATGATCAGCGCGCGCAGCGAATTGCCGTGCGCCGCCACCAGCACGGTGCCGCCGCGCAGCACATGCGGTTGCAGATCGTGCAGGTAATAGGGCCAGACGCGCGCGCCGGTGTCCTTCAGGCTTTCACCGCCGGGCGGCGGCACGTCATAGGAGCGGCGCCATATATGCACCTGCTCCTCGCCCCATTTCTTGCGCGCATCATCCTTGTTGAGGCCGGAGAGATCGCCATAGTCGCGCTCGTTCAGCGCCTGGTCGCGAACGGTCTCGAGATCGCTCTGGCCAACGGCGTCGAGAATATGCTGGCAGGTCTTCTGCGCCCGGATCAGCGACGACGTGAAGGCGATGTCGAACTTCATGCCGCGCGCCCTGAGCTTGGCGCCGGCCGCCTTGGCTTCGGCATGGCCCAGTTCGGTCAGGTCGACGTCGCGCCAGCCGGTAAATAGGTTCTTCAGGTTCCATTCGCTCTGGCCATGGCGCACGAGCACGAGAGTTCTCGACATATTTGCTCCTTCAAATTTTGTGAATCAGCCAAATCTTGTGGATCAGCCAAGTCTGTGGATCAGCCAAGTCTGTGGATCAGCTTGTCAGGCCGAGCACGTCCCGCATCGAATAGAGGCCCGGCTTGCGGCCGCGCGCCCACAGGGCTGCCTTGACCGCGCCACGGGCAAAGATCGCCCGGTCCTCGGCATGATGGGCAAGCGTGATGCGCTCGCCGGTACCGGCCAGCACCACACTGTGGTCGCCGACCACCGAGCCGCCACGCAAGCTGGCGAAACCGATCGAGCCTGCCTTGCGCACGCCGGTATGGCCGTCGCGCACGCGAACATCGTTGCCGGCAAGTGCTACGCCGCGCCCGGCAGCGGCGGCCTCGCCGAGCAGCAGCGCCGTGCCCGACGGCGCATCGACCTTGTGCCGGTGGTGCATTTCCAGGATCTCGATGTCGAAATCGTCGGCATCGAGCGCGCGCGCCGCCTGCTCAACCAGCACCGCCAGCAGATTGACGCCGAGGCTCATATTGCCTGACTTGACCACCGTCGCGTGCCGCGCCGCCGCCGCGATCCTGGCATTGTCTTCAGCCGAGCAGCCGGTGGTGCCGATGATATGGGCGATGCGCGCCTGCGCCGCGTAGCCGGCGAATTCGACGGTCGCCGCCGGCGTGGTGAAATCGAGCACGCCGTCGGCCTTGGCGAAGGCCGGCAGCGGATCGTCGCCGATCGCCACCTCGAGCCTGCCGACGCCGGCCAGCTCGCCGGCATCCTTGCCGATATGGGGCGAACCGGCCCGCTCGATGGCGCCGGCGACACGGGCGCCCGGTATCGTGTGGATGGCGCGGATCAGCGCCTGGCCCATCCGGCCGGCCGCGCCCACCACCACCAGGCCCATTTCACTAACGGTCGGCGTGTCACTCATGAATGTCTCCCGGCCGCCTTTTTCGCGCGACCATTTTCCGCCGCACTCTGGATTGGCTCGCCGTCATCGACAAGCCCCAGCCCTTTCCTGCCTTGCACCCGGTGGAACCGGGCATAGACGCTGTGCGGGTCGGCCATCAGCGAGGCATGCGTGCCCTGTTCGACCAGCCGGCCCTGCTCCAGCACGATGATATGATCGGCATTGACCACCGTCGACAGCCGGTGCGCGATGACAATGGTGGTGCGCCCTTCCATGACATGGGTCAGCGCTTCCTGGACGCGGGCCTCGGCCTCGTTGTCGAGCGCCGAGGTGGCTTCATCGAGCAGCAGGATCGGCGCCTGCCGAACGATAGCGCGTGCAATCGATACACGCTGGCGCTGGCCGCCCGACAGCGTCACGCCGTTCTCGCCGACCGGCGTGTCGTAGCCTTGCGGCTGCTGGCGGATGAAATCGTGTGCCGCGGCCTGTTGGGCGGCGCGTTCAATCTCTGCGTCGGTGGCGCTCAGCCTGCCGTACCGGATGTTGTCGCGGATGGTGCCTTCGAACAGATAGGGCTGCTGCGATACATAGGCGATCGAGCCGCGCAGCGAATGCTTGGTGACCTTTGAAATGTCCTGGCGGTCGATTTCGATGCTGCCCGACTCGACGTCGTGGAAGCGCTGCAGCAGCGCAACCAGCGTCGTCTTGCCGGCGCCCGAGGCGCCGACGATGGCGGTCACCTTGCCGGCGGCGGCGACAAAGCTCAGGTCCTGCAGGACCGGCGCCTCTTCGACATAGCGGAAGGACACGTTGTTGAAGCGCACTTCGCCAGAGGTGAATTTCGCCTCGGCGGCTCCCGGCACGTCACCCTGCTGCGGCTCGAGGTCGAGAAGCTCGTAGATCATGCGCGCATTGACCAGCGACTTTTCCATGCCGACCTGCATACGCGCCAGCCGCCTGGCCGGGTCATAGGCAAGCAGCAGGGCGGTGATGAAGGCAAACACCGCGCCCGGCGGCTGGCCGCCGACGGTCGCCCGGTAGCCGGAATAGGCGATGACACCGGCGACGGCGAAGCCGGCCAGCATTTCGGAGATCGGCGTCAGCCGTTCCGAGACGCGGGCGATCTTGTTTGCCCGCTGCTCGGCGCCCGCGACGAGGCCGCCGATGCGGCGCGACAGCTCGTCTTCCAGGGTGAAGGCCTTGACGATAGCGATGCCTTGCGTCGCTTCCTGCATGGCGCCGATCAGCCGCGAGTTGATCTGCACCGATTCACGGGTGATGCAACGCACCCGGCGCATCAGATAGGTGACACTGTAGATCAAGGGCGGCCCGACCAGCAGCGACATCGCCGAGAGCATCGGGTCCTGCCAGATCATGACGCCAACCAGCGCGACAAGCGATACGGCATCGCGCGCCAGCGATGTCAGCGTCATCGACAGGAGATCGCGGATGCCGTTGACGTTCTCGTTGATCTGCGCGGCGAGCCGGCCCGAGCGGGTGTCGTTGAAGAAGCTGACGCCGAGCTTCATCAGGTGGTCGAAGATGCGGCGTTGATAGCGCGCCACCAGATTGTTGCCGATTTTGGCCAGCGTCACTGCCTGGCCGTAGCTGGCCAGCCCGCGCAGCATGAAGGCGGCCAGGATCGACACGCTGATCAGCGCGATAAGATCGCCGCGCTGTTGGTAGAAGATCTGATCGATGACATCCTTCATGATCCAGGCTGTGAAGGCGGTTGTCGCCGCGATCGTCACCAGGCAAAGCACGGCAAGAGCATAGTACCAGCGATAATCGCGGCTGTTCTCGGCGACGATGCGGCGAATCACCGCCACGATCTCGCTGGGACGGACTTTCCCTTTAGTTGGTCCTGGAAGTGTCAAGTTGGAGCGCTTTGTGGTTTCGGTCCGGCCGGGCTGCAATTCGGCAACCTCTTAACGCTCCAATGGCGGCTTGCCTATGGCCGAGGACGGCGAAACTTCGTCGCGGCGCAGCTTGTATTCTAGACCCGCCAGCGCCGCCCCGCCGTCTGCACGCCGAACAGCGACGGATTTCTGGCATAGGCGGCCAGCCCTAAAAGCGCCGCCAGCGGATGGGTGATGACATAGACCGGCATGCTGCGCATCAGGGCGCTGTGCGGCGCCTTGTCCTCGAAGGCGGCGCGGAAATTGCCGATGCGCAGCGCCGGCAGGATTTTTTGCGCGATGCCGCCGGTGAGGAAAACACCGCCGCGGCTCATGAACACCAGAGCGAGGTCGCCGGCGGTGCGTCCCAGGCAGGTGACGAAGATCGACAGCGCCTCTTCGGCCACCGGATCGTTCTTTGCCAGCGCCGCGGCGGTGACCTCGGCCGGCGTGGTGAAGGGCGACGGCTTGCCGTCCGCCTTGGCTACCGCCCGGTAGGCATTGACCAGGCCGCGCCCGGACAGGATCTGTTCGCCGGAGATGCGGCCCTCGAGCTTCTCGATATGCGGAAACACCTGGAAATCGCGCGGCGAGCGCGGCCCGATATCCATATGGCCGCCCTCGCCGGGCACCGGTATCCAGTGATGCAGCGCATAGACCAGTCCGGCGACGCCGAGCCCGGTTCCCGGGCCGAGCACCACCCGCCCGGAATTCGGTTCCGGCTCGTCGCCGCCGATCTTTTCCATATGCTCTTCGCCGAGCGCGACGACAGCCAGCGCCTGTGCCTCGAAGTCGTTGAGCACCACGACGTCGCTGAGACCGAGACTGGCGAACATCTGTCTCGGCTTGACGATCCATGGGCAATTGGTAAGCGGGATCTCGTCGCTCTCGACAGGGCCTGCTACCGCCAGCACAGCTGAATTCGGCCGGACCGACGAGCGGTCGAGCACGGCCGCCTGGATCGCCTCGTCTATCGTATTGAAGTTGGCGGTCTGGACGATCGTCGGCTCGCCGGCCTCGGAATTCGCGTCGAGCACAATCGAGAAGCGCGCATTGGTGCCGCCTATGTCACCGATCAGGATCGGAAATCGCAACAGAGTGTCGTCGTCGCTTACGCCTGGCATGCTCTCGTCCGTTCCCGACGCGTATCGCCGTTCTCTCGTTGACTAGCGCATGACCGCAAAAAGGGAAATCGGTTTTCGAAGTGGAGATGCACGGATGCAGACAGCAAACACGCTGCCCGCATCAGTGCCCCGGTCGTGGCCGCGGCAGCGGAATGCCGATCTCGGGGGTCGCCACAAAGGCGTTCGCCGAGGCCGGAAGCGCTGCCGCGCCGGCTGCGACCGTCGGCGGCGGCGAAGGTTCTGCCGCGAGAGCGGGTTCTGCCGCGATCGGTACGCCGTCGCCATAGTAGGTGACTGCTTCGGCCGTGGCCGGAGCCGGCGCGTCGAGCACGAACTGGCATTGCCTGGGCAGGTTCGCCATCGTCATCACGTCGCGTGCCTTCGGCTTGTCCGGGTTCTTGTTGGGGCGCCACGGCCCCTCGGTGAACCACCAGGCCAGCGCCTGGTCGCAGCCATCGCCCGGCGCCGTCGCTTCCTGCGCCTTGCAGTCGGGTGATCCAGCCTGGCAGCCGATGCGAATGTGGAAGTGGTAGTCGTGGCCCCAGAACGGCCTGACCTTGCGCAACCAGCTGCGGTCGCCTTTGACCGTGTCGCAGAGCTTCTTCTTGATCCCTGGATTGACCAGGATGCGCTCGACTTCGGGATAGCTCGCGGCGCGCTTCAACAGCCGCGTGTGCATCGGCGTCCACAGGCCGTCCTTCACCAGATGGGTTTTTTCATCGACCATCAAGGTAGCGCTGATGTTTTCGCGCTCTTCGGCCGAGAGCTTGCGGTCGGGCATCGGCGTCAGCCAGATGTCGGCGTCGAGGCCGATCTGGTGCGAGGCATGGCCGGTCAGCATCGGCCCGCCGCGCGGCTGCGAAATGTCGCCGATCAACAGGCCCGGCCAGCCGTCGGCAGCGGCGTCGCGCGACAGTTTCTCGATCAGCGCGATCATTGCCGGATGGCCCCAGCGGCGATTGCGCGACGGTCGCATCACCTCCCAGTGCCGGCCGTCCATGGGCAGGGCGACGCCGCCGGAAAAACAGCCTTTGGAATAAAAGCCGATCGATTGCGCTGTTGCGATTGCCGGCAGCTCTTTGGCGCCAAACAGGTCTTTTGCCCGTTGCTCGGCGCTCGCCGTCTGCGCTGCAAGCGTCAGGCCGGCGACGGCCAGAGCTGCCGTCAGCAGCAGTGTTTTGCCCGGCAAGGCTCGCTTTAACGTCTTTCCCAAGCTGGACCCCTCCGCGATTTGAACCGCATCATACCACGCCCCGCGCAGCGTATCGATCATGACCGTTTCATCGGGCTGCGCGCCTCGCCGTCGCGCCAGTCGCCGCTCGCCCACATGGCATCGAGCGCCGAGCGATAGTCGGGGAAGCGAAACCCATAGCCGGCCGCCTTGATCGCCGCGTTGGCGACACGCTTGTTCTCGCCGTAGAAGGACCGCGCCATGGGCGAAAGTTGGGCGGTCTCGAACGGAATTTCGGGCGGCGGCTCGATGCCCATCAATTGGGCGGCATAGGCGACGACGTCCTGCGGCGGCGCCGGCAGGTCGTCGGTGACGTTGAAGATGCCGCCGCGATTGCCTTCGGCCAGATGCCAGAGCGCGCCGGCAATGTCGTCGCAATGGATGCGGTTGAACACCTGGCCAGGCTTGACCAACCGCCGGGCGGTGCCGTTTTCCAGATTGACCAAGGCGTTGCGGCCTGGCCCATAAATGCCGGAAAGCCGCAGGATCGCCGCCGGCCGGCCGACGTCGTGGCCCAGTTTCAGCCAATCCTGCTCGGCGGCAACCCTCATCGCTGATCGCTTCGATACTGGCCGGCATTCGGCGGCCTCGTCCACCCAATTGCCGCCATGGTCGCCATAGACGCCGACGGTGGAGAGATAGGCGATCCATTCGAGCTCCGGCATGTTGGCCGCGATCTCCTCGCGTGCCGCGCCCAGCACCGGGTCGCCGGCCTCGTCCGGCGCGACCGAGACGACGAGATGGGTTGTCTTCCCAAGCGCATCGCCGATTTCGGAGGTCAGCGTGCCATCGAAACGCAGCGGCACGATACCGGCTTGCCGCAGCGCCGCGAATTTTTCCAGCAACCGTGTTGTACCGAAGATCGCTATGTCGGCATCCCTGTTGGCGCGGGCGAAGGCCTTGCCCGAATAACCGGCGCCGAAGATGAAAATCTGCTTTTTTGTCATGTATGCGCCTCGATCGGCTTTGGCAGGGCCAGAAGCCATTCGCCTCTCACCGCCTCGTCATCTTCTGCTTGCAAAGCGGCTGCGGCACGTTCGGCAAATTCCCGACCCGGCACCAGCCGCGACAGCGCCCATACCGCAGGTCCGCGAACCAGGGGCGAGGCGTCGTCGAGCAGCGCGCGAACGGCGCCGGCCAGCGACAAGTCCTGGGAATTGCCGGCCGCTATCAGCACGTTGCGGATAAAACGGGCGCGGCCGATACGCTTGACCGGCGAGCCCGAAAAAAGCACGCGGAAGGCAGCGTCGTCGAGGCGCAGCAGCTCGGCGATCGGCGGTTCGCGCAAGTCCGCGCGGGCGGCAAGCTTTGCCTCCGAAGCGGCTTGGGCGAACTTGTTCCACGGGCAGGCGGCCAGGCAGTCGTCGCAGCCATAGATACGATTGCCGATCTTTTCCCGGAACTCATGCGGGATCGGTCCTTTGTTCTCGATGGTGAGGTATGAAATGCAGCGCCGCGCATCGAGCCGGTAAGGCGCCGGAAAGGCATCCGTCGGGCAAACGTCGAGGCAGGCCCGGCAGGAGCCGCAATGGTCGTCCTCAGGCGCGTCCGGCACCAGTTCGGCCGTCGTGAAGATGGTGCCGAGGAACAGCCAGGAGCCATGCGTTCGGCTGACCAGGTTGGTGTGCTTGCCTTGCCAGCCGAGGCCGGCCGCCTCGGCCAGCGGCTTTTCCATCACCGGCGCGGTGTCGACAAACACTTTCACGTCCCCGCCGGCGCGTGCCACGATCTTGCCGGCGATCTCCTTCAGCCGGCCTTTCATCACGTCATGATAGTCGCGGTTCTGCGCATAGGCCGAGATCGCGCCGCGGTCGCGCTTTGCCAGGATGTCGCGTGGGTCGTGGTCGGGGCCGTAATTCATCGCCAGCACGATGATCGAGCGGACCTCTGGCCAAAGCGTCGTCGGTTTGCCTCGCCGCTCGAGCGTTTCGGCAATCCAGCCCATCGAGCCGTGAAAACCGTCGGCAACGAATTCGGCCAGCCGTTCCGGCGCCTGCGGAATCGCATCGGGCGTGGTGACGGCAACGGCGTCGAAGCCGGCGTTCCGCGCCTCGCGGTCGATCAGCGCGCGCAGCTTTGCCGTATCAGAAATCGAGGTCCGCATAATGTGACACCGGCGACAGGCCGCGCACCCGGTCGGACAGAAGCGGCCGGAACGAAGGCCGTGATTTCACCCTTGTATACCATTCGCGCGCGGCGCTGTGTTCGCGCCAGTCGATCTCGCCGAGATAATCGAGCACCGACAGTGCTGCCGCCGCCGCGAGATCGGCATAGGTGACCTTGTTGCCGGCCAGCCAGTGACGGGTGCCGGCCAGCCAGTTGGTGTATTTCATGTGCTGGCGGATATTGGCGCGGGCGGCGCGGATCGCCGCCGAATCGGGCGAGCCGCCGCCTGCCGTTTCCGGCATGACCGGCTTCAGAACGCGCTCGCGAACCAGATGCCGGGTAACCTCGCTTTCCGCCTTGTTGAGGTACCAGTCGGTCAGCCGGCGGATTTCGGCGCGCTCCATCGGATCCTCGGCGAATAGCCGCTTGTCGCGCTTGAGTACGCCGCGCGTCTCGTCGAGATATTCGGCAATGACCACTGCGCCGACGATCGGCACGTCGCCTTCGGCGAGCAGGATCGGCAGCGTGCCGGCCGGGTTCAGCGCCAGGAACTCCTTGCGCCGCGTCCACGGCTTCTCTTCGATCAGCGCCAGTTCCTCGCCATACTCGCCAAAGGCGAGGCGGACGAAGCGGCAGCTGGCGAACATCGGATGGTGGAAAAGCGTCAGCATGGTCCCGCGATAATAAAGCGCACTGGCAAATCGCCGGCTGCGCCGGTAAGTCTTGGCCGCCCGATTCAGCGGGCTGTCAGGGTGCTGCGACCTATAGGGGGAGTTCCGCGCCATGACAAGCAAGCCCTTTTCTCAAGCCCTCACTCCAACGCCGAGGTTGCCATGGAAAGCCAGACCGTCGTCGAAGCGCTGCTGCTCGGCCTGCTCGAGGGCCTGACCGAGTTTATTCCGGTGTCTTCGACCGGTCATATCCTGCTCGCCGGCCATTTCCTCGGTTTTCATTCGACCGGAAAGGCCTTCGAGATCCTGATCCAGCTCGGCGCCATATTGGCGATTCTCAGCGTCTATTTCCGCCGTCTCTGGAAGATGCTGCTCGAGCTGCCCTACGATCGGCTGACGCGGCATTTCGTCCTTGGCATTCTCATCGCATTCCTGCCGGCGGCCATTATCGGCGCACTGGCGCATGACTTCATCAAGACGGTGCTGTTCGAATCGCCGCGGCTGATCTGCATCATGCTGATCATCGGCGGTGTCATCCTGCTGCTGGTCGATCGCATGAAGCCGAAGCCGTATTACCACGATGTCGAGCGGTTTCCGACCAGGCTTTATCTGCAGATCGGGCTGTTTCAGTGCTTGTCGCTAATCCCCGGCACGTCGCGCTCGGGCTCGACCATCGTCGGCGCGCTGCTGCTCGGCGTCGACAAACGGGCGGCGGCGGAATTCTCTTTCTTCCTTGCCATCCCGACGATGGTCGGCGCCTTCGCCTTCGACCTGTTCAAGAACCGCAATGTGCTAAGCAGCGCCGACTTGCCCATCATCGCGGTCGGCTTCGTTGCCGCCTTCGTCACCGCGCTAATCGTCGTGCGCTTCCTGCTCGACTACGTCTCGCGCCATGGCTACGCGCTGTTCGGCTGGTGGCGGCTGGTCGTCGGCATCGTCGGGCTGGCGGGGCTGGCAATCTGGGGGTGAGCCGGCGCGGATAGCGCAATCCCAGCCGGAACTCTATTCTTGCCCGAAGCCGAGCCATACGATCTTGTGAACGTATGGTTGGCAGGGGGAATGCATGAGCGAAGTTCTTGACGCCCTCGTTATTGGCGCCGGTCCGGCGGGACTCGGCGTCAGTTACTTCTTGAAACGGCAGGACCGCGACCACCGTGTGCTCGATCGAGGCCGGATCGGCGAGACGTGGCGAACGCAGCGGTGGAACTCGTTTCGACTGAATTCGCCGACCATTCGCTCCATCTTACCCGGTGATTCCTATAAGGGGCCCGAGCCGTGGGGCGCGATAAGCCACCACGAATTTGTCGCGTATCTCGAAGGCTATGCCGAGCGGCACCGTCTGCCGGTAAGCACCCAAACTCCAGTGCAAGAGCTGACGAGAGACGACGGGATCTTTCGCATCACCACGACGGACGGGGCATTTCTGGCGCGCAATGTGGTGATCGCCACCGGCGACCAGAACCGGCAGGTCCGGCCAGCAGGGTCGGCGGATTTGCCAACCGCAATTCGCCAAGTCGATTCCTCGGCTTATCGCAACCCGGCCGAGTTCGAGAGTGGCGCGGTGCTAGTGGTCGGCAGCGGCCAGTCGGGCGGCCAGATCGCCGAGGATCTGGCGTTGGCAGGACGTGTGGTCTTTTTGGCGACCAGCCGCAACGGCCGTTGGGTGCGGCGCTACCGCAGGGGCAACATACTTAAATGGCTGACGCTGTCCGGTTTTCTCGACGTTCCGCGCAAGGAACTCGTCCTCCCCTCCGGCAAGCTGCAGGCCCGCGCGCTGGTCGGCGCGACCCATACGATCAGCCTGCAATCGCTGAGCGCGCAGGGCGTGGTGCTGCTCGGCCGCTTCAGGGGTGTGGAGAACGGCAACCTCGTCTTCGGCGACGAGCTCGACGACCATATGCGATTTGCCGACGAAGTCTCCGCGAATGCCAAGCGCCTGGTTGACGAGTACATCGAGCGCGCCGGCCTCGATGCGCCACTGGCCGAGGATGATCCAGCCGAGACGATTGAACCGCGCTTGCCCGATCCTCCGATCCGCTCCCTCGACTGGACGGCGAGCGGCATCAGATCAGTGATCTGGTGCACCGGCTTCACCGGCGATTTCTCATGGGTTCGGCTTCCCGGCGCGCTCGATGCAGCCGGCCAGCCCGTCCACGAGGATGGCGTCGGCGCTGTTCCAGGTCTCTTTTTCGCCGGCCTCGATTTCGGATCGACGCGGAAGTCGGGCACCATACCGGCCATTCCAGAGGAGGCGGCCGCCGTCGTGGAGCGACTTGTCCAAGCGGGAGCCGACTTGCCACGGAACGGCGTCTAAACGAACCGTCGAACGCGGGTTCTTGAACGTGCAAGAACATGACAGCTCTGGCGCGATCAAGACGACGCACGCTGCCTTTTGTCGAAGCGCACCGACAATTTTCCGTAGTCCATTGGTGCGACAGCCAGAAATCGCGGGCACCTTCGATACGGCGCTCCGATTCGCGGCCGACTGCATCCATTGCCTCCATCAGCGTGCGGCGGCCTTGACCTCGGCTGGTCGTCGTCGTGCTGACAGCACTGGCCATATGGGATGAGCCGGCGCAGTCGTTCGGAATGGTCGACCTGGTGCGTCAAGGCGCACGATCGGTCAGCGCGCTCGCGCCTTCCTCCGCGGCGCAATGTGCGCAGCAGTAGATGATGTCATCCTGTTCGACGCCATGTCCGATGATCCGGCATCCGCAATGCGGACACGTCGGAGCAAGTTTCTGGACCGCGCATTCGAAGCTGTCGAACGTGTAGGTCTCCTCGGCCATCGTCACGTTGAAAGCCTTGTCGTAGTCATTCCCGCATTGATCGCATCTGGCCATAGTTCTTTTCCTTCTTTCACTGGCTTCAAGCTCGACCAACCTGTCGCGCGGCGATAGGTTCCCGCCAGGATCAGGGGGCCGTCCTAAGCCGGAGACGAGAGCGAGCCTACGCGACGGCGCTGTTCGATCGCACGGATCACCTCGTCGATATCCCGCGGCTCGATGTCGAGTTCCTTCAGGCCAGGCGCGTCGATTGCTGCCACATTGTCCTGACGCATAAGATCGATCTGGTTGCGCGTTATGGGGGCAGCCGGGAGGAGTTCCGCGACGCCAGCCAAGGCGTTCCATACCGCAAACGGCACCGGCATCAGCTTGACGTGCGTATCGAGCTGTCGGGCGATCTCCCGAAGCAGTTCCTTATAGGTATAGATGCGCGGGCCACCGAATTCGAATATGGATGAACCCTGGGTTCGCCCGTCGATCAGCCGGCTCACTGCTTCTGCGACGTCTGCCACATAGACCGGCTGAAGCCGTGTGCCACCATCGCCGAACAGCGGATAGACCGGCAGGAGGCGTATCATCCTCACAATGGTCGTGAGGAAAGCGTCGTCAGGTCCTGTCATGACGGCGGGACGCACAATGAAAGCGCCGGGAAATGCGCTTTCCACGGCACCTTCTCCGCGCCCACGCGCCCTTATGTAATTCGAATCCGATTGAGGATCGGAGCCGATCCCTGAAATCTGGACGAACTGGTCGATCGCGCGGTCGCGCGACGCGGCAGCGAGATCGGCCGCGGCTTTCACATGCACGCGTTCAAAGGTCTGGACGCCCTGCTCGACGTAAAGACTGACGGCATTCACGACCGCCTGTGATCCGGTAATGGCCGACCCGATCGAGGACGCATCCAATATATCCGCCTCGACTGCTTCGGGCATCCTTGTAATCGAGGAAAAGACCAGGGCCACGCGAGCCGGATGGCGAGATGCGGCGCGCACCGTGAAACCTCTTTCCAGGAGCCGCTTCACGATCCTGCGCCCGAGAAAGCCAGTTCCGCCGAACACGGTGACGATCCGTTCCGGGTTGAGATCGTCGGGATCCATTTGCCTCGCCATCCCTTTGTCCTCGCATAGCTGCCACGCGGACTGCGCTGGCCGGCATTTGAACCAGCCCGTCGAACATCAGGACGATTGGGGAACAACGCAGGAACGCTTTTGTTCCAGTCAGCGCTGGGCGGATGCTTGACAGATCGGCAAACCATGATCTGAACCGCAGGCGCAGCAAAACGTCCCCACGTCGAGAATGGCCTAGTTTCGCCCGTAAAACACATTCTCGACATGCACCGGCCAGCGCCACGGCAGCACCGCCACCATGTCGAAGCGCACCGATAATTTTCCGTAGTCGGATTGGCGCGACAGCCAGAAATCGGCGGCGCCTTCGATGCGGTGCTCCGATTCGCGACCGACGGCTTCCATTGCCTCCATCAGCGTGCGGCGCGCCTTGACCTCGACGATCAGCACCAGATCGCCACGCCGCGCGATCAGGTCGATCTCGCCGAACCTGGTGCGGTGGCGGCGGGCCAGAATTCGGTAGCCTTTCAGCATCAGCGCCGCCGCCGCCAGCCATTCGCCGTGATGGCCGCGCCGGTAGGCCTTTTGCCGGCTGGCGCTCGGCCGTTCAGCCATCGCCGTCTCCGCCGGTCCCGTCTCTTCCGGCATTCTTGAGGTCGAGCAGCCGACGATAGAGCGTCTGCTTCTGGCCACCCGTCATCTTGGCGGCTTCCGCCGCTGCCTTGGAGGCCGGCATCTCGGCGGCGAGCGAAAGCAGCAGCCGGTCGATGTCTTCAGGCTCATCAGCGACAACATCCGCCAGGCCGACGCAGATGACGATTTCGCCTTTCGGCGTATCAGCTGCGGCGTAATGGCTGGCGAGCGACTGCAGGGTGCCGGTCCGCATCTCCTCGAAGGTCTTGGTCAGCTCGCGGCCGATGGCCGCCTTGCGGGCACCGCCCAGCACCTCGACCATGGCGCTGAGCGTCTCGGCCAGCCGGCGCGGCGATTCGAAGAAGATCAACGTTGCCGGCACCGCCTTCAGCGCTTCCAGCCGCGTCAGCCGCTGCCCGGTCTTCACCGGCAGGAAGCCGGCAAACAGAAACGCGTCCGAGGGCAGGCCGGATGCCGTCAAAGCGGCAAGTGCTGCTGATGGGCCGGGGATCGGCACGACACGAATGCCGCGTTCCAGCGCCTCACCGACCAGCCGGTAGCCGGGGTCGGAGATGAGCGGCGTGCCGGCATCCGAGATCAGCGCTACGCTTTGGCCGGCCAGCAGCGCCGCGATCAGCTTCGGTCCGGCCTCGCCGGCATTGTGCTCGTGGTAGGCGGTGGTGCGGCGGCGGATGCCGTAGCGGTCGAGCAGCACGCGGCTGACACGTGTGTCCTCGCAAGCGACGATATCGGCGGCGGCGAGCGTTTCCAGCGCGCGCAGCGTGATGTCGGCGAGATTGCCGATAGGCGTCGCCACCAGGTAGAGCGCCGGCTCGAGCGGCCGGGCGGCGATTTCGGTCTGCCCGACCACATAACTGCGTTTGGCCGATTCGCCGGTCACCTGCACAACTCCGTTCGACCCTGTTTGGCACGGCTCACGCTTGGTTGCAAAAGCCTGGGTTGCAAAGGCCCTGGTTCCAAAAGGGATGCCGACGTGAACCGGCCGCCATGCCTTCGCCACAGTAGGGAACGAAACCGTTGCCGGCGAATTTTACCCCTGATCTCGGGAGGAGCAGGATGAACAGCCTGACGATACAGGACGTTTTCGAACCCTACTATGCCGGCCGCAAACGCTTCGCCGCGCCATGCGACAAGAGCCTGCCTGCCGAAGCCGCAGATGGCAGAGCCAAGAAGCCGCTTGCACGCCAGCGATCGGCAGAGAGCAAGCCCGCAAACGAAACCGACCGCACGATGGAGCACTGACCGGACGATGCCCAATCGCTTCGACATTTTCATCACCCGCCTCGAAACAAAAAGCGCCCGCGATGGCGCAGCGTCACATTCCACAGACGACCAGCACCATGCCTCACGCGACAAAAGCGAGATCAAGCCGGCCCGTTCCGGAGAGACCAGCGAAAAAGATCGCGCCAAACACCGCCACAAGCACGAGGCTTGACCCCGCAAACCTTAGCGATCGGTCGAGACAGTTCTCGAAGCGCGGTTGCGAATGCTCCGCGATGTATCATTCAACCCAGATACTTCGAGACACGCGCCTCCAGCAGGCCCACCAGAGCCGGGTCCATGAATGCATAGTCGTCGGGAATATCGAGGCAGATTACTCGAGCCTTTTTCAGGCTTGTCTTGAATTTCTGCTGCAGTTTGGCGCGGTGCGTTTTTTCCATCACGAAGATGATGTCGGCCCAGGCGACGAGTTCATGCGTCAACGGTATGTCGGCATCGTGATTAGTGCCGGCCGAAGCGACCTCGATGTCCCGCCGCTTGGAAAACACCTGCTCCGCCGTCGGGCTGCGCAAGCGATTCTGGCTGCAGATGAAGAGAACGTTCTTCAACGTGCTATCTGGCCAAATCCGCCACGACCGCATCGAGCACGATCATGCCGGCCGGCGTGGCGCGCAGGCGGGCATTGCCGATCGGCGCCACCAGGCCTTCGTCCTGCAGCACCGACAGCCGTGCCGTCGACAGGCCGCGCCCTGAAAATGCCTCGTAGCGGGAAAGGTCGATGCCTTCCGCCAGCCTCAGCCCCATCAGCAGGAACTCGTCGGCCNCTGAAAATGCCTCGTAGCGGGAAAGGTCGATGCCTTCCGCCAGCCTCAGCCCCATCAGCAGGAACTCGTCGGCCTCTTCCGACCGCGTCAGGACCTCGCCGCCGGTAACGCCATGACCCTTGGCCTCGACCAGATTGGCCCAGGTCTCCGGCATTTTCTCGGCGATCGTCACCACGCGGCGGCCATTTTCGACGAACCGGCCATGCGCGCCGGGACCGACGCCGACATATTCGCCATAACGCCAATAGGTGAGATTGTGCCGGCTTTCGGCGCCGGGCCTGGCGTGGTTGGAAATCTCGTAGGCCGGCAGTCCGCGCGCGGTGGTGATCTCCTGTGTCAACGCGTAGAGATCGGCGGCAAGCTCATTGTCTGGAATGATGAATTTCCTTGCCGCATGCAGTGCATGGAACGGCGTGCCTTCCTCGATGGTCAGCTGATAGAGCGACAGATGGTCTGCGGCGTGGCCGATCGCCTGCTCGAGCTCCGTCTGCCACGCTTTAAGCGTCTGGCCCGGCCGCGCGTAGATCAGGTCGAACGACAGCCGTGGGAATATCTCGCGCGCCAGGCCGATCGCATGCAGGGCCTCATCGACATTGTGCAAACGGCCGAGGAAGCGCAGATCCTTGTCGTGCAGCGCCTGCACGCCAAGCGATACCCGGTTGACGCCGGCCGCGCGATAGCCGCGAAAGCGCTCGGCCTCGACCGAGGAAGGATTGGCCTCCAGCGTCACCTCGATGCCATCAGGCACCGTCCAGTTCTTCGCCACTGCATCCAGCACCGCCGCCACGGCCTGCGGCTTCATCAGCGATGGCGTGCCGCCGCCAAGAAAGATGCTGGTCACCTCGCGCGGTCCGGTGCGGCCGCGCATCGTCGCCAGCTCGGTCTCGAAGGCGCGGGCAAAACGCTCCTGGTCGACCGGCTGGTGGCGGACATGGCTGTTGAAGTCGCAATACGGGCATTTGGCCGCGCAGAACGGCCAGTGGACGTAGACGCCGAAACCAGGCCTGCGGTCGAGCAGCATGGTCATACGCCGGCCAATCGGGCTTGCGCGAATTTCTGGAAGGCGCGGGCACGGTGCGACAATGTGGTTGGCTGGCCGGGCTTCCAGCCATGCTTTTCCTTCGCGCTCATCTCGCCGAAGGTCTTTTCGAACCCGTTGGGCAAGAACACCGGATCGTAGCCGAAGCCGAGCTCGCCGCGCGGTGGCCATACCAGCGTGCCCTCGACCTCACCGCGAAAATATTCCGCCTGGCCATCGGGAAAGGCCAGGCAGATGACCGCGACAAAGCGGCCCTTGCGCTGGGCAGGCGTGATCGCGCCAACTTCTTGCAAGGCCACTTCCGTGCGCTGCATGGCCATGCCGAAGTCGCGGGAGCCGTCCGGCGTCTCAGCCCAGTTGGCGGTGTAGACGCCGGGTGCGCCGTCGAGCGCATCGACACACAGGCCGGAATCGTCCGACAGCGCCGGCAGTCCAGTGGCCTTGGCGGCGGCCAAGGCTTTTATGAGGGCGTTCTGCTCGAAAGTGGTGCCGGTCTCGTCCGGCTCCGGCAAGCCGTATTCCTTTGCGGACTTCGCTTCTATGCCGAATGGCGCCATCAGATCGGCGAATTCCCGCAATTTACCGGCATTATGGCTGGCGACGACGATCTTATGCCCGTCAAGCGAATGGACAGTTGGCGAATGCATCAGATGCCCCAGATTCTTGGCTCGGCGAATTCGATCGAATTGCCCGACGGGTCGCGAATATAGATCGAGCGGCCGCCCTGCGGCCATTCGAACTCGCTTTCGATGGCAATTTTCTTCGCCTCAAGATGCGCTTTCCAGCGTGGGATTTCATCCGCGCTTGCGGCGAAGCAAAGATGGCCCTGGCCGACCGCGCCATGCGGCGGTACTTTGAGCTTGGCGTCGGCCGGCGGCGGCACTTTGGTCGCCTCGGCATTGAACATAAGCAGCACGCTGTCGCCGCAGCGGAAGAAGAGATGCCTGCCATCGACCTTGCCGAGCAGATCGAGCCCGAGCACGCCCGAATAGAACCGTTCCGCGGCAGCAAGGTCCGTCACGTAGAGTGCTGATTCCAGGATTGCAGAAGGGGTCACAGGATCGCCAATCTCATCAATATTGACCGCAGCTAAGCCACCGCCATTTGCTGCAAGCTGACCAGGCGCTGAATACCTTTCTTGGCGAGCCCCATCAGCGCCGCGAACTGCTCTTCCGAGAACGGCTCGCCCTCGGCCGTGCCTTGGATCTCGACGATGCCGCCCTTGCCGGTCATGACGAAATTGGCGTCGGTGCCGGCCGAGGAATCCTCGATATAGTCGAGGTCGATGACCGGCTGGCCATCATGGATGCCGCAGGAGATCGCCGCAACGTGATCCTTCAGCACCTTGCCCAGGCTCGCCATCTGGCGGGTTTCCATCCAGCGCAGGCAGTCGTAGAGCGCCACCCAGCCGCCGGTGATCGAAGCGGTGCGCGTGCCGCCGTCGGCCTGGATCACGTCGCAGTCGACGGTGATCTGCTGCTCGCCGAGCGCCTGCAGATCGACCACGGCGCGCAGGGAGCGGCCGATCAGCCGCTGGATTTCCAGCGTGCGGCCGCCTTGTTTGCCGGCCGAAGCCTCGCGGCGCATGCGCTCGCCGGTCGAACGCGGCAGCATGCCGTATTCCGCCGTCACCCAGCCCTTGCCGGAGTTGCGCATCCAGCCCGGCACCTTTTCCTCCAGGCTGGCCGTACACAGCACATGCGTGTCGCCGAACTTCACCAGGCACGAGCCTTCCGCATGCTTGGAGACGCCGCGCTCGAAGGAGATGGGGCGCATTTCGTCGAATTGGCGTTTGGAAGGGCGCATTCAGGCTTCTTTCTTTCTTCGGAATCTTGGCCGGGGAATCTTGGCCGGCTTGTAGCCGCACGGGGCGTGAGGCGCAAAGGAAAATGGACCGGTTGCGCCGACACCGCGGAAGTCTATATCTTCGGGGCGGAGGTTTTTGGCTCGAAATGACAAAGGCAGTCGATCCCGGTTTGCAGTCGCACGTGCTCCCGTCGCACGCGCTGCAATCGCCCGCGCTTCAATCGCTCGACATGCGTTCGCGCGACATCTTCCGGCGCATCGTCGATTCCTATTTGAGGGATGGCGAGCCGGTCGGTTCGCGCAGCCTGTCGCGCATCCTGCCGTCGTCGCTGTCGCCGGCCACCATCCGCAACGTGATGAGCGACCTTGAGCATCTCGGCCTGATCTATGCGCCGCACATTTCGGCTGGCCGGCTGCCGACCCAGGCAGGCCTGCGCTTCTTCGTCGATGCTTTCATGGAACTTGGTGACCTCTCCGACGAGGAGCGCCGCACCATCGAGGCCCAGGTGCGCGCCTCCGGCTCGGGCGCGACGCTGGAGCATATGCTGACCGAGGCCAGCCAGATGCTGTCCGGCATGTCGCGCGGCGCCGGCCTCGTGCTCGCCGCCAAGAATGAGGTGGCGCTTAAGCACATCGAATTCATCCAGCTAGAGCCGACCAAGGCGCTGGCCGTGCTGGTCTCGCAGAACGGCGACGTCGAAAATCGCGTCATCGATCTGCCCGCCGGCATCACCATCTCGCAATTGCACGAAGCCTCCAACTTCCTCAACGCCCATATCCGCGGTCGCACCCTGGCCGAGGCGCGGGTCGAGATCGCCCGCATCAAGGAAGAGACCAGGGCAGCCCTCGACACGCTGTCGCAGGATCTGGTCGAGAAGGGCCTGGCGGTCTGGGCAGGCGCTGAAAGCGGCGTGCCTGGGCGGCTTATCGTGCGCGGCCGCGCCAATCTCCTGGAAAACGTCACTGCCCAGGCCGACATAGAATTGCTGCGGCATCTGTTTGAGGATCTGGAGACGCAGGATGGGCTGATCCAGCTTCTCGACCTCGCCGAGGCAGGCCCAGGCGTGCGCATATTCATCGGTTCGGAAAACAAGCTGTTTTCGCTGTCTGGCTCCTCGCTGGTGGTGGCACCCTATCGCGACAAGGACGCGCGCGTCGTCGGTGCGCTCGGCGTCATCGGGCCGACGCGGCTGAATTATGCGCGCATAGTACCGATGGTCGACTATACCGCGCAGCTGATTTCGCGCATGCTGAGCTAGGAGCCGCCGCGGGCCTGCCGCAAGGAGGAGAAAAGAATGGCGCTGGAATCGTTCAAGGCCCAGATCAGTCTGCTGCTCGAAGAAATGATCAACCAACCAGAGGATCAGCACGAGGTGCAAGAGCAGTTGCGCGAGAAGCTGCAAGAGATGCGGGCGATGGGTCTGCCGCTGCCGGCCGATCTGGTCGCGCTGGAAAAGCGCCTCGACGACGACTTTTACGCCTCTGGCAACTGAACGGGTTCGGCTTCAAATCCTCGTGTGCTGGACGGCCGCTTGGAACGATCAATACCTGATGCCGTTTGCCCTGTTCGAGGCGAATCCCGGAGGACGTTGATGATCCGATCTGGCGGCTTTGCGGCCGTTGCCGCTGCCCTCCTTGTTGCGACACCGGCAGCCGCCCAGCAGGCGGACCAGAATGTGCTCAAAGGCGAAGCCGCGTTTGGCGATTGGCACGCCGACAGGCCTGGCGTCCGACGCCTGATTGGGCCGCGAGACATGCCGGCAGCCGACCCCGCCCAATCCGCTTCGAACGGCGCCGGCGTGGCGGAACGGCCCGAACGCGCCAAGCCAGAATTGCCGTCGGGCTTTTCGGCTGAAATGATCGCATCCGGCATCGTCAATCCACGTGTCGTGCGCGTCGCTCCGAATGGCGACCTGTTTGTTGCCAACAGCCATGCCGACCAAATACGCGTCTATCGTCTCGCCGAGGGCAGCGCCAAGCCCATCGAGAAAGCGATCTTCGCCAAGGGGCTCAATTATCCCTACGGCATCGCCTTCTATCCGCCAGGAGACAAACCGCAATGGGTTTATGTCGCGAACAGCGACAGCATCGTCCGCTTCCCCTATCGCGATGGCGACCTGAAGACATCCGGCAAACCAGAAACCATTGTCGCCCAAATCCCGTCGGGTGGTCACACGACCCGCGACATCGCCTTCTCGCAGGACGGCAAAACGCTTTATTTGTCGGTTGGCTCCGCCTCGAACGTCGCCGAGGATATAGGTAAGGAGCCGGATAGCGGCCTCGACGCCTGGGCCAAATCAAAGCCGCTCGGGGCGGCCTGGGGCTCCGAGGACGGCCGTGCCGATGTGCTCGCCTTTGACCCGGATGGGAAAAATCCCCGAACTGTCGCCACCGGCCTGCGCAACTGTACGGGCATGACCGTGCAGCCCGCCACCGGCGCATTGTGGTGCGTCGTCAATGAGCGCGACGAACTCGGCGACAATGTGCCGTTCGAATTTGCAACAGCGGTCAAGGACGGCGGATTCTATGGTTGGCCTTGGTACTACATCGGCAATAACGAGGATCCGCGCCATCAGGGCGAGCGGCCAGACCTCGCCGGCAAGGCCACTGTCCCCGATGTATTGATGCAGGCGCATTCGGCGCCGATGAATATAGCCTTCTACGACGGCAAGAACTTCCCGGCGGATTATCAGGGTGACGCCTTCGTCGCCATGCATGGTTCGTGGAACCGTGGCGCCAGGACCGGCTACAAGGTGGTGAGGCTCAAATTCAGGGATGGCAAGCCGACAGGCGAATATGAGGACTTCATGACCGGCTTCGTCATCTCGAACGACGCCGTCTGGGGCCGACCGGTCGGTGTCGCGATGGCCAAGGACGGCTCGCTGATCGTCACCGAGGACGGCAACGGCACCATCTGGCGCATTACCTACGAAGACGGCCGCTCCTGAACGGCGGTGTCGCCTGCTGCGCTGGCGCAATCGAATTCGGCCCGAGGGAATTCACCCAACTTCAACATTGTGCGACAAGCGCCAATCATGACACTCACCGGGTTCCTCGCCTATAGCGCCGCCCTCGGCATCGCCGCAGCCATCCCCGGCCCAGGCGTCACCGCGCTTGTCGCGCGTGCGCTGGGTTCCGGCTTCCGCTCGTCGCTGGCCATGTCGTTCGGGCTGATGCTCGGCGACCTGACCTATTTGACTGCCGTGGTGCTCGGCCTGGCTTTCGTCGCACAGACTTTCGGCATGGTCTTCCTGGCCATCAAATGGCTGGGCGTCGCCTACCTCGCCTTTCTTGGCTGGCATTTCTGGACGAGCGGCATCACGCCCGAGACGGTGGAGGCCAAGAAAGGCAAGGGCGGCTTGACATCCAGCTTTATAGCCGGCCTCGCCGTCACGCTCGGCAATCCGAAGACGATGATCTTCTATCTTGCCATCACCCCGACCATCGTCGATCTGAAGACGATCACGCTGGCCGATTACGGCATTCTTGTCGCGCTCACCATCGTCGTCCTGCTCGTCGTGCTGGTGCCCTATCTGGCGCTGGCGGCCAAGGCGCGCTGGTTCCTGAAGTCGCCGCGGGCGCTGAGGGCACTCAACCGCACCGCCGCCGGCTTCATGGTCGGTGCGGCGGCGGCAATTGCTGCCCGCCAATAAATCTCTTTCGCCAATCCGCCCAAGGATTGCCACGCCTTGCAAGGGCGGGGGTACTCAGCACGAACTTCACTCGGATATTTTTCGATCGACAGCCTATCTTGCGCGGCGGATGGCTCTATCCTAGGCCCCGCCCGACTCTTGCCGCTTGACCTCTGGGAGGAAATCAATGAACAAGCCCGCCACCCCCGCACACGTGCCCGGCCGCGGCCGCATCTACAATTCGATCACCGAGACGATCGGCGACACGCCGCTGGTGCGGCTTGATAAATTCGCCAGGGAGAAGGGCGTCGTCGCCAATCTGCTGGCCAAGCTCGAATTCTTCAACCCGATCGCCTCGGTCAAGGACCGCATCGGCGTGTCGATGATCGAGGCATTGGAGGCTTCGGGCAGGATTACGCCCGGCAAGACCACCCTGATCGAGCCGACCTCGGGCAATACCGGCATCGCGCTCGCCTTTGCCGCCGCTGCCAAGGGCTACAAGCTGATCCTGACCATGCCGGAAACCATGTCGGTCGAACGCCGCAAGATGCTGGCTCTGCTCGGTGCCGAACTGGTGCTGACCGAAGGGCCGAAAGGCATGAAGGGCGCCATCGCCAAGGCGGACGAGCTGGCGGCAACGCTGCCCGACGCTGTCATTCCGCAGCAATTCGAAAACCCGGCCAATCCGGAAATCCATCGCCGCACCACGGCCGAGGAAATCTGGAACGACACCCATGGCGAAGTCGATATCTTCGTTGCCGGCATCGGGACCGGCGGCACCATCACCGGCGTCGGCCAGGTGCTGAAGAAGCGTAAGCCCTCGGTGCATGTCGTCGCCGTCGAACCGGAAGCCTCGCCGGTGCTGTCGGGCGGCCAGCCAGGCCCGCACAAGATCCAGGGCATTGGCGCCGGCTTCGCGCCAAAAATCCTCGACACGACGATCTATGACGAAATCGTCAAGGTCTCGAACGAGGATTCGGTTGCCAATGCACGGCTCGTCGCTCGGCTCGAAGGTGTGCCGGTCGGCATCTCGTCGGGTGCCGCCCTGCAAGCGGCGATCGTCGTCGGCTCGCGGGCCGAGAACAAGGGCAAGAACCTCGTCGTCGTCATCCCCTCTTTCGCCGAGCGCTATCTCTCGACGATCCTGTTCGAGGGATTGGGCGCTTAGACACGAGCGTTTTTGACCGGTCAGTAGCGATCCTTCGCGATGCCCTCCGACATCAAATACTCTGTATCACGCGTCGGCGTGGACCGCTGAAAAACCACCTGTGGCGGGCGTCGTTCGCTTGAGCGGCGGGTCCCTTCCGTATCAAATCGTCGCTGCCCGGCAGGTGGAGGACTTCATGTACAAGCTCTATACGCGTGCCAATACCGGCGGCTTTGTCATCGAGGCGGCGCTCGCTTTGGCGGGCGTGCCTTTCGACCAGATCGACGTTCCGAAGGGCCGACCCGACCAGGCCTTTTTAGATATCAGCCCCTTGAACCAGGTGCCGGTCCTGATCTTGCCGGACGGACGCTCGATGACCGAATCGGCGGCGATCTGCATCCTGCTGGCCGAGCGCCACCCGGAAGCAGGACTGGCGCCCGCAGCAAGTTCGGCTGACCGTGCCGACTTCCTGCGCTGGATGTTTTTCATGTCCTCCGTCATCTATTCGGCTGACCTGCGGTTCTTCTACGCTCATCGCTACACGACCGATCCCCGCGGCGTGGACGCTGTCAAACGGGCGGCGGTCTCGGAAATGGATCGCAGCTTCGCCATTCTCGATGCCGCCCTCGCAGGCCATGACTGGCTGGCCGGCGACCAACTCTCGCTGGCCGACATCTATCTCGTCATGTTGGTGGCCTGGCATCCGGAGGTCGCGAAGGTTCCAACCGCTTGGCCGAATATCGGACGCCTGTGGGCCAATTTGCGGGAACATCGAGTGATAAAGAGGCTGAATGCTTCCCACGACATGTGGCCGGCCTAAGCACTCCGCCTTGTCTCAGTGTCTTTCCGCGTGGCCGAGCCATGCCCGTCGTTCCTGCAGGAACCGGCGCACGGCCGGATCGCGTTCGAGGCCGATAGCCCGGTCATAGGCCTCGCTCGCTTGCGGAACTTTGCCGAGCCTGGCCAGCAGGCCCGCGCGGGCGGCCCAGTAAGGTTGATAGTCATACAGCCGCTTGTCGTCGCCAAGCTCATCAAGTGCACTCAATCCTGCCGAAGCGCCTTCGGCCTCGGCAATGGCCACCGCGCGGTTGATCGAAACCACCGGCGAGCCGGCAATCACCGACAGCGCGTCATAGAGCTCCTTGATCGCGACCCAGTCGGTACAACCGGTCAGCCGTCGTGTCGTATGGGCGGACTGCACGGCGGCCTCGAGTTGGTAGCGGCCGACAACGCTCTTGGCCGCGGCGTGCCTGAGCAGCGTCTCCGCTTCATCGATCATTGTATCGTCCCACAGTACAAGATCCTGCTCGGCCAGCGGTACATAATCGCCCGCCGCGTTGCGCCGCGCTGCACGCCGCGCCTCGGCGAACAGCATCAGCGCCAGCAGGCCGAGCGCTTCCGGTTCGTCTGGCATTAACGTGGCCAGCAGACGGCCGAGCCAGATGCCTTCGGTCGCGAGATTACGGCGCAGCGTTTCCGTGCCGGCCGGGTCGGACCAGCCTTCGGCAAACGCCGCGTAGATCGCTTCCAGAACGGTGCCCAGCCGCTCGCCGAGTTCGGCCCTCTCCGGGACGCGGAACGGAATGCCGGTCTCGCGGATGCGGGTCTTGGCGCGCACCAGGCGCTGGCTCATCGTGGCTGGCGAGACAAGAAAAGCCGAGGCGATGGTCGCTGCGTCGAAGCCAAGGACGGTCTGCAGGATCAGCGGCGCTCGTACGCCGGCCTCGATAGCCGGATGGGCGCAGGCAAACATCAGCCTGAGCCGCTCGTCCGGCAGGTCTTCGTCGGCCATGCGTGCCTCCATCTCCTCGGCGATCAGCCTGAGGTGGTCGCGGCCCGCCTCGCTGGTCAGGCGCCGCCGGATTGCGTCGACGCGGCGCCTGCGCGCCACCGCCAGCAGCCAGGCTTCCGGCTTGTCGGGCACGCCCGCCTGTGGCCAACGCTCGAGCGCCGCTGCAAAGGCATCGGCCAAGGCGTCCTCGGCACCGGCCACGTCGCGCGTGCGCGCGGCGAGATAGGCGACCAGTTTGCCGTAGCTTTGCCGGGCGGCCGCTTCCGCCGCCGCCCGCGCCATCTCCGGGCGACCGTCTATCACATGGTCATTTCTCAGATAAGTACTCCGTCATTTCCCAGATCGGTCGCACCTCGACCGTGCCGGTGCTGGCGCCCGGGCAGCGCGCCGCCCAGGCAATGGCGGCGTCGACGTCCTCCGCTTCGATCATATAGAAGCCGGCAAGCTGCTCCTTGGTGTCGGCATAGGGGCCGTCGAGCACGTTGGTCTTGCCATTGGCCATCCGTACCGAAGTAGCGGATTGCGTCGGCTTCAACCGGTCACCGCCAAGCCAGGCGCCCGATTTCTTCAGCGCTTCGGTGTAGGCGACATAGGCGCTCGACATCTGTGTCACCGCGTCTGCCGGCGCGGCAGCCATCCCGGCCTCGTTTCCGTAGATCAAAAGCATATATCGCATGGTCTTCTCCCGTGGTTTGAAGGCCGCATCGTTGCGAGCCGGACGTATGTCGCGCAGCCCTGCCCGATTTCGACAAGCGCTGGAAAAATCTTCGGCCGCGATGCGACATCGCGCAAGCGCCGATGTGTTGCGGCATTGCTTAGCCGTTCGTCTAATCACTGCTATTGCGGGTTGGCATTTCCCGCCCGCCGTCTAAACTTGCCTCGCTTCGCGCCGCAGAGGACGGCACGGCGGCGAATTTTCAGGGAGGAAATCGCATGCTCAATTTCAGGACGAAATTTATTGCGGCCGGTGTGCTGGCGCTGTCGCTTGGCCTTGGCGCGGTATCGGTCAAGGCGCAGGAATTCATCAACGTGCTGACCGGCGGCACGTCGGGCGTCTACTATCCGCTCGGCGTCGCGCTGTCGGAAATCTATGGCAAGGGCATCGAAGGCGCGCGCACCCAGGTACAGGCGACGAAGGCGTCGGTCGAAAATCTCAATCTCTTGCAACAGGGCAAGGGCGAGATTGCTTTCGCGCTGGGCGATTCCGTAAAGCTGGCCGCTGAAGGCAATACCGAAGCCGGCTTCCCAGGCAAGCTCGACAAGCTGCGCGGCATTGCCGCCATCTATCCCAACTACATCCAGATCGTCGCCAGCAAGGAATCCGGCATCAAGACGCTTGCCGACCTCAAGGGCAAGAGCCTGTCGGTCGGCGCGCCGGCCTCGGGCACCGAGCTCAACGCCCGCACGATATTCGCTGCAGCCGGGCTGAAATACGAAGACCTCGGGCGGATCGAATATCTGCCCTTCGCCGAATCGGTGGAGCTGATCAAGAACCGCCAACTTGACGCCACGCTGCAATCGGCTGGCCTTGGGGTCGCGTCGATCCGTGACCTCGCCACCTCGGTGCCGGTCAACATCGTTGCCGTGCCGGCGGAGGACGTCGCCAAGATCGGCTCGCCCTATCTTTCCGTGGTCATCCCCAAGGGCACCTACGAGGGCCAGACCGAGGATGTTGCGACCGCCGCCGTCGGCAATTTCCTGATCACCAGCGCCGATGTCTCCGACGAGACCGCCTACCAGATGACGAAACTGCTGTTCGAGCATCTCGACCAGCTCACCGCTGCCCACGCAGCCGCCAAGGCGATCGACCCGGCCAAGGCACTCGACGGCATGCCGGTGCCGCTGCATCCGGGCGCCGAGAGGTATTACAAGGAAAAGGGATTGGTGAAGTAAGGAGCCATCCCTCCCCTTTTAGGAGAAGGTGAACGGCTGCCGAAGGCGAATGGACGGGTAGGGTCGGTTGAGGCCGCGCACTGCCGCACCGACCCCACCCGCCTCGCTTCGCTCGGCACCCTCCCCTCGAGGAGGGGACCGCCCCGCCAGGAACCCCGCTAATGACCGTAACCCCGACCGTTCTTTCCCCCACAGCGGAAGCTCCTGTCGAAGGATTGCCGCCTGGCTTCGGCGAAGGCATCGCCGGCAAGGCGGCTTTTTTTATCGCCATCGCCTTCTCCATCTTCCAAATCTACATCGCCGCCTATGGCAGCCTGCCGAGCCAGGTCATACGCGCCATGCATGTCGGCTTCCTGCTGCTGCTCGGCTTTGCCCTAATCGCCAATCTGCGCGCCAAAAGCGTCCCGGCGAAAGCAGTGTTCTGGACGCTCGGCCTGCTTGGTTTCGCCACCGGTCTGTACAATTGGGTGTTCTATGCCGACCTCATCCGCCGCTCCGGCTTTCTCACCACGCCTGACCTGATCGTCGGCGCGGTGCTGGTCGTGCTGGTCTTCGAGGCGGCGCGGCGGTTAATGGGGCTGCCGCTCGCCGTCATTGCCTTCATCTTTCTCGCCTACGCATTTGCCGGCAATCATCTGCCGCCGCCGTTCATCCATCGCGGTTATGATTTCGCCCAGCTCGTCGACACCTTCGCCTATGGCACCGAAGGCATCTACGGCACGCCGATCTATGTCTCGGCCGCCTACATCTTCATCTTCGTCGTTTTCGCCGCCTTTCTTGAGCGCGCCGGCATGATCGCGCTGTTCAACGATTTTGCGCTTGGCCTGGTCGGCTCATGGCGCGGCGGCCCGGCGCAAGTCTGCGTGCTGTCCTCGGCGCTGATGGGCACCATTTCCGGCTCCGGCGTCGCCAATGTGGTGGCCAGCGGCCAGTTCACCATCCCGCTGATGAAACGCTTCGGTTTCCGCTCGGCTTTCGCTGGCGCCGTCGAGGCGACCTCGTCGATGGGCGGCCAGATCATGCCGCCGGTGATGGGAGCGGTTGCCTTTATCATGGCCGAGACCCTGAACATCCCCTATGCCGCGGTGGTCAAGGCGGCGATCATTCCGGCGCTGCTCTATTTCGGCGCCTGTTTCTGGCAGGTGCACCTGGAAGCTGGCAAGGCCGGCCTGCACGGCATGGCCAAGGCCGACCTGCCCAATCCGTGGGATGCGGTGAAACAACACTGGCCGCTGGTGCTGCCGCTGGCAGCGCTGATCTACCTGCTGTTTGCCGGCTATACGCCGGTCTTCGCCGGCACCATGGGCCTGGCGTTGACCATTGTGCTTATCCTCGGCACGCCGCTGGCAGCATCGATCGGGCCGCTCGCCTTCCGCATCGTCTTCTGGCTGGCGCTCGGGCTTGCCGCGGCTTCCTTCATGAAATTCGGCGTCAACATCCTCAGCCTGGTCATCGCCGTGCTGGTCGCCGCCTGCCTCACCTTCAAGGGCGGGCGCGAGACGCTGCGCATATGCGTGGATTCCCTTGCCGAAGGAGCGAAGAACGCGCTGCCGGTCGGCATTGCCTGCGCCATTGTCGGCATCGTCATCGGCACGTTGACGCTTACCGGCATCGCCTCGACCTTCATCGGCTGGATCATCTCGATCGGCGAGAACAATCTGTTCCTGTCGCTGCTTTTGACCATGCTCACCTGCTTGGTGCTCGGCATGGGCATACCGACAATTCCCAACTACATCATCACTTCGTCGCTGGCCGGGCCAGCGCTGCTGTCGCTCGGCGTGCCGTTGGTGGTCAGCCATATGTTCGTCTTCTATTTCGGCATCATGGCCGATCTCACCCCGCCTGTGGCGCTGGCCGCCTTCGCCGCCGCGCCCATGGCCAAGGAAAGCGGCCTCAAGATCGGCATCCAGGCCACCAAGCTTGCCATTGCCGGCTTCGTTGTGCCGTTCATGGCGGTCTATACCCCGGCGCTGATGCTGCAGGACCCCGGCCCGATCGCCGCCCAGTTCGGCTATCCCGTCGAGGTCGCCTATATCGTCATCAAAGCCTGCATGGGTATCGTCCTGTGGGGCGTCGCGGCCGTCGGATTTCTCGCCCGGCGCATGGCGTGGTGGGAACGCCTCGTCGCCTTCGCCGCCGGCGTGCTGCTGGTTGCGGCGCTGCCGCTCACCGACGAGGCGGGCTGGGCGCTGTCCCTTGCCTGGATCGGCTGGCACTGCTGGCGCGCGCGGCAGGCTTCGCTGGCTAATTCAGCATGAGCCTCTGCATCGTCGCGGCCGGCAAGACGGTGACGCTCGCGGTCGCTGCCTTCACGCTCTCCTGGGTGCATTCGGTGGAGAAGACCCAGTGGCAGGAAGACTGGAAGGTGCTGCCGTCCGGCCTGCAGCTGGTCGAGGCCCGCATCAAGGGATCGGGCGCCGGGATGGAGCCGCCGCAAGGCTCGGCGCTGCGCGACGGCTGGTGGGTCTATGCGCCCAAAATCGGGCCACAGCTGCGCCTGGTGCTCGCGGCGTCCGGTGCGACCGGCGGAGGCTGGACGCTGTGCACGGCTCAGGACTGCCGTGAGCTGGGCAAGCTGGCAGGCGAGGCGGTCTCGCTGGAGCCGTGCGGGCTGGAAGGCTCCAGCCAGCCGCGATAGCGGGCGATCATGCCGGCAAGCGGATGCGAGATCTCGACATGGAAGCGGAAGCGGCCATCCTTCACCGTTTCGTAGGAAGTCGAGCGTGGACCGAGCCACATCGGAAGCGGCAGGCCAAAAAAACTCCAGCGGCGCAAGACCAGCGCCAGCCGGCCGTCTTCGGCAACCAGCGCCATCGCGAAGGTCAGCGGGCCGAAGCGTTCGCACAGCAAGCGCTGCGATCGACCCCGGCCTGCGGACTGTAGGCTCGAAAAACTGTGCTTGCCGAATGTCCGGGTCCAGGTCTCGCCGTCCTTGTCGGTGTCGAAGCGGACATGAACCGGGATGTCCTCGCTTGCCCCGGGGAAGACGACCGTCCAGGCCATTAGCCGGCCAAGAACATTGCGCCCGCGTTCGACGCGCGCGCGGCCTGCGGCCGTGATCGTACGGTCATGCATTGACCGAATTGCCTCGGGAAGGCCTTGTCAGGCGGCACCGAGCAGCTCGGCATAAAGCGGCTTGTCCTCGTCCGCCGCCCCGTTCCTGAAGCCGGTGTAGATTGTCCGCCCGGCGAACAGGGCTTCATAATCCCGGAGCTCCAAATCGCGCACCCCCGCCCGTGCGCCCGGCGCGGGCTGATGTCCGGCCAGCGCTTTGCGGGCCAGTGCTTCGACCGCCATCGACGGGATCAGCGGCCCGTCATTGCCCTCGGCCAAGAGATACCACGAGCGCTTGACGATGGCGCCCGCCCGATCCGATCCCTCCACCTCGACGAACATGCCGCCGCGATGCTCGCCCCAGCGCAGCCGGTTCGTTGCCTGATGCATCAGCGGCGCCAGTGGCGAAAGCGAACCGATCAATCCGGCTCGCACCAGCCAGGCGAGGCCGATCAGGGCGCGGTGCAGCACCTCGGGTACCGGCCCGGCTCCCATCCAGATGGTCCTCGCCTCCGGCCAAAGCGCGGCCAAGGCGCGCAGGTCCGGAACGTCGACCAGAGAAAACAGCGCGTTTCGAAGCGGCAGCCGGCCCGGCGGCGCGATAGTGTAGCGCAGCTGCTCGGTAAACGGACGGCCTTGTTCGGGACGGCCATTGCGAACAAGCCGCACCGGCCGACCGGCATAACCGGCGATAGCCCGGATGACGTTCCCGCCGACGCCGGCAAAGGGCGAAGGCGCGATGCCGCCGCGAATGCCGTCGACCCGCGTCAGGTCCGAAGACAGGCGACGCACCACCGCCGCCGTCAGCACCGGAAAGCTCGAGACGCCGGACAGCACGAAGACGCCGGCGTTTCGCGCCGCCTCGTCGAACGCAGAGACACCGGCGACGAAATCCGAGCCGTCGGCTAGATCGAGATAGTTGATGCGCCGGGCGATGCAGGCCTCGATCAGGCGATAGCGTCCCTCGCCATAGGCCTGGAACGGACCGCTCGCGTCGACTACAATATCAGGCTCAAATGCAGCGAGTTGCGCGGCGAGATCGCCGTCACGGTCGAACAGTGCCGGCACCAGCTGGGCTGCTGTCGGGGCGCTCTTCTTGCAATACGCGTCAGCCTTGGCGAGCGAGCGCCCGGCGACAAAGAGGATCAGATGCGGCTCGCCCTCCAAAAGCTCGACGGTGCGACCGCCAAAGGTGCCATAGCCGCCGACGACAAGAACCTTCATCCGCAGTTCCCCCAAAATGCCCCTCCCGCTCCCGGCCAAGGCAACGAACCTAGCCGATCAATCTTGCCCTCACCTCGGCGGAAGGGATTTCGCAATTGTCCTTCTTGCCGAACAGGGCGTAGCGGTTCTTTGCGATGCGGTCGTAGAGCCAGTCGCGAAGCGGGCGCGGCAACAGCAGCAGGATCCGCGCCGCCCGCCACGGCCAGCCGAGTTCGGCCATGACGGCAACGAAACTGTCCAGGCGGGTGAAAGCCGCGCCATCGACGATGACGAGATTGGTCTCGTAGCGATCCGTCCGCAGCCCGTATTTCTTGAACAGCATCTCGCCGAAGGGCGACTGCGCCGTTACGAAATGGAAGCGGCCCTTGCGGTCGAGCTTCACCACCATGCGCACAAAGCCCGAGCACAACACGCAAATACCGTCGAACACGATCAACGGGCGACTTGATTCGAATTCTGGCGGCTCAGGAGAATGGTTCGGCTTGACGATCACGTGACGCCCGGCAGCTGGTGTCAGGCGACACTAGGCCTGCCGGCGGCTGGATCAAAGCCCGGAATGCTAGAGGCTTGGCGTTGTCGCACGCCGTCTGTCGGTCAGCGCAGGGCGCTCGGCGCGATAGGTCGTTGACCGATTGTCGGCGTCGGGCCGGCAGATACGGCTGTCGTGACGGCTCTCCATGCTCATCATCACCGCACGCTGATCCCAAGCGTGTTGCCACGGCGCGCGCAGGCGGGGCCTGGGCCGCGCATATAGTAGCGCTCAGGCCGATAGGTCGGCGCGACGAATTCGCGGATGGCGGCGGCATAGCCGGCGATTTGATTCCAGAAGCTCATTTTACTCGGTCCCTGTCCCGTTTCGGATGTCCCTTCCGAATTGCGGGGATCATAGCGTCCAGGCGTGAATAGTCGGTGAACGCGATGTTAATCTCTGGTCGAAAATGCCTTTGTTCATGGCTGGAATGCGGCTGATTCGCGGTGTTTCCATGCAGTCCGTCGGCATTTCGTCCAGTGTGACTTTTGCATCACATATGTTTCGCCTGAATGTCGCAGAGGCGCGGTTTTGTTTCAGGTTTTGCCGGACCGCGAAATTTCCGTGCACGCGGCCGGAAAACCAGGAACCGGCCCGTCAGCCGCACGTTGATTTCCCAGTGCCGGGACGAACCGGCTCCGCAGGCTGCGGTGCTCGGGTGGGCCGCAGCCAAAAAATCCGAAACTGCAAGAGCAATGGAAAGGCAAAGGCCATGGGTTTCTTTTCGAAGGATATCAAAACCCTCGACGACCTCTTCGTGCACACGCTGCGTGACATCTATTACGCTGAAAAACAGATCGAGAAATCGCTGCCGAAGATGATCGACAAGGCGAGTGATGCGCAGCTGAAAGCCGGCTTTGAGAAACATCTCGCTCAGACCAAGGGTCATATCCAGCGTGTCGAGCAGGTGTTCGAACTGCACGGCGTGAAGGCCAAGCAGGTCGACTGCCCGGCCATCGATGGCATTCTCGAAGAAGCCGACGACGTCAGCGGCGACATCGCCGACAAGGAGGTTCTCGACGCTGCGCTGATCGCCTCCGCCCAGGCGGTCGAGCATTATGAGATGACCCGTTACGGCACCCTGATTGCTTGGGCCAAGCAACTGGGCCGCAGCGACTGCGCCAATGTGTTGGCCAACAACCTCAAGGAGGAGCAGGCAACCGACCGCAAGCTTACCGAAATAGCGGAAGGCAAGGTCAACCTGCAAGCCGCCGAGTAGGGCAGTGAGCGAGAACAAGGCAAGGCTGGGTTGAAAGCCCGGACTTGCCTTTTGCGCCGCCGGAACCGGAACGGACTTTGCCCGTTCTCGGTTGAACATTGTCGCGCAGGGAGTTTGTCATGGCGCCGCGCCCGGCCTGGAGAGGGTATCTCAAGCTTTCGCTGGTCACTTGCGCCGTCGAACTGACCAATGTCGTCACCCAGGCCGAGAAAGTCTCGTTCCGCGTGCTCAACCGCAAGACCGGCAATACCGTCAAGCGCGTCTATGTCGATTCGGCAAGCGGCAAGCCGCTCGATGAAGGCGACGAGATCAAGGGCTACGAGATCGGCGACGGCGACTTCGTCCAAATCGAGGAGGAGGAGATCGAAGCCGTGCAGATCGAATCCTCGCATACGATGAGCCTCGATGGTTTCATCGAAAAATCCTCGATCCAGCAGATCTATCTCGATGCGCCCTATTATGTGACGCCTGCGGACGAGGTCTCGGAAGAGGCCTTCGCCGTCATCCGCGACGCCATGGCCGCCAAGAAGACGGCGGGGCTAGCCCGCATTGTGCTCTATCGCCGCGAACGTCCGGTGGTCATTGAGCCGTTGGGCAAGGGTCTGCTGCTGACGACCCTGCGCTATGGCGATACGGTTCGCAGGCCCGAGATGGTGTTCGGCGACATCAAGCCGGTGAAGACCGACGTCGAGATGATCAGGCTGGCCGAACACATCGTCGATGACAAACAGGCGAAGTTCGATCCTTCCGAATTCGAGGACAAATACGAAAACGCCCTGATCGAGCTGGTCCGCGCCAAGAAGGCCGGCAAGAAGGCACCGAAGACCAAGGCGGAACCACGGCCCTCCAACGTCGTCAACCTCTTCGATGCGCTGAAGAAGAGCCTTTCGTCGGAAGCCGGTGCGCCGGCAAAGACCGGACGCCCGGCAAAAGGCGCCAAGTCCAAAGCCGCCCGGCGCAAATCTGCTTAGGATCCGCCCATGGCCAGCCTCGAGCAGTATCACGCCAAGCGCAATTTCAAGAAGACGGCCGAACCAGCCGGCAAGGTTTCGCGCGGCAAGAAAGCCGTGCCGGGTGGCATCTTCGTCATCCACAAGCATGCCGCCACCAGGCTCCACTACGACCTTCGTCTCGAGCATGGTGGCGTGCTGTGGAGCTGGGCGGTGACGCGAGGCCCGAGCCTCGACCCGCACGAAAAGCGGCTCGCCGTGCATGTCGAGGACCACCCGATCGACTATGCGCCGTTTGAAGGCACTATCCCGAAGGACCAATATGGCGGCGGCTCGGTCATTGTCTGGGATGAGGGAACTTGGGTCCCCGATGGCGACCCGGCAAGGGCGATGAAGAAAGGCCATATCAGTTTCGAACTGCATGGCCACAAATTGCATGGCGCCTGGCATCTGGTGCGGCTGAAGCCGCGTCCGGGCGAAAAGCGTGACAACTGGTTGCTGATCAAATCCGACGATGCCGCCGCGCGTCCGGGCGAGGACATTTTGCAGGAGGCGCCGCAATCGGTGAAATCCGGCCTGACCATCGAGGAGGTCGGCGAAGGCAAGACCGCCGACGGCAAGAAGCCAAGCGTCTGGCAGTCCGACAGGCCGGCCGCCAGCAAAGCGAAGGCCGTCGCGGCAAGGCGGCTGGAATTCATCGAACCGGCGCTCGCAACGCTGGAGCGGGACGCGCCGCCCGGCAAGGACTGGCTGCATGAGGTGAAGTTCGACGGCTATCGCATGCAGGCGCAGCTTGCCGGCACCGAGGTGCGGCTTTTGACACGCGCCGGCCTCGACTGGACCGACAAATTCGGTGGCGCAATTGTCGCGGCACTTGGCGGCCTGAAATGCACCGATGCTATCGTCGACGGCGAAATCGTCGTGCTGGCGGATAACGGCGTCTCGTCATTCTCGCTGCTGCAGCAGGATCTGTCGGCGGGCCGTACGGATCGTTTCATCTACTATGTCTTCGACCTGTTGCGTCTCAACGGTGAGGATATCCGTTCCGAGCCGCTGGTCGAGCGCAAGGAAAGGCTGCGCACCTTGCTCGCCGGACAGGTCGAGGATCAGGCCGTGCGCTTCAGCGACCACTTTGCCGAGCCCGGCAAGATCATGCTGGAGCACGCTTGCCGGCTGGGGCTCGAAGGCGTCGTCTCCAAGCGCGCCGATGCGCCCTACCGCAGCGGTCGTGTTCCCTCGTGGGTGAAGTCGAAATGCACGGCGCGCCAGGAGTTCGTCATCGGCGGCTATATGCCGTCGGACAAGACCGGGCGCGGCCTGCGCTCGTTGCTGGTCGGCTATCACGAGGGCGGCAAGCTGCGCTATGCCGGCCGCGTCGGCACCGGCTTCACGGCCAAAAGCACCAACGAGCTGAAGAAGAGGCTTGATGCGCTAAAGACGACGTCCTCGCCCTTCGACAGGGCGGTGCCAAGGGGCAAGGGGCTGGTCTGGGTCAAGCCCGAACTTGTCGGCGAGGTGGAGTTTCGCAGTTGGACGTCGGACCGTATAATACGCCACGCGTCGTTCCAGGGACTGCGCGAGGACAAGCCGGCGGAGGAAGTCGTGCAGGAGAAACCGAAAGCACACTCAGCGCCGGCAGAGCAGCCCAAGGCAAAGCCCGCCAAACCCGCCGGGACGGCGAAAACGTCGGTTACGCTGTCTCGCCCGGACAAGCTTCTGTGGCCGCAGGAGAAGGTATCGAAGCAGGATCTGGTCGATCATTATGCACTGGTCTGGCCGCGCATGAAGCAGTTCATCGTCAATCGGCCGCTCAGCTTGGTGCGGGCGCCGGACGGCGTCGGCGGCCCACGCTTTTTCCAGAAGCATGCCTCAGCGGGCATGAGTGAAAAAATAGCCGTGATGAAGGATCCGACGGACGGCGAGGAAATCCTGTTCATCCGCGATTTCGACGGCGTCGCGGCGCTGGTGCAACTGGGCGTCGTCGAGATCCACATCTGGGGCTCGACCACCAACGAGCTGGAAAAACCCGACCAGATCATCTTCGATCTCGATCCGGACGAGGGCGTCGACGTGAAGGCGGTGCGTGCCGCGGCGCTCGATATCCGCGGCCGGCTCGACGAACTGTCCCTGCCGAATTTCGTCAAGACCTCGGGCGGCAAGGGCTATCATGTCGTCGTGCCGCTGAAGCCGTCGGCGGATTGGGACGAGGTCAAAGGCTTCGCCCATGAGTTCGCCCGAGCGCTCGAACAGGCCGCGCCCGACCGCTACACGGCGACGCTGTCGAAGAGGGCGCGCACCGGCAAGATTTTCGTCGATTATCTGCGCAACGGCCGCGGCGCCACCACGGTTGCGCCCTATTCGTCGCGCGCCAAAAAGGGAGCCACGGTATCGATGCCGGTGACCTGGGCGGAGATCGAGGCCGGATTGCCGCCGAACGCCTTTCCGATCGGCGACAAGACGACGCTGAAGCGGCTCGGGCAAGCCGATCCCTGGGCGGATTTTTTCAAGCAGGCAAAGCCGCTCAAGCGCGGCTAGAGCAATTCCAGGAAAGTGTGAAACGGTTTTCCGTCCGGAATTGCATCAAAACAAAAAGATAGAGTGGTTCGGCGTTCCCGTGAAACGCCGAACGCGCATTGAAGCGAGCCGTCAGGCGAGAAACGTCGTCTCGAAGGCCTGCTTGCCTACCGGTGAAAAGATCACGGCACGGCTGTCCTTCTCGCGCCGCGCCCATTTCTCGGCGAGGATCTTGTCGAGAATGGCGGCGCCCAGCGTGCCGGCGAGGTGCGAACGCCGCACGCTCCAGTCGAGGCAGGCGCGGCACACCGGTCGCCGCGCTTTGGTATGGATGTCGATGCCGATCGCGGCGAAATGCGAGGCGGCGGACGGCCCAAGCTGGATCACCTTGTCGTCGCGCAGGAGCACTTGTCGAGCCACAAGACGGTCCAGCATCGCCACCGCCCGCTCGCCGGCGAGGTGATCGTAGCAGACCCGCGCCACGCGCATGGCCGCGTCGCGAGGGCCGGGTCGCACCCTCTGCGGTCCGACCGCAGCGGCAACGCCGGTGATGGCTTCGATCATTCCCGCCACCTGCGGGCCTGCGAGGCCGTAATAGCGGTGCCGCCCCTGGCTCGCCAGCGTCAGCAGCCCGCCTTCCATCAGCTTCGACAGATGCGAGCTCGCTGTCGGAAGCGACACCCCGGCTTCGAGTGCCAGTTCGCTCGCCGTCAGTGCCGTGCCGCCCATCAGTGCGGACAGCATGTTTGCCCGCGCCGGATCGCCCACCAGGCTGGCAATGCGGGCTATGTCGGGTCCTTCGCGCATAGTTCGTTCCTCATCGAAGCATCCTCGTCAGATAAAGCATTAGTCTCGATGCAAATCAAGGAGACAACGATGCCTGCAAGGACCATTCTCAGCGCCGCGCCTGCTCGCCGGCCGTTCCCGTTCATTGTCTTGCGCCGCTTGCGGCTGCGGCTCCTGAAGCGGTGGTACGACCGTCATTTGCAGCGTCTCGACCTCGCCGAGATCGACGATCATCTGCTGCGTGACCTTGGCCTGACACCTGAAGACGTCCGCCGCGAATGCGCGAAATCGTTCTGGCAGGCATGATCAGCGAGGGATTTGCCTAGCATATCGATCTTCGGAACGTTTCGATCCGCCTCGAACTGTGACCGCAAGAAAACATCCACCGCCAAGGAGGCGAAAATGACCATCACCTGCTTCATCCGCTACGAGATCGATCCGTTCGGCAAGGCGGCATTCGAGGAATATGCACGCAATTGGGGGCAGGCGATCCCGCGCTGCGGCGCCGATCTGATCGGCTATTTCGCGCCGCACGAAGGCTCGGCCACCACGGCTTATGCCGCCTACAACATCGACAGTCTTGCGGCCTACGAAGCCTACCGCGCCCGGCTCGCCGCCGATCCCGCCGGCAAGGCGAACTACGAGTTCGCCCGACGGGAAAAATTCATTCTGAAGGAGGACCGCATCTTCCTCAAGCTGGCCTCCGGGCCGCATGCTCCTTTGGTGAAGCCATGATCGCCGTCATCTTCGAGGTCGAGCCGGCGGCGGGCAAGCGCGATGCCTATCTCGGCATCGCCGCCGACCTGCGCCCACTGCTCGACGGCATCGACGGTTTCCTGTCGATCGAGCGCTTCCAGAGCCTTGCCGATCCGAACCGCATCCTGTCGCTGTCCTTCTGGCGCGACGAGGACGCGGTGAAGACCTGGCGCAACACGCAGGAACATCGGCAGGCGCAGAAGGCCGGGCGCGGCGGTATCTTTGCGGACTATCGTTTGCGCATCGCCCATGTCGTGCGCGATTACGGCCTGACCGAACGCGCCGAGGCGCCTCAGGACAGCCAGGCGGTAAATGGTTAAGGACTGTTAGGCATTCCCGATCAGCACCCCTGCCGCAAACACCAGCGCGCCACCCAGCACCACCTGGAAGGCGGCGCGCCAGAATGGCGTCTGCATGTAGCGGTTCTGCACGAAGGCGATCGCCCACAGCTCGAAGAAAACCACCACGGCGGCGACAATGGTCGCCGTCCAAAAAAGCGGGATTAGATAGGGCAGCGCATGGCCGAGCCCGCCCAGCGTCGTCATGACGCCGACGGTCAGCCCGCGTTTTGCCGGCGAGCCGCGGCCCGATAATTTGCCGTCGTCGGAAGCCACCTCGGTGAAACCCATCGAGATGCCAGCGCCGATCGAGGCGGCAANGGCGGCAAGCCCGACCAGAAAGGTCTGGAACGTATCATGCGTGGCAAAGGCGGCGGCAAAGATCGGCGCCAGCGTCGACACCGAGCCATCCATCAGCCCGGCCAGCCCCGGTTGGACATAGGTCAGGATGAACTGGCGCTGCTCGGCTGCCGTTTCTTCGTCCTTGACCGCGCCCGGCACATGCTTTTGCTCCAGCCGCTGCGCCAGTGTCTCGTGGCCCTGTTCTGCGATCGCCAGGTCGTCGAGCAGCTTTCGCGTCGACGCATCGCCTGTGCGTTTGGCCGCCTCGATATAGAACAGGTAGGCCTGCCGCTCCATGGCCTCGGCTTGGCTGCGCACATGATCGATGCCGAGCGGCCTCACCAGCCAGTCCGGCTTGCGTTCGTAATAGCCCTTCACATGTTCGCGCCGGATCAGCGGTATGCGCTCGCCGAAACGCTTGCGGTAAAGCTCGATCAGCGAATCGCGATGGCCGTCCTCCTCCTCCGCCATCTCCTCGAACACCTTGGCCGATTGCGGAAAGCTCTCCGCCAGCCCGTCGGCATAGGCGCGATAGATGCGCCCGTCATCCTCCTCGGAGGAGATGGCGAGCGCCAGGATCTCCTGTTCCGAGAGCGATTCAAAGGGACGGCGGCCGAAGCCGAAAACGCGGGAAAGCATGAGAAATTCACCCTAGTTTAGAATAGTTCTAAACTATGACCTCGCACGTCGCCGGTCAATCGTGTGCGCTCCACTCATGCTCAAAAGGTACAGGCTTCAAAATCCCGAACACATCGCCGTTGCTATCGGCAAACGTTCACTTATATAACCGAATCTCAACTAAGAGAAAGGAACGCCGCAGATGCCGGAAAAACAGCAGCTGTTTGATCCCAAACCGGTTCTCGACCTTATCGCTAATATTGAGGCGGATCTGCAGCGCCTGAAAGGCCTGGTCGAGCAGCAGGTCGAAAAATTTGATCCCGCCAATCCGCACAACAAGGCTCCCGACGGCAAGTTGACCGAGGAGGGCGTCGAGTGCTGCTATCGCCTGTTCGACGAGGGCAAGTCGCGCTATTCGGTTGCCCAGCAGATGAAGATCTCCTTCGCCGCCGCCACCCACCGCTTCAACACCTGGCGCAAGATGGGCGGCCCCAAACGGCAAAAGACGCTGTTGGGGTGAGGAGCGGCAGGCTATGCCGGTCAATCGACAACGATTTGTCGACTGAAGCGGCGAACGCATGGCAGAGGGCCGAGGAGGCGGTGGGGACAGTCACGCCCCACTCTCCTGCCTCCAAGGACGAATTGTAACGGTCACATTTTTTCATTGGTGCGCCGCCTCCCTTTCCGTGCAGCATAGGCGGTCTCATCTCTTGTAGGACCTAGCCATGACCACCCCTCCCGGCATCGCCGATATTCACAGCGCAGCAGCGCGATTGTCCGGACGGATCGTCGAAACGCCGCTGATCGAATCGCCGGAGTTGAACAATCGCTTCGGCGCCAGGATCCTGTTCAAGCCGGAGACGTTGCAGCGCACCGGCTCGTTCAAGTTCCGCGGTGCATACAACAAGCTCTCCTCGCTCTCGGCGGAAGAACGCGCCCGCGGCGTCGTCGCCTTCTCGTCGGGTAATCACGCGCAAGGCGTTGCCGCCGCGGCGGCGATGTTCGGCGTCAAGGCCGTAATCGCCATGCCTGCCGACGCGCCGGCGATGAAGGTCGGCAATGTCAGGAAGATGGGCGCCGAAGTGATCACCTTCGACCGGGTCCGCGACGATCGCACTGCCGTCGTCCGTTCTTACGTGGAAAAGGGCATGGTCCTGGTGCCGCCTTACGACGATCCGGCCATCATCGCCGGCCAGGGCACGGTCGGCCTCGAATTGATGCGCCAAGCAAGAGCGCTTGGCGTCAGCCTCGATGCGGTAGTGGTTCCCTGCGGCGGCGGCGGCTTGAGCAGCGGCATTTCGATCGCGGTCAAGGACGCCTCGCCGGGCACCGCCGTCTGGGCCGTGGAACCCGAGCATTTCGACGACACACGCCGCTCGCTGATCAAAGGCGCCAGGGTGTCGAACGCGCCCGGCCACACCTCGATCTGCGATGCCCTTCTCGTCGCCGAGCCGGGCGCCATCACTTTCGAGATTAACCGAAAGAATCTCGCCGGCGCCATCGCCGTTTCCGACAAGGCGGTGGCACAGGCGATGCGCGATGCGATGGCTTGCTTGAAGCTGGTCGTCGAACCTGGCGGTTGCGTCGGCTTGTCCGCGCTGTCGTCAGGCGAGATCGACCTTGCCGGGAAATCCATTGCCGTGGTGCTCTCCGGCGGCAATGTCGATCTCAGCACCTATGCCGAGATCATTGCTGCCGGCTAGGATAGCAACCAGTTCCAGCTCATGTGCCGATTCGAGGTGCTCAAGCGTCCGTTGCACCCGGTCGAACCGGTACCCTTCAAAGACTGAGATCAATGAAACTGTTCTTCAGCCGCAATCCCAATCCTCGCCTCGCGGTCGCGGTGGCACGGTATCTCAACGCCAAGGTCGAGTTTGAATTCGCCTCTCCCTTCGCTCCGGGCCAGGCCGAGCGATTTCGGCCGCTCAATCCAAATCTTTCATTGCCCATCCTTATAGGTTCGGGAAAAAGCCTCTGGGAGGCCGACGCCATAGCCTGTCGGCTTTCGCACGATATGCATTCGGATTTCTGGCGCGCTGGCGACGACGAGCCCGAGATGATCCGATGGCTGAGTTGGGGGAAAGAGAACTTCGCAAGAGCCTGCGATGTCGTGCATTTCGAACGCGGGACCAAACAGCGCTATGGGCTCGGCCCGATAGATCAGGCGCGGGTTGAGGAGGGCCTTAGCGACTTCCGGACGGCCGCTGCCATACTTGATGCCGAGCTTTCCCAGCGAGAATGGCTGGTCGGCGCTTCGGTTTCCTATGCCGACTTTCGAATGGCGACGTTTCTGCCCTTCAACGATCTCGCCCGATTGCCGCTCGATGACTATCCCTCTGTCAGTCGCTGGTATCTTCAACTCGAAGAAATCGACGCCTGGCGCGATCCCTTCGAAGGGCTCAATGCGCCTGAATTGACACCGGTCCCGGGCCAGGCCAAGTCCGTGTGAATCTCGATCATTTGCACAAGCGGATCGAGTTCGACCCTAATCCAGCGTCCGGCGGAACCGCACCAGCGCAATACCGGCGAACAGCGCCACGAACACCACCAGCCAGCCGATTTCCGTTGCCACCGCCGGCAGTTCGGCGCCCTTCAGCATCACCGCGCGGATGATGCGCAGGAAGTGCGTCAGCGGCAGCACCTCGCCAAAGACCTGCGCCCAGTCCGGCATGCCGCGATAGGGGAACATGAAGCCGGACAGCATGATCGACGGCAAGAAGAAGAAGAAAGTGAGCTGCAGGGCCTGCATTTGCGTGCGGGCGATCGTCGAGATCGTGTAGCCGAGCAGCACCAGCGCCAAGACGAAGATAAGGACCGCCGTCAACAGCAGCGACATCGATCCGGTGAAGGGGATGGCAAACAGAAGCTTCGAGGCTGCCAGCACCACCAGCACCTGCACGGCGCCGACCGCCAGATAGGGCAGCACCTTGCCCAGCATGATCTCGAGCGGGCTTGACGGCATCGCCAGAAGGTTCTCCATCGTGCCGCGCTCGGTCTCGCGCGTCAGCGCGATCGAGGTCATCATCACCATCGTCATCTGCAGGATGACGCCGAGCAGGCCGGGCACGATGTTGTATTGCGAGACGGCTTCCGGATTGTAGCGCCGGTGCACCACCACCTGGAGCTGGCCCCGGGCAGCCTCGGCCGCCGTTTCCTGCATGCCGCGTGCCCTGAGCAGCGCCTGGTTGGCGACGGTGCCGAGCGTCGAGATGGCGCCGCTGGCGACGGCCGGATCGGTCGCATCCGCCTCGATCAGAATCTGCGGGCTGTCGCCGCGCTCGACCCGCCGGGCAAAATCGGCGGGAATGGTGACGACGAAGGCGACGTCGCCGCGCGCCATCAGGAATTCGGCTTCGGCGGCACTTTGCGCGACGTGGTCGAAGCGGTAATAGCCGGTGGTCTGCAGCGCCGAAACCATGGCTCGTGTGTAAGGATCGCTGCTCATCGCCACCAGCGCTGCCGGCAGG
The DNA here is from genome assembly GCF_000502835.1 of Mesorhizobium sp. LSJC280B00. GTDB lineage: Bacteria > Pseudomonadota > Alphaproteobacteria > Rhizobiales > Rhizobiaceae > Mesorhizobium. Next base: position 61,725 of record NZ_AYVL01000022.1, read on the forward strand.
CTCTTCGGATCGTTGTTGATGGCATAGCCGAACAGCACCAGCTGCATCAACGGCACGCCGAGCATCATGGCGAAGGTGATGCGGTCGCGCCGCATCTGGATGAACTCCTTGATCAGCAGCGCGCCTAGCCTGGCGAACGAAAAGATGCTGTTTATCCCATTTTTCATCCCATGTTGTCCTTCGAACCGGACATGAACTGGATGAACACATCCTCCAGGCTGGTCTCGCCGGGCGTCACCGTAACGCCCTCGTGCTCTTTCTCGACATCGGCGAGCGCTGCCTGAAGTGCCGTCCTGTCGGAGCCGACGACATGCAGCGTCGCGCCGAACGGCGCCACCTGGTCGACGCCGGGGCGGCCATGAAGTGCGGCAGCGACCTGATCGAGCCGCGGCCCTTGCAGGACGAAGGTGGTCAGCCCGGCATTCCTCACCACGTCCTCGACCGTGCCGGTGGCCAGCATCTTGCCGTAGGAGATGTAGCTGATGCGATGGCAGCGCTCGGCCTCATCCATGTAATGGGTGGAGACCAGCACGGTCAGGCCGCCGCTCGCCAGCCGGTGGATCTCGTCCCAGAATTCGCGTCGCGCTTTCGGGTCGACGCCCGCCGTCGGTTCATCGAGCAGCAGCAGTTTCGGCTTGTGCATGATGCAGGCGGCCAGCGCCAGCCGCTGCTTCCAGCCGCCGGACAGGGTACCGGCCAACTGGTTCCTGCGCGATGTCAGGCCGAGCTCCTCAAGCGTCTTAGCCACGTGCTCGTCGAGCGGCTTCAGCCGGTACAGCCGAGCCACGAATTCGAGATTCTCGCCGATCGTCAGATCTTCGTAGAACGAGAATCTCTGCGTCATGTAGCCGACTTCGCGTTTGATCCGCAGGCTGTCGGTGCGGATGTCGAAGCCCAGAACCGTGCCTTCGCCCTCATCCGGCGTCAGCAAGCCGCACATGATGCGGATGGTCGTCGTCTTGCCCGAGCCGTTCGGCCCGAGGAAGCCGACGATCTCGCCCTCGGCCACAGCCATAGTCACATGATCGACGACGGTCTTGTCGCCAAAGCGTTTGACCAGGCCGTGCACGTCGATGACGTTCATTTTCCGATGTCCGCCAGATCGACGTCGACGATCTGCCCGGGCTGCAAGGCGCTGGCGTCGCCCTCCGGCCGCGCTTCGACCAGATAGACCAGCTTTTGCCGGGTCTCGAGCGAGTAGATCACCGGCGGCGTGAATTCCGGATCGGGCGACACATAGCTGACGCGTGCCTTCACGCCCGACCCGCAGCCGTCGCAATGGACGTTGAGCAGCGTGCCGACGTCGACCGAGGAGAACGCGCTTTCCGGCACATAGACGCTGAGCTTCACCGCGCCGTCCGGCAGCATGGAGATGACCGGCGCGGTCGGACCGGCCGTGTCGCCTGGATAGCGGATGACATCGTTGACCCGGCCGGGCGAGGGCGCGGTCAGCACACGCTTCGACAGCCGCCATTGCGCTTGCTCCAGCGCCGATTGCGCCTGCCTGACTTGATTGTCGGCGGCCTTGATAGTCTCCGGCCGTGCCGGCAGGCCGCCGACCGCGAGATTGGCCTCCGCCTGGCCGACCTGCGCGTTGGCCGTCTCGAGAGCCGCGGAAGCCGTGTCGTAGTCGGCCTGTGTGCCGGTGCCGCGTTTGAACAGATCGCTGGCGCGGGTGTATCTGCGTTTGGAGTCGGCGGCTTGTGCTTTGGCCATGTCGACCTGCGCCTTGAGCACCGCGATCTCTTCCGGCCGCTTGCCGACCTGCAGATCGGCGAGTTGCGCCTGGGCTTGCGCAAGCGCTGCCTCGGCTTGTGCGATGGCGATCTTGGCGTCGGCGTTTTCCAGCGTCACCACCGGCGTGCCGGGCGCGACGCGGTCGCCTCGCTTGACCGCAATCGTCTCGACCTGCGCCACCTCGATCGGCGCGAGCAGCACATAATCGCCCTCGACGTAGCCGACGGCGAGCGGTGCTGCCGGCGCGCAGGCGCTGAAAAGCTGGGCGGCAAGCGGCAAAGAACAGAGCAGGCTCATGATCCACGATCCTTCCGGACAGCCAAATCGCGCCGAGCTAAAATCGCGCTGAGATTGTCGGTTATTGTTGCCGCGATCTTGCCGGCCTCGTCGTCGCCGATCTCGCGCCAGCCCATCCGGCGCATAACTGCCTCGCGGCCGATGCGGAAATAGACGACCTGGCCGATCAGCGTGAATACGGTGAGTTTAGTGCGCTCGCTCTCGGCCGGCTCGCCCGTCGCCTGTTCCCAGATCAGGCAGAGTCGGTGATGCGCCGGTTCGAACACGCCATCATAGATACGGTCGAGCGCGGCGGTTGGATGAGACAGCTCACGCAGGACGAACTGTACAATCTCGCCGGCTTCCGGCCTTGCCGCGATGAAGGCGACCATCCGCTCCAGTGCGACGGCCAAATGTGCCCGCGCGGCCTCGGCGTCCGCCAATGCCGCGGCCGGCGCTTGCAGATTGCCGATCGCCTGGCCGGCAACGGTCTGGATGGTGTCGACGATGTAGTCGGCCGCCGCGTTGCGGAGCCCTTCCTTGCCGCCGAAATGATAGGCGATCGAGCCGATATTGGCCTTGGCCTCGGCCGCGATCTGGCGCGTTGACGTGCCGTCGAAACCCTGGCGTCCGAACAGCTTCAGCGCCGCGCGCACGAGTGCCGTCCGCGTCATATCCGCGGCGGTCTTGGGCGCCTCATGAGGAAGGCCGCTGGCGCTGGGCGATTTGATCATGGCCAACAATTTAATCAATCGAATGATTAAAGTCAAGTGCGGTCAAGCGGCTTGCCAACTCTGGCCGTGCGCGCTTTAGTGCCTGGCCATGGGCAAGGAAATCGAGCGTAAGTTCCTGGTCTCAGGTGAGGAATGGCGGGCAATGGTCGAGGCGGACATTCATATCCGTCAATTCTACCTAGTCGCCGAACCCAGCCGCACGGTGCGTGTGCGCATCAGCAACGATGCGGCCGCCAAGCTGACGCTCAAGTTCGGCAGCCAGGCACGCGAGCGCGACGAATTCGAATATCCGGTACCTTTGGCGGAGGCGCAGGAGATGCAGGCCTTTGCCATCGGACATGTCATCGAGAAGACACGCCATCATGTTAGACACCGCGGCTATCGCTACGAAGTCGATGTCTTCGGCGGGACGCTTGCGGGGTTGGTGATCGCCGAGCTCGAGACGCCGGATGATGTACAGGACGAAATGCTGCCACATTGGCTCGGCCGTGAAGTCACCGGCGAGCCGAGATTTTACAACGCGTCGCTCGCCCTTGGGGGGATTCCGGAGATCGTCGCATGAGCTTTCGTATCGATCCGCGCATGTCGCTGACCGGAGAGGTCAGGCGCATCCTCGCCGAGGAGATCGGCAAGGCGCTTGTCCATCTGGACGCCGCGCGTGACAGGCCCGAACAGGGGCTGCACAAATGCCGCAAACGGCTGAAGAACGTCCGCGCCTTGCTGCGCCTTGTCCGTTCCGGAGACGAAACATTCTGCGTGACGGAGAATCAGTGCTACCGCCAGGTGGCGGCCCTGCTTGCCGGTCCGCGCGAGGCGACCGCACTGGTGGAAACAATCGACCGGCTGGCGGCAAGCTTTCCCGAGCAAAGTGCCGGCGATGGCCTCGGTGCCGTGCGTGACAGGCTCGTCGCGCGCCAGCATGAACTGCATGGCGGAGCAGGCCTCGATGCTGCGATAGGCGCGGCGATTTCCGCTTGCGAGGAAGGTGTCGCCCGGATCGACAAGCTCGCTCTGCCCGACCAGCCGGAGCAGGCTGCCGACGTGCTCGCCGAAGGCGCGCGCACCACTTTGCGCCGCGCCAGGAAAGCGCTGGACAAGGCGGCTTCGCGCGGCGAAGCCGATGACTTTCACGATCTGCGCAAGGCGGCCAAGACGCATGGCATGCACCTGTCGCTGCTCGGCAGGCTGTGGCCGACGCCGATCAAGACGCGGCGCAAGGCCGTCGACGAATTGGGCGAGCGGCTTGGCGAGTTCCACGATGTGTTCGTCATGCGCGCGCTTCTAGATGCCGAGGACCAACCGCTCGGCCCCCCTGAGGAGACGCGGTTGCTTGCCAAGCTGCTGAAGCGCTCGGAAAAGGGCCTGAAAAAGACCTGCCTCGCCGAGGCGGCCGAGCTTTTCGGCGACAGTCCGAAGCGCTCGACGAGGAAGCTCGCCCGCAAGGTGCGCGAAGATCTCACAGCGGCACCGCAGCACGAAGACGCCGGCGCGCCTGGCGTGGGCTGATCATGGTCTAATTTGCCGCCCTGTGGTAATCGCCGTCTGGCATGACCGAGCCCGGCGACACGCTTCTGACCGACTTGGCCGCTGGCTTGCAGGCCGGCTGCAGGAGGAATCGACCTTCTACGAGCCTTACACGCCGTCGGATGCCGAAACGCTGCGCCGCACGCTTGAGCCCGGCGACATCCTACTCATCGAAGGTAACCAGAAGATCTCGGCGGCGATCAAATACCTCACCCAGTCGACCTGGTCGCATGCCGCCTTCTATGTCGGCGATGCATTACCGGAGCCGGAGGACGGATCGGAGCGGCGGCGCCTGATCGAGGTCACGCTCGGCGATGGCTGCATCGCCGTGCCGCTGTCGCGCTATCGCAGCTACAACACCCGCATCTGCCGTGCGAGTGGCCTGGCTCCGGATGACCGCGAAGCGGTCGTCGCGTTCATGATCGGCAGGCTCGGTCTCAGATACGATCTCAAGAACATATTCGACATGCTGCGCTACTTCTTGCCGACGCCGCCGGTGCCGGTGCGCTGGCGCCGCCGCATGCTGGCTTTCGGTTCCGGCGACCCGACGCGCGCCATCTGCTCGTCGCTGATGCCGAGGCCTATGGCCTGATCCGCTACCCGATCCTGCCGGAGATTACCCGGGCGCCTGGCCGTGCCTCGGCCCAGTCGAGCTATTCGCGCAGGGAAATCCTGCACATCTGCCATCACTCGCTCTACACGCCGCGCGATTTCGACCTGTCGCCCTATTTCCGTATCGTCAAGCCGACGCTGGAATACGGCTTCGACTACCGGCAGATGGTCTGGGATGACAAGCCCAGGATTGCCGATGCCGAGACAAGGGCTCAGGGTGGCGGCTAGGCCGGTAGCTTTGCGGCGGCCCGGCCGGGTGTCCGCGCGCCTGCGTCGCGCGGATGCGGCCCGATCGGCATGATCACCGGGAACGGCGTTGCGCCGAACGCGAACGTCCATTTGTAACCGACCAGCCCGTCTTCGGGCGTCGTGTGCTGGTCGTGATGGGCAAGCAATTTGGCGCGCTCCGCCAATTCCTCAGCCTCGCGCTTGATCATTTCCGCCGTTTCCGGCCGCATCCGCCTGGAGAAGCTGACGAACGTCGCCTCGCGCTCAAGATGGGTAATGGCCCAGCCGATGAAATTCTTGTTGGTCATCTCGAACAGCGGCCGCAATGGCCCGTCGAAATTCCACTGGATCGGCGCCTCGACCAGCAGCCTTGCCGACAGGCCGCGACCGAGCGCGACCAGGCCGAGTTCCTCGAGGTCGCGCAGATAGAGGAACATCGAAGCCTCGCTCAGCCCTTGTGAGCGCATGATGCCTTCGGGCGTGAATTTCTCGGAAAGCATGACAAAGACGAACAGCAGTGCCGGCCGCCCGGCGAGCTTGCGCTCGATCTCCGGCGCGATCTGGTTGGCGGGTCCTGGTCCTCTGTTCATAGAGCCGAGCACGTTCTCCAACTCTACGCCGGCGGCAGTGCAGATCTCCATCAGCCGGTCGAGCTTGCAGTTGCGCTCATGGAAGATGCGCTTCACCGTCGGCTCGGAAACACCCATCCGCTCGGCAAGGACGCGATAGGTGATGCCCTTTGCCTTAAGCGTCCGCTTCAGCGCTTCGAAGATCAGGCCGTTCATGGGATGCACCTCTTTTGCACGATTTGGTATCAGCCTTCGGTACTAGTCCTGATAGATCTTCCCGAAAAGTATCGAAAGGCCTAGCTCTCCGCCAGTCCATTACAGGAGACTAGCCATGAAGAGCCTCTTCACCTCGATACTTCTCGCCCTGGTCGGCATCGCGGCCGCGCCAGCAGTTCAGGCCGCTGAACTCTGGCGCACCGGCGGCCTCGAGCAGCCTGAATCGGCGCTGTTCGACGCCGCCGGCCAGCGCGTTATCGTCTCGAACATCGTCGGCAATCCCGGCGAAGCCGACGGCAACGGCTATCTGTCGATCCTGTCGATGGACGGCAAGCTAGTCACGCAACACTGGACCGACGGCATGGACGCGCCCAAGGGCATGGCGATTGTCGGCGGCAAACTCTACGTCGCCGACCTCACCCATGTGCGCGTCGTCGATCTCGCAAGCGGCAAGCTAACATCGACGATCGACGTGCCGAACGCGGTCTTCCTCAACGACGTGACCGCCGACGCGTCCGGCAAGATCTACGTCACGGATATGCTTGCCGATACGATCTATCGCATCGACGGCGACCGGCCCGAACTGTTCGTCAGGGATGCGGCGCTTGCTTCGCCGAATGGCATCTTCGCCGATGGCGGCCGGCTGATCGTCGCTTCCTGGGGCAAGGGCATCAAGCCCGACTTCAGCACCGCGGAGCCGGGCGGCCTGCTCTCGGTCGATCTTGCTACCAAGGCCGTTTCGCCACTGCCCGGCGCGGAAAAGTTTGCCAACCTCGATGGCGTCGTTGCCATCGGCGGCAGCATCTACGCCACCGCGTATATGACCGGCACGCTCTACCGCTACAAAGCCGGCGGCACGCCGCAAGCGGTTGCGACGTTCAAACCGGGCAGCGCCGACATCGGCACCGACGGCAAGTCGACAATCTTCGTGCCGCTGATGAACGACGGCGAGATCGCGGCATTGGGCCTCGACTAAGCCAGCCATCGGCTCAGGCGGCGGGCGCGGCTTTCTTCAGCTGCGCCCGCGATCCGTGATCGAGGCGGCATAAGTCACCAGCGGCCGCTTGACGCCGTGGTTGATCAGCATGCGGCGTATCTGCGGCGAAGCGCCTGATATAATGAAGCGAACGCCGGCGCGGCTCGCCTTGTGGGCCGCACCCTCGATGACATTGGCCGCCGTTGAATCGAAGAACGGCACCGCCGAACAGTCGAGGATGAAGTTCCTGCGCTGGCGCGGTCGGCGACGTCTTCCTGCACCAAGGATTGATGGTCTGCCTCCAAACATGCAGCACTCTTTGCCAGCCGATGCGCTGTCATGCTACAAACCTCGGCATCGTTTGGCGGGACATCCACTGCGATCCCGATTTCACAGGCACGACTTCAAAAGGATGAGCGGGTGAAGATATTCAAAGCGTTGGCGACCTCGACAGCCTTGCTGTCGATGGTTTTCCTGCTGGCAGGCTGCGGTCATGGCCTGATCAACAGGCTGATTTGAGTCAGGTGCCGTCGGCCCGCCCAAGCCATCGCTGCAGGAACCGTGCCGCAAGCCAGCACAGCATCGCCCAGGCAAAGCCGGCGCACCAGCCGGCCAATACGTCGGACGGCCAGTGGACGCCGAGATAGATGCGGCTGATGCCGACCACCACCGTCGTCAGCACCGCCAGCCCGAGTACATAGATCTTCGTTGTCCGCCCGGGCAAAAACCGCGCCGCCATGCTGCCCAGCGTCAAATATGTCACCGCCGACAGCATGGCGTGGCCGCTCGGAAACGAAAGCGATGCCACATCGGCGAGATGCGAGACCAGATCAGGGCGCGGCCGGTCGATGTCGAATTTCAGCACGCTTGACAGGAGCTGGCCGCCCGCTACCGCGACGAACATGAGAAGCGCCGCGCCTGGCCTGCGGATAAGGAGCAGGTAGACGATCATTGCTGCCGTGATCACCACCAGTACGCTGGCGCTGCCGAGGCTGGTGATGTCGCGCATCGCCCCTTCCAGCCACGCCGGTCCGATCGGATTGTCGGGCTGCCCGGCCTTGCGGAAGGCAAGCAGGATTTCGGTGTCGAAGGCATGCGGCGTGGTGGCCCGCGCCAGCTCCATCAGCTCCTCGAACCCCCACAGCCCGCCGGCAATGACCAGCCCGGCCAGCAGAACCGGGAACTCCAGCCAGTTGCGCAGTCTGCTTGCAATCTTCTTCATCGGCCCGATCGCAGTTACAGCCTTTGCAGATAGGGCCCGAGCGTGATCAGCGCCACAGCTGCGATGGCAAGCACGATGCCGGTTGCCTGTAAGGCATTGACGCGCTCGCCGAAGAAGACCAGCGCCACCACATTCACCGACACCAGCTGGATCACCGCCGACAGGCTGAACGACACCGACATGCCGAATTCACGGATCAGCCTCAGCATGATCAGATTGCCCAGCGAATAGAGCGCCAACGTCAGCACAATCTTGCCGAGGCTCGGCGCCAGCCCCCACTGTTTTGCGGCCATCGCCGCCAGCAGGAAGATTACCGTCGAAACGCAGAGCTGCCCAAGTCCCCAGAAACTCACTTTTGTTCTCTCCCGATGTGTCCCTACGCGCCTGCCGCAGCTCTTGTTTCCGAAGCGCCGGTCGCGGTCAAGCGGGCCCGATGTTGGACACGAAATCGCAGATGGTAATTAGCCGGCATGTCATCAAACTGTGACCTGCCGGCGATACCGGATTGGCCAGGCAACACGCTCCAGCAATCCATCCAGCCAGAGGCAGGCCCACTATGACCGAACATCGCTCCCCTGACGCCCATTTCCGCACCGGCGTGCTCGAGGAAAATGATGGGCCAGGAGCCAATCCCACCAACAACCGCACCATGGGTGAGATCATCGCCGCGCGGTTCTCGCGCCGGGGCTTCCTCAAGGGCTCGCTTGCCGTCTCGGCCATAGCCGCTACCGTCAGCCCGCTGGCGCTGATCACCGCCGACAACGCCCGCGCCGCCGAAGGCTCCGCCTTCGCTTTTGACGAGCTCGAGGCCGGCATCGACGACAAGCATCACGTTGCATCCGGCTATGACGCCGATGTACTGCTGCGCTGGGGCGATCCGCTGTTCGCCGATTCGCCGGAATTCGATCCGACAAAACAGTCGGCGGAAGCCCAGGCCAGACAATTCGGCTACAACAACGACTATGTCGGCTATATCCCGATCGACGGCTCGGCCGAGCACGGCCTGCTGGTGGTCAACCACGAATACACCAATCCGCACCTGATGTTTCCGGGCCTCGTCACCATCGTCGACGGCAAGGCCAAGCAGGCGCCCCTCAGCAAGGAACAAGTCGACGTCGAGATGACGGCGCATGGCGGCACTATCGTCGAGATACGCAAGGTATCAGGCAAATGGCAGGTCGTTCGCGACGGCAAGCTCAACCGCCGCATCACCTCCAACAGCGAGATCACGCTCTCCGGCCCGGTCGCCGGCCACGACCGCGTCAAGACCAGCGCCGATCCGACCGGCACGAAGATCATCGGCACCATCAACAATTGCGCCGGCGGCGTCACGCCATGGGGCACCTATGTCATGGCCGAGGAGAACATCCACGGCTATTTCTCGGGCGAGCTGCCGCAGGGGCATAAGGAAGCCGCCAATTACAAGCGCCTCGGCATTCCCGAAGGTGCCTATGAATGGGCAGCGCATTACGACCGTTTCGACATCGGCAAGGAGCCGAACGAGCCGAACCGCTTCGGCTGGATCGTCGAGGTCGACGTCCAGGATCCGACTTCGGCGCCGAGGAAGCGCACCGCGATGGGGCGCTTCAAGCATGAGGGCGCCGAATCGATCGCCGCCAAGGATGGCCGTGTCGTCTTCTATCTCGGCGACGACGAGCGCTTCGACTATGTCTATAAGTTCGTCACCACAGGCAAGTTCGATCCGGACAACCGCGCCGCCAACATGGATTTGCTCGACGACGGCACCTTGCATGTCGCCAAGTTCGTCGAGGACGGTTCGGTCGAATGGCTGCCGATCGTCTTCGGCCAGGGGCCGCTGACGGCGGAGAACGGCTTTGCCAGCCAGGCCGACGTGCTGATCGAGACGCGCCGCGCCGCCGACCTGCTCGGCGCCACCAAGATGGACCGTCCGGAAGACATCCAGCCCAATGCCACCAACGGCAGGGTCTATGTCATGCTGACCAACAATTCGAAGCGCAAGGCCGACCAGGTCGACGCCGCCAACCCGCGTGCCGAAAATGCCTTTGGCCACATCATCGAGATCGTCGAGGACGGCGGTGATTTCACCGCGACAAAGGGCAGGTGGGAAATCCTGCTGAAATGCGGCGATCCCGCTGTGGCCGACGTCGGCGCCACCTTCTCGACCGCAACCACCGCCAATGGCTGGTTCGGCATGCCGGACAATTGCGCGGTCGATTCGGCCGGCCGCCTCTGGGTCGCCACCGACGGTCAGGGTCCGAAGGCCACTGGCCGCACCGACGGTCTGTGGGCGGTCGATACGGAAGGGCCGGCGCGGGCGACCTCGAAACTGTTCTTCCGTGTGCCGATCGGCGCCGAAATGTGCGGTCCCCTGTTTGCGCCGGACGACCAGACCGCCTTCGTTGCCGTCCAGCATCCGGGCGACGGCGGCGAGGACTGGGAGGCTTTCGGCCGTCCGTCCTACTATGAGGATTTGTCGACGCGCTGGCCCGACTTCAAGCCGGACATGCCGGTGCGCCCGGCGGTCGTTGCCATCACCAGGCAAGGCGGCGGCAAGATCGCGGTCTGACACGCAGCAAGGTCTTGCAGTCTCAAGGAAGGATTTCGGCCATACGAAATCCTTCCTTCCGATACGGGATGCATCCATGCTGCGCATCATGCGCCGACTAATCATTCGGTGCGCTGAACCACGGCCACATTCATTGTGCTTCGCAACCTGAAGCCAATGGACTCGTATAACGCTATGGCCGCGGCGTTGCTGGCATAGGCGTGGAGATAGGGAACTTCGCCGCGCGCCACTATCCGGTTTGCCACGAATAGGGACAGCAGCTTTCCTAGGCCACCGCCGCGAAATTCCGGATGTGAGCACACCCCGCTGAGTTCGGTATAGCCAGGTTGCTTCATGCGCTCGCCGGCCATTGCCGCAAGCCTGCCCTCGATTTTCACACCCCAAAAATCGCCCAGGCTCAAGGCTTCGAGCGTGAATGGGCCAGGCTTGGTGAGCAATGCCAGGGCGAGCATCTCAGCAGCATCGTCTCGGGTCAGACGTTGCACACGTTTGTCAGACACGGTTTGCAACGGCTGCTCGGCAATCATTTGAACCCCGGCTGCGGTCGAAGTCGCGAAAAGCCCCGTGGGCAGAGCAATCGCGTCCGCTTGAAGCAGGATCACACTCTCGCCCGGGGAGACAAGGTTTTCGAGCGCCCGCAGGCTTTCCTGGTCGTCCGCGCCAGTGGCGGCGAAAGGGACGATCGACGGCCGATATCGCATGGCGAGGTTGTCACCCTCCGCGAAGGCCCGATGTCGCGTCTGAAGCGCGCTCCAGATAGGGCGGTCGAGCAGATGTCTCATTGCGCGGCACCCTCAGGCTTATTTACACGACGGTCGAGAGGGGCAGCGGCGAGGCCGTCTTCGATGGCAGCCAGCTGCTCAAGAAGCGGCCCCGAAAAACCTGCGCACAAATCCGCGACCACGTTCTCGATGCAAGGCCAGACGTCGCGCTTTGCGACATCGACCAGCCGCCGGCCGTCCCGAGTAAGCGAGACGATCCTGCGCCGCTGGTCATCGGTCGACGGACTGACCTCGAGCAGTCCCAATCCGGCCAGAAGCGAGACGCTTCGCGTCACACCCGGCTGCGCGATGCCAAGGGATTGCGCCAGTTCCCCGACCGACAGCGGACCCAGCCTGTCGAGCGCGGCCAGCAGCGGGTATTGGCTCGCCTGAACCGGGACATCCAGCCTGTCGAGCAGGCGCTGCGCCTCCGCTTGCAGTTGCTCGCCTATACGCTTCAGCCTGCTGCCCAGGCACAGGAAGCCAAGCGATCGTATGACGTCTTCCATAGGTCGATTCATCCCATGAACATCGATAACATGATATATAACAATGCATGAAAAGCAAGATCGAGGCATTCAAGCGCGGGTTCCAGGCATCGGGCGCAGGCCTATGTCGCCTTCGGCAAGGAAAGGTCGATCGATAAGGCTGCTTCGCCTGGACGAGGCCCGTTCGATCAGTTGCGCAGCCGGTAGCCGGTCCTGAAGATCCAGGCGACGATCGCTATGCAGATGAGCAGGAAGACCACCGTCATGCCGAGGCTGACGCCGACCGAAACGTCGGACTTGCCGTAGAAGCTCCAGCGGAACCCACTGACCAGGTAGACCACCGGGTTGAACAGCGTCACCGTGCGCCAGATGCCGGGCAGCATGTTGATCGAATAGAAGCTGCCGCCGAGGAAGGTCAGCGGCGTGATGATCAGCAGCGGCACCAGCTGCAGCTGCTCGAAGCTCTTCGCCCAGATGCCGATGATAAAGCCGAACAGGCTGAAGGTCACCGCCGTCAGCACCAGGAAGGCGAGCATCCAGAACGGATGCTCGATCGTCAGCGGCACGAACAGCGAGGCCGTCGCCAGGATGATCAGGCCAAGCACGATCGACTTTGTCGCCGCGCCCCCGACATAGGCGATGACGATCTCCAGATAGGACACCGGCGCCGACAGCAATTCGTAGATCGAGCCGACGAATTTCGGAAAATAGATGGCGAAGGAGGCGTTGGAGATCGACTGCGTCAGCAGCGACAGCATGATCAGCCCCGGCACGATGAAGGCGCCGTAACTGATGCCGTCGATCTCGGTGATGCGCGAGCCGATGGCCNAGCATGATCAGCCCCGGCACGATGAAGGCGCCGTAACTGATGCCGTCGATCTCGGTGATGCGCGAGCCGATGGCCGAGCCGAAGACGACGAAATAGAGCGACGTCGAAATGACCGGCGAAACGATGCTCTGCAGCACAGTGCGAAGGGCGCGCGCCATCTCCACCCGATAGATCGCCCATACCGCATGAAAATTCATGGCCGCGCGCGGGTTCATGCCGGTTTCCTCACCAGATTGACGAAGATCTCCTCGAGCGAGCTGTTTTCCGTATCGATGTCGCGGAACTGGATGCCGGCCGCCTCGATCTCGCGGATCAGCGAGGCGACGCCCGGCCGTTCGCTCTGGTTGTCATAAGTATAGGTCAGCTGTCCACCATCCGGCGAAAGCTCCAGCGCGTAGTGCGAAAAAGCATCGGGAACGGTGGCCAGGGGACTGCGCAGTTCCAGCACAAGCCGTTTGCGGCCAAGCTTGCGCATCAGTTCGGCCTTGTCCTCCACCAGCACGATCTCGCCGCGGTTGATGACGCCGACGCGGTCGGCCATCGCCTCGGCTTCTTCGATGTAATGCGTGGTCAGGATGATGGTGACGCCGTCTTCGCGCAGCCGGCGCACCATCGCCCACATGTCCTGGCGCAGCTCGACATCGACGCCTGCCGTCGGTTCGTCGAGGAACAGGATGCGCGGCTCGTGCGACAGCGCCTTGGCAATCATCAGCCGGCGCTTCATGCCGCCGGACAGCGTTATCGCCTTGGCGTCCTTCTTGTCCCAGAGCGACAGGTCGCGCAGCACCTTTTCGACGAACGCCTTGTCGGCCGGCTTGCCGAACAGGCCGCGGCTGTAGTTAACCGTCGCCCACACGCTCTCGAAGGCGTCGATGGTCAGTTCCTGCGGCACCAGCCCGATCAGACTGCGCGCGGCGCGGTAGTCGCGGTTGATGTCATGGCCGTCGACGGTGACGGAACCCGACGAGCGGTTGACGATGCCGCAGACGATCGAGATCAGCGTTGTCTTGCCGGCGCCATTCGGCCCGAGCAGCGCAAAGATCTCGCCGCGCACGATGTCGAGATTGATCTCCTTCAGCGCCTTGAAGCCGGTGGCGTAGGTCTTGGTGACGCCGGAAATCGAGATGATCGGCTGCATGGCTGAAAACGACTGCTTGAAACAGAGTTGTTGATTTAATCCGCTGAATGTCGGTTCGCAAATCCGGATGTCAATGGCGCTCCTGACAGTTCTGGACATCGAGGTTCGCCGGAATAGGCAACACCTGCCCGGTCGTCCAGCCAAATTCCACGCAAAAGCAGATTAACCGCACTGCGGCGTTCCGCCTCGCGGCGGGACGCCGCTTTGACCGTCCGGTGCATCAAGCCTATCCTTCAACAAACAAGCAGCAGCCGGAGCCGCCATGGACCCGCTCATTCTGTCGCGCATACAGTTCGGCGCGAACATCTCGTTCCACATCCTGTTCCCGGCGATCACCATCGCGCTCGGCTGGGTGCTGCTGTTCTTCAAGCTCCGCTACAACGCGACAAACGATTCCGCCTGGATGCGCGCTTATTTCACCTGGGTTAAGGTATTCGCGCTGTCCTTCGCCATGGGCGTGGTTTCCGGCGTCACCATGAGTTTTCAGTTCGGCACCAACTGGCCGGGCTATATGGAGACGGTCGGCAACATTGCCGGCCCGCTGCTGGCCTACGAAATCCTGACCGCCTTCTTCCTCGAGGCGGCGTTCCTCGGCATCATGCTGTTCGGCTTCCGCCGTGTCTCGAACCGCGTCCATACACTGGCGACGGTGCTGGTGGCCGGCGGCACCACCTTGTCCGCCTTCTGGATCATCGCACTCAATTCGTGGATGCAGACGCCGGCCGGTTTCGAGATGCGCGATGGTGTTGCGCACGCCACCGACTGGTGGGCCGTTGTCTTCAATCCGTCCATGCCCTACCGGCTCGTCCATATGATGCTTGCTTCGGGCCTGACCGTCTCGTTCCTGGTCGCCGGCCTGTCGGCGCTGCGCTATCTCTACGGCGATCGCTCGGAATCGATGTGGAAGGCGCTGCGCACCGGCGTCTTCACCGCCGCGATCCTGATCCCGATCCAGATCTTTGCCGGCGACCAGCACGGCCTCAACACGCTGGAACACCAGCCGCAGAAGATCGCCGCGATGGAGGCCAACTGGAACACCGGTCCCAACGTGCCGCTGGTGCTGTTTGCGCTTCCAGATGAAGCGGCCAAGGAGAACAGGTTCGAGCTCACCATTCCCGACGGCGCCAGCCTCATCCTCAGGCACAGCGCCGGCGGCATCGTACCGGGGCTGAACGATTATGCCGGCAACCATCCCCCGGTATTTCCGGTGTTCTGGGGCTTTCGCATCATGGTCGGCACCGGCCTCCTGATGCTCGCCGTCTCCTGGTCGGCGGCCTTCTTCCTCAAGCGCCGCCACGGCCTGCCCAAGCCGCTGGCGCTTGTCATGGTGCCGATGGCGCTGTCCGGCTGGCTGGCGACGCTGGCCGGCTGGTACACCACCGAGATCGGCCGCCAGCCCTGGCTGGTCACCGGCGTGCTGCGTACCGCCGATGCTGTCGGGCCGGTCGCCGGCAGCCATGTCGCACTGTCGCTCGCGGTCTATCTCATCCTCTACGTGCTGCTCTTGATCGCCTATCTCGGCGTGTTGGTGCATCTGGCATTGAAGGCGGCGAAGGATGGTGACACCTCGCCGCTGCCGGGCGTCATGAACAGGCCGCTGTCGCAGCCGGTTGCGCAACCGGGAGAAACATCATGAGCTTCGACTGGCCGACCCTGCTGCCTCTGATCTTCGCCGGCCTGATGGGCCTCGCCATCCTGATCTACGTCATCCTCGACGGCTTCGATCTCGGCATCGGCATCCTGTTCGCCGCAGCCGAAGACACCGAGCAGGATACGATGATCGCCGCCATCGGCCCGTTCTGGGACGCCAACGAGACCTGGCTGGTGCTGGCGGTCGGCTTGCTGCTGGTCGCCTTCCCATTGGCGCACGGCACCATTCTGACGGCGCTCTACATTCCGGTCTTCGTGCTGCTGGTGGGCTTGATCCTGCGCGGCGTCGCATTTGATTTCCGCGCCAAGGTGCCTGCCGGCAGGAAGCACCGCTGGAACCGCATCTTTTTCCTCGGCTCGGTCATCGCGTCGCTGGCGCAAGGTTATATGCTCGGCGTCTATGTGCTTGGCCTCGACGTCGGCCCTGGCGGCGTCGCTTTCGGCGCGCTGGTGGCGCTCTGCCTTGCCGCGGCCTACGTGGCGATGGGAGCGGCCTGGGTCATCTACAAGACGGAAGGCGATCTGCAGAAGAAGGCGGTGCTGTGGCTGCGCACGGCGTTGGTGCTGACCGCGCTCGGCATGGTCGCGGTATCGCTGGCCACGCCCTTTGCCAGCGCGCGCATCTTCGACAAATGGTTCGTCTGGCCGGCCATGCTCTATTTGTCGCCGCTGCCGACCCTGTCGGCAGTGCTGTTCCTGTGGCTGTGGCGCCAGACCTTCCATCTGCCGAAACCCGGCGACCGCCACGCGCTGCTCCCGTTCCTGACATTGGCCGCGATCTTCACGCTCGGCTTTGCCGGCCTCGCCTGGTCGTTCTACCCCTTCGTGGTGCCCGACCGGCTGACCATCTGGCAGGCTGCTTCGGCACCCGAAAGCCTGGCCGTCATCCTGGTCGGGACGGTCGTCGTGCTGCCGATCATCATCTTCTATTCGTTCTTTGCCTACCGGGTGTTCGCCGGCAAGGCGACGGACCTGACCTATGACTGACCGGCATCGCCGTCGCAGCCTGAAACAGAATATTCATCTTCAAGCGGAATAACCTTCTCTGGCCGGCCCAGCAGAATCACCGGCAAGAAGAAGGGCAACAGAATGAACCCCTTTTCTGCGGCAGGACAGGATCGGCTGCTGCTTTTGCTGATCCGGACGGTCGCGTTGATCGGCGCACTCGCGCTTGCCGGCCTGCTGCCGGCCATGCCGCAGGCGCATGCCCAGGACGCGGCCAACTGGACGGGGGTGTGGGACACGAAGTGGCGCGGCGGCGGCGCCCAGATCAAGTTCGAGCAGACGGGCACTGACGTAAAGGGCGTGTACCCGCTTTATAACGGCCGTATCGAGGCCAAGGCCGAAGGCGACAAGCTTGTCGGCCACTGGTTCGAAGGCGACCGCCAGGGCGCCCTCACCTTCGTCCAATCGCCTGACGGCGGCAGCTTCATGGGCCGCTTCGATGCCGCCACCGCCGAATGGTGGACAGGTGTGCGCGTCAGCGCCGTCGAGGACGTCCGTGTCGACCAGTCGAGCCCGATGAGCACGATGCGCTCGTTCCTGCAGACGATGAACGAGAGCGGCGCCGACAACGTGCCGCGCGCCACCGGCGGCGGCATGGGTCTTGCCGGTCTGGCAGCGGGTCTCGTCGACGTCACCGAGGCCGACCGCGGCGGCCTCAACATGCCCGATTACACCAAGCTTCTGTTCACCGTCATCGACAACGCGACGTTCCGTCTGTGGAGCCTGCCGCATGATGCGATTTCCGGAGACGAGGTGACGGCGACGCTGCCGCAATACGGCACCAGGGTCTCCTTCGCCGTCACTTTTCGCCGCAAGAATGGCGACTGGTTCATCGTCGGGCCGCCACTTGGCCAGCTCCAGGCAAAGCTCGCCGAATTCCAGGAAGCGCGTGGCGAAGCCGTCGACATGGTCGACGATCCGAGCAGGCTCGCCTCGCCGCGCGACACGTTCAAGGTACTGTTGAGCGGCCTCACCGAAGCCGGCGACCCGGCCCAGGCGGCGCTCGACCTGCGCAACTACAGTCAGGCGGTGCGTGGCGACGAGGCGTTCCTGCTGGAGCGCTATCTCAAAAAGGTCATCGACCGCATCGGCTACGTCTATTGGCAGGAGATCCCCGACGATCCGAAGAGCAACACCCCCTTCGTCTATTTCGAGCATCCCGCCGGCAACATCGTCATCGGCCCGGTCGAGACTGAGAAGGGCAAGATCTGGCAGTTCACGCCCGAGACGCTCGCCCACATCCGCGCGCTCTACGCCGATGTCGAAGACGTGCCGGTGGCGCCGGAATTCGCCGCCTTCGCCAGCACCGACCCGTTCTTCATCGCCCGTGGCCTCGCCCGCGAGATCAGCCCCGGCCTGCTCACCCGCGCCGGCCCGATGGAGCACTGGCAATGGTGGATGCTCGGCCTTGCCGCACTGGCCGGCATCGTCTTCGGCTTCATCGCCAATGCGCTGATTTCCTTGTTTGTGCGAAGGACGGACAGCCCGGCCTTCTTCCGCATTGTCGAATGGGCGGTGCGCTCGATCGTGCTTGGCTTCTTCCTGCTGTTGACGCTGCGCCCGCTCGGTCTGCCGCAAGTGGTCGCCGCCCCGGTCAAGGCAATCGCCTGGAGCCTGGTCGTGATTGGCGCCGTGCCGGTGGTCTGGCACCTGATCGGCAAGGTCGCCGACCATTACCGTGGACTGTGGCAGGTGCCCGGCTATCACGACACGCTGATTTCGCTGTCCACCGGCGTGGCGCGCGTCGCCGTGCTGGTCGTCGCCTTCCTGCTGCTGGCCGAAGTGCTCGCCATCCCCTACGAAGGCGTTATTGCCGGTCTCGGCATCGGCGGTCTGGCGGTGGCGCTGGCGGCGCAGCCGACGCTGCAGAACTTCCTCTCCGGCCTGACGCTTTATGCCGACCGGCCGGTCAGCGTCGGCGACTTCTGCAAGTTCGGCGACCAGTCCGGCACGATCGAGCATATCGGCATGCGCTCGACGCGCATCCGATCGCTCGACCGCACGATCATCTCGGTGCCGAACTCGGATTTCGCCGGCATGCAGATCGAGAACTACGCCCATCGCGACCGCACCCGGTTCGCGACGACGCTGCAGCTGCGCTACGAAACGACGCCCGATCAGCTACGTTACGTCCTGGCCGAGCTGCGCAAGCTGCTGATTGCCCATCCGCGCGTCATCGATGAGCCGTGCCGCGTGCGCTTTGCCGGCTTCGGCGCCTATTCGCTCGATATCGACGTGTTCACTTATATCAAAACCGCCGACGTGGCCGATTTTCAAGCCATCCGCGAGGACATCCTGTTGTCCATGATCAACATCATGGATGATGCCGGCGCGCAGTTCGCCTTCCCTTCGTCACTGGAATACAGAGCCACCGACCTTCCGGTCGACGACGAAAAACGCATCGCCGCGGAGAAAAGGGTCAGCGATTGGCGCGAGGCGCAAAACCTGCCTTTCCCCGACTTCAGCCAGATCGACAAATTCGCCCTCAACAACACACTTGCCTACCCGCCTGAGGGCTCGGCGCATTATCGCGAGACAGAGCCCGACCCGGACTCGGCCGAGGCAAAGGCGACGCTGGAGAAGGTGCGCTGGAGCCTGCCCTGGAAAAAGGGGGAGTAGTGCGAAGCGCGGAAACTGCTGATCTCCCCCTTGAGGGGGAGATGTCGCTAAAAGCGACAGAGGGGGTCGCCGCGGGTGGAGTGCCAACTTCGTCTTCCCTCGATATGCCGGACCGCGTCGCGCCAACCGAACCGGCCCCCTCTGGCCTGCCGGCCATCTCCCCCTCAAGGGGGAGATCAGCAGGCCCCCCGCAAAAGCTCAGCTCTTGTTGGCGGCCAGCACCAGCACCGGCTTTTCGCTGTAAAGATTGGGGAACAGCCGCTTCAGGTTCTCGACCTTGGGCAAATCGTTGTAGACGATATAGGGATAGGTCGGGTTGAGCGTCAGAAAGTCCTGGTGATAGTCCTCGGCCGGATAGAAGGCCTTGCCGGTCTCCAGCGTCGTCACGATCGGCTTGGGAAACACCTTGGCCTTGTCGAGCTGGGCGATGTAGCCTTCGGCGATCTTTTTCTGTGCGTCGTTTTCGGCAAAGATCGTCGAACGGTACTGGGTGCCGCTGTCCGGGCCCTGGTAGTTCAGTTGCGTCGGGTTGTGCGCCACCGAGAAATACACCTGCAGCAGCTGGCCGTAGGTCACCTTGGACGGCTCGTAGGTGATCTCGACGGATTCGGCATGGCCCGTCCGGCTGGTGCCGACCATTTCATAGACGGCCGTGTCCTTGTCGCCGCCGGCATAGCCGGAAACGGCGCTGGTGACGCCCTTGACGTGCTGGAACACGCCTTGCACGCCCCAGAAGCAGCCGCCGGCAAAGACCGCCTTTTCGGTGCCGGCGGTGGCCTTCTCGTCCATTGCCGGCGGCGGGATCACCACCGCGTCTTCGGCCGAAACTGCCGGCGTCTGCCAGAATACGGCCGCGGCGGCCGTGAGGATGAGCGCGGCAAGTGCTGCTTTTGCGAAAATCGACGATCGTTTCACGGCTCCGGTCATGTCTGATCTCCCATGATGCTGGTGGATTATACGACGGATAGGTCCGCCGGGCTCTCACATTGCTGTGCGCATCGCCTATTTGGCCGGAGCCATGGCATCGCAGGCCTTGGTCGCTTCGGCTTTCTTCATGGCGTCCGTCTCGGCGGCGGCCTTGTTCATGCAGTCGGCCTTCATCGGATCGCCCGGCTTCATCGCAGTCGGGGCCATCGCGTCAGCCGCCATGGCGCCGGCCGGCTTCATTGCGTCCGTTGCCGGCTTCATGGCGCCCGTTGCCGGCTTCATGGCGTTTGTCGCCATCGCCGGCTTCATCGCATCTTCGGCCCGCGCCGCGCCTCCTGCGAACAGCGCCGTCGAGCAAAGTGCGAAGGCGAGTGCCGCCAGGGTCGGGCGATTGGTCAAACGATTGGTCATGATGATCTCCTTGGGTTTGGCAGGGGTTGACGGCATGCGGCGGCGCCGCTGCGCGTTATGAAAATTTCGGCAGGGTTTCTAGTTCGTAGCGGCAGCAAGGATCGGCCCGCCGCCCGGCACCTGCACCAGCACCGCTGTGCTGAGGCCGCCCGTCGCCGCCGGCAGTGGCAGCGCGGTGGCGTCGCCGGTCCAACTGCCCAGCCTGGTCAGAGAATGCACGACATTGGCGTGCGGCAGCGTGCGGCCGGTGTTTTCGCCGCGCGCCACCGGCACCTCGACGACGCCCTTGCCGTAACGCACCAGCCAGACGTCGGCCTTGCCGCCGGGCACCGGACCGGCGCCGATGCTGACCTTTCCGCCGGCGAGCGACAGCGAAGGTCCGTCACCGCGGCCGCCGCTCGAAATCAGCTGCTCGATCTCGCCCGGCCTGGCGCCGACGGCATCGGCCCTGCCGTTGACCACCACTTGCGGCGTGAACGGGCCGGAACGGCCGAGCGACGGTTCATAGCGGACCTGGCGCTGCGTGAATTCTTCTTTGCCGAATGTGTCCTTCCAGCCGAGATAGTCCCAGTAGGTGACGTTGAAGGACAGCGCCAGCACGCCGGGCCGGTCCTTGACCTTGATCAGATTGGCGTTGGCCGGCGGACAGGACGAGCAGCCCTGGCTGGTGAACAGCTCTACGACGGTCAGCGTCTGGCCGGCGGCCGCGCTGGTTGCCGACAGCACAGTCGCGGAAAACAGTGCCGCGGCGAGCCCCATCAGGGCTGTGCTTCGTTCCGATCCGGTCATCGCCGTTCTCCTGTGCGGTTCCATGTCCACACTTCGCCGCCGACACACGGTTCGTTACAGCATCACCGCTTCGTGATCGTTCGCAGCTCTCCCACAGGGAGCGAAGGGAAGACGGTCGCTCGCAACCAACACGCCACCCGGTGTGACCGGGCGGCGGTGTGATGGACGGGCAGCCTAAGCGGGCGACATGCCCTCGCACTCAGCTGCGGCGGCCTATTGTGTCAACAGCGTTTCCGATGCCCGCTGATTGAAGGCGCACTTGCCGGTTACTGTGTAGAAAAAGTCGGCGTTGGAATCGGTGATGGTCGGAGATGTCGGCACCGACGATCCCCCGTCTTCCCACGCTTGTGTGCTGGTCTGGCCGCACGGCACCAGCGTAAAGATATCGACCGTTTGGCCACTGGCGATCTCGACGCCGTTCGCGTAGAGGCGGTTCGATGTTGCCGGATCGTTCGATTTGAGCACCGTTGGATTGCCTGACGGGACATCCATCTGCAGATATAGCTGGTCCATCTGGCTGACGTCGATCACCGCGCCGGCACCGGTCGCGGGATACATTGTGTTGACACAGGTGGTCGCGTATTTCCTGCCGTATGAGTCGGTCTGGACGATCGTGGTGCTAGGCAAGCCGTAGAAGCTGAGCACCGTCGTGGTCGTACACACCTGCTGCTGGACCATAGTGATCGTCGCTCCGTTGATCGTGGAGACGGTCGCCGTGCCATAGCCTTTCGGATCGCCATAACCGTTGTATGTGTAGGTGATCTTCATCAGCTTGTTGGCCACCGTGTCCCCGAATTTGGTGCCGTAGAGCGTCATTGTCTTGCCCCACCAGCCCGAGATCTTGGTCACCTTGAACGTGGCTTGCACCAATGCCGGCCGCTTTGTCACTGCCGACGCAACGCCGACCTGCACCGTGTTGATCCTGGCGATCTGCATGAAATTCGTCGGCATGGCAAAGCCGGCCGAAGCCTTGATGCTGGCGGCGCCGTCGGTGGCGACGACGAAGCTGTCGAGCTTGGCCGTGCCTTGCCCGCCATTGGCCAGGTATGCCTCCTGCAGTTTTACCTGGCGGTCCGCCAGTGAGGTGTCCGTCGCAAGCGTCGTGATCGACAGCGACGCTGCATCGAGGGCGTTCTGCATCGATGCCCTGGTTGAAACCGCAGAGGTATAGTCGATGGAAAAACCCAATGCGGCAACCATCGGGATAAGCAAGATGGCGAGCAATGGCGCGAACGAGCCGCTCACCGATTTGAGAAATTTGCGTGCTGACAACGGCATTCCGATCCCCCCGAAACGGCGACGGCCGGTGGGCTACCACGCCGGGCGCGAACTATGCTCTAATCTCATGGATCAAAGTTTAACGACTTTACCGCCCCGCCGCCGCACCCGCGCCCCGCCGCTTGCCGATGTAGCGTGCCCCTGCTAAAGCGCGCCGCATGACCACGCCGATCAAAAACATCCGCAACTTCTCCATCGTTGCCCATATCGACCATGGCAAATCCACGCTTGCCGACCGGCTGATCCAGTCGACCGGCGGGCTGGAGCTGCGCGACATGAAGGAGCAGGTGCTGGACTCGATGGACATCGAGCGCGAGCGCGGCATCACCATCAAGGCGCAGACGGTGCGGCTGAAGTACCACGCCAACAATGGCCAGGATTATATCCTCAACCTGATCGACACGCCCGGCCATGTCGACTTCGCCTATGAAGTGTCGCGCTCGCTCGCTGCCTGCGAAGGTTCGCTGCTGGTCGTCGACGCCTCGCAAGGCGTCGAGGCGCAGACGCTGGCCAATGTCTACCAGGCGATCGACAACAACCACGAGATCGTCGTGGTGCTGAACAAGGTCGACCTGCCCGCCGCCGAGCCCGAGCGCATCCGCGAACAGGTCGAGGAGGTGATCGGCATCGACGCCTCCAACGCCGTACTGATCTCGGCCAAGACCGGGCTAGGCATTCCCGACGTGCTGGAAGCGATCGTCAACGATCTGCCGCCGCCGCGCGAGGGCGACATCACGGCCCCGCTGAAGGCGATGCTGGTCGACAGCTGGTACGACGCCTATCTCGGCGTCATCGTGCTGGTCCGCATCATCGACGGCGTGCTGAAGAAGGGCCAGACCATCCGCATGATGGGCACTGGCGCCAGGTACCTGGTCGAGCGCACCGGCGTCTTTACGCCCGCCCGCATCAATGTCGACGAGCTCGGCCCCGGCGAGTTCGGCTTCTTCACCGGCTCGATCAAGGAAGTCGCCGACACTCGCGTCGGTGACACCATCACCGAGGACAAGCGCCCGACGGCACAGGCCCTGCCCGGCTTCAAGCCGGCGCAGCCGGTGGTGTTCTGCGGCCTGTTCCCGGTCGACGCCGCCGATTTCGAGGATCTGCGCGCCGCCGTCGGCAAGCTGCGCCTCAACGACGCCTCCTTCTCCTTTGAAATGGAAACCAGTGCCGCCCTTGGCTTCGGCTATCGCTGCGGCTTCCTTGGCCTGCTGCATCTCGAAATCATCCAGGAGCGGCTGGAGCGCGAATTCAATCTCGATCTCATCGCCACCGCGCCTAGCGTCGTCTACCGCCTGCTGTTGAACGACGGCACGGTCAAGGAACTGCACAACCCGGCCGACATGCCCGACGTGGTCAAGATTTCGGCCATCGAGGAGCCGTGGATCCGCGCCACCATCCTCACCCCGGACGACTATCTCGGCGGCATCCTGAAACTCTGCCAGGACCGGCGCGGCATCCAGGCCGACCTGTCCTATGTCGGCAAGCGCGCCATGCTGATCTACGACCTGCCGCTCAACGAAGTCGTCTTCGACTTCTACGACCGGCTGAAGTCGATCTCCAAGGGCTACGCCTCCTTCGACTATCACCTGACCGACTATCGCGAGGGCGACCTGGTCAAAATGTCGATCCTGGTCAATGAGGAGCCGGTCGACGCGCTATCGATGCTGGTCCACCGCACGGCGGCGGAAAAGCGCGGCCGCCAGATGTGCGAGAAGCTGAAGGAGTTGATCCCGCATCATCTGTTCAAGATCCCGATCCAGGCGGCNGACCATCTCGGCGCTGCGCAAGGACGTCACCGCCAAATGCTACGGCGGCGACGTATCACGCAAGCGCAAGCTGCTCGACAAGCAGAAAGAGGGCAAGAAGCGGATGCGCCAGTTCGGCAAGGTGGACATCCCGCAGGAGGCGTTTATCCAGGCCTTGAAGATGGGGGATTGAGAAGCCGGTTGGCGCGCACAGCGCCAAGCCATCGATCCAGTGAATCGATGGCAGGCTTCGAAAGCGGGGGAGCTGCCGGAGGCAGCGGGCCCCCCGCCAGCGCGACGCTGAAGCGGCAGGGTGGAGATGGGGCGCAAGCGCCATCAGGGCTGCCAGCAGGACTCTTTGGGTAGTTGTTCAGTCTGCGTCCGCCAAATATCCGCAGTTGAGAATATTTTGCGGATCGTTGTGTATACGACCGCCAATCCTCCACTCTTGCTATTTGCCGGAAACAACAATAAGGTAACGGCTTGGGGGCTTTCAAATGATAGCAAAGTTGTTTGACAACGCTTTGTCGCTATTCTTAGGGATTTCTTTTCTTTGCTCAGTTATTTACATAGCATACCTGAGATATAGAATGACCGCGTCTAAGGCGCGCTTTGCCTTTTTTGTGGTCTTTTCGATTATTACGTGTCTTGCGACTTTGCTTAATTTCTTGTCTGGTTCCTTTTTCTTTGAAATTGCCTCACTTGCTCTGTCAGTAATTAACGATCTAGCGGGTCGTGAGATTGTAAGAGATCTCCCGCCAGGACCCCCCTCAATCTATGGCCTTCTTGGTTCAGGCTTAGCATTCGTTGCGATGATGGCTATCTGGCGCTTTGGAGACAGAGCGATGGTCAATTGGGACGCAAAGCCGACTATTACGGTCAGCGAACTAGCGAAGCAAAATCGGGACAATAATCTTTTTTCTCTGGCTTTGGCAGAAGCCGCCCGAATTGCAAAGGGGCAGCCTGATCTAATAGCGAGCGATGCCGCAATTAATTGGAAACAACGAATCGCCGAGGCGCCAGCTCCACCAAAATGGAACGATTTGGCAAGGAGTCTTCTGTGCGGTGCATTTTCGGAGATCATCATTGAAAGCGGCGGATGGCGGGGTAGGATTTCTGCCTGGCTGGGGTTCATGTATCTAGCCGCAAATAACGATAAGCAGAATGTAATAGTATTAGTATTCAGCGGTGAATTTAATCGCGCCGAAATAGTAAGTAGGCTTGATGCAGTTGGCTATGAAAAATACGAACTAGGTGCGGTTCGCATTTTTGCCATTTTCGATACAAAGAACGACCTTCATAAAAATGTGTTTGTAAAAGGGAGGAAAATAGAGGTCTGGGGACGGTCCTCGTTACTACGAAAGGGATTGAATTTTGATTCGTATGCTAGGGAATTAATTCACCGCTTTGACCACGAAACCTTAGGCGGGACGCAGTCAACGCTCTCGGACACCTACGTGGGTACTCACGTATTGCGCGACAGACATTCACATCAGCGGTACGATCTTGCCGCGGTGTATGAAGCGTGGATTCGAGAGAACTCGCGCAGGCATTTGGCAATTGTCGGTGAGTACGGACAAGGAAAGAGCACGGCAATGTTGGCCTTGTGTGTGGAGTGGGCACGCGCCTACCTCAAGAGGAAAGCATCTTCGGGGCCGGTTCCGTTGCTAATGGAACTGAGAAGTCAGAGCCCGGCAGAAACGGACCCTGCATCTTTTTTGGCGCCGTGGGCAATTCGGTTTGGGCTGGACGCCCGTCGGATCTACAATCTGATCCAGGCTGGGGAGGCTGTCTTAATTTTTGAAGGGTTTGACGAACTCCGGAATGCAGGGCGGGCCTTTGATCGGCATGAGCACTTCAATGCGCTTTGGCGACTAGCTTATCCGGGTACAAAACTCGTTTTTACCGGGAGGCCAAATTTCTTCATAGATGAAGCTGAGAAGAATAGAACGCTTCGAGTCGATGGCTCGAAAGGAGCTGCAGGTAATGCCTATACAGATCTCTGGGAAATAGACCGCCTTACGCCGGGCGAAGTGATGAAAGCTCTTTCTGGATTTGACATTGAGCTAGCGACGTCCGTCATAGCCGCAGCAAATCAATATAGAAACTTTCGCGACATTGTTTCTAGGCCATCAATGCTACCTGTGGTGGCAACAATCTGGCCCGAAATCGAACACCTGCAAAAACAAGGACAGCAGTTAACGGACGCGGTTCTCATTCAGCGCTATCTTGACGCCGCCTATCAACGAAAAGAGACGGAAATCGAAAATTATCAACGCACGACGGGTGCACCAATAGGAGCAACGTATCTGATGCTGCGGCGGGAATTGCGAGAAACTTTCACAAGGCTGCTTGTCTGGGACATGGTCGCTCGCGATACAAGGAACACGATAACGCGGGCCCGTTTGGATAAGGTGGTGTTCGATAGCTACAAGAAAGTATTCAATATCTTTCAGACTTCAGGCTCAAGTGTCGATACTGTAGAAGCAATTCGGCGCCTTGAGGCTAAGTATGCGGATCATAGTCCGCAGGAGTTATCGGAGATGATTGCCAACGAGGTAGCGAGCGCTGGGCTATTCGTCAGCGATCCTGCAGGCGGAGTAAGCAACTTGATGCTTCCGCACAAGCAATACTATGAATATATCATTGCTGAGTCGGCTTTTGCGGCTACGAAGAAGTCGAGCACAACAAGATTGCTTCTTATTGAGAATGAAAAGAACGACACGGTAATTGCTCGTTTTATTTTGAAAGAGCCGAACTCGGCTGCGTACTTTTCAGCGGTTTGTGGCGAAGATTTTACTTGGTTCAAGGATGTGCCGGTTAGAGTGGTTCTATTGCTAGAGATTGCAACCATAAACCTCCTTTTGTCTATGCGGAGAATCTCCGAATTTCTCGGCAGAAATGTACGAAGGCCATCCAGTGAGGACAAGG
The DNA here is from genome assembly GCF_000502835.1 of Mesorhizobium sp. LSJC280B00. Classification (GTDB taxonomy): domain Bacteria; phylum Pseudomonadota; class Alphaproteobacteria; order Rhizobiales; family Rhizobiaceae; genus Mesorhizobium. The sequence goes on from NZ_AYVL01000022.1 coordinate 88,938, forward strand.
ATACTATAGAGGCCGTTCTTGACGACGTAGCGTCGTTTTTTCGACGGGTATCCACAGGCAAGTTTTTCGTGATCGGCTCTGTTTTTAGTATGGCCATCGGCGTCCTGATCGGTTTCGTCACTTTGCCAACGTCTGAACCTGACAAGTTGATCCGCGCCGGCCTGCTGGCACTTGGCCTTAGTTCTGGGGCCGCTTTATCTTCATGGTTTCTCGCTCCGGCGATCCCAAAAGCAAGGCTGCTCGAACTCGTCGCTGGACATAGGGCATTTCAGAGGGGCGAGAGGCGGTCTCGGTCGGAGACTATATCGCGCCGGCTAAGAACCCTGCACGAAGCACTAGGGAGAATCCGCTAGATAAAGCCAATCGTGAGCTGACTGGCCTCGGCTGTCTCGTCCCCGTCCTCCTGGCGTTCCCCTCGACGTGCGCTTTGAGGACGCCCCACGCTGACGTATCCTCTTCGCGGCGTGAGGAGATATCAAATGCGTTCCACTTTGGACATCGTCGCTGCAATCGGCCTCGCCATCGGTGGCGCCTTCGGCCTCGCCGGCACCTTCGTGGCGAGCGCCCCGCTCCGCGAAACGCTCTGGACGATCGACGGCGTGGCGCTCGTGGTGGCGACCGCGCTGCTGACGATGAAATATCAGCGCCAGGGCAATGACTGGGTGGCGGCCGGATTTCTGACCTTTCTCGCCGGCGAGAGCCTGCTGCTGGCCGGCAATGCGGCCGGGCTTGAGGCCAGCGTACCCTCCTATGTCGGCGGTATCTCGCTTTGGGCGGCGGCGCTGGTCATGGTCAGTGCGCCGAAAACCTTCGCGCTGTGGATGCGGCTTACCGCTGTCGTGGCCGCCTTGCTGTTTGTTGCGTCGGCGGGCCTGATCCTGTGGGGTACGCCTCTGCTGCCGACCTCGGAGCCGCTGCCCGCTGCCGGATATCCCTTCCTGGTGCTCACATTCATCGGCTGGATCTGGACGCTGCTGAAGCCTGGCCGTTGAGCCCGGTCGAACCGCCCCCGCTCCGGCCTCTCCCCCACTTTGTGGGGGCGAGGAACCCAGGTCTTGTGAGGCTTCGGCGATTGGCATTTCCTTGCCCCACGAAGTGGGGAGAGGTGGTTTGCGAAGCAAACCGGAGAGGGGTCTTCCTTGGCAACGCTGCGCTTTCGCGATGTGCAAATGGCGCACCCCCTTCCACCCATCCCGCCGCCATGCCATGTTCCCCCTCGCGGTCGGGCAGGCCGCTTCATTCCGGGGGAAATTGCAATGTTGTCCTATGCTTTCGCGCGCCGCGCCGTCGCGGCGCTTTGCCTTGCCGCACTGTTTGCGCCCGTCGCGCATGCCGGCGATGTCACTTTCGAGATCAAGAACAGCCATCCCAACGCCATGCGCGTCGAGCTCTACAGCCAGGACCGCGATCATGTCTGGCCGGGCAACAATCAGGATTACTATCTCAACGACGGCGAGACCAAGGCGATCCCGCTGTCCTGCAGTGACGGCGAATCGATCTGCTACGGCGCCTGGGTCGATGGCGACGAGAATACCTATTGGGGCGTCGGCCCCGGCAATACGGAAAAGTGCGACGATTGCTGCTACACCTGCAGTGGCGGCGAGACCGAGGAAATCGATCTGGTTCCGTGAGTTGCCCGTCTCCCTCTTGTTGGGGCAATCGCGTATAGGCAAGTGCCCCCTCACCCGGATTGCCAACCGAATTGCGAAGGGCAATTCGGGGCGATCCGACCTCTCCCCGAGGGGAGAGGAGGTCGCCTGCGCTGCGCCAGGCTCTTCTCCCCGGCGGGAAGAAGGTGGCCGCCCACGAGTCTTGCCTCCGCAAGCCCGAGGGCAGGCTCCGCGGCCGGGGGACTTCATAGGCGATTGCTCCATCCTTGTGGGGGAGAAGCCAGCGCAAAGCGGGCAGGGGCGTCCCGCCAACGTCGGCCGGCAACGCCGGAATTCAAAGCTGAAACAAAAAACCCGCCTCGGCAGGCGGGTCGTTGGAGCCAATTGGCACCATACGCAAATTAGTAGCATAGCTGCCGGCACAAAGCAAGAACAAAATGTGGTGCTGCGAGCAAAAAATGGGAATTCCCTTACCGCCGCGCCCGAGGTCGGCCCTCACGAGGGGGAGAATGCTGCCTTGACGTCGTCCTGACTGTCGCCATAGCGTAGTCCGACAGGAGACCCACCCATGGCAGTGGTCGAAGGCGAGAAGATCGACATCGGCTTTTCGGGAAAACGTTGCATCCATTCGCGCAACTGCGTGCTGGGCGATCCGCATGTCTTCGTGCCCAACGCGCCCGGCCAGTGGATCCACCCCGAGGCGGCCAGCGTCGAGAAGATCGTGGCGCTCGCCGAAGCCTGCCCGTCCGGCGCCATCACCTATGTCCGCAAGGATGGCGGGCCGCAGGAAAGGCCGCCGGCGGTCAACATTGTGCGCATAAGGGAAAACGGTCCGCTGGCGGTCCATGCCGAGATCGTCTTGGGCGGCGAAACGTTTTACCGCGCCACGCTCTGCCGCTGCGGCGCCTCGGAAAACAAGCCGTTCTGCGATGGTAGCCACACCAAATCGGGCTTCACCGCCACCGGCGAGCCGGCGCTGAAGGACACGCCGGCGCTGGAGGTGCGGAATGGCCCGCTGACCGTCACACCGACGACCAACGGCCCGCTCAAGCTCGAAGGCAATGTCGAAATCGTCACCGGCACCGGCCACACGGTCGACCGTACGCAACGCGCCTTCCTCTGCCGCTGCGGCCACTCCGCCAACAAGCCGTTTTGCGATGGCTCGCATAAGCGCGTGGGGTTTGTGGGGTAGCCTAGCGATCTCCCCCCTTGAGGGGGAGATGTCGCCGAAGGCGACAGAGGGGGGTCGGTACGTCCTGACGCCAATGCCATCGCGGCCAGAGAATGCCGGGGCTCCACGCGAGACGACCCCCTCTGGCCTGCCGGCCATCTCCCCCTCGAGGGGGGAGATTACGCTGCCTTGGCCCAGCGCTCGTGCCTTTATCGCCCGGCCCGTATCGGCTAAGGGGCGGGGCAGCAATTCTCCGGACCCGCCAATGACCGCCAACATCAAATCGCCACCCCTGTTCCTCGGCATCGACACCGGCGGCACCTATACCGACGCGGTGCTGTGGTCGGAAGCCGGCGGCCCCGGCGGAAAAGTGCTGGCCAAGGCCAAGGCGCTGACGACACGGCACGATCTGGCGGTCGGCATCTCCGGCGCGGTCGATGCGGTGCTCGAAATGGCCGGCACCGACCCGGCAGCGATCAAACTGGTGTCGATGTCGACGACGCTAGCCACCAATGCGCTGGTCGAGGGCCAGGGCGGCCGCGTGGCGCTGGTGATGATCGGCTTTGCCGAGGGCGACCTTGCCCGCGACGGGCTGAAGGCGGCGCTTGGCACCGACCCGGTGGTGTTCTGCCCCGGCGGCCACGATGTCCATGGCAATGCGGCAAAGCTCGATCTGTCCGGGCTGGAGGCAGCTTTGCCGGAACTGGAAAATTCGGTGTCCGGCTTTGCCGTCTGCGCCTATTTCGCCACCCGCAACCCGGCGCATGAGCTAAGCGCGCGGAACCTGATCCGCGACAGGACCGGCCTGCCGGTCACCGCCAGCCACGAACTGTCGGCCAAGCTCGGCGGCCCGCGCCGGGCGCTGACGACATTGCTCAACGCCAGGCTGATCTCGATGATCGACCGGCTGGTCGCGGCAACCGAAGGCTTTTTGGCCGCGCGCAACATCGCCGCCCCGCTGATGGTGGTGCGCGGCGACGGCGCTCTGGTCTCGGCCGCCTTTGCCCGCCAGCGGCCGATCGAGACCATCCTGTCCGGCCCCGCCGCCAGCCTCGTCGGTGCCCGCCACATGACCGGCCTCGACGATGCCGTGGTCTCCGATATCGGCGGCACCACCACCGACGTCGCCGTGCTCGACAAGGGCCGGCCGCGGCTTGATCCGGAAGGCGCCACCGTCGGCGGTTTCCGCACCATGGTCGAGGCCGTCGCCATGCGCACCTTTGGCCTCGGCGGCGATTCCGAAGTGGCGCTGGAGGATGGCGCGCTCAGCCCGAAGATCCTGCTCGGCCCGCGCCGCCTGGTGCCGCTGGCGCTGGCCGGCTTGATGCATGGCGAGGCCGTCACGGCGGAGCTCGAGCGCCAGC
>NZ_AYVL01000023.1 GCF_000502835.1 Mesorhizobium sp. LSJC280B00
GATCGGCATCGACACTTCGATCGCGTCGTTCTTGACCGCACGATATTCGCTCTTGAACACGACGAGCACTTCTTCGGCCGTCGGATAACAGATTTTCTGACTGCCTTTCTTCGCTTTCAGGTTCTCGGTGCGGATCAGCCCCGCATCCTCCAGCACCTGGATGTTGGTCGAGACGGTCGACTGCGGAAGCGACAGCACGGCGGCGATTTCGTTGACATTCATCGGCCCCTTCTCATGCAGCAGTTTCAGCATCGAGATCCGCGCCGAGGAGGCAAGCCCCTTGAGCACGGCAATGCCTTCCTCAGGTTCGATCACCAGAAAATTGCGATTCATGAAATCGCCAGTCTATGCTCGTGACAGAGGTTATGGCTTCGCTCATTGCAACGGCGCTGACCGAAACGCCGAGCCGTTGATTTGGTTACATTAAGCCCTCGACCGTCAGTATGCATCGCAAGCCGTACCCGCAAGGATGGTGCGACATGTCTACATTTGTTCTCCGACCGCCAGCTCCTTGTAGTGCGGGGGTGCTTGTCAGTCCGTGGCCTCGATTTGCAGACGACTAGATGCTGGCAGCCACAAAGAGGCAGAAGCCGAACACGGAATTGGGGCCGTTCCCCTGGCCAAATCCCCAAGATACGGGACCTCGACGTCGATGTTAGCCGAACCGGCGCGGATGGATGCACAGGATGCGGTTCGCTGAAGTGCGTGCCGCCGTGAAGTAAATCATCGGATTCGCCACCCGATAGAGTCGGGACGGGGTTCTACCTATTGCTTTTGAGCATGATCTTTTCCGAAAATCGCGATTCCACTTCTTCGGGATCGCGCCAGTGCCGGCCTAGTGCATGCTGGCCGCGGCAGCGACCCTGTCCACCATGGCGAGAACAGCTAGCGGTGCGGTGTGGTGGACCATGTGGCCGGCCTGCGGGATGATATCGACAAAGGAACCAGGAATCTCCGTTTGTAGTCTAAGAGCCTCGGCTTTCGCATCGAACAACCGGTCGCCGGCCCCGGCAATAATGCCGGCAGGCATCAACAGATCATTGTAGCGGGTGAAGCGGCCGCCGGCCAGCGCGTCGGCCAGCATCAATCCCGATTCGGCCGCGATCGACCGCAGCTGTGAGGCCAGCTGGCGATGTCCTTTGCCGACGAAGCAAACCCCGCAGAGACGATGCCGGGGCGAAATACTTGCCCATGGCGAGCGGCCAGGTGAGCAGCACAAGCAGCGGCAGCAAAATGTGGGGGAAAACACCACCGGCGACAGGCAAGGCCGGCAGCCCGCCAGTGCAAGGCCCAGGCGCGGCGGCAAGAACGGACCGATGAAGACTCCCGATCGAATCGTCGTCCGATCGAGCTCATCGACTCGCCCGCCTGCCATCGAACCCAAATCTCAGGCGCTGAGCGGCCGAGTAGTAGATGCGACTTCGCTGCTTCATGGCTCACACTCCATCTTTCAGAAAAGAGCGTGTGTTGCTGCGATCAGTTGAATCCGCCACCCAAACCGAACGCGGCTGCTAGGCAGGCCGAAGCTTGTGCAAGTACAGCTGTGCGTCACAAGGCAAGTGAACTAAGAAGCTGCACGAACCGCGGGTGATCGCGAATGGCGTCGAAATGACTTCGTGACGGATTCGTTCCAATACGTTCTGACTCACGCTTCCTCCGACGGCTCTTTCCAGGTACCGCACCGCTTCCTCCACTTCCCCGAGCACGGAATACATGCAAGCGGCGTTGTACTGCGTCACGAAGTCGTCCGGATCGATCGCCAGCGCTCTGGCCAGCCAGGAACGCGCCTTCTTCCGCTCACCGATATACGCGAGCGAGGGCGCCGCGATGCAGCGGTGCCGCATTTTCAGGATGGCGGCCAGTTGAGCGTTCGGCGCGCTCGAAACAGACCCTTGGTTCGCGAGCGGATGAAGGCGATCGCGCAGGAGCGTCCCCCCGTGTAGAGTTGCCACCCTGGATCTCGCCTTGGCCGGCTGCATTCCTGGCTGTGTCCCCTAGGATACATTGTCGAGCAGGGTCGACTTATCCAAGCCATGTGTCGGCTCAGGCGGCCATTCACCATTCAGCGTCATCTCGTTGACTGTCTCGGGTAGATCCCGCGCAATCCTTCTGATTAGCTCCTCGCGCGAAAGACCCGTCTGCATCGAAATGGACGTGAGTGTACCTTCGTCCATTGCCGCTTGGACGTCCCTTGGCTCAATCGGTTGGTTTGGCCCGCTGCCAACCCACGAGTCGACCTTCGATCCTGCCCCCACCTCCCTGAACCGGTCGAGGATCTCACCAAGGTCAGCCCTCGACACGCCATTCGTTATCTGAGCCAGAATTCTGCGTTGCGGGTCGTTTGGGTTAAGATACCCCGCTCCCGGAATCAATTCACAGAGCTTGTCGCGGTTTTGGTATGCCAGAACGCGAAGCATCGCGATCGCCAATCTTCCCAGATTTGCCATTTGGTCTCCTCCACGGTTTTGGCCGATGAGCGAATCAAAGCCAAGTCTTGGCGGATGCCGACGCGTGTGGACTCGAACAACTTCTTGCCGGTCGGCTCGCGGGCGGACAGGACGCGTCCTACGGGTACTCGTTTTCCATCTGACGTCTTCTCCTGACGCAGAACTTCGGGGCGCTTGGCCGCAGTCGCCCTGCGCCGATCGAACGCCCTAACCCGGCGCCTCCCGGGTTTGTTCCGCTTGTCAGAGTTTGTCGGCGACGATGGGGCGCGCGACCCGACGGGTAACTCTACCGGCTCGAGAGACAGAGTCTGCCCAACTTGACCATACTTCAGAACGACGACGGCTCGGTTAGCCTCAGCTACCTTGGACTGCCGCCGGCTCGCGCACGAATTTCAATTTCGGCGGGACGGCGAACACCCTGAACCGCTCAGCCAGGCTGTCAAGAGCTTGACGCATGCCCACTCCCGCAGCAGCCGCACCGTGTCCACTGATGACCATCCGCGGGTTCAGGGCAGCCAGGTGCTTCACGGATCTTTCCGCCGCATCCCAGTCCGGCGTGAAGTAGCGCGGCGGACCGTGCATCTCAAGATCCTGAACGGCGACCTCATAGACTGACTCCTGACCGGTGGTGATGAAAGCGTCCCCTACGATCAGCGAGCGGTCCTCCTCGCGCCAGAGCGAGATATGCCCAGGAGCGTGCCCGGGTGTGTGTAGCCATCGCCATCCGGGCATTCCGGGGATCGATCCGTCGGCAGGTAGGAGTTCCAAACGGTTGCCAAGATCAATTGGCCCCCGTGGAAAAAGCGGCGAAAGCAGCGCCATCAGTCCACCCCCGACCCAGGGATCCGGTGGCGGATAGGACGCGGTTCCGTCCAGATAGGGGCGCTCGAGTGGATGCGCGAAGACAGGCACGTCCCACCTATTCGCGAGGTCTAGAACCGTTCCCACATGGTCGAAATGGCCGTGGGTCAGGATGATCGCGGCCGGCCGTGCGTTCGTGCCAAACCGCTTTTCCGCGACCGCAAGAATGCTGCCGCGGGACGTCGGCAACCCGGTATCGATCAGCATCCAGTTCCGATCTCCGCTGCCCGGTGCGCCGAAGAACACGACATTGACGATTGCTAGGCGCAAATAGCCCAAGTCCGGTGCGATGCTCCAAGCGCCGTCGCCACGATCCTCGCGCCTGGCGTGGTCGATCTCGGAAAGTCGAATCTGAACGGTCATGTGATCCCGTGCCTCTCTTGTTGCTGAGCAGCCGCTCGAGTCGATCGGCGGCGGTGGTATATCGCCCCGAACTTGGCACGGCCCTCCTTGTTCCTCCTTCGCCACCCAGCTCCGGACAGTCCACCACAGGAACAAAGGCTCGACCAAATCGGTTCGGCATTGCCCGGTCGCGCCAGGACGAGCTGGACTGAGCAACGAAGATGGCGCGCGCCCCATTGGATGCGGTATTTCGCCAACGCGGTTCCCGGTCCTAACAAGGCGGCCGAGTTCGAAGCCGACTGCTGAAGAAGACTTCGAATGAGCGAAGTGGGGCGTATGGACGAGCACCAGGTGGAGGCTCCGGTTCCGCAAGCTTCGCCTATGACTGGTCAAGTTGGGCGCCAATGGTCGAGGCGGCCCGATCGGCAGGTGTCCAGGTTATCTGGGACATCTTCCATTACGGATCTCCAGACCATGTCGATCAGCGATCGCTGCATTTCATCGATGCCTATGCCCGTTCGCGGCAGAAGCCGTGAGCGTACAGCGTTCGATCGCCGGAACACCGCCTCTGTTGTGTCCCATCAACTAGATCTCCTTTTTCGCATGGGCTGTTGAGGTCGGCTATTTCCCGCGTGGGGCCGAACAAACGTGGATGGTTCAAGCGGCATCTCGTGAAGGCTGCCATCGCGGGTGTTCGTGCAATGCGGGAGATCGACCGCGCCTGCAGATTTGTCTGGGCCGAGCCCCTTATCCAAATCGCTCCTCGTGACCGGACCCGCAGCGAACGGGGTCGGGCCGAAAACGCCCGTCAGGGGCAGTTCGAAGCTTACGACATGTTGCTGGGCCGCGTCGAACCTGAGTTGGGCGGGAGCGAAGATGTTGTCGATTTCGTGGGCCTGAATTTCTAGCCGCACAATCAATGGTAAATAAACGGGCCGACGATATCGATGGGACACCATGAGTACCGCGCTTTGTCGGAAATGTTGCTCGAGGTTGCTCATCGGTACGGTAAGCCGATGTTCATTGCCGAGACCGGCTCAGAGGGATCCGGCGGGCCGGCTTGGCTCCACTATGTATGCCGCGACGAGGTGCGTGCCGCTATGGGTGTCGGAGCATCGATTCGAGGGTATTTGCCTGTACCCGATAACGGCCTACCCGGGCTGGGACAATTCGCGTCATGCAGAGGTGGGGTTATTTTCGGCCATCCACCCGAATGGCACACGCCGCCTCCGTCAGCCCGTCGCGGACGAACTGGTGCATCAGCAAGATCTGTTCACGGCAAACCGGACGCGCTGATTGTGTTGCGACACACCGCAAGGGCGAGCACCGAAGACCAGGGCAAATTACGGTGTATTCCTCAGCCAAAATCGGCGCCACGCGATCCCAAGTGGCATGGGTGCGAGGATGACCGTGCAGCATCAGGAAGCGGTGGCCCTTCCACCAACCCGCACTCTGAGCGTCGCTTCCGGAAGTTTGATCTGCTCCAGCGAGAAACCTTCAAACATGCAACTCCCTCCATTCGCAACATTTGCCAAACGTGTAAACGGAGAGGCAGTTCAATGTCGGCTTCCGCGGGATCTGAACTTGCCTTGTATTCCGCGAAGAGGTCGTGAGCCGAACGGCGGCTTTAACTGGTCCCTCGGCAATAACCGGACGGACAGCAAACGGCCCCCAAAAAGCCGCCAGGCGGCGACGCGCCTGATATCGCACTTCGAGATCAACTCTGCCGTTTCCTGTTAGCCGAAGTTGCAAACGGCCCCGCTCACAATCGTGGTTGCGCCTTTGGGCATCGTGGTTCAGACCGCTGGCGGATTAGAACTCATATTGGCTTTGCGATCGGCTCATCGCTGCCGACTATCGGGGACCTATATAAAGGGGCATGTCCACGCGCCGAAAAATCAATGCAACAGCGAAGCTGATTGGAGAGTGGCCTTTAACCCCGGCTGCAACGTTTGGATCGTCCGTCAGAGCGAGGGGTATTTTTCTCGAAATACGCGCCCGCCTTCCAACGGACTTCAGGAAACTGCTCCATATCGAGTCCCGCGTGCTTACCCTGCGCGTGTCTCAGGGCGCCGAGAATGATGTGCAGGTGGTATTCGGGATCGTATCCAAAGCACTGCAGAATATCGAAGACCTGCCCGTAATCCCCCGTGAAATCGAGGACATTCTGACGATCTCGACGGCCGAACGGCACCGCTGGCTGAAAGATGGTCGCTTGCAGAGCGCCGGGACGAAAACGGTGAAACTCCGCGGGCGGGCAAGGAACATCACCTTTCACGTGTTCGACCCGCAGCACGTGGAGGATGTGCTTGACCGCGACCTGGTAACGGTCTGGCGCGAACAGGACGCAGCGACAGCTGCAGACAATAGGCGGCGAGCCGCGGGGAAGGCCGCCATGAAACGTGCTCAAAGAAGCGGTCGCGGAACTGCAGCTTCAACTGGCTACGGCCCCGATGAGAACGCGCACTCCAGTTTGCGCGGCTGGGAAGATTTTGAGAATGACGGACTCCTGCACTGATAGGCCGGGCGCACAAGCAGGTTAGGCCGTTTGCCTGCGCCGTGCGAGATGCGCAAGGAGAGCCGTCAAACGCATCGCGTTCAGGACCCGCTTCGCAGGAACACCGCCCTTGCGCGCCATCTCGACACCCCAATGCATGTGGTCGAGCTCGCGGATCGAATGAGCGTCCGGATTGATGCTGAAGATGCAGCCCTGATCGAGTGCCTTTTGATGCCAGCGCCAATCGAGGTCGAGTCGCCAAGGATGTGCGTTGATTTCGACAGCGACGCCGTGTTTCGCACACGCTTTGAGGACTTTGTCGACGTCGAGATCATAACCGGGCCGGCGCAACAGCTGGCGACCGGTCATGTGCCCGATGATTGTCGTCCGAGGATTTCCGATCGCCTCAATGATACGCTCCGTCTGTTCCTTCTTGGACAACTTGAAGCGGCTGTGCACGCTCGCGACGACGAAATCGAACGTCTCCAAGATGTGACTCGGGTAATCGAGCGAGCCATCCGCCAGGATGTCCGCCTCGATGCCCTTCAGTATGCGAAATTTTCCATTGTATGCCTTGTTCAGCCGGTCAGCTTCGCGGTGCTGTTCAGCAATCTCCTGCAACGTAAGGCCGCCTGCGTAGTGAGCGGACTGCGAATGATCGGCGACACCATAGTATTCGAAACCGCGCTTGCGCGTGGCTTCAGCCATTGCCTCAAGCGTTTCGGTGCCATCGGACGCGGTCGTGTGAGAATGCAGGATGCCATGCAGATCTTCATCCCGAATGAGGGCGGGTAGCTTCTGCTTTGCCGCTCGCTCAATCTCGTCCCTGCCTTCGCGCAATTCAGGCTCGATAAACTGCAAGTCTAGAGCTTGGTAGATTTCTTCTTCTGTCGCTGACGCGATCAGCTTTCTCCCGCGATGAAGCCCGTCGGCGTCTAGGGTGAACCCCTTGTCGGCCGCGAACGTCTTCAATTGCTCGAGGTGGTCTGCCGAACCGGTTGCTTCGAGCAGGCTCGCGCCAAAGTGCTTCCGGTCCGTGACAACAAGCCTGAGGGTCGTATCCTCAATACCAGTCGACTTTAAGCCCTGCGCTACCAGAACGAAGTCGGAAACGAGCTCGCAACCGCGCCGGAAGTCGCCTGCAATTTCGACGCGAGAAAACTCTGGATGCTGTTGCTTCACCGATATGACCGCATGTTCGAGAAGGGCGGCGGCCTTGTGCAGGTGAAGTTGCGTTTCGCCGCTTCGCACGATGGCCAGGTTCTGCAGCAGCTTTGTCTGAAGCGCGGCGCCGAGGCCTTTGACCGGGCGTATGCGGTCTTCTCTTGCTGCGGCCTCGAGCTCCGCCAGCGAGTTCACGCCGAGCGCCTGATGAAGCTTCAGTATCTTATCGGGACGAAGCCCGGGTATGGCAAACAGCTCCATCACGCCCGCTGGGACATCCTCGCGCAGCTTTTCAAGGCTCGGGTGCGTGCCGGTTTGGTAAAGCTTGGTCACGATGTCTGCGATCGCGTCACCGATCCCCGGGATCTTGGTGACGGCGCCGGCGGCGATGATCCGATCAAGCGGCTGCGACAGCGCCGTCAGACTGTCTGCCGCGCGCAAGTATGCCTTTATGCGATAGGGATTGTCGCCGCGCATGGACGCCCGTTGCGCGTATTCCCTTAAAAGACTGGCGACGGTCCTCGGATCGATTTTTGCCATGGCTTCAGCCAAACGAGGCCGATCTCCGCAGGTTCCAATTAGGCAAGGCCATGAGCGCCGCGTTGCCGTTTAAATCCCGGCTTTACTGCCTCTTCCCGCGTCGGACGCTACAGATTGGACAAGGATTGGTCAGCGCGACCCCATCCCGCCAGAGCTTTGGAGGCTGCACGTTTCTTTAATTCAGGAGCATCGCCAACGTGGAAATGAGAGGGCGCATCTATTGTCTTCATCTCCGCCCACGTGATCGGTGCCGCGACAGGAGCGCCCGGACGTGATCTTGCGCTGTAGGGCATTATAGCGGTCGCCCCGCGCTGATTGCGTAGATAGTCCACAAAGATGCGACCCTTGCGGCGCGCCTTTGACAAGACGGCCGTGAAATGGGCCGGATCGCTCTGGGCGACCGCCTGCGCCAGGCGAGACGCGAAGTCCTTCACCTCTGGCCACTCGGCGCCAGGGGTGAGGGGCGCGATGACGTGCACTCCTTTGCCTCCCGTCAGCATCGGGAAAGTCGTAAGTCCCAGCGATTTAAGGATTGCGCGGAACTGAAAGGCAGCGGCGCGGACGGCCTCAAAATCGAGGCCTTCATCGGGGTCGAGGTCGAACACGAGGCGGTCGGCCTTTTCGACATCCTCGATCCGAGCCCCCCATCCATGCAGCTCGATCGTTCCCATCTGGACGCAAGTCATCAGTCCGTCGGCATCGTCGACATAGAGATATGGTTCCTCGTGCCCGTCTTTCTCTGTGATGCCGACGTGGTGGACTTTGTCGCCAAAGCTGCCGGCGTCGTGTTTCTGGAAGAAGCACTTCTTCGCGCGGCCCTGTGGGCATCGAACCAGACTGATCGGCCGGCTGCCAACCCAAGGAAGCATGATCGCCGCGACCGCGGCGTAATGGTCGGCGAGCTGTCCCTTGGTGATGTTGGACTCCGGATAGATGACGCGGTCGCGGTTACTTATTTTGATGGCGGTTGTCGCAGACGCGGCGAGATCGGCTGCATGACGTTCCGTCTCGAGCACGACCGCCTCTGGCTTCTTGTCTTCGCGGAGACCAAGATAGCTCGGATGTCGTAACGTCCCTTCATTTGTCATTTCGGTGAAGGCAATCTCAGCGACCAGTTTCGGACGGAGCCAGTGTGCGCCGCGCACTTCGGCGCGTGGTGCGTCGACGGTGGCGGCCTTCTGCTCAAGCGGGGCCATGATCTTCAAGAGACGAAGAAGTTCAGCGGTATCGAAGCCGGTGCCGACTTTCCCGGCGTAACGCAGCTTGCCGCCGTCATGAACGCCAAGGATCAAGGACCGAAACGCGCGGACCTTGTCGGACGGCGTCCAGCCGACAATCAGAAATTCCTGTCGCCTGATGCATTTGATCTTCAGCCAGCTTGCGCCGCGGGCCGCCACATAACTCGAATCCGCGAGCTTTGAGATGACGCCCTCAAGGCCGGCTGCGCAGAAGCGATCGAGCAGCTCTTCTCCGCGGCCGAGGATATGGTCGGAGTAACGAAGGACCGGATTTTTCGCAGGCAAGATCGCCTCCAGCTTCGCCTTGCGCTCAACAAGAGGAAGCCTTGTCAGATCTTCGCCGTCGAGCTGCAGCAGATCGAACGCATAAAAGTCGATAGTCGCCGGGGCACCCTTCAATGCTTTCTGAAGCGCCTGGAAGTTAGATTTTCCTTCCACATCGACAACCACGGCCTCGCCGTCAATCAGGGCGGAGCGCACCTTGAGCTTGCGAGCCTCGGAGAGGATCGAGGGAAAACGGCTAGACCAGTCCAGACCAGATCGTGTGTAGGCTCGCGCCTCGCCACCGCCGACGGCAACGAGAATACGATAGCCGTCGTATTTCATCTCATGGATCCAACGATCGCCGGCAGGGACCGTGTCCACGAGCGTTGCGAGCTGGACCGGCCGGAAAGCGGGCGGCGCTAAAGCGACCTCGTCACGAGCGGGCGACTTCGCTTGACTAGCGCTCGACGCTTTGATTGCCTTATGCGACGTTGGCTTCACCACTCTGACCTAAACCATACTCAGAGACGAAACAGCGTTATCCGCCGTCCAACGCGCGACTACTTCTTTAGTTTCGCTGCCGGCCGTGTTGAGCTTTTCGCGATCATTCCCGACCCGCTTGATTACCGCCTCGGCCTGAGGCCGTGCTTCCTGCCTCCGGCCCTTCCATTCCCGATTTTCGCGCACAGCTCACAGGCAATAATCAAGAGGAGGAACCTGCCCTCAGATGCCGCCACAGCGTATCCGGTTTCTGCCATCGGCTTTAGAAGCCTGACATTCCGGTTCCGGTCCCCTATAGTGTGCGTCCGGTTTTGATCTTCTCGTCGAACCCTGTGTTTCGATTGATGATTAGTCGACGTGCCCCATTGACGCCAAGTACCTCGCCCAGAGCAGCTCCGATGCCAGTTCAAGAAGTGCAAAATGGCCCATAAATGCGCCGACCAGAGTGAATGCTCTCGTATCCGGGTCTATTTCGAGCGGCGCGGACTTGGTCAGCATTAGACAGCCTAACGGGTCCTTCCCAATATAGCCATGGGCACCGGCCTGCTAGTCACGGAACACCCCCTCCTCCCTGGCGGCAGCCTCGAAAGCCTGACGGACCTCTTCCGGAGTCACGCGGTCCTGAAAGGCGTCGGCGCACAGTTGCACAGCCTTCCTCCACTTAGGTCCCATCTTGGTCCACTTCATGAGTTCCTCGGCGGCACCCTCGACGTTGTTGCACCCGTAGGTGACCCCAGGTCGGTCGCTCTTGACGTACACCGGAGGGAAGAACCAGTGGGTTGCCACGACAACTCCTCCTACGGGGAAAGATACATCTTTGCCTCCTTAGCGGCAGCCTCAAAGGCCTTTCGTATTATGTGGGGATCAATTGAATCGCCCTCCAAGGCTGACAGGCAGAGGGTCACCGCCTTATGCCAGTGAGGCCCTCGCCGGGTCCACATCTTGAGCTGCTCAAGGGCTTCCTTCGCATTGGTGCAACCATGTCTGACACCGGTTTCAGTCTTCACGAACACCGGAGGGACGAACCAGATGGGCGCCATGATACCTCCTACTCAGGGGAGAGATACACGTTGGCCTCCCTGGCAGCCGCCTCAAAGGCTTCACGGACCTCTTGGGGGGACACCGTGCCCTCGAATGCATCGACGCAGGATTGAACCGCCTTCGTCCACTTCGGGCCCTTTGTGTCCCACCCCATGAGTTCCTCGGCGGCTCCCTCGACGTGGCTGACCCCATTGCGAATGCCCGGACGTTTCGTCTTCACGTAGACCGGGGGAGAGAACCAGAGAGGACCCATAAGGGGGAACTTAGAGCGCCAAGAGCCCGCTGACCAACCCCGCTTTAGCCGCAGCTAAGGAACGATGTAGGCCCTCGCGGGTTTAGAGCTTGCAGCGGGATTCTTCGTGGATGTGCAGCCGCTGTGGGGGGGTCCGTCGCCTTTCTCANCCATGAGTTCCTCGGCGGCTCCCTCGACGTGGCTGACCCCATTGCGAATGCCCGGACGTTTCGTCTTCACGTAGACCGGGGGAGCGAACCAGAGGGGACCCATAAGGGGAACTTAGAGCGGCAAGAGCCCGCTGACCAACCCCGCTTTAGCCGCAGCTAAGGGAACGATGTAGGCCCTCGCGGGTTTGGAGGTGGCAGTGGTCCTTCTCGGATGTGCAGCCGCTGTGGCGGGGTCCGTCGCCTCTCCCTCATCGGCGGCGGGCTCCTTTCGCGAAGGCGGTGTTGGTAATAGACACCTAGAACCTTATACCGCATCCAATTTAGCTAGTTGTCATTGGGGGGAGTAATGTCCCCTCCTCTTTGGCAGCAGCCAGGAACGCCTTGCGGGCCTCCTCAGGTTCCATCTCGTCGAAAATCACGGCCATGCAAACGCGCACCGCGAGGTCCCAGCAANGCCTTGCGGGCCTCCTCAGGTTCCATCTCGTCGAAAATCACGGCCATGCAAACGCGCACCGCGAGGTCCCAGCAAGGGCCACGCTTGGTCCACTTCATCAGCTCCTCGCCGGCTTTCTCGGCGTTGTTTACGCTGCGGATGATCCCGGGACGCTCGGTCTTGACCGGGACCGGAGGGTTGAACCAGTGGAGAGCCATGCGATCACTCTTTGTCGGCCCGATCAAGTTCCTCCAGCAAATACTTTTGCTCAGCCCAGTTCCCGTTCTACAGGCAGAGTGAGCAGGTTGCGAAGGTAATTGCGGATTACCTCTGACTATTGAAATGGCGCAGGACGGCGCGCTTCCGTTGCGATGCCACAGCGGCTGAAGTTGGCTGACAGCTACTCGCGACCGTCGATAGCCACGCAGAGGCCCATGGCAGTTGCTGCCTCGACGATTGCCTCGGTTAGTTCTTCGTTGGAGGCCACCAAATAAGGCGCAGTCTCCCGAGCTTCGCGTAGTGCCGCTTTGATCGAGACCGTGTCGCCACGGTCCGCCCTGTTGAGGAGGCGGTTATTCGCAAAGATCGAACCCGACGAACAGGCCAAAGGCTGGGGCAACATTGACAATAAGCTCCACCAGCTCGCAGTCAGTTTCCGCCAGATGTGGCCCGTCTCGGCGCACCGCTGCAATAGTCTCTTTGACGGAGATGATTTGGCCGCGACGGGCTTGTAGGATCAGCTCGTGAACAAGGTGTTCGGCAGTCACCTTGTCGGGTCGGCAGTTCGTCCAAACATTCATACAAGGCCTCCCACCTCAGCGAGAACCCACGCGGAACATTCATGATCCTCTGTCGAGAAAAATCAAGAAGAATGTTTGATAACTTCTGAGTGGGAATCAGGGGGACAAGCCACGAAGCGAGCCTCTATACTCTTTGACCTGACGCTCAGCCAGCCGGCTAAGGGACTTCTTCCGTCGGGCCCTGTTTGGCCCGATCAATAGCCGCAAGTAATGACTGTAGGGTTGGCGGCAGTTCTGGTTCGACCTCCAGATTTAAGAACGTTTGTACGTGATGACGATAGCCTTCGGAACGGATCAGTTTCCGAAACGCTCCGGAGACAGACTGATGGTCTGCTTTGTTGCTCGTTGTCATGTTCGGGAAGTCCGTCCCCAATGAGCCGTAACTCGCCCGCAACGAACGGGTTCCATCAGGAGGTCGGAATATTTTGGCTGAAATTTCTGAGCGGGAGATCGGCTAACTGGCTCGCGCGAAGACCCCCGTGCCCCCTTCGTTTGCCGCAGCATTAATCCCCGCTGTTTGAACAGAAGATCGTGTCGATCTAGCGTCGGTGTTGCACATCGTGAACGTTGGAATGCTTCTGTCCAATGTTTGCTCACGCTGTGATGCCAACAGGGCAGGCTCTTGCGGCAGGGTGCCGCAAGGTCGCGACGATGAAACGCCGGCCCAGTTCAACCCGCGCGACGTCCTTCAAAGCTGGGGGGATCGATCTTCACCAAGCGGTCTGCGGCCTCGACCGCAGTTCGTATCCTGCTGCACAGCGCGAGATTTTCGGCCAGCATTTCTTCAGTGCGTTGAAGCGCGAGCTCGGTCCGGTGGATGCGCTGCCTGGCATTGGCAACTTCCGATGTCAAAAGATCGGCCGCCATCCCGTGGCCGTGGGGTTCCATAGTGTCCATGGGTTTCTAATACATGGGGGGCGATATCGTTCCCTGATGTCGGGCGAAACGGCGGGCCGCAGAAAAGCGCGATGGGCCGAATGACCAATGCGCGCCCTGTCAAAACAGCGCCGGCAACAGGCGAACGGCTTCGGCCGCTCTACATCGCACGGGCAGAGGCGATCACGGTCCAGAGGGCCATTGATCTGTTCAGGTACGACTACAACCTAAGCGAAGAAACACTCAGGCGGCTGGTGATCAAGCACCGTCTTCACAACCAGACAATGCCCGGTGCTCCGTGGAGAATAAACGCTCCCGGTTTGGCTATGGCGCTCGCCGGCGATGATGACGCGCTTGCGCGGTTGAGGCGGGACGATCGCGAGCATCCGGACGTAACTCGGTATTTCAAGCGGCTCGGCATCCCGCGACCCTGACCTGTTATCAAAAGTTATGGTCGCGCCGACTGTCTAGAGTAGACATTAAGTAGATGTCGCGGCCCGACAGGGCTCCACACAAGAGCGAACCGTTGCTGCCTTGCGCATCGCCCTCTAGGCCGCCGGCGTCGAGTTCATCCCGGAGAACGGCAGCCGCGCCGGCGTGAGGCTCCGCAAACCTTAGGCCGCAGACTCGTTACTGCGCAGCCACACACCTGCTTTTCGCCATCGGACGAAGCGGTTGCAACAGGTGGTGCGCGGGCCATAGCGCTGAGGCAGGTCGCGCCATGGAGCACCGGAGCGCAGCACCCAGAAGATGCCGTTCAGCACGCGCCGATCATCAACACGTG
Source organism: Mesorhizobium sp. LSJC280B00 (assembly GCF_000502835.1). Taxonomy (GTDB): domain Bacteria; phylum Pseudomonadota; class Alphaproteobacteria; order Rhizobiales; family Rhizobiaceae; genus Mesorhizobium. The sequence continues at coordinate 14,191 of NZ_AYVL01000023.1, forward strand.
GCACACCTCTTGGCTTGTTGGGTAGACGCTTTATTCCATTGCTGACCATTGTCCAAAAGCGCTGTTAACCAAATTTTCTCACCCGCCAATGCTTATTCGCGCGACTGAAGGGGTGAGGTGATCGATGTGTGATTCAAACATAAGCGCGTTTCCGTTGCATCGGCGGCGGAAGTTGGTCGAAGGGATCGCCCGGGTCCTGGAATCCAAGAACGCAGAGGACGCGAACGCCTTCTGGCGCAACACCGCCAAGGCAATTCTCGTTCAACTGTCCGAATCAGGAATTGCACCCGGGGTCGCCGAACAGGAAGTTGGAACGCTTCTTCATGCTGTCTTGGGCGATATCGCCACCCGCAGTGCTGCGAAACTTGCACAATAGCATCGGCTCACGATGAAGGATTGCCGCATAGAGACGCCCCGGGGCTCCACAAGCGTAGCACCACTGCATCCGTCAAACGCAGGTTTCTCACTGCGGATGAAAAGATAGCCGCGTTCGTCGAAATCATGCGCGCGAATGTGCTCTCGGGCGAGATACGGTTCCGCCTCGCCTGTCCGGCGGTCATCGACCAAATCGAGGTAGGCGATGCGGAAACCCGCATTCATGGAAGGCCGACGGACCTTTTCCACGAGCTGAACCCGCAAAACCAATGAGCCGCCGTTGAGTTCCACACTGCCATTTATGCGACTTTCGAAGCACAAAACACGAACATGTAGCGGCGGCCTATGTGTTTTCGACGTAAACAGCACTGGCTCACTTCGGCTATCGGCCGGCTTGTGAATGACCGGAAGGGGGCCGTGACCCGACCGACTGCTTCTGGGTGTCGAGGATCGAATAGCTGTCGGACGCGCGGACCTCTTTTATCTGCGGGTTCCGATTCCGTAGCGGACTTTGGTACATCAAATTCACAAACACCGCTCTCGGGCTCTTTGCTGATGTTGAGAATGTCTGCCTGAGGCAACGCAGCTAAGGTCAGCGGGAGAGTTGGGTTCTCAGGACCGCTGAGATCCCGGAATCAAAAGGCTGGTACCTCGTAAAGCGAAAAACCCGCCGGCAGCGGGGCTGCCTTCCAATCAATAGCAATGGCTACCCGTTTGGGCTGGACGACCGGCCGCCCGTTCACACACCCCGCCAGGCTGGTCGGTCGGAACCATCGAGATCGAGCCAAGCGGTAAGGCCCCAAAGCACTACGGGCCCGACACCTACCGCTTCGGCGCCGCGCTGACGCGGGAACCAGGGTCCACGCAGACTGATGGAGCACAAGTTATATCGGTTTGAACATGCTTTCAGCTGCATCGGAGTTGAGGCGCGCCCAGAACTCCATCGCGTACCTGTCCGTCATGCCGGCGACGAAGTCGCAGACCTCACGTGCTTTGACGCTTACATTAGGCGCTTTCCGAATGCGGCCCCGGACATCGGCGGGCATCAACAAGTCACCCCGGTCTCCCATCAGGGCCTTGAAGATGTCGGTGACGAGGTCGTAGCCCCGGTATTCACCAAGCTTCACGCGCGGCGCATAGATCGCAGCCACAAATGTGTACTGCTTCAACACCTCCTTGCGGAGCATGAGCTTCTCCGGAAGGTATACCTGGCTGAGTGATGGGCACTCTTTGTGGGCTTTGAGTTCGACCCCCGAGATGAACTGGTGTACGAGCTCCGATGAGAACTCTGTCCTCTTGTAGCCGTCCTCGCTCATGACCTTGGAGGTGCGGTACGCCTCGGCGAATGTCAGCAGGCTCTCGTCGCGCTTCGCTTGTTGGGCGATGTCGTCTTCTATCACGATGCCGTCGAGCGGCGAATCCGCATCCTCCGCCGGCTGCTCTATTATCTCGGAGAATATCTCCATGAAGACAGCCTGTATCTCATTGATGGTCACCGTCCGCTTCATCGGCTTCGAGGCCCGTTTCGCTACCGCGCTGAGCAAGGCGTCGTCCGAGGCCAGCATCTCCGCAGGGGACAGGAACCCGACTTTGAAGCAGTCCTCTAGGTCGTAGACCGAGTAGGCGATGTCGTCCGCCAGATCCATGATGCTGCATTCGATCGTGCAGAATTTCTCCTCAGGACCGAGGACGTAGCCGTTGAGCGCCGATGCCTTGACCCGGTCGACGATAATTTTCTCCGAGCCGTAGTAGCCTTTGACAAAACCGTCCGCCGCCTTCCGGATGGCGGGTATCTCGTTGTCGTACTTCAGAGTGGCCGCGATGGTCCGATGGCAGAGATTGAGCCCTGCCCTATCGTCCCCCGCCAAAGGTTCGGCGTACCGCAACTTCTTCTCAAGGCGCGTCAGGATTCTGAGGGTCTGCGCGTTCCCCTCGAAGCCGCCGTAGCGTTGCATTGCCTTGTCGAGCGCGCTCTCGCCGTTGTGGCCGAACGGCGGGTGACCGATGTCGTGCACGAGCCCGGCGGTCGCGCAAAGCCTTGGGTCGATCTTGCCGCCGAGATCCTTGTCGTAGTCGTAGTTTATGCGCTCGGCGATGCCCTGAGCGATCTGCGCCACTTCCAGAGAGTGGGTGAGCCGGTTGCGAAAGAAGTCCGACTCCCTGCTTGGGAAGACCTGGGTCTTGCCCTGCTGCCGGCGGAAGCTTGCGGAGTGGATTATCCGCCCGTAATCTCGGCCGAACTCGTCGCGCCACTTTTTGTCGTGGCCGTCCTTCTCGGGGACTACTTCTCGGCTGCGGTCCGCATCGGTGTACATGGTCTAGGCCGGCTGATTAACGTGGCCGTGCTGCTGTCCATCTTTACCAGCATCCTGCTCCTTCTTCTCCTGCGCACGCTGCTCGGCCAGGATCCGTACCGTCTCCCGCAGAGTGCTCAGTTCCCGCTTCGCCTCCTGCCTTGCGTGCACGACAGCCTGGAAGTTTGCCATTCTATTCTCCTGCTTGGTTGTCCACCCAAGGTTGGCCTTGGATGTTCTCATTATGTTCTATTTCGACGGCCTTGGCTATGCATCGTCCGCCCGAATCATGCGCGTGGGTACCCCGGCCTTTCGTGCGACGTCGGCTATGTGGCTCGTCAGACCGACCTCGCCCCGCAGCAGGAGCCCGTGCCCGGTCGGAAGCGACTGTACCCGCAGCCGCAACGATTCGAGACCCTCCGACACGTCGAATACTGCCCATCCGTCCGCCTCGCCCGGAACGATGATCGAGCCGGCCGAACGGCTAGCGCCACGGTGAAGTTGCATGACCCAGACCTGCTCGCCGTCGAACGCCCACTCGAAGCGTACGTCGCCCAGCGCGGCGACGAGGCGGGCGTGCGTGGCCTTGACGGTCGCCACCACTATATCCGGAAGGGCCATCGGCGGCGTAGTGCCCTGCATGAAGTCCTCGCCGGTGCCGCGGGCGCCTTCAACATAGAGGATGCGGTCCGCACCCTGCACCGCTGCGCCCGACCAGACGGCCGGCACGGCCTCCTGGGCCAGCACGGATACGATCGCGGTGCCGTCGGGATCCTCCCTCGACAGTAGGGAGAAGGGGTCCAACCATCCTCGCGAGGTGGTGAACTTGCCCGGTACCTGTTCCACCGGACACGTCCTGGTCCAAATCTCCTTGGACCCGGTCGGCGTGCCGAAAGCAAATGGGGCCAAGCGCCGGCCAATTACCGTGCTCCGTGGAACCGGAAAACCAGCCAGGTGCGCGACGAGCAGGCCGAACGCTTTGTCGCCCATCATCCGGGAGAAATCGTTGGGCCACCGAACGTCCACCCGATTGCCGGGCAGGGTTTCGTGGGCACCAAACTCCCAATAGAGAACGTGCGACTGCCGGTAACCCCGCGGTGCGGGGTGGAGGCTGAACTCGAGGCGGGCCGCCTCGCCGTGGGCGAGCTCGGGCCCGAATCCAAAGACGGTTTGGAAGGCGGCGTTGGCCCACGGGGCAGGGAGGGAGGCAAAACCTTCCCTCTCGACGCCACGGGGCGTCGCGTCGGGACGGAACTCCACGACATCATCGAGGATCACGCCGGAGACGCCGCCATCGGACACGTCGATGGTCTCATTAACTATGGCGAAGCTTCCGTCCGCCGCGAAACGGGCCAGGGCGGTCAGAACGGCCTCAGAGTCCTGCAGCGCATAGAGGAACTCGCGGCTCTGCGAAGACGCTTCGCTGAAGGTGCGAATGTTGACCGTTCCTTCCCCGCTCCGTTCGAACAGCGCCTGCACGGCTTCCGAGGCGGTGGCGAATTGGTGGTTGGCCGGCAATCCGGCCAGCCGGCAGTATTCCTGCCGGGGTCCCGAGGGCGACGGCGAGAAGCTCACGAACTGGGCGACGTTGAACCTCTCGGCCAGTCGGTCCAGCGTGGCGTCCTTGCGGAAGTCAGGCGGGGCGAGGTGAGACAGGTTTCCGGAATGGATCATCGGCGCTTGGGATCCAACATGGTCATCAGGTCTCGCTGCTCATTGGTTTTACACTTGGGACGGTAAACACTCCCTTTGCAAGCGACAAATCGACCGCAGCTTTTTGCACAAGCAAAAGACGGTACTGCGACAGCCTGGCACTTGCGGCACCGGGCCACGGATCGCGTGCCCGACGATTCTCGCCGCCGAATCCCTTTCGCGCCCTCTCTATCATACGAGAGCCGAAAGGTTGTTAAGAATATGCAGAATATGCATTCGATGCTCCTCCGGCGCGTTGCGCAGGCGGCTCATGGCCTCCTCCAACTCCGAACCGGACGCCGTTGCCGTGCTGTCCGCCTTCACGAGCCAGTCAGCGAGGTCGGCCTCGAGCCCGGCGGAAGGCGGCACCTTGCGCGAAAGAACCTTGCTCACATGCCCTTGGGTGACGCGGCAGAACTCTGCCAACTCGCGCTGTCGAGTGCGAGTGCTCCTTAGGACGGCGTTCACGGTATCGATGATATCCGTCGATTGCATTGACCTGTGTTTCACGAAATGAATATAATGCATAATTCCTCGGGACAATTTATGCAACACGTCATCTCCCTCCACAACGGCACACCCGTGAGACTCTTCCTGCCCGATCCTGCGGAGTCCGTGGTCCCGGGAGTGGCTTGGGGCCGGTTTGAAGAAGCGTTGACCCCTGCGTTCTGGGCCGCACAGGCCTGGATGCAGGAATTGGCGGGCGGTGAGGCGTTCGGCCTTGGCGACACCCTGGCGGAGGAAGTTGCCGCCTGCCTGCTCGGTGGGTACGGTGCGCCCGCTGAAGTCGGTCTCGCGGCATATGGGAGGGTGCGGCAAGCGATGCGTAGCACTGCCGTCGTTGACGTCGGTGCGATCGAGGCCATGCTGACGATGCCTCTGAAAGTTGGCGACAGGTTGGTCCGGTATCGCTTCGCCAGGCAAAGGTCGCGACAACTGGGAGAGTGCCTCGCGAGGATCGCCGATATCGACGAGGCCGCGCTGGACGACATCTCGCTCAGGGACGCACTGACGCGGCTGCCGGGGATCGGCCCCAAAACGGCATCTTGGGTTGTCCGGAACCGCCGGGCGAGCGACGAGGTCGCGATACTCGATATCCACATCGTGCGGGCGTGCGTCCATATGGGAATATTCGGCGGCGGTGCGACGCCTGCGAGGGACTACGCGGGCCTCGAATCCCGTTTCATCGGGTTCTGCCGCGCTGCTGGCCTACGCGCTTCCTTGCTCGATGCACTGATGTGGCGAACCATGCGATCGATCGGCCCGTCATTCGCGGGCTTGCGGCCAGCGTCGAATCCGAGTTCAACTGGAGGACGCAGCAGGGGGAAGACAGCATGTCCGGAGGTGGCGGCTCGAGCAGGGACGATCTGAGTCCGGGAATCGGAGGGGGGCCGGACACCTGCGGCCAGACCTACAACGCCCCCATCAACAGCCCCAAGCCTTCCGTGCTGGGGCCCGTGTCCATCGGTACCGTTCTCACCGTCGACGTCGTCCCCACCGGCACTACCAGCACCCTTGTCGTCCGTGACGCGATGGGACGAATCGGCGGCTCCCTGACTTTCCTGGGCTATACGCAAGTCATCAACTGCATCGTCCAACGTGGCGTGGCCTACACGGCGACGGTGCTGGCCATCGCGGGCGGCGTCTACACCGTCGAGGTGGTTCCCGTCTGATGCGCAGCCTTTCGGTGGTCGGCGGCATCTACCGCGAGCGCTGCCTGCAACCGACCTGGGATGCCGTCCTCGGGTCCGCCGGTCGCGCCGCCCAGGCACTCGGCACCGTCAAGGCTTCGCGGAAGCGGTTGCACGCTTACATGGGCGATCGGGCGCGGAGCGAAGTCGAACTCCTCGCCGAGCTCGCCGACTTCGAGTTGGTACCCACGGACCTGCCTTTCCTGGTGTTGTTTGACTACGCACATACGCTTGGCGACCCTGTCATATCGCCGCCGATCGGCTTGATGGGCCAGCGACCGCCGCTCGCCGTCAAAGACGACGTCGTGCTCCGCTACGGCATGCTCGAGGGCGATGCCGTCGTCGCCGCCAACATCGCGGTTTACGATCCACAATCCGCTTTCGGCGCTGCCGCGTTCACTGCCAACGGCTCGTCGGCCAAGAGGCTTGCAGTGGTGCTCAACAGGCTCGAGATGCGCTCGATCACGGGCGAGGAAGATCCTCGCGCCGGCGCCGACTGGCTGTTCCGGAACGACGGCGCCGAGGTGGTCGTGCTAAAGATGGGTGCCTTGGGCGCACGGGTAATCACGCCGGATGGGGCGTGGGAAATCCCCCTCTATCGATCGGAGCGCGTTTGGAAATTGGGATCCGGCGACGTCTTCTCCGCAACGTTCGCTGCAATGTGGGCCCTGGAGGACATGGCGCCCGATGACGCGGCGGACATCGCGTCGCGGGCGACCGCGTGGTACTGCGGCCACCGCGCCCTTCCCACCCCGGACGCCGCCACGCTTGCCACGATGCCGTTCGAGCAGGTGCGCCCGGGTACGGGCCGCATATACTTGGCGGCGCCGTTCTTCGACCTCGGGCAGCGCTGGCTGGTGGAGGAGGGCAGGCGTGCCCTGCTGCAAGCAGGTGCCCAGGTATTCTCGCCCATCCACGAGGTCGGACCCGGCGCGGCCGAGGTCGTCGCTCTGGCGGATCTCGCCGGCATCGAGGACTGCGACGTGCTCCTGGCGATCATCAACGGGATGGACCCCGGGACCGTCTTTGAGGCGGGCTACGCCATCCGCAAGGGCATACCGGTCGTCGCGCTGGCCGAGAATTCGCGGGAGGAGGATCTCAAGATGTTCGTAGGCTCCGGAGCGACGGTGACCAACGACTTCGCGACCGCCATCTACCAGGCTGTCTGGAGACTGCCGCGATGACTACCGCCTTGCTCCTGTCGGGCGGGATGGACTCTGTGAGCATCGCATGGTGGCTTCGGCCCGACGTCGCATTGACCATCGACTACGGCCAGAAGCCGGCCGAAGCCGAGATCGACGCCGCCGGCCACGTGGCCCAACTGCTCGGCATCTCGCACGAGGTGATCCGGGTCGACTGCTCATCCCTGGGTTCTGGCGACATGGCCGGTACCGCGCCCGACGCCGCGGCGCCAGTGTCGGAATGGTGGCCCTTCCGGAACCAACTGCTCGTCACGCTGGCCGGAATGGCGGCGGTGCGCCGTGACGTGTCGCGGCTGCTGATAGGCGCTCTGGCCACCGATGGCGCCCACGCCGACGGTCGGCCGGAGTTCGTGGAGCGGGCATCGCGGCTCATGGCCATGCAGGAGGGCGGGATAGTCGTCGAGGCGCCCGCCATCGAACTCGATGCGGTTGAGCTGGTGCGTCGATCGGGAATCGATCAGGGCACGCTTGCCTGGGCGCATTCCTGTCATACCGGCAACTACGCTTGCGGCAGGTGCCGCGGCTGCACCAAGCACTTCAACACATGGCAGGCCCTTGGCTGGACTCCTCACTGACGAACCCCACCCTCGAACGCCAGCAGGGAAATGGGTTGCGTGGCTCCCGCCCGACTGCACCCTATCGGTGCTGGACCCGCCGCAGCCAACGCATGAGCACGCCTTCCAGGAAACGCTGCAGGCCCGCCGATCAAGCGTCGGGGGTGATATTGCTTGGTCGGATATCGAGGCGGTGCTCTGGCATTCGGCCAGAACGGTCACGAACGGCGGCGTCGGGCGCGCCGGGATCGAGATTGAGCGGCGGCCAGCGCCGGCGGCGGGCGGGCTTCACTGCATCCATATAGTCTGCCAGATGTGCGCAAACGATGGGCAGCCGAGGCTATACTTGCCCAGGCATGGGTTCGCTGAGCTCAACCACCGCGCTGGCTCGGCTGCATTAAATCGGGCGGAGGTGGTCCAGCTGCTTCCGGGGGCCGCAGGCTGCACGCTTCGGTTCGTGGCCGACATGGACAAGGTCTCAGCGGCGTACAACAATCCGGAGAGCTTGGTGTGGCGCGATTCCGGAGCCCTGGCGGCCACAATAGGTCTCGTGGCCGAATGGCTCGGCCTTTCTGCAACCATGCTGGGTATTGCGGGTGGAGAATACATGCGGTCGATCGGATTTCCCGGCGAACGCTTCCTCGCCGTGGGCGGTATCCAAATTTCGTCCAGGTCTCGCTAGCCAGTAAATGCAGCATTAGCAGGCGGCGAATCGCGCTCGTTCGCTGTTTCACTTTGAGAATCCCGTTGGCTTCCAGCTCCCTCTCAAGTTCAGGCAGTGCCTACTCCGGTCTCGCCAGGGCCAGAAGCTGGCGGGCCAAGTAAGGGCGACGTGGTCAATCTTGCCCAATTCAGAGTAGGTATCGTCCAAGTCCGTTACCGTCCGAATTGGACGTCGTGCCAAGGGCTGGCGGATGTCCGCTTTTGGGAGCCGGTCGACGACACCGGAGCGGCTGCAATTGGGCGCAAAGCCGCCGTTCACCTCTCTTCAAGTCAACGCTCCGGCCGGCAAAAACCGTCGAGGCCTCCAACAAGGTGAAATCGGTAATTCACAGTGACGCGCAACCAGGGTGATGAAGGTATGCCACAACTCACCGAGCCTGATTGGCGAACCATCGTTAGCCGTCTCAACCTGAAATCGCGGCAACGTTTGCCGACGACTGATCCAATACCAATCGCAATCGCTCCATTTCCGGGCGACTGTGTTCACGGGCGGCAAGAATCTGGGCTCTTGTCTGCTTGAGTTGCTCAAGACCGAGAACCAAGGCGCCCTGCAGCCGCTTGCGGTCGCCGAGAATGTCCTGGTCGATCTGCGCGATATCGCGTGGATCGATCGCTCGGGAGGGGTCGAAGACGAAGCGGGCTTCGACGGACTTTCGCCAATTCAACAACTTCTGCGCGGTTTTGGGTCCGAATCCAGGCACGCTGTAAAGCTTGTTTCTCTCGACATCGAGCGCTGTTTCGATGCCATACGACTCCAGGACCTGTTTCTTGCCCGGTCCGATGCTCTCGATCTTTGCCGATGAGATTTCAAAGTTGTCCAGGAACCGGTGCAGTTGCGCCTGACGGCGGTTGCGCTCGAGCTCCGAGATCCTGGCTACCCGTTTGGAAGGCAAGATGTCCCATTCGCGCCTGAGCCCGGCGAGCACCGTTTTTTGCCTGTCGAAAGCGTCCGGCCCGGCCCTCTGCATCCACGTGGTTTGCGCGTTTTTCCACTGGGTGGCGGCCTCGGCGGCGACGCGCCGGTATTCCGCAGCCTCACTGTCCCTGTTCAAGAAACCTCTCAACCCCAGAAAGACCCCCAAGGCGATGCCCAGCACCCAGATCTGCGCCATCATCAAGCCAGCGACGCCAACCACTGCGGCCGCTATTCCGGCCCGGAAGTTGGTGCGGCGCGCGTGCCCCTTGAGCTTCAAGGCGTTGGGATCTGGTGTCACATTCGTTTCGGGGACGGTCGGCACCGGCCCGGGATGTGGGATGGCGTCCACCTGCCGCTGGAATCCGGCGATATCGAAAAGCGTCGCCCCGCCGGCGGGAACAACGGTGGAGAAGAGCGGGACGCCCGTAGCGCCTTCCATTTTGCACCAAGGGCACGGCGATGAGCCAAGTGACCAGTGGCTGGAATTGGCGGAGCACTGCTTGAGGTTAGCTTCAAGTTCGGCCAAGGCAGCCACCCAGTCCCGGGCCACGGGCCTGCCAGCCGACGTTCCCCTTTGCGAGAAGGCATCCTCAAACATCTTTGCAAGTCGTGGGCCGACGATGGCGAGTTCGGGGGAACTCGGAGGCCTCGCCATTCCGACCGCGGGGGCGTTCGCCCCGTAGGGAAAGCGGTACTCCTCGATCGCCTTCGAGATCGGCATGTCGCCGGTTCCCGCGTAGCGGCCGGCAAAGGGGTGTTTTCCCATGAACAGCAACAGGAACACCATCACGGCCAAACCGAAATTGTCGTGATTGGGCGTCCTCACGATGCCCGAAAACGATCTGCTCTGCAGCTCCGGCGGTGTGAAGGTCTCGATGCCCACCTCGCAAAGATATTGCTGGCCCAGATAGGAGACCTGGAAGCTGTCGCAGTCGATCAGGCGCACGGTAGCGTCCTGCGCAACCAGCACACCGCCGTGGTTCACATCGCCGATGACGCAGGCGTTGTCATGAACGGCCGCAAATGCTCTCGCGGTGTTTGCCGCCACACGGGTCAGAAATCGCCAATCAACCCGCTGAAAGTCGGTTCTGCGGCTTTTGGGGCTGTAGAGCTGATGGATGCTCTTGCGACCGCTGATCTTCGGCATGATCAGCCCGATGGGCTTGCTATCCTTGGAGCAGACCAGCCCCGTCGGCCAGGCCGTCAGCTTTTCGAGTGAACCGGTCTTGATCTTGCCCATCGCACGGATCTTGTCGATCCTCTGCTGCTCGAGGGGCCGGTGGTAGATCTTGGCGACATGGTTCTTGTGTGCAGCCAAGTCGTAGACGGCGCCCTCGCCGCCCTGGCCGACGATCTCGCCAAGTTTGAGGGCTTCCCCTCGCAGGGTGAACACCTCGCGGACCTTGGCATTCATTTTGCGGCCACCCTCGGTTCAGCTGGCGATCTCGTGGCCAGGATCAGCGACTTGTCATCATCGGTCCTCTCGCAGATCTGCGGCGAAAGCAGATAGGCCTTCAGCCCATCCGACAGCGTAGAGTCCTCGCCCGCCACCGCCGATCGTCTCACGGCCGGGAACATCGTATCGAAGAAGGGCTGATGGACGCTGCGCGAAGCCTGGTGCAGGACGAGGTTCTCGATACCGTCGGAGAAGAGCGCGACTTCGTCAATGCGCCGCGGCGCGAACTCGAATTCGAGGACATCCGCGACATTTGATGACGTGGCGAAGTTGGTCGTGTTGGCAAACTCGCCGTGCTGCGGCCAGAACACGTAGGACCATCCGTCTTCACTGCCGTGCGAAACGACCATTGCGCCGTCACCGACCTGAAAGAACACCGTGCTTGTGGGGCCGAGGATGGCAACAAGCAGCGTGCATGCATAATCGCGCACCTCGTGCCCGAGTGCGCGCGCATGAGCAGCGATGCGCTCGGCAATTTCGGTCACCCAGCCCAACGCTTTTGGCCGGTCGATCTGATCGAGCGCACCGTTCTCCGCGAAGTGCACGAAAATGAGCTCCAGCAGGTTCTGCCCGGCTAGCCAAGACCCAACCTCCGAGTGCGCCGCACTGCCAGCGCCGTCGCAGACAGCGGCCGCGAGGATTGGACCTTCCCTGCTCTCGATCAGGGCATGGACCGAATTATCCTGACAGGGCTTGCCGGCCGTGACATGCGAAGTGCCGATGGCGCTAGCCGACGCTATGCGCCAAGACATCACACCTCAGCCCAGCCTGCGGGGGACTGGAGGGCCACGGTCTGTCCGACCTGCGACTGAGAGACGCCCGACAGCGATGCGGACAGCCATGAGAACAGCTCGCGGAATTTGAGGCCACTTAGCTTCAGCGGCTGGCGTGTGGAGAGCTTGGCGAGGATGTCCATGTTGGCACCCTCGACGCCAACGGCGAAGAACGAAAACGCCTTTGCCGCCTCGCCGGATTTGACCGCGTTTTCGGCAGCGACGATGCTGTCCGTGGGCGCGCCGTCCGTCATCAGAAACACCCAGGGCCGGTAATAGGAGATGCCGTTCGCGCGGTACTCATCTTTGCGACGTCGCAACATCTCGAGGCCCTGCTCGATCGCCGCACCCATTGGGGTGTCGCCGCTGGTCGCTAGCGTACTAGGCGTAAACAGGTCAGCGGTCTGAAACGGCGCGACGATGTTGACCGGTCCGAAGGTGACGATGGCGACCTCGACACGTTTCATCGCCAGGCTGTCGGCCGCGAGCTCGTCCTTGAAAGCGACAAGGCCTTGGTTCAGCGCGTCGATCGGCGCTCCGCTCATGGAATAGGAGGTGTCGAGCAGAAGGAGGCACGGGCACCGAGGTTCGGGGTTATCCGCGAACTCTGCCGCCCCAAACGGTATCTGATCAAATTGGTTGGACATTTTACTCGCCTTTTTCGCCGAAATATCGCTTCCCGCAAGCCCGGGTCTCCCGGCACTCGGCAGGTAGCGTCCAAAAATTATTGAAACCGGAATTGCAAAGCGCGTCGATGCGCTTGCCCGCCCCAATTTTCAATCCCCTCCCTATCTACAGATGCTCGGTTTCTGCTGTCAATTGACTTGAGATTTAGCCACCCAAAAGTCGATTCGACTTTCGCGGACTGCTCTGTTTTGTATTGTGCAGGGAGGGTGAAATGGTCAGCCAACAACGGATCGGCTGGGGCATCGCGGTTTTCTGCGCAATCGGGTGGGCCATGTCGAGCATCGACGCCCGGTCGCCACCCCCCGCCCCGCCCGCGGTCCCCGCGGCAACCACCACCGCGGCGCCTCGGGTACAACCGAGCAGCAGCTCGATTGCCTATGCAAAGCCCGACGCGGTGGCTGCCCAGAAGCCTAGCCCCGCCACGTTGGTTCGCTGGCTGTACACCACCAAAAACGTCCGTGTCAGGGTCGCGCCGGACACCGAGGCGCGTATCATCACCACGCTTCCACTGGGCGACCTGGTCCAGACAAACGGTCAACAGGGAGACTGGTACAATGTGACGGTCTCCGCACAGATCGGATGGATCCATGGCGACTATCTCAGCGAGGCGAAGCCGGTCGAGCTGACTTCGAACACACCGGTCGCTCCAGCAGCTGCATCAGATGACGGCAGCGTTTCCGAGCATGCCTCGGGCGAGCCTGTCAGAGACGCCGTGGTAGGCAGATGCGATTGCCCATACGACCTGATGCGCAATGGGCGTTTATGCGGGGGCCGGAGCGCCTACAGCAGGCCCGGTGGCAGGAGCCCGGTGTGCTACTGGTAGGAAGGCTGCGCCGCGAGTAGCGACCGGTTGATCCACCCTAAAGTGACATCGTCCTTGCTGATCCGCGTCCAGCGACCGTTGATTTCGACGACTGTCAGAGTGCTGCCCGCCGGCACCTGACTCACCACGGCCCCGGCCATTGAAGGATCCGAACGGATATTCGCCGTCCTGGTCACGACTGCCGTTGGGAAGTGCTCGCCTGGCGGCGGCTCGACCGCTACCGAGGAACCCGGATCGGCTCCCGATAACGTGCTTGGCGTTTTCTGATCACCAGCGGAGGTGGGCCAGCTATCGCCAACAGGTGCGTCCTGCTGAACCGGCGCTTTGGCTGCTTTCACAAATGGCGGCAGATTCGAAGGGCTGATGTCGCGGCTTGCCGGCGGCAGCGGTTTGGTCTGCCCTGGTTCCTGGCGATCGGTTCGGGGTGCCAATGTCGGGTTTGGCATAGCGCTGGATTTTGTGTCGGAATTCTGGGCCATCAAGGCCGCCCCCACACCGACGACGCCGATAACAAGCAAGGAGACTTGCGCCGCACGGCTCCCTCTGGCGGCGTGGTAGATCAGGGCCACGAGTGCTGCGATCAATAAACCCAGAAAAAGAGCGGATTTGCCGCTGCGCTTGGAAGAATAGGACATGCCCGAACCGGGAAGACCAACAGTGCTCTGAATGCCGCCACGGCCCATGTTCAATGTGGAGCCGGGCTTGCCAAAGGAGGCACTGCTGAGCCCCTTCCCGGTGACGTTCAGGCGAACGCCGGGAATAAGCCTCAATGACTTTCTGTATCTAAACCCCACTGCGCCCCCGCGCGTACTTTGAAGCGAACACTAGCGTTGGGGCACTTGCGAAGCAACTTCCGTTTCATAGAACTCGAGGCCAAGTAGTCTATCGATTTGAAAGTTCCGTTCGCGCTTACCGGCTTCGCCGCAACGGCCTCCGCTTTGGCCGAGCCTTGATCTTAAGGTGTCCCGACATCGATCTGCAGCACCGGAAGCGCTATCTCCTGTTGCGCAAGATATGATTTGAGGGTCTCCTGGAAACGCTCAATGTCTGGCAATACCTTGCGGCCCACACGGATGATTTCATCACCCTTTGGCTCTTTCTCGAATACAACGTTGATCTGAAGATCGGCCAGCGACGGGTTCAACACGAGAAACCGATCGAGGCTGCTGTTCAGAGCGGTGCGCTCCTCGGACAGCAATTGATCCAGAAACTCATAGCCCTTCATCTGCGGTCAGCACTTTTGCTCCCCTCACCACGGTTCGGTCGAAGAGGTGACCAAGCAGGTACCCTCTCCGGGGGATAACTGGCAAGTTCACTCTTTGTTCTATTCGGCCGCTCTGCAATCCTGTATACTTTGAGGCGTTCTTTTGCACCACGTTCCCTTGCGAGGATCTGCCTGATGACTGTCCAGCCCAGGACTCTCAGTGAGCCGACAATCAGCTGCCCGAGCTGCAAGACCGACATCAAGCTCAATGAGTCGCTCGCGGCGCCGCTGATTGCGGCCACGCGCGAGGAATATGAACGGCGACTGGCGCAGAGCAACGCCGCCATGACGGCCAGGGAGGAGGAGGTTCAACGCAAGCAGGCGGCTATCGACGCCGCCCGGGATGACATCGACAGCCAGGTCGCCGAAAAACTCAAGCTCGAACGTGCCGCCATCGCCGCCGAAGAGGCCCGCAAGGCAAAACTTCTCGTCTCGACCGACCTTGAGGACAAGGACAGGAGGCTGGGCGAGATGGAAACGACGCTGAGGGCGCGGGACGAAAAGCTCGCTGCGGCGCAGTTGCAGCAGGCCGAATTTATGAAGCAGCAGCGGGCGCTCGACGATGAAAAGCGCGAAATGGCGCTGACCATCGAAAAGAGGATCCAGGAAGGGTTGGACGCCGTCCGCGTCAAGGCCAGGACCGAAGCCGAAGACGGCCTCAAGATGAAGGTGGCCGAGAAAGAGGAACAGATTGCCGGCATGCAGCGCCAGATCGAGGAGCTGAAGCGCCGCGCCGAGCAAGGATCTCAGCAGCTTCAGGGCGAGGTCCTTGAGCTCGAGCTGGAGTCGCTGATCGCCAGCCGGTTCCCGATGGACATCATCGAACCGGTCGCCAAGGGTGAGTTCGGTGGTGACGTGCTGCAACGCGTGGTGGGACCGGCCGGCCAGCCGTGCGGCGCGATCCTGTGGGAATCAAAACGCACCAAGAACTGGAGCCAAGGCTGGCTGGGCAAGCTGCGGACAGACCAGCGCGCCGCCAAGGCAGACATCGCGTTGATGATCTCCGAGGCGCTGCCTGCGGGGGTCGAAACGTTCGATCTGGTGGATGGCGTCTACATCGCCCATCCCAAATGCGCGATTCCGATCGCGATCATGCTCCGGCAGTCCCTCATCGAGCTCGCCAACTCCCGCCTCGCCCAGGACGGCCAGGCCACCAAGATGGAGCAGGTCTACGGCTATCTGACTGGCCCCAGGTTTCGCCACCGGGTCGAGGCGATCGTCGAGAAATTCTCCGATATGCAGGACGACCTTGCCAAGGAAAGGAAAGCCACAATCCGCCTGTGGGCAAAGCGGGAGGCTCAGATCCAGGGTGTCATCGAGTCGACCGTCGGAATGTACGGCGATCTGCAGGGCATCGCCGGCAAGGTGATGCAGGAGATCGCGGGCTTGGAGGTCTTGGCCATAGAAGCATCCGCGTCCATCCCCGATTGAGAAGGCTAATCTAAACTGGATATCGGATTTGAGAACGAGGGCAAGCTGCTCCTTGTGACGGATGATCCGTGAAAAGCGGAACGCAATGCCAAGAAGCCGCCGCGCTCAACCCCTCGCCCGGCCGGGTCATCAGATTGCTATGCAGCCTGCGGTTTTTGCGCCAAGCTGTGCGGACAATGAAAGCCTGCCCGTGACGGACCGTGAAATCCACCTTTACCTCGATGATAGCGGCAGCCGCGAGCCAGACCGACAACCAAAGGAGAAGCGGCGGGACGAGATGGATTATTTCGCCCTCGGCGGCATCCTCATCAACGAGGAAGACGTCGATGAGCTCTATGCCCGCCACAAGGCCTTCTGCCAGAAGCACGGAATCACCTATCCGCTTCACTCCTGGGCGATCCGGGGCGGTCGTGGCGACTTCGGCTGGCTGAAGAAGCCGGAGTCCGCTTTTGAATTCCTGGGAGATTTGCAGGGAATGCTGCTTGCGCTGCCCGTGATCGGCATCGCCGCAGTCATCGACCGACCGGGCTATGTTGCCCGCTACCGCGACCGGTACCGGGACCAGCTCTGGTTCATGTGCAAGACCGCCTACTGCATCCTGATCGAGCGCGCCGCCAAATATGCCCGCAGCCAGGACCGCAAGCTGCGCGTGTTCTTCGAGCGCGCCGGCAAAGCCGAGGACCGCGACCTGGTGGCCTACACGCGGATCCTGAAGACGCAAGGGATGCCGTTCGACGGCGCCAACTCCGCCAGCTACGGGTCGTTAACTGCCGAGGAGTTTAGGGACATCGTGCGCGGGGAGCCCCGCGGCAGAACCAAATCCACACCGATGCTGCAAATCGCCGATCTCTACCTCTATCCGATGGCCAAGGGCGGCTATGACCCGTCCTACCGGCCCTACAGGGCCCTGATGGACCACAAGCGTTTGATCGACGCGCACCTGCCGCCCGAGGACCTGGCATCCTGCGGCATCAAATACAGCTGCTTTGAATGGATAAAAAACAAAGACCCGGACTAGCCGGGCCTTCGTTTTGAAAAGTTCGGCTGGCGCCTGGCGCCAACCCCGGAGCGATGCTCACGTCCAAAGTATGGGTATTGACGCTCTCTTTGTCAACACCCCGGGTGAACCTCTGGTCGGGGGGTCCCTATCTTATCGCTTGCATATAGCACGGTTCGTCTGATCAACACTTCATATTATCAAGTCCTCTTCTTCGGGCGCAGCGCGGTTCCCCGGCCCCTGAATCCAGGGACATAGGCCGGACGAACCTTGAAACACCCTCCCCCTGAATGCAGAACCGTCCCCAATGCCCTTGCGTCATCACGGGAAACCACCATATCTGGATGCAGTTCACCACAGGGAGCCTCATATGGCCCAGCCAGAAACCGCCAAAGCAGACGTCGACAAGCTACGCACCAACGAGAAGAAGTGGACCAAGGCACTCATGGCCACGGGCTGGAGCGCTTTCCCCAACATCATCATCGAGAAGCAGCAGGCTCTCGGCCTCGATGCGCTCGACATGAACATCATCATCCACCTGGTCCAGTACTGGTGGCTGCCCGACAACCTGCCCCACCCCTCGGTCGAGACGATCGCCAAGGCAATCGGGGTGACGCCCCGCACCATTCAGAAACGCATTGCCGCCCTCGAGGCCCTTAAACTTCTTGGCCGGGAGGAACGGCGCAACACGCCCAATGGCAGCATGACGAACCGCTATCATTTCGATGGCCTGATCGAGGCCGCCAGGCCGTTTGCCTTGGAAAAGGCCGCCGAGATCAAGAAGGCGGCCGAGGAGAGATCGAACCGGTTGAAGCGTAAGAAGCCGCAGCTGGTCGTGGACAACGATGCATAGGCAGATCGTGGCGTAGCTCAGAGGATAGAGCGCCTCGCTTTCGACCTGGGTGGTGCGTGACACCGCTATCTAGGGGCGAGGAGGTCGCAGGTTCAAGTCCTGCCGTCACGCCATTGTCCTCAATATGGATCCCTCAGCTCCGGAAACTCGAAAGATTTCCGGTACCGGACCCGTAATCTACCGTGGTTTTTCAATGGCCTCCCTTTGATATTTGTTCTGCGTATGTTCATATCAAGGGACCAACACGAGGACTCAATATGGGCATGCGATACAATGGCCGGCCGTTTGATTCGGGGGATTTTGCAAAGGATTTTGAAGCTGCGGCTGTCGAGAGCATCAAGGAACAGCTGTGGGAGAGGTTCAGTGCCATTCGCCATCCTGATACAGGCGAATTTCCCACTGTCCTGGTCCTTGGAGAAGCCCTTGACGATTTGCGGCTCAGTATTGAGGGCTCGCCGCAGCTTCTCGCGCTGGTGAAGGACAAGATGAGCGACAATGAGCAGGCGTCGACTGTGTTCCTGCCCCTGCAACAGGGCTCCCCGAAAGCCTTTCTCAGCTACTCGTTCGACGATCGCGAGCTAGCAGAGACGGTCGCGCGCGCCCTGATGGCGGATGGAATCGATACCTGGTGGGCGGAATGGGAGATCCGTTCCGGAGATTCCTTGCGCCGCAAAATCGACGAGGGACTGGGCAACTGCACGCATTTCATCGTGCTGCTGACTCCGAGCGCCATGCAGAAGCCGTGGGTCCAGCAGGAGATGGATGCCGGCCTGGTCCGCCGCATCTCTGGGCAGGCGCGCTTCATAGCCCTTCGCTACGGTGTCGCGGCACGGGAATTGCCGCCGCTTCTGTCGGGCATGCTCTCGCCAGAACTTGATGCCGCGCGCCTAGACGAAGGCGTGCGCAATCTGGTGAACGACATCCATGGCGTGACACGCAAGCCGCAGCTCGGCCCAGCGCCCATTGCGGCTGTGCAGCCGGCGACGGGTTACTCCAAGGTCGCAACGGCAATTGCCAAGATCTTTGTTGAGGAGACGTCGGATGCAATGTTCTCGCACCCTCAGAAAGGGGTAGATGAGCTGGCGGCCACCATTGAAGCGTCAGAGGAGGACATCGAGGACGCTCTGCACGAGCTGCGCGATCTGGTTTCCGTCAGCTTCGGCCGCGTCTTGCCCAAGGAGGACCTGTTTGCCACATTCGACAAATATTTCATGGATTGGTCGCCCGAAGATGACGCGCTGCGTATCGCTGCCGACCTGATCAACGACCCGTTGATGCCCCACGATACAGGCCAGGTCGCCGAGCGGTACGGCTGGGAGCCGAGGCGCATAAACCCCGCTCTGGCCTATCTGATGACCCGCAAGCTGATCGTCGACTACAAGGTACTCGCCAGCCAGTACAATTCGATCCGGGTGGTGAAAACGGACGCCACGCGGCGCTTCGTGAAGAGCCGAAGCTGAGGATGCCAATCCGCAGGGTCATGCCCGACAAGGTGCAGTGACCGGGGAGACCGACCACAGGACCATGGAGCAGTCACCCTTCTATTTTGGCAAATGGGGAGACGTCCCCATCGACGGCGATGTGAGGCCATTTAGCATCTTCAATCCGGTCCGCAGCGGGGCGGGACGGACAAACCGAAAACACCACTTCATCTCGGTCACCTATATGGAAGGCTTCGCCGATGACCGCGGCCGCGTCCAAGTCTATCGGGCCGAGGCGCCAGAGGCACCGCTGCCGAAGCAGCCGAGGGCAACTGGGTACGAGAACTACTATTACTCTCAGAAACTCCCCGGTGGCGGTCAAGAAAACCACAGATTCGAAGACCTCTGGAATCCGATCGAGACCGTTTGGCCGGAGACCGTCCGTGCGCTTCAAGCACGTCGTCTTTCACCGGCTTTATCCTTCAATGTCCAAGGCATGCAAACGATCATGTGCACGCGCGTTCCGGCGACCCGTGATCGCATTGCGCTTATGCTGGAGGCTAAGCTGCGAAGCGAATGCAAGGTGCTCGAGGAAATCGGTAAACTGCCCCCAGACTTGGAACGCTACGCCGGTCAGTTCGACACAGTCCCGGTCGGCATCAATCCGCAAGAAACTCTGCTCGCGATGGAGGACGAATTCCAGACGTTCGGCGATCTCTGCTTTCGGCTTGGATTCGAGGTTCTTCACAACAAGACCGACATCCCATTCCTCACCTCCGACAATCCGGTGTGCACCTATGACCCGCGCAAACCGCTGCTCGCACGCACCCCCTACGATCACTCCGGTGACATCGAGCTGATCTTTCCCCTGACCGCCCGCATGCTGGTGCTCGGTTCAAGCAAGCGTCAGCCGTTTGGCGTCCTGTCACGGCACCGCGACGTCACGGATAAGCACAAAATTCGCCGGTTCAATCGAACAATCGCTCAATTCGCGTACAGGATGACCGTCGGCCAGGACCGGTCAAGCGATGCGCTGATTTGTGCCCATGCGCATCTCGTACCGACGATCAGCACCGAGGTCCGCCGACACAACAATGAAATCCAGATCGTCTGGCGGCATATCTTCGGGCCGAAACCTGCTCTTTCTCAGTACATTGACACCCCGGAAAAGGCCTCTCGGCTAGAAGCGAAAATGGCCTCAGCCGCATCGAGCCCCGTGTCCGACGGGAGCTAGTAGCGCAGGAAAGAGACGTCGGCACTGCGGCGCGTCAAGCGCCTCCGGCAGCAGTATTCCCTAACCAAGCCGCAGCTGTTGCTTCGACAGACCGTCCCAGATTAACCCGCTGAAAGAAGGGGATAGATTGAAATTCCGCAGCTTGACCATGCGAGGCGTGCTAGTTCTCTCTGCAAAGGAGACATCATGTCCGACGTGACGCGGGAACGCGTGACAGACGAACTTCTCCGCATGGAAGAAGATTGTATTCATTCCGGCAAAGCGCACTTCAACGCTTCAGCGCGCTGGGCGGTGTGGAACTATGTCTTCGGCATTCCCTCGGTGATCCTCAGCACCGCAGCGGGCGCTGCTTTTTTCAAGGACTATCCTGTCGTCGCGGGTTCCATGGCGCTTTGCGTTGCCGTCCTCACGTCGCTGATGACGTTCCTGAAACCCGGTGAGAAGTCGGCTGACCATAAGAGTTCGGGCGACCAGTACCTGGCGCTACGCAACAATTCCCGCGTTTTCCGCGAGGTCGAACTCGACAACACGCCCGATGCCGAAACCGTGCTGACCGCCCTGAAAGGCTTCACCACGCGGCGCGATGAACTGAACCAGGCAAGCCCTGCTTTTTCAGACCGCGATTTTAAGAAGGCCCGCGACGGCATTAACGCCGGCGAAGCCAAGCACGCGGTCGACAAAGGTTCCCACCAATGACTGTCAATAGCTACCTCGTATCCCGTGCAAGCGACGCGGTGCTCTCGGCCGACGAGAAGGCCTCGATCGCGACCTCGGTCACGACCTTGAGCTCCCGGCTGGCCAGTTATTTCACGGTCGCCGGTGATGGCCTAACGTCGCATTTCCGGTTCGGCTCGCACACCCGTGGCACGATCCTTCCCCGCAAGATGGATGCGCACTCGGACGTTGACTACATGATCGTTTTTGAAAAAGGCGGACTGAACCCACAGACCTACCTCACCCGACTGCGTAAGTTCGCCGAGCAGAAATACGCCAACTCCGAACTCTACCAATCGAGCCCCACGGTGGTGCTGGAGCTCAACCATATCAAGTTCGACCTAGTGCCCGCCTTGTTCTCGTGGGGCACGACGTATCAGATCCCCAAGGGTCCCGATGAGTGGCAAAGCACGAACCCGAACGATTTCAACAGCACGCTCGAGACTGTCAACGGCAACAATTCCTATTTGATCAAGCCAACCGTCCGCCTCGTCAAATTCTGGAACGCAGAAGCCGGCTATGTCTACGATTCGTACGGCCTCGAAAAATGGATCGTCGGCCTGGGCTTTTATGGCTGCTACACCCAGAAGGACTACTTCTTCAAAGTGTTCGAGAACCTGTCGGCGAACGAAGTGGCCCAATGGCGCAACGACAAGATCACGCGCGCCAAGGACATCATCGCCAGGGTCCGCAAGTACGAAGCCGATGACATGCCGAATTCGGCTGAGATCGAGGTCAAGAAGCTTGTCCCGGCATAGCGAGCGAGAGCTCTTCCGTTCCGGCCAACGCGGCTGAGCCTGCTGTCCCTGTAAACGCGATCATGCGCATCAGTGATCGCAGGCCGGTCAAATGCCGTGTCCCCTCCCCGTCGTTGGAGTGAGCACCTTGAGCGAAGCCAGGTCAACCTGTCCAACGTGCCCCACGCCTCTGTGATTGGGACATGCGCCGACGCTCCAAACCACCTATCAGTCGCGTCGACCTAACCTAGGAAACCTGTTGAGGCTCCGCGACAACTCGAGCTTCGGGCGGCGATTGGCGGGTTAACGCTGGGGACTTTGTCCGAACAATCTAGTCCTATTTCGGACGAGATCACGGTTGAGACATCAGAAATATGCTACGAATTTCGGACAAGCCTCACAAACAATAAGCCGCGGCTATTCGTCGAGTTCGCCTCCGACACCCTCTCGGACGCCCGCAAAGTCCGGCATGATCTCCCCCGCCAGCAGCTTCTCCTTCGACAGCAGCCCGGCATCCTCGAGCGCCTCGAAATCCGGCAAATCGCGCAACGTGTCGAGCCCGAACTCCAGCAGGAATTCTTTGGTCGTGACATAAGTGTAGGGCGCTCCCGGCGTCGGGCTACGCGGACCGGAAGCGATCAGGCCGGCACCGCGCAGATGACCAATAAAATCGCGACTGATCTCCTTGCCGAAGAAAGACGACAACTCGGCTCGGGTGATCGGCTGGAAGTAGCCGATGCACATCAGCACCAGCACCTCTGACTGCGTGAGGTCTGCCGCGCGCTCGCTACCGCCGACTGCACTGCGGATGGCGTCTGCATAGGCAGGCCGGGTCAGGTGCTTCCATCCACCGGCGACGGCGACGAGGTCATAGGGTCGACCGCGCAGTTCTTCGCGGATGTCGTCGATGAGGAGATCAATGCTGCAGCTTTTGCCGACGATGCGGGCGAGCGTTTCGCGGTTGACCGGCTCGCTCGCCGCAAAAATCGTTGCCTCGACGCGATGCATCCATTCGCGCCAGCGCGCCTCCGGCGGCAGGTGATCCAGCTCCCGGTCAAACAGCTGGTCAGCTGATCGCCGTTCGCCTGATCGACGCTCATCTGACCGGCTCCCTCCTCGCCTGCGCACTGCCTCCGCCATGATCGTCAGATCCCGTAGATGCGGAAGGCCGGGCGGCCGGACAGCTCGCGCACGGCGCCGAGTTCGACCAGCCGGTCGAACAGGCGACGAAGGCCGCGGTCGCTCATGCCGGCGATCTGTTGTGATGCCACGGTCGCATCGTCAGACAAGAGTTGCTCCACCACGGTCCGCCGCCTTGGCCCTGAGTTTTGGGGCGACGGCAAGCAGCCGGCCCGCTCGGCGCTCGAGCTCGGCGAAAAGATCGATGGCGCGCAGCGCAGCGCGCGCCTGGGCGGCCAGCAGACTTTTGGCACGTTCAGGATTTGTCTCAATTCCTGTCGCCACAGAGCCGGCTGCCGATCGGCGCGGGCGCGCGCTTGCGCCCAGGGCCGCTTCAGCGCCCAGCAGCGGCACCGCGTGTGCCCAGCCCAGCCGCTGCGCCAGCAGGGCGTCGGCGAGCCAGCATCCGAAGGCTCGTGCGAAGCCATATTTTTCGGCGGCCGTGAACGCGCCGGTCAGCATGCCGACCATTCCGATACCTGCGGAAAGCTGTCGAAGCTCGTCCGCCAGGTCGCTGACTGCGTTGTCGTCGCGGCGGAGACCGAGGTCATCCAGCACCGCGCCGATGCTCGCCTCGGTCAGCAGTTTCTCGGCAGGCGTGCCGGCCAGCCGGCGCCAAGCCAGCAGCATCGATCCGGCGGGACCGACGGACAAAAAATCGCCCGGTCGTGTGAGCAGCACGGCGTCGCGCAGCGCGCTTTCATCCTCGACGCGGCCGGCCTGTTTTGCTGTTGCCGCGGCCGCTGAAAGCGCCAGCCGCTACCGCCAGGCGCCGGCCCACCGCTCCTGCCGGCGGACCACCGCATCGAGCGCGCCGATGGCAGCGCCGACAGTGATGGCAATGTCCTCGAATTCTTTTCCCGCAAGGCCTTGCGCATCCGCGACGGCTCGGCGCAGCCAGGCCGGCACTGTTGCCATCGGCACGGTCGAAGGGGCACCGGCAAGCGTGGCGTAGTGGTGCGGAGAGGGTTTGGGCCGCAGAATCATCGAAAACAAGATGAATCACGGCGGCGCTTTTAGCAACAAAAATGGACAAAAAGCGCTGCGCCTGTCGAAACTGTAAAACGAATGATAATGTTGCATTATCATTCGTTGTATACGAGGGCTAGGGGACCATGGTAGAATACGCCAGAAAGGTAGAATTTTGGAGTCTTTCGTGTCCCTGAACATCAAAAATCCGGCCACCGTTGCTCTCGCCGATGAACTCGCACGCCGCCAGGGTATCAGTAAGACAGCAGCCATTCATCAGGCCCTTAGCGAGCGCTTGCATCGCTTGGGCTTTGGAGAGACCGCTCAGGAGCGTCTGCTGGCAGAATTGCGCGCCATCCGAGAAAGAGTTGCACGATTGCCTGAACTGGATAGTCGCAGCGACGAGGAGATCATCGGGTATGACGAGCATGGAATCCCTAATTGATGGTGATCGATACCTCAGCCGTTGTAGCGATCCTTCGGAGCGAGCCTGAGGCAGCAAGGCTGGAACGAGCGCTGGTCTTGGACCCAATCCGTCTGGTCCCGGCAACCTGCGTGCTCGAGGCACGCATGGTGCTGGTCAGCAGGCGCGGCGAACACGTATTGGCCGAGATCGATCTTTGGCTGCGCAAAATCGAGGCCGACATCATTCCTGTCGACTCCGAATTGGTTGATCTTGCGACCCAGGGTTGGCTGGCCTACGGCCAGGGCCACCATCCGGCGGCGCTGAATTTTGCCGATTGCCTGTCCTATGCTTTGGCAAAGCGTGCGGATGAACCGCTGCTTTTCGTCGGCAAAGACTTCTCCCAAACGGATATCGAAGCGGCATGAGCATGGCTGGCGACGCGCAACGATCATCGGCTGCTTCCGGCGATGACGACATGCCCGACATCGTCGATATCGTCATGCAGATGGGCGATGCCGACCTAGCCTCGTCCCCTCCCCTTCCAGCCATTGCCAATCCCAGCCTGCCTGCGCATCTTGAGGCGCTCGCCGGCCGCGCGCGCGATTATATCGAGGCGGCGAGTTCGGCCAACACGCGCCGCGCCTACGCAGCCGACTGGAAGCACTTTTGCGCCTGGGCGCGCCGGCAGGGTCTGGAAGTGCTCCCACCTGATCCGCAGACCGTCGGGCTCTACATCACCGCCTGCGCGTCAGGTACGGCCACTGGCGACAAAAAGCCCAACACCGTTTCAACTATCGAGCGCCGGCTTTCGTCGCTCTCCTGGAATTTTGCCCAGCGCGGCCAGCCGCTGGACCGCAAGGACCGGCATATCGCCACGGTGATGGCTGGCGTTCGCAACACCCACGCCTCCCCTCCCCGGCAGAAGGAAGCGATCCTGCCCGAGGATCTGATCGCCATGCTCGAGACCCTCGACCGCGGCACGCTGCGTGGTCTGCGCGACCGCGCCATGCTGCTTCTGGGTTTTGCCGGCGGCCTTCGCCGATCCGAAATCGTCGGGCTCGACATTGGTCGCGACCAGACCGAGGATTCTTCGGGCTGGATTGAGTTTTTTCCTGACAAGGGCGTGCTGGTGACCCTGCGCGGCAAAACCGGCTGGCGCGAGGTCGAGGTCGGCCGCGGCTCCTCCGACGCCACCTGCCCGGTGGCCGCTCTGCAGACCTGGCTAAGACTGGCGCACATTGCGCACGGACCTCTGTTCCGGCGCGTTGCTGGTCAAGGCAGAGCCGTCGGTGCCGATCGCTTGAACGACCAGGAGGTCGCACGCCTGGTCAAGCGCGCGGCCCTGGCCGCCGGCGTGCGCGGCGATCTGTCGGAGGGCGAACGGGCCAAGAAATTCGCCGGCCACTCCCTGCGGGCCGGCCTCGCCTCGTCGGCCGAGGTCGACGAACGCTATGTGCAACAGCAGCTCGGTCACGCCTCGGCCGAGATGACTCGAAAGTATCAGCGCCGGCGCGATCGTTTCCGCGTCAATCTCACCAAGGCGTCCGGGCTCTGAAAAGCCCCCTCCCCTGCCCCGTTTTGTCCGCTGGGATGAGGCGGTCAGATCTCAGGCGATAACAATACCTCATCGAGCACAGCGAGCGCTGTATCCAGACTATCGGCGGCCGACGCTTCGTAGTCAGGCATGATCATCAACTGCGTTATGGCACGGCCCACAAATTCCGGGTTTAGCTTTTCCAACCGATCCTTGGTCCGGGAGACCTGTTCCGGGAATGCGCGCAGATTGAAGCGAACAAATGACGAGGTCTCTTATCCCCGACACGAATAGCTCGCGATCTCATCGGGATTTCCCTTACCGTCATAGGCAGCTTGAGTGGGATAAGCGCAGATCGGCTGGTGCTTGCCAGGGAATGCCTTGCTGCCAGCCGCGAGAGAGTCCGGAGCCTTGTCTTGGTTTATCCAGCCCTCGATGGCGGCCAAAGGATCAAAGTCGTCGAAGGCTTGGCCATCGCCGCAGTGGGTCATCCCCGGGATTATGAACATGCGCACGAAACGGCGAGTCGCTTCCAAATCGCCGCCGCCTGTGACCTCGACGACTTGCTTGTACCAGCGCACCAGATCGTTGGCCGAGAAGACCGGATCGGAAAGTCCCTGAAACAAGAGCAGCTTTCCACCGTGGGCAGCGAAGCTGGCGAGATACGTGCCGGTCGCATCATTGAGCTTGGCCGTATCCGCAACGCGTGCCGGATCCTTGTCGAAGTCGAACTTCAGGGGGTCAAAATTCGGCGCCGGGGGCGTCATGAAGTAGTATTGAAGCGAGCGGGCTCCCAGAACGATGTTGTTTGCATCCGACTGGGAAGTGGGGGATTTGCCCAGCTTCCACATTCTCCAGTCCGCGCCCGCAACGCCCGTATCATATGGCCAATCGCTGTAAAGCTTTTCGCCATCGGAGCTTTCCGGACCCGCGAACGCGCGGCTCATGGCCTGCACTTGACCAGCCGTGAGGCAGCTGTCCGTCTTATCGCCTTGGCAGGACAGGACCTTTGGGTCGAACCGGCACTGCTGCCAGGCGTTGATGACGCCATCCTCAATGCCATCGCGGGCATCACAGGCAGCGAGAACCGCGTTGGCGACGAGGTTCAGATCCTGCTGGGAGAAGGCGCGGGATAGAATGGGATGGCCGGCCTCATCCTTGGGAGCGATGCTCATGTACTCGCGAGTATCCCAGGCTTGGGCAATGTTGGCGGCACTGAGACGAAAACCCGGGCTACCTGCAACAATCCCGTCGAACTCGAGCGGATATCGCTGAGCCGCTATCAACGCCTCACGACCGCCATTCGAGCATCCCATGAACACCGACTTTTTCGGAGCCGCCCCATAGAACTTGGCCACCACCTGCTTCGAGACCGAAGTGACTTTGCCAATGGAGGCGTACGCAAAATCAATGCGTGCGGCTTGATCGACCCCGAAAGCCGGATCGGGGCTTGGGTGCCCGCCATCCATGCTTACAACAGCGTAGCCGCGCAAGAGCCCGGGAGCCGCGGTCGAGTTCCGGCAAGGAATGGTCCCGACGGCCGGCGCCAGGAAGCCATCAACTGCGCCGCCGCCCTGGAAAAGGAACATGTCGTTCCAGGTCGTCGGAAGACGCACCTCAAACCGGGTGCCATATGATTGACCATCGACCCCCTGGCGTTTCCCGATAACACCTCGGACAAGGCAGTGCCCGCCCACTTTTACCGCCTGAGGCGAGGCGCCGGTGAATGCAGTGAAGGGATCTGCGGGGATCTCCTGCGGCTTTTGAAGGCTAGCCTCGGTAAAGATCACGCTTGGAATTGTGAGCTTGGCGATGGACCGGCACGCCTGATCCGACGCGTTTGCCGCCAGTGCAGGCGCACATACACATATGATCGCCAAAATCAGTGCCAGGGTGCACCCGCGGTCCCGCAGCTTGAGCCCGTTAGCCAAGAACATACCCATCCTCCCTGGATGCCCCCGATAGCCCGAAAGCTGATCGCATTGGTAGCTAGTTGTGAGCTTTCAGAAGGTTATCCATCCGGTCCGAACCGGGAAAGCTGAGGTTGTCGAAGCTTCAGTGATTCCAGTGGGACCGGATGAACATCCATAAGAGTACCCGTCTGACGCCGCTCGGTCGAGAGCGAATTGTAATGCAGGTCGAGAGCGGACAGACGCCTGAGGCCGTCGCCAAAGCCGCAGGCGTCTGCCCGCGGACGGTTCGCAAATGGCTCGACCGGTATCGCGCCGAGGAAATGCCAGGATTGCGGGATCGCTCATCTCGCCCTCATCGGCTGCGCCGGCCGACGCTGGTGCGCGCGAGCGGTTGGATGGGCTTCTGACCGAAATGTTGGCCGGTAACATAAGCCGCTTCATCTTGCTTCGCAAGTTCGAGCTCGGCAACAATTCCGCGGCGGCAAACCGGCTGCTTGACCGACTGGAGTTCCTGCGCGGTGGGTCTTGATCCGCAAGTGCTCGCCGGCATCCGCAACACCGCATCGCTCGCCTGCGTCGGCAGGGTGAGCGCTATGTTCACAGATGGCTTGCGCGATATCAGCTCGGATCGACGCTGGGCGATCCTTGCCGTTTGCGCCGTGGAATGGGAGGCGGCGGTCGCCGATGCCGTGGTCGAGACCCATGACCGGATCGTAAGGAAGACCTGGCGAGAGACTAAGGAGGAAACGGGCTTGACGCTGCAGAGGCTCTATTCGGCCGACATATGCGAGCAATTCTATGAAGCGGACCGCGACGCCATTAGCCTCCTGCCGGTTTTCGTGGGTTTCGCGGGGTCGACAGAGACGGTGCGACTGAATGCCGAACACAGCGAGTTTCAGTGGGTCCCCTTCGATCAAGCGGTCAACA
Organism: Mesorhizobium sp. LSJC280B00; assembly: GCF_000502835.1. Taxonomy (GTDB): domain Bacteria; phylum Pseudomonadota; class Alphaproteobacteria; order Rhizobiales; family Rhizobiaceae; genus Mesorhizobium. Next base: position 42,956 of record NZ_AYVL01000023.1, read on the forward strand.
TGGTTCCGTTTGCCGGGCAGCGGAACGTGCTCAGGCACGTCCAGAAAGAGTTCGTCGAGCAAGAGCCAAATCGCTGGCTGTTAATTCATCCGCCACGCTAGGCAGCCGGGACGACGCGAGCGGCCGATTCCCACCCCTCCGGGCCGTCAGGGAAGGTGGAAAATCGACCCAAAGCGTCCTCCAAGCGGCGAATTTCGAAGTAAGTTTTCCGCCTTGCTGGAACCCTGCACCTTCATAGAAGCGCAGAGTGGACTCCCTCCGATATCCAGTCGCCAACAGAACCTTGTAGCAATCGGCGTTCCATGCTTTGTCGAGCGCGGCATGAAGGACGGCGCGGCCCAGCCCAGTAGCCCAGTCCGGCGATGGTTGGCATCTGTCACGACGTTTTCGATTACCCCGTAAAGACGGGCTCCCCGGGACAAGTTGGGAACGATCGCGAGTGTGCAGGACGACACGAGCAGCCCTGCCATATCGACCACGAAGACAGTGATCCGATTCGTATGATTGGAAAGTGGATAGTGACAGACCCTCAGCCTTCAAACCAACAACACACGAGCATGGGCGGGTAACCGCTGCATGTCGGTTGTCCACCCTACTGAGACAGATGGGAACCGGACAGCTCGCGACCCTTTTCGGACCTTGGTTCGAGAAAGCTCTACCGGAAGCAAGATGTTCGTTCGTAACAAAATGGACCGATCTCTGCTCTGTGGCGTGTGCGTTCAAGCCGCTCGGGGCGATACCCGCAGAAACCAGCGAGCTTACCATCGAACACCTGCTAAGCTCATTAGCAATGAAGCAACGAAGGTGGAGGCTAGGTGTTTAGTCCCGGCATTTGATGGGTGGGATCGAGTCGGAACCGTTCGGGCTCTTTTGCCCAGATTTTGCAGATGAACTCGTAGGGTGTTAGGCCCTTGAAGGTCTTAAGCCGGCGCGCGAAATTGTAAGCTAAGATGAAGTCGGCGAGATGCCGGCGCAGTTGATCGTGATCGTCATAGTGGAAGCGCTTGACGGTGGCGTCCTTGATGGTCCGATTCATCCGCTCGACCTGGCCGTTCGCCCAGGGATGGTTGATCTTTGTGAGCCGGTGCTCGATGCCATGTTCGTCGCAGATGCCGTCGAAGATGTGCTGAAGGGATGCTGGTCAAGGTCGCCAACAAGGATACCGAAAGCGTCGTCTCGGCACTGATCAAACAGGCACGGAAACTCCCCGGCGAACTGTACCAGTCGTTGACCTGGGACCGAGGTAAAGAGCTCGCCGATCACCAGCGCCTGACCTTGGCCTCCGACGTCGAGGTCTACTTCTGTGATCCGCGGTCGCCGTGGCAGCGCGGCTCCAACGAAAACACCAACCGATTACTGCGCCAATATCTGCCGCGCGGAACCGATCTATCCCTGCACAGCCAGACTAAGCTCAGCGCGATCGCACGGCAGCTCAATGAGAGGCCGCGAAAGACCTTGCTTTATCAAACCCCAGCTGAAAAGTTCGCGGAGTGTGTTGCAGGGATCAGTTGAACCCACCCCGCTAAGCGGGCAGAATTTCTGCGACAGCATTTGCTGAAACCCTACTTTACAACAGTGTGGCGCTTCCGGCCGAGCGAAAGCCGGATCGGGAGGTCTTGGGACGATATCATTGTATCAATCTCGACGAAGTTGCCGTTGATCCGCACACCTCGTCCCGAGATCGCCCTTCGCGCTTCCCCTTTGGAGGAGGTCAATCCGGCGCGTACCAGCAAATCCACAAGGGCTACTCCGGCCAAGCCCTCGGCGTCATTTAGATGAAGCGTCGGTAGCCCCTCTGCGGCTTCGCCCTGCCCAAATGCTTGGCTAGCCGTGGCCTCCGCCTGTTTGGCGGCGTTAGTTCCATGTGCCAGGGCCGTAGCTTCGTTGGCCAGACGTTCTTTGACGGCGTTTAGCTCGGTTCCTTCAGCCTGTCCAAATCGCTCGATCTCGTCCATCGGCAGATCGGTGAAAAGCTTCAGGAACCGAACGACATCAGCGTCTTCCGTGTTACGCCAGAATTGCCAGTAATCGTATGGCGAAAGGCGATCTTCGTTGAGCCACACAGCTCCGGCAGCCGTCTTACCCATCTTGACACCTGAAGAAGTCGTCAGAAGCGGCGTAGTCACTCCGAAGACTTCCTTTCCATCCGTCCGCCGTATCAAGTCGATGCCATTGATGATGTTCCCCCACTGGTCGGCTCCACCCATCTGCAGACGGCAACCGGTCCGGCGGGATAGCTCAAGGAAGTCGAACGCTTGGAGGATCATGTAGTTGAATTCTAAGAAGCTCAGGTTCTCCTGCTTTTCCAGCCGCGACTTCACACTGTCGAAAGAGAGCATCCGATTGACGGAGAAATGCCTGCCGACGTCTCTCAGCATGTCGATCCAACGAATGCTGTCCAGCCAGTCGGCATTGTTCACCATCACGGCATCCGTCGGGCCGTCTCCGAAGACAAGGAGACGGTCAAAGACCTTTCTGATCCCTTCAATGTTGGCGGCGATCCGGTCGTCCGTCAGCATCGGCCGCGCCTCCGAACGGAAGCTGGGATCGCCGATGCGGGTGGTCCCACCCCCAATGAGAACGATGGGTTTATGGCCAGTCTGCTGAAGATGACGAAGCGCCATGATCAGAAGAAGATGGCCGACATGAAGACTGTCAGCCGTCGCATCGAAACCAGCGTAAGCGGGTACGACGCCTGCTTCAAAGGCGGCATCGACACCCGGCAGGTCGGTCCCTTGATTTACATAGCCGCGCTCAATGAGCGTCTTCAAAGCGGCCGAACATGGTTCGGAATGACCGGTTGATAAATCGGGAAGTGCCATAGGGAATCCTCCTGGTATTGCCGCCAGGGGGTCCTCTCAATGAACAAGCCGCCTGACGGCGGCTTGTTTCAAGGCATGATCGAAACGCGCCGCTCCTTATGGAAGCGTCGCATAATAGATTGCAGCGATGGGCGCGGACTTGATCATGTGCCGATGCATAAAGGACTTTATCCGCACCTGCAAGCAATCTGAAATGGCTACTTCGGGGAGCTGCCGAGCCTTTGTCGCGACGATTTTGCAACTGACTTTTGCACCGTCGCAGAACTCAACTTTTGCGACAACATCTCACCAAGGCGTCCGGGCTCTAGAAAAAAGTCCCCCTCCCCTGTTGCGGTCACTATGCATTTTTATATAGTCACCGTAGTCACAATGGTCACGGAGGCCAGAATGCAGTCTGCTCCAAAAGAGGATGCCAACTGGACCGTCGCTCGGGCCAAGGCGCGGCTGTCGGAAGTCATCGAGCGTGCGCAGGCGGCGCCGCAAACGATCACGCGCAACGGTAGGCCAAGCGTCGTTGTCGTCTCCGCCGAGGAATGGCAACGCAAGACGGTGCGCAAGGGTACGCTTGCGGAGTTTCTGCTGGAGTCGCCGCTACGCGGCGCGGAACTCGACCTTGAGCGTCAACGCGATGAACCGCGTGATCTGCCGCTGTGAGGCTACTGCTGGACACGAATGTCCCTGTCCGAGGTGACAAGGCCGGCGCCGGACGCACGCGTTCTGGAATGGCTGGACAAGCTCGACGAGGATCGCTCGTTCATCAGCGTGGTGTCGATCGCGGAAATCCGGCGCGGCGTTGCTCTCATGGGCGAGGGTCGGAAGCGTGAGGCGCTGGCCGAATGGCTTGCCCGAGACCTGCCTCAGCGTTTCGAGCAGAGAGTCCTCCCCGTCGACGAGCCGGTTGCTCTGGCCTGGGGCGATCTGATGGGTCTTGCGAAGCGCCGCGGCCGCGGGCTGACGTCAATGGACGGATTGATCGCAGCCACAGCGATTGCCCAGGAGCTCACTCTGGCAACGCGTAATATGAAGGATTTCGAAGGCTTCGGAATAGAGCTCTTCGATCCGTGGACTGCGTGAATCGCCCAGCACCTCATCCCGAATGCTCGAAGCGAATTTCGAAAAAGAAGTGTGGGTTTGCTCTCATACCCTTTGCTGAAATGTTGTGACAGAGCGCATGGAATGCCACGCGCTTCAAATCGGAGTAGCCATCCAGGAAGCCTGAAGCCCTTTGAAGCGCATGTCCGTCAGCTATTCATAGCGTGGATGACTTTGATCGAAACAAACGATTTCATAACTCTTCGGAAATCTTGCATGGACAAAAGCACGTCCGCACCGATCACCCATCCAAGGAGAAAATCTTCCATGCGCCCTGACGTGCAGTGGAGGTCGTGCCGAGAAGTGAGTTGCAACTGGCCGACCATGTCGGCGGTTCGACGCTAGTCGTCCCCAATGTTCCTGAGCTGCGAAGTCTTGCAGGCGAGCCCGCTGCCCAGCGCGATTCTGCTTGTGGGCGGGCTTATTGCCGCAGGCAGATCCGGTCGGCTCGTCTGGGCAGCGGATTGGAGACCCGGCCGGCAGCGCTACCATACAACATCAGCGCACTTTACATCTACGCGGTATTGCCGTGCTTCCAGTCGGTGCCATGTTTGGCCGACGCATGACGCGATGCGGCCTCCTGCACAGCCGAAGGCGTTATCGGATGTGCGACCGGGAAGCAGGTGGACAGTGCAGCACGTGTCACTCGCTGTGCGACGGTCTTTCGGGGAATGAAATCGGGCCAGTTCACGGCGCGGTGATCCAGCCAAGCTCTCGGCGTCATGGAACGGCAGGCGCCACGATCGAAGCATCTCATGTTGATTCAGGCGGACCCCTTATGAGGCGTTCTTTGATGCCGGTGATGCCTGACAGGCGGTTGCAGCTGCAAGCGACAATGCGGCCTATTTAGTTGGAAACGGAGGCAGGCCAATTTGGCTTGCCCGTCACTATGTGGAGAAAGAAATGCTGTGTCTAGGAATTAGCGGCGGACTTGACCAAGTCCATGAAAACCGATTCGAGCTTCGGAACGCCTTTATGCACGATGGCGCCGCGGTGCTCGTCCGAGACGGACGGGTGATAGCAGCCGTCGAAGAGGAACGCCTCAATCGGATGAAACACTCCAACAAGCTCCCAATTCGTTCGATTCAATACTGTCTGTCAGCGGCGGGGGTTCAGCTCAACGACATTGATCGTGTCGCGCTCTACGCCAGCGAGCCCTATGCCAACGCCATGCTTGAAGGTATGTCCGCATCCCACCCGGACATTCTCTCCATTCCGTTGGATGCTAAAACGTTGGTGCAGGATCTGTTAACGCGTGAGTTCGGCACTAAGTTGGACAGTTCGCGTATTTCATTCGTAAGTCATCATCAGGCGCACGCCGTGAGCGCCTTTGCAATGTCGGGCTTCGAACAAAGTCTCATTCTAGCGATTGATGGCTCTGGTGATTTCCTATCGGGCCTCTTGGCGGTAGGGTCTGGCACAGAAATTACGCAACTCGAGGCTTTCCCCGAGAACAATTCTCTTGGGCTGTTTTATCTCGAGACGATCCGCTATCTCGGCTACGGCTTGTTCGACGAGTATAAGGTAATGGGACTCGCGCCCTACGGCGACCCCGCTCCCTATCGCGAGCTCTTCGAGCAGTTCTACGAGCTCTCCGCCAACGGCGGTGGCTACCGTGTTCACCTCGACCGCATCGGTCCGGCGTTGCTCCGCAATATCGAGGTCAGGCGAAAGGGAATGCCCTTCACCCAGCAGCATCGAGATGTGAGTGCGTCACTGCAGGAAGCGCTTGAGCGGATCGTGTTCCACATTCTCCGGCATCACCGTGAGGCCACCGGCATGAAGCGGTTGTGCCTGGCGGGGGGGGTGGCCCACAACTGTACGATGAACGGTAAGCTGCTGTATTCAGGGCTTTTCGAAGACATCTTCGTGCAACCCGCGTCTCACGACGCTGGCTGCGCATTGGGAGCTGCGCTGATAGTCTCTAACGAGATGGGCCGCCCCGCGCCGTGTGAGCGACTGCAGGAGGTCTATTGGGGTCCTGATCTCGGGAGCGAGCGCGCCGTGCAACAGGAACTGAATGCATGGGCCGGACATCTCGAGGTTGAACGCTCTGATGACGTGGCAAGCAGTGCAGCCGACTGGATCGCCAACGGCGCCGTGATCGGCTGGGTGCAGGGTCGTTCGGAGTTTGGGCCACGTGCGCTGGGCAACCGCAGCATTCTTGCCGACCCTCGGCCCGCCGCAAACAAGGACCGGATCAATGCGATGGTCAAGAAGCGCGAAGGCTATCGGCCCTTCGCGCCATCTGTGCTGGAGGAGGATGCGAGCGAATTTTTCGACCTCCCGGACGGTAGGCACGAATTTCCATTCATGAATTTCGTCGTTCGCGTGCGTGACTCAAAGCGCGCCTTGCTCGGTGCCATCACGCACGTCGACGGTACCGCTCGCCTGCAAACAGTATCGCACAACGCCAATCCCGCGTACTGGGAGGTCATCAATGCGTTCAAGAAGCGCACAGGCACTCCAATTCTGCTCAATACGTCCTTTAACAACAATGCCGAACCGATCGTGGATTCGGTTGCAGACGCGATTGCCACCTTTCTGACGACAGAGCTGGATGGACTTGTGGTCGGGCCCTTCCTGGTAAAAAAGCGGGCTGCAACGCTGCAGGATTGGACTGCGCTTGCGGTTTCGTTGCCGCCCTATGTGTCCCTCCATCAAACCCGCGCTTACAAAGCGCCAGATCGTCGGGAAACTCACTGCGAGATCAGCACGACCCACTTCAACAGTGACAGTGTGCGAATTTCACACGACTTGTTTAATCTGCTGATGCGGATTGAGGGCGAAGCCATGTTGGGAGATCTCCTCAATACAATTGCGCCGGATCAGGCTAAGCGTGACGCTGTGATGGAGGGCCTGCGACGACTGTGGGAGCAGCGCCTCGTTCGGTTGCATCCCTCACAAGCTGCTCGCACGGATCAAGACTGCGATCAAACGCTGGACCAGCATAACAGGCTCTCAGCGTGATAGCGATGCCGCTATCCAAGCTCGGCGAATAAACGTGTTCATCGACGCCGCCTGCCAGCTCACTGCTGGCAGGCGGTCGACTTCATCACAGGGTTGATTCGTCCACTTCATGTTGGACGACCCGGACGCGCAGAAAAAAGCGCCTGCGGCGGGTCCTTTGTTAACCACCATGATGCGGGACCACAGCGACAGGGCGTGCCGGAGACGGTCAATCCGGCCGGCGATGTCGTCGCCGGCGGCGACGGTCTCATTCAGGATCAGCATCGACCAAAGAGCGAGGCCACTGCCGTTATGCTCGAGATCTGGGGACGGCGGCTTGGCGATCGCCGTCTACTCGGCGTTTCTCGAACTCACTGCATGCAAGACCGTGACGAAGCCCTTCACATTGCGGGTCGGGACATAGCTGGCTTCTTGGCGCGCTACCACCGCTAGAGATGCAGACTTCGCCCGACAGCTCCTGCTGGAGCGCGGCTTGGATCTGATGGCAGAATTCTTGCGGAGACGCGGACAAGTGGGGAGCACTCCAACCCTACACACGCGTCACTGGCTATCAGTGTTGACCGTATAATCTTCGGAATGGCAATGGCATATTTTACAAAGCACGACCGCAATCAAATTATATACCGCAGCTGGGAAGAGCCGGAACAGTCAAGCGCAAGGATGAGAATTTTGGTCCTCAAGCTTGATCATGTCGGCGACTTTTGGATGTCTCTAGGGCCCCTAAAGGACCTTCGTCAGCGTTTTGCGCATGCCCACATTACGCTGGTGGTGGGAAGCTGGAACATCGCTACTGCAAAACAGTTCGACCTCGCCGACGATCACATTGCTTTTGACTTTTTTCCTCGCAACCCAAAAGTCAAAACGCGCAAAAAAGCCGCCGACATAAGGCCGCTGCTGACCGGCGAGTTTGATCTTGCCATTGATATGCGTGTTCCGGAAGAAACAAGGCCCATCTTGCTTGAAGTCCCCGCCAGGCACCGTGCGGCGATAGTTGATCCGTACAGCATGCATCAGATCGATATTGCGATAGCGCCATTCAATCTGAAACTGCGCAGAACCATCCTCTACAAGCTGGTCCAAAAAATAGGGCTTGCTAACAAAATCCCTCGTAGATGGCTTGATTGGTTCATTGACCGCAAGCAGGCGCGTCTCCAGCATGTGTCAGAAATCCTCCTCTTTCTGGTCGCAAAGGCAGCTGCCTATTTCGAAAGCGGAGCGGGTCACCCACAGAATTCGACTACAGGCAATGCCCCGATTGTCGTGGCTCCGTTCTCCAATTCCAGCCTGCGAGATTGGCCGATTGAAAGTTTTGGCAAAGTTGTCGCTGCTCTTTCGACCCGTGGTGAGGTGGTCCTCGTTGCCCGTGGCGAATGCCTGGAAGCGCTTGAGGAGGTTGCGAACATAGCTCGGGATCGTGGAGCCGCGAACATTCGGACGGCTGTCGACTTGTCGGAATTGGAATTCAATTATCTCGTGAATTCGGCCGCGCTCGTCGTTTCGAACAATTCAGGCACCGGGCATGTCGCTGCCCAGCTTGGCCGCCCTACTATCGGCATTTTCACGGCGTCACATCTACCGGAGATTTGGGGGTTTCGAGGTCCCCTGGTCAGCATGCTTATGAGTGTTATTGAATGTCGCGGGTGTGGTCTGGACCAAGTGCGGCATTGTCCGGTCAAAGTCCGATGCAAGTTCGACATCACGCCGGATCTCGTGATTGCCGAGGTAAACGCCTTGATGAATCATTGTAAGGGTACGGCACAAGCTTAGTGGCTCGCGGTCACCATAACCGCGATTGCCCGGATCTTGGTCGCTGATTCAATCGCTACAAACATCTAAAGGCCGAAATTCAGAATTGAATCGACTTGGTCGAAGGACCGCAGTGGCGATGTCACCCCCTGGGCCGGGCGACCATTTCGTTTTCGTTCGCATGCCCGTCCATAGCGACAGCGCCACTAACAGCAGATGAACCACACAAAGTGAGGGAGACCCCAATTAAGTGCCAAGCGACAGCTGGCCCAAGGCGCCTGGCTGAAGGCGCATGAAAACCTCGTCATCACCGGGCAGACCGGCACCGGAAAGACTTGGCTGGCCTGCGCCTTCGGACGTCAGGCCGCCCGGCTCGAATCATTCCGTGCTCTACCTGCGCATGCCGCCTCTGTTCGAAGATCTCGCCCTGGCGCGTCGCGACGGCCGCTTTCCCCGTCTCATCGACAAGCTGGCTCGGGTGCAACTGCTCATCCTTGACGACTGGGGCACCCACAGCCTGACCGACCAGCAGCGTCTCGATCTGCTGGAAATCTTCGAGGAACGCTATCGCCGGAAATCAACGCTGATCACCGCCCAACTGCCGATCGCCCAGTGGCACGCCATGATCGGCGAGCATGAGAAAGCAAAAAACACCGCTGCCCTTGACCGGCGCCGAAAACGGCGAAATCAATCGCAAATGACTTCAACCAGGCAACCGAGCGCCGACCCCATCCTGCTGTCCGCGAATTAGTGAAACTGCTGTCCCCGATTTAGCGGAACGACTGTCTCGTTTTTGCGAAATACGCACGTCCGACGCAGCTTGCGTTGACAGAGGCGGTTTTACGCGCAATAGCACTTCCGCTCGGCCTATTTTTGTGGAGTTCAATTGTGGTTCGGCCAAGGGCGCTGGGCGCCGGACCGGCCCCGTGTAAAGAGAGAGAGACCCTGCATGGAAGAATTCTTACCGCGCATCGCCACTGGTGCCGGCATCGGCCCGGCTCTCGCAGAGAAGGCCGTTGGGTTAATGCTGGGTTTCCTGCAAAGCCACGCGGCCGACGGTCCCGTTGCCCGCATGATCGAGGCCATTCCGGGAGCTTCGGAATTAGTAGCGAAGTATCATGGCGACGACCCAGAGGGTGGCGGCCTTATGGGGCTCGGCCAGCAATTGATGAGTGAGGGTCTCAGCATGGCAAAGATCGCCGGCCTCGCCAACGAGACGATCGCCTTCACCAAGGAACGTGTCGGCGACGAACTCGTGGACGAGGTCCTCAATTCAGTTCCTGGCCTTCCCCAGTTCGTCTAATCAGCGGCAGCCGGGGGCGCATGACCTCGTGCGCCCGTACCGGCCGTTCTGCGCAGTAGGCATTCTCCGCCGAGCTTTCCGTACCGATCTCGCCAGACCACCAACCGCCGGGCACGCGAAGCGAGCGTTGGAGTACTTCATTCGTCTATTCCAAAATCGACCTCAGGCGAATCGATGTGTATAATTTCTGGCGGTAAGGGTTTATCCTGAACGCTTTCGATGAAGCCCGCGAGATAAGCAAACGTATTGTATTTCTCGAGGACCAACCGCTTCGCCTCTCGTATTGCGCCGCGACGCTCCTTCCAGAGGTCCGAGTTGATGATTTCTTGAATTTTTTGGATTACGTTCTTGTCCTCTGGGTCAATCAGAACCATTGAGTCCGAAGGGAAGAACCTCGTGATTGCCGGGCTGCCGTAATAGATCGGCATTGTTTCAGCAACGAAGCAGTCCATAAGCTTCTCTGTAAAATAGTAATCAGCACGAGTATTCTCGAAAGCTATACTGTAACGGTAAGGTGCGAGTGCGTTCCATTTATCTCCAATCAGCCGAAAACCTCGGCCGAACAGGTCAAAATCGAGCTCCTCTCTCAGCCGTTCCAGAAACGCCAGCCGATATCGATGCCCTTTAAGCAGGGCGATGTTACTGGTAATCCATGAGAGCCGAAGCGGCTTGTCCACGACTTCGCTGACCAGAAGTTGGTCATATGTCTTGTTTACAGACCAAGACCGAGTGATAGGTGGAGCCAAAACGAATCGGCGCCCTGCATTCTGCCGAGCAGCCAGCTCTGCGTCAGACGTCAGGACGATAGTATTTTTCCCCTGCCCTTCATGAAATGCGCGATGAGCTTTCGTCGGCGGTTCGCCGATTGCAAAAATTGTCCTGTTTGGGCTCGCCTCGATATCAACAGGGAGCCCAAAAAGAGAAGCAGAGTTAAAGACGATATGCCAATCGGGCACGAAGGATGTCGTGCGTACAAAAGCGACATTGTTCCAGATTCCACTGCCCTTTGGAGTGAGATGGTGGATTGCATCATCCAAAACGCCCCAAGAATCCAGACATGTAGCAACAATGGGCGCCGGACGTTCCGTCAACAATTTGGCCAACAAAGCAGTTCCACCCCATTCACTTCCGTTGGACCGGGAGCAACTTGTGCATCGGGCGCAACACCTCTCTGCGCCTGAAATAGCTCGCGATCCTGATCGATATCAAACACACGATTCTGTGCCACTTCGCGCCATTCGACAACTCATCTCTAAGACCGCGGGAATCCCTTCACTCGTGAAGGTACTCAATCGCCATTCCGGATTGCGGTAACATTGGGCAGCATAAACCTGCCGGGACCCGCCGTCGAGGCAATTGTCGCTTTGCACTTAACCAGGTTCTTCCTCACTTTGTGTGGTGATCAGGCCGGTTGAGTGGCAGCATGCGTGCCCTAAGGAGTTCGGAGCCCGCTCTGCCGTACATCGCACGCTTGATCGTCTTCAGGCGGTTGATCTGCCCTTCCGCCTGGCCGTTGCTCCACCGTAATTCAATGGCATTGCGAACGGCGTCAACGTCACGGCGTAGGACCCGAGCGAAACGCGTGATGGCGACGAGCCCGGAGTTGACGGCATCCTCGATCCAAGTGTCGAGCTTGTCCAATTCACAGGCCCCGCAAAATGCCGCGGAAGCGCATGGCAAGCCTGCGCATCGTGGCAAACTCATGTGATCCTTGCTTCAGGACGTCGACCTTTCTCGCCTGGTTGATCGTCAGCATACCCCGGGCCTTCATGCAGAGGGCCGCGGCGACTACCGGCGAGATCACATGGCCGGTCGCCGGATCCTGGATGGGGACAGCATCGCGGGCTGGTTGATGGCGTATGATCGAAGCAGGCGACGCACTGTCCTCGCCCGTCCTCTCGGCGCGGCGCCAGCTTGGGAGAAGCCGCTCCAGATTCGAGAAACTGCCCGTGTAGCCGCGCTGTTTGATATCGTGGAACAGGTGTCGTCCGCAGCGATTGCCGTCTCTCCAGGACTGGCTAAGAAACGCCTCGAAATATAAGGGTGACGTCGGCTCGACGCGGCCCTGCGTCGGTCGGGTGGCGTGTCGAAATTCAGCCATTTGGCGATGCTGCGCCGGCCGTAGCCGGTACGACGGGCGATCTCGGAACAGGACAGCCCTTTCCTTGCGCAAGGCGTGAACCATTTCGAACACCGTCTGCCGCGATTGTCGATGAGCGTGGCGCACCCGGCGCCGATGCGTTGCGTCAACGTGCGGATCATCCTGCATCAGATCGACTTGCGCGCTCCCGATACCCTTATCGGGCAGCAATGCAGGCCCCGTGGCGCGGCCCGAAAGGCTCATCTGCTCCTCGATTGCGACCCGCAGATTCTACATGAGATGGAACCGATCAGCCACCTGGCGCGCTTGCGGTGCACCCTCGCGAACAGCTTGCGCATAGAGCCCGCATCGGTCTCGGCTCACGATCTCGACGGAAGGGTGCCGCTCTAGCCATTGCGACGCACTCGCCACGCTTCTGTCATCCAGGATGTCGACAACCGAATGGCGCTCCAGGTCCACGATCATCGTGCCGTAGCGCCATGATCGCCGCCAGCTCCAGTCATCGATGCCAACGACCCGAATGGTGGAGTTGCTGTGAGCGACCGCGGCATCTCGCTTCAGCTGCCACAGGATAGTGTCGTCGCAGACCGGCATGCCGAGCCGTCGCATCAAGCGCTCGCCGGGACGGCCGCCGGTGCTATGGCCGAGCAGACCGACAATCTCCGCGACCCTCCAAGGGGAAGCAATCGTCGGCAGACGGTCGGTGAATGTTTGTCGTTCACATTTCTGATGTGCGCACCGCCAGCGGCTCAACCGAGGCTTCACCGTCACGGTCTTGCCCTGGACCGGCAGATTCTGAAGGCTGCGGTTGGACCAGCCATGCCGACTTCGGGTCCGTCGTCCGCAATCTGGGCAAAATGCCGAACGCCGGTCCGGCAGCGGAAACAAGCCAACTGTCATCATCAGTGAGCGCGACACCCCGTATTTTAGCCCCTGGGCCGGGGGACCATTTTGTTTTCGTTCGCATGCCCGCACATAGCGGCATCCCTCGCCAACGGCGAATGAACCACACAAAGTGAGGCAGAGCCCCATTAACTGCCAAGCGACACGATCCTTGGCTGCGTACCCGTCCTCGACGATTCCCTCGGAGCATCATTCCTGGCTAGTCCTTTTACCCGGCCATACGCGATCAGCCACTCACGGCCCGGACGAAATGCGCAAAGCTGGCCGCCGCACGTCACAATGCGCAGCGCCTTATTTGGACGATGCTGATATTTTTTCTTCAACGATTGGTCTCAATGCGAAAGGGCTAGGCCGATCGTTGCCTGGCCGAGCGCCAGACCGCCGTCGTTTGCGGGAATGCTTACGTGCGCCAGCCCCTCCAATCCTGCGACTGTGAGCTCGGCAAGTACGCCTTTGAGCAGCAGCCGATTCTGGAAAGCGCCACCGGACAGTGCGACCGTGCCGACGCCGTTTTCGTTAGTGAGTCCGATGGCCTTCCGCGAGATGATCTCTATCAGCGTCCTGTGGAAGCGCGCAGCAATCAGCCCGGTTTCGGCGCCCAAAGCCTGATCACAAAGAAGCGCTTCCCACAGACCTTTCCAGGAGATAACCGGGCCCTTCCGCGAGGTTGCTGGCCAAGCCTCGGCCGCATCCATGAACGGGCTGGCGAGCGCCTCCATCTCCATGCCGGCTTGCCCCTCGTAGCTCTGGCGCTCCAAACAGATGCCGAGGACTGCCGCGCAGGCATCGAAAAGCCGCCCCGCCGAGGAGGCAAGCGGAGCATTGACGCCCCTCTCGATCATCCGGTCCAGCACCCGAAGCGGCTTTTCGGCCAAGGCGGGGACGAAGGGCCGATCGGCAGGAAGCTTGGCCAGGAAATCCGGACCGAAAGCCGCCCGCAGATGCGCATAGGCATTGCGCCACGGCTCGAGGCTGGCCTTGTCGCCGCCGGGCACGGCGACCGGCTCGAAGTATGCCAGCCTCCGGAACCCTCGATAGCCGCCGAGCAGGAACTCGCCGCCCCAGATCGTGCCGTCATCGCCGTATCCGAGACCGTCGAGGATAATGCCCAGCACCGGCGGTGCGTCGATTGCGCGGCCGTGCTGGGCAAGGCACGAGGCGAGATGCGCGTGATGGTGCTGGACCTGCACAAACCTCGCCGCGGTCTCACGGGCAAGCTCCATGGCAAGCTGGGTCGAACGGTAGCCCGGATTCCGGTCGGCCACAATGAGGTCCGGCTTCGTGTCGAACAGGCTTCGATACAGCCCCAACGCCTGCCTCCACGCGTTCTGGTTCTTCAGCTCGTCGAGGTCGCCGAGATGCTGCGACAGCAGCGCGTTGCCGTCGCCCGCCAGGCAGAACGCGGCCTTTAGGTCGCCGCCCGCAGCCAGCGCCCTGACCGGGCCATCGAAGCCCGCCGGCAGCGCCAGCGGCTCCGGCGCGAAGCCGCGCGCGCGCCGCAACACCGAAATGCCGTGCCCGTCGAATCGCACCACGCTGTCGTCGAGCCGGTTGACAATCTCGCGGTCGTGCATCAGCCAGAAGTCGGCGATCCCGGCAAGCTCCTGCCGCGCCTCGTCATTGTCCGTGCATTGCGGCTCGCCCGAACGATTGCCGGAGGTCATCACCACCGGACCGTCCAGNCCCGCCGCAACGCCGCAGCTGTCACGGCGCTTCACCAGCACGATCGGCGCCGCTCGGGCGGCAAGCGCCACGCGCTCCTCGCCCGACAGCTCCGCGAATTCGGCAAGCTGCTCCAAGTCGCGCGCCATCAGCGCGAACGGCTTACCGTCGCGCTTCTTGCGGGCGCGCAGCTGCGCCACCGCCGCTTCGTCCGTCGCGTCGCAGGCGAGGTGGAACCCGCCGATGCCCTTGATCGCGACGATCCGCCCTTCCCCGATCAGCGCCGCCGCCTCGCGGATCACCGCCTGCGGGCCGCCGCCGACCACGACGTGGTCTGGACCTTCCAACCAGACGCGCGGGCCGCAGGCCGGGCAGGCGATCGGCTGGGCGTGATAGCGGCGGTCGGCCGGATTTTCATACTCGGCCCGGCATTCCTCGCAGGTCGAAAATCGTGCCATAGCGGTCGAGCGGCGGTCATAGGGGATAGCCTTGACGATTGACAGACGCGGCCCGCAATGCGTGCAATTGGCGAACGGGTAGAAATAGCGCCGGTCCTTGGGGTCGAGCACTTCCGCAAGACATTCCAGGCAGCAGGCGGCATCGGGCACGATGCCGGTCTTCACCCGCCCGCCCGCGCTCGCCGCTATGGCGAAGCCGCCCGCCGGCCGCGGCCCCTCAAGCGTCGCCGTCTCGATCCCGTCGATCCGCGCCAACGGCGGGCATTGCGCCTTTAGCCTGTCCGCGAAGGTCTCGAACTCGGCATCGCTGCACCACAGCGCGATCTCCACGCCTGCAGCATCGTTGCGGACGTGACCCGATAGCCCCATAGCGGTCGCGATGCGCCACACTGTCGGCCGGAAGCCGACGCCTTGCACCAGCCCCGTCACCCGGACCAGGCGTCCCTCCACTGCGGGCTCGGCGAGCGGCGGGCCCATCAGCGCACCGTGCACACTATGCACGGGTCCAACGACCGCACGATGTGCTGGACTGCAACCGGCTCGGTCTCGCCGAGCCGCACCGGCGCACCTTCGAGCGCCAGCTCCAGCGGGCCACGATTGCCGGCCCAGTCGCGTGGCGAAAAGTTCTGCAATGCGTAGAGCAGGTCGATCTGCGCGTGGTGGCGGCGACGAACCGCGATCTGGAGAAAGAGCTGCACCCCGTTCTTCAGCGTGAGCGTGAGGTTTTCCGGATGACAGAGCTTGGTGATGTACTGGTAGATGCCGGCCTCGTTGATGCCGTCGATGGTGTCATGCGCGTCGGTGTAGCCCGAGATGATCATGCGCACGATGTCCGGCCAGCGGGTGCGCGCCTGCTTCAGGAACTCGGTGCGGCAGGTGCCGGCTATGCGCTGGTCACACAGGATGATCTGGATCCATTCCATCTCCAGGATCGAGCTGGCGGCCTTGGTGTCGCTGGCTACGTGGACATCGAAATCCTCGCTCAGGACGCGCCGTTGCGCCTCCAGCGAGCGGATTTCGTCGTCGACGATCAATATGCCCGGCAGGTCGCTCACGATGCCTTTTTCCTTCCCTCCCGGCCGGCCTGCCAGGCGACGTCGCGGTGGCGGGCGATCGTCACTGGGGTGCGCGACTTCGGCACCTTGTGCACGAAATTATGCCGCGCGACGTGGTAGCTTGGGTCGAAGCCATAGAAATTGCGGCGCATCCGCGAAAGCTCCTCCTCGCGATAGGCGCAAAGCGGCTTGGCCGCCTCGTCGGCTGCGCGCCGGGCTTGTTTTTCGGCGAGCAACCCCGGAAACTCTTCGCTCCCGGCCAGCGCGGCAGCCGACGCCCTCACTTGCGCCGTGAACAGCTCGCTTGCCCCCGCGAACACCCGGTTGGCCAGATTCAGATTCAGCGCCTCCTTCGCGCCCATCGGCAGGCGCGCTGCCGCGATCCGGCGGGCATTCTCAGTCCCGCAGCAGCTCGGCAGGAGATAGGTCCAGAACTCCGAGCCGTAGAGATTGCCCATGTCCTTGTAATGCGGGTTGAGGATGACGCTCGAGCGCATCCAGAGCTGGTCGGTGCTGCGGGCGAGAAACACGCCGCCCGCTGCCGCATTTCCGGCAAGCGCTGCTACGGTGATGTGGCTCGTCGTGCGGATGATCGCATCGGCGAGGTCGTCGATGGCATTGATGTTGACCCAGGAATCGTCGGCCGCGCTGTCGGCCGCCTCGATCCGGTTGAGGTCGAGCCCGTTGGACCAGAACTGCGGCCCTCCGCACAGCACGATCGCCCTGGTCGGACGCTCCGTCGCTTTTGTATAAGCGTCCAAAAGTCTTCGACAGGCGTCCTTTCCCATTGCACCGTTATAGAAGGGGAAGTGCAGATAGCCGACCGCAGCTTCTTCTTCGTAGATGATGTCCTGATAACCGCCCGGTGAATTGAGCGGGATCTCCGGCAGGTCTGCAACTTCCTTCGCGAAGACCATGGTCGCCGGCAGCTTGAACGGGTGTGGCGAATTGGGATGCCGGACATGGCCGATCCACAACGCGCCGTCGCCGGTGACGATGGCGATCGCCGGCCCGCTTCTGGCGGCGACCACTCCCGGCTCGGGGAGCGATATCTTGCCCCGTTCACCCCGCGCGAGAGGCAAGTCACCCCCTGGTTCACGTGCGTCTCGCGCGTCGAAAAGGAAGACCGTTTCGCCGAAAAGTTCGTCCCGCACGCCGGGCGCGCCGTCGGCTGCTGCGATATTCTTCAGCACCGTTTCGGTCGTGTCGGCAGCCCAATCGATCCGCCGGTCCGCCTGTTTGATCGCGTCCCGCCACCGGCCCAGCGGCGCTACAGATTGTTCTTCCAGGGCAATCGGCTTTTCGCCCTGCTCGAACCGCGCGATCGCTTCGAGCACCGCCGTCACCGCCGCGTCGGTCACCTCGTTGCTGTAGAGGCTCGATTTCGTCGCCTTTCGCATCGCGAAGGTGGCGCTCGCCCAGACCGGCCCCGCATCCATTTGGGCCGCCGCTTCCAGCACCGTGACACCCCACTGCGTCGCCCCGTCCACCATCGCCCAGTCCAGCGCGGAGGGGCCGCGGTCGCCGACGATGCCTGGGTGAACGATCATACAGCATCGATTTTCATAGACTTCTTTCGGGATTGCCCGCTTCAGAAACGGGGCAATAACGAGGTCCGGCCGAAACAAATCTACCGCCTCCATGGTCCGCTCGTCGTTGACGTCCATCTCGACCGAGACCTCGTGTGCGTGCTCGCCAAGCGCCACGAAAATCCTCTGACTCAAGGCGTTGAAGGCGGTGACGAGAAGCAGAATGCGCATCTTCAGCAGATCCTCGGGAGCTGTTCCCCGGCGATCCAGTCGACCACGCGCATACCGCCAAGTCTCGTTTTCATCCGCACCAGCGCATGCTGGTCTGTGACGACTTCGCCAATGATTGCGGCATCCCGGCCCATGGGATGAGCGCGTATCTCGGCGAGCAAAGTCTTCGCGTCTTGCGCCACGCAGATGGCGATCAGCTTGCCTTCGTTGGCAACATTCAGCGGGTCGAGGCCGAGCAGTTCGCACGCCGCCGCGACCTCCGGCTTCACCGGAACCGCCGCTTCCCGGATTACCATTCCGACCTTGGACTGCTGCGCGATTTCGTTCAGCGTCGCCGACAGTCCGCCGCGCGTGGGGTCACGCAACACCCGGATACCAGGAACGGAGCCAAGCATCGCCGCCACCAGATCGTGCAGAGCTTGGCTGTCGGAGATAATTTCCGTTTCAAAATCAAGGTGTTCGCGCTTCGACAGGATTGCGACTCCGTGGTCGCCCATGGTGCCGGAGACAAGGATTGCATCGCCCGGCCGGGCATTGCTTCCGGAGATGTCTGTGCCGTCCGCCAGCACGCCAACAGCGGTCGCGGAGATGAAAACGCCGTCGCCTTTGCCCTTCTCCACCACCTTGGTGTCGCCCGTAACCACGGGTACGCCTGCTTCCCGGGCGGCAAAAGCCATTGAAACAACTATTCTTTCCAGTTCGGCCAACGGAAAACCTTCCTCCAGGATGAAGGACGCGGACAACCAGAGCGGCCGCGCGCCCATCATGGCGACGTCGTTAATCGTGCCGTGGACCGCCAGTGCTCCGATATCCCCGCCCGGAAAGAACAGAGGCGAGATGACATGCGCGTCCGTTGCCATCACCAGGCGTCCGCAGACGGTGCCGAGCAGGGCCGCGTCGTTAGCCTGGGCCAGGAACTCGTTGGCCAGATGTCTTTGAAAAATATCCCGAATCAGCTCGGCCATCGCGCGGCCGCCCGCGCCATGCGTCATGTCCACCGCGCCGCGGACCGACGAGGTGGTGACGGCTAGGCTGGGATCGTTCGCGCTCATTATTCCGCCGCCTCCAACAGCTTCGGCTCGCGGAAACGGCCATAGGTCCAGTAGGCCGCGCAGGCGCCTTCGGAGGAGACCATGCATGAGCCAATCGGGTTCTGCGGCGTGCACACGGTGCCGAACAGCTTGCAGTCGGTCGGCTTCTTCACCCCGCGCAGGATCGAAGGGCATTCGCAGGACTTCACCTGGCGCGAAGCCTTGACCGACAGCTCGAAACGCTTCTCGGCGTCGAAATCGGCATAAGCGTCGCGGATGCGCAGGGCGCTGTAGGGCACGGTGCCGAGGCCGCGCCAGTCAAAGGTCTTGCGCAGCTCGAAGACCTCGCTCACCAGTGCCTGCGCCTTGAGGTTGCCCTCCTCGGTCACGACGCGGGTATATTCGTTCTCGACCTCGTGCCGGTCTTCATTGACCTGCCGGATCAGCATCAGGATGGACTGCATGACGTCCAGCGGTTCGAAGCCGGCGATGACAACCGGCTTCTGGAATTCCTCGGCAAAGAATTCATATGGCTGCGAGCCGATCACGGAGGAGACGTGCGAAGGTCCCAGAAACCCGTCAATCTTGACGATGCCCAGTTCCCGCACTTCCGGCGATTCAAGAATGTGAGAGATCGCGGCCGGCGTGAGCACATGGTTGCAGAACACGCTGAAATTCTTGAACCCCTCGGCTTGCGCCGTCTTGATCGCGACGGCCGTCGGCGGCGTCGTGGTTTCGAAACCGATGGCGAAGAAGACGACTTGCCGCTCGGGGTTTTCACGCGCGATCTTTAGGGCATCGAGCGTTGAATAGACCATGCGGACATCCGCTCCGTCCGCCTTGGCGCGGATCAGGCTGCGTTGCTTGGTGCCCGGCACGCGCATCATGTCGCCGTAGGTGCAAAGGATGACCCCGTGCCGCTCGGCGAGCTCCACCGCATCGTCGAGGCGAGAGATGGGAAGCACGCAAACGGGGCATCCGGGTCCGTGCACGAAATGCACGTTCTGCGGCATCAGGTCCTGCACGCCGTGGCGAAAAATCGCATGCGTGTGCCCACCGCAGAACTCCATGAAATGGTAGCTCTTTTCCGGATCAGCCTCGATCGCGATGGCGCCGGCGATGGTCTTCGCAAGCTCCTGGTCGCGATATTCGTCGACATATTTCACGCCGAAATCTCCTCCAGCCCCTCCTCCAGCACGCCCGCTTCGGCCATCAGCTGCAGCGTGCGCTCGGCCTCCTCGGGGCTCACCTTGTGGAGCGCATAACCGACATGGACGAGCACGAAATCGCCAAGCGAAACGTCTGCCACCAAAGCCAATGAGATGCGCTTCGTGACCCTGTCGAACGCGACCACGGCCATGTCGTCATCGAGCAGTTCAACGACGCGGGCGGGAATGGCCAGGCACATCAGGCTGCTCCGAGCTCGGCCGCCCGCCGATGGCCGACTAGCGCCATGGCGCGGACCGCGCCGATCCAGGCCGTCCAGTCCGACATCCCCTCGCCCGTGCGCGCGGAAACCCTCAGCACCTTGATCCGCGGGTTCACCTTTCGGGCGTTGGCGATGCAGGCCTCCACGTCGAAGTCGAGATGCGGCAACAGGTCAGTCTTGTTGAGGATCATGAGATCGGCGGCGGCGAACATGTCGTGATATTTCAATGGCTTGTCCTCTCCCTCGGTGACTGAGAGCACCACCACCTTGTGTGCCTCGCCTAGGTCGAAGCCCGCCGGACAGACGAGGTTTCCCACGTTTTCGACGAGGAGCAGGCCTCCTTCGGCAAGGTCGAGGTGATCTGCGGCATGGCCGACCATATGCGCGTCGAGGTGGCAGCCCTTGCCGGTGTTGACCTGGATCGCGGGCGCGCCGGTGGCGCGGATGCGGTCGGCATCATTGGAAGTCTGCTGGTCGCCCTCGATCACGGCGATCGGCAACTTGCCCTTCAGTGCCTCGATCGTGCGGCAAAGCAGCGTCGTTTTGCCAGAGCCGGGGCTGGAGACGAGGTTGAGCGCAAGCACGCCGCGCTCGGCGAACATTTTCCTGTTCGCATCGGCATACTCGTTGTTCTTGGAATGGATATCCTTTTCCAGCTTGACCATCCGCGCCTGGCTCATGCCCGGCGCACGGGTGCCACCGGGGCCCGAGCCACAATCGTGCACATGATCGTCATGATGGGGGCCGTGATCATGATCGTGGTGGTGATCATGATCGTGGCCGTGATGATGGTGATGGCCATGCGCCTTGCCCTCGATCCGGACGGCGCCCTCGCCGCATCCGCAAATAGTGCACATCAGCTCACCTCCAATTCCCTGATCTTCATTTCTTGGCCGCCGGTCACCTGCAGCTGATGGCTTCCGCAGTCCGGGCATGGATCAAAGCGTGCCGCGATCGGCACGCTCTGGCCGCAAGGCATGCACCAGGCCCTGCCTTCCGTCTCGACGATTTCCAGCCTTGCGTCTTGCGCCAGAGAGCCACGCATGACGACATCGAAGCCGAACTTCAGCGCCTCGACCTCGACAGCGGATAGCCGCCCGATTTCCATGCAGACGCGGCCCACCTTCCGAAAATCCTGTCTCGCGGCCTCTTCCTCGATGATGCCACGGACGCTCTCGCATATCGCCATCTCGTGCATCAGCGGAGCCTGATATCGTAGCCGACGCAGGGGTCGATGGCCCGGACCAGGAGATCGGCCTGGACCGCCAGATCTTCACGTCTGGATGCAGCGAGCGCCGAAAGCGAGCTCGCGGCAATGCCGCTCTCGGCGAAATGAATGCTGGTCGGAGCCGTGATGGCGTAGTCGGCGATTCGGTCGTCGTTCAAAACAATCCGATGTTCCAGCCGGCCGCGTGCTGCCTCGGCGAAGGCAGTAGCAGAGCGGCCCCCGTTCTCGTCGCGAAAGACTTCGCGCGTAGGCACTTCGGACCCCTCCGCGACATCCCGCAGGGCCGCGAGCCCTCCGGCGATCTGCGCCGGCAGCGTCGATGCCTCGACCACGCGGGCAGCCAGCCGCGCGGCCAGGCCGGCTCCACCGTTTTCGGAAAGGAAAGCGCGAACGAGCGGCGCACCAGCCTGCCTGGCGAGGCAGCTCGTGTCGGCCGACGTTTCCTTCGGCAAATGTTCGTTTCCCCCGTTTGTCGTTTCGGGGTGGCCTATCATGGCCCAGCCCCTTGCCAAGACCGGGGCGATGAGACGGGCCGCAATCGTGCCGCGCTCCATAGCCCACTGCGCGAAGGCATCGCGATCCATCTCGCCAAGCGGCTTTTCGCCTTCGTAGACCACGGACTGCGTTAGATGGCTCGCTTCGGCGGCCGTTTCGGCAGCGTCCGCGCCCGGAATCCCCACGCACACGCCGGGAACGAACGCATTCCCGCCTGGAAAAAGTGCCTGCTTGAGGCGCTGCGGCAGGCGCATAGACCGGCGCAGGGTTTTACCGTCGGCAGGCTCGCCCGCGAGACTGGCAGTATCCAAGCCAATGCGCAGCAGGTGCTCGCGCAGCGTTTCGGTAAGCACAAGAAGCCGCCGCGCTTGCTTCGTGCGCCGGTCCGTCCCGATCTCCAGGGCCGCCTCGGCTGCCTCAACGCTCGCCGCCGACTGCGCAATACTACAGACACTGAACAGCGAACCGATCGCCGAGATGACCTCCGTCACCGGCCGGGCTCGCACGATCGGGCCAAGCGCAACCGGGCGCGGCGGCGTGACGATGGCTTCCATAACGCGACCGCCATCGCAGACGAGATCGATGGAGACGCGGCCATCAACGCTCATGCAGCGGTCTCCTCCTTGTCGCCCAAACCGAACAGCCAGCGGCGGGTCAATTTCGCCGGCTGGGAGCTCGCGGGTGTTCCGGCTGTCTCAACCTCGTCCAACGCGCTTGCCTCTTCCTCAGGTAGCCGGCCTTCCCAGACACGGATCATCTCGCCGTCTTCGTCTTCTTCCGCCTCACGGTTGAACAGTTCCGCAAGCACCTGCCGCGCGGCCTCTTGCGCACTCTCCTGGTCGGCGAATTCGAACATCGGCGAGAACAGCGAGCACATGCGGTAGCAGCCGAGCTCCTCTTCATAGGCCCGGAAGAACTCGAACCGGCCCGCCGGGAATGATGCATGCTCCTTCGTGCCCGTAGGCACGCGCGGGCGCGCTTGCCCGTCGCCAAATGGTAGAAGCACGAGGTTCATGAACCAGGGCGTGACAAGAACCGCGAGCCATTTGCCCTGCCACTGCCGCACGCCCACCGCGCTGACGCAAAGCGCCGGATTGAGGATCGGAATTCCTGCCATGGCCGTCCGTTCGATCCGCTGAAACACGAACTCTAGATGGGCAGCGACGGCTTGCGAATGATCCATGTCAATCGCTCACGACCATGAAGCCCTGCTTGGAGCCGTCACAGGTGGGGCAGCTCCAGTTGGCCGGCAGTTCGGCGAAGGGCGTGCCGGGCGGGATCTGCCAGTAGTCGTCGCCCTCAGCCGGGTCGTAGACATGCCAGCAAATCCTGCATTCGAGCCGCGACATCGGGCCGATCTTGGCATTGTCGCCGCCATATGAACCGGCAAAGAAGGAGTCGTTCACCGGTAGACCTCCAGGATTTCGAGGAGCCGCTGGCGGCTGTCCGCAATATCCTCGGGCGCAGCGCGGACCACCCCCGGCAAGGCCGTGACCTCGATCGTGTTGAGGATGAGATCGTCGGTCGAATTGAAGAAGCGCACCCACCAGACGCCGCGCGTCCCCGTCGTGGTCACGCGGCAATTGCCGTAGCCACGCGACAGCACGACCACCGGCCCGTGGCCAAGCAGGCCGTCGAGGAAGGTCAAGTCCTCTTCAGTGTGCGGCAGCAGCGACAGGTTTATGGCGTGCGGCCCGACGTCGGGCCCGACGAGCGGGATGCGGCCATTGAGCTCCGAAATCAGCGGCGGCGCGTTGAAGACGCCCGTCGGATAGGTCGCCGGCGCAGCGAGCGTATTGCGGCAGCCGGCGAAGGCCCTCTCCAGCACGGCCGAGGGAAAGGCGCCGACCTCGACGAAATCGCGCACGAGCCTGCCATCCGTTCCGGTCTGGCGCACGCGCCAGATACCGGCGAGCACCGACTCCTGAGCCTTCAGGTCGTCGCCGCAGATGATCAAGACCTCGCCCTCGCCCAGCGCCTGGTCGATCAGCGCAAGATTGGCGTCGTCGAGGCCGGAAAGATCATGCACCGCGTTTTCGCAATCCGGCGAGGACCGGCCGAGGCTTTCAGCCAGCGCGGAGAGCACCGCCAAAGCAGCTTCGAGCCCGGCGACATTTTCCTTCTCCGGCAACATGGGTGACGCAGAGGTCGCCATGCCCTTCGGCATTTCCATATACTGCAAGTCGCTGCCGTCCCCTTCGCTCGGCTGTGAACCCGGCCCGATGCCGCCGAATAGCGATGCTGCCATGATGCGCCCTCCCGGCCGCTTTCGCTCACTGGAAATGATCGTGGTCGTGACGGTCGTGGGTCGCGCAGGCTTCGGGAAGCTCGAAACGCGGCGGCGCGCTCGGCCCGCGCCTCAGTTTGCCGTCGATCTCAGTGAGGTAGTCTTCCCAGTCGAGCACGCGCTTTATGGCGCCGAGATATTCGCCGTTCCTCAGGAAGACAAGCGCCGGGAAGGCGTCGAAGCGATAGCGGCTTTGCAGCTCGCGTTCGCTCTCGCGCGATACCACGGCGGGCTTGAACACGCCCTGGAAGGCCTGCACCAGCTCCGGGAGGATCACCGCCACATCGTTGCTCTCGGCGAGCCGCAACCAGTCACCGGGAAAAAACAGCGCGGTGAGGTCGTGGGCCTCGGCGAATGCGTCGATGTTCGCCTCGTCAACCACCGGGATGCGGTGGCGCTCCATCATCATGGTGAGAACGGGTGAAAACATGGACTCAGGCGTCCTCCGTGCCTTGCGGTGAAAGGGCTTGCCCCGGCCGCAAATGCTCCGGCAGTTGCGGCTCGCGGCCGACCAGGTCGGCGAAGAGGTGGTCGAGGTCGGTGTCGCCGGCGAGCGCACGCTCCGTCGCTTCGATCGCGTCGGCGATCAGGCGCGCCGTCTCGGCAGTGACAGTCTCGCGCGCGGTGTCGAGGAAGGCGAGTATCCACGTACCCGCTGGCTGGTCGCCCACCAGGGTCATATCGAGGCGCCGCGTGCCGCTGCGACCGGTGCACAGGGCAATGCCGCCGCTGCATTCAACCACCTGGAAGGGAACGCCGACACACATCAGCCCTGCCTTCCAGACGATTGCAAAAGCGCGTCGATCTCGCACTCGAAATTCGCCGGACCAGCGAAGGCACCATTCTCGAGAAGCCGCGCGCCGTGACGACAGGCCTCTTCCGGTCGGGGTCGACCGCTCTCGTAGATGCCGATGCGCATTTCGCGCGAGGCGAGCGTCTCTTCTTCGGCCAGCGGTTCGGTGCGCTTGGCGATCGTCGCGCCGAGCCAGGCGAGCCACTCGATGGCGATCTCGATTGCAGGCTCGATCTGAGCCTTCACCGCGGGCCGGAGACTGCCGCCGTAGTCGTCCAGCTCGACCGGTTGCACGCCGACGAGAAGGAGATGGGCGGGATAGTCACCCATCATCTCGGCCATGGCGAGAACTTCCTGAAAGCCAGTCTGGTGGAGCGAAATCTTCTTCACACCGAGGAAGGCCGGCACCTCGCTGCCTTCGACGAGCTTCAGCGTGCCGGGCGCCAAGCCGTAGTCGACCGCGTCGAACACCACGAGGATGTCGGCCTCGCGGATATGTTGGAGGAGGTAGATGCCCTGCGTGCCGCCATCCATGGCCCGGACGTTGTCCGCCGTTTCGCAGAGCCGGTGGAACTCCTCCACCACGCGGATGCCGAAGCCCTCGTCGGCCCATAGCAGATTTCCGATGCCGAGCACGAGCACCCGTGGCGCGTCGTTCATTGGGAAGCCTCCTTTCGACCTTTTTCTTCCAGCAGCAAGAGGCGGGCCAATTGGCCGGGGGCCGGCAAATGGTTGCGAAATAGGTTGATCTCTGGATAGCGAACGACGCGTATGGAAAGCGCGATGACGATTTTACCGCACAAACGGAAAGTATCCTTCCATTGACGGATACGGCAACGGCCGGACTGAGAACCGAATTCCAGGCCGATGGAAAGTTTGCGTTCACTCGCCCTCCCCACTCCGCCTCGCTCCGCACCTTTGCCCTGAAAGGGATAGAGGAAGGGCGCCGGGCGTTGCGGTTGGCACTTCCTCTCCCCGTCGAACGGAGGAGAGGTGTCGAGGCAAGCCGAGACGAAGTGTGGATCGACTTGAAGGCAACCCGTCTTGAAGAAAAGAGCCGGCGCGGGCAAACGCCCGCGCCGGCAGGTGAGGTCGCGAAAGTCCTAGTGGGAATCACGAGGCGCGCCGTTGCCGCGAAAGGTCCGCCAGCCGGAGAACATCGAGGAGATGATCGACTGCTTCGACATGATGTCCTCGCGCACCGCGGCATAGATATGGATGATCACGAAGCAGATGATCACCCACATGCCGAGATGGTGCCAGGTATGCACGTCCTGACTCTGACCGAGAAGTGGGATGACCCAGCTCGAGAACAGGTCGTACTGCCAGGACCCCATGCCGGCCCCCTCGCCGTAGAGCGCCAGTCCGGTCACGATCATGAAGATGGTGAACCAGACGAACAGGAAGTGCATGGCGAGCGTCGCGAGCGGGTTGTGCCCGGAACACTTCATCGGCTCGCTCACCAGCATGGCGTACCAGAGCACCTCGTGCCAGAGCTCCTTCCAGAACCGTCCGTTCCAGACAGGCGGGAGGAATATCTGCCGGGAATGCTCGTTGCCGGCGAAGACCCAGTAGATGCGGAATGCGAAGCCGACGATCAGGACATAGCCCGCAACGAAATGCAGGTAGCGTATCCAGCCGAAGAGGAAACTGGAACTCGCCTCGCCGCCAACCGCCGGCGGCGGCGAGCCGATCAGGTAGCCGGTGCCGGCAAGCATGAGGATGGCGAAGGCATTGACCCAGTGCCAGAGGCGCAGCGGCGCCTCGTAGACATAGACCCCTTCTTCGCCATGCGGAGTTTGGCTCGCGCTCATGGCCGCCCCCTAGCCGCCGAACACGAGCGTAGCGCCCGAGCCGGCAATGACCATGCCGAGCCCGGCGCGCGCCCAAGGCGACGACGCGAGCCTGAGGCCGATGCCGGTGCCGGCCAGATGCAGCGCCGCGGTCGAGAGCGTGAAGCCGGCAATATAGGCAAGTGCCGCGCCGGTCGTCTCGCTCGCATGGGCATGGCCATGGAAGAGGGCGAAGAACCCGGCAAGGCCGATGCCGAGCATGCCGGGAAGGCCGGCACCGGCGACGATCATGATGCCGAGAGCAAGCACGGATAGCGCGATCATGCCTTCGACCGCTGGCAGGCGGATGCCGGCAAAGGCCAACGCCGCACCCGTCATCATCATCGCCACGAAGGTTGCTGGGCCACCAGGACCCGCGACGGCATGGCCACCGCCGACCAGACCCCGACCGCCGCCATGGCGAGAAGGTGGTCGAGTCCCATCAGCGGATGGGCGATGCCGGCGGCGAACCCGTCGGCATGCCCTGCGCCGACATGGGCGAGCGCCGGGCTGGCAAGGACCGCGAGCGAAGCTGCGGCGCCAAGTTTCAGGATAGCGTGTCTCATTTCGATTCCTCCCCTAGCGCACTTTGACATTGGCAAGTTCCTGTCCGTCCGGACCCATGACATGGGTCGAACAGGCAAGGCACGGATCGAAGCTGTGGATCGTCCGCAGGATCTCGACCGGCTCCTCCGGCCGCTCCACCTTGGTCTCCATCAGCGACGCTTCGAAGGCGCCGATATTGCCGGCATGGTCGCGTGGCGAGCCGTTCCAGGTGGTCGGCACGACGCATTGGTAGTTTTCGATCCGGCCGTTCTTGATGCGTATCCAGTGGCCCAACGCCCCGCGCGGCGCTTCGGTGAAGCCGACCCCCTTGACTTCGGCGGGCCAGGACTTCGGATCCCATTTCTGGGTATTGGCCGTCGAGCTGTCTCCAGCCTTGATGGTGGCGATCAGCTTGTCCATGAAGTAGACCTGCTTGCGGGCCGCCCACTGTGCTTCCAGCGCGCGCGCAGCGGTGCGGCCGAGCGTCGAGAACAGCCCCGTCAGCGGTACGCCGAGTGCCCGCAGCGTCGAGTCGACCTGCTCCTTGATCTCCTCGTGGCCCTGGACGTAGCCGACGACATAGCGGGCGAGCGGCCCTACCTCCATCGCATGGCCGCGCCAGCGCGGCGCCTTGATCCAGGAATATTTCGCGCTCTCGTCGATTTCGCGGATGTCGGTGCGCGTGCCCTTGGCATTCGGCCCGAGCTGATAGTTCGGCTCCGTGATACCATCCCATGGATGCAGGCCCTTCGCCTCGTCCGGGTATTTGTACCAAGAGTGGGGCACAAACTCCTGGATCTGCTCGGGATCGCGCACGTCAACGGGCAGCACCTCTTTGAGGTTGCCATCGATGATCGCGCCCTGGGGCATCATCAGGTTGGCTGCCGAATAGTCGTTGGCTTTGTCGGGGATGTCGCCATAGGCAAGAACGCTCTTGCCCGACAGCCCGCCGCCATAGAGCCAGCCCTTGTAGAGACTGCCGATCGCGATGATGTCGGGGATGTAGACGTTGTCGACGAAGGCGATGGCGCGCTCGATGACGCTGCGGACGTAGTTCAGCCGCTCCATGTTGATCGGCGCGCCGGCCGCCATCTCACCGTCGATGTTGATCGCACAAGGCACGCCCCCCACCAGCCAGTTGGGATGGATGTCCTTGCCGCCGAAGATCGTGCGCGTCGTCATGATCTCCTTCTGGAAGTCAAGCGCTTCCAGATAGTGCGTCACCGCCATCAGATTGGCCTCCGGCGGCAGCAGATAGGCCGGGTTGGTCCAGTAGCCGTTCTTGAACGGCCCGAGCTGGCCGCTCTCGACGAACTTCTTCAGCCGGTTCTGGATGTCACGGAAATAGCCCGGCGAGGACATCGGGTGGCTCGGCGAAACCGCCTGCTGCAGCTCCGACGTCGCCTTCGGGTCGGCTCTCAATGCGTTAACCGGATTGACCCAGTCGAGCGCGTGCAGGTGGTAGAAGTGGACCAGATGATCGTGCACCTGCAACGAGAGCTGCATGATGTTGCGGATCGAATTGGCGTTCTCCGGGATTATGATGCCCAGTGCGTCCTCGACCGCACGCACCGAGGTGAGCGCGTGCGTGCCGGTGCACACGCCGCAGATGCGCTGGGTGAAGGCCCAGGCGTCGCGCGGGTCGCGGCCCTTGAGGATGACCTCGAGCCCGCGCCACATGGTGCCGGTCGAGACCGCGTTGCGGATGATGTTGTTCTCGTCGATGTTCACCTCGCAGCGCATATGGCCTTCGATCCGCGTGACCGGATCGACGACCACGCGCTGGCCGGAGGTGTCGAGATTGAAGCCGTTCGGCGTCTGGATGACCATCACTTGTTCCCTCCCTTTTCGCGCATCCGCTTGACCACGCTCGCCGCCGCATGCGCGGCCGCGGCGGCGCCGATGAGGGTCGCGGCCGTCGTGCCGATCCTGTCGGCATCGGCCTCGATGCCGAAGCCGTGGACGCGGGTCAGGCGGCTGTAGAAATCGCCCTTGTCCCAGAAGCCGTCCTCGGAGCAGCCGATGCAGGGATGGCCGGCCTGGATCGGGAAGGAGAGGCCGCCGTTCCAGCCCACCGTCGAGCAGGCGTTGTAAGTGGTCGGTCCCTTGCAGCCGACCTTGTAGAGGCAATAGCCCTTGCGCGCGCCCTCGTCATCGAAGGACTCGACGAACTGGCCGGCGTCGAAATGCGGGCGCCGATAGCATTTGTCGTGGATGCGCTGGCTGTAGAACATCTTCGGCCGGCCCTGCCGGTCGAGCTCTGGGAATTTTTCAAAGGTCAGGATGTAGGTGATGACGGCCGTCATCACTTCTGGGATCGGCGGGCAGCCGGGAACCTTGATGATCGGCTTGTCCGGCAGGCCCGGAACCTTATGGACGGGCGTGGCCCGCGTCGGGTTCGGCCGCGCGGCCTGCACGCAGCCCCAGGAGGCGCAGGAGCCCCAGGAGATGATCGCCTTGGCGTTGGAGGCGGCATGGTTGAGCTGGTCGACGAAGGGCTTGCCGCCGATGATGCAGAACATGCCGTCCTCGTTGAGCGGCGCATTGCCTTCGACCGCGAGGATGTAGTTGCCCTTGTACTGTTCGACGACCTCGTCGACGATCGCCTCGGCCTGATGGCCGGCGGCCGCCATGAGCGTGTCGTCATAATCGAGTGAAAGCATCGACAGCACGACGTCCTTGGCGAGCGGGTGCGCCGAGCGGATGAAGCTTTCGGAGCAGCAAGTGCATTCAAGCCCGTGCAGCCACAGCACCGGAATGCGCGGCTTGGACTCCATCGCGTAAGCTATTTTCGGCGCAAAGGCCGGTCCAAGGCCGAGGGAAGCCGCCGTCAGGCTGCAGAATTTCAGGAAACTTCGGCGGGTGATCCCCTGTCGGCGCATGACCTCGTAGAATGTTTGTTGCATCAGGCCTTCCTCCACAGGCGGCGGCGTCTCCTGGTGCCGCGGACATGCGAAGGCGGAGCAAGTCCGATGCCAGAGTTAAAAAGCCGAAGAAATTCAAAACTCAGATGCTCTTCGAGGCGTTGACTTGTTCCGGTCGCCGGCAAAGGAGTGGAAACCGGGCTGGCAGATTTCGAACAAAGTTTCCGCGATGCGGCGAGACGAGCGAAGAGGCCTGGCGGCGGGTGCCGACGGGATTTCGGCGGGCCTCGACCGACCTCGCCCAGAGCCACGCGCGGCTTGTCAGGACGGCCGAGCAGATCGCGCTTGGCCTGCGCGGCTACAGCAGACTGGGAATCGCGGGATTTGCACCATCTACTCGTCGCCGCTTGCGTTGAAACCGCTGTTGTCGGGTTTGTCGCATCCGCGACACGGTGATGTTCGGCCGCGCGCCGCCGCACTCGCAGCTAAGCCGTTGAATAAAATGCAGACTGGTTTGTCTGAGGCTGCACGTGCCGCGGTCGTGACCGGTCTTTCATTGCGTGAGGCCGAACGTGCGATTGCAGCTCCTGCCGCCGCGCAAAGAGAGGTTCAAGATTTGTGCCAACTGCGCTTGGCCGGCAGGTGGCATAGAGCGGCGCCTGAGAATGAAAGTGCCGGCCGCCCAGCCTTCATAGCCGTTCCTCCTTTGTGGCGTGACGGCCCGAAAGTCGCCATCGCGTCAGATGTTCATCAGGGTTCGGCATAGCCGGGGCTCGTCCGGCGACAGTCATGGCAGCGACTTCGCTTCTGGAGCCGCTCATCCGGCCGATAAGAACACATGCGCGTCCTAAGCCGTAATTGATCCGCCGGAGCTGACCAACGCCACCTTGCTCTGGGTTGCGGCAATGGCGATTGCAGGCGAGAAGCCGAGAAGAACCGATGCCGCGAGGAGTCCTGAGGCCATCCGTCCACGAGACGTCACCAGGGAACGAAGTATTGCGTTCCGCGTTACACTACCGTATATACGTCCGCAGCACAGGAGCGCGCCATGGCCACCACAGCCACCAGGAAGGAAACACCCGTCTCGATGCGGTTTCGCGACGATGATCTCACCATCATCGACCGCGGCGCGGAGCTGCTCGGCCTGTCGCGCACGGAGTTCATGCGGCGCGCCGCGCTGCACGAGGCGCAGACGGCCATCCTCAACGAAACCGTCATCCGCGTGTCCCCGGAAGCTTATGACGCCTTCATGCAGGCGATCTCAGCCCCCGCCGCTGCGCCCCCGCCGAAGGCGGCCGAGCGGCTGCGTCGGTCCCCGCCCTGGGACCGCTAGGTGGCGCTTTCAGGCATCGAACTCCTCGACGACGCGCACCGCCTCGACAGCTTCGATTGCGGCAAGCCGGCGCTGAACGCTTGGCTGGCCGGCTTCGCGCGAACGAACCAGGTCCGCGGCTTTACCCGGGTCCTGGTCGTTCACGATGAGGGAACAGTCGTCGGCTATTACGGCCTCGCGCCGGGCGTGATCCAGCCAAACAGCGCACCGCGCGCCATCCGCACCGGACGCCCGCCCGATCCGATCCCCTGCCTGTTGATTGGACAACTCGCCGTCGACCATCGCTATGCCGGACAAGGCATCGGCAGCGGCCTGGTCAAGGACGCGCTGCATCGCTGCGTCGCCGGCGCCGACATCGTCGGCGGCCGCGCAGTGGTGGTGCGGGCGATCGACGCCGAGGCCGAGCGCTACTGGCAGAGCTGGGGCTTCATTCCCGCGCGGGACAATCCGTCGGTGCTCATGCGCTCGATCCAGGACGTGGGCCTCTGGCTGGCCGACAAAGGCCACTAGCTCCACGCGCGTAGCGCCTCCCGTAGCGGCAGCGTCCGGGCGCGCCGGCCTGCAGCCGGATGACGATCCCTCACGCAGGGCCAGAGGGAGACGGCGGTCAGAGCGAGGAAGCTAGCAATAATCTGGGCGACTGGGCTGCCTACCAGGTCCCGTCTCGTGAAGGCGCTAGAGGATACTGGATCCAGCCGCCAAAGACCGGGAGATGGCGCGACGCGCGGACTTTGGGATGATAGTCTGGGACGGCGCATCGCCCGGCACGGCCGTCAACGTGCTTCAGCTCGCCATCGCGAACAAGCCGTGCGTCATTTGCGATCTGGCCAGGGGCAGCATGGCGACTACGTACAATGTGGGAGACTGGTGCGCCATGCTCCGCGATGCCGGTCCAGACATTCGGCGCGCCAAGCCGAAGCCCGCATGGCCCCGGACGAGCGCCTGGCGTTGCCGGGATGATGTACGCGCGGTCCCGGCGGGTTCGACCCGATAGGCTTGATCCGGCCCCGCCCCCAACTCCACTTGTATGAACGGCCGGGGCCGGCCCTTTTCGAAACCGGCCCACCGCCGCGTGACGTTTGCAGGATGATCGTCTTGACCCGTCTCGCATCTGAAGCGGGTGCAAGCCTGCCGAACATTCCGGCTGCTTGGTCATCCAACCTGGCTGCGAGGCATCGCCACCGTGGGGGTGGCGTTCGCTGCCAGTCGGCTCCGATCTCGAAACCGCTGCGCCGCCATACCGAACACGCAACTCGGTTTAAGCGCCAGGCTGCTGTTCGAGGTATTGACGACCCAGGCGACATGACCGGAAAGGCTGGCGGGGTAAGCAGCTTCCATCGATCCGGCGGCATTGCGGATGTGGCTGGCGATGGCGGCCTGAGTTCTTGTCCATCTGCCGCATAGCGGGTGGTCAGGTGCTGGCCGAAGCATTTGTCTCTCAAGGTCACCCCTTGGAAATCCAGCACCAGCGGCTTGTCGGGACAAGATAGATGCTATCGGGATTTGGCCGCCGCAGCCGCGAGCATCGCTTCTCCCATCCCATTGACGCCTCGGGCATTCAGCATTTCACCAGCGTTCTGAATGTCGCGCACCTCTTTGTTCTGGCTGAGTTTTGATTTACCAACCAGGCCGGTGATCTCGATTTCCAGGGCGACGATCCCCTTAACCATCGTGTCAATGAAGTCCTTCGGCGCGTCGCCCATCTTCCACGGGGCAGGCTGCGAGGCTTCATGCATGTGAGTGAGCTTCGCCACGTTACGGCGCACATAGCGCTCATCATCCCGGACAGTGATGCGTCCGTGGGCGTGGACGACGAGATAGTTCCATGTGGGCACCTGCTTATGGAATTCATGCTTGCTTGGATACCAGTTCGGCGAGATGTAAGCGTCGGCCGCACGGAAGATAACGAGGACTTCATCGCCATTGGCAACTTCCTCCCAGACTGGATTTTTGCGTGCAACATGGCAATTGAGGACGCCTTTGTCTCCCTTCGAGCGGTCAAGCTCGAAGGGAATGTGGTTCGCATCGAGTGTGCCTTTGCTGTGGGTGACCAGGATACCGAGCGGATGTCTCCCGATTAGGTCAAGCAGGGTGTTGTGATCGGGGACGGCAAAATGGGGCGGAACGTACAACGGTGGATCTCCTGTCGCGAATGGGCGGTCGTTAGCGAGCGGCGGTGTCTTGCGGAACGGGCCCGGGCATCTTCGTTGCCGGCGAAGAGGGCCCCGGATCTCGCTGTCCACCATGCTCAAGAACTGCCATCGAGAAGTGGGCAGGCAGATCAGATGCCGCCGTGTATGAGTGCGGTTGGTCAGTGACAAGCCGCACACTCTCGCCTTGGCTCAAAATTACTGCGTGGGTACCCACCACGACACTTAGGGACCCCTGAGTCACCGAGATCAGCTCGCGCGTATCCGGACTATGAGCATCTGCGGAAAACACGTCGCCCGGCATAATGGCCCAGCTCCACAGTTCGAACATCGTTCGTCCCGAGATCGATGAATGAAGTTGTGCAAAGCTTCCTTTAGCGCTTGTCCAAAGCGTCCTCGTCTCTGTCCGCTCAATAGGAAGGCGAACTGTGGAAGGATGGTCATTCAACAAATCGGCCACCGAAAGCGAAAACGCCGCCGCCAGTCGGCAAAGTATGCCGATGCTGGGGTTCGCCTTGCCTTGCTCCAGCGTGACGACGGTTCCCTTGGATAAGCCGCTCAGTTTTGCCAGTCGATCCAGGGTCAGGTTTTGGTCGCGCCTCAATTGTCGGATCCGAACCGCTATCGCTTGGCCAAGCACCCGCTCGGGGTCCAACGCTGTCGTAACATCGGTCATTATATTGACTTAGTGCCTCGGCTCACTTATTACGGTCAATATAATGACCGGCCTGAAATTGTGCAACTGCCCCGTTAGCGAGGAAATGACCGATGCGTTTTGAAACAAAGGCGATCCATTGCGGCCGAGCTGTCGACGCTTCCACAGGGGCGGTGTCCCTGCCGCTGCACACCAGCACGACGTTCCGACGTAGCGTCGACGGCTCGTTTCCTTCCGGATTCGAATACACGCGGGATGGAAATCCGACGCGCAACGCGTTCGAAATGGCCATGGCCGCGCTCGAGGGCGGAGAAGATGGCATTGCCTTCGCGTCGGGCATGGCTGCAATCGCTGCAGTCTTTGAGAGCCATCCGTCGACGGGTCGGATCGTTCTGCCGGATGACATGTATTTCGGCATTCGTTCGCTGATTGACGAGACCGACATTGGATCTCGCTTCGACTTTGCGGCCGTCGACATGCGCGATCTGGATGCCGTGCGCGCCGCGGTCACGTCGAAGCGGACTGGCCTCGTCTGGGTCGAGACGCCGTCAAACCCGATGATCCGCGTTGTCGACATTTCGGCCATCTGCAAAATCGCGCACGAGGCTGGCGCCTTGGCCGTAGTGGACAACACGTGGGCAACTCCAGTGCTTCAACGGCCCCTCGAAGTTGGGGCGGACGCGGTCATGCACTCGGCGACAAAGTACATCGGCGGCCACTCGGACTTGATGGCGGGCGTCGTCATTGTCCCGCACTCGTCACCCCTCGGTCGCCCACTGCGGATGGTCCAGAGACACAAGGGCAGCGTCGCAGCGCCATTCGACTGTTGGCTGGCATTGCGGGGCCTGCAGACATTGTCGGTACGCGTGCGCGCGCATTGCGAAGGCGCCCAGAAGGTTGCTGAGGCTTTGGCGTCTCATCCGCGTGTCGAAAAAGTACTTTTTCCTGGCCTGCAAACTGATCCGGGACACGATCTCGCTAAGCGGCAAATGAGCCATTACGGAGCGATGCTATCCTTTATCGTCAAAGGCGGAGCCGATGCTGCGATGGCTGTGGCCGGCCGCCTCGAGGTTGTTGCCCGGGCGACAAGCCTTGGCGGGACGCACTCTCTGATTGAGCATCGCGCATCCGTCGAGGGTGCCAAGTCCAAGGCGCCAGGCGGATTACTGCGAATCTCAGTGGGACTTGAGCATCCTCAGGACATTGTCGATGATCTGATGCAGGCCCTAGGCGGAACCTTCAAAGCGGCAGCCGAATGACGCGGGTGCAAGAACTCTGGCAGCGCTTTACGTGGCGGCTGGCGCAGCAATGCGGCCTGCTACGGTTGGGCGCCTAGATCAGGCAAAGCATCTTCGACGATGCTTAGATTTCGATCGAAAATCTCGGTGTCGGATGCGTTGGCGCGGAGAGACCGCACCTTGTTCAGGATCGCCGCAACCGCCGCTTCAGGCCTGGCGATGCGGCTCGACCTTTTCGAGGAAACCGCCGGTCTGCATCAGCTCGGCGATCTTCTTGTGCGCGACTAAACGGTCGAGACCGTCGAGCTCGCCCCAGACCGCCTAGCGCTCCGGCGTCACCTCCAGCCCGGCGAGAAAGTCCTCATTGTCCTTGAGGCTCACCGCCGCATTGACGGTGAGGATATTGACCGCCGGCAGCCGGTGGCGCTTGCCGGCCTCGAAATCATTGAAGTCATGCGCCGGCGTGATCTTGACCGCACCGCTGCCTTTTTCGGGATCGGAATACTCGTCCGCCACCACCGGGATCCTGCGGCCGACGATCGGCAGGATGAGGTTCTTGCCGAC
>NZ_AYVL01000024.1 GCF_000502835.1 Mesorhizobium sp. LSJC280B00
GGCTGATGGAGGCGTTCCCGACCTACACGCTCACCCTGCAGAGACAGATCAACCCGTGGCGGGACAAGGTGTTCGCCGAGCGTTACGTCGAGGCGCTGGGCATCTCCGGCGTGCCGGAGTGATCGTCGCGTTTGCAAAGATGCCCTCTCCTGCGCGTCACGTCCGGCCAGGCGACGTCCCTTGATCCCGTGTCGCTTCTGGAAGGATAGTTCTCTGGCCGGCTTGTCCGAGGTGAGCGCGTAGAGCAGCTGTGAACAGCCGGCGCGAAGGCCGACGGACGGTTCGGCAAGCAGGACTTCGCCTATCTACCTGATCAGGATGTCTATCGCTGCCCGTCCGGAGCGTTGCTGACCTACCACTACAGCAACGTCGAGAATGGCATGACGCTGCGTCGCTGCTGGTCGACCGCAGCTTGCGCGGCCTGCCCGATCAAGCGGCAATGCACGCCGTCCAAGGAGCGCCGGATCACCCGATGGGAGCGCGAGCATGTCGTGGAGGAGATCCAGCGCCGGCTCGACGCCAATCCCGACGCCATGCGGACAAGGCGCGAGACGGTCGAGCATCCCTTCGGCACGATCAAGGCCCGCATGGGCGCCACCCACTTCCTGATGAAACGCCTCCACAACGTCCCTTGCCTGCCCATGTATGGCCATGGTTGTTCCAGCGCTTTCGCGGCGTCAGCTATCGTCTTGACTACCGTGGCGTTGCGATCAAGGTAGACGCCGGCATTGTTGTCGCTCTCCGCGTTGGGCGGCTCAACGCGAAGGTAGGGCCCGAGGTTGCATGAACGGGTACAGATTCCGACCGTGAAGAGCGTGCAGCGATGAACAGGCAGTAGAACCTCGGCTGTCGGCGCCATTTGCAAGATAGTTGTGCATGTCGGTTGCAGCGACCGCGGCGTGGCCGAATGCTACGGCAAGCTGATTGATCTCGTCGACGACGTCCCCGGCGGCACTATTGCAAGGTCCAAGGCTGACACTATGGCAGCAAAAGTCTCGCGACTAGAACGAGTGCTCAAGATAAAACCCGCCGCGCTCCGAAGCGCGACGGTTCGATCGAGCGTTGCACCAAGCACGGGGGCTTGGGGTCTGGTCGGGCTGTACCCCTGTGTCGCGGATCGTGAGAAACGATACGCGCGGTGCCAGTTTGCGTCTACCAACGCCAGTGGGACGAGTGTCCGTAGCCGGTTGGGGCGTGACGATCATCGCGAATGTCCGCTTCTTACACGCCGTTGACTTAGCCAGCCCAATGGCCCTTTCAAAATGCCTTTCAAACGCGCCGGCCCATATCCTTCCGACGTCGATCTTTGCCAGCGGATTTTCGACCAGATATGCAGCGACCAGCATATCGCCCGCTCATCCTTGGACGCCGAGCACCTAGCCCTGGAAATTTTGGTCGCCTTGCAGGAGGCTGACGCGGATGAGGCTGAGCTGCTTGAACTCGTCAGATCGAAACGGCGGGATACTCGTCATCTCAGAAATCCTGCAGTGAGGCATGGCGGAAGTCTTCTTCGCCCCTGAGAGGATGCTCCACGGGGACCATGATCCCCGGCCTGGATTCAGTGCGTGGTCGGCCCCTTTGGCAGATTCTTGGATGCTCGCTCACGCGTCCAGTCGGCCGTCTGGAACCTGCGCCAAACTGCCAGTTCTGGACAATGCCAAAGCACTCTCCTGTGGGGCATCGCGATCACCCTTTTGTTGCCCTGCTGGCCATATTCGTCCTCGGGCCCTCCTAATCGTTGCGACAGCAGGATTTGACCTGCGGGCGCCGGGTCGCTCCATCCTGGCTTGAGCTAAGCCGCCACTTCCGGCGTTTCTCCTCTCGATCGCGGAGTCGAGCAGCGACGAGCTGACCTGTCGTGATGACGACTGTCCCCTTTCTGCAGTTGACGGCGAGCGGCGCGGCATTGGGGAAGCGCCGGCCCGCGCTGGCATTAATCAAGCCGATGAGCAATCAGCTGGCGAGTTTGCAATAGTCATCAACATAGGGCTACCGAGCGGGAGCCATCGTCATTCCAGATGGCTTTCATCGCCGCCTGCGCCGCCGTGAGCCGAGGACGGCAGCGAAATCTTCCTTATCCGCACAAAGGGCATATAGTGGTAGGAACAAGAATATGGTCGGTTTCCAAATCTCATAGCCGGGCAAAGGGAGTTGAATGATGTCCACGAACAGCAAAGGTTTTTCGCGTCGCTGGGTCCTCGGCGGCAGCGCTGTCGCCTTCGCGGCCGGTCCGTTGGGAATGCCGTTCGTGCGAACGGCACACGCGCAGGTGGCGACCTACAAGGCCGGCGTTATTACCTCGCTGTCGGGCGAGAACATCCTCGGCGGCAACCTGACCAAGCGCGGTTACGACCTGTGGGCGGCGGCCATCAATGCCAAGGGGGGCGTCGAGGTCGCCGGCGAGCGTTTCAAGGTCGACATGTTCTACGGTGACGACCAGAGCAACCCGGCGACCGGCGCCGACGCCGCCGAGCGCCTAATCGTGCAGAACGAGGTGGACGTGCTGTTCGGCCCCTACACCAGCGGCTCGACCATCGCCGTGCAGCCGATCTGCCAGAAGTATCAGGTGCCGATGATTTCCGGCTCCGCGGAATCGCCGAACGTCTGGAAGGCCAAGCCGGAATTCAACTTCGGCATCATCCCGGCCGTAGACACCACTGCCGGTAAGTCGCTGGCCGTGCTGGCGAAACTGTCCAACCCCACGGCCAAGACGATTGCGGTGATCGGGGTCAACGAGCCTTTCTCGAAGGAAACCGGCGAAGGTTTCCGCGACGGAGCCAAGGAGGCCGGGCTGGAAGTCGTCGCCTACGAATTGGTGCCCGCCTCGGGCGACCTAACCCCAGTTATCTCTAAGATCGCAGCGCTCAATCCCGACATCGTCGCCGTCGGCGGCCATGAGGAGCCGCTGATCAATGTCGTCAAGACCTCGAAGTCGCTAAACTTCCGGCCCAAGGCGCTGATAATGCACTACGGCGTCACCGACCCGGCCTTCGCCGAGGCGCTGGCCGCGGACGCCGACGGCACCTGCGGCGTCTCGGTGTGGCTGCCATCGGTTCCGTACAAGGACGACGTCTTCGGCACCGCAAGGGAGTTTGCCGAGATGGCGCAAAAGAAGTCCGGGCACGAGCCCGACTACACCGAAGCGGCCTGCGCGGCCAGCGGGCTCGTTTTCGGCGATGCCGTCAAGCGACTCGGCAAGAAGCCGGCACTAACGCCCGAAGACAGGGTGGCGCTGAAGGACGCGATCGCGGAGACAGACATCCAGACCTTCTATGGGCCGATCAAGTTCGAGAAGGAAGGCAACCACTACCATGACAACGTCCAACCGGTTCCGGTGCTGATCCAGATTCAGAGCGGCAAGACGGTGGCGGTGGGCCCGAAGGAGGCCGCGTCGGCAAACCTCACCTACCCGCTGCCGGCCTGGAAATAAGCGGCTTCGGACAGGGGGTGGGCAGCCTCATCGCCATCACCCTGTCTGGGGGAACGACGACGGTTGCGCGTGCTCAGAAAATAACGGACCATGCCTAGAGTGCGGCCGCCTTGCCGCGGCACCCCGCGTTTTTTTGGTTTGGCTGACTGACGGATGGTTCCCGCCTTGGATCTTTTCCTACAGACCTTGCTGAACGGCCTTCTGATCGGCGGCGTCATCGCCACCTTTACGATCGGATTCCAGCTCGCTTTCGGCGTGCTGCACGTCATCGATTTCGCTGTGGGCGGCTGGGTCGTACTGGGTGGCTATCTCGGGTACTACATGGCCGCCGGACTGGGCGTAGACGGATTCCTGGCGATCCCCGTGGCATTCGTGCTGTTCGGCGCCATTGGCTATCTGATTGGGCCGATCCTCTACAATGTCCGCAACAGCCGCACGGCGCGGCCGGAATTGATGGCGCTGGCACTGACCTTCGGCCTGTTCACGCTGCTACGCGGCGGCATGCTGACCGCGTGGGGCTTCAATACCCACAGCGTTCCGACGGCGTTGAGCGGCGAGAGCCTTGCCGTCGGGCCGGTGACGGTGCCGCTGATCCGCGTGGCGGCGGCGGTGTTCGCCATCGCCATCGCCGGCGGGCTGTTCCTGTTCCTCTACCGCACCCGCTATGGGTTGGCCATCCGAGCGACGGCCGAAAACCGGCAGAACGCTGCGCTGATGGGCGTCAACATTCGCCGCCTCAGCGCCAATGTGTACGGGCTCTACGCAGGCATCACCGCCATGGCCGGCGTGCTGATGGGTGCAATTTTTTCAGTCAATCCGGAGGTCGGCCTGCGCTATACGCTGTTCGCGTTCTTCGTGGCTGTGCTTGCCGGGTTGGGCTCCGTCGGCGGTGCCCTTGTCGCCGCCTTGCTGCTCGGCGTCATCGAAGCCTTCGTCGCGACCTATGTCGGGTCGAGCTATTCGCTGCTGGCGATCTTCGCCACGCTGTTCCTCGTCCTGCTCCTGTCCCCGAGCGGGATCCTGCGACACGGCCTGTGAGGCCGGACATGAAGCAACGCCGGACCGGCCTCCTCCTGCTGATTGGGGTGATCATTGTGCTGGCGCTCCTGCCGATGCTGGTCAACAACTACTGGCTGCGCATCGCCACCGGCGCGCTGATGTGGGCGGGGCTGGCCTGCTCCTGGAACATGCTCGGCGGCTATGCCGGCTACATCAATTTCGGCCATTCGGCTTTCTTCGGGCTCGGCGCCTATGTCACGGCGCTGCTGATGGGCGACAAACTCGCCTGGCCCTTCTTTGCCACCGTCCCGGCCGGTATCGTGGTGACGGCGCTGTTTGCCATCATGATCGGCGCGCCGACACTTCGCCTGCGCGGCGCCTATTTCGCTATAGCCACCTGGGCCTTCGCCGAGGTGCTCATCCAGTTCACCTCGGTGATGGACTTCACCGGCGGCATTGGCGGAAT
The DNA here is from genome assembly GCF_000502835.1 of Mesorhizobium sp. LSJC280B00. Taxonomy (GTDB): domain Bacteria; phylum Pseudomonadota; class Alphaproteobacteria; order Rhizobiales; family Rhizobiaceae; genus Mesorhizobium. The sequence continues at coordinate 4,896 of NZ_AYVL01000024.1, forward strand.
TGGGCTGCCGCCCTTTCTCGACGAGCGCTTCTTCTACTTCGCCATGTTCGGCGCGGCTGCGCTGACCTACCTTATCACCTGGGCGCTGTTCGAGCGGTCGCGTTTCGGGCTGAAGGTCAAGGCGCTGCGCGACCACGAGCCGGCTGCCGAGGCAATCGGTATCAACACGTCGCTGGTCAAGCTGCAAACCTTCGTACTCAGCGCCGTCACCGCTTCGGTGTTCGGCGCGATCTTCGCCTACTGGGTCACCTTCATCAATCCGAAAAGCGTCTTCGGCGGCGACATCACCGACCAGATGGTGGTAATGGTGCTGCTGGGCGGGTTAGGCAGCCTGTGGGGGCCGGCACTGGGCGGTGTAGGGCTGTTCGTCGTCAACCGCGTGATCTGGATGTACTGGGGCGACACCGCCTTCTATATCGCCATATTGGGCGCGGCCATCGTGTTGGTGGTGCTGTTCATGCCGAACGGCATCGCCGGTCTGTTTTCGCGGGACGGGGCCAAGTCCGGCGCCGTGCTGGACAAGGCGGTCGGCAAGGTTGTCGGCGACGGCCAAGGAGGGCCCAATTGAGCGTGGTCGAGGGCAAAACGGCCGGGGCCGGCGACCCTATCCTCGTCGTGCGCGAACTCTACCGCCATTTCGGCGGCATCAAGGCTGTCAACGGTGTGTCTCTGGAGGTCGGTCGGCGCGAGATCGCCGGCCTGATTGGGCCCAACGGGTCCGGCAAGTCGACTCTGTTCAGCCTGGTGTCGGGCACGGTGGCGCCGGATCGTGGCCAGATCCGCTTCGACGGTCACGAAATTGGCGGCCGAAAGGCTCACGCGATCGCGCGGCTGGGGCTTGCGCGCACCTTCCAGATTCCGGCCATGTTCGACAATATGAGCGTCACCGAAAACCTGCTAGCGGCAGCGGCCGAGGGCCATTGGCAGGGCGCCCGTGATCGGGCAGCCGAAACGCTGGCGCTGCTCACGCTGGACCATGTCGCCGACAATCGCGCTTCGGACCTTTCGGGCGGCCAGCAGAAGCTGCTGGAGTTCGGGCGCGTCATCATGCGCCAGGCCACGCTCATTTTGCTCGACGAGGTGACGGCGGGCGTGCATCCCAACATCCGCAAGATCATCCTAGAGGCCATCGCGCGGCTGCGCGAACACGGCATCACCTTCCTGGTCATCGAGCACGACATGGAGATGGTACGCAACGTGTGCGATCGCATCATCGTCATGGATGCAGGGCGCGTCGTGGCCAGCGGCTCTTTTAACGACATCGTTCGCAATTCGGAAGTTATGCAGACCTATCTGGGGCGGCCGCAATGAGCACCACCCTCACCGCCGAAAACATCGTCACCGGCTACGGCAAGCAGGAGATCGTCCATGGCGTTTCACTAAGCGCGGAGGCTGGTAAGATCACCTGCATCTTCGGACCGAACGGCTGTGGCAAGTCGACCCTGCTAAAGGCGATTGCCGGCGCGCTGCCGGTGTGGAGCGGCACGGCCAGCCTGGGCGATGCAACGCTCTCCAACCTTGCCGTCCATGAGGTGGTGCGCCAGGGGCTGGTGCTGATGCCGCAGGGCGGCGGTGTGTTTCCGCGCCTCACAGTGATGGAGAATTTGCGCATGGGGGGCTACGCCATCGCGGACAGCCGGCTAGTCGAACAGCGCATCGAGGCGGTGATCGAGCAATATCCTTCTTTGGCGCGGCGACGGCGAACCGCGGCCGGTTCGCTTTCTGGCGGCGAGCAGGCAATGCTTGGGCTGGGGCGAGCGCTGGTCTCGGAACCGCGCTTCATTCTGCTCGACGAGCCTTCCGCCGGATTATCGCCGGCCATGGTCATCGAGACGCTCGAGCGCATTGGCAGCCTCACCGCGCACGGCATCGGCATCGTGATGGTGGAGCAGAATATCCGTGAGGCGATGCCGATGGCAGACAAGCTTTACATCCTGGCGGCCGGCGAAAGGCGCTTCGAGGGAAAGCCTCAGGATGTGCGCGACGATCGGCAGATCATGGATATCTATATGGGTGGAGCGTGAGAGGGCATTTGCAGTTCTGCTCTTGCGGTCGCAATCCTAATCATTCAGCTCGTTTACTAGAGATTACTTATAGACGCCCGGACGCAAGGGGCAGCGAGGTAGCCGCTCTGCGCGCCAATGCTCGAGCCGACTTCTCGCACCTCGAAACCATCGCAAAACCTGAAACCACCAACGTCCTGTCTTTTTCCTTTTGCATGCCGACGTTCGACGATCCCAGCGTCCGTGGCTTGCCAGTCTGGTCAGCGACGCCGGGCGAAATCATCGTGAAAAAGTGCTAGCTAGTTTCCGTCCACAAACGCCAACATATTGATATTGTTGGTGAATCGGAGTTTTGCGCAGGCAAGGCCCGGCGGTTTCAGGTACACTTTGGTCTCATGCCACTGATTCCAAAGCACAATCTGCAACCGCCGGAGCCGACAATGCGCCAAGAACGCACCGTCCAAGCCAGCATATTCGATCTTTTTGCCACGCACGAGATCTGCCACGAACTGAAGGCGATGTCGCAGTGGCTGGACGAGCACCACAATCTGCTTGGCTTGGTGACGCGAGACCTGGTTCGGAGCAGCGTCAGGGCCACCGGACGGCAAGGCCTACCTGCCGAAGCGGTGTTGCGCTGTGCGCTTCTCAAGCAATACCGGCAACTGAGCTATCAGGAACTGGCATTCCACCTCGAGGACTCAGCCTCGTTTCGCGCCTTTGCCCGCCTGCCGTGGTCCTGGAACCCGCAGAAGTCGGTGCTGCAAAAGACGATCAGCGCGATCCGACCCGAGACCTGGGAAGAGATCAATCGGGCGCTGCTGTCGAATGCCCGGCAGGTAAAACTGGAAGACGGTGCGGTCGTGCGGCTGGACAGCACTGTGACCTCGGCACTCATGCACGAACCGAGCGACAGGAGCCTGCTGTGGGACGCTGTGCGGGTCATGGTGCGCCTGTTGAAGCAGGCTGATGCCTTGGCCGGTGGCGCCGGCTTGGAATGGCGGGATCATTGCCGCGCGGCCAAGAAACGCGCCCGCAAGATCCAGTTCACACGCGGCCCACCCAACCGCATCCAACTCTACCGTGAACTGATCGCGATCGCCTGCGCGACCTTGGCCTATCTGAAGCAGGCGACGGAACGATTGGCTGTGGCGAGCACTCAGCTCATCACACTGTGGCAGGCCCAGGTTCGTCACCATCGGCCGCTGATCGAACGCATCATCAGACAGAGCGAGCGGCGGGTGTTGGCCGGGGACTTGGTGCCAGCCAGCGACAAGCTGGTCAGCCTGTTCGAGTCCCATGCCGATATCATCGTCAAAGGCAGCCGCGACACCGAATACGGCCACAAACTCAACCTGACAACCGGCAGGAGCGGCATGATCCTCGATCTGGTGATCGAGGCGGGCAATCCGCGCGACAGCGATCGATTGCTGCCGATGCTGGAGCGCCACGTCGGTATCTGGGGCCGGGCGCCGCGGCAGGCGGCGGCCGACGGCGGCTTTGCCAGTCGCGACAATCTGGCTACAGCGAAGACCTTGGGCGTTCGCGACATGGCATTCCACAAGAAAGCCGGCCTCAGGATTGAGGACATGGTTAGAAGCAATTGGGTTTACCGCAAGCTGCGCAACTTCCGTGCCGGCATCGAGGCCGACATCTCGTGCCTCAAGCGCGCTTACGGCTTGGCGCGCTGCACCTGGCGCGGTCTTGATCACTTCAAGAGCTACGTCTGGTCCTCGGTCGTGGCCTACAATCTCGTCCTCTTCGCACGTCTCAAACCGACCTGACGTCGAGCTATTGCGCGGATCAGCAGCCCGCCGGCAGGCGCCGGCTCCATAGCCATGACTAACTTCCGTCCGGCGAGTTCTTTCTGGCGCGATCCATTGGACTTCGCGTCGGCCCGGTACCGCAAACGACGTCCTTCCTGCGGCAAACCTCCGTAAACGCTCACCAAAATGGGCGTTTATGGACGGAAACTAGCTAGTTCCCGTCCATCAACGGCAAACGGTTGATTCTGTTGAATGAATCGCGGCTTTGCGCGAGCAAGGCCGGCGGTTTCAGGTATCTTGGATCATGCGACTGATTCCAAAGCCCTGCCACCGCCGGAGCCGACAATGCGCCAAGAACGCACCGTCCAAGCCAGCATATTCGATCTTTTCGCCACGCACGAGATCGGTCGCGAGTTGAAGGCGATGTCGCAATGGCTGGATGAGCATCGCGACCTGCTTGGCTTGGTGGCGCGCGATTTGGTGCGGGTCGACGTCAAGGCCACCGGAAGCTCGCAGACCAGGTGATCATCAAGGGGCTTCGCGGTATTTTGTTTCCGTCGCTGCGTCATGCCGGCGGGACGAATCTGGTGATCTTTCCAGCCAATCTTGTCGAAGGCGATGTGGTTGAAGTCCATGATCCCGATCACCGATTGCCACGCGATCGGTCATCCTGGACGTGAGATTGCCGAGAGTCGAAGAGACCTGTCTGCTCATGGCATCTCGCCTTCAGCGACGATGTCCACCTCATCATCACGCTCCCCGCTCGTCTGGCCAACCGGAATATCGCCGGCGAGCAGCTTGTCCTTGGACAGCAGGCCAGCGTCCTCGAGTGCCTCGAAATCCGGCAGGTCGCGCAACGTGTCAAAGCCGAAGTGGGTCAGGAACTTATTGTGACACCAATTAGTCAGGAGACGCCGAGCTGGCGTGTCTTTGAACATTTGCGACGCATCTTGTCCTGGTAATGCACGAGTTTGTTGCCTGCTCGCACAAAGTGCTCGAAACCGGTAAGGTCCTGGGTTAGAAGAGCTGGCAGGATGCCCCTTATGAAAAACCCGACGATGGACGATACCGACGATGGGCGCCCGAATGGCGGACGCAGCGCTCTGTTCACGCCGCCCGGCGATGCGTCCGGCGCGGAGCGGGTTTCGCGCCGGCGCAAGGCGCTGCTGTCGTCCTCGATGGTCGGCTCGACCAATCGCGGCCGTGTGCTGCAGGCCCTGTTCGATCTTGGGCCGACGAGCAGGGCTGAACTGGCCCGCCTGGCCGGGGTCAACCGCACCACCATTTCCGGAATCGTGCAGCCGCTGATCGACGATCAGGTGCTGGTCGAGAGCGACCCGGTTCCTCCCAGTCCGGGCGGCGGCAAGCCGGCCCGGCCGCTGTGGTTCTCGCCCAATGCCCGTCCGATCTGCGGTGTGCTGCTGATGCCGGATGCCGTGCATGCCTGCGTGGCGACGCTCGACGGCAAGATCGAATCGGAACGCAAGATGGCCCTGCCGGACGGCAGGGGGCCGGTCCGGCCAATCATCGAGGCGATCGCCGAATGCGTCGGCGACACTCTCTCCAGGGCGCGGCGCACGCCTCTCGGGATCGGTGTTGGCGTCGGCGGCATGGTTGACACCGATCGCGGGTCGATCGTCGCTGTCAATCTCGCGCCGGCGCTCGACCGCTACCCGCTCGCCGACGATCTCGGGCGACGCTTCGGCCTGCCGGTCAAGCTCGACCATCATCCGCGCGCCTTGCTGGTCGGCGACCGCTGGTTCGGCGCCGGGCGCGGCGTCAGGCAATTCGCGGTCGTCTACACGGGCGAGGTGCTGGGCGGCGCACTCTATTTCGACGGGCACCTCTATCGTGGCACGGCAGGCGCAGGCGGCGAACTCGGACACACTTTCGTGCAGCTCGACGGCGAGCCCTGCCGCTGTGGCAGGCGCGGCTGCTGGGACACCATTGCCACCTTGAGCTGGCTCCCGCGCGAGGCCGCCCNCCCTGCCGCTGTGGCAGGCGCGGCTGCTGGGACACCATTGCCACCTTGAGCTGGCTCCGGCGCGAGGCCGCCCGCGCGGCTCTGCCCGAGCCAGACCTGATCGACTCGGCCCGCCTTGTCGACATGGCGGCGCGGCGGCTGCCGGGAGCGGCGGAGCTGCTCGACCGCTATGCCCGCAACGTCGCCGTCGGCATCGCCAATCTGCAGCAGACGGTGGCGCCCAACATTTTCATCATGCATGGCGATGTCGTGCTCGGCGGCGATTGCCTGCTCGGCGCAATCGCGGAGCATGTCCGCGCCATGGTTCCGTCACGACCCGGCGGCGCGATCGAATTCATTGCCGGCGATGCAGGTGACCGGGCCGCCCTCCTAGGCGCAGCCGGTCTGGTGATTTCCGAGCTGCTGCAGCTTCCGATCTAAGTGTTCCGACATCCAACTATCCAGCGAGCCCCGGATAGCTCTGGAACCAGGGCTGCATACGCTCGAACTGAGCCGCCATCGCCAGAACGGCTTCGTCGGCGTGCCGCCGCCCGATGATCTGCAGGCCGACCGGCAGGCCCTGCGCCGTCAGGCCGGCCGGAACCGAAATCGCCGGATGGCCGGTATAGTTGATCGGATAGGTCATGCACCAGCCGATCAGCGGATCGACCGCCTCGCCATTGATCGATGTCGGCCCGATCGTGTTGCCGTCGGGGGCATTCTTGACGGGCGGAACGGCCAGCGTCGGCGAGACGATCAGGTCATGGGTTTCGAATACATCCTCGAGGCCGTCATGGACGCCGGTGCGCAAAAGATCGTCGAGCGCATGGTCGACGGCGGACACCTTGTAGGCGCCCTCCAGCATGGCGAGGAACTGCGGGGTGAGCACCTTGGCGTGCTTGCCCATCAGGTCGATGCCCTCCTGTTTCCAGTACACGGCGATGGCAGCATAGTGGATCGAGATCGTGCGCACCCAAAGCGCCGCCAGTTCGTTGTGATCGGCCCTGAAATCGAGCTCGGCCTCATCGACCTCAATGCCATGTGCTCGCATGACATCGACGGCCCGGGCAACGACGGTGGCGACCCCGGCTTCGACCGGAAAATTGCCCAGTCGCGGGCTGTAGGCGACGCGCAGTTTCGGCGTCCGCCCGGCAACGGCGCCGACATAGTCAACGCCGTCATCCGGCAAGCAGAACGGGTCGCGGTTGTGAGGCCCGGCCATGATCTTGGTCATCAGCGCGGCGTCCGCAACGGTGCGGGTCAGCGGTCCGATATGGACCAGAGGATGTCCCCACAAGAAGGCGTCGGGGCGAGTCACCGAAGGAATGCGGCCGAAAGAGGGCTTGAAGCCGACGGTGCCGCTGAACGAGGCGGGAATGCGGACCGAACCGCCGCCGTCCGTGCCTTGCGCCAGGGCCGCCATGCCGTCGCCGACCGCTGCCGCACTGCCGCCGGACGAGCCGCCGGAATTGTAGCCGATCGCGAAGGGCGTGCTGGTCGGCCCGAAGCGCAGATTGTCGGTGATACCTTTATGGCCGAACTCCGGCGTGTTGGTCTTGCCGAGCACGATGGCGCCTGCGTCGAGCAGGCGCTCGACCGCCACAGCACTTGTTTTGGGCACCCGGTCGTGCACCGCCCACGACCCCATCGAGGTCGGCACGCCGGCCATATCGTCGAGGTCCTTGATGCCGACAGGGACGCCATGCAGCGGTCCAAGCGGACCGCCTGCCATCACGGCCTTTTCGGCGGCCCGCGCAGCTTCCATCGCCTGGTCGCCGAGAACCAGCGTATAGGCGTTGACCACCGGGTTGCGCGCCTCGATGCGGCGCAGATAGGCCTCGGTTACTTCAACCGGCGACAGGTCGCGGCGCCGGATGCGCTGGGCCAGTTCCGTGGCCGGCAGGAAACAGATCTGGTCGTCTGCAGAAGTCATAAGCCGTTCCACCTTGTTGGGTGCTATTTGATGAACACTGGATTTGCCGCGCCGCCGGTGCCCTTGCTCACTTTGACCGGACTGGCGCAGTAGAAGCCTTCGTAGCGGCGGTCCGAGGCACAGTCGGCGGCCAGCAGGTCGAGCGATGCCATTTCGGTGAACGCCACGCCCAGATTGCGCATCAGCGCAGCGTGCAGCACCAGCATCAACCCGGTCTCGGGCTCGTAGGTTGTCTCGTTGGCCAGCGTGTCGGTAACCAGACAGGGGATCTGCATCTCGTCGAACCAGCGCACGAGGTCGAGGCTGAAGGTCAGTCCGGGTTCCCAATATCCATCGCCGACGCGCTGGCTTCCCGCCGCCAGTGCGCCGACCCAGCCGGTGCGAACGAGAAGGATGCTGCGCGGCAGGATATCGACCGCTTGGGCCCGGGCGCATTCCATGAGGTCGCGATGCGTGAATGTTTCAGCGCGCTCAAGGGCCGGTTTGCCGCGGAACCGGGCGATGTCGAGCAGCACGCCGCGTCCGACGATCCCGCGCTCCGCGATCGGCATGATGCTGGCCTTGGTCATGCCGCCATTGGTACTGCTTGCCGCGAAGCCGTTCCAAAGCGTGTCGTCGAACCACATGTGGCCGAGCGCGTCGCAATGCGTGCCGGCCTGTGCGAAGCCGGTGACATAGTCGTCTGCGAATTCGAGGCCGCCGGCAAGCGGTTGCCAGTGGCCGTTCTCGAAGCCGGCCTTGTCGGCGACCATGAAATGCTTCGCCGGCCAGCGGCCGGGAAAGACGGCATCGCCCTCAGAGGTCCCGACCGGCACGCCGAGGGTGAAGGTGCGGCCGTCCCGCACCGACGCCAGGCCGCGCTTGACCTCGTCGGCGGTCAGATAGTTGAGCGCTCCGATCTCGTCGTCGGCACCCCAATGCCCCCAGCGGCTCGGCGCATTGCCCAGCAGCCGGCGCAGCGTCATCGTTTCAGTCGCGCTCATGCTTCCGCCTGCGCGGTCGCCGGCTGCCTGGCGCCGGTGATATAAGCGACGACGTCCTCCATGTCGGTGCCGGAACTTGCGAGATCGGCGACCTTGCGGCCCCTACGCATCACCACCACGCGGTTGCACACCTGCCAGAGATGATCGAGATTGTGGGTGACCATGACGATCGTCAGCCCCTGGGCGCCGAGTCGTTTGATGAGGTCGAGCACCTCACGGGATTCGCGTACGCCGAGCGCCGCGGTGGGCTCGTCGAGCAGCAGCAGCTTGTGGCCCCAAAAGGCACCGCGCGCGATCGCCACCAATTGGCGCTGGCCGCCGGACATGCGATCCACCGGTTTGCTGCGCACCCCGGGGATCTCGATGTGCAGTTCCTCGAGGCCGCGCATCGCGATGTCGCCCATCGATTTGCGGCGGATCCAGCGCAGCAGCGCCGGGCCGCGGCCAAGCGCAATCTCGCGGCCGAGAAAGAAGTTTTCGGCGGCAGTGAACGTGCCGATCAGCGACAGGTCCTGATAGACCGTCTCGATGCCGAGGCGTTGCGCTTCGGACGGCGGCGACAACTTTTGCGGCCGCCCTTCGAGGATCACGTCGCCGGAAGTTGGGTCATGCGCGCCGGCCAGGATTTTGATCAGCGTCGACTTGCCGGCACCATTGTCGCCAACGAGGCCGAGTATGTCGCCCCTGGCGATGTCCAGCGAAACGTCATCGAGTGCCTGGATGCCGCCAAAGCTGCGGCAGATCCGGCGCAGGCTGAGCAGCATCTTCTGCGCCATGGCCTATCCCCTCGCATAGCGGCGGCCAATACCGCCGAGCGCTACGGCGACGACGAGAAGGCAGCCGGTGAACAGGAACTGCGTGAAGATCGGCGCGCCGATCATGGCCAGCCCATTGTTGCCGACGGCGACCGTCAGCACGCCGATCAAGGTGCCGAGGATATGGAACTGACCCTCTCGCAGCGCCGCCGAACCGAGGAAGGCGGCCGAAAACGACGTCAGCATGAAGCTGTCACCCGCCGTCACCTGGCCGGAGCCGAGATTGGAGGCCATCAGCACGCCACCGATAGCAGCACAGGTGCTGGCGATGGCGAAGGCAACGATGCGGCTGCGATCGACGGCGACGCCGGCGCGGCGCGCTGATTCCGGGCTGACGCCGATGGCCTTGATGTGTTGGCCCTGCACTGTTCGGTTGAGGATCACCCACAGCAACGCAAGCACGACGGCCATGATGATGACGAGGTGCGGCACTCCGGCAATCCGGCCGATCGCGATATTGGTGAATTCGCGCGACTGGGTGAGCTGCAGCGGAATTCCGCCCGAATAGGCGTAGTTCAGCCCGACGACGATGGTGCCCGTGCCAAGCGTGGCAATGAAGGCGTTCACCCCGATCTTCGAAACGACAATGCCGTTGACAATGCCGATGACCGTTCCGAGGCCGACGACAAGGAAGATGGCGGGTAGGATCGGCAAGCCACTGCTGCTCAACAGCCCGACCACGAGAAGCCCGCAGAAACTCGCGACATAGCCGATACTGAGGTCGAAATCACCGGCGACGAGGGGCACGGTGAGGCCGGCCGCGACAATGGTGCCGATCGCCATGTCGTTTACGATGTTGCGAAAATTGCCGATGGTTGCGAAGGTCCCCGGCTCCAGCACCGAGAAGATCCCCAGCATCGACGCCAGCACGATGATGGTGCCGTAGGTTCCAAGCAGGCGCATGAGCAACGCGCGCCGCTGTCGGGCATTGGGCGAGGCATAGCCGGTCTGCGTTGACGGCAGGATGCGGGGCGCCTCTGCCGGAGCGTGGGTTTCGGGCAGGGAATGATCAGCGGACATGGCGGCTCTCATGACAGCACTCCGGCCCGGCCAGGCAAGTCCGGCCCAGACCCACAATCAGGAGAGCTTACTGCGGATTGTCCTTGATGAACTTGTCGACGTTCTCTTTGGTAACGAGCGTATAGCCTGGCACGAAGGATTTGGGCTTCCACTGGTCGCCGGCTGCCAGGATGTCGGGAATCTGATCGACTAGCATTTTGCCTGCCGAAGTCAGATCGACACCGAGCGTGGCGGTCATCGTCCCGTCCTTGACAGCCTGGACAGCGGGCGCCGTGGCGTTGAACGAATAGACCTTCACGTCGCTGCGGCCGTTCTGCTTCAGCGCCGCGATCGCGCCCATAGCGTTGTCGTCATAGCAGTTGAAGATGGCGAACGGCGCCTTGGCGTTGGCATTGGCTGCAAGCCAGGCGCTGGTCGCGGCCTGCGACGATTCGGCAGCACCCGGGATGCTGATCTCGTGCGAGGTCGCCTTGAGCCCCGGATTTGCCTTGACCGCCGCATCGAAGGCGTCGGCTCGTTCGCGGCACGGAATGCCGGGATGGTAGGTGAGGTCGAGTACAGTTCCGGACTTGCCGATGTCCTTCAGCATCAAGTCGATCAGCGGTTGCGCAGCACCGGTACTTGCAGATAGCGCGATCCCGTCTGCCATGCCGCCGCCGGCCGAAAGCACGGGGATCTTTGCGTCCGCCGCCGCCTGGAGCCCGGCCGCCAGGCCCGTCGAATCGAAGACCGTGACGATGATGGCGTCCACCTTCTTGGTTGCCAGCTGCTTGATGCTGGTGATCGCTTGCGAAGGATCGCCATTGGCATTGAGCGTTTCCACCGACCAGCCCTTAGACTTGGCTTCCTGGCTCATCGTGTCGACCATCTGGTTTGTGTCGACGTCGGATGTCGAGAAGGTGACGATGCCGATCGTCAGCTTGTCATTCGTGGCGAGGGCGGTCGACGTGAAGGATGCTGCGACGAGCGCTGCGGTCGAGAGTTTCTGAAAGCGGTTCACTGTGCGTATCCCCTGTTGACCGAGTGTTCCGGCTCACCTCCAGACCGCGCAGCAGCCCAGCTTGGGCGCCATCTACAGGTCGTCACAGTCAGTCTGTTTGTTCGTGCGAGCCACGTACTAACTATAGGCACAAGCTCTTATGCCGCGCAACGGCTAATTTCAACCGGCTTTGGTCACTCGAGGTTCAATCGCTGTGGGGCTCTTGGGGCAAGCGCGCAGCTAGGCCGCCTTCTTGATCTCCGCGACCTGAACGCCCAGTCGGAACGCCTGACCGTCTGCGAACGAACGCGCGTAGCTCTCAGATGTAAAAGGGACCGTGGTGGTGGTGCCGTTGACCGTCACGCGAACCGACCACTCTTTGTCCCTAATGATTTCAACGGCATGTTGCTCATGCGCAGCCATGCATTCCTCCCAGAATCTTCCGTTGAGGATGGGAGGATAGCGTCGTAAAACTGGTTTGCATGCAAATAATCCGACACCGCGACGTCGAAATGTCGAAACACGCACAGCTAGGCTTAAGTCGATGGCCTCGCCTTGAGCTGTTCGAGGTGTTCCTTGGCGAGGTTGAAAAGTGCGGTGGCAGTCTCTTCAGCCTCCGCCCGGAAGCGGACATCGCGGGTGACAATGCTGGAGGTCATGTTCGCGCCAACTGCGGATGCTTGAAGCGACCGCTCCGTCGGCTCAAAGAACGTTCCGCTCCGCCGGGTTTCGCTCTATCAACTCCGCCACAAGGCGTTGAAGCCGCCAGAGGCTGCTGTCATGTATGCCTTTGGCTTCGAGGTGAGAAACCGTGTTGAACAGGTATTCGGCCCCGCTTCCCCAATGACCGCAGGCCAGGGCCAGGACATCGGCAACGGCTTCAAGCGACTGACGATCGGCATAGAGAGGTGACGCGCGGTTCATCACAAAGGCCAAGGCCGAGATTGGCCCGGAAGCGGTCGCCACCGTGATCCACCGGGGCATGCTGTTGGCCGGCTTGTAGGTGAATTCGCGTCGAAAGAGTTTGCCGAATTGGCGTTCGAGGTTGTCCTTTGGCAGGTCGTACAGGACGCCGCTGCATTGCCCCCCACGATCGAGGGCCATCATAAGGCCTGGCTGCTCCGGCGTGCCCCGAAAACGGGTCATGCGAAAGCAGAAAGCGCGATGCCACCCACGAGCGAGGCCTACCTGCTCACCGATATGCTCGATCTCCGGCTTCCAGATCAAGGAGCCGTAGGCGAACAGGCGGGTCGGTGCTTTCGGGGCCGGATGAGTTCGGATCATTTGCTCGACCCAGCTGTCGTAGTCGGCATCGGTGTGTAGCTCGGCACCTGGCGTCAAACCCTGGTCCTGAACGACCTTGTGGACCCGCGCGACGTGGTCCGCGGTCAAGGTCAGCTTTCTCATTTGGCTCGGCATCCCGTGCTCCATCGGATCAGGATCGCGTATCCTTGGCAGATACTACGGGCGTTGCAAGATACGAACCGATGCACGGCGTGAATGAGTCTTTGCCCCCTCACCGATGACAGCAAAGCGCCCCGCATATTCGCCCTCGAACGATTCCATGTGGTTTCGGCAATCTAGGTTTGGGAGACGCTTTTCTACTCACTGTGAAACCCTGACCAACAGCTTGCCGAAATTGCGGCCCTTGAGAAGACCGATGAAGGCCATCGGCGCGTTCGCGAGTCCCTCGACAATGTCCTCACGATATTTGACCTTCCCCGCTTGGAGCCAGGCCGAAACGTCCCTGCGGAAGTCGTCGATCTGCGCGCCGAAATCAGAAACGATAAAGCCTTGGACCGTCCATCGCTTCGTCAGCACTGCTCTCATGAACGCAACCAGACGGTCTGGACCAGCCGGAGGTCCTACATCACTGTAATGGGCAACCAAGCCACAGAGGGGGATGCGGGCAAAATCATTGAGAAGCGGAAACACGGCATTCCAAACATGCCCGCCAACGTTCTCGAAATAGATATCGATGCCGTCCGGGCAGGCGGAGCGCAACTGCTCCGCGAGATCGGCAGCATGATGGTCCAGCGCGACGTCAAAGCCGAGTTCTTCCCTGACATAGCGGCATTTCTCAGCGCCGCCGGCAACGCCAACCACCCGGCAGCCGTGCAATTTCCCGATCTGGCCGACCAATGAGCCGACCAACCCGCTGGCCGCTGCAACCACAAGTGTTTCGCCCTGTTTCGGCCGGCCGATATTGAGCATTCCGGTATACGCTGTCTGGCCTGGCATTCCGAGGACGCCGAGGGCCGTCGAAATGGACCCAACATCCAGGTCAACCTTCCGCAATCCCGTGCCGCTTGAGACAGTGAATGTTTCCCAGAAAGGGGAGAACGCGCGCTGCACGAGATGCCGAACTACGGCTCCTCGCACCGGGTGGTGATCATGGCGCTGGTCAAACTCAACCGGCTGGACGAAGCGCAGGCGGCGGCGCGGCGGCTGATGGAGGCGTTCCCGACCTACACGCTCACCCTGCAGAGACAGATCAACCCGTGGCGGGACAAGGTGTTCGCCGAGCGTTATGTCGAGGCGCTGGGCATCTCCGGCGTGCCGGAGTGATCGTCGCGTTTGCAAAGATGCCCTCTCCTGCGCGTCACGNACGTCCGGCCAGGCGACGTCCCTTGATCCCGTGTCGCTTCTGGAAGGATAGTTCTCTGGCCGGCTTGTCCGAGGACTGAGCGAGTAGAGCAGCCGTGAACAGCCGGCGAGCTCTCTGTTGGGTTCGCGTCGAACTTCCGGTTTCCACCCGAGTCAGTCCTTCGATTAAATTCTCCCGGCAATTTTACAGTTGAGCCTGCATTGCCTTGGGTGCGCCAATAGCTGCCGTCGGACCGTCTGCAAAAGTGTAAACGCGTATCGGCGGTAGCTAGCTCAGCGTCGCCAACAGGCGCGCGGCAGCCTTCAAATCTTCCGTACTCGCGCCTTCTACGAAATGCTCCGCAACCGATTGCAAGAGCTCGCGAGCGCCGTCGATCTCCCCTCGCCCAGCCATCAACGTTGCCATATCAATTGCGGTTCGCAGCTCCCATGCCCGCGCGCCCTGACTCCGGCTCAACTCCAGTGCCTGCATTAGGTATGCGCCGACCTCGTCGCGATTGGGTTCCGACAGTTGTTGGAGAAGAAGGCCTCCGTTCATCCGCAGCAACTCCGGAAGGTACAATTGGTCACCGTTCTTTTCGACTTGACCAAGTGAATCACCGATCAGCGCGACTGCTTCGTCGACCTGACCGATCGCGGATAGTCCTCTAACCAGCGAGAGGTTGAGCTCGGTCGTGAGCAATTCGTAAGGTGCTGCGTGGAGCTTTTGGAGAGAACTCTGGAGGCCCCCGACCCCACCTGTCGCATCCCCGTGCCGGATTGCGACTTCGCTTTTGAATCCCCGACCGACCAGCAGGTAAGGGGCCATGGAATGGGACTCGGCGCGGGAAATGAGCATGTCTATGTATGCCTCAGCACTCTCCAGTTCGCCTGCCCACAGGAATACCGATATTCCCCAGATCAAGGCTATCGCCAGCGTCAGCGAATGATCCATGGCGGCAGCCTCATCGATGGCCTGCCGGGCGCGTTCCATGGCTTGATCCGGGTGGCCTTGCAGCCAAAGGTTCCTCGCCAGAATAGCCTTGGCCAGGATTTTGCCTTCGAAACCGAGATAGATCGTCGTGGTTCGCTGAGCGCGCGGTCCGCGATCCAGCGCTGCCTCAAGCTCCGCGCGGGCTTCGGCCAGGTCACCACGAAGGTGAAGCGATATCCCCAGAATGGTATGCGCCAACGCAATCGCGACCGGATCCTCCAGGGTCGCGGCTATGGCTGAACAGCGTTTTGCAAACTGGAGAGCGGTCACGAAATTGCCTGTCCGCAGGTGGAACATGTTGAGCGGACCCAGCAGGCGCACTTGATCCAAGGTATCACCGCGTTCTTCGGCAATCGCCAGGCTTTTCTCCAGGGCGACGCGCGCCGCATCACGCCCTCCCCGCATGAACATCAGGGACACACCCAAGGCTGCCTGGAGATGCATCTCGTCAAGCCCGCCAAGAGCGGCATCGTCGAGAGCGAATATCGCGCGTTCTGACCAGCGATGACACTCCGGCAACAAGGACATCGCCAGGAAAACAGGCGCGGCAGCAGTGGCAAGTCCGATGCCGATATCGGCGTTTCCGCCCTCGCCGAAGCACCATTCCAGAGCGGCCCGCACATTGTTGATGGCGGCGAAGTGAGGAGCCCGCTCCTCGCCGGTCGCCAGACCTGGCCACTCGATACCTGTTTGCTCAAGCCATCTTCGATAGTAGGCGGCGTGGCGCACCGCCAGATCGGCGGCCTCGGCGTCATCTATGCTGATTTCGAGGACGTAGGCGCGCGTGGTATCCAGGAGCCGATAGCGCATCATCGCTCCGAGCGGGCGCGTCGCTATGATCGACTTGGCAACAAGACTATCCATGGCATTAAGAACGGTCGACCTGTCGAGGGCAGCGCTTGTGACGACTTCCAAGACCGCATCGAGCGTGAAATGACCAAGGAATACAGCGAGCCTGCGAAGCACTGCGCGCTCCAGGTCGGTAAGTAGCCCAAAGCTCCAATCCAGCGTGGCCTGCAGGGTCTTTTGACGCGGTGGCGCGGTCCGCGATCCCAGCCACAGCAAAGTCAGACGTTGATCGAGAAGCGCGGCGGTTTGTTGCAATCCATAAGACTCGACCCGCCGGGCCGCCAACTCGATTGCGAGCGCCACACCGTCAAGCTTTCGACAGATGCTTGCGACGATCAGGGCCTCCGCATCGCTGACATCCAAGCGCGCGCCACTTGCCACCGCGCGCTCCACGAACAGTTGAATGGCCGGGAACGTCTGGACAACCGCCGCCGTAAGCCTTGGGTCGTCCGGCGGACAGGCAAGGGCATCCAATCGGTAGATATGCTCGCCTTCGACCCGAAGCGCTTCGCGACTTGTTGCCAGAATGTGGACCTGCGACGCCGCGTCGATGATGCTTGCGGCCAGAGGCGCCACCGCATCGACGAGATGCTCGCAGGTGTCGAGGATCAAAAGCATCCGCTTGTTGCGCAGGTAGGCGATCAGATTGGGCGTCGCGTCACTCGATTGAACCGACAGCCCAAGCATGGAGGCGACGGCGGTCGTCACCAGGTCGGGATCGCCGAGCATTCCCAGGTCGACGAACAGCACAGCGCCCGCGAAGGCGTCAATGAGGTGATGTCCGACCGCGATCGCGACGGTGGTTTTGCCGACGCCGCCCGCGCCAACGATTGTGACGAAGCGCGACGCATTCAGTCGAGTCGACAGCTGGAGAACGTCGTCGTCCCGGCCAACCATTCGGCCCAAGCGGCTCGGAAGATTCGCGTGCGGAAAACTGGCGGCAGCTGCAGGCTCTTCATCGCGCGGACCGCCGATCTGCGAGACGGGCGCGATGAAGCAATAACCCCGCCCTGGTAGTGTCGCGATGTATCGTGCGCCGTCCTTTCCGTCACCCAGCGCCTTGCGGAGCCTGGTCATGTGAAACCGCAGGCTGCCTTCCTCGACTACGACATCGGGCCAAACCCGCGACATCAGATCCTTTTTGCCGACGATTTCATTCGGCGTGGATATCAGGACAATGAGAATGTCCAGTGCACGCGAACCCAGCGCCAAGGGAGCGCCGTCTTTTGTGACGAGCCTTTCGCTCGCAACCAGATGGAAAGGACCGAACGACAGTCCGTCCTTGGCCTGACCTGCCACTATCGTCATGGCGCTTCTCTCGGAGCCGCCCGCCACCAAGCCGATAGTCTAAGTCAAGTACAACACCTGCACCATAGGTGAACGGTGGCAGGACCCCGCTGCCCGGAGCCACCAGCGCTGACAGCGACTAACAGGGGGCTCACAACACATAACGGGCGATTCTCGTCCTGCGGGCGTAAGTTTTCGGCAGCACCGAGCACCCCCCAGGAGAGACCCATGAATACGACCAAGACTCCCGAACTAATCGATCAGGACCGCCGCCTGGTTTTGAGCACGGCCGCAATGGGCATAGCCGCCGTAGGTACTGCCAGCCTGCTCCCATCGGTCGCCGCAGCCGCGGGCGATGCGATCCGGCCCTTCAAGGTCAGCTTTCCTCAGGAGGAAATCGACGAGCTTAGCCGACGCGTCGCCGCGACCCGCTGGCCGGACCAGGAGAATGTGGCCGACGACACCCAGGGCGTGCAGCTCGCCACAATGAAGAAGCTCGCGAAGTACTGGGCGACGGATTACGACTGGCGCAAGATGGAGACCCGGCTCCATGCCCTGCCGCAGTTCATCACCGAGATCGACGGGCTGGACATCCACTTCATCCATGTCCGCTCCAGGCATGAGAATGCCTTGCCGATCATCGTCACGCATGGCTGGCCTGGCTCGATCATAGAGCAGCTGAAGGTCATCGAGCCACTCACCAATCCAACTGCATACGGCGGGACCGAGGCGGATGCGTTCCACGTGGTGATCCCGTCCTTGCCGGGCTATGGGTTCTCCGGCAAGCCGACGGCACCTGGCTGGATCCCTGCCCGCATCGCCAAGGCGTGGGCTACGCTGATGCAGCGTCTCGGCTACACGAAATACGTCGCACAGGGCGGCGACTGGGGCAACGCCGTGTCGGAGATGATGGCGCTGCAAGAGCCTCCGGGCTTGCTTGGCATCCACACCAACATGGCTGCCACCGTGCCCGCCGACATCTCGAAGGCGCTTGCCGCCGGCGGCCCGGCGCCCGCCGGCCTCTCGCCCGACGAGAAGCGGGCCTACGACCAGCTCGACGACTTCTACAAGAACGGGCTGGGCTACGCGATCGAGATGAACAATCGCCCGCAGACGCTCTACGGCATCGTCGACTCGCCGGTTGGTCTCGCAGCCTGGATGCTCGACCACGACATCCGCAGCTACGAGCTGATCGCACGCGTCTTCGACGGGCAGGCGGAAGGGCTGACGAAGGACGATATCCTGGACAATGTCACGATGTACTGGCTGACCAACACGGCGATCTCCTCGGCGCGTCTTTACTGGGACAACGCGCACCACCCGACGGGAGGCTTCTTCGACCCCAGGGGCATCAAGATCCCGGTCGCTGTGAGCGCCTTCCCGGACGAGATCTACCAGGCGCCGCAGAGCTGGGCTGAAAAGGCGTATCCGAAGCTTATCCATTACAACCGGCTCCTCAAGGGCGGCCATTTCGCAGCCTGGGAGCAGCCCGCGGCCTTCACCGCCGAACTCCGGACGGCATTTCGTCCGCTGCGCCAGCAAATCTGAACCCCCACAGGGTTCCGCTTGCAGTCACACCTCCTCGACTGCCCAAGGCAACCCGATTGAACCCGAGACAAAGGAGAGCGTCATGTCAGCAATCGCGCAATCTTCCGCATCGCACGAACCCGTCACGAAGATGGCAGCCCCCGTCGAGGACCATGAAATCGTCGATTCAAGCTTTACGGGTATCATCAACGCGCCGATCGAGAAGATCGACATTCCCAACTGGTGCTTCGCGCTGTCGGAACATGAATATCAGGGGTGTTCGCCCGCCCACATAGCGGCCGGTTTCACGACGGCGCCGGATGGCAAGCGCATGTCGATCAATGTCGAGATCATCGGCGGCAGCCTGATGGTGCAACATTATGTCGAGACGCTCGGCCGCAAGGATCACCTCATCCTGGAGTCGGTTTCAGACCTCTTCACGCCTACGGGCCGCACCACGATCCATGTGCATTGGGAGCTGAGCGTCAAGGCTATCGACAGTCGCCGATGTGAGTTTACCAACCATGTCCGGTCCTGGGCCACGAAGGAATTCATGGCTTTCTTCGAGCGCCAGGGCATCCCGTTCGAGGTGCTTCGGTCACAGCGCCAGCCCATGTCGATCGCTCACAACAAGGGCGAGACGCCGCTTTTTGCGGCCAGCATCGAACGAGCCGCGCTCAGGAACTGAGCGGCAGCATCTGGCTTGTGATCTAGCCGCTCCATGGAGGAGGCACAATGACGAGGCACGCACATGACCGGGAGGTCACCGCACTTCTGGTGATCGATCCGTACAACGACTTCATTTCCGATGGGGGCAAGATATGGCCCCGCATCCGGGCTGTCGCAGAGGCGAACGGCTGCGTGCCTCACATGCTGCAAGTCTTGAATGCCGCGCGTCAAGCTAAGCTTCGCGTCTTCTATGCAATGCATCATCAATACCGTCCGGGCGACTATGAGACATGGACTTACGTCGCGCCCGTCCAGAAGAGAGCATGGAAGAGCAAGAGCTTTGAATACGGCACCTGGGGCGGCGAGATTCGGTCCGAGTTCGAGCCCAAGCCAGGCGAGACTGTCGCCACCGAACATTGGTGTTCCAGTGGGTTCGCCAATACGGATCTGGATCTGCAGCTGAAAAGGCACGGAATCCAGAAACTCATTGTCATCGGACTGATCGCACACACCTGCGTCGAAGCGACCGTTCGCTTCGCCGCCGAGCTCGGCTACGACGTAACCGTGGTGAGGGACGCGACGGCAGACTACTCGGATGAGGAGATGCACGCGGCTCTAGACATCAACATGCCGAACTACGCCAGCGCGATTGTCACGACAGACGAAATCATCGACTCGATTTCTGCCGTCCAGACCTCGGCCGCCGAGGCGTAGTGATGGTCGATCTCACACGCGAGGGAATGGCCAACCGTGCGCATCTCACTCTGCACACCGGCGGACCGTTTCCGTGCGCTCGACGCGTCAAAATACGTCGAAGAGAACTTGGCTCTCGCCGACATCCAGCAGAGAGATCGAGAACAGGCTCGGTCATTACGTGGCAACGATCGGGCAGGACCAGGTCCCACCCAACTGGAAAGAAAACGACCATGTCAGATATCGCAACGGCCCGTCAGAGCGAAAAGACCTCCGACACCGCAAGCGCACGTCCCGTCGACCTGAAGTTCGAGGTTGTCGTTATTCCGGTCGCAGACGTCGACCGCTCCAAGCAGTTCTACGAGGGCCTCGGCTGGCGGCTCGATGCCGACTTCGCGGTCGGCGACACGTTCCGGGTTGTGCAGTTCACGCCTCCGGGCTCGCCTGGCTCGATCCACTTCGGCAAGGGTGTCACCTCGGCCGCGCCGGGGTCGACACAGGGTCTCTATCTCATCGTGTCCGACATCGTGGCGGCGCGCGCCGAGCTCATCGCTCATGGTGCAGATGTGAGCGAAGTGTTCCACCGTGCCGGTCCGGGACAGCCTGCTGTCAACGGTCGGGACCCGGAGGGACGCAGCTACGTCTCCTTTGCAACGTTCAGCGATCCCGACGGGAACGGCTGGCTGCTCCAGGAGATCACCACCCGGTTTCCGGGCCGGATCGACTCGAAGGCGACGAGCTTCGCCTCCGAGGGCGACCTGGCCGCCGCAATGCGGCGCGCGTCGGTCGCCCACGGAGAGCACGAGAAGCGGACCGGCGGCCAGCGCGACGAGAACTGGCCGGACTGGTACGCCGAATATATGGTGGCCGAGCAGTCTGGCGAGGAACTGCCGCAGTAGGACGAGTTTCCAGACGGCGGCACACTGCCGCCGTATTCGTCCGCGGCCTGCGGAGATCGTGGCGACCTGACGGCCTTTATCGGAGGAAATCATGAGTACCGCAGCCATCCCCACTCAGCGCGAACCTGAACTTCTTGGCCAGACGGTCGTCGTTATCGACGGTAGCGCCGGCATCGGTCTGGAGACCGCCCGGCGTGCCCGCGCCGAAGGCGCCCGCGTCATCCTCACCGGACGCAATCGCGACCGCCTCGATCAAGCAGCGTGCGAGATTAGCGCTGAGGGCACCGCCGCCTTCGACGCCAACGATGCGACCCAGCTGAAGTCGTTCTTTCAAGATCTGCCGGACTTGATCGACCATGTGATGGTTACTGCCGGCGCTCCCCATCGCTCACCCCTCGAAATTCCTCCCGAGGAGGCACGACACGATCTCACGGACCACCTATTGCTCGCGCTCAATGTGGCACGCAGCGCCGCTGGCAAGGTCGGGTCGGCCGGCTCACTGATATTCATGGGCGGCACGGGCGCACGCCGCCCAAAACCAGGCCTCGCGATCGTCTCGACGGTTACCGTCGCGTTCCCCGCGCTCATCGCCAATCTCGCGCTCGAGCTCGCGCCGATACGCGTCAACCTGATCGCCGCTCGCCGTTTACATCAATGAGCAACACGGCGCTGACGGGCGCGACATACGACGTCGACGGCGGCCAGCAGCTCGTCTCGTGACTACGCAGGAACAAAGCACATTGCCTCATCACAAAGAGACATCACCATGAACACGATCAGTGTTTGCGACAAAATCGATGAGCGCCGCCGTCGCCTGATCGGTGCAGCCGCAATGGGCATGACGCTTGCCGAACTCGGCATGACCGCGACAGCGAAGGCGGCACCCAGCGGAGTCGACCAGACGACGGCGTCTGCGATGCACACGGCAAAGAACTCATTCGGCGCACCCAGGCAGATCGATGCCGGTGTCCTTAATGTCGGCTATGCAGAGGCCGGCCCTGCCGACGGTCCGCCCGTTATCCTTCTCCATGGCTGGCCTTACGACATCCACACATATGTCGACGTTGCGCCCATTCTGGCGGTGAAAGGCCACCGCGTGATCGTGCCCTACCTGCGCGGATACGGCACGACGCGGTTCCTGTCGGACGAGACGATGCGCAATGGTCAGCAGTCGGCCATCGCTGCCGACATCGTCGCGCTGATGGATGCGCTGGGTATCGAGAAGGCGACGATTGCCGGCTGCGACTGGGGCGCTCGGACGGCGAACATCATCGCCGCCCTGTGGCCGGAACGCTGCAAGGCGATGGTCTCGGTGAGCGGCTACCTCATCGGCAACCAGAAAGCCGGCAAACTGCCGCTGCCGCCGAAGGCCGAGCTGCAATGGTGGTACCAATATTACTTCGCTACCGATCGCGGCCGTGTCGGCTACGAGAAATATACGCGCGATTTCGCCAGGCTGATTTGGCAGCTCGCCTCGCCGCAATGGAATTTCGATGAGCCCACGTTCGAGCGGAGTGCTGCGGCCTTCGACAATCCGGATCACGTCGCGATCGTCATCCACAATTATCGCTGGCGGCTCGGCCTGGCAGAAGGCGAGGCGCAATATGATTCACTGGAGCAGCGGCTTGCTCAGGCACCCGTCATCTCCGTGCCCACGATGACGCTCGAGGGCGACGCCAATGGCGCGCCGCATCCGGACGCCAGCGCTTACGCCAAGATGTTTTCAGGCAGATATAGCCACCGGGTAGTCATGGGCGGCATTGGACACAACCTACCTCAGGAAGCGCCACAGGCCTTTGCCGACGCCGTTGTCGAGGTCGACGCGTGATCGAGTTCGCGGCGCCGCCCCTCCGGCAGGTACTACAACCACCAAAAGAATGCCTATGAACCGGATCGCGAGGGTTGTTTATACGGCCAGGACCGCAACCACAGGTGGCCGCGAGAATGGCGCCTCGCGCAGCTCTGATGGCCTTCTGGACATCAGGCTTTCCATACCCGGATCGGCGCGCATCGGCACCAACCCGGAGCAACTGCTTGCAGCCGGCTGGTCGGCCAGTTTCGCAAGCGCGGTTGCGTCTGTGGCTCACGAACAAAAAATTACGCTGCCGGCCGGAGTGAGAATCGATGCCGAGGTTGATCTGAATCTCGGGGACGACGGCTACTCTCTCAGCACTCGGCTCAACGTCAGCCTGCCCGGCGTGGAGTACAATACCGCACGAGCCCTGATCGACGAGGCGCACGACATTTGTCCGTACTCGAAAGCGACGCGCGGCAACGTTCAAATTGCGATCAACCTGCTCTGAGTGGATTGCATCGATCGTTGAAGCAATTGGCATGGCCAGGGTTACATTTTGGATCATTCCTTCTCGCCAAGGTCTGCAAAAACCTGCCACGGCATCGCACCTGTCAGAGCGCATCCAGCACAAATACGGTCAGGATGACAGGAGGGGTATCCCTCCGGTCACCGTGATAATCCCTTCTGAGCGCGAAATGTCCGCTCTGGGTCATGGCCGTGAATTGGCCCGGAGCATGCGAGCTTCCGCTTAGGGCCGGAACCGATATTCCGCTTGGGGTAAAGCCATTAGGACAGCTTCAGGCGGAGCCATCACCTTCAGCACCGCTTCGCGTCGTGCTGCTGGCTGGAGACGCCCCTCGTTGACGGGCACGGCCGGCCTTCGACTTACGGCTGCGCCAACCGCGATCCGAACCGACGAAGGCTTCCAGCATGTGCGGAATCAGGGCAGCGGTGTCCACGGGTTCGTAGAGCCGGCTGTGCTCGGCCGCATACTGATCGAGTTCCTCCTTGAGAGGCTCCGGCAGGATGATGGTCATGCGGACGACGCCAACCTTCGGCAGCCGACCGAGCCTCAGATCTGGCATTGTTCACCTCCTGCTTGTGAGACAAAGACATGTTGACTGTTCAGATAATCTGCGTAGGCGACGAGATCGCGATGAACGGCGCCGGGCAGTTCGACCGTGACCTTGACCGGACGGTCATCGGGAATGGCGGAGCGTTTCAGCTTGGTCATGACGGATCCTTCGGCGCACCATACGGCACAAGAACAAGGTCGCGATTGACGATCACGCGAACCGGAAAACCGGGCCGCACCGTGAGCGTCGGCTGCACGTTGAGCTGATTGCGCACGATCTGCTGGCCAATATCGGAGGCCGAGTCCTGCGCGCTTTCGCGGATGGCCTTGGCGATTTCGCTTTCGTCGTCGCTGGACCCAAGCGATGTCCCAATGCCCAGCAATGTCGAGAGCGCGGCGGCCCGAAACATCTGGCCCCAATGATGGTCAACCTCGTCTTCAAGGCCAGAAAACCCTTGCGTGTCAGCGCCCTGCTGCCGCTCCAGCACGATCGATGTGCCATCGGGCATGATCAGCCGGTTCCACACCAGCAGCAGGCGCGACTGACCGAACGCGACCTGGCTGTCATACTGGCCGATCAGCCGTGCACCCTGCGGGATCAGAAGGTATGAGCCCGTTGGGCTGTCGTAGACATTTTCCGTGACCTGAGCGGTGATCTCGCCGGGCAGGTCGGAATGAATGCCGGTGATGAGGGCTGCCGGAATGACGGTACCAGCCTGCACGATATAGGGCGAGGCCTTCTCGGCGAGCCGATCGGGGCTGACGGTGCGCCGATCCGGTCCGGCATTGACGAAAGCGAGCTTGCGGTCCTGCATGTTTTGAGCGGGGCCTGGATCGATCGGTGGCTCCTCGATCGGCGGTGTCGGGCCGGACAAAGTGTTCGCGACCGTGTTTGCATCCTGTCTTACCGGATGCACCCGCGCGCTGGTGTCGGTGAACAGTTTTGCCACGCGGGCGGCCTCGATCTCGGCCAGGCGGCGCTGTTCTTCCGGATCGGCGCGCGGTCCACTGATGTTCGGCGCCCCGGTCGGCTGGCCGCGCTCCTGCGCACGCAAGATCGGCCGGCCAAGATCGCCAGGCAGCGCGGGGCCGAGTTGCGGAATCCCGGCATAATCCTTCGGCAGGCTCTGCAGCCCGTCGGCGGTGGTGCGGTTTTCAGTGGTGAAGAGCTCGGGCGGTTGTTCGGTGCCGCGCCGTCCAGTGTCGAGCGCCCAAATCAACGTGCCGAGGATCGCAGCGCTGGCAACCCCACCAACCCCTATCAGCACCTTGCGCGACAATCGCGTGACCCTGGCCGGTTCGGGCCGCAGGCGCAGTTCGGCTCGAATGTCATGGTTGAGTGCATTTGCAGCGTCGGTCATCGGAACAGCCCCGCGCCAGGCTGGCGTCGTTTCGCGTCCGTCCGCACGATGCGGACGCGCTTTTCGCTCGTCTTGTCGCCGAGCCTCAATTCAGCGGCCGCAAACAGCCGATCAACGACGTAGTAATTCTGGCGAGCGCGGTAGTTGACCAGTTCCGAACCACCCGAAGGGCCGATCACGAACAGCGGCGGCATTTCCCCCTGCCCTATGCCCGACGGGAACTCGATGTAGACCTTTGCACCGTCGTCGAAGGCGCGAAGCGGCCGCCAGGGTGCGGCATCGCCCTCGATGCGGTAGCGGAAATTCAGTTTCTGGAGGTCGACGCCGGTCGCAACCGGCTTTGCGGCGGAAGCCTGCGCATTCTGGCGCCGCAGCGCAATCAGCTGGTCCTGCGGGTACTGCCAGGAGACGGAGGCCATATAGGTCTTTTCGGTCGAGCGGAGCTCGAGATGATAGGTGCGGCGGTCGCTGTTTATGATGAGGTTGGTCTGGAGGTCCGGCCGTGTCGGCTTCACAAGAATGTGGACCTGCTGGCGCTCCCCTGTCCCACTTTGCGTGTCGCCGATGATCCAGCGCACTGTGTCACCTGCGGCGACTGGCCCGGAGCCGACAAGCTGCTCCCCGGGCTGCAAGGCGATGTCGGTGACCTGGCCGGGTGCGGCGTAGATCTGGTAGAGCGCGCCCTCACTCCAGGGATAGAGCTGGATCGCATTGACGAAACCGTCGCGAACCGGCTGCATGCGTGCGGCCTCATTGGCCTGGCTGATCCGCTGCTTCGGATCGGCTGGCTCCGGCTTCACCTTCGTGTTCGTGGCCTCGACCGGTTTCAACTGACCAGGCAGCGGAAGCGGCTTTGGCACTTCCACCACCTTCACTGGAGCAGGTGGGTCGACTTTCTGCACGGCAGGCCTGGCATCGTCATACTGGATCTCCGGCGGAATGTATTTCTTCGATGCACAGCCGGCGAGCGCCGTTGCTGACGTTAGTGCCAGGGCAAGCCTACGTGCCTTGGGCCCATTGCGCATGGCCGGTCTCGCCAATGTTCGTGCCGCAGACATCATGAAAGCTCCTTCGACCAGTTGATGGCATTGACGTAGACGCCGAGCGGATTGGCTTTCAGCCGGTCGGCATCGCGGGTTGGCTGGATCACGACTGTGAGGATTGCGGTCCAGCGCTCGGTGCCGGCCAAGGTGCCGTTCTCGTAGCGGCGCTCGATCCAGGCGACGCGGAAGGAATCCGGCGAAGCACGGATGACGCTGGAAACCTCGATGGCCATCTGGAGTTTGTCCACTTTGGCAAAAGGGTCGTTCAAGCGAGCATAATCATTGAGGGAAATGGCGCCGCGGTCTGTGGTGTAATCGTAGGCGCGCAGCCAGTTTTGGCGGACGATGACCGGGTCGGCCGGAATGCTTCTGACCTGTTCGATGAAGCGGGCCAGATGCCAGGCGATCTGCGGATCGGTCGGCCGATAGTCGGCAACGGCCGGAGCGACAACCTGCGCTTCGCCGAACTTGTCGACCTCCACCACCCAGGGAACCACTGAGCCGCGCGTCGACTGCCAGACCAATGCGGATGCAAAACCGCCGGCCAAGACGAGCGAGCCGAAGGCCATCAGCCGCCAGTTTTTCGCCTGGACGCGAGCCGAGCCGATGCGCTCGTCCCAAATCTGGGCTGCACGCTGATGGGGCGTCTCGGGTTGAGGCGTTTTTCCGTAACGAACAAAAGGGCGTCTAAAGGGAATCATCGGCGGGCGTCCTGATCAAGGGAAACATTCATCGAGCCGCCGCCATCATTGCTCGAGTGGATCGAATGCGCGGCGATGCTGGCTCCGTGGCTCATAGCCTGGCCGCGCTTCATGCGTTTTGCCCATGCGGGCGCAGAGTCGGCGCTGGCTTCGGTGGTCGGCCATTCACCGGAGGAAGCCGTTCGCGACGATTGCTCTCCACTCGCCGCATTCAAAGCTGCAAAGCGGCCGGCCTCGTAGCTGTCGGACAGGGCTGACGCGGCGCGTGACATCCCCTGCTTGACGGGTTGAACGGCAGCGCTGGCACCAACCTTTGCGATACCCGCCATGCCGGCGGCGATTGAGCCTGCTGCTGCAAGTTCCCAGGCGGCCGAAGTGCTGCCGGCCAAATGCGCGCCGCCGCGTGCGGCTGCTGCCGACATGCGCCCGCCTGCACTGAGCCCGCCTGCTGCGCCGCCTATTGCGGCGCGGGCGCCCATAGCGCCGGCTACGCCAAGGCCACCAACGGCGAGGCTCGTGCCAACAGCGGCACCTGCGCCCAGTTGCGGGGCACCAGAGACCAGCCCCGTCGCAATGCCGGGACCGAAGATCGACAGCCCCATCAGCGACAGAGCGCCGAGGACAAGCGACAGCGCATCCGTGATTGTGGGTTGTTCGGCGCCAAAGCCTTGAGTGAACTCGCCGAAGAGGCCCGAGCCGATGCCGACGATGACGGCAAGCACCACGATTTTCACGCCGGAGGCAACGATGTTGCCGAGCACTTTTTCAGCGAGGAAGGCGGTCCGGCTGAACAGCGCAAAAGGGATCAGCACGAAGCCGGCAAGCGTCGTCAGCTTGAATTCGACCAGCGTGACGAAGATCTGTACGGCGAGAACAAAGAACGCAATCAGCACGATCGCCCAGGCAATCATCAGGACCGCGATCTGAACAAAATTCTCGAAGAACGAGACGTAGCCCATCAACTGGCTGGCGGCTTCGAGGATTGGATTGCCGGCATCGACGCCGACCTGCGCGACGCGGCCCGGCTGCAGCAGTGCGGCGCCCGAAAGTGCCGAACCTCCCGCCTTCAGACCGAGCCCGGAAAAGCTCTCGAAGACGATCCCGGCCAGACGATTGAAGTTGCCGATGATGAAGGCAAAGAAGCCGATATAGAGCGTCTTTTTCATCAGTCGGTGCAGGACGTCCTCATCCGCACCCCAAGCCCAGAACAGGCCGGCAATCGTGATGTCGATGACGATCAAAGTGGAGGTGAGGAATGCGACCTCGCCGCCGAGCAGCCCGAAGCCGGAATCGATATAGCGGGTAAAGGTCTCCAGGAAGCGATCGATCACGCCGGTGTCGTTCATGGCGCCACCGTCTCCGGATTGAGCCGGTCTTCCGCGCGAGAGGTCGTCGGCGGTTGGGCCGGCGGCAGGCGCCTCGTGTCTTTTTCGATCGACGGAGCCGCGTTTGGCGCGATGGGGCGGGATGGTTGCAGGAAGCGTCGGCGGCTTTCCGCCCAGGCTCTCCTGCAGGCTTCGTCGTCAACGGCCGCCATGCCGATGGCCCGGCATCGGGCAAGCTCGACCTTAGCCGGCTCGCCGCCCGGATATGCGGAGCGCGGGGAGGACGCGTCCTGCGAGCCGTCGCCGCGCAGCGCCATGGAGGCGGCGGTCATGGCGGCGCCAAGGGCAAGAACGGCTGTTATCCGGGCGGCGATTTTGAGATCCATGCGACTGTGGCCTCAGTCGTGGAACATTTTTACCGATGACGGGCTGTAGCTGCTGCCCGTCATGAAACGGCTGAACTGTTCGCGTGCCTGCTCCTGCGCGGCCGCCCGCCTCGCCTGCTCAAGGGCTTCGGCTCGTCCTTGTGCGGCCAGCATCGCAGTGAGATCGGCAACTTGCTTGGCCTGCACGGCGAGGAGCTGGTTGCCGGCCTGCGTTGCCTGAAGCACGCCGACGGCCGACTGGCTGGCACCGACCAGCTCACTCGTCTGCTCTTGTGTCCCGGCGATGTTGTCGACCGCGACGGCGCTGGTTTTCAGCGAATGCTCAAAGGCAGACACCGAGGTCTGCCAGCGCTGACGCGCGCCCTCGACAAGCTGCTGGCTGGAGAGTTCCGAACCGAAATTCTTGTAAGCGGAGGTAAACTGGCTCTCGATGTCCTGGACGCTGTAGGCCAGCTTCTCGGCCTCGCCGAGCAGGCTCTTCATCTCGGAAAAATTGCCCTCGATCTGGCCAAGCAGCGAGGTTGGCAGCGACGTGAGATTCTTCGCCTGGTTGATCAGCATCTGCGCTTCGTTTTGCAGCGAGGTGATCTGGTTGTGGATCTGCTCCAGCGCACGCGATGCCGAAAGCAGGTTCTCGGCGTAGTTCTTTGGGTCGAACACGATCAGTGCCGATGCTGGTGCCGATGATAGCGCCGTCGCGACGACGATTGCGCCGGCTGCCGCCATGCGACGGATACGGCGACCTGCAAGAACGGAATTCATGAGGGAAGCTCCTTTGTGGATCGGTCGATCACGTTGGTGAGACCTGGGATGAGGTCGGCCGCCCAGGAGAGACCGCGCTCCGCTAGCCAGGCCTCGAGGAAATGCTCTCGGCCGGCCTCGGCGATTGTCCGGTCGATCGCGGCCTGGTCTGATTTGGACGATGTGGCGCAGAGCGCCAGCGCGATCGGACCGAGTCCCAGTTCGAACAGACGGTTGCCGCGGCGGCTTTGACAGTAATAGTCGCGCTTCGGTATCGCCCGGGCGATGATCTCGATCTGACGATCGTTGAGACCAAAGCGTCGATAGATCTCGGCGATCTGCGGCTCGATAGCGCGCTCGTTCGGCAAGAACAGCCGCGTCTGGCAGCTTTCGACGATTGCCGGCGCGATTGGCGATCCGGCGATGTCCGAAAGCGACTGCGTGGCGAAGACCACGCTGGCGTTCTTCTTTCTCAGCGTCTTCAGCCATTCGCGCAGCTGGTCGGCGAAACCGCCATCGTCGAGCGCCAGCCAGCCCTCGTCGATGAGCAGCAGTGTCGGCCGGCCGTCCATCCTCTGCTCGATGCGGTGGAAAAGATAGGCGAGCACGGCGGGCGCTGCACCTGTGCCGATCAGGCCTTCGGTTTCGAACGCCTGGACCGAAGCCTCGCCCAGCCGCTCGTGCTCGGCATCGAGCAGGCCGCCATAAGGGCCACCGATGCAGTAGGGAAGGAGCGCCTGCTTCAGCGGCGAAGATTGCAGCAATACGGACAGGCCAGTCAGCGTCCGTTCGTGGACGGGCGCAGAAGCCAGCGACGTCAGCGCCGACCACAGATGTTCCTTGACCTGCGGCGTGATGGGCACGCCTTCGCGCAGTAGAATGTCGAAAAGCCAGTCGGCCGCCCAGGCCCGCTCCGGCGTATGATGGATGCGGGCAAGCGGCTGCAGCGACACGGTGTCAACGTCGTCCGACAGATCGGTCAAAGTGAGCAAGGGCAACGGATCGTCAGACCCTTGCCCGCTTGCGGTATCGCTTCCGAGATTGTGCCAGTCACCATTCATGGCGAGTATGGCCGCGCGGATTGAGCCGCCGAAATCAAAGGCAAAGACCTGGCTGTTTTCGTAGCGCCGGAACTGCAGCGCGATCATCGCCAACAGGACCGACTTGCCAGCGCCCGTCGGGCCGATGACGAGGGTGTGGCCGACGTCGCCGACATGCAGGCTGAACCGGAACGGTGTGGCGCCCTCCGTTCTGGCGAAGAACAGCGGCGGCGCTCCAAGATGCTCGTTCTCGATCGGACCTGCCCAGACCGCGGAGAGCGGAATCGTGTGCGCGAGGTTGAGCGTGGAAAGCGGCGGCTGGCGAATATTGGCATAGACATGGCCAGGAATACCGCCCAGCCAAGCTTCGACAGCGTTGACGCCTTCGGCGATACAGGTGAAGTCCCTGCCCTGAATGATCTTTTCGACCAGACGCAGCTTTTCGTCGGCGATCGACGGATCGGCATCCCAGACCGAAACGGTGGCGGTGACGTAGGCTTCGCCGATCTGGTCAGAGCCCAGGTCCTGGAGCGCCGCGTCCGCATCGGCCGCCTTGTTGGCGGCGTCCGTGTCGACGAGAACGGATGCCTCGTTGGTCATCACCTCTTTGAGGATCGCGGCGACGGATTTCCGCTTCGCGAACCACTGACGGCGTATCTTCGTCACCAACTTGGTCGCGTCGGTCTTGTCCAGCATGATCGCCCGCGTCGACCAGCGGTAGGGGAAGGCAAGGCGATTAAGATCGTCGAGAATCCCCGGGAAGGTCATCGTCGGAAACCCCGTGATGGTGAGTGTGCGCAGATGCGCATCGCCAAGCCTCGGCTCTAACCCGCCGGCCAACGGCTGATCGACAAGCAGAGCATCGAGATGCATCGGCGTTTCTGGCACGCGAACGCGATGCCGCTTGGTCGAAATGGTTGAGTGTAAGTAACTCAGCGTCTCTCCGTCATCGAGCCAGTCAGCTTCGGGAACGAAGCCCTCGATGAGGTTGAGCACGCGGTCGGTGCGGTCGACAAAAATCTTCAGGAGCTCCCAAGGATCGACGCCGGTCCTTTCCCGGCCTTCGTAGAGCCAACTCTCCATGCGCGACGCTTCCTCGGCCGGAGGCAGCCACACGAAGGTGAGAAAGTAGCTGCTTTCAAACAGCACACCGGAGTCTTCGAACTGTTCGCGACGCTCGATGTCGAGAAGTGCGGATGCGCAATCCGGGAACCGGCTGTCTGGGTAGCCGCTGGCAGGATTGCGCTGCGCTTCGACAAAAAGTGCCCAGCCGGAGCCGAGCCGGCGCAGCGCGCCGTTGAGCCGCGCGGTCGTGCCGACCAGCTCCGCCGGCGTCGCGGAGTCCAGATCCGGCCCGCGAAAACGCGCCGTCCTTTGAAAACTGCCGTCCTTGTTGAGCACCACGCCCGGCGCTACCAGGGCAGCCCACGGCAGATAATCGACGAGGCTGGCGCTCTTCTTTCGGTATTCCGCGAGGTTCATCATGGCGAAACCTCAACATCCGAAATGCGTGGGATAGCGCAGGTGGCGGCGAACCACATCGACGAATTGCGCATCGCGCTTTGCCGCCCAGACGGCCACGAGATGTCCGACCGCCCAGATGATGAGCCCCGCGATCCACAAGCGAAGCCCCAATCCGATCGCGCCGGCCAGCGTGCCGTTTGCGATGGCGACCGCACGCGGCGCGCCGCCGAGCAGGATCGGTTCGGTGAGCGCGCGATGCACCGGCGCGAAAAAGCCACGGATCTCCTCATCCATCAGATCAGAGCTCCGCCACCGAAGGAGAAAAAGGACAGAAAGAACGAACTTGCCGCGAAAGCGATCGACAGCCCGAAGACGATCTGGATCAGCCGGCGAAATCCGCCTGACGTGTCGCCGAAGGCGAGCGACAAACCGGTGATGATGATGATGATCACCGCCACGATCTTGGCGACTGGCCCCTCGATTGACTCAAGGATTTGCTGAAGCGGCTCCTCCCAGGGCATGGAGGAACCGGCAGCATGGGCGGGCGCAATCGTAATGATCGCGGCGGTCGCCGCATACGACAGCTCCACGGCAAGTTTGCGGATAGCCGATGAATTGAAGCGGATCTGGCTCATTCTGAAGCTCCATAGGGAGAGTGGCGATTCACGGTCGTTGTGGTCTCGAAATTTGCTTCCAGGGTGCGGTAGTCGCCGGTGGCCGGATCGAGCCCGTCGACCAGGGCGATCTCGACGAGCCGGCGCGCTGAGCCGCGGCCAGCGAGAACTGCGATGAGATCTATGGTTTCGCCAATCAGTGCGCGCGGAACCGTAATGACCACCTCCTGCACGAGCTGCTCCAGTCGCCGCAGTGCGCCAATGGCAGAATTGGCGTGGATGGTGCCGATGCCGCCGGGATGGCCAGTGCCCCAGGCCTTCAACAGATCGAGCGCTTCCGCACCGCGTACCTCGCCGATCGGAATGCGATCGGGCCGAAGCCGTAACGACGACTTCACCAGATCGGAAAGCGAGGCGACACCGTCCTTGGTGCGCAGCGCCACAAGATTGGGCGCAGCACACTGCAGCTCTCGCGTATCCTCGATCAGCACGACGCGGTCGGCGGTTTTAGCGACCTCCGCCAGCAACGCGTTCACGAGCGTGGTCTTGCCCGTCGACGTGCCGCCGGCCACCAGCACGTTCTTCCGTGTCTTCACGGCAAGCTGCAGGACGCCAGCCTGGGCTTCGGTCATGATGCCGGCGGCGACATAGTCTTGAAGCGTGAACACCGCGACTGCCGGCTTGCGGATGGCGAAGGTTGGCGCCGTGACAACAGGCGGCAACAGACCCTCGAACCGTTCGCCGGTCCCGGGCAGTTCGGCCGAAACGCGCGGCGAGCCCGAATGCACCTCCGCACCGACATGGTGCGCGACCAGCCTGACGATCCGTTCGCCGTCGGCCGCGATCAGTATTTCATTGCTTGCAGCGAGTCCTTCGCTGAGACGATCAACCCACAGGCGACCGTCGGGATTGAGCATCACCTCGACAATGGCTGGATCGTCAAGGAAGCCTGCGATCGCCGGGCCGAGGGCGGTGCGCAGCATGCGCGCGCCGCGCGATACCGCTCCCTTGCTGGCATGATGGTTGGTCGCCATGCGGGGTCCCCGTTTCTCGCCACGAACTGATTCGTGGCGCGGTCGGGGATCATTAGAAAAGGCAGGAGCGCGGGCCTTGCAACAAGCAAAACCGGCGATCGTGGAATGACGTGCAGAGACTT
Source organism: Mesorhizobium sp. LSJC280B00 (assembly GCF_000502835.1). Lineage (GTDB taxonomy): Bacteria > Pseudomonadota > Alphaproteobacteria > Rhizobiales > Rhizobiaceae > Mesorhizobium. The sequence continues at coordinate 38,560 of NZ_AYVL01000024.1, forward strand.
GCGAAATGCGGTGCGGCGACCGCGATAGCTCAGCAACCCGGTGCCCGACTGGCTATCTCCGCTCCAGCAGAACAGCCGGCTATATCTAGGGCCGCAAGCGAAGCCCGATTGGGAAGTCATTATTGGCATCGACGTTCCAAGGATCGGCTCGACGTGCATGTTTTGCCGTCCGGCGAGGCGTTCTCGGTGGGTATGACCATGCCGGGGTGGAGGATCTGGTTCGGCGATTGGCAGCCCTTTCGCCGGCCGTTGTCGGATTGGAGTCGACAGGCAGCTTCGAGAGACTGGCGGTCGCCGCCTTGGCAGGCAACGGCCTGGCGATTGTCATGATCAATCCGGCGCGAGGCGAGGCTAGCAGGTATGTTGAAGAGCCTAGAGAACTATGGTGGAAATTGCCAGAAAGGTAGATTTTTGGAGTTTCTCGTGTCCCTGAATATCAAAAATCCGGCCACCGTTGCTCTCGCCGATGAACTCGCACGCCGCCAGGGTATCAGTAAGACAGCAGCCATCCNTCAAAAATCCGGCCACCGTTGCTCTCGCCGATGAACTCGCACGCCGCCAGGGTATCAGTAAGACAGCAGCCATCCATCAAGCGCTTGCATCGCTTGGGCTTTGGAGAGACCGCTCACGAGCGTCTGCTGGCAGAATTGCGCGCCATCCGAGAAAGAGTGGCACGATTGCCTGAACTGGATACTCGCAGCGACGAGGAGATCATCGGGTATGACGAGCATGGAATCCCTAACTGATGGTGATCGATACCTCAGCTGTTGTAGCGATCCTTCGGAGCGAGCCTGAGGCAGCAAGGCTGGAACGAGCGCTGGTCTCCGACCCAATCCGACTGGTCCCGGCAACCGGGGTGCCCAAGGCACGCATGGTGCTGGTCACCAGGCGCGGCGAACACGCATTGGCCGAGATCGATCTTTGGCTGCGCAATATCGAGGCCGACATCATTCCTGTCGACTCCGAATTGGTTGATCTGGCGACCCAGGGTTGGCTGACCTACGGCAAAGGCCACTACCCGGCGGCGCTGAATTTTGCCGATTTCCTGTCCTACGCTTTGGCAAAGCGTGCAGACGAACCGCTGCTTTTCATCGGCAAAAACTTCTCCCAAACGAATATCGAACCGGCATGAGCACGAGACTCTATGATCATCGGCTGTCTCCAGCTTGAACCCTGTAATAGCGCCAATTAGTTTCGATCCTGTCGGCTGGGCCTGCATCAAGGGGTGTCGTGCCAATTGGTCCCAAAGCAGAGCAAGCTGGCGTCTTTCGTCCCTCCGATCTGGCGCTGCTGGGCCGCGTCTTCGATCGGTCGGAAGTTGAGGGCCAATCCAGCCGGCCAACATGTTGCTCAGACATTCACGGCCGCGACGCTGGTTGTGCGAACAAATGATGGGCCTCGTCGAAAACGGCCCTTGGGAGGACCCGAAGCTCGCTTGCTTCGTAGGGGAGATGCTCGAGATACTGCGTCGTCAGCCGGGCAACCACTTGCGCTTGGGCCAGGTCGCGACGGCGCTTGATTGGCTCGCGATCAGCTCGTTTTGAGACCCAGAATTTGTGAGCGGAAAAAATACGCGGATCGGGTGCCACGAGCCGTAACGGTCCGCCTTTTTCATCGATGGCGATTGCTTCGAAAGCAGGGGCATTTTCCAACCATGCCAGGCCGGCGATCTCGGCGGCCACCAATTCGTCGTCAGCCTTCCCGATAGTTTCCCGGCTCGGCTTCCACGCCGGGTTTGCGAGCGGTTTGATCAGATCGACGAGATATCCGTCGCGGTTCACCGCGCGGAATGTGGCGGATGAACGCTCGAAAGACCGATCGACCTTGCGCAAAAGGTTGATGAGCGCTCCATCTTCGACGTTGGCGCCAGACATGATCCTGAGGGACTGGCGCGAGTCCATGAGGAGATCGATATCTTGCGTCGATGTGATTCCGGGATCCACGAACACTCCGGCCGCCGCCTCATAGGCGTAGATCGCATTCGTGCCTGCAATACGAATGCCTTCCCCGAGAAGACCGGCGTTATCGATTGCTCTGATAATTCTTGCGGCGATCAGGGGAACACGCCCAAGCCGGAGCGCGCGATTGACAGCAGATTGGCGCTCCATCTGCTCCTGTCGCGCAGAGAGCGTTTCTTGGGCGGACGCGCGAGCTGCTTCCCAATCCGCCTTGACAGCTTCGCTCGCCGGCGAGCGCCGACCCTCTGCCTTTTGGTGTCGTACGCCAGCGGCGTCGTAGTAGCTTCGCATCAAATGGTCGATGCCGTTCACGGTGTGCCAGACGAGGGATCCCCGAAAGCTCTTCGCCTTCCTTTGGGCCTCTTTGAGCGCAATGAAACGTTGGTCGGAATTGACTTTTTCCCGACGCTGATCGTTATTTAATTCAACAAAATCAATCAATTCAACAGTTACCATACGTTTAGCTCAGAGCTGTTGCAAGACACAATAGGCGGCGGAGCGCCCGATTGCAACAGCTCTCACGTGATTCCACTGCGACTGTTGAAGTAACTGTATTAATTAAAAAATATGACGACGGAGCGGCTTTTCTACGGCAGCGCAGTCGAAGCAAAAGCGCCGCTCGAACGCGGCCTTCGCTGGTTTTATTCGATCCCCAGACCACCGGGCCGGTGCAAACGGTGTGAGAAAGCTACCAATATGGCGATGGTGGTCATTCGTCACCTCAAGCCGATCCGCTCGATTTGCAACTCCGCGGATGTCGTGACAAAGCTCCCTTTCCCCCGGCTTGGAAGTGCTTAGCTGTCGTCCTTATAAGACTTGGCGGCATCATCGATCTTACGCCAGTCGTTTCCGTGGCGCCGCACAAGCTCCCGCGCCTGGGCTGGCGATACACTTTGCGTTTCGACGAAGTGGTTCACTTCCGTCTCCTCGCTTTCAGGGGACGCGAACGAGGGCTCGTTGGCCGTCTGGCAATTGGGTTTTTGCATCTAGTCTGGGCATGAATGGACCTCTCCTGGAGCAAAATAAACGGTCCGGCGCGGCGAAGCTTTCCCACGCTAGCATTCAGCAGTTTCACCGATCGCCTCATTGGCTGCCCCTAGCGGCTCTGACCATACGTTCTGGTGCTCTTGGACCCAAATGAACTGCACCGCGTTGTTTGCGAGCAGTGCTGTGCTTCGCAATCTGATGGAAAAATCCGACGCCCCTGCTGCACCGCAGCCAGCTCCTGGAGCCGAAGCGCGCTTTCCGTACGATCGCGCGGCGGTTGAGCGGTTTCGACAGGCATTTCCGCGCGCCAGGTGGAGTTACGAGCGCAAAAGCTGGTTCGTGCCGGGAAAGACTGCCGCGCGGCGCATCCTGCGCTGGCAGGCGCAAGAGGCGGATCTACGAGTAGCACATGATGACAGCAAGGGACGGGATGCCTTCGCCTTCGATCCCCTGTCGAGCCGGTATCTGGAAGTCGCGGACGACCTACGAATCCGCACGCCATATTCGCGGACGGTTCTTGAGGAATTGCGAGCCGTTCCATGGGCGAGCTGGGACGACGAACTGCGGGCCTGGAGGGTGCCTTTCCGCTCATACGAGGAGTTGAGGCGCCATTGGCCAAGCATCGAAAGGGCCGCAGGCCGCGCAGAACCGGAGGCGAGGAAACGGCGACGGGAAGCGTCCAAAGACTCCGAGGAATATAAAGCCGCTAGATTGCGGTATGCCGAACGCAGGCGACGTCGCTATCCACTGCCCCCTGACGATTTACCCCGGCTTGGCCGTGCCGTGGCGACGGAGCAATACGGCATTGTGGTCTTCACCGAGATTTCGGGCGAACTCGTCGACGCCTCGGAGTTAGCAGCGGTCTATCCGCATTTGATCGAGGCGAACGTCGACCATGTCTGGGGCAGATGGCGTCCGGCGACGTTGGCTGAATTGATTAGAACATGGCCCGCTCGGCGTGCTGCCGAGTTAGCGGAACGGCAACGAGGCTGGTGGCAACCAACGCTGCCCGAACTCAGGATAGCTCGCCAAAAAGCTCGAAGCCTGGCCCGAAGAAGGGCAAGGCTTGGGCCGCTTCCAGCGTCTGTCCGGTTGCTCTAGTGTTGAAATGTCAACCGATCGGAACCTTCCATGTGCAGCAATTGCGAACAACATATGAGCTGGCTGAACATTGCCGGATGATGGCGTCGCTGGCCTTGAAGATCGGGACGCATGAAACCGAACTTGACCTGCCGTAGGCGCGCGACACGCGCATCAATGATCTGGCTCCAATAACCCGCGTGGCAGCTGAAGCCAGCGTCGGCGTTCTTCGAATTTACCGGACGAAGTACCCGAAGGCGAAGGATCCATTTTCGCTCCACGCTCCGCGTTTATGGCCATCGCCGACCGAGAGGAAGTTCGCCGCTCCGCTAACACGGGCCTGGGCGCGCCAAGGTCATCGCTGAATGTAAAGCCATTTCTGCAGAATTCGACGCACACAATGCTGATCCGAGGCCAACTGGGAGTGCATACCCCAGCTTGGAATTGTGCGGAACCGTACGAAGCCGATTGCAAGCAACCAACCTGGTTGGCCGGGCATTAGCAAAGCATCAATTTGGAAAGCATCGGGAGGAAGACCATGCTGCACGTTAACATGCCTCGCGAATTTGAGGTCGGCGATGAGGTTGCGCTGGCAGGTACCGTCATCACGATTCTCCCCAGCGGGCGCGCCAGGGTGAGCATTCCTTCGTATGACCATCCTTATACGATTGATCCGCCACCCAAAGTCCGGGCCGGCGACCGAGTGGTTCTTGTTGGGGACGTCACCCGCATCGATTGCGGGGCGAACAAACTCTCTGTGCGGATTGACTGCGGCGGGGTGATCACGGTCGACAAGTCGGCGATCACTCGGCTGGGAAAGCACCGCCGGACTTCAGCGGGTTGACGCTCCGGCGATACAACGGCCGGTGTCGGCGTAGGGAAGATGCCAACGCCTTTGAACAGCCCAAGGGTGCGGCGCGGTCCAGCCGGATATGGAGCGGACGAACGGATAAATGGGAACTCGACAGCTAGGGCACGCGTCCAGCGTAGTGCGTCCCTGGCGTCTTCGGATTACTGGTGAAGCAAGTCGCAACCGCGCCTCACCTGCCGTCCAGCGTTCGGATTCGCGATCGTCGCTCTCGGCAACAGGCGACGCGCCCGTCCAGGACGTGTCGCACGTGTGCGCTGTGGAAGGAGACGCCCAGCACATTTCGGGTGAAGGCAGCGCGGGCATCGCGATTGATCGTAACCTTTCTCTGCAACGAGCGCCTGATCGCCGGTCAGCAGTTTCAATCGCGATGGGCTCCGGCTCGTACCCATTATGGAGATCACATGTTCGTCCCGGCCCCGATGCCGGCAATAGGTCTGCTTCGGAGCGTCGCGACGGAACTGGGCGACATGGTTGCGGTGGAGTAAGCGCCTCCCCTGGGTTAACAACCCGGTCGGTGACGGCCGCGACCGCATCGACAACAACCGCAACGGCAATCAAGTCGTCGCTGAAAGGCCGCAAGGTATCTGTCACGACATAGCGTGCCGGCGAAGCTCCGCCCTTGCGACGGGATTCGTTGTAAGCCGATCAGACGGCAACGCCGGGCCAGATGAGCGAGAACTTACCCTCGGTGTGGGTCTCGACCAGGCTCGACGTTCGTCGAGGGTCGTCGGTAACTGCCGACTATGAGTCAAGGTCGTAGGGCTCGTGGCCCAGCTCGTTGTGATGAAGCGCCTCTGCCATACACCTGATGTCGAACGCCTGACCGCACGCCGGGCAGACGACGAAATACTCCTCCTCCCGAAGTGGCGATGCATCGTGGTCTTGGGGGATGACGATGTCATTGTATTCGTCGGGCATTGGGTCCTCCGGCAACGCCGCCCGCCATCCTGGAAGGCCTGCCGGCAGGATTTGTTTCAAAGTTACTGCGCTTAAGAAGGAAGCCCTGAGCATCGATTGTGGTCCGATGTCCGGTTTCGCTGGCAATAACCCTTGCCGAGGCCCGCCGCTCCGATGAACGGTGATCTGATGGGCATCAGCTGCGCAAAATAGCTCCGCAATCGGGCACCGGCGTTGGGCTGTTGAAGCGCCTGCCTTGCCGGCAGCTCATCCAGTCGCTGGCGGCGCTGGCGGGACATCGTCGGCTATTTCTTGCCTCAGCCTTGGTCCTTTGCTGAGCCGGCGACCGAGCGCATCGACGAAATTGTCATAGCGCTGCAAACCCTTCGCGCGGGCTTCGGCCTGTGCGGATTCCGGCAAGGCTGGGGTCGAGTTGAGCCAAAAGCGGACGAACAGTGCCAGCGTCTCAATGGGTGCCCCCCCGTCCCTTTCCTTCCGCGGAGCCGCACGGCACAAATGCGCAATGGCAGCCCTGCGTCGAGACGCAAGATCTGACACCCTTGGGTTGCAAGGAAGCCGAACCGCCAGGGTGCCGCGTCCGATCTTCGAGGGTTCGATCACAGGCGTCTTTGTCGAGGTAAGGCTCGATCATACCGCGCCACACGTCTTCGACCGCTTTGCGGAGGCTGTTGCGAAGGCACCCGAAATCATCGAATGCCATATGGTGATTGGTGGTTTCGACTACCTGGTCAAAGCACGAATAGCTGACATGGCGACGTTTCAGGAATTCCTGCAGCGGGTCATTCTGCCGCTTCCTGGTGTCAGGGAAACGCATCGTTTCGCATCGATCGGTGATGTGAAGCCCGACGCGTTGTTGCCGCTTTGACGCCTGCGGATCGTCCTATCGATCACACAAGTGTCCACACGACCTAACGGGTAGCCAGTGGGGTGAAGATGTCTTCGGTCACATAGGGCGCGGCCAGCGTTGTCGTTCAACTATGTCAAAGTTACCCTCGATTCCTGGGGACTTGAGACACGCGCCCTCTCCGCGGCAGGCCATTTCCCGCTAGCGCATCGCTGACTGGCCAGGACTGCTTGATCTCACCCCTTATGCCACGCTTCCTCGATCGAGACGGTCGCTCGCGTCATCGAGCTTTGTTCAATCTCGCCGTCGTTAGCATGTTGCGCGGATGTGACCTTGTGAAGACCAAGATCGAAAGCTTGCTCATCGGTCCGAAGATGCGGACGCGTGCGGTCGAGCTTTTTCTCTAGCTCGACGGCGCAGAAACGACCGAGGATTACTTCCAGACCAGAATTGATCGTTCGGCGCATATGAGCACAAGGCAATACTCCCGGGTGCTCGATGAATGCGTTGAAAACGATCGGTGTTCGGCTCGAGGATTCCTGCACGCATTCGCTTCGTCGGGCCAAGGCTTCGATCATCTACAAGGCAACCGGGGAAGTGCAGGAACTTTCAATTGTTCGCCGGTTCAACTACGCTTATTCGATTGCCGTGTCGAACGCGCGGCCAAGGAGGAGGAAGGCATGCTTCGGATCGCCACTCTTGCGACTTTCAGCATAGGGCTTGCCGTTTTCGCAACCATATCAGCGCCACAATCCCAAGCCGCACCTTGCGGTATCGTGCACAAGCAGGCCCGCCAGCCGCTGAGTGATCAAAATTTCTGGCTGCTCGCTGAACATGACGGCAAAGCCTTCGTCGACCAACGCACTTGCCTCGTTGCCCGGCTAGACAGGCTTGATCAACCCGCAACGCTGAGCGACGCGATGGGGTACTGCGCTACGCTCGGGCAAGGCGGGCCGTACGGCGACATGGGCTGGCAGCTTCCGACGATGGCGGAACTGACGAGCCTCGATTCGGCGGACTGGCCAAGCCAGCGCGAGGCGTTCGCGCAATACAAGCTGCCGCCGCTCGCGCGTAGCGAAACCGAATACTGGACCCGCACTGAATGGCCGGGCCTGGCAGGGTCCTTTGCGGTCGTTGCGTTCAGTGCCCCCACCACTCTGGTGCGTCCGCTTGAAGCGTCCAAGAAGGCAGGCGTATGGTGCGTTTTTGGGGCGCCCGCCACAGGCTTGGACTAGCTAACCTGGCAGCCCGCGCAGATTGGTTGAGGTTAGGCCCAAGGCCGGATCGTGACCTCCCGCATTCGAACCGTGGGCGCGAACGATGCTTGGACGGGCCAAGAGAGCGGAAAAGACAATTCTTTACGAAACGTTAACTGCATCGACACTTAGGCACGGATTTCCGTAACGGAATGCAAAAAGCCACGTGTATCGACAGACAAACCGTTCTATCTTACTTTAGCAGTGCATTTTAAAGCGAAGTTGAATTTGAATTGGCCACGCTTTCCGTGGCCGATCCTCGCTGTAACGAGCCAATACAAAACTAATCCTGCAAAAATATTGCCTATAGAGGAGCGATGAGGCCGCCGCTTCGGTGGCCGGGGGGCTTTTGTGCATTTTCTTTTGATCGTCTTGCTGAAGAGATACATCTTCAATCCGGCGATCGTCGTGGCAGCGTTTCTTGTCTACGGCGAAGGGATTGACCTTGCGGCAGCTCAGCAAATGTGCGGCCCCGCGCTATCGCAGTGCGACCTGCAGACCGACCCCGCATGCCTTGAACGCACCTATGCGTGCGGCGAATATGATACCGTCATCCAGTCGCTCTTCGTCGAACGGTTCGAACCGACGCCTGACCAGAAATACTTCGTCGGCGCCTCGTTCTACGGCCGCCACATTCGCGAACGCGCCGCCGGCGTGCAGTGCGAGATGGTGAAGTTCGCGCGCGAATACCTGAGTGACTACCTGTCCGGAGTCGAGGCCAAGTTCACCACCAGCGGCTCGTTCGGGACGGTGCGACAGATGGATCAAATCTATCATGCCGCGCAGATGCTGACTGACCTCGGCGACGTCACCGGTTGCCCGGAATCGGCGCTCACACGCGCCACCGTCGAGGACATCGCCCGCAGTGAGGCCGTACGCTATGCGCGCTCCGTGTTCCTGCAGCCGCCGCCGGAAGCCCGTTCCTCGTTCAAAACGCTGCAAGGCGCGCTGAGCGGCTTCGTCAGTCGGGCGTCCGATCTCGAAACAGGCATCGCTTTGCGCCGCGTCGAGATCAAATCGGCCGATACGCACTTGAAGGCGATCCGCGTCATTTTCGCGGAGATCTTCGGACCGGTGAGCGGTGCGGGCGCGACGCTGGTCGCCAACACCTCAATCCTCGACGGGCTGGCGGCGAAGACGACGCAGATGCTGCGCTCCGTCGAAGTCTCGGAGGAAGAGTTCAAGCGGGCGCTCGGTGACGTAACGCCTGAGCAATACGCCAATCTCAATCGCAAGACGGTCGCAAGCGCCGAGGACTTTCTCAAAGTCTCCGCCTTCCACATCAACATGATCGGGGTGCTGCTGCCGACCGATCCGGCAAAGCCCTTCTGGCGACTGGATGCCGAGGTTCATGCCGACAACGCGGCACAGGGCGCATTCAACGATCTCGCCAAGATTAAGGCGGACTGGAAGGCGCACGGCGCTGCGACCGGCATCTGCGCCCAGGCTGGCGCGGCCGACAGGGTGTGGTACTGCCGATGACAAGCTTCCGAGACATTGCGTTGTTCGTGATCGTCAGTTGCGTGTTGGCCGGCAAAGCCGGCGCCGGATCGATCCTGGAGCGCGCTTACACGTCGGAGAAGCTCGATGGTTTCTGGAACGCGACGCTCTCCAGCGCGACGCCCGAGACGACCCGGTTCAGCCTGCTCGCCCCCGGCCCCGCCGCCGTCGAACCGAGTCACGAGGCGACGCAGCCCGATTTCGGCCTGCCCTTCACCGGCGAGGTGATCGGCGAGGCGTCAGGCCCCTCCGGCGGCAGCCGCAGCGTCGGCTTTCCGGTCATCCCGCTTTCGGCCGACGACGCCTCGGTGCTGATGCGACGCCTCGCCTGGGCGGAGATCTATCTGAGCCGCTACCGCTTCTTCGCCCCAGTCTCGACCGATAACGCCGAAGAGCTCGCCGCCCTCGTCGGCCGACAATACGCCGCTGGCGTCGAGGCCTATCTGATTACCGGGCGGCTTTACTTCTCCGGGGCCGACTTGCCGGAGAAATGCCGGCATCTGACGCGGATGAACGAGATCGATGCCGGGCCTTTATCGGGCGCAAGCGCGGATGTGCTGCCTGCCGCCTGGCGTCCGCTATTCCCGATAATCGAAGCCGTACGCGCACGGCTCGGCTCGGACGCGCTGGCGAAGCTGGTCTGTTCGGCCAAGCCAGTGCGCGGGCGCGCCGAAACGACCAATCTGATCGAAACGCGGGTGCGCGGGCAGATCGTCAAGGCGGTCAGGACGAAGGTCGACGACACGCTCAACCTGATGAACGCCGCTTCGACCGAATACCAGTCGCTGGTCAACGAAATGGACGTGTCGATCAAGTCTGCCGAGGTGATGGAGTTGGAACGTGTGCTCGGCAACGCGCAGGCCAACATGGTGCTCGTCAAGGAGGATCAGCTGAAGGCAGCCGAGACGATCGCCACGCTGCAAGCCGTCGATCTCTCCAGCCTCAACCAGCCGGATTCGCTGAAGGAATTCGAAGACGGCAAGGCAAGGATGACGCAGATCGTCGGGCAGATCGAAGGCGTGATGACGGCCCTGTCCGGCCTCGCGCATGTCGTCGACGATCCGACAATCACGGCAGAGCTTTCTTCCTGCGCGGGACTGGCCGGCGCGTATTCGGCGCTCGACCTCACGCTCGAGACCGGCGCACTGACCGCAAAGATCAACGGCCCCTACGAGGACTGCATCAACCATGCCCGGGCTGTGGTCGGGCGGTTCCAGAACCCATCGCTTTCCAAGGTGCAGATGGCCGAACTTGCCCGGCACGTGCGCCAGATTTCCGAGGTCTTGTTGACGACGGGGCAGCCATGAGACGGTTTTTCCTGCTTTGCGGACTGGTCGTCGGCTTCATCTTTGGCGCTGCCGGAATGGCGCGCGCGCAGGACTGCATGGCGCTCGATGTTGACGCGGCGGCCGGCCATGCCGGCGAGCTGACGACGCTGCTCAAGATCGCCAATTTCCGCGCCGACGTGAAATATATGGGTGAAGTCGCCACCGAACTCGAACAGTTCCTGACGACCTGCGGCAACGAGGCGACCGGACGGCTGGCGATCGTGTGCGATTTCGACTGCCACCTGCAACTCGGCCGCTATCGCTTGTTCCTCGCCGCCGACATGCCGTTCCTGTCGTCGGCCAGCGGCGTCAGCCGCAACGATACGCCGGTTTCGCCGCAGGCGGCGCAGGAATTCGGCCGCCAAGGCATCGAGATCGTCGACCGGGGCCTTCGCATTCTCGCACGACAGCAAGGCGGTGACCAGGGAGCCGCGGCGGGAGAGGATGCGAGTTACCGCACCTTCGTGCGGCAGCTAACGGCGCTGTCCTCTTTGAAGATCCAGTTGCTGATGAACACCGGCGACGTCTGGTATCAGACGCTCTCGGAGGCGCGCGTCAAGGCACTCGACTTCCTGGTCAGCGATACGCTGGGCGCTGCCGGAGGCGCCGGCCTCAACAGTCAACCCAACCTCTCCAAGGCCTACACCAATTACGAGGCCGCAATGTGGGTGCTGGTCGAGACGGAGATGGATATTCCGGGCGAGTCCACCTACGACGACCTACGCGCCGATCTGCTGCTTCAGCAGAGCGACCTTGATGCGCGCATGGAAAGCGTGCGCAAGGGTTTCCTGTTCCTCAACATCGACCCCATGCAGTTCACGACGATCCCGTTCGAGGAACTGCAGCAGGCCCTGGCCGAAAGCGAACAGCGACTGACCGAGGTCGAGCGCAATGTCGAGGCGCTGGTTGAGCGGTGGTACGCCAACAAGGAAGGCGAAGCGACGCGCGCGCTCGACGAGGAGCGGACGATCCGCAGCCAGGAAGTCAACCTGATCGCCCACAAGATCGGCAAGCTGGAGCACGAAGCGCAGACCTTCGCCACCACCGTCCAGCAAGAGATCAACGCGGTCGACGCCGAGAAGGACACGTTCGGCTATCGCCAGCAGATCAGGTCGCTAGAGATCGAGCTCGGCACCAAGATCGCCGAGTTCGAGAACCAGCGCCGTCAGATCAATGACAGACAGGAACTCGACCTAATCGTCCTCTCCAAGGAGGCCGAAGTCGAGCGGCGCAACGAACTGCGCTGGCTGCTGAACTGGGAAATGACGCAGATGAACCTCGATCTGCAGATTTCCTCGCTCGAGAGCCAGATCACCGAATATGCCCGCCAGACCGAACGCAACGCCAACGAGCTCGAACAGGCGGTTCGCCAGCGGCAGATCCTTCAAACGCAGATCACCAACAACCAGGGTGCGATCGGCCGCGCCAACGACGCACTCACCGAACTGCAACTGCGCCAGACCGACCTCTATCAGCGCCGCCGGGCCGTCGACCGCGAGCAGCTTTGCGGCATCGAGAACCAGCTTGCCCTGATTGGAGACACGGCCGACCATCCGTTCACGCCGCTGCTCGCAGGCGAACAGGTATGCCAGACTGTGACGCCGGCCTTCACGCGCAACCAATACGTTACCCAGATGTGCGGCCCGGACGGTCAGTCGGGCCTCAGGGCGCAGCTCGTGAACACGCAGACACAAGCGAGAGCGTTCCTGATGAAGTGCGTCATCGGCAACGCCGACTTCGCCGATGTCGAGCCGCTGATGTCCGACCAGCAAATGATCACGTCGAACATCCCGCTGCCGCAGGAACTGGCGAACGTCGATTGCGGTTCTTTTTCCCAGACGGAAACCGACTTCGCCAAGAAACTGTACGAAGCCGAGCGGGACGTCTATGCAAAGAAGAAGGCGGACCTTGAGGAGGCGCGTGACCAGGTCGACGGCCAGCTGACGGAAGTGATCACCTGGTTTGCCGCGTTCAACGGCACCACACAGGCCGCGCAGATCATCCTGACGTCGGTGCAAGGTGCATACTCGATCGGCGCCGCAGTGCCCGAAATCATCACCTGCGCCTGCGGTTTGGGCAGCGGCGTCGCGACGGTGATAGACGTCGCCAAACCGATCAGGGCGGCCTTGGAAGCGGCCCAATCCATCCTGTCGACGATCATCAACACCGGCCAGATCTCTCAGGCGAATATAAATGAAATCAATGCGCTGAAGCAGCGTCTTACGCAGCTCCGCCAGGCGATCGAGCAACTCGATCTTGACAAGGCCCTCAAGGCAAGGGCGCTGGTCGACACGCATTTCCAATTGGCCGGCCGGTTGGCGCAAGGGGCGCAGGACATCAAGGAACTGGCGCTGCAAGGCTCGATGGCGGCCGTCGACTGCCAGAGCCAGGATCTCGGCATCGACGAGCAGGTGGCGCGGCTCAAGTCCGACCACGAACGCATCCTCGCGGGGCTCGATCTTCAGGCGCGCGAAAACGACATGCTCAGTTTCCAGATCACCGACCAGCAGCGCACGATCGACCGGCTGACCAACGAGATCGGGATTCTCAATCTGGAACTCGACAAGCTGTCCCTGTCGGAAGCCCAGCTCAACCAGGATAATGCACGTGTCGCCGAACTGGTCGCTGCAACCAACGGCCGCATCGACCGCGTCCGCGCTGCGCAGACGACAGTGACCGGTCTCGCCGAGGAATCAAATGCCTCGACCAACTTGATCAACGAGCTGCGCGACCGACAGAAGGAGAAGATGCTGGCGCTGAACGATGCCGAACTCGCCTTCGTCGAGCAGCGCATCACGCAGTCGCGCGGCAACACCGAGGAACTCGTAGCAGGCCTGAACCAAGCCAAGGATCTCGGTCTCAAGAGCCGCGCGCTGCAGGACAGCATTCTGAAGTTCCAGGGCAACGTTCAGGCCGAGGTGACAAAGCAGCAGGAGAACATGACAAAGCTGGTCACCCAGATCGACGATCCGGCGGCGCGCAAGAATCTGTTCATCGCGACCCAGGACACCGTCGCCGACCTGATGAAGGGCATTCCCGAATATCTGGTGACCAAGCGGCGCGTGCTCGAGACCGCCAACCGGCTGATGCACCTGATGCGTCGCCGCTTTGAAGTGGTGCAGGCCTTCACCGGCGAGGCCGCAACCGTGCCCGTGGTCTATGTGCGCAACGCAACCCAGCTCCAGGCGATGATAGACGACATCGTTGCCAAGCGCTTCTTCGACGAGCGGCAGATCAATATCGATGTCGCCCAGATCGTAGTGCCCGCCAATTCCGGTTTCGCCCGCAAGCTGGCGCTCGACGAGAATGTCGAGTTCGAGGTTTCGCCCTTCGCGTCGACCGACGCGCTGATGAAGGCGAACGGCTATTTCGCGCTGTGGGCGCCCAACAAATTCCGTGAGCGCAAGAACCTGACCCTGATCGATGTCTTCGTCGGCACCGACTACCAGTGCACTGGCGCGCAGTGGAACCGCTTCGCCTTGCAACACCGCGGCAGCGGCTTCGTGTTCAAGCCGCTGACCAAGGGGTCGAACGAGGTCCGCGCCGACATTTCGGTCGGACCAGAGCGGGTCGCCTTGCAGACCTTTTTCAACCAGGCCGACAGCGGCGACGAGATCAGCCGGATCATCCGCTACTGGGTGCAGGATCGCTACCAGGCGCGCAAGTTTCCGCGCGCGCCCGGACCTTCGAACGACACCAGCCTGATCCTGCCCTATCTCGGCGCGCCGCTTATCGGCTCGTACCGGCTGTCGCTGCAGCCGAGCGACTGCCCCTTCGACGGCGCTGTGTTCACCCTCTATTTCATCTTCGCGAGCGCGTCATGAGAGCCATCGTCGCCACAGCAGCGCTCGCTCTGGCGTTTGGCGCGACGGGAGCGGCCGCGCGCGACCTCTTCGTCGACAATCTCGCCGGCTATACAATCGAATCGCGCGTTCTCGACGCTCCAAATTGCGAGGGGCCGGCCATTCCTGACGGCACGCTGAAGACCTTCGAGCAAGGCCTCTGCGTCTTCCACCGCCCAGCCCGCAGTCCCGACGACAGCCAACGCGCGGCCAGCCTGATGCGGGAGGCACAGACACGCGGGCTGCCGCCCGTCCACCAGCAGCTCGCCGGGCTGGTTTCAGGCCTGGCGATCTGCGCCGAGGCGACGCGTCACCTCGACGCCTACCGCGCTTCGGGCAACCAGAGCCGGATGGAGCAGACGCTGTTCTGCCGCGACCGGCGGCACAGCCAGGCAGACCTGAACGCGATCGAATGGAACCATGCGCTGTTCGAGTACGCCGACGGGCTCGCTTCGAACCGGACGCTCGAGCAGAGGCTGGCCGAGGTGAGCGCCTGCCAGGCTGGGCCCTTGAGCGCCGATTTCGACGCCCAGTGCGGCCTGATCTCCAATCTGTCCGACATCGAGATCGATGCCTTCGCCGACGGGGCGGCCGACAATGTGATCGAGAGCTACTTCGCCAGCGTCGAGAGCCCGATCACGGCGATGTTTTCCCGCAAGCTGAAACGCGCCGAAGGCCTGGTGCAGAGTTCGCGCGCCGGCATCGACGACATCAAGGCAGGCGCCGACACAGTGAACAAGGAATACGCCGCGCTGAACCAGGTCTACGTAGCGGCGCGCGACACCAGGATGGGGCCGATCTACAACGCCTACCGCGAGGCGATCCTGAGGGCGACCTCGATCCTCGACGAGTTCGACCGCTGGAAAGGCGGACTGTTCATAACCTCGGAAAACATCAACCTGATGCCGAAGATCACCGAACGGTCGGGCGAGATCGCGGGCGAGAAGACGCGGGTAGAAGGCCTCGCCTTTGGGGGCAAGGCGAGCGCGCTGATCGCCGACATCAAGCGCATCATCAATGCTGACGCCGAAAACCGCGCCGCGGTCGGCGCCCTCTGCCGCATCTACTTCTGCGAACTGACCAACCGCCGCGCGATGGCCGACGTCATCCGCACCTGTCGTCGGCCGGCGCTCGCCAACAATCCGCTGTGCGTCGGCCAGAACGGGCAGGTCACCAATGGAACTCTTACGGTCGATTTCCAGGGGCCGCACTCAATCTCGGTTAAGGCGCTGTGCCAGTCGGCTGGCCTCGATCCGTTGATGACGGAGGTCAATATGGACCCCACCCGCGCCGCAAGCTGCCTGAACGAATTGCGATGAGACAGGCGGCCGTCTTGCTCACCCTGCTTCTCGCGGGCGCTTCGGCGGCCCGCGCCGAGCCGCAGCTTGCCGCTTTCGTCACCGACCAGAACAACGACGTCTATGTCGCGCTTTTCGACGGCAAGGCGGTGGAACTCGCCGGCTGCACCAGCGGGAGCCAGGCGAAGCGGCTGCTGCACTTGCCCGACACCGCCGCGGTCTCGGAGGCGACGCTCGCCAAGCTTCAGGCTGAAAACGGCTTTGGGGCGCAGCCGCGGTTGCCATGTCCCGGCACGGCATTCAATATCGCCTGGCCCGCGACGACCGCGATCTGGGCCGATGTCGAGGCATCGGGCAACTATTATCTCCCCTCTCTCTCGGGCGGCGGCTATTTCGCCGTGCCCACCGCCTGTGTGGAGATCAAGGCGGCGCTCGCCATCCGCGAGCGCCTGCAACTGCCGGGCGTGCTCCAGGGCTTTGTCGCGCCGCCCGATGTCGGGACACCGTTCGTACTCGATTGCGGGCGCGGCGATCTTAGCGGCACATCGGATGTCGCGGTGGCGAGTGCGGCGCGCTGGAGCCTGCACCGGTTCGAAACTTTCCTCAGCGCCGAAAGCATTGGCGACACGGTTTTTGTCGTGGGCTACACGCCGCCGGGCGAAGGCGCGCAGCCCTCCTACCTGCCGATTGTGCGCCTCGACGGCAAGGCGACGCGCGACATCATCGCCGATGCACCCGCAGCGGAAGCGGCGGAGGAGAAACTGCGGTCATTCTTCGGCATCCCCGAGGCCGAAGCCGTAACCCCGCTCGGCGCCGACGCGGTAGCTGCGCTTCGCTCGGCGCCCTTCATCGACCTGTGTCTGTCGAATTGCGATGGCTATCAACGCGAGCACGCGGCCTTCGCGCAACCGGGCGTCGACCTCGGCTTGTCGCCGCTGTCCGCCGGTCTGTCAATCACCTCGCTCGACCCCCTCGGCAATGCGCGGCTGGACTGGACCTTCGCGCAAGGGCGGAACCTGTCGTTCACTGGCTGTCCGCTTCTGACCTCGGCGCTCGGCCTGTCCGCCCCCGGCATTGGCGACTGGATGGACGAGACGGATCGCGCGCTGACTGCCGCTCCGTCGCCGGGTACCGGCTTCGACTGCCGGGGCTCGGCCAGCGATACGTGCGTTCGCCGCATCAATGATGGTGGCACGCTGACACTGATGCAGTTCTCCTCTGAGGGCGATTGCGCCGGGCGGGTGAATCTCAGGCTCGAACTGCCCGCATCGGTCCAGGTGCCGCAGACGCTGATCCTGAAGGGACTGCCGTTCAAAACGGTGCACATGGCGCCGGCCCCCGGCGTCGCCCGGGCACGGCTCGTCGGCAACCCCAACAGGGTGCCGGCCGGCACGTCCTCATGCATCCTGTCGGCAACAGGCGTCATCATCGTCGCGGACGGATTGCCGCGGCTTGAACTCGAGCGGATCGATCTGGCGCGGGCAGCCGCTCAAACAACCGACGAGGTCGTTGCCGTGATCGCGCAGAACGGCGCTGTCGCGCTCGACGATGTGACCATCGGCACCGTGGCGGACGGATTGTCGCCGATGGCGCGCGGCGCGTCGCTGTGCCTGGCCGATCTTTATGCGCGCGGGCTCAGGGTGGAGGCAGACATGCTGGCGATCCAGGGGGTTCGGGCACGGCTGCTGATCTCGGCCCAGGCGCCCGCCCGCTCCACTATTGTCCGCGCGCGCTTCGGCGCGGTGCTTACCTCCGACAGCCTGATGCGGATGGACTTCACCGACATCGCCGCAGCCAATCCGCTGGTGCTGCGCGGGGCGGTCGTGGCGGGCCGCTCGGATGGGCTCGCGCCGATGGCAGCTGGCCTTGCGGTCGGCTCCGCCATCCAGCTCGAGCGCGGTTCGTCAGCGAATTTCACCACCTCGACGGTGTCGGGCTTCCGCTGCGCGGTCAGTTTCGCTGACAGCGCCTCTAGCGCCAGTTTCCTGCTGCCGGGCAACGACATCGCACGCGACAACACCAGCCGGGCCTGCGGGCCAGGCCACTTCAGCCTGGTCGAATAGAGCGGAGAGGAGAAACCAGATGAACCGCATCGCCCAATCGCTGCTTCTTCTTCTGCTGCTGGTGCTGCTTGCGGCGATCGACGCCGGTCCGGCCCGCGCCGAGGAACCGAAGGTGGTTCTGTTCGAGGATCCAACGCTGAACGTCACTCGCTTGCACTATCCCCTGCTCATCTCCGAAGGACGCGGCTACCGCATCCGCTGCGGCGCCCAGGCAGACGAAGAGGCGGTGATCCGCGGACTGGGCTTCGCCACCGTCCCGTCACAAGTGCTGACCGCCGTCGACAACGCGGTCATCGCCGCCGAACCCGCCGCCAATCCGCTGTTGTGTCCATCCGACGAGAACTACCCGATCAAGGTCTTCGCGCACGACGGCGGCAGCGGGATCGTATACTACCTACAGTTCCCGACGGATTTCGGGTCAACATCCTTCTCCGACCAACTCTACATTCCCGGCTGCGCGCCCCTCGTCGCGGAACTGAAGCTCAACCTCAATCAGGCGACTGACGCCGACCCCACCCCGTTCTTCGCCGGAAAGGTCCATACCATCGCATGCGTCGCGGGCCCGCCGGTTGCCGGACGGCCGACGACCTTCGCCAGCTGGTGCAGCAAGGATGACCTTGACCCGGCCCAGCAGACGACGGTCGAGGAACTGCTCGATCTGACACCCGGCGGGGCATCCGCGCTGGGCAATCCGGCGGCTTGCGCAAGCGCGCAGGACTTTCTCGCGTCGAGCACGACGCTCGACCTGGCCGGGCGACGGCTGACAAATCTCGAGCCGCTGGCGACACTTACCCATCTGACGCGCCTGACCTTGTCCGGCAATGAGATCGCCGACACGCGCGATCTGGAAAAGCTGACCAAGCTTGCGTTTCTCGATCTGTCGCGCAACCGGATCAGCAACATCAACGTGACGGCCGTAATGAAGGATCTGGCCGACGCCGACCTCAGTTCCAACCAGATCGCCGACTTGCGGCCGCTCGCCTCGGCACGGGCGCTGACGCGGCTGGTTCTGGCCAGCAACAAGATCACCGACGTGTCGCCGCTGCGGTTTCTGCAAGAACTCACGGCGCTCGATCTGTCGAAGAATCGGATCGCGGATGCGAGCGCTTTGATGGGCCTGACCAAGCTTGCCGCTCCGAACCTGCGCGCGAACCGCCTGGCCACGGCGCAGTCCGTCAGCGCCATCCTCCCGTTCAATCCTTCGCTGGACGGCAATCCGGTCTGCATCACCCGACCCGAGCAATCGACCGCGGTCACCGGGAAGATTTTCGAAGCGTGCATCACGGCAATCAAGGAGGCCGACGTGGTGCTGGCAAACATGCAGACCGGCAAATGCCTGGCTGTTGCCGAGGGGCGCGTCGACAACAACGCGCCGGCCGTACAGTTCAACTGCGACGGCGACCAGTGGCGCCGCTGGAAGCTGGTCGAGACGGATGACGGTTTTCAACTGCAGAACGTGCGAACCGGAAAATGCCTGACGATTGCAGGCGGGGTCAGCACCGACAACAACGTTCCGGCCCTCCAATTCAGCTGCGACCGGGACCCGTCGCGGCGCTGGAAGCTGACCGCGACCGGTGACGGCTTTCAGGCTGAAAACGTGCAGACGGGGAAATGCCTGACCATTGCCGGCGGGGTGAGCACTGATGACGACGTCCCTGCCCTCCAGTTCAACTGCGACCGCGATCCGTCGCGGTTCTGGAGCATCCGGGCGGCCGACCCCGAAGTCGTGCTGGTGAACCGGCAAACCGAAAGGTGCCTTTCGGTCGCGGAGGGACGAACCGACAACAATGCGCCGACGGTGCAATTCGACTGCGACGGCAGTCAATGGCAGCGCTGGAGGCTGGTCGAGACAGGCGATGGTTTCCAGGTGGCCAACGTCCGGACAGGCAAGTGCCTGACGATTGCCGGCGGAGTCAGCACCGAAAACAACATTCCAGCCTTGCAGTTCAACTGTGACGGCGATCCTTCACGCCGCTGGAACCTGGTCGAGACGCGCGATGGAGTTCAGGCGGCAAACGTCCAGACGGGCAAGTGCCTGATCATTGCCGGCGGGGTCAGCAACTTGAACAACATCCCGGCCCTTCAGTTCACCTGCGACCGCGATCCGTCGAGCTATTGGACCATCGAGGCGGCGGACGAGATGTAACGCTGCCAGTGGTTCGGGCTGATTGAGCCGCATCGATCAGCTTGGGCCTCTAAAGGAGGAACCAGATGAACCGCATCGCCCAATCGCTGCTCCTTGTTCTGGTCATGCTCGTGACCGCCGGCGCCGGCCCGGCCCGTGCGGACGAGCCGAAGGTTGTGCTGTTCGAGGATCCAGCACTGGAGGCGAACCGGCTGCATTATCCGCTGCTTATCTCCGACGGGCGCGGCTACCGCATCCGCTGCAAGGACCAGGCGGACGAGGAAGCGGTGATCCGCGGACTTGGCTTTGCGACGGTTCCCTCGGAGGTGCTAACCGCCGTCGACAGCGCGATCGTCGCCGCAGATCCCGCCGCCAACCCGCTGCTGTGCCCATCGGGCGAGACATACCCGATCAAGGTGTTCGCGCACGATAATGGCAGCGGTCTCGTCTACTACCTGCAATTTCCGTCAGACTTCGGCGCGACGACATTTTCCGACCGGATCTACATTCCCAGCTGCGCGCCGCTGGTCACCGAGTTGAAGCTCAATCTCGACCAGGCGCTGAACGCCGACCCCACGCCGTTCTTCGCTGGCAAGATCCACACCATCACGTGCCTCTCGGGCGCGCCGCTGGTCGACAAGCCGACCACCTTCGCGAAATGGTGCATCAAGGGCGACCGCACGCCGGCTGAAACGGCGACGGTGATGGCGGTGCTCGATTCAACACCCGGCGGGGTCTCCGCGCTCGGCAACCCGGCCGCCTGCGCCACCGCACAGACCTTCCTGGAATCGATCACGACGCTGAACCTGAGCGGCAAGGGCGTGCAATCACTCGAGCCCATTGAGGTGCTGGCGAACCTCGCCAGCCTGTCGATCGCCGACAACTCGATCGCCGACCTCGGGCCGCTGACCATGCTCAAGGTGCTGACCTTCCTCGACATTTCCAGCAATCACATCAGCAACATCAACGCGCTGGCGCCGCTGACTGCGCTGACGCGGGCCGACGTCTCCGACAATGACGTCACGGACATCCGCGCGCTCTCAGCACTGGCGCTGCTCACAAACCTTTCGCTCGACAACAACAAGATTGCCAGCCTTGAACCGCTGCAATTCCTGCAGGCGCTCTCGACACTGTCCATCGGCAACAATGGACTGACAGGCGACATGCTCGAACCACTCAGTGCGCTCGGCGGCCTGACCAGCCTCAACCTTGCCAACAACAAGATCGAGACCTTTGCCAATCTCGGCAGCTTCCCCTCGACGCTAGCCATCAATCTTAGCGGCAATCCAATCGTCGCGGGCGGCGGGCAGAACTTCGTTGACCTGTGCGTGCTGCACCGCGACGCGGCGACCCCGCTTGGGCAGACCATTCGCGCCATGGTCGAATTGGAGGGCGGCGGGACGTGCTTGGCGGTCGGCAACAAGCTGCTGGCGACCACGGCGCTCGACCTGTCGTCCAAGATCGTCAGCGACCTGCGTCCGCTCGCCACCTTACCGCAACTCACCTCGCTCAACCTGTCGAGCAATGACATCACCGACGTCGCGCCGCTTGCCGGTCTGACCAACCTAGCCATACTCAACCTGTCAAAGAATTCGATCACTAATGTCAGGCCGCTGGCGGCGCTGCCGGGCCTGATTAATCTCGATCTTTCCGACAACCCTGTGCAGGCGACCGAGTTCCTGTCGGCCTGCCTGATGCGGAACCAGACCGACTTTCTGACACCCGCGCAAGCCTCAGAAGTGAACGCGCTGCTGTCTATCTCAGGCAAGACTGTCTGCGGCAGAGCCTATGACGATCTCAGCTCACGCCAGTTCGCCGATGCGAAGAACCGCGGGTTGACCAGCGTCTCGCTGTTCCCGGTGATGGGCAATCTGACCTCCATCGACCTGTCCGACAATCAGCTGTCCGACGTCGCGGCGCTGTCGGCAGTACCGGGGCTGACGAAGCTTTGGATTCGCAACAACCAGATCCCTTCGATCCAGGGGGTATTGCAACTGCGCCGCCTCGAACAACTGAACGTCGACGGCAATCCACTGTCGAACCTGATCGGTGTCGGAGTGCTCAACAAGCTGACAAAGCTCTATTTCTCGAACACGCACGTGCAATCCGTGACGCCCTTGGCGGATCTGCCGCTGCTTGATGACGCCGGCATGCGCAACCTGCCGCTGCAGTACGCCAGCTTCGCGGAATACTGCATCGTCTATCGGTTCGATTCGATCGCGCTCGGGGACGCGCGCGGCTTCATGGCGGCGCTTGAGAGCCGCATGCAGGCCGACCACGTCGACAGCGCCGATTGCAGCGCAGCGCAGAACTGGGCGCAGTCACTGACCAGTCTGACGCTGAACAAAAAGTCGATCATCGCCGTCAACCCCGTCGTCCATTTCCGGGCACTGGGCGAACTCAACCTGTTCGACAATCTGATCACCGACGCCTCGCCGATCGCATCGCTGACGGGGCTTCAGAAACTGAACCTGGCCACCAATCGGCTGTCGGCGATCCCGCGCTTCGGCTCGGGCGGGCTCAAATACATCTACCTGGACGACAACCAGATCGCCAATGTCGGCAATCTGTCGAACATGCCGGCGTTGTCGAATATCGATCTACGCAACAACCGGGTCTTTGATGCACTGCCGCTCGGCTCGCTTCCGGCGCTGTCGATTGTCGATCTGAGGGGCAACCGGATCGAGAACTTCGCTCACGTCCATCCGGTGATCGGAAAGTCCTATCTCGGCAACAATCCGATCTGCTCCTTCCCGCAGCCGCTCCTCCCGCAAGTCGCCGAAGCGTGCAACCGCGAGCCGTTGCGCATCTTCGATGGAAACATTCACTTGCACGACGCGATCGCCGTCCAGCCTTCGGTCATCTGTCCGCGCCCGAACTGCTTGCAGCTCATCATCGTGGGCCCGCAAATTCATCAGTAATGCCTACACCCGGAGAGGTAGTCCCATGTTCGCAAAGACCCTTACCGCCCTCGCAGCCCTGACCGCTGGCGCCGCAGTAATCGGCTTCCCGGCTCGCGCCGAAGACAAATCAGCAACGTCGATCGTGCAGTTGCCGACCGCGGGCGGCACCGTCGCGCAGGAAGAGGGCAGCTTCTCGCTGAACAACAACACGGGATCGGCGAACTTCACCCTACCGCTACCCACCCTGCCAACGCGCGGCCAGTTCGGGCCGCAGATGAGCCTCACGTATAGCCAGTTCGCAGGCGATACGGGCAACGGGCTTGGCATCGGTTGGCAGTTCAATACCCAGGCAATCGCCGTCAATGACGATCTCGGCACGGCCGTTCCAGGCACCAAACCGGGCGGCGATTTCTTCTCTCGCTTGTCGTATATGGGCGCGCGGCTCATCTTTCTCGGAAACCAAAACGGCGTCTGGGAATACAAGCCCGAATACGCCGAGGATTTCGTCAAGATCCTCTACCACACCGGTGCGTTCGACGTCATTTCGCTCGACCTCGAGGGCGGCCTGCACACCGACACCGTCCCCTCCGGCTTCGAGGTGACCAACGCCGACGGCACGCGGCTGATCTTTAGCGGCGATCCCTCCGTAGCGGAGGGCAATTTCGACATAGCCAAGCCCTACGTCACGAAATGGCCGCTGGTACTGCAGCTCAACGCCAACCGCGAAGCCATCCGCTACGACTACCAGCGTTTCGGTGGACGCAGCTATCTGACAAAGGCCAGCTTCGCCGGCGGCCAGAGCAGCTATCAGTTCGACCTGATCGAGACGCAATCGACACTCGTCAGCCACACCAATGGCAGCAAGCAGGAGAACGCCCGGCTCTACGGCAAGGTAACGGCCAAGTTCAAGGACACCGTCTACGCCCAATGGTGCATAGGATATGTCGGCCGCGATACCAGTGACACGTCGAAGTTCGTCGTCCGGGCGCATCCGGACTGCCTGGCGAAGGCTCAAGCCGACCTCACGCCGCTCATCGACGCGCAGTCGGTCAATGTGCTCGACCAGCTGCGCGTGCTTTACCGGTATGGCGACACCAGCGGCTCGGCCTTGGCGCAATCGACACTGAAGCTCCCGGATATCCATTTCGGCTATTCGTCGTGGACAAGTGCCGAACTGGCATCGCGCCCCGTCGTGTTCGAAGCGCCGAAGATGGCGTTCGCCGGCGACATCCCGCCGCAGAATTTCGAGTTGGCCGACCTCAACATGGATGCCCTGGTCGACATCGTGCAGACCAAGGATGACGGCGCGACCGTGCATCTGGGCAGCGGCGACCTGAACAGCGCCTTCGGCGACACAACCCAGCTCGTGCTGTCGCGTCCGACCGAGGCTGGACTAATTCGTCAGATCACGCCGCGGCTCACCGACAATCGCTTCGCTTTTGCCGATATACTGGGCGACAGTTTCGTCGACATCGTCGAAATCGAAGACGGGCTGATGCATGTCTATGACGGCAAGGCCGACGGGACCTTCCCCTATCTCGGCCGTTCGATCCCGCTGCCCGGCGTCTCTCCCACGACCTTCGCGGGCGGCAATGGCCGCTTCGCCGACCTCAATATGGACAGCCTGTCCGACATCGTCACGACGCGCCTCAATGCCGATGGCCGCACCGAATGGCGGATATTGCTCAATCTCACCCGGCGCCAGCCCGATGGCGGTTATAGCGTCAATTTCGGCGGGCTGACCAAGGCGTTCCCATTCAACAGCCAGGACGGCCAGATCCTGGGTCGCAACAATGTGCGGATGGTCGACATCAACGGCGACCGGCTGCCCGATCTCGTTGTCATCCGTCCAGCCGACCAGGGCTTCTGTCTCTACGAGCACCAAGGCAACATCTTCTCGACGGACCCGAATGCGCTCCTGTTTGGTGACGCCGCGATCAACGACCCGGTCTGCGGTCATGGCACCTTCTCGAAGATAGGCGGCATGCAGCCCGGCGATAGCATCGCCACGATGTGGTACATCGACGCCAATGGTGACGGCATAATCGATTTCGCGTCGATGGGCGAGCGCACCGACCAGATGCGCATCTGGCTCGGCTTCGGCGACGGGACCTACCTGAAGGATCCGCTCAGCATCGCGCTCAATCTGCGGGTTCAACTCGGCACGTCGACGCAGACCTTCGCCTCGCGCGTCGCCGACATCGACGGCGACGGCCAGACCGAAATCATCGTGTTCCAGAAGCCGTCCGGCGACGAGGTGAAACCGGTCGTCGTCATTGACTTCAATCGCACCGACACGATGCAACTCGTCAAGGCCAACCTGCTCACTGTCGTCGACTTCGATTCCGGCCGCCGGCACGACATTCGCTATGCGACCTCGATCGACGAGATGCTGCGCGACCGCGCCAACGGCCAGCTGACGCGCAACTTGCATTTCCCCGTTGTCGTCGCCAAGCAGCTCGTCACGTCGCAGGGCATACCCGGCCAGGTTCGCGCCCAAGTGCAGACGGACGAATATTTCTACCACAATCCATTCTATGATGTGATCAATCGCCGTTTTATCGGCTTCTCGGAGGTCGAGAAGGTCGCTTACGGTGACGAGAACGCGGCCGGCCAGCGCATCACGCAGCGTTCAAGCCTCGATCGCGAACAGTATTACACCTTCGCGGAAACGGCGGCTGACCTGAACCTCGCCGGCAAACTGAAGATCCGCAAGACCTATGAAGTGAAGTCGGAGGCGACGCTCGTCGCGAGCGCGGAGACAACCGAGACGCTCGATCCGTCGGCGGCGGCGCTGCACTCGCTGTCGACCGCTACGCGCAGCCAGAAGCTGCCGACGACCGGCATGATGCTGAAATGCGAATCGTCGGTGTGGGAGGCGTTTTCGCGTGGCGACGGCTCGTCCTATCTCAGGAAGGTCAAGGAGACGCTGACCGACTCCGCCGGCGAGGCCGAACAGCAGGACGTGGCCGATCCCGAATGTAAGGATCCGGTCAAGACCCAGACCTATGCCGGTTTTGACGAATTCAACATGCCTGCGTCGGAGACGGTCAGGGTGCGCGACATTCTGGGACCGGAGAGCCTGACGGTTCCCGGCTTCAGCCGTACGACCCAGACCGACTACACCCAGTCGCGCGCCGATCTGGCGGCGCTCGGCATCATCAACGCGGCGTCCGAGCGGCGTATCCTGGCTGGGACCCGGCTGCTCAGCCGCGAGAGTTTCACCTACCTGCCAAATTCCGGCGGTCGGATGGGGTCGCGAACGCTTGAGGTACTGTCGGGACTTGGCGCGCTGCCGCCCGCGCTCGAACAGTTCCGCAACGCCAGCCGTAAGCTGGCGAAGACTATGGGTTACGATGTTTTCGGCAACAGTATTTCGATCGCCGACGAACTCGGCATCACCGAGTCAGCGATCTACGACCCAACCGGCACCCTGACGCTCAGCCACACCAAGCTGTCGGGCGGTGCGGCCGAGCTCGATCAGACGACGAAAATGACCTATGATGGGCCGCGCCAGGGCGCCGTGGCGACGACGACCACACCCTTGGGCATGGTCGTGATGAACAGCTACGACGCTCTCGGCCGCAAAACCCGGGAAACCGCCACGGACGGTGCCGAACGCTTTTACAGTTACAAGATCGGCGAGCATGGGCTGCCGTCGCTCATCCTGACGGCGCGCCGCCGCTATGCGGGTGTTGCCGAGACACCGGAAGGCGAGAGCGAGTTCATCGCGGACCTCGCCGCCTACGACGCGCGCAGCGAAAAGGTCGCCGAACTTGAAAACGTTGCCGAGGGCGGCGTCAGGGTCTTCAATTTCTCACTCTACAACCGCAACGAAAAACAGACCTTCCGCTGGACGCCCTTTGTGGTGACCAGCTTCGGCGGCGTTGACGATCTCAACCTGCAGAAGGTGTTCGACCTTGGCGATGTTCCGCGCCCCGATCGCGAAATCGGCAATGCCTACACCTATGACCCGGCCGGCCGGATGGTCCGCGAAACCCATCCGTCGGGCAAGGTTTCCGACATGATCTTCCGACCCTGGGGCACGCTCACGGTCACGACCTACAACGACCAGTTCGACGGCACCGTTCAAAACAGCGAGTATTCGCTGAGGAATGAGAACGGCGTGACCGCTTCCATCGCCAGCGACGGCAACGGCACGACGCATATTTCGCGTTTCGTGCGCGATTCCTTCGGCTACCTGAGCGAAATCTGGCTGCCGGGCGAGATGACGCCGCGGCGGCTGATCTACAACTCCGTCGGCGACATCGAATTCCAGTCGATCCCGGGAATGGGCGACCGCTACGCGTTCTACGATGCGCGCGGTCGCCAATCGGTGGTCGCCCGCGTCGGAACCAACGGTGAAACGTCGGTCCAGACCTACACCTATGACTTCCTGAACCGCAAGCTCACCGAAGCCAATGACGGCGTTTTGCACCTCGAATACGAGTATGACAGGGGTGTCGAGGTCGCATCCGCAGCAGGGTTCGAAGCGCCGATCGTGTTGCCGCTCGATAAGACGACGCAGATCACCATCCATGATCCCAACGGCGCGTTCGATGCAATCCAACGTTACGCCTACAACGCCAACGGCCGCATGGTTGCCCATGAGGTGGAGATTGGCGGCGCGAAATACGCCGACCATTTCCACCACACGCTCGACGGCCGCATCGACTCGTCAGAAGGTCCGCGCGGACTGGCCTCAAAGTTCGCACTCGGGCCCGACAAAAATCTGAGGTCTGTCACTGTGATGCACCCCGACTTTTCGGAACCCCAGAAGATCATCGAGAACATCACCTACAATGCGGAATCGCGCATTGAACGGGTCGACTATCGCCTCGGGGCGTTCACGCAACTGACCTTTGATCCGGCGACCCTGTTCCTCACGCATATCGTGACGCAAGCCGGCGGAAAGTCCTTGCAGGACCTCACCATGACCTTCAACTCCAATGGCTCGATCACCCAGATCGCTGACACATTGGCGCAAGGCGTCGGCAACGAGGGGCATGTCGATCGGTCGGGAACGTTCCACTACAACTTCAAGAACGAGCTCGTCCGCATCGACCGCTATGGACGGCCGGCCGACTTCGCTTACTCGCCGGCGGGGACGTTCGTCCGCAATGACGAGCTCGAACCCGGCGCGGCGATCGCGCCGGCGTCCGGTTCCGCGACCGGCCTTATTCCGGCAGGAACCGCGGCCAAGCCCTACACCTTCGACGGTTTCGCCCAACTTGCGAAATCGCCGACCCTGACGGGAACGGTGTTCGATATCAACGGACGACTGATCCGCGCTCAGACGGCCACCAATGAAGTGCTTTACGGCTACGACCAAACCGGGCGCCGCCTCTACAAGAAAGTAATTCCGGCGAACGGGCCGGAACAGGTCTACCTCTACCCGGTAGACACGTTCGAGATCGGACCTAAGGGCGAAGAGAGCTACGTCAACCTGGCGGAGGCCAAGCTTGTCCGCCTGGAGCACGGCACCGGCAAATGGTTCTACTACCTGAAGGATCACATTGAGAGCAGCGACTATGTCATCGCCTCGAACGGCGTGCCGGTCGAGCAGATGCTCTACAAGGCATACGGCACCGAACATAAGCCCGAGACATTGTCCCCGGCCTGGGCCAGGCACCTGACGGATGTCGCGGCCGACGTCCCGCGCGAGAAGACCCATCACCGTTTCACTGGAAAGTATCTCGATGACGATACCGGGCTCTACTACTATGGCGCCCGATATTACGATCCGGCGCTCGGGCGCTTCATCTCGCCCGATCCGCTCTATGTCGGCGACCCCGAGCGGTGCACGGGTAATTCGACGGCATGCAACCTGTTTGCCTACGCCAACAACAACCCGATGGCGTTCATCGACCCGACCGGCCTGAAGGAGATCGTCGCCGGCGACGCGGCCTACCGGCGGCAGGTCGAAGAGGACATCCAGCGAGTCGATCCGACCGCACGGGTCGACAGCAAGACTGGCGAGGTATCGCAAAGCTGGCTGCATGGCGCCTGGCTGGACGTGAAGAACTTCTTTGTCGGATCCAACTCCTTCGACAGCGGCCGCGAGCTGATGCGCCGGGTCATCGCCGACCCACAAACCACGACGATCCAGAACGAGCCGGGCGTCACCGCGGCCCGCAACAAGGATCCGTTGGGGAACCCGGAAACGACGAAGGGCGACGTGATCATCGGCTATGACCCGGCTGCGTCGCGCACGCGCACGTCTGTCGAGTTCGACAAGTCCTCGGGAACGACTGCCTCCAATCCGGCGGATCCTGGCATCGTGCTCGGTCATGAGCAAATCCACGCCACGCACCGCATGGCCGGCCAGCATTCGGGGTTCAAGGATGCGCCCTACATAGGCCTCGATGGCAAGTCATATGCTTATCGCAACGAGGAAGCACGTACCATCGGTGTCGGCGGCACGCGTCGACCCGACGACATAACGGAGAACCAGTTGCGCGACATGCTCGGCATTAAGCCGCGCGTCCATTGGTAACCGAGACCGCGACCAAGGATGGAGACTTTGACATGCGACGACTCCCGAAGCTTCCGGCGATCCTCGCCGGTTCCGTGCTCATGTTTGCGGCAGCGGCGGCGGCGCAATCCATGAGCAAGCAGCTCAAGGAACCGCAGGCCGTGCCGCTCGATTTCCTGACATGGATCGACCGCGATCCGGCCTGGCTGCAGCAACAGATGGCCACGCTCGGCGCCGCCGGCGGGGTGAAAATCGGCAATGACATGCTCGAAACAACAGACCTGGAAGCGTTGAAGGCGGTTAACCGCATCCGCGGCTTCGCCTACCTCGCGGCGAAGGGATTGAACCCGCCCTATTTTGACCTGTCTGTCGCCGGCGCGGATACGACCGTCCGATGCGTCACCTCGTATCCCAGGGGCATCGCGCCCGACATCGGGCCGATGGACTTCGCGAGGACGTCGTTTCCGGCGGAGGCCGCCGACCAAACTCAACTGAAATCCTGCACGGTCGCAGGCAAGAGCGGAGACTATGCCGAGCTTGAGCGGGCGGCCTTTCGCGATCGTTATTTTAACGCGTCGGGCACATTGAAGCCGGAATTCCGAGACTTGGGCGACGATCCTGCTTTCAAGGCCAAGGCGATCGACGAGGGCTTCTTCCTGACGACGGAGGACTATAGCGGCCTGCTGCAGCTGGACCTGCGGTAGGCAGCTGCGACGTAGCAAGCAACACCTGGCGCCGGCGAAGGGCTAGACTAGTATTGTCCACGTGCTTCGTGGGGGCCGACCAGCGCCAGCACCAGCCAGGGCTGGTCTTTGTCGCCTTCTTCGCGCCCTCCCGGTGTGCCAATGCCAGAGATAGGAATAACAGAAGACGTGTCCGACTTTGGTTTTGGCCCAGAGAGCTCGTGGTTGAGATAGTCGGGACTCGGCTCCATGCGGAGGCTTCGACCGCAGCGATATCGTCCTCGCTGAGCTCCGCTATCAGCTCGACCCGCCTGTCGCGCTTCAACAGCCAGACAAAAACCTCGTAGGCCAGCAGCACGGTGCGCGTGCGGCCGTTTTGGTGATGACGACCGGATTGCGGAACAGAGGTATCCTGATAAGCGCCGAAGTTTTTCGAGACGGCGGCGGCGGTGACGGTGGCGGTCATCGGCGAGACTGCTTTATTCCGGAATAGAGGCGCTTTTCGCGCTTTCCGCGAGTGTCTGGCGCCAACCAAATGGAAACGAGCCCGTGACAAGGCTGCTTGCAAGATCCAGCTGAAATCGCCGCGAGACGGGCTGAAGCCGTCTACGCGCTCAACTGCGTGCCGTCCTTCGACCGCCGGGATTTTCTAGCCGGAGTTTTGACCGACGACGACCACGCCGGCTCGCTCCCAAAAACAACAAGGCCCACTCTTGGGGGCCTTGCCGTATCAACTCTGCTGTCGGCCCTGCCCTCAGTTTCCCATCATCTGCTTGGCATTTTCCGGCGTGATCGCGGTCGTGTCCACCGTCACCGTCGGCTCCACCGACGAAGCACACTCAAGCAGGATCTTCTTCGACATCTCGATCGCTTCTTTGGCGCCGGTCGGGTAGGTGAAGGTTGCCGCCCAGTCGCCCTTGGCCACGGCCTCGATGCCGCCGGCCGGACCCGGCAGGCCATCGGTGCCGATGATCTTGACCTGCTTGCCCGCACCCTTCGCTGCGAGCAGCGCACCAGCCGCCATCATGTCGTTCGAGGCATAGAGCACCTTGATGTCCGGGTGCGCTTGCAGCATGGCGGAAAAGGCGGTTTGGGCTTTGTCGGGCACCCAGTCGGCGGCCTGCTCGGCCACCACTTGGATTTTGGCATTCTCCTTCACACCGTCCTTGAAGCCGTTGAGTCGCTCCACCGCCGGCGTTGAACTCGGCAGGCCTTCAAGCACCGCCGCCTCGCCGCCTTCCGGGAGCAGGGTCTTTGCGGTGTATTTGCCCGCTTCGAGCGCGATCTTGTAATTGTCGCCGCCGATGAAGGCGGTGTAGTCCTTGCCGGGGTCGCCTACCGTTTTGCGGTCTAGCTCGATGACGGGAACGCCGGCATCCATCGCGCGCTTCACCGCCGGTGTCATGGGCGCTGCCTCGAAGGGCGAGATCAAGAGCAGATCAACTTTCTGGGTTATGAAGTTGTCGACCTGCGAGGTCTGCGTGTTGACGTTGCCGGCGCCGTCGGCGATCTGAAGCGTGAACTGCGGCACTTCCTTGACCGCCGCGGTCAGCTCGTCATTGACATGCTGGCGGTAGGGCTCGGCATTGTTCGCCTGCGAAAAGCCGATGATGAACTGGCCGTCCTTGGCGCAGGTCTTGACCATCGGGTCGGCCGCTTGGGCAGCACCCGCCATGCACAGGCAAGAGCCTGCTAGAAAGGCGACCTGCAGGGCGCGCCTCGATCCTTTTTCCATCGTTGTCATGCTTGCTCTCCTCCTCGTCGGGCCTAGGGCCAGACCTTGGTTTCACGGTCTTCCAAATGCTGCCGCCGGCCTCCTATCGTCCCAAACCCTCGCGGCGGCGAACGAGGGATTGAAGCACTGCCGCCAGAACGATGATCGCGGCGGTCGCGAGCAGCTGCATGGCGGGGGTAATGTTGTTGAGCTGAAGGATGTTGGCGAGCGCGCCGAGCATGATCGTGCCAGCAACGGTGCCGACCATCGAGCCGGCGCCGCCGAACAGGCTGGTGCCGCCGATGACCACGGCCGCGATGGCCGTGAGCTCATAGCCCATACCGTCATTGGCGCTGCCGAAGTTGAACTGACCGGCATGCACGATGCCGGCAAGGGCGGCGGCAAATCCGGTAATGGCGTAGACCGAGATCTTGACCATCGAGACCGGCACGCCCGAAATACGCGCCGCTCGCTCGTTGCCGCCGACGGCAAAGACATAGCGGCCGAAGCGCGTGGTATTCAGTACCAGGGTAGCAATAGTGGCGAAGGCGATGAAGACAATGGTCGCCACCGGCACCGTGTTGTTGAACAGGCGCTCGCCCAGCACCGCGAAGACAGGTGGCGCCAGGCCGGGCCCGTCGCCATAGGAAATATTAATGTACTGATTGCCGGAAACGACCAGCGCGAGACCTCGCGCCGCCTGCAGCCCGGCGAGCGTGACGATGAACGGCTCGAGCCGAAAGCGGCTGGAAATGGTGCCCTGGATCATGCCGAAGACGGTGCCCATTACCAGCACGGCGAGGATGGTCGGGATAAGCCCGAAGCCGCCGGAGATCATCATCGTCGCGGTGACGACGCTGGAGAGACCAAGCACTGCGCCCACCGAAAGGTCGATGCCGGCGGTGATAATGACGAAGGTCATGCCGATGGCGATAATGCCGGTCTCCGACACCGCGCGCACGATGTTGGCCATGTTGTCGGGCGCAAGGAACAGTATCTCGCCATGGCGCCTCGGCGAGAAGATGACGCCGCCGATCGCCACCAGCACCAGGCCGATCAGGCTCTGGAAGCGCACGATCAGCGCGAGTGGATCGCGATGCTTTGCGGCCGGTGCGGCCAGCACCGGACCGCTCGCAACCGAAATCTTCTGCTCGGACATCACGCATCCCTGCCATTTGCCGCTGCCATCACGGTGTGCTCGTCAACGCCACCGGTGAATTCCGCTACATTGCGCCCCTGGCGCAGCACCACGATGCGGTCGCACAGGCCAATCAGCTCCGGCATTTCGCTGGAGGCAACCAGGATGCCCAGGCCTTGTGCAGCCAACTGCCGCAGCCGCTGATAGATCTCGCCCTTGGCGCCGACATCGACGCCGCGCGTCGGCTCGTCGAGCAGCAAGAGCCGGGGATTGCCAAGTATCTCCTTGGCCAGCACCACCTTCTGCTGGTTGCCGCCGGACAGCGCGCCGACCGCGACGTCGGGATTCTTCGGCCGAATGTCGAACTGGCCGAACGATTGTTTCACCGCCTGGGCCTGGCGGCCCGGCGACATCAGTCCGCCCGGCGATATTCGCCGGACCACCGACATGACCAGGTTGAGGCCAACCGCCATCCTCAGCATTAGGCCACTGCCACGGCGGTCGTCGGTGACGAAGGCGATGCCGGCAATGCGCGCGGCTCTGATGGAATCAAGCTTGACCGGACGGCCGGAAATGGCGACCCCGCCCTCCCAGTGGCCGGAAAGGCCGGTGCCGTAAAGCGCGCTCAGGAGCTCGGTGCGCCCTGCCCCCATGATGCCGGCCAGCCCGACGATCTCGCCTTCATGCACCTCGAGTGAAAGCCCTGTCGGGGCCTGCCAGCCGGCGCTGTCGCGCGCTAGCCGGAAGCTGGCATCGCGCAGGCTGAGCAGAGCCCGGCCGACGGCCGTGGTGCGCTGGGGATAGAGTTCGTCCAGTGGGCGCCCGACGAGCAGCCGCACCAGTTCGGCCTGCGGTGTGTGCGGATCGGTGATGCCGGCTACACGTCCGTCCCTCATCACCGTCACCCGGTCCGCGATCTGCGGCACTTCCTCCAGACGGTGGGAGATATAGACGATGCCGACGCCACTGGCGGCGAGCTTGCGCATGATGTCGAACAGCCTCTCGACCTCGCCCACCGTTAGGGCCGCCGTCGGCTCGTCCATGATCAGGACCCGCGTCGCATAGGACAACGCTTTGACGATCGCAACGACCTGGCGTTGCCCGATCGAGAGGTCGCCGACTAGCCTGGCGGGATCGATAGCCAGTTCGATAGCTTCCAGACGCTTGCGAGCTTCGCGGCGCATCCGCGCCACATCGAGCAGTCCGCCCGAGCGCATCAATTCGCGGCCAAGGAAGAGGTTTGACGCCACATCGAGCGTTGGAACGAGATCAAGCTCCTGAAAAATGGTCGCAATTCCGGCCGTCTGCGCCTCGCGCGGGTTGTTGAACCGCACCGGCTTGCCGTCAATCTGGATTGTACCTTCGTCGGGTGCGTAAACTCCCGACAGCAGATTCATCAATGTCGATTTGCCGGCGCCGTTCTCGCCCAGCAGGGCGTGGATCTCGCCTGGCTTGAGATCGAAATCGACACCGCGTAGTGCCTGGACGCCGCCGAAGCGTTTCACGGCCCCTGTCACCGATAGAAGCGGCGCGCTCATGCCGGCCTCCCGCAGGATTGGCGGGCATGCAGCGTCGCCTGAAGCCGCACCGAGCGGGGCTCTGTATCCGTTGATGCAATTCGGGCGCTAAGCAACGATGCGGCCTGCCGCCCGATTTCGGTGCAAGGCTGCGCAATAAGGGTCAGTCGCGGCTCAAAACAATCGGCCCATTCGAAGTCGTCAAAGCCGACAAGTGAAAGATCCCGAGGTATTGCGAGACCTTTTTCGCGAACCGCTCGGACCGCTCCGATCGTCGCCATATTGTTGCCGGTGACCAACGCCGTAGGCGGCGAAGCCAATGACAACATCGCGCGGGTCGATGCCGTAGCGCTCGCCGTGTCGACGTTGCCTGGCGGCAGATATTCCGACACGTAGGCAAGTCCGTTAGCCATCAAAGCTGACTTGAACGCATTGATACGTTCGCGAGTCGTAGCAAGGCCCGGCTGCCCCGCAATGAACCCAATCCGCTGGTGGCCGAAGGATGCGACGTGATCGATAAGAGCCCGCATCGCAGATTGGTTCTCCACGCCGATCTGGTCAAATCGTTCGTCGGCAAACCGGTCGATCAGAACGCAGGGAACCATTTTCTCGGCAAGGTAGTTGGTGGCTCGCTCTGGGGCACCCGAGGGCGCCAGAATAACGCCGTCAACACGTCGTTGATGGAAGGCGCGAACGACCGCAAGCTCCCGATCAGGATCGTCCTGCGTGTCGGAGAGGAAAACCATGAGGCCAAGACGCGCGCATTCCGCTTCCACGGCACAGATGATGTCAGTGAAATACGGGTTCGAGATCGCCGAAATCGCCAAGCCGACGCTGTTGGTTGAAGCGACCTTGAGAGAACGCGCCAGCGCATTGGGCTGATATCCAAGCAAAGCAATCGCTTCGTTAATGGCTTTCGACTTCGCAGGCGAGACAAAGCGCGTGCGGTTGATCACATGGGACACCGTTGAGACCGACACGCCGGCACGACGGGCTACCTCAACCATCGTTGCCATTGCGGCTCAAACGGAGTGCTGCACGCAAGCGCTCCTCCCTGATGTTGCGCTTTAAGCCCGCTCTGTCCTGGCGGGTATAATAACCATAGTGTCATCAAAACGTTTGCGCAATCGATTCGATGGGCGTTTTTTGATCTGATCAGACTATTGTTGTCTAGAGTGGAGCAAAGCAGACACACGACGTCCGCTCCCCTCACCACTCGAATTCTGTGGGCACGATTTTAGAAATGGTGCGCGAGCAGATTGCCAAACCCGTTGGAAAGATCATGGTCCCGAGAGATGGTTCAATCTGGCGTCGCGCGATGATCGGGCATAGCGTCGCATCAGGAATTCTCGCCTCTGCCAACCTATCTTGCCGGCTGATTCATCCGTTCACTGGCGGTACTGGCGGAACATCGTCGGCTATTTCCTGCCTGAGCCTTGGTCCTTTGCTCAGCCGGCGACCGAGCGCATCGACGAAATTGTCATAACGCTGCAAACCCTTCGCGCGGGCTTCGGCCTGAGCGGATTCCGGCAAGGCTGGGGTCGAGTTGAGCCAAAACCGGACGAACAATGCTAGCGTCTCAATAGCAATTCCGACGTCACGCTCGACACGCTGTACGCGTCGATCGATCTGGTCGAGACGGCGAGTTATCGCCGCTTGCTTCCGCTCTTCGGCATCCGGCGACAGAAACGATGCGAGCGCAGCCTCGGCGACCAGTGACAGCGAGACCTCGCGCCGCCCAGCGTAATCGGCCAGTCCGTTCATCACGTCAGGATCAAGATAGGCAGACAGACGTTTTTTCTTCGCGTTCTTCATGGGCTCAAAGCTCAATGCCATCACTGGGGTCAAGAGCGGCCTGACGTGCTGCGCGCCTCATAGCCTGATCGACACCACGACGGCGCATGGCGTCATCGTCGGGCTCGTCCCGGTCAAGATCGAACTCATCGTCGCGCTGTGTTGTTCGCTCCGGTGCGATGTCCTCATGTTCGGGAAGCTCGGGCTGGCGGCGGATGCCGCCATTGGCCGGATCGTCGTCCTGCTGATCCTTGGCGCGCCACGATTTTTGAGGATTGCCTTCCGGCTCAGCAAAGACTGTCGTTCCGGTCCAGTCGTCAGAGCGAGCGTTTTGCATGCTCTCTCCGGCTTTCGGTGGCGGCAGGACACGCTCGGCAAGCCGCTGATCGGCGAAGTAGCGTGCCTTCTTCGCTCGGATTGGGAACTGGCCCGAGATCATGACGATTGCGTCGGTGGGCGGCAGCTGCATGATCTCGCCCGGCGTCATCAGAGCGCGCGCCGTTTCCTGCCGCGACACCATCAGATGCCCGAGCCAGGGCGACAATCTGTGGCCGGCATAGTTTTTCATGGCGCGCAACTCGGTCGCGGTCCCCAAAGAGTCTGAGACGCGCTTGGCTGTCCGCTCGTCATTGGTGGCGAAGCTTACCCGTACGTGACAATTGTCAAGGATGGAATTGTTCGGTCCGTAGGCCTTCTCGATCTGATTGAGTGATTGTGCGATCAGGAACGACTTGATGCCATAGCCGGCCATGAAGGCCAGCGCGCTTTCGAAGAAATCAAGCCGGCCGAGCGCCGGGAACTCGTCGAGCATCATCAACAGACGCTGTCGATGATCCTTCGCATGGAGATCTTCCGTCAGTCGGCGGCCGATCTGGTTAAGCACGAGGCGGATTAGCGGCTTTGTGCGGCTGATATCCGATGGCGGCACGACCAAATAGAGGGTCGTCGGCCGTTTCTCCTCGACAAGGTCGGCGATCCGCCAGTGGCAACATGAGGTCACCTTGGCCACAACCGGATCGCGGTAGAGGCCCAGAAAACTCATGGCCGTCGAGAGCACGCCGGAGCGCTCGTTTTCGGATTTGTTGAGCAGTTCTCGGGCAGCCGACGCCACGACCGGGTGCGGGCCGGCATCGCCCAAATGCCGGGTCAGCATCATGGCGCGCAACGTCGTCTCGATTGGCCTCTGTGGATCGGAGAGGAAGTTCGCCACGCCGGCAAGGGTCTTGTCTTTCTCCGCATAGAGCACATGCAGTATGGCGCCGACCAGCAGCGCATGGCTGGTCTTCTCCCAGTGGTTGCGGCGTTCCAATGTGCCTTCCGGGTCGACCAGGACATCTGCCACGTTCTGCACATCTCGAACTTCCCGCTCGCCTCGTCGCACCTCCAGCAGAGGGTTATAGGCCGCGGATGCGGCATTGGTCGGATCGAACAGAAGCACCCGGCCGAAATGTGTGCGCCATCCGGCCGTCAGTTCCCAGTTTTCGCCTTTGATGTCGTGGACAATTGCCGAACCCGGCCAGGTCATCAGCGACGGCACGACCAGGCCAACACCCTTGCCGCTTCGGGTCGGCGCAAAACACAGCACGTGTTCGGGACCGTCATGGCGTAGATAGTCGTGGTCGAGCTTGCCGAGCACCACGCCATCATGACCGATTATGCCTGCGGCTCTGATTTCGTCTCGCGTCGCCCAGCGTGCCGAGCCATAGGTCGCGGAGTCCTTTGCCTCGCGCGCGCGCCATACCGACATCCCGATCGCGGTGGCGATCGCCATCAGGCTGCCGCTTGCCGCAATCGCCGCGCCCTCAACAAAGACCTTCGGCGCGTAGGCGTCATAGAAAAACCACCACCAGAAGAATGCCGGCGGGGGATAGATGGGCTGTCCCGCCAGTTCGAACCAGGACGGACCGAGTTGGCTCTGAAAGCCGAGCCGCCATGCCGTCCATTGTGTCGCTGCCCATGTTGTCACGAGGACGAACCCAAGGGTGGTGAGGACCTGTCCCCACAAAATCTTGGATGCCGGCACTTGTCGTTTCTCCGATCTGAATAACCCGAACAACGAAGAAAGACCGAGTGTCGAGATATGCAAGGGGAAGGAGTTGTCAAAAGCGGCAGGACGTACTGTGAGATAGAAAGACTTGCAGAATTCGGTCGGGGACCTTCTTTGGAAAGTATTTCACTTGGGCAGAGAGATCAGAGTCGGGTCGTTGCCATTGCGCCACCATGGAACAATCGTGACTGTTCTCATTCTGGTGGTCGTGAAGGAGATCAACTAAATCGCAGATCTGCACAACTATCCCACTTGCGCCTCGAATGGGAAAGGGGTCCGACACCTGGCACATGGAACGTCCGGCCCAGAGCCGCTCGATCTCTTGTGCCCGATCGCACTGTCTGCCGACGACCTGATCACGTGCAGCCGCGCATAAGATCCGCAAATTGCAAGATGATCGCGGCTGCGGTGGCTATTTGTCGACGAAAGCCGGCTGCAGGACCGTCGCTGGTTCTCAATGGAGACTGCCGCAACCGCGCCAAAGCGCGACGTTATCGGGAAAGAATCCGTGCGTTGGGTTTAGCTCCGCTTCGCAGCGCGCTGGAGGAGCGCCTACGTCGATTCGGATCCGACGCTCGCAAGCCGGCAATGCTGGAAGACCTAGCTGCCAGCCGCCGGCGCTGGGCCGCCCTGCCCGTGCTCGATGCTCGCAGCGCCGACGAGATCATTGGGGGCGCGGCCAGCAAGGACGCTTAGTGCGCAATCGATAGGACCTC
This sequence comes from Mesorhizobium sp. LSJC280B00, assembly GCF_000502835.1. GTDB lineage: Bacteria > Pseudomonadota > Alphaproteobacteria > Rhizobiales > Rhizobiaceae > Mesorhizobium. Next base: position 77,617 of record NZ_AYVL01000024.1, read on the forward strand.
CTCGCAACCCCGTTTGGACATGGACTTGGAATGGCTGAAAAATGCTCTCGACAGCCGTTATTTGGACTGGCGCGCGGCAGCGATGGCCTGCAAGAGATTAATGCTGCTCATGTCAGGTTGACTGGATGCGGCAACAGCCAGTGCTGCGGCATCGGCCATTTTCGCGACGTCGTCGCTGCTGATGGTTCCGCGCTTTTCCAGCAGGTTTAAAAGTTCGACAACGAGAAGGAAGGCGTTCACGCCATACCGTTCGGCTCTGAGCTCGAATTCGCCCCGCGCCAGTTTCTCCGAGTCTGCCTCGACCCTTTTGTCCATGATTTGGTCGCCTCCCGTCGCGGCAAAGCTATCATAAATTAACAACGTGTTCTAAACCCTCCTCCATCTGAAAAACCCGCCGTGCCCATGAGCACGGCGGGTTGATCAAGCGTTGCGCAAGGCCTGGTGCTGGCAGATCTATAGATCGATTGCCGCCCGACAGCCTATCAAACACGCTTCGCCCCCCGCCGCCGCACTTGGTAACGGCGGGCTTCTCCTCCCCAAATCGTTCAGGTCACTGGATGACTTTGACGATCTTGCGTGTGCCTGGATCAACGACAACGGTCCGGTTGTCGACGACGACGTAGCGGTATTTGACGTTCGGGACCTCATGAAGCTCGACTGTGTCGGGCAGGGTTGAGCCGATATTGAGCTCCACTCCAGGAATTTTCACCGAAGCGAGTGGCTGCTTTTTCACATATTCCTTAATCACCGTCTCCTGTTCCGGGTCGATCACCACGTCCTGAGCGGCGGCAGCACCGACACCAGCCAGCAGCAGAAATCCCGCGGCTGCGGTGGAAAGACGCATTCTCATAGCTATCTCCTTGTGAGCTCTCTTGCACTGGGCGCGAAACTTTGCGCCAAAGCTCCCCCAGACATGAAGCTTGTGCAGACGTTCCTCACTGAGCCTTCGGTCTGGCCGTGCATAGGACCAAAGTCTGCGCTGCAGCGCGCAATAGCCCCGCACATGCAGCCACCCGGAGCTGTGTCTGTTCGTACTCGTTGGCGTCGCTCAACGGAGGAGCCTATGGAGAACAGTGTCCACCAAGCTCGCTGGCTGCTTGCACCGGTTTTCGCCGTCTCCATCACCTTCTTGGTGATAGGAATGGTTGCTAGCTGATGCTCGCTAGTCAGAAATGACGCTCCAACAGCCCCGAATTTGTATCTGCCCAGAAAAGTCCCTTCCTGCGCTGATAGGATCCGCCCGCCATTCCTCGATTGGCGGACGGATCCTCATTTCCCAGCTGCGTCGGATGTCGAGTGAGTAGGAACGGAAATGGACGAGAACAAAAGCAATCGAGACTCGTTCACTTGTTCGACCGAGGCCGCCTGTCGGTCGATGCGCTTTATGAGGTGGAACATTTCGCGCGGGAAAATGGCGTGTTGCCGAGCCAGGTCAGCAAGCTGATCAAAAAGAACGGCAACGACCGTCTGACCCTCACCAAGGCAGTGAAGAGCTGCGAGATCGGCATTGAAAAACCCGCCGCACTCTACAGCACGACGGGTCGATCGATGCGCCGAGCACGGGGGCGTGGGCGCTGGGGTGGGCTGTGCCCGGTGCGACCGATCGTAAAAAACGATACGTGCGCGGCTGCTTGGCGTCTACCAACCGCCAGTTGGGGACAATTTTCGTAGCCGGTTGGGGCGGACAATCATTGCAAATGTCCTCCTTTTACATACCGTTCACTAGTTCATCCCGACGGGCGCTAATTTTGATCACCAGTGACGGCCTTTCTGAAGCATGGGGGTTCCAAAAATCCCTTTCAACAGGCCGGTTTATACCCGTCCGATCCAGAGCTTCGCCAACGCGTTTTCGACCAGGTTTGGAGTGACGAGGTCGGCAGACGAACGCCGTGCGTCGCCAGGAAAGGAGCCGCGCTATTGTCGCCGATCTCGAACCTTGGCTGCGCGAGAAGCTCGGCCTGATCAGCCACAAGACAAAGCTCGCCGAGACGATCCGCTACACTCTCACGCGCTGGGAGGGCCTCTCGCGCTTCCTCGACGACGGTCGCATCGAGATTGACAGCAACACCGTCGAGCGGGACCGAACAATCGACGCCCGCCTGCAGCAGCTCCATGGCAGCGCTGTGCCTCAAAACATGGGGCGGCAAAGCGTTCGAAACGCAACCGGAAGGTGCCCATTGGTCCAAGCATGGCGTCGTCAGCAGCGTGAGAGTGGCGATATCCGTGTATGAGAGCAGAGTTGAAGGCACGGTCAAACACTAAAAAAGCCGGCGCCGTGTGGGCAAATTGGACGTCCATTGCCGCAGCAATTTCGGTCATGATGGGAGCAATTATGGCCGGGGCTATCTTTGCCTCTCCCCCCTTCCCCTGGCCTCCAGAACCTGCGAAACTTCGCCATGCGGGCAACATATCACCATGGCGACAAATAAAAACCCCGACCGAAGCCAGACGGCTGTTCTGAGGCCTACCGCTTAACGCACATCCGCGGTTCCGCTGTGCCGCAGATTTCACCTATGCCGCAATCGAGATCGCGACTGCAGGGCGGCGGCATCTGCGGCGGCTCCAGCACGATGAAGGGCGTCATCACCTTTTCGCCGGGCGCAACCAGCTGCGGTGCTGCCGCTCCGGCGGGGCCAAGCGACCGGATATAGCGGTAGAGCGAGCGCACGTCGGTTTCGTCCATCTTGCGGAGATTGTACCAGGGCATTGGCGGCGCTGCGTCGAAAAAGCGGGCAATGCGCACGAACTCATCTTCGCCGTCGTCTGCCACCATGAGCCGCAGGTTGGCCGGATAGCTCGTCCCCCATGGACCCCGAAAACCGATGTTGCTGCCCTTGAGCGCCTTCTCCGGGTCGATCTTCCCGCCGCTTTCCCGATAACCCATGGTGTGACAGTCGTGGCAGCCGCCGGTAATCGAGACGTAGAGGCCGCGTTCGACCGAAGGTTCCTCGGCGCGGGCCGGGATGTGGGCGAGCGAGAAAAGCACGGCACTGCACAGCAAAACGATCGTGCGCATGGCATCCCCCGAAGCAAATGCGGAAGAGAGACTATCAAGCCTAGCATCACCCGGGCAAATGAAAAACCCCGGCCGGGGCCGGGGTTCTGAGTGAAACGTGGCGGCTCGTTATCTCACGCCAGCCGCACTGGATGGCTGGCTGAAGCGGATGGAGGTGGACAGCGGCCAACGTGCAGGGGTTCCCCACCGAAATGACGGAGCGGATGAAGGCTCTGGAGCGGGAGAACCGGGAGCTTCGGCAGGCCAATGAGATCCTGCGGAAAGCATCCGCTTATTTTGCCAAGGGGGAGCTCGACCGCCCGTTCAAAAAATGATCGCCTTCATTGATGATCATCGTGGCGACTACGGGATCGAGCCAATCTGCAGGGTTCTGCCGATTGCCCCGTCCACCTATCACGCGCGTGCGGCACAACACCACGATCCTTCCCGCCTGTCATTGCGGGCGAAACGGGATTTAGCTCTGAAGCCGGAGATCACAAGAGTGTTTGCAGAGAACTTCGCCGTCTATGGCGTGCGCAAGGTGTGGCGGCAATTGAAGCGCGAAGGCTTCGATGTGGCCCGCTGCACCATTGAACGATTGCGGGAGACCGGGCTGAACGGCGCCATCCGCGGCAGGCCGTTCAGAACCACGATCAGCGACAAGGCCGCGCCCGGTGACGTCGTGATCGGGCCGACTGGTGCGGTCAAGGTCATGGTGGCGACGAGGCCAGTCGACTTCCGGAATTACGTGGAGCGTCTGATTATGCGGAGTCCGCAGCGGCAATTGCTTGCCGCCTGCGGTATTTGAGCAGCGATCACTCGACATAATCTGCCGATCGGCTGACGGACTTCAGCACTGCCAGCAGCCTGGCGGGAGTGCGGAAGCGACCCGACTTGAGCGACGGTGGCGCCATCGCGGCAAGCGGTCGGCTCGGCCCGCAGGTAGATTTCAGTGCTTTGGAGGCTGGCGTGACCGAGCCAGAGCGAGACTTTGCGGACATCCCGGGTCGCCTGCAGCGTGTGCATGGCGCAGGTGTGCCGTCTATGTCGACCAAGACATAAGCGGCACACCGCCGCCGTGGAATTGCTGCAGGCGGGTGTCGATTGCTCGGTCATTGCCCTGTGGCTGGGCCATGAGACGATGGAAACGACGCTGATCTATCTTCACGCACATCTTGAGCTGAAGGAATCCGCACTCGCCAAGCTGAAGCCGTACGAACGCGCCAAAGCCGAGCGATTTCGACCAAACGACCGGCTTCTGGAATTCCTGAACGCCCTTTGAGCATGAGAACTATGCCGAGTGTCAACGACTGGCCTGCGGCCAAACGGCGGGAGAAGCACGCTCTGGCCGCCATGGTGAAAGAGGCACTCGGCATAGTTCGACGGTCGGCACAAACATGCAAACTTAACGGCATCGAGCCGCTCGGCTATCTCGCCGACGTCCTCACTAGGATCGTCAACGGCTATCCCAACAGCCGAATCGACGATCTCCTGCCATGGGCCTACGTCACCGCACCCAATCTCAAGGCCGTGATCTGAATTCGGGTGATACGCGGCCTCGCCAGTTCATTCGGCTAGTTCAAGACCCCCCTGAACTCGCTCCTCGATCGCCTTCAGGAAATGGTCGGACGTCGATGTCCATCCAAAGAGTATCTGCACGAGCGTGATCGAGGCATCATGATTGCTCCTTGAGGCGTCCCAGGAGATGGGCTCGCTAGTGCAATCCGTTAGCAGTATGCAGTGATAGTCCCTGAAGAAGGCATCCCGAATTGTCGACTCCACACACACGCTGGTCGTGCATCCTGTCACGATGAGGTGTTTGATGCCTGCGGTCTTCAGAACAGAATCGAGTTCGGTCTCGTAGAAACCGCTGAACCGCGTTTTGTAGAGGACGACATCCCCTGCCTCTGGCTTGAGGTCGTTAACGATATCTGTTCCCCAGGTGTCGCGGATCAGAATCCGGCCCTCGCTACCGTCCGGGGCTGTCATGCTCTCACGACCCCAAAGATCTGGAGATGTCGGATAGGTTGGGGGCGTCCGATGTCCCAAGGTCCGAGAGGTCGGAATAATACCCCATCTTCAGATAGACGATGGGCACTCTCAAATTGCGAGCGGCAGCTATTACGCTGGCAGTAGGGTCGACAGCCCGTTGAATCCCGGAGATATCGATTCCGGCTCTGTCGAACATTCCACCTTTGGAGCCGAAGTCATTTTGCATGTCCACCACGAGAACTGCAGCGTTAGCGGGATCAATTGAAATAGGTTGAGGCTTCGCGTCTATGACAAGTGGCTGCATTTTTATCCTCCCACCAGCATGAGGGTCGCTCTTTGCGCCCTTGGTTATCATGATCGGCCACCTACATCGCGTCAACAAAAGGGGGAGCTACATCCTGCTTGGGAGCCCCAGGAACAGCGGTTATACTGCTGCGCGGGGCAATGAAGTCGATCGGCTGGCGATGCCGGAGCGTGCCGGCTTGCTCCGTCGCGCAGCAGCGACGATCAAATCCTATTGTGACGACATCGGCTATTCCGGAACGCCAGCCAATGACACCGGCTCTGACGACGTCGTCTTCGATCTGGAATCGATTGGGAGCATTGTCGAGATTTTTCCGGCCCTGAAGAGCGGAGATCGGCCAATGTCCGCTCTTACCCATTCCTGCCCGACAGTTTGCGCCCAAGCCATCGCGCTCATTGGCTAATCGCGGCACCGTTCACCGCCCGCACAGAACTCTTACTACTACCAAAAAGAATACGCCGTTAACCAGATTTTCTAACCCGCCAATGCTTAATCGCGAGACTGAATGGGTGAGGTGATCGGTGTCAAACATAAGGGCGTTTCCGCTGTATCGGCGGCGGAAGTTGGTCGAGGGAGTTGCCCGCGTGCTGGAATCCAAGAACGGCGAGGAGGCGAATGCGTTCTGGCGCAGCACCGCCAAGACAATTCTCGTTCAGTTGTCCGAATCAGGAATTGCACCCGGGCGCGCCGAACAGGAAATTGGAACGCTTCTTCATGCCGTCTTACGCGAGATAGCCAGCCGGAGTGCTGCGAAACGCACACACTAGCGTCGACTCACGACGAATGATTGCCGCTTGCAGACTCGACTAGGCTTCGCACATGCTACTGCACTGCTCCCGTCGAACGCCAGGTTTCTCACCCCTCATTGCAATATGCGCAGCCGAACTGGCTCGGCCAAGCCGGTTTCGGCAAAAGGCAGGCAGCTAGCGCGGCTCCCGCCCAAAAAGCCGGTTTCGAATATTTCATTGTTTACTCCAGCTGGCACGTGCCCGGTGGCAGCCAGCTGGAAACCTGGCGGAGCCAACCAATTGAGATCGTGAAACACTCCACTTACGCCAACGGTTACGCTCGCTGCCTATCGCCGCGCTGGCCCTAATCACCGTCCGTCGCGGTCTATAATGGGTCGGCTGGCTGCTCCGCGTCGCAATGCTGAATGCCGAAGGACTGGCGCGGCCATGGACGGGCAAGCGCAGGTCCTGATGCGATGTTTGGTGAATCCGGTTTGCTGGGCTTGCATTCCATGGTGGCTCTATCGGCTGGAATAAGCTTCTGGCGGGCAGTGTCCGTTCGAATGATGCTTTTGCGTTGCCTTGAGCGCAAGTTTTTGGCCAGCCAGCCAGCGCCTCCTCTTAAGCATGCTGCTGGTCAAGGCCCAGCGGCCTCTAGCTGCTAGTCCCCCCTCAACCAAGCCGCTGGGCCATACCCGCTAGAGCGAAGCGTGCTGTCTCGCACATTAGCAATCCCTTGCTTAAGGCCGTGCACGCTCCAGACTCGTTTCATGAAGCGGGGAATTGGAATTGGTGACGTGGTCGCAATCACCGCGACTGATCAGCGATCCGCCAAATTGGCGGCAAATCCATTGGAAAGCGCGCCAGACCGAAGCTATACCGCGCGGTTAGCCGGTCCCCATCGTCCTGCCACTCGACAGCGCTGGCAATAGAGCACCAGATCCCGGTCAATACAGCCGCCCTACCCTTCGCAAGACGGTCGATGAGGGCCTGGATATCTATCCCTATTCGGCCGCACCTAAGTTCCAGATGTCCCGATGCAGGCGCCATGTCCCGTCGTCGCCCTTTCCAGACGACGAGATACTTGCCCGCGACGGTGGAGAGGGCGCCGCCTTTGCTCGGCACACCGAGCGTAAATGCGCCAACTTCGTAGGCGAGATTCCCGCTCCCTTCCACTTCCAGCGCCCTCAGGGTGAGATTCTTCATCCCGGCCTTGATTGCGCCCTGCCAGAATTCTTCCACGCCCTTGCGGTCATCGACGCGTTTGCCGTCGGGTGGCAGCAGGGCGGCATCGTCGGTATACATTTGACCTACCGCTGCTGCGTTTCCGCTGTTGAAGGCGTCCATGAATTTTACCAACGCCGCTTCGATGTCCTCACGAGCCGAGTGGGCGGCCGCAGACAATGCAGACGAAAGAAGCAGCACAGCAGCAAATGCAAATGACTGAACCAGTCTCATTTCGTCCTCCCTTGCGTGCCCGACATGGCCACCCGATGAATAGCGCCGACCCGAGGGCGCCGCGGCGTTCGATGGCCAGGCGCGGATTATATTAGACTTATCTGATATGACGGCGCAAGCGCAGCTGCGACCCTCTGAACGACCAGCGTAGCAGCTGCCGGAGAGCTTCAAAGCGGCGGCTACCGCCTCACTGTCCTCCTCGTCTCGACGAAAGAGTTCGTTCGAATGATGCTTTTCCGTGGCTTTGCTCGCAAGTTTTCGTCAGCCAGCACAGGGCCTCCTCTTACGCTCGCTGGTCGTCAAGGCCCAGCGGCCACTAGCTGACAGTCCCCCCGCAGCCAAGCCGCTGGGCCCCTCGACGTGGGGAACGAGCATTGGAGACGATGTCGCGCTTTCCGTTACAGCCCGAAGGCGGGTGACAGATGACCGCGTCAGCCTCTCCACCCCGAGCTACGATTTCACGCATTCGATCAGGCACAGCTCTCTCGGGCTAGCGCGCCAAGCATGAGTCAGCTCCCGAATGAGCAGGTGCCGCCCAGTTCAGCTTCGGCCCTTGCGCGCGCAAAGGTATTGGGCGAGATCGATCGGCAGTCCGGTCGGCAAATTGGGGCAGCGATGGCGAGATTGAATGCCAGGAACTTCCCTTCGGTGCCGCTTCGTCGATCTGTTTGCCGAGAAGACGCGCGCGCTGCGTGCCGCCCCCCATACCGCAGAGAACTCACTTCAGGTCACACACACACACACGACGCCACCGAGATCCTGCATCACTTTTCTACTCCGACGCCGCCACGTCACCAAGATCAGTCGCGAGCGTGATCGCGGCTATCAAATCGGGATCGCGCACCGGAGCGCTCTATGAGTGAGCCCCGAACGGCGCGCTCGAGCAATCCGGCTCGACGTAAGGCGGGCCATCTGTGCCGGCCTCGTGACTAAGAGACGGGCGAATGGCGGTTCCTGGACTCACCTTTCTGGTCTGAAGTCGCTTCCTTGAGCCGGTGGCGGAGTTCTTGCTTGATCGACTTCAGCACCGTTTTAGAATCGGTTTTCGGAAAATTTGTCTTGTGGCATCAATTTTCATGGGATAGGATCATTTTTCATAGGTTTTGGCCGACTAAACCAAAATTCGATGGAAGGATTCGCTTTTCATGCCTGCGGTGCAACAGCACCAATTTTCAGGTCCTGTTACCGTTTTTCAGGAAATCCGCCTTCCTGAAACGGCGACCCCGGCCGGGTACAGCGCCCTGATCGGAGCCTACAGGCTCGCCGCGCCCTTGCCCCGTAGGTTGTTCGCCACTGGCGAGCATCATCGCATTACCGAACGGGAAGGCTGGCGGATCATGACCCCCCGCCATGCCCCAAATCCTACCCTCGAAGGCCACCTGACCTTTGCGCTCAAGTACGAGGGACTGGACCTTGCCGTCCTCAAGCGGCTGTTCCAAGTGACCGGTCCCGCGCCGATCGAGGCGCTGGTCCGTGAAAGCCCGACCGGCAGTTATGCCCGCCGCATCTGGTTTTTATATGAATGGCTGAGGGGCGCGCGTATCGATCTGCCGGACGCGGAGGCCGGACGATACATTCCGGTTGTCGATCCCGAGCTGCAGTGGCCCGGACCCGACAAGACCGCTTCGCGCTATCGCGTAAGGGACAATCTCCCCGGCACGCGTGAGTTCTGCCCTCTGGTGTTCCGCACCAAGATTCTCGAAAAATTCATCGGCCTTGAACTACCGCGGCGCGCGGAGGCAATCGTAGCGGACGTGCCGCGCGACCTCCTTGCTCGGACCGCCGCCTTTCTTTTGCTCAAAGACTCGCGATCAAGCTATGCGATCGAGGGCGAGCACCCGCCGCAAGATCGCATCCAGCGCTGGGGCCGCGCCATCGGCGAAGCCGGCCGCTGGCCGATCGATCGCGATGAGCTGCTGCGTCTGCAAAGAATTGTACTTGGTGACGCTCGTTTCGTAAGACTTGGCTTCCGAAAAGAAGGAGGTTTCGTCGGTGAGCATGACCGAGACAACGGCACGCCCTTGCCCGATCACATCAGCGCTCGGCCCGAGGACCTGCCGCGGCTAATCGATGGAATGGCGGCGTTCGATCAGGGCCCCGCGCAAAAGCTTGATGCAGTCGTAGCCGCCGCAATCCTCGCCTTCGGCTTTGTCTACATTCACCCGTTCGAGGACGGAAACGGCCGCATTCACCGCTACCTAATCCACCACGTCCTTGCCATGCGCGGCTTCAATCCGCCGGGAGTGGTCTTTCCCGTCTCGGCCGCGATCCTGGACCAGATCAACGAGTACAGGGGCGTGCTCGAGAGCTATTCGCAGCGCCTTCTGCCGTTGGTGGAATGGGAACCGACGCCGCAATTCAACGTCCGGGTGCTGAATGACACCGGTGATTTCTACCGGTTCTTCGATGCAACCCCGCACGCCGAATTCCTCTATGCTTGCGTTCAGCGGACGATCGAACGGGACCTTCCCGAGGAAACCGCATTTCTGCAGCGCTACGATCAGTTCCGGCAGCAGGTGGACGCCTTTATCGACATGCCCGAGCGGTTGACCGATCTGCTCTTCCGTTTTCTTCACCAGAATGATGGACATCTATCGAACCGCGCGCGCGAAAAGGAATTCGCCGCGCTGACCAGTGACGAGGCAGGAAGAATCGAGGCGATCTACGCGCAAACCTTTGGTGCCCATTGAAGGTGTGATCATCAGGATTGATTTTTAGTCCGACGGTTTGCGATTCCCTTGTCCCTGCCTTCATCTCCGACGCTTGACTTGTCGCCGAGACATGCACGATTTTTTCCGCACGGTCTGACCGGCCGCCGATCAGCCGCGGCCAGAACGCGCTTGACAAACCGGAGCCGTCCCGTCCAACCTCACGCATTCACCAGGGGAGTCCCGGCAAGGGGCTGAGATACTGCTGGCATTCGCGGCGCAGTGACCCGTTGAACCTGATCCAGTTCATACTGGCGTAGGGACGGTGCAAGCGCTTTGCGGGAGTTTACGCCCGAGGTCCTGTTTCAGCAGGTCGCTAGAAGCGTCTTTTCATCCTTCCGGCACAGAACTGGGTCTCCAATGCAACGAGCAAAGGAGCCTCAAGATGAATGCCCTCACCCCCGCCGTCTCGACGGGACCGCTGCCTGCCTCACGCAAAATCCACAAATCCGGTACCATCCACCCGCAGCTCAGGGTGCCGATGCGCGAAATCTCCGTCCATCCGACGGCAGGCGAGCCGCCGGTGACCGCTTACGATCCGTCCGGCCCCTATACCGACCCGACTGTCGAAACCAGCATCGAAAACGGCCTTGCACGGCTTCGCCATGAATGGGTCACCGCGCGCGGCGATGTCGAAGCCTATGACGGCCGCCACGTCCGGCCAGAAGACAATGGGTTTGCGGCGGGCGAGCGCCTAACACCGGAATTTCCAGTCCGCAACCGGCCACTCCGGGCCCAGACCGGCAAGGCGGTGACACAGCTTGCCTATGCGCGCGCTGGCATCATCACGCCCGAAATGGAGTTCGTCGCCATCCGCGAGAACCTTGGTCGCGAGATCCTGCACGGCAAGCTTGAGCGCGACGGCGAGGCCTTCGGCGCGGCGATCCCCGACTTCGTCACGCCTGAATTCGTCCGCCACGAGGTGGCGCGCGGACGCGCGATCATTCCCGCCAACATTAATCATCCCGAGAGCGAACCGATGATTATCGGTCGCAATTTCCTGGTCAAGATCAACGCCAATATCGGTAACTCCGCCGTCACATCGTCGATGGCTGAAGAGGTCGAAAAGATGGTGTGGGCGATCCGCTGGGGCGCCGACACGGTGATGGATCTGTCGACCGGCCGCAACATCCACAACATCCGCGAATGGATCGTCCGCAACTCGCCGGTGCCGATCGGCACGGTGCCGCTTTACCAGGCGCTCGAGAAAGTCGGCGGCATTGCCGAGGATCTTACCTGGGAGGTTTACCGCGACACGCTGATCGAACAGGCCGAACAGGGCGTCGACTATTTCACCATCCATGCCGGCGTGCGGCTGCACTACATCCCGCTGACCGTTGACCGGGTCACGGGTATCGTCTCGCGCGGCGGCTCCATCATGGCCAAATGGTGCCTGCACCATCACCGGGAGAGCTTCCTCTACGAGCATTTCGCTGAAATCTGCGACATCTGCCGCGCCTATGATGTGTCCTTTTCGCTCGGCGACGGCCTTCGTCCCGGCTCGATTGCCGATGCCAACGACGCGGCGCAATTCGCCGAACTGGAAACGCTCGGCGAGCTGACGCAGATCGCCTGGGCGAAAGATTGCCAGGTGATGATCGAGGGGCCCGGCCACGTGCCGATGCACAAGATCAAGGCGAACATGGACAAGCAGCTCGCCGTCTGTGGCGAGGCGCCGTTCTATACGCTTGGACCGCTGACGACCGACATCGCGCCGGGCTACGACCACATCACTTCCGGCATCGGCGCGGCGATGATCGGCTGGTTCGGAACGGCCATGCTCTGCTACGTCACGCCCAAGGAGCATCTCGGCCTTCCCGACCGCGATGACGTCAAGACCGGCGTGATCACCTACAAGATCGCAGCGCACGCGGCCGACCTGGCGAAGGGCCACCCGGCGGCGAAAGTCAGGGATGACGCCCTTTCCCGCGCGCGCTTCGAGTTCCGCTGGGAGGACCAGTTCAACCTGTCGCTCGACCCCGAAACCGCACGGTCCTTCCACGACCAGACCTTGCCCAAGGAGGCGCACAAGCTGGCGCATTTCTGCTCGATGTGCGGACCGAAATTCTGCTCGATGCGCATCTCTCACGACATCCGCGCCGAGGCACAGAAAGAGGGCATGGCGGCGATGGCGGCGAAATACCGCGAGGGCGGCGATCTCTACGTGCCAGCGGACGAGACCGGCGCACCGCTCACGCCTCAGCCAGGTAAGCCATCATGAAGGTGCTGATAAAGGGGGCCGGCGTCGCCGGCCTCACCGCCGCCTTCGAACTCGCCGCCCGCGGCGCGACGGTCACTGTCGCCGAGATCCGGCATGGCCTTGGAGGCAATGCGTCGTGGTTCGCCGGCGGCATGCTGGCGCCATGGTGCGAGCGTGAAAGCGCCGAGCAGCCGGTGCTGGACCTTGGACGTGACGCTGCCGACTGGTGGGATGCGGTGCTGCCGGGTCAGGTGACACGGGGCGGAACACTTGTCGTGGCCCCCCCGCGTGATGCCGGCGAGCTCGACCGCTTCGCCAGCCGCACGTCGGGCCATCGGCGTGTCGATGAAGACGAAATTGCGCTCCTGGAACCCGACCTCGCCGGCCGCTTCCGGCGCGGACTGCTCTTCCCAGATGAGGCTCATCTCGACCCGCGCCAGGCGATGGCAGCACTTCATGACAAGCTCGCAGCCATGGGTGTCAAATTCCACTTCGGCACCGACGCCCGGCATGTTTCCGGTTTCGATCGTCAGATCGACTGCCCGGGGATGGCCGCCGTCGATGACAGGCTTCGCGGCGTTCGCGGCGAAATGCTGATCCTAAACACGCCAGACTTCTCGCTGTCGCGCCCCGTCAGGATGCTGCATCCGCGCTTTCCACTCTATGCAGTGCCGCGCACCGACCACCGTTTCATGATTGGTGCGACGATGATTGAAAGCCAGTCCGCCAGACCGGTCACGGCGCGTTCGATGATGGAGCTTCTGGGTGCTGCGTATGCCCTCCATCCGGCCTTTGGCGAGGCCGAGATCGTTGAAGCCGGCGTCGGCGTCCGTCCAGCCTTTCCCGACAATCTGCCGCGCGTCGAAATGAGCGGAGACACCGTCGCGATCAACGGGCTCTATCGCCATGGCTTTCTTCTCGCCTCCGCCATGGCGCGCCTGGCGGGCGAAATTGTCTTCAATCACGACAAACCCGTGGAGCTTGCTCATGAAACTGATGGTCAACGGCAAAGTGCATGAGGTTGCCGCCACCACGCTGGCCGAGCTGCTTGCCGCGCTTGACTATGAGGGCGATTGGCTCGCGACCGCCGTCAACAACGACCTCGTGCACAAAGCCAGCCGGGCGGAATTCCAATTGAACGACGGCGACCGGATCGAAATCCTCTCGCCCATGCAGGGAGGCTAGCATGTTCGATCTTCTCGGGACGACGCTTCCCTCCCGCCTGCTTCTCGGCACGGCTCAATATCCTTCGCCGGCCATCCTTGCCGATGCAGTCAGGGCATCGGGCACCTCGGTGGTGACCGTCTCGTTGCGCCGTGAAATGGCAGGCGGCAGGGCTGGCGAAAAATTCTGGTCGTTGATCCGCTCGCTTGGTGTCAGAATCCTGCCCAACACTGCTGGCTGCCACTCCGTCAAGGAAGCGGTCACGACCGCACAAATGGCGCGCGAAGTCTTCGGCACGCCCTGGATCAAGCTCGAAGTGATCGGCAATCACGACACGCTGCAGCCGGACGTGTTCGGTCTGCTCGAAGCCGCCCGCATCCTGTGCGAGGACGGTTTTGCGGTGTTCCCGTATACTACCGACGACCTTGTCGTCGCCGAGCGGCTGCTTGCGGCGGGCTGCAAGGTCTTGATGCCCTGGTGCGCACCGATCGGTTCCGCCCTCGGGCCGGTCAACATCATGGCGCTGCGCTCGATGCGCGGACATTTCCCTGATGTCCCGCTGATCGTGGATGCTGGTCTCGGACGGCCATCGCACGCGGCAACAGTCATGGAGTTCGGCTTTGATGCTGTGCTCCTGAACACAGCGGTCGCCAAGGCGGCCGATCCGGTCGGCATGGCGTGTGCGTTCGGCAAGGCGGTCGAGGCCGGTCGAGAAGCTTTCAGCTCGGGGATGCTCGAACCCCGCGACGTCGCGGTGCCATCGACACCAACATTCGGCAGGGCGGTTTTCTCATGAAGCTCGATCCCTTCTACCTGATCGTCGACAGCGCCGCCTGGATCGAACGGCTGGTGCCACTTGGCGTCAAGCTGGTTCAGTTGCGCATCAAGGATAGGGACGAGACCACGCTGCGGACGGAAATCCGCCGCGCGAACGACGTCTGCGCGGTCCATGGTTGCCAACTGATCGTCAACGACTATTGGCGGCTCGCCATTGAGGAAGGCTGCGACTTCGTCCATCTCGGCCAAGAGGATTTGGCCGCGGCCGACCTGCTGGCGATTAAGTACGCCGGATTGAAGCTCGGGCTCAGCACGCACGATCATCTCGAACTGGAAACGGCGATCGCTGCCGAGCCCGACTATATCGCGCTCGGCCCTATCTATCCCACCATCCTGAAGCAGATGAAATGGGCGCCGCAAGGGCTCGAGCGGATGAGCGAGTGGAAGTATCGGGTGGCGCCGATCCCATTGGTCTCCATCGGCGGCCTCAACCCCGACCGGCTCGACGGTGTCTTCGAGGCTGGTGCGGACAGCGCGGCGGTGGTCACCGACATCACGTTGAATGCCGATCCCGAAGCGCGCACGCGAGAATGGATCGAAAAGACAAAGCCATGGCGCTGAGGCGAGAACCGCATGTGCTCGTCGTCGGCGGATCAGACTCCAGCGGTGGGGCTGGAATTGCACGTGATATCGAGACGATCTCTTCCATTGGCGTGCGCACCTGCCTGGCTGTCACAGCGCTGACGGTGCAGACGCACGAAGCCGTGATGGAAATCCATCCTTCGCAGCCCGATCTTGTGGCCGATCAGATGTGCGCCGCGCTGCAGGCCAACAAGGTGGCGGCAATTAAGATCGGCATGCTCGCAACGGCTGAGATCGTCGTTGCCATTGCCGGCGTGCTGCGCGAAAATCCGCAGGTGCCGGCAGTGCTCGATCCGGTGCTGGCCTCGAGCTCCGGCCGGGGGCTTCTGGAAGCAGGTGCCATCGCTGCCATGAGGCGCGATCTGATGCCGCTTTGCTGCCTTGTGACCCCCAATCTCCTCGAGCTGGCGCTCCTTGTTGGTGCGGAACCGCCAGCCGACGAGAGCGACGCGGTGAGACTGGGACGGAAATTGCTGGCAGCCGGCGTGCCGGGCCTGCTGATCAAAGGGGGCCACGCATCAGGACCTCGATCAACCGATATTCTGTTGCGTTCGGATCAAGAACCAATCCGCTTCGACGCACCTCGTCTTGTCGCATCAATGCGCGGGACGGGTTGCATGCTGGCTAGCGCGATTGCGGCGCATCTGGCGAAGGCGAAGCCGCTCGAAGACAGTGTGCGCGAAGGCAAGCGGCTTGTCTTGGCCATGTTTAAGAAGAATGCAGCAGACCGACGAAACTTGTAAGATTTTCCAACTCTCGAAAGACACGCCTGCCTCTCGCGGGTCCGGGCTGGTAATTTCCCTTCGTAATTCACCTCACTCGACAGGAGTAGTTTGACGGCCTCGCCAGGCGGCGACCGCGAGATCAACGATGGCGAGGCGGCCGTCGTGCGCCGTATCTAGTGCGTTGTGTGGCATCCTTTCCCCACATCCGACTGCGATCCTGGAATTCACCTTGGTCGCGAGCTCCTGCTAAACGACGCCCCTCGACGGGAGCGGTCGATCCCGCGTCTCGGCTGCGGCGGCGCTAGGCTGACGCTCCTTATGCCGTCCTGTTGAACCGGACTCGGGATCACGAACTGCTCCATGCGGCACTCGTTGACAAGCCTGCCGTGATATGAACAGGATTATACAGGCTCACTGAACAGGTACCATATGAAGCGGCGCTCGGTTCAACTGTCTCCCGGCACGGGCAAACCCGAACAGATCGCCACCGTTCTCGAACATGAAATCCGCTCCGGTGTTCTCGGCTTCGGCGACCGGCTGCAAAGCGAGAACAAGCTCGTCCAGCGTTTCTCCGTCAGCCGCAACACCGTCCGCAAAGGCCTCGAGGAACTGTCCAACCGCGGGCTGATCACCACCAAAGTCGGCATCGGCTCTTTCGTCACCTTCGATGGCAAGCCCGTTGATGACTCCATCGGTTGGTCGCGGGCGCTCGCCAACGCCGGCGCCAACGCCGAGACGCGGACGCTGCGGCTCGAGGTGATCGAGGACCCCGGTCTTGCCGCACTGCTTGGTATAGAAAACCCGTTTTTCATCGCTGTCGACCGGGTGCGCACCAATGCCAGCGACGGCCACGCCATCTCCATCGAGCGCAGCCGCCTGCCATTATCGCCGGAACTGGAGGATGTGCCGTTGCGCGGCCTGCGCGAAGGCTCGCTGCACCAGACGCTGCGCGGCGCGGGCCTCATTCCCGACCATGGCGAGGAATGGGTCGGCATCGAAATGCTCAACGCCGAGGACTCTGCAATCCTCGGTTGCCCGCAAGGCACGCCGTTCCTTCGCGGTCGCCGGTTGACCCGCGCCGCCGATGACCGGCCGATCGAATATGTGACCAGCCTGCTCAACCCGGCGCATTTTGCGCTGCATATGAGGTTCTGAGTGATGCCGGACGACAACACCGGGAATATGACTGATCGGGCCATGGGGGCGCTTGTCGGCGGGGCACTGGGGGATGCGCTGGGCATGCCGACGCAGCTTTTGTCGCCGGCCCGGATTGCCGAACTCTACGCCCATGTAGAGGGCTTCATTGCTCCTTTCGCCGACCATCCGGTGTCGAAGGGGCTTCCCGCTGGAACGATCACCGACGACACCGAACAGGCGCTTCTGCTTGGCCGTATCCTGGTCGAATCCGGTAACCGCTTCGATCATACGCGGTGGGTCAACGCGCTGCTCGACTGGGAGCGCGACGTCAAAGCGCGCGGCAGCTACGATCTGCTGGGACCATCGACCAAACGCGCCATCGACGCCATCAACAATGGCGTGCCGGCCGAGGAAGCGGGGCGCAGCGGCGACACAAATGGTGCGGCCATGCGCATTGCGCCGGTCGGCATCATGATGCCGCCAGAGCCGCTGGACGCGCTGGTCGCCAAAGTTGCCGAGACCTGCCGGGCCACGCACAACACCTCGATTGCCATTGCGGCCGCAGCCGCCGTTGCGGCGGCCGTCAGCCGCGGCGTCGCCGGCGGCGACTGGCGCGCCA
>NZ_AYVL01000025.1 GCF_000502835.1 Mesorhizobium sp. LSJC280B00
CACACGCTGAAGCTCGAGGACATCAACAAGGGCTTTGACCTGATGCATGAAGGCAAGTCGATCAGGAGCGTGGTGGTTTACTGAGGACGAGAAAGCCGCCGGCAAACCAGCCAGCGGCCGAAAAATGCAGATGTTCAACACGGGAGGAGACAAAAATGCCGGAAAAACTGCATCCTAAAATCGACAATGGACTGCCACGGGAAAAGGCCGACTTTGCCGGCGGCACGCTGGTCTGCGCCTGCACCAGCAACCCGGTCAAGGTGAAGGTCAAGGNCGACAAGCTGAAGATCGTCGATCCGGGCGCGCTGATCCTGCGCCATGCCTGCACCGGCTGCGGCGTCCACATGCACGGCCCGGTCGAGCGCGACCACGCTTTCAAGGGGCTGTCCTTCATCCATCCCGAACGCTTCCAGGAAGACGGCTGGTCACCGCCGGGCTTCACCGCCTTTGTCTCTTCGATCATCGAGTCCGGTGTCGATCCGAGCCGCATGGACGGCATAAGGNCCGCCGGGCTTCACCGCCTTTGTCTCTTCGATCATCGAGTCCGGTGTCGATCCGAGCCGCATGGACGGCATAAGGTCACAGCTAAAGTCGATCGGGCTCGAACCTTATGATTGCCTCAATCCCGGGCTGATGGACTATATCGCCACCTGGACGGCCAAGAGGTCCGGCGCGTTGCCGGCCTAACGAGTGATCAGACACTATCTTTGGGGCCGGACGAAATCGCCCGGTCCCAGGCGTTGGAACGAACGCAGGCGAGCGCGTAGACGGACACGCTTCGTAAGTCATTGCCGACGTGCTGTCAGCCTCGGGGGGCGCTGGGCTCAACGGGAATACGCTGAAATTGGTCCAACCGGATCGTATAGCTTCAAGATCAGCGACTGCGATCAGTTGGTTCTGGCTTGGCGCGGCCCAGATCGTGGACTACAGCTTGGATATCGCGGGCAAATTCGCGCCCAAAGCGCGATGGCGGCAAGGTGATGCTCCTTACCAGTACGGCATCGAGCGCCTAGCGGGGCTTGAACGGCAGCACCATCAGCTTGCTGCGTTTTGTCCAGGAAACCAGCCCGTATACCAGCGCGACCCCAGACCAGCCGATACCATCGGTGCGGCCGCGAACAAGGCGGGGGTCGGGGAAGCGTCGTGTGGCGGCCGGCAACAGTGCGAAAGCCGGCGGTCACTGGCTGTCACGCGAAGCCGGAAGTCGGTCACGACCTGTCTCTGTTTCAATGGATCTGTCGCCGGCACATTCGGCCGATTTGGGCCACCGGGCAAGGCATTGCATTTCAGAACGGCCACATCTGCCGCGTGGCGCCGCGGAAATCATGGGCACATTCTGCTTTAGCCGGCCAAGATGGCAATGTACTATTTGCCAATAAGCTGGCCATGGTTGCAGGACTATTCTAGGCCAAACCAAACCGAAATGAAGCTGATGACCGATCGCGCCAGGTTCCTGATCATTGACGACCATCCGCTGTTTCGCGAGGCGCTGCATAGTGCCGTGCAGATGGCCTATCCGGAAGTCGACACGGTCGAGGCACGCTCGATTGCCGAGGCGCTCGAGCTTCTGACGGATGCCAAGCCGTTCGACCTGGCGCTGCTCGATCTCAGCATGCCCGACGTGCATGGGTTTGACGGGCTGCTGCAGCTCAGGACGCGTTATCCGCGCCTGCCGGTGGTCATCGTCTCCGGCTACGAGGAACCGAAGATCATTTCCGAGGCGCTGTCCTACGGTGCGGCCGGCTTCATCCCGAAATCGGCGCGCAAGAGCGACCTTGCCGCCGCCATCCGCTCGGTGATGGAAGGCGCGATCTATGTTCCCGAGACTTATGAAGGCCGGCCGCGCGACGCCGACAGCACCGACCGCGCCGAGATGGTGCAGCGCCTGGCTACGCTGACGCCGCAGCAGCTCAAAGTGCTGCAGATGCTGCGCCAGGGCCTGCTCAACAAGCAGATCGCCTACGAGCTGCAGGTCGGCGAGACCACCGTCAAGGCGCATGTCTCCGAAATCCTGCGCAAGCTCAACGTCTACAGCCGCACCCAGGCGGTGATCGAGGTCTCAAAGCTCGACAATGCCGAGCTGTTTCGCGATCCGGCGGGGTTTTGAGAGGGCTCGCTAAAAAGCGCACTGTCACCGTAGTCGACCGCACTCGTGTCACCGCAATCGGACTAGACTAGCCACGGCTCTCCCGTTCCTGACACCAGCTAAGCAACCCGCGCCTCTCTAGTCAGATCAAATTCACGCGGCGATTGCTCTGCAGCAGTTAGCCGCTTTCCCGCGTCTAGTAAAATGGCGGCCCCCGGTCCAACGTAGAATGCTTTAATTTTACTAAATTGCTTTTTGAATGCTCTAGTAAAAGTCTTCATTAGCTCCTGAGCGAGCGGCGTGTCGGAGACCGTAGCCACGCGGCCATTTATCACAACATCTTCAGCCCATCGCCCACCAGGGGAAAAAGTTACTGTGTCCGGATTGCTAAGCTGATCTAGCGAATACCGGATGCCGGAAGGTGTTTTTATCGGCCTCACCTCAATGGGCACAGCGTGGCCAGTGACAAGAAATGATCGACCGCTGGAAGCCGATTCAGTGGTTGATTGCCCAAGAGTTGGAATTTGCATTCTATTGCTAAAAGAGTCGAATTCCATCTTGGGAAAATGACCCATGAGGATGTATTTTATCGAAATTTCACGTTCTACTGCCTCCAATACGGGAAGAAGATCGTCCTTTAGCGCGAAGAAGTGAATCTGCTTCATATGAATTACCGCCTAGGCACAAGTAATGGCTGGAATACGGTGACCCGTATGCTGGGAAGATACGACCAGTTCAAGCCAGCAGATGTGCCAGCAACGCCCTCAGTTGCGCTGGTTTCAGCGGCTTGCGCATCAGCTCGATGCCGGCGGCGCGGGCGGCTTTGGCGACTGTCTCCGAACCGTCGGCGGTGACGATCAGCGCCGGCACCGCGCGGCCGAGACAATCACGGACTTTGGCGATTGTGGTGGTGCCGAGGTCGCCGCCGTCGAGATGCTGGTCGGCTATGACAATATCTGGCAACCAGTCGGTATCGCCAAGCAAGTCGAGCGCGTCACCGGTCGAGGTGGCGGGCCGCACCAGGCATTGCCAGCGCTCGAGCAGGGAGGTCATCGCCTGCAGCACGTCGATGTCGTTCTCGACCAGCAGCACCCTTGTGCCGAACAGACCGTAGCCGCGCGGCCGCTCCATGTCGACGGTGCTGGCGATTGGATCGGCCGTGTCGCCGATCCCGACCGGAACGTCGATATGGAAAATCGTGCCATGTCCGACCTTCGACGAAAACGTGACGGGATGGCCGAGTGCCGCGGCGATGCGGCGCACGATGGCCAGCCCCAACCCCAGCCCGCCGGCGGCAAGCCCGGCATCCGTCGGGATCACGCCCCGATGGAATTCCTCGAATACCGCCTCGCGCTGGTCGTCGGGGATGCCGCAGCCGGTATCGGCGACGTCGATGCGGATCGTGTCGCCGCGATGCCTGGTGCCGACCAACACGCCGCCCGAGCGGGTATAGCGCAGTGCATTGGACAGGATGTTCTGCAGGATGCGGCGCAGCAAGGTTCGGTCCGAACGAACGAGCGCATCGACCGGCCGGAACTTCAGCGTCAGCCCCTTCATCTCCGCGACCGGCCGAAAATCCGAGCGCAGAGACGAAAACAGCGTCTCCAGGCTGACATCGGTGATGTCGGGCTGCACGACGCCGGCATCGAGCTTGGAAATGTCGAGCAAGGTGCGGAGCAGGTCCTCCATGGTCTCCAGCGATCGCTCGACCTGGCGGACCAGCTTTCTGCCTTCCTCGCTGGTCTGTACTTCGGCAAGCGCCGAGACCGACAGATGCGCGGCGTTCAGCGGCTGCAGCACGTCATGGCTGGCGGCCGCCAGGAACCTGGTCTTGGACAGGTTCGCCAGCTCGGCGTTTTCCTTGGCTGCGTTCAAGTCGATGTTCGACTGCTCCAGCCGGCGCAAGGTCGAATGCAGCTCTTCGGTGCGGCTGCGCACCCGGCTCTCAAGCGAAATGGCGGTCTGGAACAGCGAAAAGGCATTGCCTTGCTGGTCCATGGAACGCTCGACGCGGCTGATCAGCGCGGCGTTGATCTTCTTCAGCCTTTCCAGGTCGTCGATGTTCCTGAGCGGCATCCCGGATTTCCTACTCCGCCGCTTCGGCCGCCTTGCGTTCACCGAAGGCGATGCCGGTGAAGGTCTGGTTCAGATGCATCGAACGGTACTGTTCGCCATAGGTGCCGAAGCCGAGGACGTTGTTGACCTTGTAGAGTTCCGAAATCTCGCGATAGACCTGCCGATTGCGCGCGTCGAGCCGGCGCAGCACGCAGTCGAAACCGAGGATCAGGTCAATGCCGCCAAGCCTTTCGCTGACGTCGCTGAGCGCGGCGCGGGTCGCCTCGACCATGTCCTTAGGCTGGGCGACGGCAAGCACGACACCATCGTCGATGGCGCANGAGCGCGGCGCGGGTCGCCTCGACCATGTCCTTAGGCTGGGCGACGGCAAGCACGACACCATCGTCGATGGCGCAGAAGAACGACAGCGAGCCGTCCGCGTGCATCTTCTGGATTGAACGGCAGTAAAATTCGCCGCCGACTTTCACCACCACCGGGTGCGAGGCAAAACTCAGTGGCGTCAGCATCTGTGC
Organism: Mesorhizobium sp. LSJC280B00; assembly: GCF_000502835.1. GTDB lineage: Bacteria > Pseudomonadota > Alphaproteobacteria > Rhizobiales > Rhizobiaceae > Mesorhizobium. The sequence goes on from NZ_AYVL01000025.1 coordinate 4,675, forward strand.
GACAACGCCGACCGAGGCGGCATATTCCTCGGCGGCAATGGTGGCGTTGAATTCGCGCACGATGCGGTGGTCGGGATCGGATGCCGTCACCACCAGCTTCTCGTCGGTCGGAACGAAATTGTCGGTCTTGAACACGTGGAAAGGAATTTCCGTGGTGACCAGCACGATGATGGCGCTGTCGGAGGTCACTTTGCCGTTCGAGATCAGCCGCGTTGTCTCGAATTTCAAATCATCGCCAGCCGACCCGCCGATCAGTGGGATGTCGTCGAGCCCCCAATGGATGGCGGAGGTCACCGCTTCTTCGGCATAAGACAGGCCGTCGATCAAGCAGAGCGCGAAAGTGGTGTCGGCTCGCTCGTGCCCGAGGCGCTCGTGTAACGAACGCCTCAGCGCCTCGACTTCGCCGGTAATCCCGTCCATGCCCGATGACGACAGATTTTCGACCATGGTGCTGGCCGCCGAAAACGATGCGGAGGGAAGCAGCATAGCCAGGACCTGGCCTTCCTCCAGCCCCTTGGGCGTTATCTCACCGGCCGTCGAGCAGCCGGCATAGTGGAGCGCCGGCGCGTGGGTCTTCAGCGCTTCTGACAGGGCGCCGGCCTCTATGAGGCTCTGCGAGAAAAACAGGAGGGCAAACCCGGCGTCAATGGCCACTGTTTCCGCTGCCACCGCCCGGGCGAACGCATCCGCGTCAGATTCGTCGGTGGTGAGCACCGAAAGGCCGCATGCATAGCGCGTCCGTGACTTGGCCAGCGGCTTCCTCCTCCATTTCCTCCAACGCTCTTTTTTGTGCGCGTCTGGCGCGCCGGCGTCGAGGTCATTGTTGTCTTGAAGCGGTGCTTTGGCAATGAGCCAACATGATGGATTTGAAGTTTCTGCCGTTTGACGGCGTCCGCGCAGCCACTCACAGACGAAAGGCCGCATCGCACCGCCATCCGTGCAACGAAGGCCCAGCTGAATTTGCCGCAGGCGAATGTCCACGGATCACGGCTGGCAAGCTCGACGTGCCAAGAATGGGGCAGGATATCGCGCTTAGCGGTTGCCGCTTTGGACAGGGTGCCAGTCTAGCCTGGCGGTTGTCGTGGTCAATCCGGGGCAGGTGACAGCCTACGCCAATGCGCTCGGCAAGCGGGCCAGGACCGACACCACCGATGCTGCTGTAACGCTGCCTTCGTTGGGTCGAGCAAGCGGCAAGTGCCCGTTGCGCGGCACCGAAGCCGAGGCCCTGGCCGGGCTCGTCGCTCGCCGCCGTCAGATTGTGCGGATGATCGCAGCCGAGAGAGCTATGCCCGCACCGCCATGGCAACGCAGGCACCAAAGAGCATCCAGCCAAAAGGAAAAAGACCGGCTGGAGAAGGTGTTGTTTCGCGGTTATTTCCGATCGCTTAGGCTCAATTAGGCGACTTTGAGATCTTTCATCGCCTTTTCAACGACATCCTTGATCGGCCTCGATACATCTTCGGCAGCCTTGGTCGTCACGGCCTGAAATTCCTTGGCCTGCTCGACGGTCTTTTCGAGCTGCGTGCGCAAGAAGGCAGTCTGGAGTTCGATGAACTCGGACGGCGACTTCACGGCAACCAGGGCTTCGAGGTGCGAGAAGCCGGCTTCGGCATTGGCGCGCAGAGCAGCAATTGTCTTCAGCGACAACTCGTTGCCGACGGTCTTGGCGGTTTCGAAGCTCGACTGCAGAGCCTTCTGGGTCGTCTCGGTGCCTGACGCAAATTTCGCATAGGCTTCTTTCGACTGCTCGACGCCCTTTTCGGCGACAGCGCGGACCTGGTCGGCAGCCTTCGACGCTTCGAAGGTGGGGAATGAGGTATTTTCAACGGTGTCAGCGGTCTTGGCCATAGTTTCCATCCTTTCCGGTGGACGGCCTTTCACAAAAGCCGTCTCGTTCATTTACGAAACTGACGTTACGGCATTTATAGTGCATTGCAATATTTTTGTGCGACGCACCATCCCTCTTCCAGCGTTCCGAGGGGGCATGCGGAGGGTCGGTGGCATCTCGAGATCGCCGGTTCTGCAGGAAGAACTCTTCTGGACGGACCACCTGATCCAGCATAGCCTCGCAACAGAGCACGACGTTTTGCCACCTGGGTATCTACTTCAGCCGCTATTCGGCAACCGTCCAAGTCTACGTCAACGAAAGCGTTAAATTCGTGCGCCGCAAACTTTCAGTCGGCGTACCCGCTGGGCACAAGGCGATCGCTTTCCTTAGCGCGCCATCGAGAAGTTGCCTCGATATGGCGGTGGTTGACGCGAAGGCGCGCCTCTACCGCTTCCAGTGCGCCGTGAAGTGACCACCCCTGGTGGTCTATCGGTTAGCCAAGTTCCGGATCAGTGCGGATGCCTGAAGAAGACAACCGCTTTCTATCATCCAGGCATACAGTCCCACATGATCCGACGGGCTGAGGCCGGTGGGCAAATGCACGATAGGCATTCGAACCGACTCATCGTCGATCACCAACTCAACGGATCGAAGATCCGGTGGCACGTTTCCGGGAATTGCCAAAATTGGGGTGTCCTTGTCCCAGACCAAGCTTGTCGCCAGCGACTCTTCATTATAGGCAACCGAAACATCCGCCCTGTGCCCCGGTGGGCGCCAAAGCTCCAGTTTGAGGTCATAAACGCAGCCTGTCAGACGATTTTCGACCGGCACCATCCAAGGTTCCAAGGTGGCGGCCGTCGTGTCGGAAACGCCACGAGACCCACCTATGGTTTGGAGCTGACCAGCGGCATTCCCCAATAGATCCGAAATCGCAGTCAAACTCGAAGAAGCGCCCGCCGCCCCGTTAGAGGTTGATCCAGAACCCGATGCGTCGTCAGTCACCACAACATCCGCAGGTCCCGGCAACGCAGTGACCGAGCCATCGTCACCCATCAAAGTGACAGTCGATCCACCCTCGATATGCACGAGGTCGCCCAGTCTGAACAGTTTGCCGAGCTGAGGGCTGTCCGCGGGAGGATCGACAGCGACAACGACATACTCGCTGGCCGCAAGAGCGCTCGAGCAAGAACCAACTGCTGCGATGGCCGCAGCCAGTAGGAAAATGATTTTGGGTTGCCGATACATGACGCACGTTCAACCATACGCTTGTTTTACTTGCCTTCAAGATAGATCCTATCGCCAGCCTCACCCTGCTTCAGTCTTCCAAGGTGATAAGCAACGAGGCCATCGTTGGGATATTGAATGGCCAGCGATGCAAAGGCAGCAGCGGCAGTCTTGTCACGCGCGGACATCAGCAAATAAGCTTGCGAGTAAGCCTCCACCATCTCGCGATTCATACGCCCGTCCTCCAGCAACTCGAAGGCTGAGATCCACTCAGTCTTGCCTTTCAGACACAACACACCGGATGGCCGAAGCAGGTAGTCATCGGAAGAGTTCGCCACCTCCTCGCTGATGCAGTTCATGGTACCTAGAAACTTGTTCGCGCCTTCGAGCCTGGCAGCGGTGTTCACCGTATCGCCCATGGCCGTGTAGTTGAAGAATCGATTGCCCCCAAAATTTCCGACAACTGCAGGTCCTCGATGGACGCCGATACGAGTGACGCCAACGTCGTGGCCTCTAGACTTTACATCTGTCCGAAATCTTCGAGACATCGCGACGGTAGCGAGCGTTAGTTTTAGGGCCCTTTCGGCTTGGTCCTCCTGCACACCCGGTGCACCAAAAAAACCAATGACTGCATCGCCTATCAGTTTGTCTATCGTGGCTCCATGTTCAATGAAGAGACCACAAACCGCATCGAGGTATTCATTCAGAACCGCAGCAAATACCTCTGGTTCCGTCCGTTCGCCCAAACTGGTGAACCCCTCAAGGTCGGTGAACACGCACGTTATCAAGCGTTCGGATCCGCCGAGGCGCAGTGACGCCGGCTTGCTGACTAGCTCTGCCACGACTGCCGGGCTGAGATACTGAGAGAACGCGTTCTGGACGAAACGCCTTTCTTTCGAGTCCCGGTGCCATGCCAGAATTGCGACGAATCCGGAGAGCCCTAGCAGCAGCATCGACGGCGCGACCATTGGTAACAGAATCCCGGCCTTGGCAAACGCGGTTGCTTCTAAGATCAAAACCGAAACGACTGCGCCGATGATGACCATAGGTTTCACCAGCACTGATATGCGGAGCCAAGCGACCCAGATGCAGAGCGCCGTCGCGAGAACGAAGGGCCCAAACGCCGCCACCGCCCCTGGCGTAATGATTTTGTCGCCCTTGATCAATCTCGCCAGCGCATTGGCATGAATAACGACACCCGGCAGCGCTCCGGCAACAGAGCCGTTCAGCACGGCAAAGGGGGTTGCATGACGATCCTGCAGCGGGAGGTCGACGCCGATCAAAACGAACTTCCCGGCGAACCAGGCCGGGGGCGCGAAAGCGGCGGCGTGTGCCGGATATATTGTCCATCGTGCCGGATGAATGCCTGTAGCCCGATAGTAGACCATCTTCTCCGCAGCTTGCGATGCCGATATGCCGGCGGTCTGCGCGAGCGCTGATGCAAAGCTAGGTTGCCAGTTGCCATTCACAACGCGCCCTGGAAATTCTTCCCGCACAACCGCGTCGACCCTATCATGAGACAGGGCGGCCAGTCCGCGGATGGCGCTTGGCGCGAAGCGACTAAGATACGACAGTTGCTTGTCGGTAAGGTCGTCGTCGTGTGATGCAGATGCGACAATTACCGGACTTTCGGCCGCCTCGATAACCTCAGCTAGGCGCCGATCCTTTTCTGCCTCGGTTGGCTGATCGAAAAGCAAGTCAATGCCTATTGTTCTCGGATGAGCCTTATCGATTCTCTGCACAAGGTCGGCCAAGGCACCCCTATCCAGCGGCGATCTATAGGGAAACCTTTCCAATGTCTGCTCTGTGATCGTTACGATCACGATGTCTGTCGGGGGCGCGACGAAGGGCGAGATGGTCGTCATCAAGACGTCGCGCAGCAGTTTCTCGCCTGAGGGAGAGAATGTGGCAATGCAGGCGCCCAGAATGAAAAAGAATCCGAGCGACGCGAGAAGGCGCCCTTTTTGAACCATTCCGATCGGCGTGAAGACGGCCAAGCTGCGTGCAATTCGTTTCGGTGTCTATCGGCGTGAATCTACACAGCATAGACCGCTGACGAACTGTGGGCTAGCGGTGGGCCCTTCGCTAGATCCGCTGGACTTGACACTGCGAAGCACCGGGCTCAGTCTCGCAAGACTGCTCCGGTTTTATCCTGTCCATCGACTGGTGAATCCGCTGCATGAGCTGAGACTAAGGATATACAGCCATGATGGCGCTTCGCTTCGCCATTGCGCTTCTTCTAGTTTCGCTGAGCGCCCAAGCGTGGGCAGAACGGCGCGTCGCGCTGGTCATCGGTAATTCTGCCTATAGATACGCGGTTCCACTTTCCAATCCAAAAAATGATGCGGTGGATATGACCGCAAAACTGCAGGCGTTGGGCTTTGAGGTGGTTGCAGGCGAGGACCTCGATCTGAGCGGGATGCGCGGCACGGTTCGAGATTTCATCGGCAAGCTGGATGGTGCCGACATGGCGCTTCTCTTCTATGCCGGCCATGGCGTCCAGGTGAACGGCACCAACTACATGGCTCCCGTTGATGCGCGGCTATCCACATATAACGACCTCGACTTCGAAGCCGTGCCCATGGACCTCGTCTTGTCGGCCATGGAGCGAACCACGAAGGTCAACCTGGTATTTTTGGATGCTTGCCGGGACAGTCCTTTCTCACAGAACCTTGGGCGCTCGATGGGTACGCGATCAGGGTCGGTCGGTCGGGGCTTGGCAAAGCTAGGCACGGGCGTTGGATCGCTCATAGCCTTTGCAACGCAGCCCGGGAACGTTGCGCTGGACGGCGAGGGAAGGAACTCGCCGTTCACATCTGCGCTGCTGAAGAATCTTGGTACGCCTGGCCAGGACATCTCCCGCGACCTCATCAACGTCCGTAGGGATGTGCTTGAAGCAACCGACGGCAAGCAAGTGCCATGGGACAACTCCTCGCTGACGGGCGACGTCATTTTGCAACCGTTGTCCGGAAACACCGCTGTCACGGCGGGTGCGAAAGGAGGGGACGTAGAAGTCGCCTATTGGGAGACCATCAAGGAAAAAACGGACAAGCGCTTCTTTGAGGCCTATCTCAGACAGTATCCAAGCGGCGCCTTTGCGGCGTTAGCCAGCTTGAAGATCGACGAGATCGAACAGGCAGCAACAGATCGTGGCAAAGCCCCCTCGATTTCCATCGAGGGCGTGGAGGTTGCAGAAGCTCATCCTGATTTAGATGTGACGCAAGCTTTGGCTGATCCGCGCGCGTTGACAAAGGCAACGCAAACAGAGCTAACGCGAGTCGGCTGCCTTGTCGGACAGGCAGACGGCAAATGGGGACCGGGAAGTCGGAAAGCTCTTCAAGCCTTTGCCGAGCAGCGGGGATTGAAGCTTGCCAGCCTGGAGCCGACGAAAGAGGTGTTGCGCGCAATCAAGAATATCCCAGAACGTGTCTGCGCTCCGGTCAAGGTAAAGGCTTTTGATGGCGCGTGGGCACTGACGCGGCGCGCAGGTAATTCCGCCTGCGATTACACTGAACAGTCAACGACAATCTTTATCGATGGAACGGAAATTTCCGCGATGGTGCCTTTGGCCGGAACAATCACCGCCGACGGGGCATTCGACATCTATTTAAGTTTCGTCGATGACGATGGTGCGCCAAGGCAAAACCATATCATCGGCAGGCTTCAAGGTGCGAAAGGCAGCGGTGAGTTTTCTCGAGTCGGAGGCGAGTGTGCAGGTGTCGTAAGACTTGACAAGCGTACTGAATAGGGCCGGCATTTGCGGGTCCGTGCAAACGCCGACCAAACCATTCGGACGTGGTCCGTCTCATTGAACCAACGTCGAAGTCGCGTGGACTTTGCCGTCGTCGCGCACCTCGTAAAATTTGTCGTTGTCAATGTAGATAAGATGACAAACTGGTTTACCTTGGTCTTGTGAACAGGCCTTGTCACCGTCGAAAGTCAAGGGAACTTTGACCTTTATCTTAGTTTTGTTGTTCACCAAAGCTTCGCCAATGATCTGTTTTTTCTTCCAGTTCCAGACAAGGGTGGCAGTTATGGCAGCTCCAGCGTCGTATATAATTACATTTACCTTTTTCCCATTAGCAAAAGTCTTAAATTCTTCCATCGATGCTTTCTTCGCGCTACTTGGTAGATCCTCGGCCCAAGCGGACATAGCAAGTGAAAACGTAGCTGCGACAACAAGCGATAACAGTTTCATCCTATCCTCCCCATCCCCCGCCGGTTTGACTGACATGTCTATATATTCTTAAGCGAGGAGACTGAAAATTATCATGATAACAAGCTTTCAAGAAGCGGAAATCAGCGCGTCCTAGATGTCGTTGGGGACATTTGCTCAAGTTGAGCGAAGCCGCACATTCTAGCATGTTCCCTAGGATTTGCGCTTAAGCCAACGCGTTCTCAGTGTTTACAATGCGCAGGCCGCCCGAGCGTGTGATGCGCGGTGTTTGGATTGCGAGCCTCATTGCACTTACCGCCGCCTATCTTGCCGACCAAGCGGGCCTTGAGGGCATCGTCTCGAAGCGCGCCGACAGCCCGTATCGAAGCGGCCCGACGACGAATTGGCTGAAGACGAAGAGCTTCACAGTCCAGGAATACGAACTATTGGGCGTCGAGCGCGAGCCGGGCAAGGCGGCATTCGCCTTGCTGGCGAAGCCCGGTACCGGAAAATATGCCGGTTCGGCCTTCATCACCTTGAACCAGGAGATGCGCGAACGGCTGTGGAAGCGTGTCCAAGAGCACGCCGGGCCACCGCCGAAGGGCATAAAGCGGCCGGCGACCATGGGTCAGGCCGGGGTGAAAGCCCACGTCAAGCATCTACGGGGCGAGTTCGGATTTCGCCACGCCTCACTGCAGGATTCAGAGAGGAGTGATACCTCCAGCGAACACGGCACGAATTAGCCGGCCTCGCCTCGGACCTTCGACGCCAGTGTGCCAGCATGATTGTTGTCGAGGAGCATTACTCAACGCGCTTTCCAGAATGGCGGGACGTCCATGGCCCGGGCCATTCTCGGACTCGACTTTTTACTGATTACATGAGCGGATGGCCCCCCGTTGGGGGAGCCGCAGACGCGCTTGGCCGAAAGTGTCTGGCATTTGGTCTGAGATCGATCGGGTCGAAGCCAATTTCTGCCTGCCGCGCTTCACGCTATTGCAAGACATTCAAATTTGAGCTTCCGCACTCATGCTTTGTCGAGAGTATCTCCGTAGGTTTTAGCCGTTCTGAATCGCCGTCGGCGACGATGAAGACGAAATAGGAGAACGCAATGGCTCGCAATCACGTTGAACGTCTTGGAGAGTTTAGGGAAATCTTGGTCGCGACGCGGCGCGAAGGAGTCCGTAACGTGCACCATACTCGCGACGCAATGCGGGCAAGTGGCTTTCAGATCGGGGACAGCGACGGCTCCAGCTACGGAGCTGAGCTGAAGGTGCTCCAAGAGGAAATTGAGGCAGTCGATCGCGCCATCGAAGACGAGAAGCGGTTGGCCCTGGCCCTCGAGAGCGCGGCTCAATCCCGCCGACCGACTAAGCCGAGAATCGTGAAGGGAACATAGAGTCCGGTAAGGCCCTTGGCGCCCGTCGCGTCGATCGCCTTCGGTACAGTGTCGGGCTCGTCGCCGCCGTGGTGCAGCGCCCTAAAAGCGGACGTTTCGCTTTCGGCCCCTAGCGCAATGTAGAGCATTTGCTGGGCAAAAATCGCTCCTGTGAACTCCGACGTCGCATGGCGGACCAACAGGTTCGGCCAACATCAGGTGAGACGCAGTCCCAACAAACATGCAGTTCAGGCAGTCGATTACGCGTCTTTGTTGAAGTCGTGCCATGCGGCCGATCCGAAAGGATCAGCCGCATCCGGCATCCTTCACCTTCACTGACTGAAACACGCTCGAAAATCGGGCCGTGTAGACTAAGTTGCATGGACTAAGTCATGAGGCCGCAATGCGCACCGTCAATATCCACGAGGCCAAGACGCATCTGTCTCGTCTTGTCGACAGGGCGGCCAAAGGCGAATCCTTCATTATCGCCAAATCCGGCAAGCCGATGGTCAAGGTCGTTGCCATAGACGCACCTGCGGCCGGCGAAATGCGTCGGGTGGGGTTTATGGCCGGGCAGTTTGCAGTTCCGGACGATTTTGATCGCATGGCCGATGACGAAATCGAGAAGCTGTTTGGCGGCGATGCATGAAACTTCTTCTCGATACCCACCTTCTGCTCTGGGCGGCGGGCGAGCCCGAAAAGCTCCCGCTCGCAGCCCTCGCTGAGATCGAGAATGCCGATAACCACTTGACGTTCAGGGCCGCAACTCCCTGGGAGATTGCCATTAAACGCGGTCTGGGCCGCCTTGACTTGGAGGTCGATGCGCGTCTTTCCGTCGGGGCCTGATCGACAATGGCTATGATAAGCTGCCATCACCGGCGAGCATGCCATTGCAGTGGAGGGGCTTCCACCCATCCACAAGGACCCATTCGATCGGACCCTGATTGCTCAATCGATTGTAGAAGGCATTACTTTGCTGACCGTCGACGATCTGGTCGAGCAGTATCCTGGGCCCGTCCGTCGTCTCTGATCAAGCTGGACCCCAAGCCCCTCGGTAGGGTAGTCCAGCTATCGCTTCAGACCACCCATGAACGCCTTTACTCGAGCAGAGTCGACCTGGTTCCACCAGACGCCGTCGTGCTTCAGCGCGCTGGCGATGATGACCCCGTCGACAATGGCAAGGATATCATTGGCGTTATCCGGGGTGACACCGCTGCCGACCAGCGTCGGCAGGCCGGCGGCCTGCTTGATCATACTTATGTAGCCCAAATCCGCGGCGTGACCGGTGCGCTGGCCAGTGGCGATGATGGCGTCGGCGTCGAAGAAGACCAGGTCCTTGACCAGTTCCTCCACCGGGCGGTCGGCGACGATGGCGTGTGCACCGTGCTTGACATGGGCATCGGCGAAAATGCGGATGCCATTGGCGCGCAGCCTGGCGCGGTAGCGTGCCGCGCGGCCCGATTCGCCTTCGACAAACCCCTCATTGGCGACGTAGGCGTTCGCCCATTGATTGACTCGGACGAAGCCGGCGCCGGCTGCGCTGGCGATCGCCAAGGCCGGGATCGCGGCATTGGCCAGCACATTGATGCCGATCGGCCTGCCGAGTTCGCGGCGGATGCGGTCGGAAACGACCGCCATATAGGCCGCCGTCTCCGGGCCGATATCATCAGGCTTGGCGAAGGGGATGTCGCCATGGTTCTCGATGATGACGCCGTCGCAGCCGCCGTCGAGATAGGCTTTGGCGTCATCGAGCCCGCGCTGGTAGATCGCCTCGATACCCTCGCCGTCATAGCGCGGCGCGCCGGGCAGCGGCGCCAGATGAACGACGCCGATCACCACCTTTGTGCGGCCGAAAAGGTCCACGAGCGCGTTGCCGCCAGATTGGCCGAGCGGGGTCATGAGAGCTCCATTTGATCGATGATCGCCGCCATCTCGGAGGCGGAAGGACAGGATGCCAGAGTGCCCGGCCGTGTCACGGCGATTGCGGCAGCGGCGAGCGCCAGCTTCAGCGCCGAGATGACCGGCATGCTCCGGGCAAGCCCACCGGCCAGACAGCCGCAGAGCACATCGCCCGCGCCGCTGGTGTCGAGCGCTTCGACTCGCTGCCCCGGCAAGCGAAGCGGTTCCGTCCGGTCCGTGCCAAGCACGATACAGCCTGCGGCACCGAGGGTGATGACGACGGCGCCTGCGCCTTTGGCCACCAGCGCGTGAGCGGCTGCTGTCATGTCATCCCGGCCGGTCAAGATTTGCGCTTCGGATTGGTTGACCACCAGAACCTCCGCCAGGCCGAGATCGGGCAGCGAGGCCGTGTCGATCGGGCTGGCGTTGAGAACGGTGCGCGCACCGTTTCCCTTTGCTGCTCTGAGGCAGGCATTGGTCACGGCAGTCCGTAAATTTCCCTGGCAGACGAGGATGTCGCCGGGAGCGATCCAGCGGACAAGTGCTGTTTGCGCCACCGGATCGAAGGCTTCGCTGCAGGCGACGCCGCTGACGATGAAATTCTCTCCGCCTCGATCGACGACGATGGTCGAGCGGTCGCTCGGCAGCTCGAATTCGCTCACCTCAAGGCCTGACAGCTCGCTGTCGAGGCGGCTCCTCATCCACGCGCCAGCGGGATCCTTGCCGAGCGCCGTCCAGAACGTCACCTCTGCACCAGTCCGTGCTGCTGCGACTGCCTGGTTGGCGCCCTTGCCGCCGAGCCCGTCGGCATAGCTCACGGCATTCAAGGTCTCGCCCGCGGCAGGGAAGCGGCCGACGCGAAACACGGTATCGAGGCAGGCATTGCCGACGACGTGGACATGCATGGCTCAGCTCTCACCGGTCGCCCAGCCCAGCATCTGTTCGAACAGGGTCTTGTAGCCTGGCCAGGCGATGAATTGCGGCGGCAGCCAATGTGGCCCGACATCGGATGTCCAGGCCACGGTGCGGCCCTTGCCGTAATGGCCGGTGACAAGCAGCGGCAGCGAACCATAGTCCGACGACACGCTGGCCAGGACCTCGGCCCCATCCTTCAGCGTCACCTCGTTAAAACCGAGCAGGATCGGCCAGTCCGAGCCGAGGCCCCTGAGGATGGGATGGCTCGACCCTGGTTTCGGCACCGGCGCAAAACCTTCGGGAACCTCGACGCGGTCGTCGTAGGCCAGGCAGTTCACCGGCAGCACGTCCTCGACCGGCGTCTTGCGGTAGCGCGCGCCGCCATTGATGCCTTGGAAGCTGTAGTAACCGCCGAACATCAATAGACCGCCGCCGCCGCTGACGTAATCGCGGAGCAGGCGCAGGCGGTTCGGCGTCGGCTTGGAGTGGACCCAGGTGTCGGGATGCAGCAGCAGCGTGTTGGCGCCGATGTCGGAGAGCACGACCGCGTCATAGGCCGACAGCGCCTCCATGGTCTGTGGAAAGCCGCGCTGCGCCTCATGCGCCGGCATGAACGTCACGTCGAAGTCGGTCGCCTTCAGCGCGTCCAGCAACTCGTCTGCGCCGGTGTGGTAGGTAACGGTCGGAAACTGGTCGAAACCCTTGATATGGGTCGCGGTCGACACCCAGGATTCGCCGGCAAGCAGGATCTTCTTCTTGGACATTTGAACTCCAGTGTAATTCCAGGCCGCTTAGAGCCGCGCGAATACGCTTTTCGGATTGGCGATCAACATGCGGTCGATGGCCGGCTGCTCGACGCCGTGGCGTTTTAGGCGCGGTATGAAATGCTTCAGGATATAGCCATAGCCGAAGCCGCCGAAGCGCGTCAGCATGATCTTGAGGAACACATCCTGCGACAACAGCAGGCGGTCGCCGAAGCCCGCCTCGACAAGGGCGGCGATGGCGCGTGCATTCTCCTCGTCGGAGGGCGATTGCGCGTCCTGGTCGGCGTAATAATAGTCCATGCCGATCATGTCGTATTCGAGGAACGCGCCGCGCCGGGCGAGGCTTTTCTGGTAGTCGGGATCGTCGTGGCTCGGGTTCATGTGGCAGAGCACGGTGTGGCGAAGATCGGCGCCTTCGGCCTCGACGATATCGAGCACCTCGTGCGCCAGCCGCTCCCAGCCAGGCAGATGGATCGACAGCGGCACGCCGGTGATGCGCGAGGCGCGCGCCGAAGCTCGCAGCGACTTGCGTTCCTCGGCGGTGAAATCCTTGCTGACGCCGACTTCGCCGATCAGCCCGGCCATGATCGGCGGCTGCGTCTCGCCGCCGCCGACATCGTTGACGATGAACTCGGTCACGGCGTCCACATCCATCGCCTTCAGCCATTCGGGATGGGTGTGCTCGAGATAGAAGCCGGTGCCCATGACGATCTTCAGGCCGGACATGCGGCTGATGCGAGCGAGCTTTTCGGGGGCGCGGCCGATGCCGATATTGGTGGCATCGACGACGGTGTGGCCGCCCAACGCGCGATAGCGCTGCAGCTCAGACAACGCCAGGTCGGCGTCGTCGAGCGAGACGTTGTCGCGGTTGACGTATGGGTTCATGCGCAACTCGCCGATGATCTCGATGTTCACCGGCTGCTCGGCGATCGCCATGTCATCGGGATGGCAGGGGCATTTCCAGCTGCGCGCCCCATCGAGCAAGATGTGCTCGTGCATTAGCGTAATGCCCATCTCCTCGACCGGAACCGGGCCGAGCACGGTCATCACATGGCCGGTTTCGACCCCGATTGGCAGCCGCCGCCTGGGCACCGCGTCATCGAACAGATCGCTCATCGGCTCAACGGCTCCGCACGGCGCCGCGGAACAGGCGGAAGTTCAGCCAGATGGCGATCAGGATGATCGTTCCGGTGACGATCGGCGTCAGGAAAGGCGACAGATGCGCCAGGATCAGGCCGTTGCCGATGACGGCCACCGTCAGCGCGCCGAGCACCGTGCCGATGATCGTTCCGCGGCCGCCGAACAGGCTGGTGCCGCCGAGCACGACGGCGGCGATGACTTCCAGCTCGAAACCCTGGCCGGCATTCGAAGATCCCGATCCAAGCCGGGCAGCAATAATGATCCCGGCAAGGGCTGCCGCGATGGCGGAAATCACATAGACGAAGAGCGTCGTCTGCCGCGTGTTGACGCCGGCGCGCCGCACCGCCTCGGCATTGGCGCCGATACCGGTGACATAGCGGCCGAATGGCGTCTCGTTGAAGGCGAGATACGCGATGGCCAGGATCGCCAGCGCGATCAGCGCCGGCACCGGCACGCCAAGGAACCAGGCGCGGCCCAGCACGGTGAAAGCGCTTCCGGGCTCGATGGGGATGGAATAGCCGCCGGTGATCAGCAGCGCCACGCCACGGATCACCGAAAGCCCGGCAAGCGTGACGATGAAGGACGGGATGCCCTCATAGGCAATGAAATAGCCCTGTACCGCCCCAAGCAGGGCACCGAGCGCCAACATGGCGAGGATAACGACTGGCCACGGCAGGCCAAACTGCAAAAGCGTCGCCGACAGCGTCGCCACCAGCGCCAGCACGGAGCCGACCGAAAGATCGATGCCGCCAGTGGTGATGACGAAAGTCATTGCCGCGGCGACGATCAGCAGCGGCGCCGACTGCCGCAGGATGTTCAACAGATTGGGCGATGTCAGAAACGCGTCGGTCGCAACCGAGAAGATGATGCAGACGACCAGAAAGAACAGCGCGATCGAGACGACGCTGCCATTGGCGAGCAGCGCATCGCGCCAGGTGCCCCTGCGTACTCGTGAGGGCTGGGCGGTGTGGATCGCGTCGCTCATGCCGGCGCTCCACCGCGATAGCCATTGGTGGCGGAACGCGCATTGAACTTGCGGCCGACGATCAGATTGACCACGTCTTCGATATTAGTGTCGCCGATCAGCCGCTCGGCGACATTGCGCCCTTCATACATGACCTGAATGCGATCGCAGACGAGGAAGAGATCCTGCAGCCGGTGGGTGATCAGAATGACGCTGACACCGCGCGCACTGACCGCGCGGATCAGTTCGAGCACCGCCTCGACTTCGGCCACGGCAAGTGCTGCCGTCGGCTCGTCCATGATCAGCACGGCCGGCTTGAACGAGGCGGCGCGGCCGATCGCGATCGACTGGCGCTGCCCGCCGGAGAGGTTTTCGACCTTGAGCCGCGTGTCGGCAATGACGATGCCGAGCCGATCGAGCATCTGGCGCGTCTCGTCATGCATGCGCTTCTTGTCGAGAAAGGAAATGCCTGCGATGCGGCGGCGCGGCTCGCGGCCGAGAAACAGATTGCCGGCGACATCGACCGTATCGCAGAGCGACAGGTCCTGGTAGACCATCTCGACGCGCGCCGCACGTGCGTCCGCCGGCGAGCTGAAGATCACCGGCTTGCCGTCGATTTCGATGGTGCCGGCGTCGGGAACCACTGCCCCCGACAGCACCTTGCTCAATGTCGACTTGCCGGCGCCATTGTCGCCGACCAGCCCCAGCACCTCGCCCGGCTTCAGCGTCAGCGACACGTCATCGAGCGTCTGGATGGCGTTGTAGCGCTTTGAGATGCCGCTCATCCGCACCCGATAGGTCTGGCCACTGCTCATCTGGAATTCCACGCGATTGCAAGGGATCCGCGGCGCAGCCTCGGGCGGCGCCGCGGCTCGGTCGCCGACGCAGTTTACTTGAACATCGCGCGATATTGGTCGACATTCTTCTTGGTCACGATCGTCACCGGGATATTGATGATCGGGTCGATTTTCTCGCCCTTCTTGATCTTGCCCAGCGCTTCGACCGCGGCCTTGCCTTCGCCGGCCGGATCCTGCTGCACGACCGCCACCACCCAGCCGTCGTCGATGCCCTGAACGGCCTGCTTGGTCAGATCCCAGCCGAACACCTTGACGTCGCCGGTGCGGCCCTGGCTGGTCACCGCCGAAACGGCGCCGAGCAAGGCCGGTTCGCCGGTCGCATAGAGCGAGTTCATGTCCGGATTGGCGGTCATCAGGTTTTCCGAAGCGCTCAACGCGGTCTCCTGAACGTTCTGGCCGTCGACTGTGTCGAGGAAGGTGACGGCCTGGCCGCTTTCGGTCACCGCCTTCTTGAAGCCGTCGAGGCGCTGGTTCTGGATGAATGAATTGAGTGCGCCGACGATACCGATCTTGGCCTTGCCGGCCATATCGGTTTTCACATAGTCGGCGTAGAATTTGCCGATGTCCTCGCCGGCCTTGGTGTTGTCGACGCCGATGAACGAAATATTGTCGCCGTCGGGGATCTGCGCGTCGATGGCTATGACGGGAATGCCGGCCGTCTTGGCTGCAGTGATCGCAGGCTTGACGCCGTTGACGTCGATGGCGACCAGAATGATGCCGTCGACTTTCTGCGTGATGTAGTTCTCGATCGCGTCGTTCTGCGCGCTCGGCACATTGTTGGCGTTGAAAATGACCAGCTTGGCGCCAGCGGCGTCGGCTGCCTTTTGCGCGCCCTCGTTGATCTGGTTGAAGAACAGGGCCTGCTGGTTGATGTTGACGAGAGCGAACGTATCGGCAAGCGCCGATCCCATGGCTGCCGAGCCCATGGCAATGGCGGCGGCACAGCCGGCGAGAAGTTTGAACAGACGCATTTCGGTTCCCCTTGCTTGCGGACCAGACCTCGGCTGGTCCCGTTGGTGCTACAGGCACGAGGCAAGCATTCAAGAGACTTGAATATTTGTCAATCCAAATGAACGCAGAGCGTTGCTCAGAAAGTCGCCGGCGTGTTGACCCAGAAAATGCTAGCGCGTTCCTCGCCGATGTTGCGGTAATGATGCGGCAGCTCCGACCTGAACACGAAGGCATCACCCGTGGCGAGAGCATGGCTCTTGCCGTCGACGATCAGTTCGATCCGCCCGGCGAGCACGTAGCCGACTTCCTCACCGGCATGCTGGATCGGACCTTCGCTCGAGCCCTCTGCCTCGATGTGATGGATGTTGCATTGTAAGAGGTGGCCAGGCGAATACGGGATGATGCGTTCGAGCGAAATTCCTTCGCCACGCCGTAGCGCGTCGAGCGCGATCAAAGGCCTTGCGCCCGCCCGGAATACGATCGCCTCGTCGTCGTCGACTTGCTCGAACATCCAGCCGATGTTGGTGTCGAGAACCTCGACCAGACGGTGAAGCATGGGCAGGGACGGCGAAGCCTTGCCGTTCTCGATCTTGGACAGCAGGCTTTCCGAGCAATTCGCAGCCGCGGCCAGCGTCTTCAGCGTCATGCCGCGTGTCTGGCGGGCGAGGCGCAGCCGAGTTCCAAGTCTTGCGGCATTTACGGTGGCGTCCGTTTCTGACTCTGGCCGCCGTCGATCGATTTTGTTCATCTGTTCGCCAACCATTCAACGGTCAAGGGCAACTATCGCGCGAGCAAAAGACCTCGGCTGACGATTTGCAAGTGCTGATGCGTCAAATTCGAGACTGCAGCGGCAGCTATCTCATCCGGCGAATGCCGCTCCCGCATGAACCGTGCTGATGATCCCGCGCCAGTTATCCCCTATCGCTTGGCTGTCCATCGTGGTCGAAATCGCCAGCCGTTACCGCGTTTGCGTCACGTGGCGAGTGGACTTGGAACAACAATGCGGGCAAGGCGGGCCACGCAGCCAATCTACACAACCACGGCCGCGCCGACATGATAAAATCTGGACTGTCACCGAATTTGCGGAGCGCGCCCAGAAGTCACCCGCGGCAGCGCCCCATGGAGTTACGCCCAGGGCGCGCAGGCTCTCGATAGCCGCGACGTACCCAATGAAATCGCTGGGGCAGTCGCGCACCGCTTGAGCTTCGGCGATTTTGAAGAAAGTCCAACAGAATTAATGGACTAGCATCTTGCTTATGTAAGTTGCGGAAGCGATGCGCGGTTAATGCTTTAGAAGTATAGACACATCGACACGAGGTGCGAAGAAGCAACGCCAATACAGCTGGTTGGTTACAACATATTTATTTTCGCAGATATGGTATTGCCCGTCCGGGGATTCCTGTACACGGTCCCGTGGGATGGTGAAATTATGCGGCAAATAAGTGTACCCGCCGTCTACCCTGGACCGCACCGAAGACCGAGGTATGGCGCGGCAATCTGAACCGCCGCAGCACTTGAATTTGGTCTGTGGGTCAATCTTATCTTCGTACCAATCATGGGCGTTAGCGGCTGTTGCGGCGGCGATACACATCGCCGTGAAGATGAGCCTTCGCATGGCATTCCTCAAGTATCTAGCAGGCGCTGCTCGTTGGGGTTTCCATGTATATTAGCGTTCCATTGAAAATACCATTGGCCTCCGACCGACTTAACGCAGCCCCAGCAACGCTCGCAACGGAAGACCGCATTGGGTCACGTCAGGACGACACTTGCGCCGACCAAAGGTCAGCTCTTGTCGCTCCGGGTTAGAAACCCGACCGTCTGCTCTGCGCCTGATGTCGGCCATAGAGGCGAACTTTGCCTCCGCCCGGAAGCAGACACTGCAATTGACCACGCTGAAGGTCGTGGTCGCGCCAGAGCCTGCAAAGGCACAACTCGGCACACGAGGGCGAACATTCCGCTGCGGAAACAACTTGAAGAAACGCTTCGCGACCCATAGCATGCCGCGCCATGGTGAAATCTGATCGGGAGGTCAGTGAGATCGGTCGGGTTTTTGAGCCAGTGCAAGGTAGGGAGGATAATAATTATGGCTTCCGAAGTACAGGCAAACAACGGCGTTAACGTAGAGGCGCTGCTCGGCGCACGCGAAGCGCTTACCAACGCCCCGGAGGCAGCGCAGTTCAAGTGGCGCGCGGCCTGCGAATGGAAGGATGGCACCCACAGCCACTCGTCGGTCGAGAGCTTCTACGGTCTCGGCGAGGATCAGCATCGCAAGACCACCTTCACATTCGACGCAGACCATCCGGAGGTCTTCGCTTCCCAGGACAAGGGCGCCACGCCCGTCGAATACGTGCTGGTCGGACTGGCGAGTTGCCTGACCGCCGGCATCGCCGCGGTTGCCCAGAACCGGAACATCCAGTTGAAGTCGGTGAAGGCGACCATCGAAGGCGACATGGATCTCGCCGGAATACTCGGCATCGACAGCGACGTGCGCAACGGCTTCAGCGGCATCACGGTGAAATACAACATCGACGCCGACGCCAAGCGCGAGGACATCGAGGCTATCGTCGCTCAGTCGCAGAAGCGGTCGGCGGTCTATGACATTGTCACCAATCCGACGAACGTCACGGTCGTGGTGAATTGAAAGGCGCTTCGAACCGTAGACTCTCCTGATGAGAGGGTGCGATTAGTTCCGTCACCACAGTGATCGTCGGCGCGGGGCACGCGGGGCTCGCGATGAGCCGCTGCCTCGCGGAGCGCTCTATCGACCATGTGCTGCTGGAGCGCGGCGAGATCGCCCATACCTGGCGCACCGAGCGATGGGATTCACTGCGGCTGCTCACCCCGAACTGGCAGAGCCGGCTGCCGGGCTTCCGCTATGACGGCGACGATCCCGACGGCTACCGGACGATGCCTGAGGTGATCGACTTCCTCGGGAACTATGCCAAGGCGATCTCGGCTCCGGTCAGAACCCACTCGACCGTTACCTCGGTTCGCAGCGACGGGGCGGGATATCTTGTGCGCACGGACCGCGGCGAGTGGCGGTGTCGGACCGTCGTGCTGGCGTCGGGCGCGTGCAACATCGCGCGCCTGCCCGACGTCGCCAGCCGCGTGCCGCCGTCGGTCGCCATGCTGACGGCACAGTCCTACCGCAATCCGAGTCAGGTCGCCGACGGTGGCGTGATGGTGGTGGGCGCGTCGTCGAGCGGCACCCAGATCGCACAGGAGCTGCAGCGTTCGGGGCGTCAAGTGACCCTGTCGGTGGGCGAGCACATCCGGGCGCCCCGCGTCTATCGCGGCAAGGACCTGGAATGGTGGATGGACGCCGCCGGCGTGCTCGACGAGCGTTACGACGAGGTGGACGACATCAGGCGGGCGCGACGGGTTCCTTCGCTACAGCTTGCCGGCACGCCCGACCGCATCACCCTCGACCTCAATGCGCTCGACGACCTCGGCGTCCGGCTCATCGGTCGTCTTGCCGGCATCACCGAAGACGGCAAGGCCCAGTTTGCGGGGTCGTTGCGCAACATGTGCGCGCTTTCCGATCTCAAGATGGCACGGCTGCTCGACCTCATCGACGAATGGGCGCGCGCCAACGGCCTGGACGCTACGGTCGGGCCGCCGGATCGCCCGCCGCCGACCCGTGTCGAGGACAACCCGCCGCTCGGCCTCGATCTTGCCGGAGGCGCTATCAGGACGATCATCTGGGCCACCGGCTACCGGCCGGACTACTCCTGGCTGGAACTGCCGGTCCTCGACCGCAAGGGCCACGTCCGTCACGACGGCGGTGTAGCGGAACATCCGGGCCTGTACCTGATGGGGACGCAGTTTCTGCGCCGCCGCAAGTCTGCTCTGATCGACGGCGCTGGCGACGACGCGCGTGATCTCAGCGATCATCTGGCATCGTACCTCGGGCAAAATTCAATCTGCTAGCAGAATCAACGTCTGAGACTCCAGAGGGAACAGGTTGGTTGCCGCGACAACCCCGAATTCTGCGCCCCTGCAGTCATATTCCCAAGTGCAGCTTTGGCTTCCAGAAGGGGCGGAACAACTCAATCTTGGGACAGCGGTTCATCACCACTTTCAAGCCCGCTTCCTCCGCCAACTGGGCGGCAGCGTCATCGCGCACCCCAATCTGACCCCACAGAACCTTGGCATTGATTGCGATGGCCTCCTGTGCAACTTCCAACAGATCTTCGGAGCGGCGAAAAACCTCAACCATATCCACAGGCCGGTCGATGGCCGCTAGTGACGCGTACACCTTAAGCCCTCGAATCTCATCCAGACCGGGACTGGGGTTGACCGGGATCATGTCGTAGCCGATTTCGTGCAGCACCCTGAGTACCCCATAGGAAAATTTAGTTTTATCGGGGCTGGCCCCAACCATCGCGATGGTTTTGACCGATTTAAGAATGTCTTGCAGATAAGCCTCCGAATAGGGCTCATCATGATTCATATGGGTCATTTCTTTGCTTCCAACGGGGTCGCAATATCGGCTTTCAATTCATGAGCGGCCAGCGGGTCAAGGAAGGGGTTGCGATAGAGCTTGTCGTGGCTCTCAACGCCGACCTCCAGCGTGCAGTCGCTCATAGGGCGGGCGACGCAGAGGATTATATAGCCATTGTTGATCTGGCGGTTGTTCAGCGCCCGCTGCGCTTTTTGATCGACTTTGCCGCTGATTATTTTGGCCGCACAGGTTATGCAGCCGCCATACTTGCACCCATACGGCAGATCCACGCCCTGCTCGCGCAAGCTTTGCAAGAGGGGCTTGCGGGGATCGACGTCAAAGGCCGCACCGCCTTGATTGGCGAGAATGATGGTGAAGCAGGTCATACCCAGATGTCACTCGTGCAATCACCCCCGGGATAACGGGTTTCGTGGCAGCGGCTTGGTCCATTTGGTTCCTTACCAAAATCAACAACGAATAGCGGATCGATTTCCATGCCGCCGTTTTCCGTATCGCAATTGACCATCAGCATGCATCCGCCATTGGTGCGGATTTCGGGATAGAACTGATTATCCCACGTCGAGAAGAGTGAGGTCGTCACATAAAGGCGCTTGCCGTCGAGGCTGAGCTGTATCATCTGAGGCCCGCCAGTCACTTTCACGCCATTGACCTCAGGCGCACGGCCGAGAAGTCCGCCCATCCACACTTGTCCGGTAAGCTTGGCGTTGTGAGGGTCCGAGATGTCGTACTGACGAATGTCGCCATGCAACCAGTTGCACAGATAGAGGTATCTATCGTCCATGCTGAGCAGAATGACCGAGATCACGCCCGGTATTGGTATCGGCCATTCGGGATGCGGCTCATTGCCGACATCGACAATTTTTTCCCATTGCCAGTCACTCGCCGCGTCCTTCCACCAATGGATGATATTTGCAGAAAGGGCCGCGCCAACAAAGCCGTGACTGCTGTCGGGGTTATGATGGAATCGCACTTCCAGTGGGATCAAGCCATCTTCACCGAGATAGAATGTTTGCTTTGGCTCCTTCTTTTCAAAATCCCAGAAATGGATCTCTCGGCCATATTTCAGGTGGCCCACCTCCTCCAGGTCGAAACCAGGCATGAAAGTGTTAGGCGCGGCCCACTCCGAGCTGACCATTACGTTGTGTCGCGGCTGGTACCAGAAATCATAACCAAACTTGATCCTGCCCATGGAGTTTTCCCAGCGGCCGACAATCTCGAACTCCTTGCTGAGTTGCAAATAGCCGCCGGGGGCATTGCCCTGGGCGTCACCAAGCATGGAAACGATGATGTCCGAGCCGAGGCAATGCACCGTGTGTGGCGCCGACAGGTTAGTCCTGGCTTTGATTTCAGCGCCGTCTATCACCTTGAACAGTGTCGGGCTGCGCGGATCGGTACCGCAATCGACAATATGCAGATTTGACGAGCGCACACCCGGCACGATCAGATATTTCCGCTCCATGCTCGCATCGCCGTGGCACGACGAACAGGCATTCCAGCCCGAGTGATGAAGCTCATCACCAATACCCGGCATTTGCAAACGCGAAATCACCTGGCTGTAGGTCGAACTCTCCGGGTCGACATCAATGGTGCACAGATAGTCCGGCTTCTGAATGCCCGTGCCGGTGTAGATGGCAATCGTATAGAGCAGCTTTTCGCGAGGTGCCGTCATCGCCTCGGCTGGAGAAGCATAGCCCGGTCCACAGCAATGATTGGTCATGGGTATTTCCCTTTGAACAGATCACTGGCCAGCCCCAAAGGGGCAAGCTGGAATGTTAGTGCATGCTTGGCATTGGCGCTATGGCCGAGGTGCTTGTGAAGTGCGCACGTGACGTACAACTTGGCGACAGAGCCCCCGTGGGACCACCCAACGCCAGCTTCTTATCCCGAGGGAACGTTGGCGGAGTGATCGGAGAGCAGTGCCTGGACCAAGCCCAAGTGAAAGCCCCCGGCTTCTTTCCACGGTTTCAAGACAGTATTCCAGCGGTCGGGAACGTCTGGGTTGGGTCAGTTCGAGACTTCGAACCCGGATTGGATGTCTGCATTCTCGCGCGTTCTTACCGCAATCGATCGGACCGCTTCCGGCCATTACCTGATCCTCAATCGCAATCGCGCATGGTCATCCTATCAGGTTGAGCTAACATCGGCGCAATGCGTGTGGGGTCTGAGCGGGTGTGCAAAATGAGAGCAAGTCTCCTTGCAATCGCTACCTCGACGCTGCTGAGCGAACCCAGCACTGCGTGCACGATGCCTGGTTCTTTGAGTGCGGAGGAACGAGCACTCGCCGACAGTGTCTTCGTCGGACCGTTGTCCGCTTGGATCATCCGAAGCAGAGAAAAACCGTAGCGCGCGGTGAATCCTCACGCAGCGGGCTGAGGCCACCCAAGCCTCCGGCTCAGCCGCTACAGCCCGTCAGACGCCCGACCAATTCCGGCACGAACCTCTGTCGCTTGGCTACATCCGCCAAAACCTGCTCTGCCTTTTTGGTTGATCGCCTGGGAGTTCGGCCGGCCTTCGCTAACTCGAGCCTGCCTCAGCTTACCTCAGCAACGACTGTCCCCGAGACCGGGTCGGTAAGGCCGAGGTCGCCGCCGAGGTCTTCGAGCATATCGCGGAACGTGTCGAGAATGCCGATCATCGACGGCCGCGCGGCGGCGAGGCTGTCCATGTCCTGCCACTCGCCGACAAAGCAGAACGTGGGCTCGCCAGTCTTGATCAGGGCGCCCTTGCGAAAGCCTGTCGCGTTGAGCGCGATAGTCTTGTGCGCTTCGACGAAGGCCTTTTTATGCTTGGCTTTGTGCGAAAGCGGCCTACATTGTAGGCGGTCATAGCTTCCTCCGATCGATTGGAGCAGCACCCTTTTTGAGCAGCAATCTTCCTGCGGCAGCCATCCTACTACGGGCGGGCCTCCAGCACCATGTTGGACGGCGTCTCCGCGGTGCGGCGGAAGCGGTGAAGCCACCGCTGGTGACGACCTCCCTCAGCGTTGCCTCTCCGGCCTGGGCGCCAGCCCTGGAGCCCGACATCCTGCGCCAGCGACGCGGGCGTGCACACAAAGGCGGAGGCGGCATAATAGGCGCGCCCGACGGGGTTAACAGCCAGATGATCGTGCGCGAACGGCTCGACGATCATCCACGTGCCGTCCGGCTTGAGCGAGCTACGAGCATGCGTGGCATGGCGTCGAGGCTGCCGATCTCCCCCACAACAACGGTACACAACGGGGAGGTTGCGCTCTCTGCCAAAACGCGGCTCCGCCTCACTTTTTTATTGATCACGACAAAAAAACAACGCTAACTGGCTCCCGCGAGGGGCCATGCTGACAAGTGATGAAGTGGGAGCGATCCCGTTGTTTTCGGGTTTGCCGGCGGCAGAGCTGGAGCGGCTGGCGCGGACAGCGGCCGATCTTCACCTCAGCCCCGGAGAGTTCGCGATTCACGAGGGTGGAGAGGCCGCGCTGTTTGCGGTTCTCGCCGGCAAGATCGAAGTCCTAAAGACCTTCGACGGCATCGAGCGAACGCTGGGTTGGCGTCTGCCGGGAACGATCTTCGGCGAGGTGCCGATTGCGCTTGGCTCGGGTTTTCCCGGTGGCTATCGCGCCGCCGAATCTTCCCGCGTCATGCGCATCGAGGTTCAGCAGTATTATTCCATCGCCGCGGTTTCAAAGGACGTGGCCCAAAAGGTCAGCGCGCTTGCCCGCGAGCGGATGGGCGGGCTGCAAAGCGTCACTGCCGAGCCGCAGAGGCCGCGCGTCACATTGGTCGGCCATCGCTGGGACACGGCGTGCGGCGAACTGCGCCGGTTTCTGGCCCGCAACCAGATTTCGTTCACCTGGCTGTTGCCCGACACGTCGGATGCCGAGGCTTTCTGGTCTGCCCTCGGCAGGCCGGCTCTCGATGATCCCGTTGCCCGGCTGGCGGACGGGGAGATTATCGAAGCACCCGCCGTGCGCGATCTTGCCATTCGCCTCGGGCTGCAGACGCGCCCGCGCGGCGCCGAGTACGACGTCGCGATCATCGGCGGCGGACCGGCCGGTCTTGCGGCTGCGGTCTATGGCGCCTCCGAGGGGCTGCGCACCATCGTCGTCGAACGCGAGGCGCCCGGCGGGCAGGCGGGAACATCCTCGCGCATCGAGAACTATCTCGGCTTTCCAAGCGGCATTTCCGGCGACGAGCTTGCCAGCCGCGCGCTGCAGCAGGCAAAGCGGCTCGGCGCCGAAATCCTGGTCACCCGTTCGGTCGCCGGCATTGACCCGACGACGCACGAGGTGGTGCTCGACGGCACCGATGTCGTGCGCGCCCGCAGCCTCATCCTGGCAATCGGCGTCGCCTGGCGCCGTCTTGCCATCGACGGGTTCGACCGGTTGATCGGCAAAGGCGTTTATTATGGCGCCGCGCGCAGCGAGGCGAGCAGCACGCATGGGCAGGATGTCTACCTGATCGGCGCCGGCAATTCGGCCGGCCAGGCGGCGATGCATTTTTCCGGCCATGCGCGCAGCGTGACGCTGCTGGTGCGCGGCCCCTCGCTTGCCGACAGCATGTCCCACTATCTGATCGAGCAGCTCAGGGCGAAATCCAACGTAAAGGTCCAGCTTCGCTCCGAAGTCCAGGCCGTGCACGGCGAGACGCACCTGACGGCGATCGACATTCTCGACAAGACCGGCAACGAGGTGAGCCGGCACGAATGCGGCGGGCTGTTCGTGTTCATCGGCGCCAACGCCGAGACCGAGTGGCTGCCGGCCGACGTAGCGCGCGATGCACGCGGTTATGTGCTGACCGGCGACGACGTGAAGAAGGCCGGGCTCTGGTCGCATGGCCGCGACCCCTACCTGCTCGAGACCAGCGCGCCCGGCATCTTCGCCTGCGGCGACGTACGCCTGAGCCCGGTCAAACGCGTTGCCTCGGCGGTCGGCGAGGGCAGCATGGCCATCGCCTTCGTCCACCAGTATCTGGCCAATAAAGAGAAAGTAGACCGCAACCAAAGCTAGAGGGTCAAGTAACCAGAATGTCATCAGCCGGTCGATGCGGCGTGAAAACCGCCAATTAAGCATCGAAAGCACGCTTGAAGGCTGGCCGCACTTCGCCGCGGGCTACATAAGCGGAGAGGTTCGGATATTCGTCCAGTATACCCGATCCGTTCAACCTGCGCAGCACCGCCACCATCAGAAGGTCACCGGCGCTGAACGCACCATCGAGCCAGTCGGCATTGCCCAGGCGATCGGAAAGTTCGCCCAGCCGGCCACGGATGCGATCCTCGACCATGGGCAGGCGCTGCTTATGCCAGGTCTCGTCGCGGGTCGTCAGCGGAAGGGCAGTTTTCTGACTAGGTCGTTCGAGAACCGGACCGTCCGCATCCAGCCCCGAAACGGTCATTCTGGATGCCAATTTGCGTGAAGCGGTCCGCATGGTGCAGGGTGGCGCAAGCATGGTTCAGTCGAAGAAGCCTGCATCCTCTTCCCGGAGATACTTCCTGGCTGCTTCGGCGTCGATATCGAGGCCCAGCCCCGGCGCTTCCAGCAAGTCCACCATGCTGTCCTTCACGATCTGCGACGGCAGGCCGATTACGAGGTCCTCCCACCAGGGGTCGGAGGCGCTCGGGTATTCGAAGNCTTCACGATCTGCGACGGCAGGCCGATTACGAGGTCCTCCCACCAGGGGTCGGAGGCGCTCGGGTATTCGAAGGCAATGAAGTTGGCGGGCAGGGTGGCGCAGACATTGATCAGCGCGCCGAGGCCGAGAAGGCCGTTCGCGGTGCCGTGCGGTGCCATCAGGATCGAGTGCATACAGGCGTGCTCGGCGACCCATTTGAGCTCGGCAATGCCGCCAATATCGGCCGGATCGGGGCCGATGACGCGCACCGCCTGCGTTTCGATCAGCTCCTTGAAATTGTGCCGCAGGTATATCTGCTCGCCGGTATGAATTGGCGNCGCCAATATCGGCCGGATCGGGGCCGATGACGCGCACCGCCTGCGTTTCGATCAGCTCCTTGAAATTGTGCCGCAGGTATATCTGCTCGCCGGTATGAATTGGCGTCGAGGTGGCGGTGGTCAGCTCCCGATAGGCCTGCGGATTGACCCACGGCACATAGTCGCCGGTCAGCATGTCCTCGAGCCACATCAAATTGTACTTCTCGACCGCGCGAGCGAACTTGATCGCATCGGGCAGCATCCAGCCCGGGCCGCAGTCTAGCGCCAGGCCGACCCTGTCGCCCAGGAAATGCTGGCGCGAATGAATGCAAAACCCGATCGCGTGCGGTTTTCGAAGAGCAATTTGAGGTGAACTTCCTCAGACCACGCCCGGGCGGAGCCATCCCCCGCCCGCGTCGCGGCAGGCAAGCCCGGATACTCGAACGTGTGCGTCCAATCCTCCTGACTCGTTCGTGTCGACATGGCTTGCGATCTCCGACTCAGGCGGAACCCATGATTCACAACCGACCCCAAGGGACACTGTTGCCGCCCATCTAGCCGTATTATCGGTATCGGCGAAGCCGCTGATCTGTGCTAAGCCGCCGCCCGAATAGCCAAAGGAGTACACCCGTGAGCGAGCCGACCGTGGCCGAGGCGACCGACAGCATCTATGCATCGCTCCGGGTGAACAATGCCGACATCGACGCACATATCGCGGCGCTCAAAGCAGCGCTGGCGCGAGAGGGGATAGAACAAGCGGTGTTCGATCCGACCAGGCTGGCGCAGAACAACCGTTCGGGCCGCAAGCTAATGCAGGCTTATTTTCGGCAGCGCGGCGTGAGCGTGAGGTTTTCGGCCTCGTAGGGGCGCACGCTGCGGCGCCACGGCCCGCCGGCAATCATTGTGGTCCAAGATCCCGCAGGGAGTTCAGGCAAGTCCGCTTTTGGCTTCTGTAGGCCGGCATGCGGCTTCCGGCCCCGCCGACGTCAAAGTACCTAGGAAATCGGCCGACAAATGGTCAATTCAATCACCTGCTCCGGCTGCCGAGTACATCAGCGACCGATTCGCCGCTTCTGGCTTGCGGATTTGACCGGATCAATCGCATGAATCTGCCGCCTTGAGCGCTTCGGCGCGGTCAGATTTGTCTAACGCTCCTATCCATCGAACCGACGCGAAGAATCGTGGATAGTCGCCCGAACACAAATCGAACAAGCGGAGAAACGTCGCCACCCGATCGCCGTAGACGGAAGTCGCGGCGAGCTTCGCGTTGTTGATCGGAGAATCGAACCAGACATCGTACCTCCGGTATCCATGCCAGCGACTGTCGCGCATCTCTCGGTAGCGCATCCGCAGCCGTTCGATCGCGGCTATCTTTGCGGCCCGCTTTTGCTCAGAGGTAGCGCTGTCGTCATAGACGTGCCTTAGCTCGTCTCGGGTCTGCGACACCAGCGCAAGAAATTGAGCTCTGCGCCTCCGGTCGGCTTCGTAACGGCGCAAACCGGCAGTATCCCCATTCGCGCGCAGCCATTTTCTTACACCGGTTGTTTCGACAGCGGTAGCGAACGCCTCGTTGAACCCGGAATCGTCCTGTACGTAGACGCGCTGGTGGGCCAGCTCATGGAACACCAGCCCTGCAAGACCCGCTTCATCTTGGCTGAGCATGGTGCTTAGCAGCGGGTCACTTGACCAGCCGAGTGTGGAATATGCAGTGATGCCCGTCACATAGACGTCCAGGCCCTGTCTCTGAAGTTCGACAGCGGTTTCAATCGCAGACCTTTTGGAGAAGTATCCTCGGTACGGAACGCATCCGAACACTGGAAAGCACCATGTTCGTGGCGTCAGCGAGAATTCCGGCGCTGCGAAGATGGCCCATGTCACCGCGTCCCGACCAACGTCAACATAGCTGCGGTAGCTATTGTTGTCCGGCAGCGCTAGTTCATCTATCGCAAACTGTCGGATGGCGCTCGCCGATGCCATTCGAGCGCGCAATGTCCCAGGGGTCGAAGGATTTTCGATCAGCTTTCCTACATCCTGCCGCGCCGCCATGATCTCCAGGTGACCCTTCAGGGATTGTGCGTAGTAGGAAATGCTGGTGCAACCTGCCACGCCGGACATCACGATCATCGCAGCAACCGAACGAAAAAAAGCATGCATCATGCCCACAGCATCGCTCACACGTCCGGATAGG
The DNA here is from genome assembly GCF_000502835.1 of Mesorhizobium sp. LSJC280B00. GTDB lineage: Bacteria > Pseudomonadota > Alphaproteobacteria > Rhizobiales > Rhizobiaceae > Mesorhizobium. The sequence continues at coordinate 33,300 of NZ_AYVL01000025.1, forward strand.
GCAAATGTCGCAACTACGCCCGGTCCGAAACCATCGCGCCAATTTGGTTAAGATCCTGGATGGGGTTTAGGCTAGACGTTCGTCCTCGGCAAGATTGTCACAATTCGGTCACACGCCGCCAAATTGCCGAATGTCCGGACACGGCGGCCTGAAGCAACGCAGCATTTTCCACTTTGAGGCGAAGTAATTCTCAACTATGGTCCGCCAGGCTTTTGGCATGGGGGGGAATATTGCCGATGGTTTTATCACGCAGGGATGTCGTGCTCGGCGGCCTGGCGCTGGTCGCGGTGGGTGCAACCGGCAACATTGCTCAAGCAGCGGCGGCAAAATCCTTTTTCGCCGGTACCGCCAGCGACAACAATTTTGTGTATCGCAAGACCAACTTCGCGAAGATCGACAAGAGATGGCATCGCCAGATCGTCAAGTATTTCAGCAGCGAGCCGGTCGGCACCGTCGTGGTCGATACCCGCCACCATTTCCTCTATGTCATCATGGAAAACAAGACCGCCATCCGCTACGGCGTCGGCGTCGGCAAGGACGGCTTCAAATGGTACGGCCGCGCGACGATCGACCGCCGCGCGCTGTGGCCGCAATGGGTCCCGCCCCCCGAAATGCGGAAGCGCAGGCCGGACCTACCGCCCATGGTCGCAGGCGGCGCGTCCAACAATCCGCTCGGGCCGCGCGCGCTCTATCTGGACCGCAACGGCGCCGACACCGGCTACCGCCTGCATGGCACGCTGGAGCCATGGAGCATCGGCACCGACGCTTCCAGCGGCTGCATCCGCATGTTCCCGGAAGACATCATCGACCTCTACCAGCGCTGCCCGATCGGCACCGCGGTGCAGGTCCTGCCGCACATCGCCGACCAGGCGCCCGCTTCCACCACTGTCGAATGATTGGCGCCTCATGAACCGCATGATTGAAAACACCCGCCGGCTGCTCGCCGCCGGCCTGCTGGTGCTGGCCGCATCCTGCTCGACCAGTAACACGCTGGCCCCTTCCACGCCCGACGTCACCAACACCGAGGTTGCCGGCTTCCAGAACGTGCAGCCGGGCAGCGAGGAGGATTTTATCCTCAATGTCGGCCGCCGCACCTATTTTACGCAAGGTTCGGCCGCGCTCGATTCTGTCGCCAAGGCCACCCTCGACACCCAGATCGCCTGGTTAGCAAAGCATCCGCGCTGGCTGCTCAAGCTGCAGGGTTTCGCCGACGACCCCGGCGCAAGTGAAATGGCGCTGTCGCAGCAGCGCGCCGATGCGGTGATGGACTACCTCGCCGCCGGCGGCATAGATCGCAACCGCATGTGGGCCAAGGGCTACGGCAAGGACAGGCTCGTCCGCGAGTGCCCCGACACCGCCTGCAGGTCGCAGAACCGCCGCGTTGTGTCTAATTTGCGCGATGAGAGGGACGAGCCGTAGGGGGCTGCTGTTCTGCTTGTGACCCGAAGCAGAGTCTCACACGCGACGGCGGCATGGCTGCTTTGCGCCTAATGTCGGTCATCTGGCTCGCGTTCTTTGATTTCCCGAAGCGGACGCAGCGGCATGCGTCGCTAGGATAGTAATTGCGGACGCAGCTGTCACTGGTTCAGGCAAGGCGGCAAGTAGACGACCAAGGTCAGTCCGGAATACCGGCACGGCGCAGGAGCGTGACAATCTTATCGAGCACCTCCGCCTCCCTGTAGGGTTCCTAGCGACGAAAGACTTTGAGTGTGAAGCGCGGATGGGCCTGGGGCATTACCGCGATCGTCTCCGCGGCCGCATCAGGCTGGTCATCGGCCAGCCTGGCAAGTCGCAACATAAAAGTGAGGAAATGAAGGTGTTTGGTACGCATCGGCGCCCTGAGCGTGAGCGCCACCAGCGCTCGTGGCCCACTTCAAGGGTCGTTTGCAGCCCATGACTTCTGCTGGGCCGCATACGGTCGGCCGTCACTCCGGCAACCCCGCGAACCGCATCTGCTTGATCCAGCGGTCGAGGCTTCCGGGTGCGGTCCAAATCTTGTCCCACTCCCTGCGTTCTTTACTGATGGATTCACTGGGAGTGTTCTGGAGGAAAACCGCAAGCGCTTCCTTTGCCTCTCGCTTGTTTCCTAGACAAGCGTGGATCCCCGCAAGCATGCGCTGTGCGCCGCTCGGGATCCTGGACATTTTCCGCATCGCAGCCAGCGCCGCCCCACAATCGTTCTTTTCCCAGAGCGCCCAGCCCATCTGCCAGTGAAACCAGTCAGGGTGGAAGGGATCGATGCCTTTGGCCTGCTCGATCCGATCGATCGCTTCGTCGGCGCGGCCAACATACAGCAGCACGTTCGTACTCATGACGAGGATATGCGAGTTGCTCGGGTTCAAGGCGATCGCCTGATCGTACTGGGCAAGGGCCTGCTCGACCTCTCCGGCTTCGGTGTGGATGCTGGCGCGGACCTCATGCGCTTCTGCGTCATCAGGAGCGAGCAGGATGGCCTTGTCGGCGTATTTGACAGCGAGTTTCAACGCCTCGTTCCGGTTGTGTTCCTGCGCGTGCCACCCGAATACCGCGTCATTGCGATAGTACCAGGCCAGCCCGATATAGCCGAACTGGGAGTTCGGATCCTCTTCGATCGCCTTGAGGCTGAACTGCCTTAACAGCTCGTTCCCCTCGGCTGAGATATCCTCTCCGATCTTGGCCCTCCCCATCAGGTAATAGCGGAGCGCGCTGACCTGCGCGGCATCGCTCTGTGGCAACGGTCGCTCGATCCTTATTCCGACCCGATCCGCAAGCGTGCGGATGATTTCCTCCTGGACGACGAAAAGATCGCCAATCTCCCGGTTGTAGGAGTTGGCCCAGACATGTGATCCGTCATGCGCATTCAGCAACTGGGCGGACACTTTCAGCCGGTCTCCGATCTTCTGCTGGCTACCTTCGAGCAGGTAGTCGACGCCGAGTTCATCTCCAATCTGTCTGGCGTCGATCGGCTTACCGCGGTACCTGAAGCTCGAGTTCCGGGCGATGACGGCATAAGTCTTGCTCCGCGCCAGCTCGGTGATGATCCCCTCGGCAACGGCATCGCTGAGATATCCCTTGTCCGCACCTGCACTCATGTCGTCGAAGGGAAGGATCGCAATCCTGGGCATGTCGCTCGAACGAACGGGAGCGGCTCGCCAGGCTTCCGCGCCGTAGTATGCGCCGATCGCTGCCGCAAGGAGAGCGAGTGCAGCAAGAATGAAGCCGCGCTGCGAGAATCGGGTCCTGGCACGTTCCGTGCCGGCTGCGGCGTTTGGGTCCGCCGCGTCCCATAGATCGGCGTTCAGTCGGTAGCCTCTCTTTGGGACGGTTTCCACCATCACGTGCGCGTCGTCCCCCAACGCGCGGCGAATATCGGCAATGCATTGAGTGAGGCTGTCGTCGGTCACGAAGGTATCGGGCCAAACCGCCTGCATCAGAGCATCCTTGGACACGATTTCGCCCGGTCGCGCCGCGAGCACCGAGAGCACCTCGGCGGACTGGCTGCGAAGATTGACCGCTTTGCCTTCGACGGTTCGGAGTTCTTTGCTTTTGCTCAGGAAGACGAAACCGCGGAACGTGATCGTTTCAGCAGATTTCAGGTCAATTTCAGGGGCCGTTCGGGACATTTCACCTTCCTGGCGCGCTTCCTAGTCTAGCCCATTCGGCCTTCGCCTCCAAGCGACCCCAGCAGCACCGGATGAAACGGAGGACGACATGAATCGCACCAAGCTCATCATCGCTCTGGCTCTTCTCTTGGCAGTGCCAACGGCTGCGAAAGCAGATCCTCAATCTCTAAATGCAACCGCGCATGTAATTTCTCTTGTATTTATCGATGGCCGCATCGATGAACGCCGAGAACAAAAATCTTTCGACACGATCAAAACCTGCCTCGCATGGAAGCACCAGGGGGAATTTCTTCCGCCGCAACCGGGTTCTTTTGCTTCTTTCACGTACTGTGAGCTAACTAACGTTGGTCCTGCTCGGACGGCCAGTATCTTCCAACTTACCCAGGAGGGTCAGTGAGGGCGATCCTCGACTGCCCCTGCCGCGCCGCCCGACGACGGCGACCCCGACGAACCGGACGACTTCCGCCCGCCGTGCCCGTGCTGCGGCGGCCGCATGATCGTCATCGAGCTGTTTGAACGGTGGAGGCAACCGCGCGGACCACCACACGGCTCCCGGTCGACCGGGAGCAGCACGCCATGACCCGGCATGGAATGGTTCAGCCTTCAGCTGCAGGCACTCAGCCTCCGGCAACGGATCGACGCACGTCCATGATGATCCTCGATGCTGAAGAGGTCGCGTCCAGCTGCCGACCAAGCCGACAACACCGCGCGGGGGCGCAACGAAGCGGTCTGTCCGCATTCACCCCAGCGCTTCCCGACGGCGGTCACGCCATCGCCGACGTCTGCCGAAATCCGAAATCCCCATAGCCATCGTCTGCGGCCCGCGGGTTCCTTCCTCGGGGACTTTCGTACGCCTGCCGGCGCCCGAAACTCTTATATGGGGATGGTCAACCACAAACGGCGTCACGTCGACATTGTCATGTACCTCCGGGCAATCCGCAGATCCATTCGATGGGTCCGTTTGCGTGACGCGGTTCGCGAACGAACCCAGTCCACCTTATATTCGGTCAGGGCGCATGCACCTGTTCCATGATCCCGCTTGCGGCGGATTCGGACCCAAGAGACGAAACCATTCTTCAGCGGCGGCTGTTGAGGCCATGAGTTTCGTCGGTTCGTCTACCGAGGATCTGCCAGGCCTGATCGGCCTAGAGATTGTTATGATCGATTGGCGTCTACGCTGATGGTTTCGTCAGGAGAGCTCCTTCTATAACGACTCCGGCGTTCACGTATTTCCACAGTGCAACAAGCAGTTTCCGAGCGAGGGCGATGATCGCCGTCTTCTTGTACCGGCCACCATTCTGGATGGCTCGCGCCCTGAACCACTGGCTGAGTGCGGAATTGGGTTGATGGCGCACCCAGAGCCACGCAACCTGGACAAGCGTCGACCGGAGCCTAGGATTGCCGGACTTCGAGACTCCCTGCTCGCAATTAATCTGCCCACTTTGCCAGGGCGTTGGCACCAAACCAGCGTAGGCGGCAACCTGTCGTCGATTGTCAAACTTGCGCGACAATCCCTCAGACCACAGGACGGCCGCGAACTCCGGACCTATTCCCTTGAGGCTGAGCAGCAGGGCCGGTGTTGGTACATCTGCCGCGACGAGCATGGCGTCGCGGGCCTCTTCAACATCCTTGATCTGCTGGATCAGCAACTCGATGCGATCAAGTTCGCGGCTGATCTGCGCCTTGAGCGCTGGCGGCAGTGGACGTCCATCTCCGGTAATGAGCGCGTCGAGGCGTTTGCGTCGATCGCCTTTCAACGGTTCGTATCCGGACACGCCTTGGCTGAACAAAAGGCCCTTTATCCTGTTGACGTGCCTGATCCGCTCGTTCGTCAGAGCCTTCCGCTCCCGCACCAACCGGCGACGGTCTTCCTCCTCCGGCGTTGGCACTCGCAACATGGCGCAAACCCTAGGCTCGCCGCGGTTGTAGGCCAGCAACGCTCGAACCAGTGCTTCCCCGTCAATCCTGTCGGTCTTGGCCCGCCGGCGGCGACGCGATGTGGCAATGGATGCCGGGTCCACGACATAACTCTCGATGCCTTCGCGTTCGAGGACCCGATGTATCCAGAATCCATCCAGACCAGCTTCCTGGATTGATATGACCCGGAAGCTCTGCCCTGTCCGCACTTCCGCCTTTCGTTGCAGCTCTGCGACGTGATCGAGCAAACCCGGGATGTCGCCCCCCCGGCACGATGTGTCTCGATATTCTCTCGCCCGCACCTGGCGCAAGCGAAGTCACGAGCCATTTTGAACGAGACAGTTCTAACGAGACAAATATTGCGGCAAGATCGACGCGGATAGCGGCCGGGGCTTTGGTGGTGTTGGCTTGCATGCTGACCTCCAGGTGATGTTTGGCGACTTCACTCTGGCAGAGCGCTGGTCGCCTTCCATCCCCATAGGATCTTCACGTGAGCCGAACGGCGGCTTTAACTGGTCCCGCGGCAATAACCGGACGGACAGCAAACGGCCCCGTGTCGCAGGCAAGATCGGTGAAGACGAAGCGTCCCGGCCCCTCGGCCCTCGGACTCCATGCAGCAGGCCATAGGGCCTCGCGATGGGCCATATAGCTGGCTTCGATGACTTTCTGGTTGGCCGCCAGCCCGTTGGCGAACAACTCGTGATCGGATGCCATTTGCCGCCCGGCCTTGGAACTTGACGTTCTCCCGCGCAGTCCCATCCAATTGCCGGGCGCGTGGGTAACGCGGATACTTCACCAGGTCCCGAAATCACATGCGCGCAGCCGCCGTCTCTGTCTGATCTTTGGACTTAAACATATCAGTAGAAAATAGCTGTAACCATCTTTCATCTTGCCGCGTATGGTCCGATCATCTGCCGGTGCAAGTTTGAGGACATGCAATGAAGAAGGTCGCTGCTCTCCTGGTACTTTCCCTCGTTATCATGCTGCCCGCCGTGGCAGCCGCGCAGTCCTGCCTGCCGGAGCTTGGGCCATCGCCGCCGCAGGATGCTATGCAGCTGTATCCCGGCGGTGTCGAGAAGGCGTTGGCCGCGCTGCCGGACATCGTCAAGAAAGTCAAGGAAGCATCCGACGTTCCCGGCTTCGCCGTGGCGGTGGTGCATGGCGGCAAAATGATCTTTGACGAGGGCTATGGCCTTCGCGACAACCGGGACGACACTTCTAAGGTCAGCAGCACCACCATTTTCCAGGTCGCCTCGGTGTCGAAGTCGATCTCGGCCATGGTGGCCGCGATCGCCATGACGAAGGACCACAGCTTCGACTGGGATACCCCGGTCCGCAAGGTCTGGGACGGCTTCCGCCTCAATCTCGACTATGTCTCGGGCAACGCCACCATCGGCGATTTCTTCGCGCATCGCTCGGGCCTGCCGATGGCGGCGGGCGACGAACTCGAGGATCTCGGCTTCCAGCGCAAGCAGATCGTCGGGAGCCTGTGGATGGTGCCGCTCGATCCCTTCCGCATCTCCTATCACTACGCCAATTTCGGCACGACGATCGGCGCCGAGGCAGTGGCCCACGCCGAGAAACAGCCTTGGGAGCCGCTGGCCAAGAGCCTGTTGTTCGATCCGCTCGGCATGCGCTCGAGCAGCTATCGGCACGAGGACTTCATTGCCGCCGGCAAGAACCGCGCCCTGCTGCATGCGCGCGTGGCGGAGAATGTGTTCGAGCCGCTCTATGACCGCGACCCCGACCAGCAGGCGCCGGCGGGCGGCGTCTCCTCCAGCGCCCAGGATCTTGCCAAGTGGATGATCCTGCTGCTTGGCGACGGCACCTATAACGGCCAGCCCATGATCGACCCGAAGATCCTGCAGCCCGCCATCACACCGCAGAGCGTGACCTACCGCGGCGAGACGCCCGATACGCGGGCCAGCTCCTATGGCTATGGCTTCAATGTGGGGGTGAACGCCAATGGGCGCACCACCATGGGCCATTCCGGCGCCTTCCTGCTCGGCGCCGGCACCACCTTCCAGATCTTGCCCTCGGCCGATGTCGGCATCGTCGTGCTCACCAACGGCTCCCCCGTCGGCGCCGCCGAGGCGGTCGCCGCCAGCTTCATGGACATCGTGCAATATGGCCAGGTCACCCGCGACTGGTATCCCTACATCAAGCCGCGGTTCATGGGCTACTACAAGCCGGTGGGCGACCTCGCCGGCGAGGACAAGCCGACGAACCCCGCCAAGGCGCGCAGTCCATCCTTCTACGAGGGCCAATATACGAGCAATTATTTCGACACCGCCACCGTGCGGGCCGATGGCGACAAGCTGATGCTCGAACTCGGCCCCAAGCCCATGCAGTTCACGCTCGATCACTGGGACGGCGACACCTACGCCCTCACGCCCCGCGGAGAGAACGCGCCGACCGGCTCGCTGTCATCGGTGAAGTTCGTCGGTTCCCCCGGCGGCATTCGCGCGCGGGTGATGACGGTGGACTATCTGAATGAGAACGGGTTGGGGCATTTTCAGAGGTAGGGGTGGGGGCGTCGGGTGCTCCATACACCCTATGCCGTCGAAAAGGCGAACCGGCCGTCTGCAAGGTGATGCCTGAGATGGCGGATTTGTGACGGTTCGCTTCCGGGCATGGAAATCAGGAAGCCGGCATTTGCTCGGGAGCTTCCGACAAGCTACGTCGGCTTTGGCCAGCCGCTGATCCGAAGCAGACCGACGGCTCCAGGCCCCGAAACGGTCATTCTGGATGCCAATTTGCGAGAATCAGTCCGCGCGGTGCTGGGTGGCGCAAGAAGGATGGTTCAGTCGAAGAAGCCTGCATCCTCTTCCCGGAGATACTTCCTGGTTGCTTCGGCGTCGATGTCGAGGCCCAGCCCCGGCGCTTCCAGCAAGTCCACCATGCTGTCCTTCACGATCTGCGACGGCAGGCCGATTACGAGGTCCTCCCACCAGGGGTCGGAGGCGCTCGGGTATTCGAACGCAATGTAGTTGGCGGGCAGCGTGGCGCAGACATTGATCAGCGCGCCGAGGCCTAGAAGGCCGTTCGCGGTGCCGTGCGGTGCCATCAGGATCGAGTGCATATAGGCGTGCTCGGCGACCCATTTGAGCTCGGCAATGCCGCCAATATCGGCCGGATCCGGGCCGATGACGCGCACCGCCTGCGTTTCGATCAGCTCCTTGAAATTGTGCCGCAGGTATATCTGCTCGCCGGNACATCAAATTGTACTTCTCGACCGCGCGAGCGAACTTGATCGCATCGGGCAGCATCCAGCCCGGGCCGCAGTCGAGCGCCAGGCTCACCTTGTCGCCCAGCACTTCCTTCATCGCGATCACGCAATCGAGCATGTGGTTGAAACCGCGCTCGCTGATGACGCCCTGATCCATGGCACCGTGGTAGCCAGCCTTATTCTGCTTCACGCCGTAATGGAAGTCCTCGATGGTGTCCTTCATGTTGGAGTGGAACGAGATCCCTTGCTTGATCATGAAGAAATTCTGCGGCTGCTCTATCATCCATTTCACGTCGGCGGCGTAATCCTCCGGCCGGTCCCCCGTTCGCTTCTGCCGGATCGAGCCGTTATAGACGCGCACCTTGTCGCGCACCTTGCCGCCGAGCAGTTTGTAGGCCGGCACGCCTGCGGCCTTGCCGGCTATGTCCCACAGCGCATGCTCGATAGCGCTTACCGCCGCGCCATAGGGCTTGAAAGAGCCGCGTTGGCGGATCTTCAGCATCACCCGCTCGACGTCGGTAGGGTCCTCGCCGATCAGCGCATCGCGAAAATGCAGCACCCAAGGCTTGAGATAGGTCTTGGTGAACTCGACTTCGCCAAGGCCATAGAGGCCCTCGTCGGTAACGATGCGGACGATGGGATGTTTGCCGATGACGGCGCAGCGGAGATCGGTGATCTTCATCTTCGGTTCTTTTCGCCTCAGCTCCAGGTGCGGTCCCAGGAATACTCGTTGTCCCAGTGATCCGTGGGCTGCCAGATGCCGGTGACACCCGGCTGCAGATGCTGCGAGATCACCTCGTCGACGACGTCGTCAATCCCCAGGCCAGGTTTGTCCGGAACAGTGATAAAGCCGTCCTTCACGAGCGGCTTGGGAACGCCGGTGACGATATCGTCCCACCAGTCGACATCGGCAGAGTGGTATTCGAGCGCCATGAAGTTTTCGGTCGCGGTCGCGACATGTGCCGCGGCCATTGCGGCGATTGGACTTTCGGCCATATGGATGGCCATTGCGACGCCGTGGTCCTGGGCCATGTCGCCGATCTTCTTGGTCTCGAGGATGCCCCCGCTGGTGAGCAGGTCCGGGTGGATAATGGAGAGGCCGCCGCTCTTGAGCAGAGGCTCGAAGCCTTCCTTAAGGTAGATGTCCTCGCCGGTGCAGATCGGCACCGTAGTGGCGGCCTGCAGTTGCCGGAACTGCTCGGTGTACTGCCATGGGATCACATCCTCGAGCCAGGCCGGCACGTATTTTTCAATCCGCCTGGCGAGCCGAATGCCGTTCTGCAGCGAGATGTGGCCGACATGGTCAATGGCGAGCGGAATATCCATGCCGATAACATCGCGAACCTCGGCAATGTACTGTTCAAGCAGGTCGAGGCCCTTGTCGGAAAAGTGGAGGCCGGTAAACGGATGGGGGACGTTATGCAAATCGTAAGCGGCATTGCGGGCGCGCCGCTCCTCCATGGTCTTGACCGGTCCGCGGCCGGGATGGATGCGGTACCCTTCAAGTGAACCGGCAGGGGAGACGACCGCACCGCGTACATCCGCGATCTGCATCAGCCCCAGATCCATCTTGAGGAAGGTGAAGCCGAGCGCCATGCGCTGCTTGAGGCGCTTGCCGGTCTCGGTGCCGCTCGGCACGGTAGCGTCGGTGTCGCAATAGATGCGCACCTTCTCCCGAAACCGGCCGCCGAGCATCTGGTAGATGGGAACGCCATAGGCCTTGCCGGCGAGATCCCACAACGCGATCTCGACCGCCGAGACGCCGCCGCCTTGCCGGCCGTGGCCACCGAACTGCTTGATCCGGCGAAACAGGCGGTCGATGTCGCAAGGGTTCTCGCCAAGCAGCCGGCTCTTCAGCATCAGCGCGTAGGTGGCACTGGCGGCGTCGCGCACCTCGCCAAGCCCGACGATGCCCTGGTTGGTGTAAATCTTGAGCAGGGTTGAGGTGAACGGCGCGCCGACGATTTCGGCTACCCGCATGTCGGTGATGCGAAGCTGGGATGGCTTGGAGTTCGCGTTTACCCGATTGAGCGCTTCGTCGGCGCCACCTGTCTTTGCCATGACTTATCCTCGTTTTCGGCTTGTCGTCCCGCACCCTGGGCCGGCACAGCGTGTTGCTAGCCCAGCTCAATCTCGTGGGCCTGCAGGTAGTCGCGGTCCATCTCAATACCGAGACCAGGCTTCGACGTCAGCTTGAGGCTGCCGTTCGAAATGTCGAGTGGTCTGTCGATCAGGTGATCGTATTTGCCCAGGTTCCACTCCGATGTTTCAAGTTTGTAGAAGTTGGGAACGGTCATCATCACCTGCGCTCCCGCAACCACGTTGATCGGTCCCGCGGCGTCATGTGGCGAGACCGGCACGTAGTAGGCTTCGCATAGCGCAGCAATCTTCTTGAGTTCGGTAATGCCGCCGGTCCAGGTAACGTCGGGCATGATGTAATCAGCGAGCCTGTTCTCGAGTACCGGCACGAAATCCCACTTCGTGTGGCCGCGCTCGCCCCACGAGATGGCGGTATTGACCTTCTCACGTACCTGCTTGAGGGCGTTAAGGCTCTCGGGCGGGCAGGGCTCCTCAAACCAGTCGATCTGGCCGGCCTCCTCGAGGCTCCGACAGAGGCGAATGGCGGTGGGGACGTCGAAGCGGCCGTGCGCATCGATGAGAATGTCGACATCGGGTCCTGCCGTTTCGCGGATCAGAGCCGTGAGTTCGGCGGCTTCGCGCTCGTCCTTGCGGGTCATGCTGCCATCGAGGTAGCCGTCTCGCTGTTCGCGGGGCAGGCCATCGGCGCTGCGGCCCTGGTGGGGGTAGGGATCGAACTTGAGCGCAGTGTGTCCGGACTCGACAATGTCTAGAATTTCGCGGACCACAGCCTCCTTGCTGGTGAATTTGGCCTGGTTGGGATGGGTGTAGAGCGCGATTTCATCGCGTACCGGCCCGCCAAGCAGCTCGTAAATCGGCTTGCCGAGGACTTTGCCCCGGATGTCCCAGAGGGCAATATCGATGGCGCTCACGCATTCGACGGCGGCGCCGCGGCTTCCCATGTAGGTGAAGCTGCGGAAGATCTTGTGCCAGAGATGCTCGATACGCGCCGGATCCTCGCCTGTCACGGCGACGCCGATCTGCCGCAGGATCGTGCAGAGAGCGCGGTTGGCGAGCCTTGTCGTGGTGGTGATCTCTCCCCAGCCACTCACTCCCTCGTCGGTCGTCACTTCGACGAACAGGAACTCTCCCCAGTAAGAAGCATCGGACTTGATCAGCCACGGCCGAATGCTCGTGATTTTCATCTCAACTACCTTTGCCTGAAAATGGTCAGCTAACGATGTTCTGGACTGGACATTTTATCCGGCCCGAGCGGCGTTGCGCGCTCGCATCTGTTCGAGAATATGCCGGCCCGAACCCTCGACATGGCGGGAAACGAGTTCGGCCGCCTTGTCGGCCTCTCCCGCCTTCACAAGCGCGATGAGTTCGCGGTGCTCGCGCATGATCGCGGCACGTCGCGCCAGCGTGAAATTGAAACGACGGCTCACGGCTCGCAGCACTTCGCGATGCTTCCACCAAAGCTCGGCTGCGTGGCGGTTGTAGTGCCGCTGGTACATCACGGTGTGGAAAGCGGTATCCAGCTCACTATGCCTGAATGTGTCGGCGAAATTGTTCTCTTCGATCAGGCCTTGGAGACGTTCGAGTTCGGCGATGTCCTCGCCGGTAGCCATATTCACAAACCATCGTGTCAGGGCTGGCTCGATCAGAACACCGATCTCGTAGATATCTCGGACAAAATCTTGATCAATGGGTCGCACGCGCGCCCCACGGTTGGCGACAAAGGTGACAAACCCTTCGCCGCGCAACAACTGCAGGGCCTCGCGCACAGGATTGGTCGAAGTGCCGTGACGCCGGGCGAGATCGGTGACGACAAGCCGTTCGTTGGCGGCGAGCCGTCCCTCGATGATATCTTCCCTGATCAATTCATAAAGCGAGGCGCCCTCGCTGGAGGCCCCGATGGGATCGGTCCCCACCGGTGGCATCGCTTTGAAATCGCTTATTTCGGCCAAGGCCGGCTCCCCAATTTAATACATACTTTGCCCGATATCACACACGGCTTTCGCAAACAATGTACGATCTGGCGCGTTGACAGGCAATCCATGATCTGAAAACGTACCAAGCGATCGAGAGGATACACTGAGTTGAAAGAGGCATCCTCGCGATCGAAACGAGCAAGGACCGCTTTAGGGCGGCATGGGAGAACCAGGGAGGATACCTATGACGAGAATTGCGCTCGGCAGTGCCGTCCTGCGCGGCACTGTCGCCACTGCTTTGATGGCATCCCTGACGTCTACATCGGCGCTGGGTGCACCGCCGGTCGACCTGAGCAAGTGGTCGCCGGAATATGTGCGCTCGATTGCGGGCACACAGGATTTTGACACGGCGGCCGATTGCGCCAAGGTCACACCGCTCGACTACAAGGGGCGACTGACTTTCTGGTATCAGGGCGTGTTCGAAGGCGACCCGGACCTCCTGCGCCAGTACTACAAGGAATTCTTCGAGACCTTCCGCAAAACATATCCGAACATCCAGCTCGAGGAACAAGCCCTCACCTATAACGATCTTCTCGACAAGTTCCGCACCGCGCTCCTGGGCAATGCCGCGCCTATGGCGGTCCGCCTGCAAATCCTGGGTGGTACCGAGTTCGCCTCAAAGGGCTATCTGCAGCCGCTCAAGCCAGAGGACGTGGGGTATTCGACCGAGGATTTCTGGCCCGGCGCCATGAAGGCCGTGACCTGGGAGGGCGTGACCTACGGCATTCCGACCAACAACGAGACGATGGCGTTCATCTGGAACGCCGACATCTTCAAGCGTGCGGGCCTCGATCCGGACAAGGCTCCGGCAACCTGGGAAGATGTCGTCAAATATTCCAAGCAGATCCACGACAAGCTCGGCATTGCCGGCTACGGCCTCGTGGCGCGCAAGAATGCCGGCAATACGCCGTACCGTTTCATGCCACAGCTGTGGGCCTATGGCGGCGGCGTCTTCGACGAAGCCACCGCGAATCCGACCTATGAGCAGGTCCAGCTCGATAGTCCACAGAGCAAGGCGGCGCTGCAAGCCTCCTACGACATGTATGTTCGCGACAAGTCGGTTCCGGTTTCGGCGCTCACCAACCAGCAGGCCGATAATCAGCCCCTGTTCGTCGCCGGCCAGCTCGGCATGATGATCTCGCACCCGTCCGATTACAACGTCATGCTCGACCTGCAGAAAAAGGCGACGGGCACCGACAAGGACAAGGCGCAGACGGTCATCGACAACATGCGCTACGGCCTGATCCCGACTGGTCCCGACGGCAAGCGCGCCGTCGTGTTCGGCGGCTCGAACATTCACATCCTGAAACCCGAATACGTCGAGGGCGGCAAGGTAGACGAGCCGGCTGCGAAAGCTATCATCTGCATGTGGACGAGCCCTGAATGGTCGCTGAAGATGGCCTACGCGGGATCAAACCCGGGCAACCTCAACGGCTTCAAGACCAAGTGGATGAAGGAACGTCTGGACAACATCAAGTTCCTCGACGTCACCACCTCGATGCTGCCATACGGCATCCCGTTCCCAGCTCTGCCGCAGGCCCCCGAGATCATGAACATCATCATCCCGGACATGCTGCAGAATGCCCTGACCGGAGCGATGACCGTCGACGAGGCAGCGGACGACGCGGCCAAGAAGGTAAAAGACCTGATGGGCGGACTCTAGTCCAGGCCGGACCTACGACTGACGGCTGCGCCGCTGGCGCAGCCGCCTCGTTCCGAAGAAAAAGGGCACGCCACAAGTGACGATCGTGACCGGCAAGGCCGAGGCTCGCCGAAGATTGCAACCCGGTTGGTCCGGCGCGCTGCGGAAGATCTGGGAGCATCGCGCCGACTACGCGTACGTGCTCCCAGCGATCGCCGTGATGCTCATCGTCATCGCCTATCCGATCTACTACACAGTCGAGCTGTCGTTCTTTAAGACACCGCCTGGCCTGCAACTCCGCGACAAGACCTTCATCGGCTTCGACAACTACACGACCATCCTCACCAGTCAGGTGTTCTGGAAGGTCACCTGGAACACACTGATCTGGACGCTGGGGTCCACTTTCATCTCCTTTGTCCTGGGGTTTGCAACGGCGCTGGCGCTCCACCGCGACTTCATCGGCCGTGGTGTCTTGCGCGCTATCCTGATCATCCCTTGGGTCATCAGCGCCGTCGCCGCCTCCTATATCTGGAAGTGGATCTACCATTCGGACTTCGGGGTCATCGGCGCGGTGCTGGTCGGCCGCGGATTGGCCGACCAGCCGCCGAATTTCATCGACAATGTCAGCACGGTGCTGCCCTCCCTGATCGTCGTCAATATCTGGCGCGAGTTTCCGTTTGCCATGATCATGATGATGGCCGGCCTGCAGACAGTCCCCGACCAATTGCTGCGCGCCGCAAAAGTCGACGGTGCCAATGCGTGGCAGCGCTTTTGGCACGTCACCTTCCCGCACTTGCGCAACGTCTCGGTGGTGACGATGCTGCTGCTCGCGGTGGCCAACTTCAATTCCTTCATCATCCCCTGGATCATGACCGGCGGCGGGCCGTCGAACGCATCGCATATCTGGATAACCCACATTTATGAGCTCGCCTTCGGACGGCAGCGCTGGGGCGTGGCATCGGCTTATTCGGTGCTCCTGTTCCTCACGCTGATGACGCTGGGCTACTTCTACGTCCGTGCGTTAAGCGGCAACGAGCGGAAAGAGGGGAGCGCATGAGCACGATTGCCGAGACAGCCCCTCGAGCCCAGACCCGTCGCCGCATGCGCGTCGACGGATGGCGGTGGGCCGGGCGCATATTCCTCGTGTTCATGCTGCTTTATACCGCGTTGCCGATGATCTGGATGCTGATCACCTCGATCAAGTCCGGATTCGCGGCGACGCAATTCCCGCCGCAATGGTGGCCGGACGAACCTACCCTCGCCAGCTATCAGAAACTGCTCGATCCGCAGAACAGCGTCGGCCAGGACTTCCTCCGCTTCTTCTGGAACAGCCTTTTCGTGTCGACCGTCACGACAATCCTTTCAGTGATCGTGGCTGTCCCAGCGGCCTACGCGTTTTCGCGCTTCAGTTTCCCCGGCCGGAATTTCCTGTTCTTTGCCGTGCTGCTGCGCAATATGTTCCCGGCGGTGATCTTTCTCGTGCCACTCTTCATCCTGATGCGCGCGATCGGTCTGATAAACACGCATGGCTCACTGATACTCACCTATCTCACCTTTGGCCTGCCGCTGGCGATCTGGCTGCTCAAGGGCTTTTACGACAATATCCCGGTGCAGCTTGAGCAGGCGGCGCGCATCGATGGCGCAACACGGTTCCAGGCCTTCATCATGATCGTGATGCCGCTCTCGACGCCGGGGATCATCGCCACCGCAATCTATTCCTTCATCGGCGCGTGGAACGAGTACATCTACGCCTACACCTTCCTCTCCAAGAACGAGCAGTTGACCCTGCCGGTCGGCATCCAACGCTTCTTCTCGGAAAATACGACGGATTTTCCGGGCCTGATGGCGGCCAGCTTCATGATGAGCGTGCCCGTCGTGGTGCTGTTCCTGGTCCTGCAACGATACTTCGTACGCGCCCTTACAGAAGGCGCGGTCAAGCACTAGGGAGTTGCCGATGGCCCACGTGGTCCTCCAAGATCTCGTCAAGAGCTATGGCGGCTTCAAAGCTGTCAACCACGTCTCGTTGACGGTCAATGACGGCGAGTTCGTTGCGCTCGTCGGCCCTTCAGGCTGCGGCAAGACAACCACGCTCAATCTCGTCGCTGGGCTGACCCCGATCACATCGGGCGACATCATCATCGGCGAGCGCGTGGTCAACGACCTCGACCCCAAGGACCGGGACATCGCAATGGTGTTCCAGAACTACGCGCTCTACCCGCAGAAATCGGTCTACAAGAACCTGGCGTTCCCGCTTCAGATGCGCAAACTCCCCAGGGACGAGATCGACAAGAAGGTCAAGGAAGCGGCGCGAGTGCTCGACATGACGCACCTGCTCGAGCGCAAGCCGCGCGAACTTTCGGGCGGGCAGCAGCAGCGTGTGGCTCTTGGCCGTGCCCTCGTTCGCGACCCCGCAGTGTTCCTCATGGACGAGCCACTGTCCAACCTCGATGCCAAACTGCGCGTGCAGATGCGGTCGGAGATCAAGCGTTTCCACCAGGACCTCAAGGCGACGATCATCTATGTGACGCACGACCAGCTCGAAGCCGTGACCATGGCCGACAAGATGGCGGTGATGAATGGCGGCTACCTGCAGCAATACGATTCACCGGCGCAGGTCTTTGCCCATCCGGTGAACATGTTCGTGGCCAGCTTCATCGGCAGCCCGGCGATGAGCCTTATTCCGCTGCAGGCCTCGACGGCAAACGGCAACACGGTGTTGACCGGCGCCGAGGGCTGGCGCCTTGAGCTCTCACCGCGCAATGCCCAGAAGGTGGCGAAAGCGACGACCCGGAAAGTCGTGCTCGGCGCACGTCACTCGACGATCAAGCTCCACAAGAGTGCGGTGCCAGGCAGCGTCCCGGCCAAGGCCTATACGGTGGAGCCGACCGGAGACGTCACCTTCGTTCAGGCGTTCCTGTCCGGCGCTATCGTCAACGTCAGCGTGCCGCCGAACATTGCCGTCGCGCCCGACGAGCAGATCTGGCTCGAGTTCGACCAGGAGCGGATGCATCTGTTCGATGGCGAAACTGAAATGGCCCTCAAGGCCAACTGAGATAGGGCCGATGCGTGTGGAACGTGGGCGTGGATGACTGAGAAGCTTAAGATCACCGCGATCAAGCCCTATCCGGTTTGGGTAGGAACGCGCAACCAGATGCTCGTCAAGGTCGAGACCGACCAGGGCATCTTCGGCTGGGGCGAGAGCGGCTTGAGCGGTCGCGAGAGGGCCGTGGCCGGCGCGGTCGAGCACTATCGCGAGTTTCTCATCGGCCGCGACCCGATGCAGATCGGGCGGATCTGGCAGGAGATTTACCGCAGCCAGTACTTCGAAGGCGGGCGAGTCCTTCAGGCGGCGATTTCCGCCATCGACATCGCCCTTCACGACATCAAGGGCAAGGCGCTGGGCGTGCCGGTCTACGAGCTGCTGGGCGGCAAGCAGCGCGACCGCATTCCCACCTTTGCCTCGACCGGCGACGAGGCCGAGGGCGACGTTGCCATCGAACGGGCCCGCGAACTTCGCGCGCAGGGGTGGCAGGCGATCCGCTTCTTCCCCTTCGGGCAAAACAGCAAGGACATCTTCGAGCCGCGCGAGTCCATCGGCGCTACCGCGGGTATGCTGAACAAGGCGCGCGAGGCGCTGGGCAGCGACGTGGTCCTCGGCCTCGACTATCATCATCGGCTGTCGGTGGCAGAGGCGGCGAGCTTCTGCAACAAGCTCGGTCGCGGCGTGCTTGATTTCCTCGAGGAGCCGATACGGGCCGAGACGCCGGAGGCCTATGAATCGCTGCGCACGATGACCGAAATCCCCTTTGCCATCGGCGAGGAATTTGCCAGCAAGTGGCAGTTCCTGCCCTATATCGAGCGCGGCATCCATCAGTTCAACCGGATCGATATTTGCAATGTCGGCGGGCTCACCGAGGCGATGAAAATCGCTGGCTGGAGCGAGGCGCATTATGTGGACCTGATGCCGCACAATCCCCTTGGTCCAGTGTGCACGGCCGCGACCGTGCATCTCGCTGCCGCGGTACCCAACTTCGCGTGGCTCGAGACCAGGGCACCCGAAACAAAGCTGGGCTTCGACAATTCCGACTTCTTCCCCGTGCAACCACGGCTCGACGGGACCGATTACCCGGTCGGCGATCTGCCGGGACTCGGCGTCGAGGTCAACGAAGTTGCGGTCCAGGCGCAGAGTTTGCGTTTCTGGGAAGCGCCTCACCTTAAGCGCCGCGATGGTTCTGTTACGAACTGGTAGTTCCATTCATCCGGAGTCCACAATGACGCATACTTCCGATATCACGCGGCCGCCTAAAGACCTGATCGACGCGCTAAGGGAGATCGGCGCCGCGACGGTTGCCGGCACGCTTGGCCACATGGGCTTCCGCAATCCGCATATGGTCGGTCCGGTGGCGCAAAACCACGGGAAGTCGATCGTCGGGCAGGCGTTGACGCTGCAGTTCCTGCCGCAGCGGCCGGACCTCTTCACCGAGGGAGAATATGCTGATCCGGAGACGCAACTGCACCGGCACGTGCTCTATCACGCGCAGGAGGGCGATGTGGTCGTGGTCGACGCGCGCGGCGATATGAGCTCGGGCGTCTTCGGCGATATGATGTCGACGTATTTCAAGGGCAGGGGCGGGGCGGGTATCGTCATCGACGGGTGCATGCGCGACCGGCCCAATGTCGAAAAGCTCGACCTGCCCCTATGGCTGCGCGGCTGGACGCCAAACTATCATGTGCAAACCAGCATCTATCCCAATGCCGTCAACGTTCCGATTGCCTGCGGCGGTGTCACGGTGATCCCCGGCGATATCATTGTCGCCGACGACGACGGGGTGGTGGTGCTTCCCGTCGTGATGGCCCCGAAGGTGATCGAAGAATCACAAAAGCATCATGATTGGGAGGAGTTCTCACGAGTGAAGCTCATGGAGGGCGGCCCGTTGCAGCGTTACTATCCGCTGCATGACGATGCCCGCGGGGAGTACGAGGAGTGGCGCAAAACAAATCGCCTGGAGAACCCGAGTTAGTCAGCAGGCCTTGGCGATCAGTTTTGCCAGGCAATCGGCAGCCTCAGTCCCCGGCACGCCAAGATCTCTGACACTGTCCATGTGGTTGCGGTTCGGGAGCACATGCGACGTTACCAACGATCCCTGCCGCAGCAAGCTTGCTTTGAATCGATCGGCTTGCTGATGGAAGGGTGGCGTCTCATTGGCTCCGACCAGAACCGCCGCCTTGGTTTGAGGATCATGCCGACAGGCGAGCGGCGTGAACATGGCGACTTCCTCGTCGGTTATTCCAATCTCGTTGGCGAGAAAGGAATCCTGGAGCGGCTTCAAATCGTAGAGCCCGCTCAACAGAAGGGCTGCCCTTACATTCGAGGGGGTGTGCGCCCCATCGAACAGGAACGTTGCAAGATGGGCTCCAGCCGAATGACCACTGACGGTCAGGGCCGCCGGGGTTCCGCCATGATCGGCGATGTTGGCCAGGACCCACTGCTTGGCCCGGCGCACCTGGTCGACGATCCTCGCCATTCGGACCTTGGGCATCAGAGCATAATCAAGGATGACGGCAATGGCCCCGGCCTGGGTAATCGTCGTCGCCATATATGAATAGTCGCGCTTGGAGAACATTCTCCAGTAGCCGCCATGGACAAAGATGTGCACCGGAAGCGCCGTTCTTTTGCCCGCGGGAAAGAACAGGTCCATGGTCTCGGTCGGATCCGGTCCGTAGGCCACGTCTGCCGCCATCGCAATGGTGGCGCGGGCGACCTCGCTGCGATCAACGAAGTCCTGCACGATTTCGTCAAAATCCGCGACGTGGTCGCGGATGCGAAAGGGATCGCCTTGCATTCTTCTGCTCACATGCTGATGGCGAGGTATTTCGCCTCCATGAATTCCGCAATGCCGTGATGCTGCCCTCCCTCGCGGCCGAGCCCGCTCTGCTTGACGCCGCCGAAGGGGGCTCCTGGATCGGACATCAGCCCGCGGTTGAGAGCAATCATCCCGGCCTCGATCCGGGAGGCCACCCGCATGCCGCGCGTCAGATCGCGCGTGTAGATGTAGGCAGCAAGCCCATATTCGGTGTCATTGGCGCGCGCGATGACCTCGGCCTCCGTTTCGAAGCTGGAGATCGGCGCCACCGGCCCGAATATCTCCTCATGCGCCATCTTTGCGTCGCCCGGCACGTCGCGAAGCACTGTCGGAGGGTAGAAGAAACCACGTCCGGACAGGACTGAGCCGCCGCACAAGACCCGCGCGCCGCGTGTGACCGCGTCGACGACAAGGCGGTCTATCTTCTCGATCGCCTTTTTCGTGATCATAGGCCCGCATTCCGTGTCCGGGTCGGTGCCGGCGCCGACCTTGAGCGACGACATCCGCTTCTCGAGGCCCTCGCAGAAGGCTTCGTAGATGCCAGATTGGACGTAGAGGCGGTTTGCGGCCGTGCAGGCCTCGCCGGCGTTGCGCATCTTGGCCACCATTGCGCCATCGATCGCCGCTTCGAGATCGGCGTCGTCGAACACAATGAACGGTGCGTTGCCGCCGAGTTCCATGGAACACGAGACCACATGCCTGGCAGCCTCTGCCAGCAGAGCGCGGCCCACACTCGTCGAACCGGTGAAGGAGAGTTTGCGCACCCGCGGATCGGCCAGCATGGCGGCTGTCAAAGGGCCGGGACTGGAGGTTGTCAGGACGTTAACCACCCCCGGTGGAACGCCTGCGTCCTGGTAGAGCGCGGCCAGCGCGTAGGCGGTAAGCGGGGTCTCACTGGCCGGTTTCAGGATCACCGTGCATCCAGCGGCAAGTGCCGGCGCGATCTTGCGCGTCGCCATCGCGGCAGGAAAATTCCAGGGCGTGATCAGGATGCATATGCCGATCGGTTCGTAGTCGACCACAATGCGATTGGTGCCGGAAGGCGCAGTACCGAATTCACCGGTAATGCGAACGGCCTCCTCGGCATTCCAACGGAAAAATTCCGCGGCATAAGCGATCTCGCCGCGGGCATCCCGCAGGGCCTTGCCGTTTTCCAGTGCGATGAGAGTAGCCAGTGCCTCCGATCGTTCCGTCATCAGCTCAAAGCAGCGTCTGAGGATCTCGGAACGCTTTCGCGGCGACGTTGTCCGCCAGCCATGGGCTGCTTTGGCAGCGGCGTCAACGGCGGCGGCCGCGTCCTCCAAGGTCGCATCGGGTACGGCCGCGATGATGGCTTCCGTCGACGGATCAATGACCGGAATTACCCTGCCATCCGCGGACTGCCGCCATTGGCCGCCAATATACAGCCGGTGCGAGATTGTGTGGAAGTCGCTGACGCCCTGATCATCCGACAGAACCTGTGAAAACGTGTTCATCTCGATATTCCCGATTGTTTACATGACGCAGCTGGCGAGGTCGCCATCAAAGGCGGCCTGGACCAGACGTCGCATGGACCTCAAATCGAATGGCCGCGGATTGTTCTTGATGAGACGCTCGATACCGATCGCCTGTTCCGCCGTCCAATCGAGCTTGTCGGCAGGCAGCCCCAGCTCGGCCAACGTGGGGGTGATCCCGATTGCCCCAAACAGCCGACTGACCTCGCCAATGGTCGCGTCGGCCAACTCTTCGGGCGTCCGGCCTTTTGCATCGAGGCAGAGCGCGTTGGCGATCTCGGCCATCTCGGTCACTGCGGCTGTTCTGTTGTACTTCATGACGAATGGCAGCATGGTGGCGACACCCAATCCGTGAGCGGTGTGGGTTATCGCGCCAACCGGATATTGCACGGCGTGCGCTGCCGCTGTGCCGGCCGTTCCGAACGCGCAGCCGGCTGCAAGTGCACCCATCATGACGTCGGCCCGGGCGTCCTCGTCGGAGGGCCGGCGGTATGCCGTTTCAAGGCTTCGGCCAAGCAGCTTGATCGCCAGCAGGGCGAAGTGATCGGTCAAGGCGGTTTTGCCGATAAAGACATGGTTCTGCGGAAGGCCGGGATCGGTTCCGCGCCTGGCGGCGGTGAAGGCCTCGATTGCATGCGTCAGCGCATCGGCGCCTGCGATCGCGGTTAATGCCGGCGGGCATGTCATCGTCAGTTCAGGATCGCAGATGGCCGCGGCCGCGATCAGATACGGGCTGGAGATGCCGACCTTCAGCGTGCGATCCGGATCGGAGATTACGGCGACCGGGGTCACTTCAGAGCCCGTGCCGGCTGTCGTCGGCACCGCGATCAGCGGCAGCGTCGGGCCGGGCACCTTGAACTCGCCGTAGTAATCCTGGAGCTGACCGCCGTGAGTGATGAGCAACGCGGCGCATTTCGCCATGTCGAGACAACTGCCGCCGCCAATGCCGATCACCACGTTGGGCGCGAACTTCCGTGCTTCCTCGACGCAGACGGCAACGGTGTCCCGAGGAACGTCGGGCAGCACACGATCATGCACCAGTACGTCTATCGAGGCGGCTCGCAGCCCCGTGACAATCTCTGCGAACGGGCCCGTTGCGGCAAAACGTTCATCGGTGCAGACGAGTGCGCGACGCCCGAGCCTCGCCGCGACAACCGGAATGACGTGGCGTTGGCCCTTCCCGAAGAGGATTTCGCGCGGCAGCCTTAGGGCAGCGAAAAGGCTCATGACCTGCATCCTGTGATGATGACTGGATTGGAATGCGAGATGGCGTTCAACTCGGCCCAAAGGCCGGGTTCGATGTAAAACCCGTCTCGCAGCGCGGTTGCGTATCGACGTGCCGAACCATCGCCCGCAACGCTGGCGGTCCGTTCAGCCGGTGAGGAAGCACGGGCTGCCAGGGCGGCACGCTGTTCCAGCAGGACCACCGCAAGCGCCATCGCTTTGTCTTGAAATGGCCTCAAATAATATCCTCTATAAAATCGTATAGGATATAGGATTGCATTGGCCGGAGCATCGTGTTAGCAACTTGATGTGTCAAGAGGCAAAAAATGCAGCCCATGAACTTACCCAGTGTAGACGAAGCGAACCCCGCCGGCGGACGTATCCAGCGCTCCAGCAGCTTGGTTGAGGACGTCTACGAAGCGATCTTTGCGCAACTCATGTCCCTGAAGATTGCGCCGGGCTCGCGCATCACCGTCGACAGCCTGGTCAAGGAATTCAACGTATCCCACACGCCGATCCGCGAGGCGCTCGGCCGGCTCGAAGGCGAAGGCCTGGTGCTGAAGACGCATCTGATCGGCTACCGCGCTGCGCCGCAGATCACGAAACGACGGTTCGATGAACTCTACGAGCTTCGCCTGCTGCTCGAGCCTCATGGTGCAGCCAAGGCAGCGGTGCTCATGGACGAGACAAAGCTCGCACAGCTTCAGAAATCGGCCGGCGTCATGGCGCGCCGTGAGGGCAAGGACGAGCGGCTGCGGTATTCCAACTTTGCCCGCCAGGATGCCATTTTCCATGACAAGGTCATGGAATTCGCCAATAACGAACTCGTGCGCGAGACGCTGGCGCACCAGCATACCCACTTCCACATATTTCGCCTGATGTTCCACTCGCGCGTCACCGAAGAGGCGCTTGACGAGCATGAGGCCATCCTGGCCGCTTTCGCTGCGGCCGATCCTGCCGCTGCCGAGCAGGCGATGCGTCGCCATATCGAGCATTCCCGCGACCGTTTGTTGCTGGCGTTCGACTGAGACTGTCCCGATGTCCCCGTACCCGCCGTTGACGGTCATCACGCCGGTCAGTGCCAACGAAGACTACTTCCCCGATTCACCCTTCTAGAAACTCAAACCTACCAGGCGAGTACAGGTCTCGCCCGGCCGTTGTCACAGGAAAGGAACGACCATGCCAGGCAAAAAGATCCTGATGCTGACTGGTGAATTCACCGAGGAATACGAAATCTTCGTCTACCAGCAGGCGATGGAAGCGGTGGGCCACACCGTTCACGTCGTGTGCCCAGACAAAAGCGCCGGAGACCTGATCAAAACATCGCTGCACGATTTCGAGGGCGATCAGACCTACACCGAAAAGCTCGGCCACTATGCGCTGATCAACAAGACCTTTTCCGACGCTGAGAAGCAGTTGGAGCAATACCACGCTGTGTACTGCGCCGGCGGCCGTGGCCCCGAATACATCCGCACCGACAAGCGCGTACAGGCGATGGTGCGCCACTTCCACGAAACCAAGAAGCCGATCTTCACGATCTGCCACGGCGTGCAGATCCTGATTGCGGTGGACGGCGTCGTGCGTGGCAAGAAGGTCGGCGCACTGGCGGCTTGCGAGCCCGAAGTGACGCTTGCGGGCGGCATCTACATCGATCTGTCTCCAACGGAGGCATATGTGGATGGCACGATGGTTTCGGCAAAGGGCTGGACGGCGCTTGCAGCGTTCATCCGCGAATGCCTGAAGGTGCTGGGAACGGAGATCCGCCACGCGTAGACCTTTGCTCCGACGCATCCAAAAGGGTGCGTCGGTCCTTGCTGCAGCCTCCGTAGCTTCTGCCGATAGTCTCCCGAGCTGATAAGCTTCCGGAAGGCACGTCCCTTAGATAGCGCGGCCATAACGGTCCCCTCGGCCCTGCGCAACTTTGTCGGTAGTCAAAGGGTGAGGGAAACCAAACTCGCTTACGAGTGATCGGACAACTCGTGTGCTACCTAATCCGGACAACTCATCTGCTTACGACGCTACGAAGTCGCACCGCTGTCGGAAGTCGCACCGCTTGAGTACCCGACGTTGCTGCTCTATATGATGCGTGATGATTGATGCGCACCAGGAGGGCGACATGAGAACCACACTGGCGATCGATGACGACGTCCTGGTTGCGGCCAAGGCCATCGCCCGGCAGCAGGATCGCAGCCTCGGCGAGGTCATCACCGATCTCGCCCGGCGCTCGCTGCGCCGGCCTCAAGCCGGCGGCGAGCGCAACGGGATTCCTCTACTGTCGCCTCGGCCGGATGCACCTCCTGTCACGCTTGAGACGGTCAATGCCCTGCGAGACGAACTGCCTTGACGTTCCTGCTCGATGTCAATGTGCTGATCGCACTGATCGATCCTGGCCACGTCGCCCATGACGACGCGCATGACTGGTTCGAACAGGCCGGCAACGCCGCATGGGCTACGTGTCCCATCACCGAAAACGGCGTCCTGCGCATCGTCGGCAACCAAAGATATCCCAATTCTCCCGGCTCGCCCGCCGTCGTTGCGCAAATCGTTGCCAAGTTGCGGGCTCTGCACGGGCACAGCTTCTGGCCCGACGATGTGAGCCTGGTTGGCTCGGGCGACATCGATGCAGCGAAAATCCTGACCTCGGCACAGGTCACCGATACCTATCTTCTTGCGCTCGCCAAGGCGCGTGGCGGCCAACTTGCGAGCTTTGACCGCAAGCTGTCAGTCGCGGCCGTGAAGGGCGGGAGNGCCAAGGCGCGTGGCGGCCAACTTGCGAGCTTTGACCGCAAGCTGTCAGTCGCGGCCGTGAAGGGCGGGAGGTCTGCACTGCACCTGATTCCCACAAGGTAGACCGCCAGGCTCTTTTTGTCTGTTCTGCATCGCCGAACCGCGCAGGTTGAGATAGGCATAGCCGCGCAGCACCATCAGGCCGGTGCGCTCAGGCGCAATGCGCTACCGTTCGTCCAAGGCCACGAGTGTCTCAACATGCCGCCCCTCTTGGATGGTTCGTTCTCCAGCTTCCAGTCAAGGTCGGGCTTGAACCGTTGCGCGGCTGCCTGCGACTGGTACAATGCGTCGGCTTACGAAGCGACGCTGTTGTTTCTTGGCGACGAATGTTTGCTGGGTGATCCATTGCAAGACATCGGTGCTCAGGGGCGCTGGCGGTGTAGTCGCCAATACTTTCGAGACTGGCGCCAGACAGACGCGCCGCACGTTCGTGTCCCACCTTACAACCTCTAGGACCTCGCGACATCGAGCCTATCCGGAGTGGTTCTACCCGCTGGTCGAAGATAAGCCGTTTCTGACCTTCGGCATGCCGCAGGACGTGTTCATCTCGATGGCTGGCGCGGCCGAGTTCACGCTCGGATTCGGGTTGGAGATGCTCCTCCGGGCACCTCAGCTTCTTGGCCTTGACCACCCTCGGTCCAACGTTGAAGCTGCAAGAAGCAGAAATTCGCTGTTTAGCGATTCTTGCCAGGATTCCCCAGGCCCGCGGCCCATCTGGACAGTTCGACCTCGGCCGCGATGCCCTGTCAGCTGAAACGGTTGGCGCGGAAGGTTGCAAGCATGGGATGCGGATTGCCGGAGGCGATTTCTTTGGCAAGCAATTCGCCGACGATCAATCCAAGCGTGGCGCCGCTGTGGCTGAAGGCGACGTGAAGTTCGGCAACGGTCTCGATGGAGCCAAGCACTGGCTCGCCGTCGCCGGGGATGGGCTTCGGGCCAACTGCATAGGTAGCGAGTTGGAGCCGCGGATTGCCCTCGAGCACCGCACTAGCCTCCTCGAGCAGTCCTTTGACGGTCTTGTCGTGCACGGTGTAGGTTCCGTCAGAGTTGACCACGACTTCTTCCTCCGACCACGCCGAATCCAAAACAAGTGCGCCATCCGGCGTCGGGCGAACCGCCACGCGGGGCGTATTCAGCACGGCACGGAGCTCGGTCTTGATCGGCTTGGTCTTCAAGAGAAGTGAAATTGGCGTGGCGTCGGGGACACGAACTCCGATCTCTGCGAGCATGATAGGCGTCGCTGGCCCAACCGCAAGGACCACTGCATCCGCCTTTACCGGCACACCGTCGGCAGTGACGACGCCACGCGCGCGACCACCTGTGGCATCTATCCGGACGCGTCCAGCGTCCCGAACAAACTGGCCGCCGCGGGAGCGGAACTCATTGAGCAGCAGACTGATCAAAGACGGCAGGTCAACCCATCCTTCGCCAGGATTGAAGATGGCACCCTGAGGGGTAATTGCGCTCGCGTTGACGCCGGGCACCACTGCACCGACTTCGGCAGGGCCGAGCAGAAGCGCGTCATAACCAATATCCTGCTCCAGCTGGCAGACGGACGCGATCTGGTTCGTCTCATCATCCGCATCCCAGGTGAGGCCGCCGTCAAAGCGAAGCCACGACGCGGTTTCCGGCCTTGTGGCCGCCAGGGTCCGATAACGGTCGATGCCTGCAAGCCTCAAGCGGTGATAGGCAGTGTCGGCACGTCGCGCTGAGTTCAGCCAGGAAAGTGAACGGCCGGATGCACCGTTGGCCGGCGCGCCGTCATTGACAATGGTTACATCAAAGCCAAGACGAGCGAGGTGCAGCGCGGAAGAGGTGCCGAAGATGCCTGCGCCGACAACGACGACTTGGCGCGGTTTTGCAGATGCAGTCATAGAGAAATCCTTTTACGCAGAAGCCGGGCTGGGAGTTGTTGGATCGCTGCAGAGCGCGGCGGAACTAGTAGTCCGTTAGCTTCTTCATGTAGCGCCGGCCATCGAGCATCGGCCGGCCACGCAGGCCGGCCAGCTCATAGGCAAAACGCCATAGAGTGTCGAAGAAGACCAAGGGCACGAGATAGGGTTTGATGTCATCGGACATACCGCTGAGGTCGAGTTCCGCTCCATCTAGCACCAGGATGTTTTCCCGGCCTCCATGTTTGAAAAGGAAGTCGCGGGCGCGTTCGGAAAGGCTCCGCGTCTCGTCCAAACCCAGCAAGACCACGAAGCAAGCATCCCGGTCCACCACCTCAAATGGGCCGTGAAAGAACTCGTTGGCGTGTATGGCCTGCGAGTCGTACCACTGCATCTCCATCAACACGCAGATCGCGTACGAATAGGCCGCACCATAGCTGGCACCGCTGGCCAGTGTGTAGATCGCATTGCGCGGCGCGAAACGGGGGGCGAAGGCCTGAAACCGGTCGGCATAGGTCCGGTGTGCACGCTCGATCGCCGGCTGAAGGTGGCTCAGGCTCATCAGCAGATCGGCAGTTAGCCCGGCGTCCTCCCGAGCATCGATTAGGCCGGCGAGCAACATATAGAGCACGCCGTAGTTGCTGCAGGCTGAATCGATTGCTTTGCCCGTCGTGTAGGA
This sequence comes from Mesorhizobium sp. LSJC280B00, assembly GCF_000502835.1. Lineage (GTDB taxonomy): Bacteria > Pseudomonadota > Alphaproteobacteria > Rhizobiales > Rhizobiaceae > Mesorhizobium. Next base: position 61,702 of record NZ_AYVL01000025.1, read on the forward strand.
GGCCTGGTAGGCGACGGCGTGGTCGACCGCCTGCGCGAGGGGCGATATCTGGTCGAGCGTCATGCCGATTGTCGTTGCGCCTCGATTCTTTGCATGATTGGCCGCTCGCACAGTTTCCTGGGTGGTGCCGGTCTGCGAGCAAAGGACAACGAGCGCGTCAGGTCCCAACCGTCGCGGGTCTCGGCAGACGAACTCATCCGCGTTGTAGATGTCGCAGGCGAATGTACCGCTGTGACGGTCGACCAAGTACTTGCCTGCCATCATGATCGAGAGCGAGCCGCCGCACGCCACGAGGAATAGGTGCGAAAACTGCCTGCCCGCCGTAGCGGTCAGGGCGCGTTCCACGTCGGCGGGCAGGGCGGAAATCATGAGCTTTCTCGTCTCGTTGGCAGAGCTAGGGGCCGGCGCACAATTGACAGCTGGCAGCCATTGTGCGAACGTTATCACATCCTTTAAACTGAAAGTCCTGCAATGGTCAAGATTGCCGCGATAGGCGATAACGTGGTCGATTGTTATCTTGCTCGCGACGAGATGTATCCTGGCGGAAATTGCCTCAATGTCTCGGTCTATGTCAGCCGCTTCGGTGGGCGATCGGCCTATGTCGGAGCGATCGGCAAAGACCGGGCGGGGGACCTTATCTGCACTGCACTGGCGTCGGAGCGCGTGGACGTCACCCGATTACGGCGCCTCAAGGGGCCGACCGCTTACTGCCTCATAGGTCACCGCAACGCCGATCGGATTTTCCTGGACTTCGATCTAGGCGTTTCGTTGTTTACGCCGACGCAAGAAGATCTGGATTTTCTCTCGGGCTTTCAGGCCGTCCACATCGGCCAGTCCAGCGGGTTAGACCCGTGGGTTGCCGCTGTATCGAGTAAGTCACTGTTGTCTTACGACTTTTCTACGCGGCGGGAACCGGGACATCGACGCGAGATTGGGCCCTATTGCTATCTGGCTTCCGTCTCGGGTGACGGTCTCGACGACAACGAATTGGCCGCAATCGCAGCCGAACTCCTTGGATGTGGTTCAAAGTGGGTTCTTGTGACTCGCGGTCGAGCCGGCGCGGTGCTTCACAGCGACACCGTCTCTTACCGCACCCAGGCGCGGCTGGTCGAACCAGTCGACACCCTGGGCGCGGGCGACAGCTTCATCGCCAGAACGCTATTCGGCCTGCTTAAGGAAGAGGCGCCTCAAGACATTCTCGGCCAGGCCGCGGAGGCGGCGGCCGCTACCTGCCAGCACTACGGGGCGATCGGCCATGCGACAGCAATCGAGTTAGGAAAGATGACGCCGGAGATCCTTCGCGGAGCTCGGCACTCTCAAGACTGGAAAACCGTCTAGCAGCGAAATTCTCCGAACAATTGACGCGAGAAATGGACAATGCTAAAGCAAATGATAACGTTCTCACCTATCTGACCAAAACGCCACCTAAGAGCGTTTTGATGGATGAGACGTCGAGTGGGATCGCAGGGCCGAGTTCGGCCAATCGTAAGAGGAGAAGACATGCACACGAATTCGAGCAGGCGCCAACTTGTGAAATCCGGTCTGGCGCTGACGATCGCGCTGTTGACAGGACTTGGCACGTTGGCCTCGTCAACGCAGGCAAACGCGGCCGACAACCCCTACAACCTCATCGACCCGACGGTGATCAGCGTCGGAACCATGGGCGATGCGAAACCCTATGTCTTCACCGACGCCAACGGTAACTTCACTGGCTTCGACGCTGAACTCTTCCGCGATGTGGCGCGCCGGCTCGGGTTCAAGGAAGAACAGGTCGTTTTCACCGGCCAGGAATTCTCGGCGCTGCTGCCGTCGGTTGCCAACGGCCGCTTCGACGTCGCTGTCGCCGCTATCGGCACGACCGCGGAGCGCAAGAAGACCGTGGATTTTGGCGACGGCTATCTCGCCGGCTACCTGTCGATCATTTCGGCGGATCCGGCACTGACGAGCAATGAGAGCACCGCCGGAAAGCGCATCGGCGTGATCCAGGGAACGCTGCAGGAAATCTATGCCGAGAAGAATCTGAAGGGCGATATCGTCAAATTCCCCGACAACAACACTGCGGTGGCGGCGCTGAATAACGGGACGATCGACGGCCATTTCACTGACTATGAGTCGGCCAAGCAGTATGTGGAGCGCTACAAGAACCTGAAGATAACAATGAATGTGCCGTCCTTCGATGCGCCAGCCGGGTTCGTGGTCAAGAAAGGCAACGATGCCTTCCGCGAGGCGCTCAACAAGGCGCTGCGCGAGGCCATGGACGATGGCACCTGGAAACGGCTGCATGAGAAGTGGTTCCCGGGCACTCCGATGCCGGATCAATATCTGCCCAAGAAGTAAATTCGCGCGTATTCATTTTCGTTTCCGGCCGGGCCCGTGAGCAACGGTGCCCGGCCGAGTTATAGATGGACGTGATATGAGCTGGTTCGATACCTTCGCCCGCAGCTTCCTTGATTTCCAGGCGATGGCAGAAGTTCTGCCAAACATGGTGATGGTCGGCCTCAAGAACACTTTGATCCTGGCCCTTGCCTCGACGTTTTTCGGGACGCTGATCGGTATCGTCCTCGCAGTCATGGGGATTTCAGAGAACCGGCCGCTGAAACTCCTTGCGCGGGTCTACACCGATATCTTCCGCGGGCTTCCTGCTATTGTCACGATCCTGATCATTGGCCAAGGCTTCGCGCGGTTGGGCCGAGATCTGTTCGGTCCATCGCCTTATCCGCTGGGCATTCTGGCGCTCAGCCTGATCGCCGGCGCCTATATCGGAGAGATTTTCCGCGCCGGCATCCAGAGCGTCGAGCGTGGTCAGATCGACGCCACCCGCACTCTCGGTATGACGTATGGCCAAGGCATGCGCCTGGTGGTGATCCCGCAAGGCATCCGCCGCGTCCTGCCTGCACTGGTCAACCAGTTTATTGGCAACGTCAAGGACTCCAGCCTGGTCTATTTCCTTGGTCTGCTCGCCTCCGAACGCGAACTGTTCCGCGTTGGCCAGGACCAGGCCGTGCTGACCGGCAACCTGTCGCCGCTGTTGCTGGCCGGCGTGTTCTATCTCGTGATCACGGTGCCGCTGACCCACCTCGTCAATTACATCGACGCGCGCATGCGCGTCGGCAAACGTATCACCGCTGTGCAGAGCGGCCTCAAGGAAGTCGCCGAGCTTGCCGAAGCCGGCGTGCCGGGCGCAGCGAAATTGCCCGCAGCGGCGCCCGCGCGCTTCAAGGGCGGCGGCATCGAGGTCAAGAACATCGACATGGCCTACGGCGCCGTCCAGGTGCTCCATGACGTCAGTCTGAAGGTCGAGCCCGGGACCGTCACCTGCCTCGTCGGTCCGTCCGGCTCGGGCAAGTCGACCTTGCTGCGTTGCCTCAACCGCCTCGTAGAGTGTCGAGCCGGTGACATTCTGCTCGATGGCGAAAGCATCTACAAACAGACCCCTGACCAACTCCGGCGGCGCGTCGGCATGGTTTTCCAGCAGTTCAATCTGTTTCCCGACCGCAGTGCCCTCGCCAACATCACCCTGGCGCTGCGCAAAGTAAAACGCATGTCGCACGAGGAGGCTGAGGGGGCGGCCTTGGCGAGGCTGCATGAAGTCGGACTGCTGGAGCGCAAAGACCATCGGCCGGCCAATCTCTCCGGCGGGCAACAGCAGCGGGTAGCCATCGCGCGCGCCCTGGCCCTCGAACCCGAAATCATGCTGTTCGACGAAGTCACCAGTGCCCTCGATCCGGAATTGGTCAAAGGTGTCCTGAACTTGATGGCCGACCTCGGACGGGGCGGGATGACGATGGTGGTCGTTACGCATGAGATGAACTTCGCTCGCAAGGTCGCGAACCAGGTCGTATTCATGGACGAGGGGCGGATTGTCGAGGCAGGACGACCAGAGGACCTTTTCGACAATCCGCAGAGTCCACGTCTTCGGCGTTTTCTGTCAGAGGTGCTGTGATTGCAATGGTGTGCGCAACGGCGGCTGTTGCGGTGTTCGGCCTTGCGGGGCGGGATTAACTGCCGCTAGGTCGCCGTCACGCGTGCGCATGGGCGGCGGGGTTTGCCGAGTGACTCAAGGATCGTCGAAAAACGCAACTATCATAGAGGTCGCTCGCCGGGCCGGGGTGAGCTCCGCCACCGCGGGGCGTGTCCTTGGTGACTACGGCTACAGCAGTCCTGAGGTTCGGGAGAAGGTGCGCGCCGCGGCAGCTGCGCTGGGCTATCGCCCCAATCGCCTGGCCAAAGGCCTGATCACCGGTAAGACGCAGACTATCGGAGTTGTGGTAGGCGACATCGAAAGCCCATTCTACGCCAGCGTGCTGCGCGGAATAGGGGATGTCGCGCGCCGTGGCGGCTTCGGGGTTATCGTTACGAATAGTGACGAAAATGCCGACCTCGAGCGAGAGGCGGTGCAGTTGCTGCTGGAAAAGCAGGTCGATGGGTTGATCGTCTCATCGACCTTCGTGGACGAGCCGGATCATCTTCGTGAAGCAGTCGCGGCCCGCTGCCCCGTCGTGCAGTTCGACCGCATAGTAGCGGGCCTGGAAACCGATTCAGTCGTGGTCGACAACGTTTCTGTAACGCGTAACAGCATCGCGGCCATGATCGCCGCCGGACACAGCCGCATCGGAATACTGGCGGAACTCGGGCCGGGCCACCGCGATGATGTTGGCTCCTTTGTGGCGAACGTTGATCTCTCCAGCTTCGATGTTCGCTACCATCATCCAAGCTGGCAACGATTGTTGGGTTATCTCGAAGCCCATCGTGCCGCAGGTATCGACCCGGATCTGCGGTTGATCCGCCGCGTAGCGGTCTATTCTAGCGAGGCAGCTCGCAAGGAGGCGCTTGATCTGCTGACAATGCGCAATATGCCGTCCGCTCTATTTACCGCCGATGGTGTGATGTCGACAGGCGTTCTGGAGGCGACTTCCGCACTAAAGCTTGCGATTCCAGGAGACGTTTCGCTGCTTTGCTTCGACGATCTCGATTGGATGCAGTTCGTGGCCCAGGGTATCACAGCCATCGCCCAGCCGGCGCATTTGATCGGGGCGGCGGCGGCGGAGCTTCTGTTGAAGAGGTTGGCGGAGGCCACGTTACCCTTCGAGCATCGTGTCCTGGCAGCCCAGATCGTGGAACGAAATTCCATTGCCGTGCATGGCCAATTGTAGGTTGGATCATCCGAGGTCCCGCAGCAGGTGCGTCCCTGACATTTCAAGCTGTGGCTGCGTTGACCCAAAACGGTCGTGCTTCATTCTGGAAAACATCGACAAGTTAGTTTGAAATCGCTCACCTGGAACCGACGCGCCATTTTCGGTTTACACTGCGAACGCCAGCAGCCGGGCGGGTCGAGGGGCGGAGAGGGCAGGGCGCTCGGCAAAGCAGCGGTCGAAGGCAAACTGACAGCGGGCATCGCCCCGCGATGTGAGGACAGCGACCCTTTGCCGCCGTTCGGTTTTCTGAGAGCATCACAGAGTACGCACAATCCGGGAGCCGATATATTCCATGCCAACAAGAACCGATGTTAGTGAAGCGCGCCGGTGGTTTGCCGAAGACCTGCGTGTCTCATCGCCTGTCTTGCACAACCCTGCAGTCATCGAGGCCTTCGCAAAGGTTCCGCGCGAACAGTACCTTGGCAACGGGCCTTGGCGTATCCATTCGAGATTGCAAATCGGGGCGGTCCATACCAGCCCTTCAGCCGCACTTCACGAGATTTACCACGACGTTCTGGTCTCGCTTGACGAAAAGCGCGGATTAAACAGCGGCTTGCCGTCGCTTTGGGCATTGGTTTTCGACCATCTGAACGTCGCCGCCGGCCAGACTGTCCTTCAGGTGGGTGCTGGTGTCGGCTATTTCACCGCCATCCTCGCTGAACTGACGGGTTCTGAAGGCCGCGTGATTGCATATGAGATCGACGAAGAACTGGCCCGGCGAGCGCAAAGCAATCTTGCTCATTATGCCCATGTAGAAGTGATATCCGGTGATGCAACGCAGGCAGTCGATCTGCCAAACCTCGATGTCGTGGCCGCCTTTGCCGGAGTGACGCACGTGCCGGAACGGTGGCTTTCAAATTTGTCCGACAAGGGTCGGATGGCGCTGCCGTTCACAGGTGAAGACCAACGAGGCTTCATGATGCTTCTGGAAAGGGCTGGCCGTGCGTTTCCTGTAAGATCACTTATGCCATGCGGGTTTTACCCCTGCAGCGGAGCTAGGCGCAGTGACGAAGAAAAGGCGTTGATGGCCGCTCTAAAGGCTGCGCGAGGCAAGGTCACTGGTCTCGCGCAATACCATCGAGGACGACCAGCAAATGGCCTCGAGAACGCTTGGCTAGTTGCCGACGCATATTGGATTTCGAAAGCCTAGAGATCGATATCAATCTCGCATGTCACCGTCGTAGGGTGTGGCACGCATTGAAGGGCGTTGCACGAAGGATCTATACCGTCAGTCGTGGCCTCCCCTGCAAGAAGTCGGGCAATCTCCGGAATTCCAGCCAGCTTAGACAAGTGGCGAGCGCGATGTGGCCGACATGGAGCGGCGCGTCGAATTCGACCTCGCGTTCCACAAAGTTATAGAATTTCGATGAGCTTCATCGTCATGCCTGCGCCCAAGGCAGGGTAACGCAGATGTTCAGGGCGGCGCTCGTTTTCCCAGCGGATGGAAATGCCTGCGTCGCACATGCCGCCGGCGAGCGCCTGGAGGCGCAAGGCGGACCATTTTGCTCGCCCTCTTTCGGGGATGAGCCGACGACTGCTTTCGAGATCGTCGAGATAGCCGCAGATTACGCTCGAATCGAAGATCGTATAACCGTCATTGAGAACGAGAACGGGCACTTTGCCAAGCGGATTGATCGCAAACACATCCTCGTTGCGATTGATGGGGCTCGTCCTCCTCCAGAGCGTGACCTCCAGTATCTTGGAGGCTCTGGAGTGACCAGACAGAGCCGTTTTGAGCAGGGCAGCCTTTCGGGGTTTCAGACAACCCCCAGAGTAAATGAACGAAAGTTCCGTTCGTTCGAATGATGATAAGTAAGGAAATAGGAGACAGGCTTTACGCCTTATTCGGTGCCTTGGCGTTGCCGAGGGTGCTTCACTAGCATTGATCCAGCGCCGCGCGCATAAGTGGAGAATACAATAGCGGTGAGGCCGCGGTCGGTGAGGTTCAGTGATGAATCATCTGCAGATACGCGGCAGGGGGTGTAGCGCCATGCTATCCCTCGTTCCGTTATGCCTCGTTCTGCTGTTGGCGTCTCCGGCAAATAGTCAGTTGGCGCCCGAAGCGTCAGCTGTTGCCGCAGCTAACGACAGCTCGTCGGTCGTGGTTTCCGAACACACCGAGGTCGACAAAGAACCGGGCAAGCCGCAACCGAGCGCGCTCGGATCCTATATATCTGGAGAGCTGGTGCTCAGCGAAACACAGGCACTCAAGGAGGGCGCGCAAACGCCGCTCGGCGAGCATGAGGAGGGTTTGCGCCGCGAATTGGCCGCAGCACGAGCGGAGCTAGACGTTATGCAGCGCGGCGCACGTGACCTAAGCGCCCAGGCACACGTACTGGCAGACACGGTGGCTCAGCAAGCACAAGCCCTAAAAGAGCAGCAGCGAACAGACGAAGCGCTCGCGCTCGATCTGGAGACGGCGCAGCGCGTTATCGAAAGCTACAGGGCCGAAGCCAGTCTCTGGAACAACGAGAAGGCTGCCACGCTTGGAGCGCCCCCCTCTATGGAAGTCTCTCAGCTTGCTGCCAAGCGAGCGCTTGATGACGAGCGGCACAAGGTTGAGCTCTTGGAACAAGAACTTACTACGGCTCGCCAAACGATCGATGCTCTTAAGGCAGGCGCAAATCTGGCAGCCGTCGAGCAGGCCAACGCCATAAGGGACCGACAGGTGGCCGAGGCCGCTGTAAAGCAAGCTCGAGAAGCACTCGAACTGGGACGCGAACGAGCAGATTCAGCTGTACGAGCCCTCGCCATCGTTCGCAAGGAACGCGATGCTTTAAAGCAGAACTCGATAGAATTGAGTGCGGCGCTGGACCAAGAGCGTGAAAGGGCTATCGGTCTAGCCCGCAGCCTCAGTGCCGCGCGTGAGGCAATTGATATTGTCAAGGGTAAGCGTCGCACTGCGGCTGTGGAGCGCGCGCCGAAAGCACGTACCCCCGCGAGTGCACATGCAAGTAGGTTATCGCGTTCGGGCGCCCAACCAGTCCGGCAAACCGGGCTTGCCGGAAAAACAGAAAGTGAAGGTCCAAAAGTCACCGCAACCTGTTCTGCTGTCAACCATCGCTCTTCCCGCCGCATTGCTCCCAACGCGACCACCGAAAAAGCTCGACCTAGGCCAGTGAAGAATCGTGAGCGAAATGTATGCCGCAGGGGAGTATGATAATGAAAAAATACGTCGCAGCCGCGTTGACGATCGGGATCGCAATCGGGCCTGCCTCGGCTCTTGATGCAGGTGTAGGCGGCAATGTTGGCGGTGCCGGGGTCGGTGCTGGAGTGAGTGCCGGTTCGCAAGGCGTATCTGTGGGGGTGGGCACGAGCGTCGACGGTGTAGGCGGAGCAAGCGTTGGAGCTTCGGTCGGCGCAGATGACGGCTCAGTCGACGCAAGCGTTAGTGCCAGCGGCACCGTAGGTGACACAGGCGGAGGGATTTCGACGGATGTCGGTGTGGGCGACGATCCAGCCGCCGAAAACGAATCGGTTACCGCTCCCGGTAGTCCGGCCGCAGCCACCACAGCCACTGCCTCTGCCAAGACCGCCAGGCAATCGATCGTCCTGCCACCCGTCCTCCTGCCCTCTAAACCTGGTGACGGTGGGTCCGAGCGGGTCACCAAGGGCTATCCCGCTGAGTTTCTGGCACCGCTGAAAGCGAAAACCGGTACGCCAGCCGCAGCGGTGCGCGCCTGCCGCGCGGCGATCGTGTCCGCTGCGACGCCGCTTGGCGCCGTCCGTGTCCACGCGGTAAGCGCAGGTGCCTTGCGTCAACGTCGAGGCGCACTCACGGCGCCGATCGAGGTGCGAATAGACTACGCTAGACAAGGTGGCATCGAAGTCCGGCAGGCGCAAGTCAGTTGTCGCCTCGATGCGTCGGGCAGGGTCACTGCAATAATATAGCAGCCAAGCCTGTAAGAGGGACACACGGCGCTTAGCCGAGGTCGCTCGTGTTGGCTCGGTGATCAACCAGCGCCCGCGAGTGTGAGTTTCCTAGCCTCGACCTGTGGCCGCGCGCGCGTGCGTACTGGTCGCAAGACCTATCAAGAAGCGGACTCGCTGATATCGGAACAATCCTGACGAAGCATCGGCAGCCTTTGTCCCTAGACGGTGCGCCTGCCGTGCCCAAGCCCTCTTGGCGCACCGCCCAGGTGATCGTCATGACCAATGACAACCATGCTGTCCCCAGTCGTCGGGTTGGGCAGGAACGGCTTGCGAACGCCGCGACACCGTCCATCTCGAGCGTCCCTTCATGGCATGCCTTGCAGGGAGTCACTTCCCCGCCCTTCGGTCGCCACTTGCCATCGAACAGACCCTTGGCGGCACGTGGTCGATGTCGACGCCGCGAGCCGATCCGGCACAATAGATGCAGAACGGCTGCTGGCTGCGTAACTTCTGGCTCAGGCTCACGATGTTGGGTTCCAACTTCTCTGACGGGGATTGTTAGGGCCTCGCCAGTGGGAAACGAAGGGCGCGCGGGGGGCCTCGCGCGAGCCAGTTATCCGATCACCCGCCCAGATTTTTGTATCAAACATTCTGGCCCCCTTAAGGAACAAATCCGCTCGAGGTGCAGTTCGGTCCTTTTAAGATGTAGGCCCGAATGTGGTTGAAATCGATAAAGCCAAACAGAAGGTTATTGCCGAAATTGTGCGGCGGTGGATCACCTCAGAGGTAATCCGTAATTACCTTCGCAACCTGCTAAATCTGCGTGTAGAACGGGAACTGCGGGCTGAGCAAAGGTATTTGCTGGAGGAACTTGATAAGGTCGACAAAGAGTGACCGCATGACCCTCCACTGGTTCAACCCTCCGGTCCCCGTCAAGACCGAGCGTCCCGGGATCATCCACAACGTCAACAACGCCGAGGCAGCCGGCGAGGAGCTGATGAAGTGGACCAAGCGTGGCCCCTGCTGGGACCTCGCGGTGCGCGTTTGCATGGCCGTGATTTTCGACGAGATGGAACCTGAGGAGGCCCGCAAGGCATTCCTGGCGGCTGCAAAAGAGGAGGGGACATTGCTCCTCCCCCAATGAGAACTAGCTAAATTGGATGCGGTATAAGCTTCTAGGTGTCTATTACCAACACCGCCTTCGCGCGAAAGGAGCCCGCCGCCAGTGAGGGAGAGGCGACGGACCCCCCCACAGCGGCTGCACATCCACGAAGAATCCCGCTGCCACCTCTAAACCCGCGAGGGCCTACATCGTTCCCTTAGCTGCGGCTAAAGCGGGGTTGGTCAGCGGGCTCTTGCCGCTCTAAGTTCCCCCTTATGGGTCCTCTCTGGTTCTCTCCACCGGTCTACGTGAAGACGAAACGTCCGGGCATTCGCAATGGGGTCAGCCACGTCGAGGGAGCCGCCGAGGAACTCATGGGGTGGGACACAAAGGGCCCGAAGTGGACCAAGGCGGTCCAATCCTGCGTCGATGCGTTCCAGGGCAGCGCCTCCCCCCAAGAGGTGCGTGAAGCCTTTGAGGCGGCTGCCAAGGAGGCCAACGTGTATCTCTCCCCTGAGTAGGAGGTATCATGGCGCCCATCTGGTTCGTCCCTCCGGTGTTCGTGAAGACTGAAACCGGTGTCAGGCATGGCTGCAACAATGCGAAGGAAGCCCTTGAGCAGCTCAAGATGTGGACCCGGCGAGGGCCTCGCTGGCATAAGGCGGTGACCANCCGGTCTACGTGAAGACGAAACGTCCGGGCATTCGCAATGGGGTCAGCCACGTCGAGGGAGCCGCCGAGGAACTCATGGCGTGGGACACAAAGGGCCCGAAGTGGACCAAGGCTGTCCAATCCTGCGTCGATGCGTTCGAGGGCAGAGCCTCCCCCCAAGAGGTCCGTGAAGCCTTCGAGGCGGCTGCCAAGGAGGCCAACGTGTATCTCTCCCCTGAGTAGGAGGTATCATGGCAACCCATTGGTTCGTCCCTCCGGTGTTCGTGAAGAGTGAAACCGGCGTCAGGCATGGGTGCAACAATGCGAGGGCAGCCCTTGAGCAGCTCAAGACGTGGACCCGGAGAGGACCTCGCTGGCACAAGGCGGTGACGCTGTGCCTGTCAGATCTGGAGGGCGATCCGATTGACCCTCAGGTCGTCCGAAAGGCCTTTGAGGCTGCCGCCAAGGAAGCCAAGATGTATCTCTCCCCTGAGTAGGAGGTGTTGTGGCAACCCATTGGTTCTCCCCTCCGGTGTACGTCAAGACCGACCGACCTGGGGTCACCTGCCGGTGCAACAATGTCGAGGGTGCCGCCGAGGAACTCCTGAAGTGGACCAAGATGGGGCCCAAGTGGCGGAAGGCTGTGCAACTATGCATCGAAGCCGGCGAGGATCGGGCGACCCCCGAGGAGGCTCGTAAGGCCTTCGGGGCTGGTGCTAAGGAGGAGGAGGGGATGTTCGTGCGAAACGTTGAATGTCGCGAACTGGCGCAAATTAGTTCCCACCTGAGCGTAGAAGAAGATCCATGTACGACGGGTACATCCCATGACATTGTATGGTAGCAACGCTGATCGCGTCTGTGCCGACCGGCGGCGGACGGTTGCAGCACGTTTCGTATGCTGATTGTCGCGATGGCGAGCGGCATGGATTTTGGAAGGGATATGAGAGCCAGCACTTCAGGACCTCCCGGTGACGAGGCGTACTCCACCCGCAGCAGAATCAAAGAGGTCGCGGCCGAGTTCTATGTCCTGCGCGGCCACGACGGTTTCAGCTTCGGCGATATAGCGATCGCGATCGGCACGACGCGTGCCAACATCCACCATCACTTCGGCAACAAGCGTCAATTGATGGAGGAATTGATCGCGGACTTCGCCGCCAACGCCGAGGCCCGGATCAAGCGCTTCTGGACGACGCCCGACATTCGGTTCTTCGACCGGCTCGATATGCAGCTCGAGGATCTGCGCCGCTTCTATGAGCATTTCAACGCTGAGACGGGAGCCCGCAATATGTGGAGCCCGCTTTCGCGCCTTCGCCACGACCTCCCAGTTCTCGGCGAACCAGCCGAACATGCCCTCGAGCGTGTCAACCGGGTCTATGAACAGAGCCTACGCCATGCGGTGGACCAGGCTGTGAAGGATGGAGAATTTTCTCCCGACACGCTCAGGGACGAGCTCGTGCACATGCTGCGCATTACCCTTCTGTCCTGTCCACCGACGACGCAGGACACCGGAAGCTTCGACGAGGTCGCTAGGACCTTCGCAGCACTGGCCGCGATCATCCGCGCCGCTTGGCAGGATGCCGGGAAGGGCTCGGGTCGAGGCTAGACATCCGGTGGATCAAAGCGAGGGTGAGTTGACAGCCTTTGGCTTTCAAGTTACTTACTTACAGGTAAGTCAGCCCATGATGGCGACGAGGCGCGTTTTAGGGAGGATCACGTGCTGCGCGATGATGCATTCACCCGTTTCGAGGTCAGCCCCTTCACTGGGGCGCTCGGTGCAGAAATTCGTGGGATCGATCTGGCGAGCGCGAGCGAGGATGCCTTCCAGGACGTTCGCCGCGCGCTCTACAAATATCATGCGCTCGCCGTGCGCGATCAGGAGCTTGACGCCGCCGGCGTCCACAAGGTCGGCCGCCGGTTCGGACCATTTAGCGGCAATCCGGTGCACACGCCGATCGACGGCTTCGACGATATTGTGCGCTTCGTGCGCGAGCCGGACGACACGGGCAAGGTGATCGGCGAGGACTGGCACATGGACCTCGCCTGGCTACCGAAGCCACCGGGCATTACGATCCTCTACGGTGAAGAGGTGCCGCCGGTTGGCGGCGACACCTGCTTCTCCAGCCTCGAGAAGGCATATGACTCGCTTTCGCCGCGGCTGGTCGAGATCCTGCAAGGGCTGACGGGCGTTCATAGCGGCCGCGGGGTCTTCGCCATCAACGCGGCCCACAGCCGGCTCGGCGTCAAGGCCGATGTCGAGGCGATCGAGAATGCCGTCGTCGAGCATCCTGTGATCTGTCGCCACCCCGAGACTGGCCGGCGCTATGTCTTCGTCAGCAGCGTGATGACCAATTTCAAGGGGATGACGGAGGAAGAAAGCAAGCCGATGATCGACTTCCTGATGGCGCGGGCTGTCCGGCCCGAGTTCAACTGCAGGCTGCGTTGGGAACCGAAGACGCTCGGTATGTGGAACAATCCCCATGTCCTGCACACCGCCATCAACGATTATCCCGGATATCGCCGGGTGATGTACAGAACAACGGTGGAGGGCACCGTTCCACTTGCCGCCGGGGACGGCTGACACGCAACCGCTCAGGGAGGAGCAATGGCATTTGGTTCCGAGGCGTCCGTCGGCCATAGGGGGGAAGGGGCGGCGGAAGCGGCTGGCGAGACCAAGAGGCGGCGCTTCGCGTTTTCGCCTGCCTACCTCTATGCGACGCCCGTGCACCTCCTGGTGCTTGGGATCATCGTGCTCCCCGCCATCTTCGTCCTGTGGCTGAGTTTCGAGGCCTCGTCATTCGGCCAATCGGCAACCTTCGTTGGGTTCGATAACTATATCCGCGTCCTCACCGATCCCTATTTTTGGGGTTCGGTCTGGAACACGGTCCTCGTCGTCGCCGTGGCGGTTCATATCGAACTGCTGCTCGGCCTTGGCCTGGCCCTGCTTTTCGCCTCCGGGCTTCCCCTCCAGCGCGTCATGCTCGTCGTGGTGCTCGCTCCCTACGCCATCAGCGAGGTGACGGCGGTCGCAATGTGGCGCTTCCTGTTCGATCCAGACGTCGGCCCGATCACGCTGATGCTGCGATACACCGGTCTGCCGACGCTCGACTGGACGTTCATCCCTTCTCACGGCCTCATCCTCGTCGGCCTGCTCACGATCTGGTTGCACCTGCCATTCACATTCATCATCCTCTATGCGGCACGGCTCGCGGTTCCGAAGGAGCTCTACGAGGCTGGGCGCACCGACGGAGCCAATGCGTTCCAGCTCTTCCGCAACATCACGCTGCCGCTTCTGGCGCCAGCGATGCTGATCGCGCTGCTGTTCCGCTACATCTTCGCCTTCCGCCTCTTTTCCGAGGTCTGGCTCCTGACCCAGGGCGGCCCGGCACGCACGACCGAGGTCGTTTCCGTTTATCTTTATCAGGAAGGCTTCCGCTACAACTCGTTCGGCACGGCGGCCGCGACGGCATGGATGATGGTCGTCATCTCGCTGCTTCTTGCGACTGGCTATGTGTGGCGGCTGCGCAAGGAATCCATGGCCAATGCGTTCTAGGCGTCTCGCTATCGGTGCCGGAAAGATGCTCGCTGTTGCGGCAATCGTCGTCTGGTCATTGTTTCCGATCGGCTTCATCGTGCTCTCGTCGTTCAAACCCGGTCGCGAGATTTTCGCGGTTCCACCGGAGCTCTTCTTCGAACCGACCTTCGAGCACTACGCCTCGCTGTGGCACCGCTGGCCGGCCTTTTTCGACGGGCTCGTCAACAGCCTGGTCATCACCACCGGGGCGACGGCGCTTGCCGTCATGGCAAGTCTGCTCGCCGGTTTTGCCTACTCACGCTATCGAGGCGTCCGTTTCCTGGAGGGATCGGTGATGTTTCTGATCGGATCGCGGCTGATCCCGCCGATCGTCGTGACGCTGCCACTGTTCCCGGTCGTCAATCGGCTCGGGCTCAACGACACCCATCTGGTGCTGATCCTGCTTTACGCGACCTTCTTCGTCTCGCTCGGCACGCTTTTGATGCGGACGTTCATCGATCAGGTGCCGCGCGAACTCGACGAGGCGGCCGTCCTCGACGGCGCGCGGCCGTTGACGATCCTTGTGAAGATCATCTTGCCGCTCGTAGCGCCCGGCATGCTCGCCGTCGCCGTCTTCGTCGTGGTCTTCGCGTGGAACGAGTTTCTGTTCGCCTATATCTTCACCGCCAACCACGCCAAGACCGCGCCTCTGGTCCTTTCGGAGATGATCAGTTCGATCGATGGCGTCGACTGGGGCGTCCTCTTTGCTGCCTCTACCGTCCAATTGCTGCCGGTTCTCGTCTTCGTGGTCCTGATGAACCGGTTTCTCGTCGCCGGATTGACCGCCGGCGCGACCAAGGGGTGACGACGTCACCGAGAAAGGGAGGAAGACAATGCCTTTGCACATGACACGCAGAGCCCTGCTGACGACGGCGATGGCCGCCGGCGCGACGGGTGCCTTGGGTCGGTTGGCCCATGCCCAGGTAAAGACGCTGAACGTGCTTTGCCATCGCGTCCACCAAGCCAACCTGACGACCGGCGCCGCCGGCAATGTCATCAAGCCCTGGGAGGACAAGAACGATGCCCAGATATCCTGGACCACGCTCGACAGCAATCCGCTCCAGGACCGGCTATTCCGGGAGGCGAGCCTGAGCGAGACCGATTTCAACGTCGGCTATGTCATCGACAACCGCATGACGTCGCAGATCGCCTCGCTGTTCGAGCCGCTCGACGATCTCCGGAAAGCCGAGCCGATCGAGGATTTTGACGATATCGCCGAGGGCCTGCGCCAGTCGATGACCGTCGGCGGCAAGCTCGTCGGCGTTCCGGTGCGCCATGCTACGCAGGGGCTTTTCTACAACGAGGAGCTGCTTCAGGAGGCCGGCATTTCGGCGCCACCGAACACGCTGGAGGAGTTGGTCGAGCAGGCGAAGAAGCTGACCTTCACCTCCAGGTCCGGCACGCCCGTCGTCGGCATGATCCTTGCGAGTGACCTCGCCGTCTTCCCGGTCATGTTCGCCCGCGCCTTCGGCGGCGATTTCATCGACAAGCAGTTCAAGGTGGTCCCCGATCCGGAGGCGATGGAAAAAGGCCTGTCCGTGCTTGCCGACCTCTTCAAGGCCGGCGCGCTGCCCCGCAGCTATGCCACAACGCGCAACGACGACATGGTGACGTGGATGCAGCAGGGGCGCGCTGCCTTCGCGGTGCTGCCTTTCGCCCGCTACGCGCAGCTCAACAACAAGGAACAGTCGACCGCACCGGGAAAGATCAAGGCGATCGAGTTCCCCGGCTCCAAAACCCTCAGCAGCGGTCACGAAATGCATCCGGTCGTCGAATCCTGGGCGATGGCCATTCCCGCCAATTCGACGGACAAGAAGCTCTCCTGGAGCTACATCCGCTTCGTAGCGAGCAAGGCCGCCACACTCGACATGGCGCGCAACGGCAATGGCCCCGTCCGCACCTCGACCTATGCCGAGCCGTCGTTCGCCGGGTCGCTGCCGCAGGCGAAGGTCGAGGCTGCCGCGCTCGCCAAAGCGCGACCGGCCTTCCCGGCTTTTCCCGAAGCCGCTCGCGCTCAGTCGACGTTTCTCGAGGAGGTTCAGCTCGCTGTCCTCGGTCGCAAGAGCCCGAAGGAAGCGGTCGCCGCCATTGTCGATCGCGTCAAGCCGCTGATGCCAGCGTAATCGTACGGGCCACGTCGCCAAGTCGCCTGGTACTTGCCAGGCGACCAACCGGCGAGGATCAGCACGGTCGTAAAGTGGTCGTCGGGTGAGGCGATGTTCCATGGACCTGAATTCGATCGCGCGAGCTCAGGACTGCCTGGCAGTGCGCTGGCGCAGATAGCAGGTTCATCGCACCGCCGCCGATATCCCACTACGCGGCATAGGCATGGCCGCTGACCGTGGGCGACTCCCCATGATCGAGGTCGCCTTGGCACGCGTTTGCCGCATTTCGCGGTCGGGCGTGCCGGCCAGCGGATTTCGAGTCTCCATTTGTGCGATCGCGATCTTCTTCTCCTCTGCGCCGACGAAGCATGGTGTCAGGCCGCTGACGCCATAAGCCAACGCCTCGGAATGCCGCTGACCTGCCACGCCTTGGGTGCCAATGACGATCTGATTGACTTGGACCATCGGTGGCCTTCCGCGCTCGGGTTTGAAAGGGGCGGTGCCGCCTTGGTCAGGCCGGACGGCTTTGTCGCGTGGCGGTCAACGCACGGTGTGCCTGATCCTGTAGAGATGCTGATCGAAACACTTGATGGGTTCGGTTTCCACACACAGGCACACGAACACCATCGGTGAGCGGCGGCGAGTGCAGATGCCTCCCGCCTTCGGGCATGACTTCCTTGCCGATGCCAACACTGGGAATGACAGCGATGTCCAGGCGCTTGCTCCTTTTCCTACTCGTTGTCGCCGAGTAGTGCCGCGCAAACCGCTTCGGTGACCTTGTCGGTGGTGGTGATTCCGCCGAGGTCGGGCGTGTGCAGTGAGGCGTCCGCGGTCACGCGCTCAATGGCGCGCATCAGGCGCGCCGCGGCAGTCCGCTCGCCAAGATGCTCCAGCATCATCACCGCCGACCAGAATGTGCCGATCGGATTGGCAATGCCCTTGCCGGTGATGTCGAAGGCCGAGCCGTGGATCGGCTCGAACATCGACGGAAACCGCCGCTCGGGGTTGAGGTTCGCAGTCGGCGCGATGCCGATCGATCCGGCAAGCGCTGCCGCAAGATCCGACAGGATATCGGCGTGAAGATTGGTGGCAACGATCGTGTCGAGCGAGCTCGGATTGAGTGTCATGCGCACCGTCATTGCGTCGACCAGCATTTTGTCCCATGCGATATCCGGGAAATCGGCCGCGACCTCACGGGCGATGTCGTCCCACAGCACCATGCCGTGACGCTGGGCATTCGACTTGGTGACCACGGTCAACAGCTTGCGCGGCCGTGACCGCGCCATCTCGAAGGCGAAGCGCATGATGCGCGTTACGCCGGCGCGGGTGAAGATCGCGACCTCGGTGGCGACTTCCTCGGGCGGGCCGAGATGCGAGCGCCCGCCCTGGCCGGCGTATTCGCCTTCCGAATTCTCCCGGACGATGACCCAGTCGAGATCGCCTGCCGCGACACCACGAAGCGGGCTCTCGATACCGGGCAGGATGCGGGTCGGGCGGACGTTGGCATATTGGTCGAAGGGCTGGCAGATCGCCAGCCGCAGCCCCCACAACGTCAGATGGTCAGGCACGTCAGGTGCGCCGACGGCGCCGAAATAGATGGCGTCGAAGGCCTTCAGCCGCTCAGTGCCGTCCTTGGGCATCATCACGCCGTTGACCTTGTAGTAGTCCGAGCCCCAGTCGAAGTGCTGCACTTCGAGATTGAAACCACCGTCGCGCGTGGCGCAGGCGGCCAGCGCACGAAGGCCGGCTGCTACGACTTCCTTGCCGATCCCATCGCCTGGAATGGCCGCGATTCTATAGCTTCGCATTGGTCCGGTCCTCCCCTTGTGGTGCTAAACTCCCATGGACCATCGTGCTGGCCGTTGGCAGTCGAGACCGAATGTCGCGGTTACGGCAAATGGTTGATCAAACCGTTCAGCAGGAGCAGCAGCACCCCGGCGGCCATAGCCGCAGCCGCATCGTCCATCATGATGCCGGCCCCGCCCCTTACCTTCTCATGCATGATACGGATGGGCCAAGGCTTGACGACGTCGAAAAACCGGAAAGCAAGGAAGCCTGCTGCCCACCACAGCGGGTCGACCGGCAGCATGGAAAGTGTCACGGCGGCGCCGAAGGTTTCATCGATGACGACGATCTGCGGGTCCTCCGTCCCGGTACGGGAGACAACGTGCGACGACGCCCATACGCCGACCGCGAATAGGGCCGCATAGGCAAGCACGGTCAGCCAAGGCGATGCAGGTATCAGAGCCGTGGCAACAGCCACTCCAACCATTGCGCCGGCCGTGCCCGGCCATATTGGAGACAATCCCGCGCCGACAGAGGTTGCGAGCAGGTAGGCGAGCTTGGGTGGAAATTTATGCATCGAGTTTCGGCCGGCGTCCCACGGATGGCAAGCACCATAGTCACATCGTTCGGGTGCTGCCGCCAGACCGCCGGTCGATTTGCGCAACCGTCACAAGGGCATTGCCCAAACGGTGAAATGCCATCGGGCAGTTGTCGCTGCGACCGGAAGTTCTGTTTCGCCGTCAGCTTGGCAAGCACCTTAATCCGTTGGCCGCATTCGCCAAAAGAAATCGCTGTTGCGGCGCGTTGAGAACGTTGCTGAGCCCGGTTCTCCGCCCGCGTTGACCAAGTCGAACGGTAGCGACGGTGGAACAAACCGGCAAATTGCTGGTAAAGCTCCATGAAACGACATCATCAGAGGAGCCGCCATGATCGCCGGTCTCATGAAAAGTCGCATCGACCCGCTGTGGGAGCAGGCCGCCTCTCCGCTGATCGCGATCGGCATGACACCGAACCAGGTTACGGCCGGCGGGCTCGTGCTCGTCGCGCTGTCCTCGGGTGCCTACCTGTACCACGAATCAAGCTTGGCCTTCGGCCTGTGCCTGGCGTTTGCCTTCACCTTCGACGCCCTGGACGGCGCGGTCGCCCGCCGGAGAGATATGATCACCAAGGCCGGTGGCTATTTCGACGCAATGGTCGACCGGTACCAGGAACTGGCGGTCTTTGCGGCAATAGGCTGGGTCGCCGATCTGTGGGCGATCGCAATGTTCGCGTTCGCCGGCGGCATTCTCACGAGCTATGCCAAGGCGCGGACGGCGCTGGAAATCCCTGTCGAAAACTACGGGTGGCCGGATTTCTTCGAGCGGATGGAACGTCTGGTATTCATTTGCGTGCTGCTCGCCGCCGACGGGGTCGCAACCGCCATGGGGGTCGCTTCGCCGTGGATTCTGGTGGGAGGGTTGGCGCTGTACGCGGTGCTGGCCAACGCCACAGCGCTGCAACGGATCAGTCGCGCATGTGCGATGCTCAAACGGGCGGACGGCGAGCAGTCGTGAGACCGCAAGAACGCAAGCATCGTATCGATGGCCGTGGTGCTTCCAATAAGTCGCGTCAGCGCCAGCCCAAGCCCGGAGCGACATGGGTCAGGATCGCCTCGATGACATGGGCGTTGTAGTCGACGCCGAGCTGGTTAGGAACGGTAAGCAGCAGCGTATCGGCCTCCACAATGGCTTCGTCGCCCTTTAGCTGTTCGATGAGCACGTCCGGCTCGGCGGCGTAGGAGCGGCCGAACACGGCGCGCCTGTCTGCCTCGATGTAACCGAACTGATCTCTGCTCTCATTGCCGCCGAAATAGGCGCGGTCGCGATCGTCGACCAGGGCAAAAATGCTGCGGCTGACCGACACACGCGGCTCGCGCGTGTGACCGGCCGCCTTCCAGGCCTCACGAAAAGCCTGGATCTGTTCGGCCTGCTGGATGTGAAACGGCTTTCCGCCTTCATCGAATTTAAGCGTGGAACTCTGCAGGTTCATCCCCAGTTTCGCCGCCCATTCTGCGGTGGCGTTTGTGGCGGCGCCCCACCAGATGCGCTCGCGCAGGCCCTCCGAGTGTGGTTCGACGCGAAGCAGGCCGGGCGGGTTGGGAAACATCGGCCGCGGATTGGGCTGCGCAAAGCCTTTGCCCAGCAACACTTCGAGCAGCACTCCGGTGTGTCTGCGGGCCATGTCGGCATCGCTCTCACCCTCTTGCGGGGCATAGCCGAAGTAGCGCCATCCGTCGATCACCTGCTCCGGCGAGCCGCGGCTGATGCCCAGCTGCAGACGCCCTCCGGCGATCAGATCGGCTGCGCCAGCGTCCTCGGCCATGTAGAGCGGGTTCTCATAGCGCATGTCGATGACCGCCGTGCCGATCTCGATACGGCTGGTCTTTGCGCCAACCGCCGCCAGCAGAGAGAACGGCGAGGCGAGTTGGCGGGCGAAGTGATGCACGCGGAAATACGCGCCGTCCGCACCCAGTTCCTCGGCGGCGACGGCTAGGTCGATGGACTGCAAAAGCGCGTCGGATGCCGTTCGCGTCTGCGATTGTGACGAGGGCGTCCAGTGCCCAAACGAGAGAAAACCAATCTTCTTCATGAGAGAACCGGCCTAGAGGGAAACAGATGCAGATTATGCTTCGGGGCGGAGCAAAGCATCCCAAAAATCCGCCCTGACGGCAATCTTCAAAGCCGCTCCGGCAGATTTGTGGAGAAGGGCAGGGGAGGAGTTTTGGCAATTCTGAAGGCGAACGTGTGATCGCGAATGGCGGGATGAATGTGGATATAGCGGTTGAAATCCACCATGACCGGTAATACCTTGTTGGCTGTTGGTATTACCGAGGTGTGAACATGACCACCAAAGTCACAGCCAAGGGACAGGTGACCATCCCAAAGCCGGTTCGCGAACTGCTTGGGATTGTTCCGGGCAGCGGAGTCGATTTCCGCCGCGCCGATGACGGCAGCGTCGTGATTACGCGGAGTGACAAGAAGCAGCCCGCGAGCCGCTTCGCGAAATTGCGCGGCCATGCCGGCAAGGGCCTCGGTACCGCCGCGATCATGGCACTGACGCGTGGCGACGTGTGACGCTAGTCGACACCAACGTTCTGCTTGATCTTGTTACGGACGATCCGAACTGGGCGGATTGGTCGATCGCCCAGCTTGAGGCGCAAAGCCTGAATGGCCCGTTATTGATCAACGATGCTGTCTATGCAGAGCTTGCCGTCCGATACGAGCGCATCGAGGATCTCGACGCCTTTGTTGATGAAGCTGGTCTCGAAATGGCTCCTATGCCACGGGCAGCACTGTTCCTCGCGGGAAAGGTTTTTACGCAGTACCGGAGATCGGGGGGATTGCGCACCGGCGTGCTGCCTGATTTCTTCATCGGTGCTCATGCCGCCGTCAATGGGCTGCCGCTACTCACGCGCGACGTTGGCCGCTACCGTACCTACTTTCCGTCGCTCAAGCTGATCACACCAAACTCGTGAATAGCCCGCCGAACACGGTCCGCTAGGAAGGTGCCGCGAACGCGAGCACTATCGCGATGAGGATCAACAGCGGCCCCATCCATTTAAAATGGGTTCCAAAGTTGGTCCACCATGCCTGCTGTTGGCCCGGGCGAGCTTGGAACGGGTCCGCGAGAAATCCGAAGCCGACGCCGGCCATCCACAACCCGGCGCAGAACATGATGAACTCGTCGATGTATTCCGCGACCACGCTTCGAAACTTTCGAATTTATGCCGCCGCTACATGCGCCGAATTCGAGCCGATATAGTTACGGATCGTTTCGATGATCCGGTCCTGGTCGGCCTCGCTCAGATAAGGATGCATCGGCAGGCACAGGATGCGCTTCGGCAACTCTTCCGAAACGGCAAGGCCGGTCGGCGTGCGCGGATAATCGCGATAGGCAATCTGGCTGTGCAGCGGTTTCACATAGTAGATAACCGACGGAATGCCCTTTTCACCGAGATGTGCCTTGAGCCCGTCGCGTTTCGGCGTTTCGATGGCGTATTGCGCCCAGGCCGAGCGGCCGCCGCCCAGATTGCGCGCCGCCTTGACGATATCGCCGAGACCTTCGGCATAGCGATTGGCGACCGCTTGCCGCGCCACCATCTCGTCCTCGAGGATGGCCAGCTTCTCGATCAGGATCGCCGCCTGCAGCGTGTCGAGCCTTGAATTGATGCCGACGCGGACATTGTCGTATTGCGTTTCGCCCTTTCCGTGAAAGGCGAACGAGCGCAGCTGTTCGGCCAGCGCATCGTCATTGGTGAACATCGCACCGCCGTCGCCATAGCAGCCGAGCGGCTTTGCCGGATAGAAGCTGGTCGAGCCGACGGTGCCGAACGAGCCGCACATCTTGCCGTGAGCCGAGCCGCCGGTCGCCTGCGCCGCATCCTCGATGACCATCAGGCCTTCGCGATCGGCGATGGCCATGATCGCCTCGTAATCGGCGGCGAGGCCGAACAGGTCGACGGGAATGATTGCCTTCGGCCTCAGCCGGCCCTCCGCCTTGATCATGGCGATTGCCGCCTCGAGGCTGGCGATGTCGATATTGTAGCTGTCGGCATCGACATCGACGAACACCGGTTCGGCCTTGGTCAGCGCCACCACTTCGGCCGTGGCGGCGAAGGTGAAGCTCGGCACGAACACCGCGTCGCCCGGGCCGATGCCGGCGGCAAACAGCGGCAGCAGCAGCGCATCGGTGCCGTTGGCGCAAGCGACCACGTGCTTGGTGCCGATATAGGCGGCGAGCTTGTTTTCGAATTCGGTGACCTGCGGCCCCAGAATATAGCGGCCTTCGTCGACGACGCGGTCGATTGCCGTCTTCAGCCTGTCGCGGATGCGTTCGCGCTGCGCGCCAAGATCGATGAACTGCATGTCGGCCTCAAACGGTTTAGCCAGATAACCGGCCGCTGGTAGCAGACTTGGCACGGCCGAGAAAGCCGCAGGGCAAAACCCTGAATTGCTCAAGTGTCGCAGCCTGTTACCTCTGGTTTCCGATCTGCCCTCTTAAACGCGAGGAAATCCGGGCTTCGGCATGCTTGATATGGCCTTTGTATCCCGCCCCACTGGCTGGGCGAAACATAAAGTGATCGCCGGCAAGCGGTCCGCGAGGCTGTTGCCAGCCGGTCAGGCGATTTCATGCCGCCATGGCGGGTTGGCGCCGGCCCGCGATACTGTCACCGCCGCGGCCTTGGCGCCGAGCGTCAGCGCCTTTTGGATGGCGTCTTCCGGCAAGCTGGCGATTGCCGTCTTCGAGAGCAGACCCTGTTCGTGCAAGGAGGCAAGAATGCCGGCATTGAACGTGTCGCCGGCGCCGACCGTATCGACCACCTCGACCTTATCCGGCACGACGGTGACCCGGTGCTGGCTGCTGTAACCGACCGCGCCCTCGCTACCATGGGTGACGACGATCAGCTTCGGACCGCGGTCCAGCCAGTTCCGGACGACGTCCTCATGCGAGCCGGCTTCGCCGAACCAGTTCAGATCCTCGTCCGACAGTTTCACGATGTCGGCCATCGCCATCATGTTGCGGATGCGCCTGAGGTGCTTGGCCTTGTCCGGAATGAAGTTTGGCCGGATGTTGGGGTCGAGCATCATCACGCGGCGCTCATGCTCGCGTCGCATGAACTCTTCATAGGCCGACCCGGCCGGCTCCGAGATCAGGCTGATGGCGCCGAACAGCATGGCCTCGATCTCGCTGCCGAGTTCCGGCAAGTCCTCGATGGTCAGCATGCGCCCAGCGGTGTTCTCGTCGTAGAAGGTGTAGGTCGCCTGGCCGTTGTTGAGCCGCACGAAGGCGAGCGTGGTCGGACGCGGCGAGGTGTGCGCATATGTGGAACTGACCTTGCTGGCCTCCAGCGCCTCCCTGAGCTGGCCCCCGAACAGATCCGACGACAGGCCGGAGAAAAAGGCAGCGGGCGCTCCGAGCCGACCGAGCGCAATGGCCGAGTTGAAGACGGCACCGCCGACATAGGGCGCAAAGGCCGGCTCGCCCTCCGTCGTGGTGCGCGGCAGCATGTCGATCAGGGCTTCGCCGCAGCAGAGAATCATGAAGTCTTGCTTTCCGGCGGATAGATCACGCCCTTGCGAATGATGATGTTGGCATAGAGCCGCGGCTCGCTTGTCGCGACGATCGCGTGCGCGGCCTTGACCCGTGCATAGAAGTCGGCGCCGGCAAGCGCAACCACCTTGCGGCCCGGCGCACGCCTGGCGCAGATCGCTTCCATCTCATGGTGAACCGGATCGGCGAGCAGGGGATCGCCTTTGGCCGAGGCGCGAAACAGCGCCTGCGGCACGGCGTCGTCGACCGGCAATACGCTCAATACCGCATCGAGCACGGGGACGAGATGATGACCGTCGGCGCGGATCAGCCGCTGTGCCTGCTGCTCGGCCGGGTAGTTGCCGTCGACCAAGGCGATCTCGTCGCCATGGCCCATGGCGCGCAATATCGCCAGAAGCTCGGGGCCGAGCAGCGCCGGGATGCCGATCAGCATGCTCAGAAGCTCCGGGAAATCGTGGTCGAGCCGATGAGGAAGCGCTCCGACAGCGGCAGGCTGGCGCCACCCAGCGCCCGCGCATGGATGCCGACGGTTCCCTCGCGAACGGTCGGAAGCCGCAGGCCTTCGCCGTCGATCCTGCCGATTGCCTGGATGACCGCATCGACAAGCCGCCTGCGCACGGCAAGCGGCATCCATCCGTCGATCACCGCGGCTTCGAAATCGATGAGGGAGGAGGCCGAAACGATGGCATAGGCAAGCGCCTGCGAGGCGCTGGCGATCCAGTCGTCAAGCTCGGCGCCGATCTCGCCCCAGTCCCCCGGTGATGTCCACAGATGCGAGGCCTCGATGCCGCGCGCGTTGAGCGCCTTTTCCAGCATGGCGATCGACGCCACGTCGATCAACTGCGTCGGCTTGCCGTCCGGCCCGGGCACCGGCATTGAGCCCAGCGCGCCGGCATTGCCGGTCGGGCCGCCAAACAGCCGGCCGTTCAGCACGATGCCGCCGCCGGCAAAGGCGCCGATATAGAAGTAGACGAAATCGCGTGCCGCACCCGCCGCGTGGCCGAACACGAGCTCGGCGCCGCAGGCCGAGGTGGCGTCGTTCTGCAGATAGACTGGAAATTCGCATTGCGCCTGGATGTCGGCGCGAATATCGCGATGGCGCCATTCGTCCATGATTTCGCGCGGTGCGCCGGCGGTGTCGGCCCAGTTCCACAATTCGAACGGCATGGCGATGCCAAGCCCTGCGATGCGCTTGTCCTGCGCCGGGGTGAGTTCGCCGCGCATCTTCTTCATGCCGCTTGTGACGAATTCCACCGTCTCGCGCGGCGCCGGATAGCGGTAGGAATGCTGCAGCATCGAGCGTACGTTGCCGAGGAAATCGATCAGCACCAGCTCGGCGCTGCGGCGGCCGATCTTCAGGCCGATGAAGTAGGCGCCGTCGGGATTGAGCGCCATGGGTATCGAGGGCTGGCCGATCTTGCCGCGCAACGGCGCCTGGCGAACGAGCAGGTCGTCCTCCTCCAGCTCGCGCATGATGACGGACACTGTCTGCGCCGAAAGGCCCGTCATGCGCGCAATATCGGATTTGGCCAGGCTGCCGTGCTGACGCACCAGCGACAGCACCAGCCGCTCATTGTGGTCCCGCATGCCGCTTTGATTGGTGCCGCGGTGCAGACGGCTTTCGGCCGCATCGGGCGAACCGTGCCTCGTAACGCCGGTCTCCACCCCTGTTCCTCCCGTCGTTTCCCCTCAATGCTTTTGGTCTAGAGTGGGTGAACAACCCTGCGATGTCAATAATAAATAAGAGTGATTTAATTATTGACAGTGCTGGCGGACTGGTGTCTCTTGAGATCGGCGTCGACACTGGGAGATTTCGTCGGACGCGCTGCAGGTGCCGGTTGGCCGGCATCCTAAATGGTTCTATGGGAGGAAAATCGTGACCACGTCAAAACTGTTGAAATCCACCGTGTTTGCCGCGGCCGGACTGAGCCTGATGGCCTTTGCGTCGACGGCATCGGCCGCCGGGGTCGGCGCCTGCTTGATCACCAAGACCGACACCAATCCCTTCTTCGTCAAGATGAAGGAAGGTGCCGCCGCGAAAGCCAAGGAAATTGGTGTCGATCTGAAGGCCTACGCCGGCAAGGCGGAAGGCGACAATGAGGGCCAGGTTGCGGCGATCGAATCCTGCATCGCCGACGGCGCCAAGGGCATTTTGATCACCGCCACCGACACTGCGGCCATCGTGCCGGCGGTGAAGAAGGCGCGTGATGCAGGGGTGCTGGTGATCGCTCTGGACACCCAGCTCGAGCCTGCCGACGCCGCGGATGCGACGTTTGCGACCGACAATTTCAAGGCCGGCGAGCTTATCGGCTCCTGGGCAAAGGCCACCTTGGGCGACAAGGCCAAGGACGCGCACATCGCCTACATGGATCTTATCGCCAGCCAGCCCTCTGTCGACGTGCAGCGTGATCAAGGCTTCATGAAGGGCTTCGGCATCGACCTCGGCGACCCCAACAAGATCGGCGACGAAACCGACGCACGCAATGTCTGTCACGATCTGTCGAGCGGCAATGAGGATGGCGGGCACACTGCCATGGAGAATTGCCTGCAGAAGGATCCGGATATCAACGTCGTCTACACCATCAACGAACCTGCGGCCGCGGGCGCCTACCAGGCGCTGAAGGCCGTCGACAAGGAGAAGGACGTCCTGATTGTCTCGGTCGATGGCGGCTGCCCGGGTGTCAAGAACGTTGCCGAGGGCGTGATCGGTGCCACTTCACAGCAATATCCACTGCTCATGGCCTCGCTCGGCATCGAGGCGATCAAGACCTTTGCCGACAGCGGCAAGAAGCCTGAGCCGTCGCCCGGTCTGAACTTCTACAACACCGGCGTGACGCTGATCACCGACAAGCCTGCCGCCGGCATCGAATCCATCGACACGAAGCAAGGCCTCAGCAAGTGCTGGGGTTGATTTGATCCCCTGATCGGCTCAACTTCAAAAGAACAATAGAGAATGTGGAGCGGTTTCGGCCGCTCCACATCACAGGCGGGAGGTCGACTTGAGCGTCGAAACAACCAGGAGCAAGGGACCGCAGGAATTCGAGACGGTCCTGGCCACTAGCGACACCAGCGTCGCTTCATTCGAGACGCATTCCCGCTCGACGCTGGAGAGCATCCAGCACCGCTTGCACAAAAGCCCTGCCATGGTGCCCCTGATCATCCTGATCATCTCGGTGGCTCTGTTCGCAGTCGTCGTCGGCGGACGCTTCTTTTCTCCTTTCACCCTCACCCTGATCCTCCAGCAGGTGGCGATAACCGGCATGGTCGGCATCGCGCAGACACTGGTGGTGCTCACCGCCGGCATCGACTTGTCCGTCGGCGCCATCATGGTGCTGAGCTCGGTCGTCATGGGCCAGTTTGCCATGCACTACGGTGTCCCAGCGCCGGTGGCCGTTGCCGTCGGGCTGCTTGTCGGCGCGATTTGCGGCTTGATCAACGGCATTCTCATCGCCTGGGTGAAACTGCCGCCCTTCATCGTGACGCTCGGGACCTGGTCGATCTACGCTGCCATCAACTTCATCTATTCCGGTAACGAGACCATCCGCAGCCAGGATCTCGAGACGACGGCGCCGCTGCTGCAGTTTTTCGGCGGATCGTTCAGGATCGGCGGCGCCGTCTTCACCTATGGCGTGCTGTTGGTGCTGATCATGGCGGCAATTGCCTGGTACGTGCTCAATCACACCGCGTGGGGCCGGCATGTCTATGCGGTCGGCGACGACCCGGAGGCCGCGGAGCTGTCGGGTGTGCGCGTCAGCCGGATGCTGGTCGCGGTCTACACGCTGACTGGTATCATTTGCGCCATCGCCGGCTGGGCCCTGATCGGACGCATCGGATCGGTCTCGCCGCAGGCCGGGCAGTTCGAGAACATCAATTCGATTACCGCCGTGGTGATCGGCGGCACTTCGCTGTTCGGCGGCCGCGGCTCCATCCTCGGGACCATCTTCGGCGCGCTGATCGTCGGCGTGTTCGCGCTCGGCCTCAGGCTTTGGGGGACAGATCCGCAATGGACGCAATTGTCCGTCGGCGCCCTTATCATCATCGCTGTTGGTATCGACCAGTGGATCAGGAAGATCTCGGCATGAACCAGACTCACGAACCGATCCTTACCGCGCGCAGCCTGGTCAAGCGCTACGGCCGCGTCACCGCTCTCGACAGCGCAGACTTCGACCTCTATCCGGGCGAAATCCTTGCTGTCATTGGCGACAACGGCGCCGGCAAGTCGTCGCTTATCAAAGCCATTTCCGGAGCGGTCACCCCGGACGAAGGTGAGATACGGCTTGAAGGCAAGCCTATTGCCTTCAAATCACCGATGGAGGCGCGCGAGGCCGGCATCGAGACCGTCTACCAGAACCTGGCGCTGTCGCCGGCGCTGTCGATCGCCGACAACATGTTCCTCGGCCGCGAGATCCGCAAGCCCGGGTTCCTCGGCGAATGGCTGCGCATGCTCGACCGTCCGGCGATGGAAAAGCGTGCCCGCGACAAGCTCACCGAACTTGGCCTGATGACGATCCAGAACATCAGCCAGGCGGTGGAAACGCTCTCCGGCGGCCAGCGCCAAGGCGTGGCGGTGGCGCGTGCCGCCGCCTTCGGCTCGAAGATGGTCATCATGGATGAGCCGACGGCCGCGCTCGGCGTCAAGGAGAGCCGCCGCGTGCTCGAACTCATACTCGACGTCAAACGCCGAGGCCTGCCTATCGTGCTGATTTCACACAATATGCCGCATGTCTTCGAGGTGGCCGACCGCATCCACATTCATCGGCTCGGCCGTCGCCTGTGTGTCATCGATCCGAAGCAGTATACGATGTCCGACGCCGTCGCCTTCATGACTGGCGCCAAGGTGCCGCCGGAAGCGGCGCTGGCGGCTTGAGCAAGAACTTGAGGCCCATCGCCGAGGGGCCCAAACGCGATGTTTCCAAATGCCAAATTGCCGCAGGGCAACCCGGCTTGCGATCACCCGAATCGATTGAACATCCGGTGGGATGCACTAGCATTGGCAGAGATGGTGAAAGCCGCATGATCCTGGCAACGTCACGAGAGGCAGCATGACGCGCGCGATGACAACCGAAGCTCCTCTGCCCACGCTCAAAAACCCGGATCCCAAGACGCTCGCCGAGGAAGTCTTGCAAGCCCTCAAATACAGGGTCGGCAAGGGCACCAACGTTGCAACCCAGTACGATTGGCTCACCGCCTCGATCAAGGTTGTACGCGACCGCATAGTCGATCACTGGATGCAGGCGACCCAAGAGGCCTACGCCCAGCAGGAAAAGCGCGTCTACTACCTGTCACTGGAATTCCTCATCGGCCGCCTGATGCGCGATGCCTTCTCCAATCTCGGCCTGATGGACAATATGCGCGAGGCGCTGTCGTCGCTTGGCGTCGACCTCGACATCATTGCTGCGCTCGAACCGGACGCTGCCCTTGGCAATGGCGGTCTTGGCCGGCTCGCCGCCTGCTTCATGGAAAGCATGGCGACCGTCAATATCCCTGCGCATGGCTACGGCATCCGCTACGCCAACGGCATGTTTCGGCAGGAGATCCATGACGGCTGGCAGGTGGAGCTGCCCGAGACATGGCTCGATCACGGCAATCCCTGGGAGTTCGAGCGCCGCGAACGCTCCTTCGAGGTCGGCTTCGGCGGCTCGGTAGAATCGGTCACGTCGAAGGACGGCCGGCTCGAGCGCCACGTCTGGAAGCCGACCGAACATGTTCTGGCAGTCGCCTATGATACGCCGGTTGTCGGCTGGCGGGCCAACCGCGTCAACACGCTGCGTCTGTGGTCCGGCATGCCGGTCGACCCGATCCTGCTCGACAAGTTCAACGCCGGCGATCACATCGGCGCGCTCGCCGAAAGCAACAAGGCCGATGCGTTGTCGCGCGTCCTTTACCCGGCCGATTCCCACAAGGCGGGCCAGGAGTTGCGGCTCAGGCAGGAGTATTTCTTCTCCACCGCCTCGCTGCAGGACATCGTCCAGCGTCATCTCAGCCAGTATGGCGACCTGCAATCGCTGCCCGACAAGGCGGCGATCCATCTCAACGACACCCATCCGGCGATCGCCGTAGCCGAGCTGATGCGCCTGTTGATGGATGTCCACGGCATGGATTTCGACCAGGCCTGGAGCATCACCAAGCGCACCTTCGGCTACACCAACCACACGCTGCTTCCCGAAGCGCTGGAAAGCTGGCCCGTGCCGCTGTTCGAGCGGCTGTTGCCGCGCCACATGCAGATCGTCTACGCCATCAACGCCGAGGTGCTGCTCGAGGCGCGCGCCTCCGACCAGTTCTCGGACGAGCAGATCAGCCGCATCTCGCTGATCCAGGAAAATGGCGATCGCCGCGTGCGTATGGGCAATCTGGCCTTTGTCGGCTCGCACTCGATCAACGGCGTGTCGGCACTGCATACGGAATTGATGAAGGAGACGGTGTTTGCCGACCTCCACAGGCTCTACCCGGATCGCATCAACAACAAGACCAACGGGATCACACCGCGGCGCTGGCTGATACAGTGCAATCCCGGCCTCACTGCACTCACCCGAGAGGCGATTGGCGACGGCTTCCTCGACGACATCGACGAGATAAAGCGGCTTGATCCTTTCGCTGAGGACGCAGCCTTCCGCGACAAGTTCGCCGCCGTCAAACGGGCGAACAAGACGAGGCTTGCCAAGCTCGTTGCCGACCGGCTCGGCATCAAGGTCGACCCATCGGCGCTGTTCGACATCCAGGTCAAGCGCATCCACGAATACAAGCGCCAGCTCTTGAACATTCTCGAAGCGGTCGCGCTTTACGACCAGATCCGCTCGCATCCGGAGCGCGACTGGATGCCTCGCGTCAAATTCTTCGGCGGCAAGGCGGCGCCCAGCTATCACAACGCCAAGCTGATCATCAAACTTGCCAATGACGTCGCCCGGGTCATCAACCGCGACCCGGCGGTGCGCGGCTTGCTGAAAGTGGTATTCGTGCCGAACTACAATGTCAGCCTGGCCGAGATCATGATGCCGGCCGCCGATCTTTCGGAGCAGATATCGACCGCCGGCATGGAAGCGTCCGGCACCGGCAACATGAAGTTCGCGCTGAACGGCGCGCTGACCATCGGCACGCTCGACGGCGCCAATGTCGAGATCAAGGAATGCGTGGGCGACGACAATATCTTCATCTTCGGCCTGACCACCGATGAGGTCGCCGAGCGACGCAACAATGGTTACGATCCGCGCGCTGTGATCGAGGGATCGCCTGAATTGGCGCAGGCGCTGGCCGCGGTTTCATCCGGAGTCTTTTCACCTGACGATCCGGACCGTTATCGCGACCTGATCAACGGTCTTTACCAGAGCGACTGGTTCATGGTCGCCGCGGATTTCGATGCCTACGCCGCCACCCAGCGCGACGTCGATGCCGTCTGGCGCAACAGCCCGGACTGGTACGCCAGAGCCATCCGCAATGTCGCGCGCGTCGGCTGGTTCTCGTCCGATCGAACGATCCGCCAATATGCGAAAGACATATGGCACGTGCCCGCCTGATATGATTGCATGTGGCCACGAACAATGTGGTCCTAGTGGAGTGGATTTGACCCTCGCATCCCTTGGAGGGTAAGGCGGCATGCGAATGTCGAATTCAAAACTCCACTAGAAACATACACTTGGTGCCCGGGGAGGGTCACTGCCTGATGAGCAAGCCGCGCGCGACCGTTGCGACAAGCGGGCCGGACGGACTGGCGCCAGCCGGCGATGTCGCGGCGATTGTCGCCGGCACGCACGGCGATCCGTTTGCCGTGCTTGGCGTGCATGAGGCGGGAAAGGGCTTTGTCGCCCGCTGCTTCGTCCCTCATGCCGAGTTCGTCACCGCCTATACGCTGACCGGCAAGAAGGCCGGCGAGCTGTCGAGACGCGACGACCGCGGTTTCTTCGAAGGCAAACTGTCGCTGCGCAAACGCCAGCCGCTGCGCTATCACGCCAGGAATTCCGGCGGTGACTGGTGGCTGACCGATCCATATTCCTTCGGTCCCGTGCTCGGCCCGATGGACGATTATTACATCGCCGAAGGGTCGCATCTCAGGCTGTTCGACAAGCTCGGCGCCCATCTCATCGACCATGAAGGTGCATCGGGTGTGCATTTTGCGGTGTGGGCGCCCAATGCAAGGCGCGTCTCGGTGGTCGGCGACTTCAACGAGTGGGACGGCCGCAGGCATAGCATGCGCGTCCGCCGCGACACCGGCATCTGGGAGCTGTTCATTCCCGACATCGGCGCTGGCCGCCCATATAAGTATGAAATCATCGGGCCGGATGGCGTGAGATTGCCGCTCAAAGCCGATCCGTTCGCCTTCAAGTCCGAACTGCGCCCGGCCACCGCCTCGGTGACGGCACTGCCGCCGGCGCATGAATGGGGTGACGAGGCGCACCGGAACTACTGGCGCAATGCCGACCACAGGCGCGAAGCCGTATCGATCTACGAGGTCCATGCCGGGTCGTGGCGGCTTCACGACGACGGCAGCTTCCTGTCGTGGGATGAGCTCGCCGACAGGCTGATCCCTTACGTGGTCGAGACCGGTTTTACCCACATCGAATTCATGCCGATCTCCGAACACCCTTATGACCCGTCCTGGGGCTACCAGACGACGGGTCTTTATGCGCCGACTGCCCGCTTTGGCGATCCGGACGGTTTTGCCCGCTTCGTCGACGGCGCCCACCGTGCAGGCATCGGCGTCATCCTCGACTGGGTGCCGGCGCATTTCCCGGTTGACGAACACGGTCTGGCAAAGTTCGACGGTACCGCGCTCTACGAACATGCCGATCCGCGCAAGGGCTTCCATCCCGACTGGAACACCGCGATCTATAATTTTGGGCGCCGCGAAGTGATTTCGTTCCTGGTCAACAATGCGCTGTTCTGGGCCGAGAAATATCACGTCGA
This sequence comes from Mesorhizobium sp. LSJC280B00, assembly GCF_000502835.1. GTDB lineage: Bacteria > Pseudomonadota > Alphaproteobacteria > Rhizobiales > Rhizobiaceae > Mesorhizobium. Next base: position 94,972 of record NZ_AYVL01000025.1, read on the forward strand.
CGGACTGCGCGTCGATGCGGTCGCCTCGATGCTTTATCTCGATTATTCGCGCAAGGCCGGTGAATGGATTCCCAACGAGAAGGGCGGGCGGGAGAACCTCGAAGCGGTCAGCTTCCTGCAGCGTATGAACAAGGAGGTCTACGGCCATCATCCAGGTGTGATGACCATCGCCGAGGAATCGACCTCGTGGCCGAAAGTCTCGCAGCCGGTGCATGAAGGCGGACTGGGCTTCGGTTTTAAATGGAACATGGGCTTCATGCATGACACTTTGGAGTATTTCTCCAAGGAGCCGATCTTCCGCAAGCATCACCACAACGACATCACCTTCGGTCTGGTCTACGCCTTCAGCGAGAATTTCGTGCTGCCGCTGTCCCATGACGAAGTGGTGCACGGCAAGGGCACGCTGCTCAACAAGATGGCCGGCGACGACTGGCAGAAATTCGCGACGCTGCGCGCCTATTACGCGTTCATGTGGGGTTATCCCGGCAAGAAGCTGTTGTTCATGGGCCAGGAGTTCGCACAGCGCCGCGAGTGGAGCGAGGGGCGCGCGCTCGACTGGAACCTGCTCGATTTCCGGCTCCACCGCGGCGTCTGGCAGACGGTGCGCGATCTCAACTATCTCTACCGCTCGCGCCCCGCGCTGCATGCCCGCGACTGCGAGCCGGAGGGCTTTTCCTGGCTGATCGTCGATGACAGCGCGAACTCAGTATTTGCTTGGCTGCGCAGCGCGCCGGGCGGCAACCCGGTCGCCGTCATTTCCAACTTCACGCCGGTGCCGCGCGACAATTACCGCGTGCCGTTGCCGCACGCCGGAAAATGGCGCGAGATCATCAACACCGATGCCACGGATTATGGCGGTTCCGGCAAGGGCAATAGCGGCGTCGTCGAGGCTCGGGCGGAAGGAGGAGGCATTTCGGCGACGATGCTTTTGCCGCCGCTGTCGACGATCATGCTCGAATTCGTCCCGGACTGAGCTATGTCTGGAGCATCTAACCTGGGAGGATAGGAATGGCTGAAACAAAACGAACACAGCCGCTGGCACGCGACGCCATGGCTTATGTGCTGGCCGGCGGCCGTGGCAGCCGGCTCAAGGAACTGACCGACCGCCGCGCCAAACCGGCGGTCTATTTCGGCGGCAAGACCCGCATCATCGATTTCGCGCTCTCCAATGCGCTCAATTCCGGTATCCGCCGCCTCGGCGTCGCCACCCAGTACAAGGCGCATTCGCTGATCCGCCATCTGCAGCGCGGCTGGAACTTCCTACGGCCCGAGCGCAACGAGAGTTTCGACATTCTGCCGGCCAGCCAGCGTGTGTCGGAAACGCAATGGTATGAGGGCACCGCCGACGCCGTGTACCAGAACATCGACATCATCGAGGCCTACGGGCCGGAATACATGGTCATCCTGGCCGGCGACCACATCTACAAGATGGACTACGAAATGATGCTGCGCCAGCATGTCGAGGCCGGCGCCGATGTCACCGTCGGCTGCCTCGAAGTGCCGCGCATGGAAGCCACCGGCTTCGGCGTCATGCATGTCGATCCCAAGGACACCATTATCTCCTTCATCGAAAAGCCCGCCGATCCGCCAGGCATTCCCGACAAGCCGGATTTTGCGCTGGCCTCGATGGGCATCTATGTGTTCAAGACCAAGTTCCTGATGGAGCAATTGCGTCGCGATGCGGCAGAGCCCGGCTCGAGCCGCGACTTCGGCAAGGACATCATCCCCTACATCGTCGAGCACGGAAAGGCGATCGCCCATCGCTTCGCCAAATCCTGCGTGCGCTCGACCGCCGAGAACGAGGCCTATTGGCGCGACGTCGGCACGGTCGACGCCTATTGGGAGGCCAATATCGACCTGACCGACATCACGCCGGAACTCGACCTTTACGACCGCGACTGGCCGATCTGGACTTATGCCGAGTTGAAGCCGCCGGCAAAGTTCGTGCATGACGAGGATGGCCGCCGCGGGTCGGCCGTGTCGTCTCTCGTGTCGGGCGATTGCATCGTTTCGGGCGCTTCGCTGAAGCGAAGCCTGATCTTCACCGGCGCGCGCATCAATTCCTATTCGACCCTGGAGGAGGTCGTCATGCTGCCGGACGTCCATGTCGGCCGCAACGCCAGGCTGAAGCGCGTGGTCATCGATCACGGCGTCAGGATCCCGGAGGGGCTGGTGGTCGGCGAGGATCCTGTCCTCGACGCCAAGCGTTTCCGCGTTTCGGAAAAAGGCATCTGCCTGGTGACGCAGGACATGATCAACAGGCTGGGATCGTAGTGCATGCAGGTTCTGTCGGTGGCGCCCGAGATCTTTCCGCTGGTCAAGACGGGCGGGCTCGCCGACGTGACCGGCGCCTTGCCCGTGGCATTGGCCGGCAAGGGCGTCACCATGCGCACGCTCGTCCCCGGCTATCCTCAGGTGATGGGCGCCTTCAGGAAAAAGAAGCCGGTTCAGCAATATCCATTGCTGCAGGGCGGCAAGGCCTCGGTGCATGCCGTCCAGATCGCCGGGCTCGACCTGTTCGTGCTTGACGCGCCGCATCTTTTCGACCGTCCCGGCGGCCCATACGGCAACGCGACTGGCGCCGACTGGCCGGACAATTGGCGCCGGTTCGCGGCCTTGAGCCAGGTAGGCGGTGATATTGCCGGCGGTGCGATCTCGGGCTACCTGCCCGATATCGTCCATGCCCATGACTGGCAGTCGGCAATGACGCTTGCCTACATGCGCTACGGCAAGGCGGTCGGCACGCCGTCGATGATCACCGTCCACAACCTCGCCTTCCAGGGTCAGTTCGGCGCCGGCATTTTTGGCGAGCTTGGCCTGCCGGCGGCAGCGATGGCGCTCGACGGCGTCGAATATTATGGCGGCGTCGGCTTCCTCAAGGCCGGTCTGCAGGCCGCCTGGGCGATCACCACGGTCAGCCCGACCTATGCCCAGGAAATCCGCTTGCCCGAATTCGGCATGGGCCTCGACGGCCTGATCAACATGCGCTCCGTCGATCTCCATGGCATCGTCAACGGCATCGATACCGAGATATGGAACCCGGAAACCGACAAGCATCTAGCCTCCAACTACACCGCAAAGACGCTCAAGGCGCGAATGCCCAACAAGGCCGCGGTCGAGGACCGTTTCAGCCTCGATCGCGATGACAGCCCGATCGTCTGCGTCGTCAGCCGGCTGACCTGGCAAAAGGGCATGGACATGCTGGCTGCGGCCGTCGACGGCATCGTCGCGGCAGGTGCACGGCTGGCAATCCTTGGGTCTGGCGACGCTGGGCTGGAAGGCGCGTTGCTTGCCGCCGCAGCCCGCCATCGCGGCCGCATCGGCGTCGTCGTCGGCTATGACGAGGGACTCTCCCACACCATGCAGGGCGGCTGCGACGCAATCATTATCCCATCGCGCTTCGAACCTTGCGGGCTGACACAGCTTTACGGCCTGCGCTATGGCTGCGTGCCGGTGGTCGCCCGTACCGGGGGCCTTGCCGACACGATCATCGATGCCAACGAAGCCGCCATCTCTGCCGGCGTTGCGACCGGTTTCCAGTTTGCGCCCGCCAATGCCGGCGCCTTGCTGCACGCCGTCCGCCGCCTTGTCGAGGCGCATGCCAATCCCGCAGTGTGGACGTCGATGCAGCGGCAAGGCATGAAGGCCGACGTTTCGTGGGACAAAAGCGCCGAAAAATATGTCCAACACTATCGCTTGCTGCTTTCGAAAAGGGCTGCCTGACTGATGATCCGCACCGTCGCCACCAAACCCTATCCCGACCAGAAGCCCGGCACCTCCGGGCTACGCAAGAAAGTCCCGGTGTTCCAGCAGGAGCACTATGCCGAGAACTTCATCCAGTCGATCTTCGATGCGCTGGACGGGTTCGAGGGCAAAACCCTGGTGATCGGTGGCGACGGCCGCTTCTATAACCGCGAGGTCATCCAGAAGGCCATCGCCATGGCCGCGGCAAACGGCTTCGGCAAGGTGATGGTCGGGCAGGGCGGCATCTTGTCGACGCCGGCCGCTTCGCATGTCATCCGCAAATACAAGACCTTTGGCGGCATCATCCTGTCGGCCAGCCACAATCCGGGTGGCCCGCATGAGGATTTCGGCATCAAATACAATGCCGGCAATGGCGGCCCGGCGCCGGAAAAGCTGACCGACGCGATCTTCGAAAAAACCAAGGCGATTTTAAGCTTCAAGATCGCCGATATCGGGCAGGTCGACATCGACACGATCGGCACGGTCAAGACGGGGGACATGACCGTCGAAATCATCGATCCTGTCGCCGACTATGCCGAACTGATGGAAAGCCTGTTCGATTTCGACGCATTGCGGGCGCTGTTCAGGTCGGGCTTCCGCATGCGCTTCGACGCCATGCATGCGGTGACCGGCCCCTACGCCAAGGAGATCCTCGAAAACCGGCTCGGCGCGCCCAACGGCACCGCCCGCAATTTCATTCCGCTGCCGGATTTCGGCGGCCATCATCCCGATCCCAATCTGGTGCATGCAAAACACCTTTACGACGAGATGATGGGGCCGGATGCGCCAGACTTTGGCGCCGCCTCGGATGGCGACGGCGACCGCAACCTGATCATCGGCAAGGGCATTTTCATCACCCCGTCGGATTCGGTGGCCATGCTCGCCGCCAACGCCCATCTGGCGCCGGGCTACAAGGCCGGGCTGAAAGGCATCGCCCGCTCGATGCCGACCAGCGGTGCTGCCGACCGGGTCGCCGAAAAGCTCGGCATCGGCATCTATGAAACGCCGACCGGCTGGAAGTTCTTCGGCAACCTGCTCGACGCCGGCATTGCGACAATCTGCGGCGAGGAGAGCGCTGGAACCGGCTCCAACCATGTCCGCGAAAAGGACGGGCTGTGGGCCGTGCTTTTGTGGCTCAACATCCTTGCCGCGCGTGGTGAAAGCGCCAAGCAGATCGTCACCGAACATTGGGCGGCCTATGGCCGTAACTACTATTCGCGCCACGACTACGAGGAGGTCGAGATCGATCGTGCCAACGCGCTTGTCGACGAGCTGCGCGCCAAGCTCGGCTCGCTGCTTGGCACCAGCGTGCGCGGCATGACGATCGCCAGCGCCGATGATTTCGCCTATCACGATCCGGTCGACGGCTCGGTCAGCAAGAACCAGGGCATCAGGGTGTTGTTCGAAGGCGGCTCACGCGTCGTCTTCCGCCTGTCCGGCACCGGCACCTCGGGCGCGACGCTGCGGCTTTATGTCGAGCGCTACGAGCCGGACAAGAACCGCCACGATCTCGACACCCAGGAGGCGCTTGCCGATCTGATCGTGGCGGCCGACGACATTGCCGGGATTCGCAGCCATACCGGCCGCGCCAAACCGAGCGTCATCACCTGATGTCGTCGGGACTATCCGCCGGCTATCGTCCGCGATTTGGCGGGCTTGCCGGGGAGGGCGGCATCCGCTTCGCCGCATGGTCCTCGTTGGCTCGGCGCATCTGGGTTTCGATTTTCGACGAACACGGCAACCGCGAAATCGACCGGCTGGAACTCCAGTCGGAAGGCGAGGGCGTCCACGCACTTTTTGTTGCCGGTCTCGCCGCCGGCACCCGATACGGGTTCCGTGCCGATGGCGACTACGCGCCGGAACACGGTTTCTGGTTCGATCCCGACAAGCTGCTGGCCGATCCCTATGCCGTCGAGATCGACAGGCCCTATGCCTATGACGGCCGGCTAGCCGCGCGCCGGGGCGAGGGGGCCGACACGGCGCCGCTGATGCCGAAAGCCATCGCCGGCGCCTTGCCGGAACCCTTGCCTGCCTTGCCGCCTCTGTTTCGGTCCGGCGGCCTCATCTACGAAGTGCCGGTACGCGCGTTCACAAAGCTGCATAAGGACATTCCCGAGAAGCAACGCGGCACCATTGGAGCGCTCGCTCACCCCCTCGTTGTCGAGCATCTGCAAAAACTCGGCGTGGCAGCCATTGAGTTGATGCCGGTGACTGCATCGATCGACGAACGGCATTTACCGCCGCTCGGTCTGCGCAACGCCTGGGGTTATAATCCCGTGACCTTCATGGCGCTCGATCCGCGACTGGCGCCCGGCGGTCTGGCCGAGTTGCGCGGAACGGTCGCCGCGCTGCGCGAGGCCGGCATCGGCACCATTCTCGACCTTGTGTTCAACCACACCGGCGAAAGCGACCGGCTCGGCCCGACATTGTCGCTGCGCGGCCTCGACAGCCGCGCCTATTACCGGCACGAGCCGGACGGCGCTCTGGTCAATGACACCGGAACCGGCAATACGGTTGCGTGCGATCATCCGGTCGTCCGGGAAATGGTCCTCGACACGCTTCGCCACTTTGTCCAGCGCGCCGGTGTCGACGGATTCCGCTTCGACCTGGCGCCGATCCTCGGCCGCGTCGACGGCGTTTTCGACGCCGATGCGCCGCTGCTGAACGCCATTCGCAAAGATCCTGTTCTTGGCGACCGGGTGCTGATCGCCGAGCCTTGGGATATCGGACCGGATGGCTATCAGCTCGGCAATTTTCCGCCGCCCTTCCTCGAATGGAACGACAAATGCCGTGACGATATCCGCCGTTTCTGGCGCGGCGAGGGCGGCATTATCGGTGCCTTGGCGACGCGGCTTGCTGGTTCGTCCGATGTCTTTGCCAAACCAGGCCAGACAACGAGCCGCAGCATCAACTTCATCGCCGCGCATGACGGCATGACGCTGGCTGATATCGTTGCCTATGAGCACAAGCACAATGAGGCCAATGGCGAACAGAACCGCGATGGTCACGACGACAACCTGTCCTGGAACAATGGCCTCGAGGGCGAGACCGGCGACCAGTCAATCGTTACGGCCCGTTTCGATGACCAGTGCGCGCTGCTGGCGACGCTCTTTGCCTCGCGCGGCACGATCATGCTGACGGCCGGCGACGAGTTCGGCCGCACGCAGCGCGGCAACAACAACGCCTACGCGCAGGACAATGACATCACCTGGCTCGACTGGGCCGGGCGCGACCGGGCGCTGGAGCTGTACACGGTTCTGCTCGCCAAGATGCGTCGTGCCGTGCCGGCGCTTTTGGACACAACATTCCTGACCGGAGAACCGCCTGCGGGCTCGGAAATCCCAGACGTAGCCTGGCTGACGGAAACCGGCATGCCGCTCGACGAGGCCGCCTGGCACGATGCCAGGCGGCACCGGCTGGTCATGGTTCTCGGGAGCGGTGAGAACAGTCGCCTTGCGGTGATCATCAACGGCGACCGCCGGGCCTGCATGTTCACGCTGCCGGAACGGACGGGTTTTCTTTGGCGCCCAGCTATCGAACCGGATAGTAGCGATATCTCGCGGCCGGTGCCTGGGCGAACGGTCCTGTTCATGATCGAAAGCAGGACAGCGCGGGCGGGCGCAGGGGAGAGCCATGATGGCTGACAATGCCGAATGGTGGCGCGGCTGCGTCATCTATCAGATCTACCCGCGCTCCTTCCAGGATACGACAGGCGACGGCAGCGGCGATCTCAGCGGCATCACCTCGAGGCTGGCCCATGTCGCATCGCTCGGTGTCGACGCGGTTTGGCTGTCGCCTTTCTTCAAGTCGCCAATGGCCGATATGGGCTACGACGTTTCGGATTACTGCGCCGTCGATCCGATGTTCGGCACATCAGAGGATTTCGACGCGCTGGTTGCCGAGGCACACCGGCTCGGCCTGAAGGTGATCATCGATCAGGTCTTGTCGCATTCGTCGGATCGGCACGAATGGTTCGTCGAAAGCCGCACGAGCCGCGACAACCCCAAGGCCGACTGGTACGTCTGGGCCGATGCGAATCCCGACGGCACCGCCCCCAACAACTGGCTGTCGCTTTTCGGCGGCCCGGCCTGGGAATGGGACGCAACGCGCAGGCAATATTACCTGCACAATTTCCTCGGCTCGCAGCCGGACCTGAATTTCCACAACCCGCAGGTGCAGGACGCCTTGCTGGAAACGGTGCGGTTCTGGCTCGAGCGCGGCGTCGACGGTTTCCGGCTGGATACGGTCAACTATTACGTCCACGACCGCTGGCTGCGCAGCAACCCGCCTTTGGCGGAAAGCGTCGCCGGCACCAATACGGCAACCAGCCCCTATCTCTATCAGGAGCATCTGTTCGACAAGAGCCAGCCGGAAAACCTTGCTTTCCTCAGGCGCTTCCGGGCCTTGCTTGACGAATATGAAGGCCGCGTCGCTGTCGGCGAGATTGGCGACGAAACTCGTTCCTTGCAGACACTCGCCGCCTATACCGGCGGTGGCGACAAGCTCCAAATGTCCTACACGTTCGACCTGCTCGGCCCGCAATTCTCGGCGTGGCATGTGCGTGGCTGTGTCGAGGCCTTCGAGAGTACGGTGTTCGACGGCTGGGTTTGCTGGGCGTTCTCCAACCACGATGTCGTGCGCCATGTCAGTCGATGGACAAGGCCGGGCGGCGATCCGGACAGGGTGGCGAAGTTCTCGATCGTGCTGCTTTCCTGCCTGCGCGGATCGATCTGCCTCTACCAGGGCGAAGAACTCGGGTTGGAGGAGGCCGAACTGGCATTCGAGGATTTGCGCGATCCTTTCGGCATCCGCTTCTGGCCGGCAATCAAGGGCCGGGATGGGTGCCGAACGCCGATGGTCTGGGAGGCTGGCGCCGACAATGCCGGCTTTTCGACGGGCAAGCCGTGGCTTCCGGTCCCGGCAAGCCATCGCGCCCGGGCGGTCGACGTCCAGGACGGCGAGCAAACCTCCGTCCTGGCGAGCTACCGGGCGATGCTGGCCTTGCGCAAGCAGCATCCGGCGCTGGTTCGAGGCTCGATCCGGTTCCTCGATGCCGAAGGCGACGTCCTTGCTTTCATTCGCGAAGGCGGTGACGAAAAGCTGCTCTGTGTCTTCAATTTCGCCGACGAGCCGGCCGGCTGGCAATTGCCACCGGATCTGGAAGCGATAGAGCCGATAGACCTTGGCGGTGCTGCCGGCGTCTTGCAGGAAAGAACTCTGTCGCTGCCGCCGCTGGGCTGCTTCCTCGGCCGGATCGGCTGAGCTCTATTTCATTATCTCATTGAACGAGCACGGAGCGCCCGCAAGTCGCGCCGACAACCCGCACATCGGCCTCGCCGACATGCACGCCGACAGCTGCAAGCACGTTATAGACCAGTTCGTCGACCGGCGCCGTCACGCCGTTCAGAACCGTTACCACCGCCGGCTTAACCGTTCCGAGCAGGGCCGTCACGTCCAGCCCGAGGCCCAGTGCATTGACCGAGAGCGAGAGGCCGCTGACCAGCGATGTCGTGAGTGATTGCGTCAGGTTTTTTGTGGCGACAGTTTTTATCGTCTTGTTGGCGATATCGGTGCTGTCGAACGTCAATGCGGTCGCATCGTTGTTGGTGATGGCAAGTGATGACGAACCCTTCACATCGAGCAGATTGAGGGTGAGCAGCAGAAGCTTTACGCTTACCTGTGCAATCGTGGCATCGGAGAACGATTGCGGATTGCTGAAATCGGCGAAGGCCGATGGGTTGTTGTCGGCGTCGCTGGTGGCAAGGTGCAGCGAGGCCACGCCAGGCTGCGCGGCGATCGAGACCTTGATGCTATCCGGCCGGCCCGTCGGGCAGCTGATGTCGGTTAGCTTGGCTTCCGCATAGGCGACTTCGACATGCAGAGGCAGGTTGACGGACAGCAGGCTGATGCCGCCGCCGAGATTGGAATTGCCGATGCCCACTGTGGTGACCAGCTTGATGCGCGTCTGCGCGGTGCGCACCACGGTGCCTTTTTCCCCGACGGCCAGCCAGGGTGAATATTGCATCGGTTCACCGATGGCGATGGCGAGCGTGGTGGAGGTAAGTCCCGGAATAGTGGCGCCGAGATCGACCTGGACCTGGTTTGAGCCATTGGCCAGCGAGGCGGCGGCACCCAGCATGCCCATCGCGCTTGCGTCGACGGAAAAGCCGGGAGACTTTTGTCCGAGGCCGAGCTTACCGATCGAGCCAAGATCGATAAGATGACTGAGGGGTATCTTGACCGTGTTGGTGGCCCTCGAGGCGATCGTCTGCAGCACAAGTTTGCTGGCGCTGCCCGACCCGGACGCATTGGCCATGGCGGTCGCGATCTGGCCTACCGTCGCTTTTGACGCCAGCACGTCGGAATAGCTGACACCTGTCAGTTGCAACTGTACGGCAAGGGAATCGACGAACGAAAGCACGTTTACATCGGCCGAGATCAGCGCGTTGTAGTCCATGACGCTGAGCGAAATGTTGGCGCCCAGCAACTTGCTGAGAAGCGCGTTGAGGATGCCGCCATTGACGCTGAGGAGCCTGGACCCGACCGAGAACATCGCTTGCGGGGTCACGCTGGCAATGGCTTCGGTGCCGACAACCGGAGTAGGGATGAGCGAACTGGCGAAATACCGGGCGGGGATTTTTTGCAGAGTGACGCGAACGGCGTTGTAAGGCGTTTTGCCGGCTTCGAAGCGCTTGTCGACACCAACGGAGGACGCCGCTGAGTATCGGCCGCCGGTGACCGACACGACGGTTTTGCCAACCGTGGGAACGATTGTCTGACCTGCCTTTTGAACAATGATGCCGGGCATTCGGTTGTCACTGAGCGTGGTTACCGCCGCGGCTTCCATATTGTTGATGTTCGACGCCGCGGTGATCGCCGCCAGATCGGTCATCGCCTGGGCTTCCCTGCGCTCCGTGTAGATCGAACCTTCGTCGACAGCGAAGGCCGCCAGCCCCAGCGCGAACGGTGCTATCAGCGCCGTCATGACGGCAAAGTTCGCCTTCTCGTCGCCAACCATCGAGCGAGCGATCCGCCCGATGCCCCTCAGCAAGAACTGCGACATTTCAAATGCCTCCAATCCTGATGGTAGATCTGCGCGACATCGTGGTTTGCGGCATCGCAAGGCTGGGCAACAGGTTCCAGATCGGCAGGTTGCTGGCATCGTACTGGATCGACACGACGAACTGATTTCCGTCGGCCGTGCTGTCCGTCGCCTGATAGGTCAGCTTGCCGGAATCGACGAACGGGTATCCACTGGCATTGTTTTTGACGAAACTCGCCACCAGCGCCTGGCGCTCGGTTTGATTCAATCCGGCAATTGCGGTGCGGGCGGCATCGGCGGCGATTTGCTGCAAGGAGTTGCTTGCACCAAAATAGATACCATATGCAACCATTCCGAGCAAAAGAAGGATAAAGATTGGGGAAAGCAGGGCGAACTCGACCGCGGAAGTTCCGGACTCTTCTCCAATTTTGCGTAGATTCGTCCGTATGTGGCGCAATATTTTACGCTTCAATGCGACAGTATTACTGTCTATCTTGTTCATTGCCCTTGCCCTTGGAACCCAAGGTCGATATGCCGATCCCATCGAAATTTGTAACCCTTGGTTGCCTAAGAACCAATTAATACATTCCGGTAAAACTGAAATGATCGGCCAGATTATTTCCCAGATCGGCGTTCTGGCCAGGAAACCCAGTCAAACTCATGGTTTCGACCATTGATTGGCCGCCCGCAAAACGACTGCCCCGGCCCCCTTACTTTGGGTGACCCCGAGAGTCTGTTGAAATAAAAAATCTCCACGTTACTGTTTGGCCACCAGCTGCCGGAAAGGGAACCGGCTGCGCGCTCGAAAGGAACCAACCAATCGGTTTCGGAGCGTCAACACTTAGAGACGTGGCCGAAGGGCGACGTCATTAGGGAGAACTCCATGCTGAAACATGTGCTGAAGGCGACGGTACTCGCCACGACCATGGTCTTGGCCGCCGGTACGTTCTACACGCCGGCTTTCGCCGAGACCGTCTACAACCGCGGAGCCGCCGCCGAAGCGGAGACGCTCGATCCGCACAAAACCTCGACGGTCTACGAAGCCGATATCATACGCGACCTGTTCCAGGGCCTCGTCATGCATGACCAGAAGACGAATCTCATTCCGGGCGCCGCCGAAAGCTGGACGGTGTCCGACGACGGCAAGGTCTACACCTTCAAGCTGCGCAAGGACGGCCTCTGGTCGGATGGCAGCCCGGTGACGGCGGACGACTTCGTTTATTCGTTCCGTCGGCTGGAAGATCCGGCTACCGCTGCGGAATACGCTTCCATGCTCTATCCAGTGAAGGGTGCCGAGGAAGTCAACACCAAGAAGGGCAAGCCGGAGGATATGGGCGTCAAGGCGATTGACGCAAATACTCTCGAAGTCACGCTCAAGGCGCCAACGCCTTACTTCCTGGAGATGCTGACCCATCAGGCGACCTATCCTGTTAACAAGGCGTCGATCGAAAAGCTTGGCGCCGACTGGATCAAGGCAGGCAAGCTGGTCTCCAACGGGGCCTTTACAGCGGCGGAGTGGATTCCCAACGACCATCTGAAGCTGGTCAAGAATCCGAAATTCTGGGACGCCGCGAGCGTCAAGTTCGACGTCGTCAACTACATCCCGACCGAGGATCGCTCGTCGGCGATGAAGCGTTTCGAGGCGGGCGAACTCGACAGTTACGGCGACCTGCCGACCGAACAACTCGCCGATCTCAAGACCAAATTCGGCGACCAGGTCCGTGTCGGGCCATATCTCGGCATCTACTATTATGCGATCAAGACCGATAAGGCGCCGTGGGATAATGTCGAGCTGCGCAACGCCATCTCGATGGCGATCGATCGCGACTTCCTGGCGGAGAAAGTCTGGCAGAATTCGATGCTGCCCGGCTATTCCATGGTGCCTCCCGGCATCGAGGGCTATACGCCGGCAATGGCCAAATACGCCGACATGCCGCAGATCGACCGCGAGGACGCTGCCAAGAAGATCCTCGAGAAACTCGGCTATACACCCGAGCATCCGCTGAAAATGCAGATCCGCTACAACACTTCGGAGAACCACAAGAACACGGCAGTCGCGATCCAGGAACAGCTGAAGCCGCTTGGCGTCGAGATCACACTCCTCAATACCGACACCAAGACCCACTACTCCTTCCTCGAGCAGAAGGGNGAAGCCGCTTGGCGTCGAGATCACACTCCTCAATACCGACACCAAGACCCACTACTCCTTCCTCGAGCAGAAGGGAGACTATGACGTGGCGCGCGCCGCCTGGATCGCCGACTACAAGGATCCCGAAACCTTCCTCGGCATCTCCCGCAAAGCCAGCGGCAACAACTATTCGGTCTACAACAGCCCAAAATACGAGGCGGCGATGGACAAGGCGGCGGCCGCCGGCGGCAACCCTGCAGAACGCATGAAGGAACTCGCCGAGGCCGAGCGCATCCTCATCGATGACGTCGGCGAGATCCCGCTTCTCTACTACAGCTACCACGATATCGTTTCCTCGAAGTTGCATGGCTTCGACGACAATGTGATGGACATCCATCCGTCCCGCTTCATCAGCAAGGACTGATCCCTGGCCGGGCCACCGCGCATCGAATGCGCGGTGGCTTGCCGTCGCATCGGACCTCCGTGAATCGGATCGATTTCCGGAAAGCCGATGCGAAGATTTGAAGGCTAGAGCGCAATCGTCCAGCTGGACGCGCGTTGTTCTGGATCAAGCGGGGCACCGATGCTGCGTTACGTATTCCGGCGGCTTCTGACCGCCATTCCGACGCTGTTCGTCATCGTGACCATGGCGTTCTTCCTGATACGCGTCGCGCCGGGCGGCCCGTTCAACCAGGAGCGGGGCCTGAGCCCCGAGATCAGGGCCAATCTCGAAGCTCAGTTCGGCCTCAACGATCCGCTCTGGTTGCAGTACGTCCACTATCTCGGCAATCTTCTGCGCGGCAATTTCGGCCCCAGCTACAATATGCCGGATTTCACCGTCGGCGAGTTGTTCAAGGAGGGCCTGCCGATCTCAATCCAGCTCGGCGCTTCGGCGCTCATTCTGGCGCTGCTCCTCGGCAGCGTGCTCGGCAGTGTTGCCGCGCTCAACCAGAACAAGCTTGCCGACTATTCGGTGATCGCGCTGGCGACCGCCGGCAGCACCATTCCAACCTTCGTCATCGCCCCGGTAATCCAGCTTGCATTCGGATTGACCTGGAGGCTGCTGCCGATCGGCGGCTGGGGCGATGGAGCCCTCATCAATAAGGTCGGCCCGGTGCTGACGCTCGCCCTTCCGCAGATCGCCATCGTCGCCCGATTGATGCGCGGCTCGATGATCGAATCGCTGCACTCGCATCACATCCGCACCGCACGCGCACTTGGTCTGTCGGACTGGTCGGTCGTCGTCAAGCATGCGCTGCGCGGCGCCATCCTGCCGATCGTCTCCTTCACCGGTCCGGCAGCTGCGGCCCTTCTCACCGGCTCGGTCATCGTCGAGACCATCTTCTCTATCCCGGGCATCGGTCGCCATTTTGTCGTTGCCGCACTCAACCGCGACTACACTCTGGTGATGGGGACGGTGGTGGTCATCGCGCTCTTCACCATTGTCTTCAACCTGATCGTCGACGTCCTCTATGGGGTCGTTGACCCGAGGGTGCGCTATGACTGATATCGCAGTTGCCGCACCGGTCGTCGGCCGGTCCCTGTGGGGTGACGCCTGGGCGCGCCTCAAGGCCAATCGCGCGGCCATGTTCAGCCTCTATTATCTTGCTTTCATTGCAGTCATCAGCGTGTTTGGGCCCTGGTTCGTGCCGCATCAATACACCACAATCTATGCCGACTATGTCCGCACGCCGCCGAGCTTCTCCGCCTATCCGAAGGCCGACATGATCGAAGGCGCTCTCGATGAGGCGATCAGGCGCATGCGCGTCGACATCAAGGAGTGGCGGCAGGAGGGCAGCCGTGTGTTCGTTACCGTCAAATCCTCCAAGCCGATCGACGACCGCAACATTCGCTACCTTGATCGTTCCGATACGTTTGATGACACAAAGATCGAGAGCAAATCGCCGGACGGTCTCGAAATGGTGATGAGTGCCTCGATCAAGCTGCAATATTTCCTGTTCGGCACCGACAATACCGGCCGCGATCTCCTGTCCAGAACGCTGATGGCCGGGCGCATATCGCTGGCCATCGGCCTGCTTGCCGGCATTGTGGCCGTGGTCATCGGCGTGCTCTACGGCGCCACCGCCGGCCTTGCCGGCGGCAGGGTCGACGAGGTGATGATGCGTGTCGTCGACGTGCTTTATTCTTTGCCGTTCATCTTCTTCGTCATCATGCTGGTGGTGTTCTTCGGCAGGAACTTCGTGCTGATGTTCCTGGCGGTCGGCGCGGTGCTGTGGCTCGACATGGCGCGCATCGTGCGCGGACAAGCGCTGTCGATCCGCCGGCAGGAATATGTCCAGGCGGCGGAGGCGATGGGCGTCGGCCAGCGCGGCATTCTGCTGCGCCATGTGATCCCCAATTTGCTCGGGCCGGTGGTGATCTACATGACGCTGCTCGTTCCGCAGGTCATCATCCTGGAGAGTTTTTTGTCGTTCCTCGGGCTCGGCGTCCAGGAACCGATGACCAGCTGGGGCGTGCTGATCTCGGTCGGCGCCCAGAACATCGGCTCGGCCAACTGGCTGCTTCTGTTCCCGGCCTTCTTTCTCGTCTCCACGCTGTTCGCGCTGAATTTCGTCGGCGATGGGCTGCGCGACGCGCTCGACCCGAAGGATCGTTGAGATGGCTGCTTCCGAAACCATCCTCAGCGTCAAGGACCTTCGCGTCCGCTTCCGCACCCTCGACGGTGTGGTGGAGGCGGTGAAGGGCATCAATATCCACGTCAAATCAGGCGAAACCGTCGCCGTCGTCGGCGAATCCGGTTCCGGCAAGAGCCAGACGATGATGGCGGCGATGAGCCTGCTCGCCTCGAACGGCGAAGCCACCGGCACCGTCGATTATCGCGGCCGCAATCTTTTGACCTTGAGCAAGCCCGAGCTCAACAAGATCCGCGGCCGCAAGATCAGCATGATCTTCCAGGAGCCGATGACTTCGCTCGACCCGCTCTATTCGATCGGCAACCAGCTGATCGAGCCGATCCGCAAGCATCGCGGACTTGGCGCCGCCGCGGCGCGCGAGGAGGCGCTCAAGCTGCTGCGGCTGGTCCATATTCCCGATCCGGAGCGGCGGATGAAATCCTATCCGCACGAGTTGTCGGGCGGTCAGCGCCAGCGCGTCATGATCGCCATGGCGCTGGCCAACGACCCCGACATACTGATCGCCGACGAGCCGACGACCGCGCTCGACGTCACCATCCAGGCGCAGATCCTCATGCTGCTCGCCGAATTGCAGCGCAAGCTCGGCATGGCGATCGTCTTCATCACCCACGATCTCGGCATCGTCCGGCGCTTTGCCGATCGGGTCTATGTGATGCGCTATGGCGAGGTGGTCGAGGAGGGCGAGGCGGAAGCGATCTTCGCCAACCCGCAGCACGGCTACACCAAGATGCTACTTGCCGCCGAACCGACCGGCACCAAGGCGCCGCCGCCTCCGAATGCCCCTGTCCTGCTTGAAGGCAGAAACGTCGAGGTGACCTTCAAGATCGGCGGCGGATTTCTTGGCGGCGAGCCGCTGCTGCTGCGCGCCGTCGATCACATTTCGATACGGCTGAAGCGCAACCAGACGATCGGCATCGTCGGCGAATCCGGCTCGGGAAAATCGACGCTCGGCCGCGCCTTGCTGCGGCTCCTGCCCAGCGACGGTATCATCCGGCTTGGTGACCGCGACATTTCCCACGCCGACCGCCAGGCGATGCGGCCGCTGCGGCGCGAATTGCAGCTGGTTTTCCAGGATCCGTTCGGCTCGCTGTCGCCACGCATGACCGTCGGCCAGATCATCACCGAGGGGCTTCTGGTCCATGAGCCCAATCTGTCGGGCAGGCAGCGCGATCTCCGCGCGGTCGATGCCTTGCTCGAAGTCGGGCTCGACCCGAACACGCGCAACCGCTATCCGCATGAATTCTCCGGCGGTCAGCGGCAGCGCATCGCCATTGCGCGCGCCATGATACTCAAGCCTAAAGTGGTGGTGCTGGACGAGCCGACCTCGGCGCTGGACCGCTCCGTGCAGAAGCAGATCGTCGAATTGCTACGCAAGCTGCAGGCCGACCACGAGCTGTCCTATCTGTTCATCAGCCACGATCTCGCCGTCGTGCGCGCCATGGCCGACCACATCATCGTCATGAAGCAGGGCAAGATCGTCGAGGAGGGACCGGCCGAGGCGATCTTCAGCAATCCGCAGGCAACCTACACACAGACACTGATGGCCGCGGCCATCGACGTGACGCGATTTCGCCTGAGCGCATAGCCTTGCTGGCGATCCGCCACATGTCGACGTCGCACAGCACAGGCCACATGGTGCGGGTATAGCGAAGCACATTCGGGGTGACATCGTCGCCGAGCCCGGCTTCCACGCGGCAGGTGCGGAACGCCTTCTCGATGCGCTTTGTCGGTTCGCCTAGGCTGTCATGGACGACCGGCCCGCAGTCGCAATCGATACGCTTCCAGCGGCGCATATGGGCGATCAGCCGTGACGGCAGTCGCGCCGGCGGAAGCCATTTCTTGCTTTTTTTCGCGTGCTGATCTTTGCAATAGAGCACGCCGCGGCCTAGGTCCGGCCAAGCTCCTGCGGCCTCGCCATCCCAATTGAGTTGCGGGATTGAACGATGTCGGCAGCCAGTGTAGAGCCCCACAATGATAAAGCGGCAGAGATGAGCGTACTGACCGTGCTTCCGGCGCAGCCGCAATGCCGCGCGCAGCAGTCCCGCTGCTTCCTCGCGCGTCAGCCAGCGCTCGCGCGCTGCTGGTTTGTCTGGCAAGGTGACGGACGGCTTCGGATCGAGACCGTATTCCTTGGCCCAAAAGTTGATCGCCGAGCGGAGGTCCTCAAGATCGCGACGCGGGCCTGATGTAAAGTCCTTGTCTCGCCACGCCGGAAGTAACGCACGGCGGGTCTCCATCGCCGCGGCGTTGAGCTTGGCGATTCGCTCACGCTCTACCCGATTGCGCTCGCGCGAACGGTGCTCGACATAGGCGCGGCAGCGATCTCCATTGATGCTGGCGACCGGCTCGGTGCCGAAGAATTCGTTCAGAAAACGCATCCTGGCGAGAAATTCCTTTCGACCGGCAATCTTGGCCTGGCGCGCTTCGGAATAGGCGGCGAGGATGTCACCGACAGTCAGGCGGCGCGCATCGGTCTTGGAGATCGGCTGCTGATATTTGTCGGCGGTGGCAGGCCCGAGTTGAGGGCGCAGCATACCTGCGCCGCTAGACACCGCTGCCGTGCGGGCATGATGATGGGTCTTCACGATGGTTCCTCTTTTCGCTGCGAACTTGTTCATCATGCGGACGGGGATCATTAGAAGAGGCAACAAGACCGGCTCTGCAACAAGCAAAATGGGCGATAGCGCCGCGAGATACAAAGACTTGCGAAATGCGGCGGAGGAATCGCACCGGCTTGGCTTTCGCGCCGGACGATGGGTTTCGGTGAGTTCCCGGAGGGTAGCTGACAGCCGCGTCAAAATGGTGGCCCCGGGCTATCCCATGTTGCGGTTACAACTGAGGTGTAAATCTCACGCCGGCCTCCACCGGACGACTTGGCATTCCGAAGCGGGGGAGGTTTCGGGTGCCTCGGAAAGTCGCTTTTTGTCGGTGACGAACATCCGCTCGCGTCGGCATTAGCCGCGATCCGATGCCCCTGCGGGCACCGCTTAGCCTCTCCTCGGCCAGACCTGCCTTCTTGTCCGAATGTATAGGGGCAATTTGGAAAGAGCGCCTACGGGCTCTGAACCGGGATGGACATATTTTTTCTGGTCGGAGTGGCAGGATTTGAACCTGCGACCCCATCGTCCCGAACGATGTGCGCTACCAGGCTGCGCTACACTCCGTGACCAGACCGCGGGCTTATAGCCGCCGCATTTGGTTACTGCAAGCGCCAATGGCAGCGCTTCTGTCGCATTTCTTTCGCTTTCGCCGCCACGTCATACAGGTTTCAGTTTCCTGTCGCACAAACACGGCTTAAAGGGCTTCTGGGTAACCGTCCACTTGCCTCGAAGCACCTGATTCAGCCACCTGGAGTTTGCAGCTTTGTCGATGAAGATCGTTAGCGATGTCAGACCAAACACTTTTGAGTTTGAAACCTCTGCGTTGATCAAGCCGTCCGGGTTTCGCGAATATGATGCGCGCTGGTGGTTCGGCCATCCCGGCTCGAACGAAACGCCGGAACTCAATCTGATCGGCGTCCAGGCGCTCGGCATGGGGCTCGGCACGCTGATCCGCCGTCTGGGTGCCGGACCCGACATCGTCACCGGTCACGATTTCCGCTCCTATTCGCTTGCCATAAAGCTGGCGCTGGTTTCCGGGCTGATGGCGGCCGGCGCACGGGTCAAGGATGTCGGGCTGGCCCTGTCGCCGATGGCTTATTTCGCCCAGTTCGCGCTCGACACGCCGTCCGTTGCCATGGTCACTGCCTCGCACAACGAGAATGGCTGGACCGGCGTCAAGATGGGCGCGGCGCGCCCGCTGACTTTTGGTCCGGAGGAGATGAGTGCGTTGAAGGGGATCGTGCTGTCCGGCGATTTCGATCTTGTCGGTGGCGGCTCCTATGACTTCGTTGCGGACTTCCGCAAAACCTACCTTGACGATCTGACAGCGGGAAAGCGTATCTCGAGGAAGCTCAAGGTGGTGGCCGCCTGCGGCAACGGCACCGCCGGGGCTTTCGCTCCCGAAGCACTGGAAAGGATCGGCTGCGAGGTGATCCCGCTCGACGTCGAGCTCGATCATACGTTTCCCAATTACAATCCCAACCCCGAAGACATGCAGATGCTGCACGCCATTCGCGACAAGGTGCTGGAAACGGGCGCCGATGTCGGGCTAGGCTTCGACGGCGACGGCGATCGCTGCGGCGTGGTGGACAATGAAGGCAACGAGATTTTCGCCGACAAGGTCGGCGTCATGCTGGCGCGCGACATTTCGCACCTCTATCCCGGCTCGACTTTCGTCGTCGACGTCAAGTCGACCGGATTGTTCATGACTGACAAGGTGTTGCGGGAAAATGGCGCGGTCACCGACTATTGGAAAACCGGTCATTCCTATATCAAACGGCGCGTCGCCGAACTCGGCGCTGTCGCCGGTTTTGAGAAATCGGGCCACTTCTTCTTCAATCCGCCGATTGGCCGCGGTTATGACGATGGCCTGGTCACGGCAATCGCCATCTGCCAGATGCTGGACCGCAGCCCGCAAAGCAGCATGGCCGACCTCTATCGCGATCTGCCGCTGACCTTCGGCACGCCGACCATGTCGCCACATTGCGCCGATGAGCTCAAATACGGCGTCGTCGAGCGCGTCGTAGGCGACTTTCGCAAGATGAAGGACGAGGGCACGGTCTTCGCCGGCCAGAAGATCGCCGAACTGATCACCGTCAACGGCGTCAGGGTCGTGGCGGAGGATGGTACATGGGGGTTGGTGCGGGCATCATCGAACAAGCCTGAGCTTGTGGTGGTGGTGGAGAGCCCGGTATCGTCCGAGCGGCGCCGGCAGATGTTCGAAGCCGTCGATGCGGTGCTGCGCCGCAGCCCCGAAGTCGGCGCCTACAATCAGACCTTTTGAGCACGAGGCTTGTTTTCATGACCGAACGGATCGTCAGTTTTGTGATGAGCGGCGGCGTCGGCTCGCGGCTGTGGCCGTTGTCGCGCGAGGACAATCCCAAGCAGTTCCATGATTTCTCGGGCGACGGCTCAATGCTGGCCAAGACGCTGCGGCGGCTGACCGCGCGGCCGGAAGGCGAAACGCCGGTTTTCCTGATTGCCTCGGAAAGGCATGCCGACCGCGTTCATGCCGACATTGCCGGTCACGAGCTTTCCGGCGGCGGCCCGCTGTTCGAGCCGACCGGACGCAACACCGCCGCGGCCGTCGCCTTGGCAAGCCTGCGCACGCTGTCGGAATTCGGCGACAGCCTGGTGCTGGTGGTGCCGTCCGATCATGAGATCGCGACGCCACAGCAATTCTGGCGGAGCATCGAGGCCGGCACGGCGGCGGCGCGCCAAGGCAGGCTGGTGGTGTTCGGCATCAAGCCCGCCCAACCCGAGACCGGTTACGGCTACATCGAGGTGGCCGGCGAGCGTGATGGCATCTGCGATGTCTCGCGTTTCGTCGAAAAACCCGATCTCGCCACGGCGCAGAGCTATCTCGAGGCCGGCAATTTCTACTGGAACACCGGCATCTTCCTGTTTCGCGCCAGTGCCATGCGCGACGCGTTCATGGCCTTCCAGCCCGACATCTGGAGCGCCACAGAGGCTGCCTACCAGGCTGCGACATCGGATCTTTCCGGCCTCTACATGCCTCTGGAGCTCTATGCCGCCATCCCATCGACATCGATCGACTATGCGATCATGGAGCGCGCCAGCGGCATCGCCATGGTGCCGGCCGGCTTTCGCTGGAATGATCTCGGCTCCTGGCAATCGCTGCTCGACGTCGGCCCCTCCGACACGCAGGGCAATGTCATCGTCGGCGATGTCGTCGCCATCGATTGCGAGAACTCCTATATCCGCAGCGACGGCCGCCTGCTGTCGGCCATAGGCCTGAAGGACGTCGCCATCGTGTCGACCGCCGACGCCACTTTCGTCGCCCCGGTCAGCCACAGCCAGAACGTCAAGAAGATCGTCGAGCAGCTCGAAAAAAGCGGCCGCCTTGAGACCAGGTTCACGCCCGCCGACGACCGCGTCATCGAAAGCGGCGCCTGGCAGCGCCGCGTGCACCATTGGCTGTTCGAGGAGACGGTGCCGTTGTGGTCGACTGTCGGCGTCGATGAGCGCCACGGCGGGTTCCACGAGGCGCTCGGCTTCGATGCCGCCCCGCTGATGAAGCCCAAGCGCATGCGCACGCAGGCCAGGCAGATCTACGCCTTCGCCGTCGCCAAGGCGCGCGGCTGGAACGGCCCGGCCGATCGGCTGATCAGCCACGGCCTCGAATTCATGGCCAGGCACGGACGTACCGACAATGGCGGCTGGGTACGCACGCTCAACGTC
Source organism: Mesorhizobium sp. LSJC280B00 (assembly GCF_000502835.1). Taxonomy (GTDB): domain Bacteria; phylum Pseudomonadota; class Alphaproteobacteria; order Rhizobiales; family Rhizobiaceae; genus Mesorhizobium. Next base: position 116,842 of record NZ_AYVL01000025.1, read on the forward strand.
GACGGCACCGTCGCCGACGCCGCCGAGGATGCCTATGACCATTCCTGCGTGCTCCTGGCGCTGGCGCATGCCCATATGTGCGGCAATCCCGATGCGTTGCGGCTTGGCCAGGAGACCTTTGCGTTCATCGACGCGCATCTCGAGGACGAACGCCTGACCGGCTTCCGCGAGACCTCGAGCGGCGAGGGCGAGCGCCGCTCCAACCCGCACATGCATCTGCTCGAGGCATTCCTGGCCTGGCATCAGGCGACCGGCGAGCGCGCCTATCTTCGTCGCGCCGCGCGCATCGTCGATCTATTTCGCAGCCATTTCTTCGACCCGGAAAGCTGGACGCTGGGTGAGTATTTCGACCATGAATGGCGGCCGGCCCCTGGCGGGAAGGGCACGTGGACCGAACCCGGCCATCATTTCGAATGGGCCTCGCTGCTGGTCGACTTCGCCGGCCGCAGCGGCCAGAGCGGCTTGACCGGCCTTGCCCGGAAGCTTTACGCGTCGGCGATTGCCAATGGCCTGAACCGCGCCACGGGCCTCGCCTACGGCGCCGTCTCGCGGCAAGGACTGCCGCTCGACCGCGTCTCGCGCAGCTGGCCGCAGGCCGAAGCGATCAAGGCGGCGATCGCGCTGGACGGTTCGGGCGGTCCCGACCTGAAGCCGGAAATCGAGGCGCGTGTCGGCCGGCTGTTCCGCTGGCACATCAATCCGGCACCGCTCGGCCTGTGGATCGACCGCATCGACGAGCGCGGCCGCTCCTTGGCGAGCGAGGTGCCGGCCAGCATCTTCTATCATCTCGTATGCGCGCTGACGCAGTATCTGGACGGCACGGCGCCCAAGGATCAGTACGGGCTGGCGACATCACCCGTCTCGACGTAGACCGACTTCAGCTGCGAATAAAGCGCCAGTGCCGCGAGCGAATTCTCGCGGCCGATGCCGGACTGCTTGAAGCCGCCGAACGGGATTTCGACCGGCGTCAGATTGTAGGCGTTGATCCAGCAGATGCCGGCCTGCAGTTCGGCAATGACACGATGGGCGCGCGCCAGGTCGCGCGTGAACACGCCGGCGGCGAGGCCGAATTCGGTATCGTTGGCGCGATCGATCACCTCGTCCTCGCTGTCGAATTTCAGCACGCTCATGACCGGCCCGAAAATCTCCTCGCGGGCGATGCGCATCGTGTCGACGACACCGGTGAACACCGTCGGCTCGACGAAGAAGCCGCCCTGAAAACCCTGCAGCGAAGGCACGTTGCCGCCGCAGGCGAGCACCGCGCCATCCTGCTTGCCGGCCTCGATGTAAGAGACCACCTTGTCGTGCTGCGCCTTCGAGACCAGCGGCCCCATCTGCGTGTCCGGATCGAGCGGATCGCCGATGCGGATTTTCTTCGTCCGTTCGGTCAGCCTCTCGACGAAACGGTCATGGATGCTACTCTGCACGAAGACCCGCGTGCCGTTGGAGCAGATCTGGCCGGTCGAATAGAAATTGCCGAGCATCGCGCCGCCGATGGCGTTTTCGAGGTTGGCGTCTTCGAAGACGATCAGCGGCGACTTGCCGCCGAGCTCCATCGTCGCGTGCTTCATCTTCGAGCCGGCGAGCGACAGCACTTTGCGGCCGGTTGGCACCGAGCCGGTCACCGAGACCTTGGCGACGACATCATGGCCGACAAGGCCGGCGCCGACATCGCCAAAACCCTGCACGACGTTGAACAGCCCGTCGGGCAGCCCGGCCTCGGTGTAGATTTCGGCGAGCGCCAGCGCTGAAAGCGGCGTGTTCTCCGACGGCTTGAACACCATCGCATTGCCCATGGCGAGCGCCGGAGCGGATTTCCAGCCGGCGATCTGGATCGGATAGTTCCAGGCGCCGATGCCGACGCAAACGCCGAGCGCCTCGCGCCTGGTATAGGCAAAGGGTCCGCCGAGATCGACGGCCTCGCCATTAAAGGCGGCGACGGCGCCGCCGAAATATTCGAGGCAGTCGGCCGCCGACGGGGCGTCCGCAACCAGCGTCTCCTGGATCGGCTTACCGGTATCCAGCGTCTCGATGCGCGCCAGATCGGCATTGCGCGCGCGCAAAATGTCGGCGGCACGGCGCAGGATGCGGCCGCGCTCGACCGGCTTCAGCCGAGCCCAGGCCGGCTGTGCCGCACGCGCGGCCTCGATCGCGAGTTCCAGCACGTTCGGCGTCGCCGAGCGCAGCATGGCGACGGTCTCGCCGGTTGCCGGATAGATAACCGGCAGCGCTGCGCCGCGCTCGTCGTCGATATAGCGGCCGTTGACATAATGCGATGCCGTTGGCTGGGCGCGCATGACTGTTCTCCAAATCGTCTTGTCGCGGCATGCGGAATATGCGTCCGCCGGATCATGGCCTATCTGTCCGACACCTGCCAGCGCGGATTGATCCATGGTTCCTGGTTGGACGGTGGCAGCGGCGTACGCCCGAGAATGTGGTCGGCGGCCTTCTCGCCGGTCATGATCGACGGCGCGTTGAGATTGCCGTTGGTGACGCGTGGAAAGATCGAGGAATCGGCGACCCGAAGCCCTTCGACGCCAATGACGCGGCATTCCGGATCGACGACGCTCATCGCATCATCGGCACGGCCCAACTTGCAGGTGCCGCAAGGGTGGTAGGCGCTTTCGGCGTGGTCGCGAATGAAGGCGTCGAGCTCTTCATCCGATTGTACATGCGAGCCCGGCGACAGTTCCTTGCCTCGGTACGGATCGAAGGCCGCTTGCCCGAAGATCTCGCGGGTCAGCCGGATGCAGTGGCGGAACTCCGTCCAGTCGTCCGGATGCGACATGTAGTTGAAGCGGATCACCGGCTTCGATTTGGGATCGGGCGAGCGCAGCGTGACCGAACCGCGCGACTTCGACCGCATCGGCCCGACATGAGCCTGGAAACCATGCGCCTTGGCCGCCGCCTTGCCGTCATAGCGGACCGCGGCCGGGATGAAGTGATACTGGATATCGGGATAGTCGACGCCGGCGCGCGAGCGTACGAAGGCGGCCGCCTCGAAATGATTGGTGGCGCCGAGGCCGGACTTGAAGAACAGCCATTGTGCCCCGATCAGCGCCTTCGAGAACGGGTTCAGCACCGAGTTCAGCGTGATCGGCTTCGTCGATTCCTGCTGGATGTAGAGTTCCATATGGTCCTGCAGATTGCGACCGACGCCGGGCCGGTCGACAATCACCGGAATGCCGTTCTCGCTAAGGTGCTGGCCGGGGCCGATGCCGGACAGCATCAGGATCTTGGGTGAGTTGATCGAGGACGCGGCAACGATCACCTCGCGCCGCGCTCTGATCACCTGAATCCGTTTGCGCGCTTCGATCTCGACGCCGGTGGCGCGTTGATTCTCGATGATCACCCGCCGGGCGAAACCTTTGACCAAGCTGACATTTTTCCGCCTCAGCGCCGGCCTCAGATAGGCGCTCGCCGCGGACCAGCGACGGCCGCCGCGAATGGTCTGCTCCATCGGCCCAAAGCCTTCCTGCTTCGCGCCATTATAGTCGTCGGTCAGCTCGAAACCGGCCTGACGGCCTGCCTCGACGAAGGCGCCGTAGAGTGGGTTCGTCCTCGAGCCGCGCTGCACAGTCAGCGGCCCGCCATGGCCGCGCCAGCCATTCTCGCCGCCATTGCTGTCCTCCATGCGCTTGAAGTACGGGAGCACATCGGCAAAGCCCCAGCCGGTCGCGCCCTGTTCGGCCCAATGGTCGAAGTCGCGGGCATGGCCGCGCACATAGACCATGCCGTTGATCGACGACGAGCCGCCGATGACTTTGCCGCGCGGCGTCGCCAGTACGCGGCCGCCGAGATGCGGCTCCGGCTCGCTGGCAAAGCCCCAGTCATAGAGGCTCATATTGAGCGGGATCGACAGCGCCGACGGCATCTGGATCAGCGGCCCGATATCGCTGCCGCCATATTCGATGACGATCACCGAATGCTTGCCGTCCTCCGACAGCCGGTAGGCCATGGCCGAACCGGCCGAGCCGGAGCCGATGATGACGAAATCCGCTTCAAGCATGGGTCATGCGCGCCCGTGGTTCATATGCGCAATGAAATCGGCCAGCGAGACGTTGCCGCCGGTTGCCATTACGAGAACGGTCTTGCCGGTGACGTCGACCTTGCCGCCGAGCAACGCCGCCAGCGAAGCAGCGCCGGATGGCTCGAGCACCAGCTTCAGCCGCTCGAAGGCGAGGCGCATGGCGCGCCGCACCGAAGTATCGTCGACGGTGACGCCGCGAACGCCGGCGGCCTTGACCGCTGCGAACGGCGCGTCGCCGGGCCGCCGCGACATCAGCCCGTCGCAGATCGATTTCGGCCCGATCGGCATGGTTTCGATGGCGCCATGCGCCAGCGACGAGCCCATGCCGTCAAAACCTTCCGGCTCGACGCCGATGATCTTCGTGGCTGGCGACAGGTAGTGAAAGGCCAGTGAAACACCGCCGATCAGGCCGCCGCCGCCGACCGAGCAGAACAAGAGATCGGCCTCCGCTTGCCTGGCGGCGATCTGGTCGAGTGCCTCCAGCCCGGCACCGGCCTGGCCGGTGACGATCTCCGGATCGTCGAACGGGTGCAGCAGCGCCAGGCCTTCGCTCGCAGCGATCTCGCGCGCCTTGGCGGCGGCGACTTCCTCACGCGCGCGCTCGCCATGGTCAGTCAGCACCACGCGCGCGCCGTAACCCAATGTGGCGTCGCGCTTGGCGGCCGGCGCGTCGATCGGCATGATGATGGTGACGGGAATGCCAAGCGCTTGGCCAGCCGCCGCTAGCCCCTGCGCAAAATTGCCGGAGGAGTAGGCGACGACGCCCTTTTTGGCTTCGTCAGGCGAGAGCTTCTTCAGCCGCCAGTAGGCGCCGCGCACCTTGAACGATCCTGCCCATTGCAGCGATTCGGCCTTGACGAAGACGCGGGCGGCGCCGGTCTCGCGCGCGAGTGCCGCCGATTCCAGCAGCGGCGTGACCTGCGTCGCCTTGGAGGTGACGGCATAGGCCTGCCTGAGATGGTCGAGCGAGGGGACGAGACTATCTGCCATCATTCGCCTCGCGGAAAGCGCTTCTGCTCTTCGAGCAGGTCGAGGTTCATGTGGTTGCGCATGTAGCGCTCCGATGCCTTCTGCAGCGGCTGGAATTCCCAGGGATAATGGGTGCCGTTGCGCAGCGCCGGGTAGACCACCCAACGGCGTGCCTGGCTGGCACGCACCGCCGCGTCGAAGGCCGCCATGTCCCAGCGCGCCCGCACCTTGTCGGTGAAAGCGGCCACCAATGCCGCATTGGCCGGATCGGCGGCGAGATTGGTCAATTCCTGCGAATCCGATTCAAGATCAAACAGTTGCGGCGGATCGATCTCGCAATGGATGAATTTGTAGCGGCCCTCGCGCATCGCCACCATCGGCGCGTTGGAGCCTTCGGCGGCATATTCCATCAGCACCGGCGCGGAGCGTTTCTTTCCGTTCAGCAACGGCAGCAGCGACTGGCCGTCGGTCCACGGCGCAATCGCGCTGATGTCGATGCCGGCGAGGTCGCAAAGCGTCGGCGTCACGTCGAGATTGGAGACCGGCGTGTCGATCAGGCCGGCGGCGATGCCCTTGCCGGCGATCATCAGCGGCACCCGCGCCGAACCTTCGAAAAAGCACATCTTGAACCACAGGCCGCGCTCGCCCAGCATGTCGCCATGGTCCGAGCAGAACAGGATGATCGTGTCGTCGAGCATGTGTGTGTGCTCGAGCACCGACGTCAATTCGCCGAGCTTGTCGTCGAGATAGGAGATGTTGGCGAAATAGCCGCGCCGTGCGCGGCGTATCTGCTCAGTGGTGATGTCGAACCTGTCATAGTCGCTGGCGCGGTAGAGCCGCTGCGAATGCGGGTCCTGCCTGTCGTAAGGAATGAAGCCGACCTCAGGCTCGAGCGCCGGGCAATCCCGGTAGAGGTCCCAGTATTGCCGCCGTGCGACGTAAGGATCGTGCGGATGGGTGAAGGAAACCGTCAAGCACCAGGGCCGATGTGCGGCATCGTCGGAGACGCGGGCAAAATCATAGAGCTTCTGCACCGCATGGAAGGCGACCTCGTCGTCATATTCCAGCTGGTTGGTGATCTCGGCAGTACCTGCGCCGCTCACCGAGCCGAGATTGTGATACCACCAGTCGATGCGCTCGCCGGGTTTGCAATAGTCGGGTGTCCAGCCGAAATCGGCCGGATAGATGTCGGTGGTCAGCCGCTCCTCGAAACCGTGCAACTGGTCCGGCCCGACGAAATGCATCTTGCCGGAGAGGCAGGTGTGATAACCTGCGGCGCGCAGATGATGGGCAAAGGTCGGGATCGAAGACGCGAATTCGGCGGCGTTGTCATAGACCCCGATGCGTGACGGCAACTGGCCGCTCATGAATGCGGCGCGGCCCGGTGCGCAGAGCGGCGAGGCCGTGTAATTGTTGCAAAAACGCGCCGAACGCGCGGCGAGCGCCTTCAGCTGCGGCGCGTGCAGGAAGTCCGCCGGCCCATCCGGAAACAGCGTTCCGTTGAGCTGATCGACCATGACGATCAGGATGTTGGGTCGCTTGGATGTCACTGCTTCTGCCGTCCGCTGAGCTTCGTTTCGAGATAGTCCTCGACCAGTGCAATCGCGGTCGCGGCATCGGGAACACCGTCCTTCAGCGCGCGCCTGATATAGAGCCCGTCGATCAGCGCCGCGGTCGCTTCGGCGACCCGGTCGGCCTCGCTTCTCGGCAGGATGCCGGTCAGCCCGCTGAGCAGATTGGAATGCAGCCGCCGCGCATAGACTTTGAGCAGCCGTCGAAGTGCTGCCGATTTCTGCGCCTCGACATAGAAGGCGAGCCAGGCGGCGATCGTTTCGGGCTGGAACTGGATTTCGGAGAAATTGACCGCGACGACAGCCGAGACGCGCTGGCGCGCCGTGCCGGCCGCGCGAAGTGCGCGGCGCGTATCGGCGGTGAGCTCGCTCAGGATGTGCCGCATCGTCGCCAACAGCAATTCGTCCTTGACGCCGAAATAATGGTGGGCAAGCGCCGAGGACACGCCGGCGCGCCCGGCGATTTCCGACATCGTCACATCAAGCGAACCGCGCTCGCCGATCGCCGAGATCGTTGCGTCTATGAGCGCCCTGCGGCGCAACGGCTCCATTCCGAGTTTCGGCATTCCTGCTCCGGCCTGTTGGGACAAGATTATTTTTTATTGACGCATCAATCAACAAAAATCCGGCCTGATTTGCTGGCAAAAGCCAGGCACTATGACCAGATGATCAAGATCAAGCGATTGTGCGGTTCTGGCCCCTTCACGAAGCCGGCGGAACGGTTCATGCTTGAACAATGCTGAGGCGCGCCGCAAGTATCGCGTAGCCTGGGTCCACAGGATGGAGATCGCCATGACAGCATGCATCGTCGGTTGGGCGCATTCGCGCTTCGGCAAGCTCGAAGGCGAGACGCTGGAGGGCCTGATCACCAAGGTGGCAGTCGAGGCGCTCGATCATGCCGGCATCGGTCCGGATGACGTCGACGAGATCGTGCTCGGCCACTTCAACGCCGGGTTTTCCGCCCAGGATTTCACCGCGAGCCTGGTCCTCCAGGCCGATGACCGACTGCGCTTCAAGCCGGCGACCCGCGTCGAGAACGCCTGCGCCACCGGCTCGGCGGCGGTCAGGCAAGGCATCCGCGCTATCGACGCCAATGCCGCCCGTACCGTGCTGGTGGTCGGCGCCGAGCAGATGACGACGACGCCCGGTCCCGAGATCGGCAAGAACCTGCTCAAGGCCTCGTATCTGCCGGAGGACGGTGACACGCCGGCAGGCTTCGCTGGCGTCTTCGGCAAGATCGCCCAAGCCTATTTCCAGCGCTATGGCGACCAGTCGGATGCGCTGGCGATGATCGCCGCCAAGAACCACAAGAACGGCGTCGACAATCCCTACGCGCAGATGCGCAAGGATTTCGGCTACGAGTTCTGCCGGCAGGAAAGCGAAAAAAACCCCTTCGTCGCCGGTCCACTGAAGCGCACAGACTGCTCGCTGGTGTCGGACGGTGCCGCCGCGCTTGTCCTTGCCGACACGGCCACGGCGCTGAAGATGCGCCGCGCCGTCGCCTTCCGCGCCAATGAGCATGTTCAGGATTTCCTGCCGATGTCGAAGCGCGACATTCTCGCCTTCGAAGGCTGCGAGCAGGCCTGGAACCGGGCGCTGAAGCAGGCGGGCGTGACGCTCGGCGACCTGTCCTTCGTCGAGACGCATGACTGTTTCACCATCGCCGAACTGATCGAGTATGAGGCGATGGGCCTGGCCAAGCCGGGCGAGGGCGCCAAGCTGGCCCTGGATGGCGAGACGGCGAAAGATGGAAGGCTGCCGGTCAATCCGTCTGGCGGGCTGAAGGCCAAGGGCCACCCGATCGGTGCCACCGGCGTATCGATGCATGTGCTGAGCGCCATGCAGCTCGTCGGCGAGGCGGGCGGCATCCAGGTGCGGGGAGCAAAGCTCGGCGGCATCTTCAACATGGGCGGCGCCGCGGTCGCCAACTACGTTTCCATTCTGGACCGGATCAGATAAACCCGCCCGCATTTGCGGGAGGTGACATGACAAATCCGGTTCTGGTCGAAGTCTTGCGCGGCGCTATCGTCGAGAGCGCCCATCGCGGCGCTGTTGCCGTCTTCGACGCCGACGGCAAGCCCGTCTGGGAGATCGGCGACACGGCACAGCCGGTGTTCCCGCGCTCGGCGGTCAAGGCGATCCAGGCGCTGCCGCTGGTCGAGAGCGGCGCTGCCGATGCCTACGGCTTCGGTGACCGGGAGCTGGCGCTGGCCTGCGCCTCGCATTCCGGCGAGCCGCCGCATGTCGAGCTCGCGCGCGCCATGCTGGCGAAAGCCGGCCTCGACGAGACGGCACTCGAATGCGGCGCGCATTGGCCGTCGAGCCACGGGGCGACGCTGGCGCTCGCGCGCGCCGGCCGTGCGCCGAACACCTTGCACAACAATTGTTCCGGCAAGCACTCAGGCTTCCTATGCACCTGCGTTCACAGCGGCATCGCCCATCGTGGTTACGTCAAGGCTGGCCATGCTTCGCAGGAGATGGTGCGCGAAGCGATGCAGGCGGTGACCGGTGCTGCCCATGACGCCGATCACCGCGGCACCGACGGCTGCTCGATTCCGACCTATGCCGTGCCGTTGCGCAGCTTTGCCCTTGGGTTTGCCCGCATGGCGACAGGTGCCGGCTTCGAGCCGGTGCGCGCCCGGGCGGCGAAGCGGCTGCTTTCTGCCTGCATGGCCGAGCCGTTTTTCGTCGCCGGCACGGGCAGGTCCGATGTCGCGATGATGGAGGCCGCGCCGGGCCGGATTTTTGTCAAGGGAGGCGCCGAAGGTGTTTTTTGCGCCGCCCTTCCGGAGCTCGGCCTTGGCATCGCGCTGAAATGCGACGATGGCGCCGGCCGCGCCGCTGAAGTGATGGTCGCGGCCGTGCTGGCTAAGCTGCTGCACGCCGACCAGGCGCTCGCTGCGAAATTGATCGAACAGGCAAATCCGCCCATCGAAAGCCGGATCGGTGCCAAAGTCGGCGCGCTCCGGCCGACGGCCACCCTCAACTGACGTGGTTGCGCTCGACGGTCAGATGCGCATAGCCGGCATTGCCTGACGCGGCGAGGTCGCCGGTTACCGGCTCGGCCCAGCGCTGGCCGACGATCGCGCCGTTCTGGACCCCGTCGATGACGTTGTCGGAAATGATTGCCGTCCCGGCACCTTCGACCACGGTGACGACGATGCCGGTCCCCGCCTTGCGGACGATGTTTCCCGTAGCGACCACATTGCGCATGAACGGTCCCCAGCCGATCTGCATGCCGTAGAGCGGTGCATTCTCGACGACATTGCCGGAAACTGTGGTGTCTGCCTCGACGCTGATGCCGACGCCGAAGCCGGGCGCATCGGCAGGGTAGGGGCCGCTGGTCGACAGGTTGCGGACTACGTTGCCGGAGCAGACGCCCATGCGCCCGCCTTCGTTGAAATTGACGATCGAAATACCGTTCGCAGCACAATCGACGATGTTGTTGCCGATGACCGCGCCTTCGAATGAGAATTCGGAATACACGGCCGTTTCGCCCGAGCGCGAGCAGGTATTGCCGGTGATCTGCAAATTGCTGGCACTGTTGGCGCGGATCGCCGAGAACGCGCAGTCCGAAACAATATTGCCGGAGATGATGACGTTGCCGGCGCGGAAAGCATTGATACCGTTGCCGTTCTGGCCGGTTCCGCCGCCGCGCGCCTGGATGCGTTCGATCCGGTTGCCGCTGACGATGGTGCCGTCTTCCGCTGCCTGCCAGCGGTGCACGAGGATGCCGCCATTGGCGCAGTCGGAGACGCTATTGCCTGATATTTCCAGGCCATCGGCCTCGACCGAATAGATGCCGGCATCGGCCGCACCGGATATCTCCAAGCGCTGGATGCGGCCCGAGGCGTGTTCGAGCGCCAGACCGTTCTTGCCGCTGCCGGTCATCTGGCAGTTGTCGACGACCAGATGGGCGATGCGGCGCAGATCGAGCAGGCCTTGCGTGTAGTCGCCCATCCAGCGGTTGCTGCCATCGAACACCAGCCCGCTGAGTTCGACATGCTCGGCCCGTTCGGCCATAATGAGATGGCCATTGCCGCCATAGACGATCCGCGATGCGCCCGGCACGCCGGACAGGCGCACGCGGCCGGGCAGCGACAGGTTGGAAACGATATAGATCCCCGGCGGCAGGAACACCGGCATGTCGCGGTCGTGCGCGTCGCGCAGCAGCTTGGTGAAAGCCTTGCTCTGATCGTCTAGCGCGCCGGGCCGGACGCCGAGCTCGGTTGCGTTGATCGCGCCACGCATCGCGGCTTTCTCGATGCCGGGAAGGTTTTTCGCCGCTGCATTGCCGATCGAAAGCCCCATGACGGCAAAGCCGGCGGTCTGCGCAAGCAGCGTTCGTCTGTTCAACATCGGCACAGATCCTTGCGTCCAACGCTCACGCCGCAGGATTCGTGCCAGACTAGCCCGGTCGAACTCGTGGTGAAAATCTGACGCTTGGCCCCTATTCGATCCTCGTTGGCTCAGCGATCACCGCATTTACCCCGTTGAAGGCAAGTTGCAGGAATATCTGGTCGATCTCCGCGGGAGACAGCTTCGTATCCCTCTCAAGCCACCAGTGCATCACTTCAAAGAACGCGCCAACGATGAAGCGTGTGGCGATCTCAAGTCTGACTCCGCCTTCATCACCTTGGATATTCGCCAACTCATGGCGAACCTGCCTGCTTATCCAGCCGCGGATCTCTTCTGGCATTTCGCGCTTTTTCCCGCCCATCAGCGCACGGTGCATCTCCCGCGTGGCAAGAGCATGCTCGAACACCGGACCGCTGAAGGAAAAGCCCTTGGCATTTCTCTGCGAATGGCGTTCGGCACCACGTGCCTGCAAGCCCTTCATATGCTCGTCGATCGTTGCTTTCCTCAAGTAGTCCTTGTCGGGATAGTGCGTGTAGAAAGTCGAGCGGCCGACATCGGCTTCCCTGCAGATGTCCTCGACCGTGATCGCCGTATATCCCTTCTCGGCGGTCAATCTGAAAAGCGCCTGCTGCAGTCGGCTGCGGGTCCTGGCGACCCGACGATCGATCGATCCGGCTGGCATCGGCAACGTCCTTTTCCGGTCATAGGACACCAAACCGTCCAGTATTGGGCGCGCCGGTGCGACGTGGCCAGTAAAACTGATACTGGACACACTGTCCAGTATCATATGCTCTTGCGAAAGGCCCAGCGCCGGGCCGGCTGACAGGAGATGAAGCAATGCACCAACGCCTTTTTGGAACAATAGTTGGCGGGCATGCACTAGTCGCGCTCGTCAAAGTGGCCGTGGTGCTTGCGGCATTTTTCTCGTTGGGACAGGCAAATGCGGTCTTTTCCTTGGGAATTCCCGTCCTTCTGCTTCATGCTGGTGTTCTCGTCGTGATCGCAAGCCTATTGATATGGCAAAGCGCTCACGGGCGGCTGTCCGCCAAGGTCCGCATCCCGGCCGTCAGAGAGGAGAAGGCGCCGCATGTCGGCATCACGCTCCATTCCGCCGCCCTGTACGACACGCTCGCGTGGCTTCTGACCTTCGGCCGCGAACGTGCTTTTCGCGAAAGGATACTAAGCTTTGCGAAGCTGAAACCGGGAGAAGTGGTCCTGGATGTCGGGTGCGGCACCGGCACCACCGCGCTCCTCGTCAGACAGAAGGTGGGGCCGGAGGGGCGTGTGGACGGCGTCGACGCCTCCGCCGAAATGGTTGCGCGCGCAACGGCAAAGGCCCGGCGGGCAGGGTTACAAGTCGGGTTCTCGACCGCCACCGCTCAGGAACTGCCTTTCAAGGATGGGGAATTTGATGTCGTCCTCAGCACGCTGATGTTCCACCATCTTCCAAAGAAGGGCCGCGAGGAATTCGGCAGAGAAGCCTTCCGCGTCTTGAAGCCGGGCGGTCGTGTGCTTATCGTCGATTTTGCAAAACCGCCGCGCCAGAAGAGCACCTTTCGGCTCCACCGGCATGGTTACGTCGATTTGGACAAAGTTGCAGCGGATCTCGGCCGGCACGGCTTCAATATCGTTGAGCGAGGCGACGTCGGAACCAAGGGGCTCCGCTATCTAATTGCGCAACCGGACCTTAGCCTTGCGGCCCTCGAAGCGCGATAGTGCGCCAAGTTGAGGCATTCGCATGGTCAGCTTTACACCCCAAGCAGCTGTCTAATCTCGGGTACTGAACCCAGATCTTCACCATTAGCCTCTTCATCAGCAATGGCTTGTGGAGTCGCCATTCCAAGCCTAAGTTCGTCAGATGAGCAGGGCCTTCACCCGCGAGGAAGACAGCGAAAACGCCATTGCCGGCATCGGCGAGCGGCCGATCAGCCATCACCGCAATCTGGTCACGGAACGCGGCATGGCGCTGATCGATGCCGAGGTGGCCGCTCTGCGCGACGAACTGGGCAGAGCCGAAAAGAGGGCCGACCGCGAGCGCATCGCGCTGGTCTCGCGCGATCTCCGCTATTGGACGGCGCGGCGTGAAAGCGCCGAGCTTTCGGTGCCGGAACCGGGCAGCGACCTGGTTCGTTTCGGCATGGGTGTCACCCTGGAAAGCGACGACGGCAAGAAGGTGCACTGGAAGATCGTCGGCGAGGACGAAGCCAATCCGGGCAAAGGGACAATTTCCCATATGTCGCCGATGGCGATGGCGCTGTTCGGCAAGAAGATCGGCGAAGTTGCCGTGGTCAACGGCAAGGAATGGGAGATCGTCAAGCTCTCCGACAGTTAGTCTTCGAGCTTGACGACATGATCGCGGAAGAACGCTGCGGCGCCGGCCTCGTCGATTTCGCCGGCGGCGACGCCCATGACGAATTCGTAAAGCATGCCGTCATTGGCCGACAGGGCATAACCATTCACAATCAGAAATGCGCCGGCAGCGACAATGGCCGTGCGTTTGTTGCCGTCGACAAAGGCATGATTTCTGGCAATGCCGAAGACATAGGCGGCTGCGAGTTCCTCAACCGACGGGTCTCCGTAGTTGGCCTTGTTCTCGGCGCTCGCTCGCGCCGATTCGAGGGCATTTTCATCCCTCAAGCCTTGTGCTCCGCCGTGTCGGCGCAACTGCTCCGCGTGCATGGCTTCGACTGCACGCCGCGTCAGAAACTCCCAGCTCATTCGGCGAGCTTCTGAAGCGCGACCTTGTATTTGTCCATGACCTCGCGGGCAGCTTTTATTTGCCGCTCGAAGCTGTCGTCCACTGGCTTCAGCGCAAGACCGTCACCTGTTTCAACGATTTGAAGCTGGTCGCCGGCCTTCAGGTTCAGACGATCGAGAAGCTCCCTCGGCAGGATCACGCCTTCGGAATTGCCGATCTTGCGAATGGTCGTGTTCATGGTGAGGCATCCTGTTGCAACGCTGATTATAACTCAGCGTGTTTCTCGTTACAACAGACATTATAACAAAGCGTCAGCCGGACTTAAGCAGCCGATCCATCAGCCGGTCCGCCGCTTCCGGGATGACCGTGCCGGGCGGGAAGATTTCAGTGGCGCCTGCCTGCCGGACTGCGTCGTAATCCTGCGGCGGGATGACGCCGCCGGCGACGATCAGCATGTCGTCGCGGCCCAACTTCTTCAGTGCAAGCTTGAGTTCGGGAATGAGCGTCAAATGGCCTGCTGCCAGCGACGAGGCGCCTACGATGTGCACGTCATGCTCGACCGCCAGCCTGGCGATCTCGTCCGGAGTCTGGAACATCGGCCCGACGGTGACGTCGAAGCCTAGGTCGGCAAAGGCGGTGGCGATCACTTTCTGGCCGCGATCATGGCCGTCTTGCCCCATCTTGGCGACCAGAATGCGCGGCTTGCCGCCGGACTTCTCCTCGAACGCGACGATCTTGTCCTGCAGCCGGTCGACCACCGGATTGTCGCCGAGCGCGTTGCGATAGACGCCGGAGATCGTCTGCACCGAGGCGACATGGCGGCCGAAAACCTTTTCCAGCGCCAGCGAAATCTCGCCGACCGTGGCGTTGGCGCGTGCGGCCTGGATGGCGAATTCCAGCAGGTTTGCGTTACTCCCGGCAGCACGGGTAAGCGCATCGAGCGCGCTCTCGACGGCGGCGACGTCACGCGTGCCTTTCAGCCGCTGCAGCTTCGACAATTGCCGCGCCCTGACTTCGGCATTGTCGATCTTCAGCACGTCGACTTCGATGTCCGTGCCGGGACGGTGAGCATTGACACCGAGCACGATCTGTTCGCCTGAATCGATGCGCGCCTGGGTGCGCGCGGCAGCCTCTTCGATGCGCAGCTTCGGTAGGCCCTTTTCGATCGCCGCGGCCATGCCGCCGAGGCTCTCGACCTCCTCGATATGCGCAAGCGCACGCGCCGCCAGATCATGTGTCAGCCGTTCGACATAGGCGGAGCCGCCCCACGGGTCGATGATGCGCGTCGTGCCGGATTCCTTCTGCAGGATGAGCTGTGTGTTGCGGGCGATGCGGGCCGAATGGTCGGTCGGCAGCGCCATTGCCTCGTCGAAGGAATTGGTGTGCAGCGACTGCGTATGGCCTTGAGTGGCGGCCATCGCCTCGATCATGGTGCGGATGATGTTGTTGTAGGGATCCTGCGCCGTCAGCGACCAGCCCGAAGTCTGGCAATGGGTGCGCAGCGACAGCGAGCGCTCGTCCTTCGGCGAAAAGTTCTTCAGCATCAGGCTGGCCCACAAAAGGCGCGCTGCTCTCAGCTTCGCGACTTCCATGAAGAAATTCATGCCGATCGCCCAGAAGAAGGAAAGGCGCGGCGCGAAACGGTCGATGTCGAGGCCGGCCGCGACGCCGGCGCGGGCATATTCGATACCGTCTGCAATCGTGTAGGCGAGCTCGAGGTCCGCCGTCGCTCCCGCCTCCTGCATGTGGTAGCCGGAGATCGAGATCGAATTGAACTTCGGCATGTGCTTCGACGTGTAGGAAAAAATGTCCGACACGATCCGCATCGAAGGTTTTGGCGGATAGATGTAGGTGTTGCGCACCATGAACTCTTTCAGGATGTCGTTCTGAATGGTCCCAGTGAGATCCTTCTGCGCGACGCCCTGTTCCTCCGCCGCCACAATATAGAGCGCCATGATCGGCAGCACCGCGCCGTTCATCGTCATCGATACCGTCATCTCGTTAAGCGGGATACCGTCGAACAACTGGCGCATGTCGAGAATGGAATCGATGGCGACGCCGGCCATGCCGACATCGCCGGCTACGCGCGGATGGTCGCTGTCGTAGCCGCGATGCGTGGCGAGGTCGAAGGCGACCGACAGGCCCTTCTGGCCGGCGGCAAGGTTGCGCCGGTAGAAGGCGTTGGACTCTTCGGCAGTCGAGAAGCCGGCATATTGCCGGATCGTCCAGGGTTGCTGGACATACATCGTCGGATAGGGGCCGCGCACGAAAGGCGGCAGGCCCGGATAGGTATCGAGGTGCGGCAAGCCCTTGAGATCGCCCTGGTTGTAGAGATGCTTGACGGCGATGCCTTCCGGCGTCATCCGCTGGCCTTTGACCTCGACCGGCACCCGCCGTGGCGGCGACCAAGCGATCTGGCTGAAATCCGGGATCATGGCACGGCTCCGATCGACTGATCGATGCGGATCGGAAATAGCGGCTCGCACACCGCAACGCCTTCGGTGAAGGCAGGCCGCCGCTCCGCCGCCAGCGTCTCGACCGGACGCTCGGTCTTCGACGGGTGCAGCGTCGTGCCGACGATCGCCCGTTCGCCCGCCTGGTAGGCTGTGTTGCGGCGGGCGGAAGCTGCCTGGACGCGCCTCTGGATGTGGCCTTGCTCAAGGCTGGTCAGCACGCCGCCTTCCGCCTCGATCTGCTGGAACTCCTGCCAGGCCGCCGCGCAGAGCTCCGCAGTCAGCGCTTCGACGGCGCCCGAACCGCAAACCGGATCGGCGACGTGGTCGATGTGGCTTTCATTGGCCATGATCAGTTGCGCGTTGCGGGCAACGCGGCGAGCAAAATCCGCGGGTAGGCCGTGCGCGATCGTGTGCGGCAGGATGGCGATCGAATCCGCGCCGCCGGCGGCAGCCGCGAAAGCGGCGATTGTGGTGCGCAGGATGTTGGTTTCCGGGTCGGCCGCCGTCATCATCCGGAAGGAGGTTTCGGCATGGATGCTGGCGGTGGAGGGCGGTATCGAGCAGGCCTCCTGGACACGCGCCCACAGCCTGCGCAACGCCCTGACCTTGGCCGTCGAAACGAACTGGTCCTGGTCGACGCTGAGCGCAAAACCGATATGCGGCGCCGCGTAGACGAGCGGCTGGCGCGCCTTCTCGAACAGCCTCAGATAGGAGACGGCCGAGGCAAGCATGGTGCCAAGCTCCTGCGCCTCGGTGGCGCCGGCATTGTGGAATACCCGCCCGTCGGCCTCCAGCAGCACGCCGGGCACACCCATCGAAAAGAAATGCGCCAGCGATTGCGGCATCGAAGCCTGTAAAGCCTCGATCGACATGCGCAGCCTGCCGGTCCCGGCAAAGATCGCCGCCGGATCGATGCCGAAGGAGAGGTTGAGCTTTGCCGGGTCGGAGCGGCGCTTGGTCAAAAACGCCACCAGCCAGTCGGCCACGGCACGGCTCCAGGGATGGGCGTCGATGCGGATCTGGATGCGGTTGAGCGGCACGCCGTCGAGCACGCCCTCCAGCGCCTCCGCCGTCCTCGGCAAGCCATAGCCGAAGGCGTTCGGCGCACCCTCGAAGACAAGCGACAGTCCGGTGGCACCCTGCGCGACGTCTTCCAGCGCCTGCGCACTGGCGCGGCCTATGTCCGGATCGTCGATGCGCTGGCTGACGATCCACGGTGATCCCGGGTTGGCGCGCACGACAGGCTCGGCGGTTACCGAACGCTCGTAGAGCGGCTCGATGCGGATGGCGTCGTCCGTATGCGAGACGAGCTTTTCCTCGAAGGACCCGCCGGCCAGCGCCTTCTCCGCCAGCGCCAGCCATCGTTGCCGGTCGACGTTCGGAAGTTCGGCATCCTGGGTCAAGGCACCGGCGCCCATCGGTTCTCCTCGTTCTAGCGGCCGCAGCGGCCGACTATGTCAGTCTACGGTCCCCGGCCCGATATCACAATGCAGCACACACGCCGTGCAACTCGCCTTCCGTGACGGCGACCGTCAACCGATTGCCAAACATGGGCAGGTTCCGCAAGCTCCAAAAGCCATTTTCGACGATGCCCATTGTCGCTGCGCAACGGCCTCACTATACCTGCGGCGGGGCTCCCTTTTCTTCAAGGGATCAGGGCATTCAACCCTATAGGTTGGCGGAGACCGGACACATGGCCGACGATACCAGTATCTTCATAGGGGCCAGCCGCACGCCGGACGACAGCTATCAGCGGCCCGAACAGCTTTTGCTGCAGTATGGCAATCGTCACGGCCTGGTCACCGGCGCGACCGGCACCGGCAAGACGGTGACCCTGCAGATATTGGCCGAGGGTTTCTCCAATGCCGGCGTGCCGGTATTCTGCGCCGACATCAAGGGCGACCTGTCGGGCATTGCCATGATGGGCACAGCGCAGGATTTCCTGGTCAAGCGGGCCGAGCAGGTCAAGCTCGATCCCTATGAATTCCAGGAATTCCCGGTCATCTTCTGGGATCTGTTCGGCGAGCAGGGCCACCCGATCCGCGCCACCATCTCGGAGATGGGGCCGCTGCTTCTGTCGCGGTTGATGAACCTTTCCGAGGCGCAGGAAGGCATCATGAACATCGCCTTCCGCATCGCCGACGAGGAAGGCCTTCTGCTGCTCGATTTGAAGGACCTGCAGTCACTGCTGGCCAATATCGCCGACCGCGCCGAAGAGATCGGCGCCCGCTACGGCAATGTGACGAAACCTTCGGTCGGCGCGATCCAGCGCACGCTGCTGGTCCTGGAGCAGCAGGGCGCTGCCAATTTCTTCGGCGAGCCGGCATTGCGGATCGCCGACATCATGCGCACCACGCGCGATGGACGCGGCGCCATCAGCGTGCTCGCCGCCGACAAGCTGATGATGAATCCGCGGCTCTATGCGACGTTCCTTCTATGGCTGATGTCGGAACTGTTCGAGGAACTGCCCGAGGTCGGCGACCCGGACAAGCCGAAGCTGGTCTTCTTCTTCGACGAGGCGCACCTTCTGTTCGACGACGCCCCGAAGGTGCTGATCGACCGCGTCGAACAGGTGGTCCGGCTGATCCGTTCGAAGGGCGTCGGCGTTTATTTCGTCACGCAAAATCCGCTGGATATCCCTGAAACGGTGCTGGCCCAGCTCGGCAACCGCGTGCAGCACGCACTTCGTGCCTATACGCCGCGCGAACAGAAGGCCGTCAAGACGGCGGCCGAGACGTTCAGACCCAATCCCGATTTCGACTGCGCAACCGTGATCACGCAGCTCGGCACCGGCGAGGCGCTTGTCTCGACGCTGGAAGCCAAGGGCGTGCCGTCCATGGTGCAGCGAACGCTGATCCGCCCGCCGTCCTCGCGCCTTGGCCCGATCACGCCCGACGAGCGCCGCAAGCTGATCACAGAGAGCCCGGTTGCCGGACAATACGACCAGACCATCGATCGCGAATCGGCCTTCGAGATGCTGCAGAAGAAGGCCAAGGACGCCCAGGAGGCACAGGCGCAGCAACAGGACGCAGGCCGTTCGCGCTGGACCATTCCCGGCTTCGGCAATGACGATCCCCAGCCGACCGGCCGCCGCCGCGCGCCGCGCCCCTCCAACCGCCAGACGGTGGCGGAGGCGGCGATCAAATCCATCGTGCGCTCGGTCGGCTCGTCGGTCGGACGAGCGATCGTCCGCGGGATTTTGGGGAGCCTGTCCAGGGGGCGGTGAGGGGGCATCGGACCCGAAGGCGGGCATCTGTGTTGGCAAATTCTGTCTTGGCATCAAGCGCCAGCAGCCAGATCTGGTGGACAGAGGACGGCGGCTATGCGCCATTTGCCGACCTTCATTGCGTTTCTCCAAACCTGCCGTTCGCGCTACAGCCTGATACGACCATCAGCGGGCATAGCTGCGTCCTTGGCTCGGCGCTATCAGTAATCAGTGCCGCTATCGCTTGGTTACGTCAGGGTAAAAATCTGATGCTGGACATCAGAGGTCGAACGGTCGGAGTCGACCACCCAAAACCGAAGTTCAATCCGCGACACTATCCAATTGCCCGTCGCTTGTAATCAAGAGGTCATTGGCCTAATCTGAACTGAGGGGATGAGCAGTCTCCCCTTCAGACGGCTTCCGTCAAGCACTGCGCAAGATCCTATTGAGGGATGGCGCGCGTGGATGGCAGGTTCCTTTCAATTGCACTTCACTTATTGTCGCGAATTGTCGCAACTGCTTTGATGGCTGCGGCAAACCTGCCGGTTGCGACGTTTGACGCTGCGGGCCAAGGCACGGAGCCGCCATTACGGCTCGAGGCCAGAATCCCACTCGGAGATGTGCGCGGCCGCATCGATCACATGGCGATCGATTTAAAGAGGCGGCGCTTGTTCGTTGCAGAACTCGGCAACAACAGCATGGCGGTGGTCGATCTCACCCATCGAACCGTGCTTCGCACAATCAAGGGATTACGGGAACCACAAGGTGTCGGCTACCTGCAAGGGACCGACACCCTGTATGTCGCGAATGCCGGCGACGGCTCGGTTCGATTGTTTCGAGGAGCCGATTATGCCGCTATCGGCAAAGTCGACCTAGGGGAAGATGCCGACAATGTTCGCGTGGATAGCGCGACCAATCGGGTCTTTGTGGGGTATGGCAGCGGTGCGCTGGCTGTCATCAATCCCACGACTAACCGGAAAACCGGCGATGTGCCGCTAAAGGCGCATCCCGAAAGTTTTCAGCTCGACGCGAGGACGAGCCACGTCTTTGTGAACCTGCCGGACGTTCATTCAATCGCGGTCGTCGACCGCACATCACTGGCTCAAATCGCAAGCTGGCCGACCGCCGGTTTGGCCGGTAATTTTCCGATGGCGTTGGACGACCCTCACCAGCACGTCCTTATAGCTTTTCGCCACCCTGCGTGGCTCGGCATCTTCTCCATGGGAGACGGTTCGCTCGTCGCGACTGCGAAGATTTGCGGTGATGCCGACGATGTTTTCGTCGACTCGAAACGGCAGCGAGCCTACATCAGCTGCGGAGACGGATTCATTGACGTGCTGGATACCCGGGACCCGCCATATCGACGCATCGCGCAGATTCCGACTGTGTCCGGTGCGCGCACTTCGCTCTTTGTTCCCGCGCTTGACCTGCTTCTTCTCGCGGTTCGAGCGGGCGGAGAGCAGCTGCCGGCAATCTGGGCGTTTCGTCCAACACCTTGAGGTGCGCACCCGTGTGGACGACGTTTTCCTGTTGAGCTGCATACCGATTGCCTATTCGGCATCGGGCGGAGATGCTTCAATGGCCAGGAGCTCTAAGCACTCAATCTCTTGCATCACCTTTCCAGCGATACCTTGCAAATCGCCGTACATGCCGACGGTCGACTCGATTACGCCTTGTTGGATGATGCTGAGCTCTATTGGATCATGCAAAACGGCATTAAAATGACCGGGATGCCTGCGTTTGGTTCAACGCACAACCAGGAAGAGCTATGGGCGATGGTGGCCTTTACCCGACGTCTTCCAGAGATGTCGCAATCGGAATACGAGAAAATCACCGAAGCCTCTGAAGGGCATCATCAGGCTGGAGGTGAAGACCGTGCACCGGCTGCGTTTCGCAAGTGAGTCGTACAGGGACTGCGGAAGGGCGGTCGCGATCGCTATCCGGTCGTGGCGACAAAGGGCCGCCTGATCCTCGGCTGTAGATCGTGTTCGCGCATCAGGCGACGAATCTTCCCTGCCGCCCAGGGCGGTGACGCTTGATAGCCAGGTTCGAATTTGTCGCGGAGGGCGCTGCTGGGATCACCGGTCCTAACTTGGTAAGACGTGGGTAGGTTGGATTGTCCGGTTCAATTGGTCATGACTGCCACGCAACGTCCGCGTCCGCGACCACGATCTGACGGAACTTCTTCCGCGATGGCAGCCTTCTTTTCAGGTTGCGACAGACGCAGGACATCTTCGAGACAGAGCGCGCCGCCATCTCCGCTGCCGCCGTCCCGCGCCGCGAATTCACGCGGGCCAACTTGAGGACTACCTGAGGACAACCGGGGCGACGCGTTGGTGTATATGACGCTCGGCACGGTGAAGTGGGTGGAGCTTGGTGTCCGCACGTCCTGTATGCAAGGTCACGGGCAGGTTCTGACCCTATTCCCGACCTTGACAGCCAAGCGCAATATGCGCCAGTTGCGTCTTCGGTCGTTGCAAGCCTTGACACGATATGAATCAGCATTGTTGGGCGGCAGCCTGAGGATTGAAACCGATATTCGCCTCGCTGGAATGTCTAACGCGACTCCGTCATGATCTTCCGGCCCTGTCGAGCGACGCTGCCAAAGCCGGTGACGCCAACGCAGGTGATGAGGGCAGGCTAGATCAGTGCAGCAGATCCGCCCGGCGACTTTTCTTTTTGCGGCCCGAGCCTTGCGCGACATGGGCGACGGCTTTGTGGCCGTTCTGTTGCCGGTCTATCTCCTCGCATTAGGCTTCGCGCCTCTGCAGGTCGGCATCATAGCAACCGGATCGCTGCTCGGTTCAGCGCTCTTAACCATCGCCGTCGGACTCCTTGGTGCCCGACACGATCACCGCCAACTCCTGTTTGCCGCCGCCAGTCTGATGGTCGCCACGGGTGTGGCCTTTGCTGTGGTCCACGACTACGCGCTGCTTTTGGTGATCGCCTTCGCAGGCACCATCAACCCGTCGGCCGGCAGCGTCAGCGTATTCGTGCCCTTAGAGCATGCCGTGCTCACACGCGAAGTCACCGACGCCGCGCGGACCAAGATGTTCGCGCGCTACAGCCTTGTGGGTGCGCTCGCAGCCGCGGTTGGCGCGCTCGCTTCGGTGACACCTGATCTTCTGGCTCCAGCCGGCCTCGATCAACTCACCGGCATCAAGGCGATGTTCGTGCTCTATGCGTTGCTGGGCCTGCTCGGCGGTCTCCTTTACGCGCAGATCCCGCAGCGCCGTCCAACGTCGGACTCCGGCAGCACGTCCGCGCTTGGCCCCTCGCGGAATATCGTTTTCAAGCTTGCGGCCCTTTTTAGCCTTGATGCCTTTGCCGGCGGCTTCCTCGTCCAGTCGCTGCTTGCCCTGTGGCTTTTCGAAAAATTCGACCTGTCGCTTTCGGAAGCGGGCTTTTTCTTCTTCTGGTCCGGCGTCCTTTCGGCGTTCTCATTCCCCGTTGCCGCCTGGCTGTCGCGGCACATCGGACTCATCAACACGATGGTGTTCACACACATTCCGTCCAGCATCGCCCTGATCCTGGCGGCCCTTGCGCCGACGCTCCCTCTGGCGCTCGCCCTGCTGCTGATCCGTGCCGCGCTTTCGCAGATGGACGTCCCGACGCGCTCATCTTACGTCATGGCGGTCGTCACGGAGGCGGAGCGGGCAGCCGCCGCGAGCTTCACATCGGTCCCGCGCAGCCTGGCTGCCGCAGCCAGTCCCGCCCTGGCGGGCGCTCTGTTCGCTGCCTCGTTCCGGGCTTGGCCCCTCCTCATCTGCGGTGCACTGAAGATCGCTTACGATCTGCTGCTGCTGATGCAGTTTCGGCACCTCAAGCCGCCGGAGGAACGCTGATATTTGGGTGCTTGACGGGGAGGGGTCAATCGCGAAGGCAAATGTTGGAAAGATCGTCGATCACTTCGGCTCTGACTCCGGACTTGTCGAATGCCTGATGTGACCCGACATCCTCGACGCGATGCCTGCAGACCATCACCCGCAGCGCAGCAGACAACGAAAGTCTCCGCTGGGCTCTGCCGATCAGGCAGGCCGTGCTTTGTAAAAGCGGCACCAACCATCGGGGCTGATTTCACCCGCGACAATCTAGGATGCATTCGGCTTCAGGAAAT
The DNA here is from genome assembly GCF_000502835.1 of Mesorhizobium sp. LSJC280B00. GTDB lineage: Bacteria > Pseudomonadota > Alphaproteobacteria > Rhizobiales > Rhizobiaceae > Mesorhizobium. Next base: position 140,247 of record NZ_AYVL01000025.1, read on the forward strand.
GGGTGCACCCGGCGCAGCGGCGACCTTTGTTTGGAACATCCTAATAAAGCGCCACAGGCTTTGGGGTTGTTTCGGCGCCGCGCGCCGCAGGTTGACCTGTCATGCAGGAAGCAAGCCCACCTGCACCGGCAAATCGCCGCGCCGGTCGTCGACGCCTTAAGAAATTTCCGGCGAGACAGCGCTTGGCCTGGCTTACGTTGTGCCGACCCGCAATTTATCTCACCACGATCTTCTTTAATGGTCTTTCCTCCCAATCGAACCCAAAGAAGCGCCGAGTGCTGATCAGATCGATTTGAGGTACTCGATCAGATCACTCTTTTCCTGATCGGTCAGATCAAGGCCGAGATGGCCGTCATAGTGCTCCTTCTGCGCAAGACGTCGATCGGTTCCACTCCTCCTGCCAGGGGTCGATCAAGTTTAAGGACCCGACGTCTCCTCCCGGCTCGAGGTCTATTTCAATAAAACCGTACGTCACCGTCCTGCTTCCTTGATCCCTTGCCTTCCCTTACAATCCCTTCCGGACACAGAGGAGTTCCGCCATGAGCGAAGACGCCGTCAACATGTCGATCCGCAAGTTCCTGAAGGAAGTCGGCGTCACCTCACAGCGCAAGATCGAGGAGACGGTGCGCGAAGGGCAAATCGGCGGCAAGAAGCTGAAGGTCCGCATGACGCTGACGGCGGAAGGCACCGGCCTCAACCACGTGGTGGACGGCGAGATCGAACTTCCATAAGCCGGGCGAAGCGACCTAGCGAAACGTCCAACGCGGCCGAAAGCCGTCGAGACGGATCAGCGGTTGGAATGGCGTCTGGCCGGGTCGATGTAGTACCGCTCACCCCACGCTCTTGCGACTCTGAGGGAACGCGAAAGACCGACCCAACCAAGCCGTTTGACCCGCGCTGGCAGCTGCTGAGTAGGCGAAGTCAGCATCGCCTCGATCGCGCCACGAACGGTCATTGGTCAGCTACTAACGGAATGTCTCGATCCCATTACTTGCCGTTCGATAGCGCGGACGGACATAACAGTCACGTGGCCTCATTGCGATCATGAGGCGTGCACCCTACCATTTGCCTGGCGGCCTTTAGGCGTCATCACCGTCGGGGGAGGCGTCTGCGCTGCCACCTTCTAAAACGTCGTCGCTTGCGACGCGGTTCTACTTACCGGCGTTGCTCAAGCTGAACAGATCGACGCGATCACGAGAGGGTAGCTCCGGCTGGTCCGCAACGACGAAAGCAGTCTTGTTCCAGCTAACGTCGAATTGGTCGAGCTTACTCACTAGCTTCCTGCGCTCTGCGGCGGAATGCAGCGCTTTGAGTGCCTGCGTTTCATCGGTGCTGATCCCGAGCAACCTTCCACCCGTGGCAGTAAGGTAGGCCAGCAACCAGCCAATAACGAAAGAAGCCGCTCGAATTATTGGCGTTGTGTCCAACAGCAGCGGAACAGAGAAGATCGAGCCCAAGACCACACCAATGCCGATTCTGACGGCTCTGTTGGGGCGAAGGGTCCCCTCGACATCAGTGCAAAGGGCCTCAATCGCATAACGGTCCTCACGGTGCTTGGCCTGCAGCTTTGCGCCCAAGATTGTTGCTTCTTGCTCCCTCTCCTTCTGTATCGTCTCAATTCGTTCATTGACCTTGTTTAACCGTTTTTTCCCTTCGGCTTTTGCCTTGTTGACCGCTTCCAGCCCTTTCTGACGTTCCTCTTCGAGGTGCGGATGCAGCATCTCCTGCCACAAAAGCGGGAGGTTTTCCTCGGTCACGACGTTGGACACACCTAGCGTTTTATCCATGAGGGCCTGCGCGCTGCGATCCTGCGAAATCAGCAAATCGAGCTGGCGGCTCTTGTCGTCATCCCCCAGCGCATCAGTGAGCCGCTTCACGGCCGCTACCACTCCCGGAGTACGCATCCGGTGAAGACCGCAGACGTGCGCATCCGGCAGCCAGGAGAACCTGAGCACCGGAGTGCT
>NZ_AYVL01000026.1 GCF_000502835.1 Mesorhizobium sp. LSJC280B00
CGACAGCCTGTCGAACCGGCTTTTTCGTCTGCCCATCGCGGCTCTCCTCGATTTGTGAGCAACCGCCCCACCTACTGACAAATAGGAAGGCATTCCTCGCAGAGTCAATTCGCTCTTGACACTTTTGTTCCCGTTTTGTTCAATTTCAACAGGAACGATCGGAGCCGTCGTCATGGACCACATTGTGAGACTGGACAGCCGCCAGGAGGCTGCACTGCAGGCGATCGCCGACAGATTCATCGCCCAGCACAAAGGCGACGCGGTGAAGGCGCTCAAGGAAATGATCGTCCTCAATGGCCACCTCCAGGACCGTCTTGACGAACTCTCGGCTCCGCGTCGGGCAAACATCAGGAGGAACGACAATGGGCACTATTCGCCTGGACGCTGAAGCCAGAGCTGAACTTCATTCTGAGGCGGTCAGGCTCATCGCCCGATACGACAGCCCGCTTGAGACCGTAAAGGCGCTCATGGCTTATAACTGCGAGCTTGAGACTCAAATTCTGGCCCTCGCTCACCGGCATCCCGGACTGGTGGCGCTCGGTTACGACGACACGCCGCCAATCTTGGGATGAGCCATGAACGTCGGAACGGCCCTCATGCCGCCCGACGGGTATGGTGATGACGGCGAGTGACTCAGCATGTTCGAGATGCAACGAGCCCGGACGATTCGCGACAAATATCCCAACCAGGGCCGAGCCAGCCGGTGACGGCAGCTCGCTTCTTTTCAGCATGACCGGGTAGAGTTGACCATGCAGGATCTTATCAGCTTTTTGGAAGCCAACTCCGCGCTGATGCTGGCCAACCCGGCCGCCTTTGCCAGTCTTGCGGTTCTTTTCGGAGGAGGCGGATTTGCGGTCGGCCGCTATTTGTTGACCGAGCGTCTCGCCAATCTGGAAAGCCGCATTGCCAGGCGTGACGAGGAAATTGCTGAGCTGAAGACCGGGAAGAAAATGCAAGATGACGAGCCGCCCATGGTGCCTATAGTCGGCACTGCTGCAATAGGTCCAATCAGTCGAAGCGACCCTGTAGCTCTGGCCATCGGACGAGCCCAACGCACCGGCCCGGCAACCACAAATGGAAGACGACGAGCATACTGAAGGCCAGCCGTCCTCTGCAAAGAAGCGCGGAAAATGATTGTTTACTGCCTTCGACCCACGATAGCAGCAGCCTTGGCCAATCACTTCCCAACTGAGTACCAGGGCGAAGGCCAGATGCCATGCACCGAGTGACACCAATGACTCGCCGATCTGTTGCTGAAGATCTCGAAAGCGCAGCTCAGCGCATAGCCGAAATGTCTCGCGCGCATTTGCAGATCCTCCTGCGTCGCGCTGCTTTGATGCTTCGAAACGTCGGTGGCGTGCCGCTGGAGCCCGCGACCGCAGATGCACTCGATTCCATAGCGGCCGAGATGAAAATCGGCAGGCCAGACCTTATCCAGATCATCTTGCGACAATGGCTGGAAACGAATGCCTATTTGCCGGTTCGGACGATCGACGAGGAAAGCGAGACGGACGGGAGCGCGTAGTTATCCTCAGCTAACCTCGACGCCTGATCGCTGAGCGATTTTCCGTGTCTTTCGAAGTGTCCTGTTCAAAGCGACCGAGAAGGGGAACGCGCAAGCGCGCTGGATGAACGGATCGTAGAGCGTGCCGATCGGCAGCAGCCGCTTGCCGAAAATCGAATGCGACAGTCCAAGTGCCGACAGCAGGATGAACAGATTGTTCTCGGCGATGCCGAGTTCGATGTGCTGGCCGGAGGTGCCGAATTCCCATTTCTGCGCCGAGGCGATACGTTCGCTGCGGAAAGTGTCAGCAAGCGAGCGACGCGCGAACAGGCCGCGCCGGTTGACCCAGGGGCCGAGATTGGTCGAGACGGATGGAATCCGGCTATGGGGAATGGTTGTTCGATGGCCGCGCTGCCACTCTGGGTGCAATATCTGCAAGCTCTGCTTATACGCCAACCATTAGGCTCGCCGTCAGCTTCACGTCCTGTCGTCAGTGGCGGACCGCGAAGACCTTCGCGCCGATCGAGGTTGACGACACGACCTATCAAATGCGGTGCGAAAAATGCCCGCGACAAGAGACGGTCGTCATCAGCTGCGAACATCCTTCGGCCGAGCAACGGCAGTCAATGACGGTGCGCCGGCTGAAACGAATTACTATGTCCGCAGCGTCGAATAGTACGCCGCCCCGCGCCGTAGCGACCGAGCATTGAAAAAAGCTACACAATAGCGTGATGATGGATACGCGATTGGAGCTACACACATGACCTTGAACATCCGAAACGATGAAGCTGACAAATTGGCGCGGGAGCTTGCCCGCCTCGACCGCACCAATATCACCGAAGCGGTGATATCCGCTCTCCGTGAGACAATCCGAAACCGGATGCACAAGGAGCGGCCGCGCGAGACTGCACAGAAGATTCTGGCAAAACATGGCCTGTCATTCCAACCTGATCGAAAGCCGGTCCCACAAGAAGCCTATCACGACCTGGATCACGATCTGCAGCTGGACGAATAATGTTCGTGGATGCCCGTGCCATCGTGTCGATGATGGCTGGCGAGGACACCGCCGATAGCTATGAAGCCGCCTTGCTGGAAGCGCCCTCCCCCTTCACCTCGACGCTCGCCGCGTGAGAGGCGATTATTGTTCTATCCCGGCCGGACCAGCTGAATTGCCCGTACAGCGCCGCCGAGGCAGTCGTGGTCGAATGGCTGGAAGCCAGAAGAATCGCGCTTCGCGAGCCAGGATCGCCGCTGCGGGTACTGTCCTATGCCGTCGCGGTTGCCGAAAAACACGGAATTGGCAAACGCTACCTCAGCAATTTCGATTGCTTTCACTAGGCCTATGCCAAGACGATGCGTGCGCCGCTGCTGACGCTCGACGGGCTCTTGCGCGAAACCGACGTGAAGACCCTGCCACAAAGCACAACGGCCCTTTCCGCGGAAAAAAGCCGTAGCCGGAACGCGCTCCCATAGAGCGCTGTGTGTATGCCATTGCGATGAAGTCGGGCGAGCCGTTCGCCTTGGCGGCGCTCTGGGAGAATTGGCGCGACCCCGCTATCGGCGACAACATCCGCTTCACGGTGCTGACCTGTGAGCCGAATCCGCTCATGGCGACATTCCACAACCGTGTGCCGGTCATACTGGCGTCCGAAGACTACATGACCTGGCTGACGGACCCCGAACCGGAACATCTCATGAAGGCGTTCCCAGCAGAGCTGATGACCGTGTGGAAGATTGGCCTTGACGTCGGCAACCCGAGAAACCGCCGCCCAGTTCAAGCCCGGCGAGAACCTCGGTGCTGTCCGGACCGAATTGCAGCATGCACTGCGCCAAGCGGCGAAGAAGCATAGGCGCGCAGCCTAAGGTCCCACGAAAGCGCGCGACTGCGTTAATGTCGGTCCCCAACGAATCTTTGCTGCTCACGATTGTCTCTCGATAGGCTAACTTTCTTGAATTGCGCATAATGCCTGCTCTCGACCCCGTAGCGAAACTAGAAACAAGCTTGAGGCTACGGAGAGAGTTCCAAGTCGGAGTGGTTTCCAATTCGGGTGAAGTCGCCAGCCGCGATCTCCTGGCCTGTTTTCAACAGCGCTCCGGCGATTGCGCGGGCAAGCGAACCGCCGACACTTATTCGCAGTACGCCAGCCTCCGCAATCTGATCAAAGGTCAAGCCGGGTGCACCCTGGCCCACGAATCGGCAACCCCTTCGGGGTATCGGCGTATCCTTCTCCAAGTCCGCCGTCACCGGAATATCGGTCGAAGCTGCTATTTCAGCAGCGTAGGTCAAGCTTTCAGCGCGGCTAACCTCCCCGTTCCGTCTTTCTTGCCTTTCGAGAAGGCGTAGTCTGAAGATGTGGTTGCCAGCGCCTTGAAGCCCAACCCCGTCATTATTCGAGCGCCGGCAATGTCCCATCGGTTTGGCATCACAAAGCAGCCCGTTTTGTGAAGAGCACGAAAACATTCGACCTTTTTTGGGATCGAGCAATCACGGTTCCAGTCCTCCCATGTTGCCTAAGCTGGATCTCAAGCCGGGAGGATACGGCAGCAAAAAGCAATAAATTTGCCGACGGCCACGGTCGGCAATGGGCCGCCGTCTTTATGGAATCTTTATATTTTGGGCCTCCCGCACGAATGGAACCTTTATACGTATCGGCCTAGCTTTTGGTTATGCGCCGACCCCGGCAGGGAGGGATGCGATGGCCGATGTCAATTCGAGCCTGCAACAGGACATTACATCGTCCCCGGGTGCCGATTCGCTTTTCGGCTTGGCGGATGCTCCCGCCGGAGTACGCTATCTTGCTTCGTTTGCAATGACCGCCTTCGCGACGGCCGTGGCTGTCGGCGTCGACAGCCAAGTAGCGATCCCGAACATCTCGCTCATATTTGTGGTGCCGGTGATCTTAGGGGCCGTCGGCCTCGGTCTGGGCCCCTCGCTCTCTTCGGCGATACTCGGCGCACTCGCCTACAATTTCTTCCTCACCGAGCCCCGCCACACACTGATCGTCGATGACCCGGCAAACATCTGGGCGATTGGACTGCTTTTCGTCGTCGGACTTATCGTCAGTGGCGTTGCCTTTACCTCCCGGCGCCGCGCAATTGAAGCGGCGCTGCTGAGGAGGCAAGCAACGATGCTGCAAACCTATAGTCGCGATGTCGCGGGGATCGACAATGCGAAGGCGATCGTCTCGATCACTTGCCACACGCTTGCAGCGCTCTTCCAAGTTCCTGTCGTCGTCATTCTCGTTTTGGACGGCAAAGTAGTTTCCGTCGAGAAAGTCGGCGACGTAGCACTCCAGGAAGCAGAGATCGAGGCGGCTCAATCGTCGTTGGCAACGGGACTTGTCGTGAGCGCCGGAATCTATCCGGCGTTGACCTCCCGCTTTGACTTTTGGCCCGTAAAAACAACGGCAGGGGGCGCGCGCGCCGCGATCGGGCTCGCATTCGACCCCGAAGAACGTCCTGCGGCGCCTTCGACGTCGGTCGATATCGTGGGTCGCTTCCTGGCGCTGGCCCTTGATCGTCAACACTTCCGGCATGCTCGACCGTAAACACCCGGAAAGGCGAAAGTCAGCAAACGGCGCCAGGACACCGACAACGAAACGTTTGCTCTAACCGGAGGAGCAGGTTCATGGGCAATGCCGATGTAGGCAACGGCGGGGGTGCAGCAGCACAGCCCGTCGCGCATGACGTCCACTCCCAGCAGAGCCTACGAATACTGATCCTGGGCGCACTCGGCGTCGTTTATGGCGACATCGGAACAAGTCCCCTCTATGCGTTTCGCGAAGCCCTGTTTGTTGCGGCATCGGACGGCTCGGCGACGCGCGAGGATGTGCTTGGCATTCTTTCGCTGATCATTTGGGCGCTGACACTCATCGTCACGGTTAAATATGTTACATTTGTTCTTCAGGCGGACAACAAGGGCGAGGGCGGCACGCTCTCCCTGATGTCCCTGGCCGGCAGCAGCCTTCCGGCGCGCTCAGCTGCCATTTTGATCTTGGGCGTCCTTGGCGCGGCGTTGTTTACGGGTGACTCGATGATCACGCCAGCGATCTCGGTGCTGGCTGCAGTGGAGGGTCTTGAGACCGTTACGCCAGCCCTAGAGCCTTACGTGTTGCCAGTCACACTTGTTATTCTCGCCGGGCTTTTCTCCGTCCAACGATTCGGGACCGGAGCCATTGGAGGCGTTTTCGGGCCGATTACATTCGCATGGTTTGTCGCGCTTGGGGCTTCCGGAGTAAGCCACATCGTCACCAATCCCGGGGTGTTGTGGGCCATCAATCCCTATTACGCCGTCCAATATCTCGCGACCAATCCAACACTTGCGCTGGGTACAATCGGTGCAGTTTTCCTAGCTGTGACCGGCGCAGAAGCGCTTTACGTCGATCTCGGCCACTTTGGTCGCAGACCGATTGTGGTGGCTTGGCTGTGGATTGTGTTCCCGTGCCTTCTGCTCAACTACATTGGGCAGGGTGCCTTTGTTCTGAACCGCACCGAACTGCCGGAGAATGTCTTCTTCGACATGCAGCCTCGCTGGGCTCTGGTGCCGATGGTCGCCTTGGCCACCGCCGCTACGATCATCGCCAGTCAGGCTGTCATTTCCGGGGCGTTTTCGCTGGTGCGCCAAGCTGTCCAGCTGAATCTTCTGCCGCGCTTCAGCATCCTGCACACATCCGAGACGCAAGAGGGCCAAATCTATCTTCCGAGGGTCAATTGGTTGCTCGGCATTGGCGTCATGGTGCTGGTGCTCGGGTTCCAGAAGTCGGGCAATCTCGCTTCAGCCTACGGCATCTCTGTCACCGGCCAGATGGTGGTCACCGACCTGCTTCTCTTCATTGTTATGCGCCGAATCTGGAACTGGTCTCTCAGTGGTGCCATTACGGCGTCGGCACTCTTCCTGATCGTGGACTTGGTATTCCTCGGCTCGAACATCATTAAGGTGATCGAAGGAGGCTGGGTTACGCTGACCATTGCGCTGGTGATGTGCCTCATTATCTGGACTTGGATGCGCGGCGGCCGCTATTTGTTCGACAAGACGCGCCGGAACGAGATCCCGCTGGATTTCCTTGCCGGCAATCTGCTGAAGAAGAAGCCGCATCTGGTGTCGGGCACCGCGGTGTTCCTGACCAGCGATCCGCTGAGCGCGCCGACGGCGCTGATGCACAGCCTCAAGCACTACAAGGTGCTGCACGAGCAGAACGTCATCCTTTCGGTGGTGACNGCCGACGGCGCTGATGCACAGCCTCAAGCACTACAAGGTGCTGCACGAGCAGAACGTCATCCTTTCGGTGGTGACGGCGCCGCAGCCTGTCGTGCCCGACAGCGAGCGCGTCAAGATGGAGACCGTCAACGAGCTGTTCATGCGGGTGACGCTGACCTTCGGCTATATGGAGCAGCCCAACATCCCGCGTGCGCTGGCGATCTGCCGCAAGCAGGGCTGGAAGTTCGACATCATGTCGACATCCTTCTTCCTGTCGCGGCGCTCGCTGAAAGCTTCGCCCAATTCCGGCATGCCGGTGTGGCAGGACAAGCTGTTCATCGGCCTTGCGCGCTCGGCGGCCGATGCGACGGAATATTTCCAGATCCCGACCGGCCGTGTTGTCGAGATCGGCACGCAGGTCGTGATCTGATCCGACTGGGTACGAGAAGGCCCCAAGGGGTCGGATCGCGCCGCAGGCTGTCGCTCGATTCAAGGAACGCAGTACGATTTCGAAAGCTCGGTTTGGATCATCCCTGAAGCACGCATGAAAATGCGACGGCCGCACCGCGTACCCCTTTCAAGGCAGGCTGTTTGCGTCCTGACCTCACTTAGCAAACTCTCTGGTGGTGGTTCGCAGCTGTTTCCGAGTGTTCGATCGGCTTCGCGTCCGATTTCCGACAAATCGCTTAACGCTGCGCTGCGCCGGATGGGTTACGGCAAGAAACCTCATCCGACTTTTCGGCCGGCATCCAGAAAGCCTGCTTCTGCACTCAGCTCCACCGACAGGGAAACCTTTGCCGAAGTTGACTGTTGTAGCTACAAGACAGAGGAGAAGGTTGAATGGCATCCGTCCGATACATCGTTGCGGACGTCGATGAGGCGGTCGCATTCTATCGAGACTATCTCGATTTCAAGATCGAAATGCACAATCCGGGCAAGTTCGCAGCGCTGCGGCGTGACGACTTGACGCTGTATCTCAGCGCCCCAGGTGCGGGAAGCGGTGGTCAGGCGGGCGGCGATCCGAAGCCGGGCGGGTGGAACCGATTTATGATCGTTACGAACGAACTCGATGTCGTCGTTGAGCGGTTGCGCCGGGCTGATGCAAGATTCCGCGGCGAAATCAGCGACGGCGGTGCCGGTCGCGCCATCTTGCTCGAAGATCCATCGGGCAACGTCATCGAGCTATTCGAGTTCAAGAAGGACTGAGCCTGATGCAAGGCTGCTGGCAGCGGCCGTTGGTCTTGATGCGCACGCTCATGGTCATGTCGCGTTCCGGCACCCACGGCAGATTTCCGCCCTCTTTGACTAAAAGCGAACGAGCCGGAAACCACCCCGGGGGCGGACCAACCGCAGCGACCTGACGATCTTCAATCGACGACCATTTCGCGCCACGTTCGCCGTACTCGATGTTGCCGGGCACAACCTGAAGTTCGAGCAACCCCGCCTGTTCGAGGCACTCATGCGCGACTGGCTCGACCGTACCGAAGCGAGCCGGACGCTCTGACGACATGGTGCCCTCACTCCGGGTCAAGTGGCGCTGGCGGGCCGTTAACCAGCACCTGTAAGTTGACCCCATGGAGCTTGACCCTAGGTCAAGTCCTGGCGGCCTTGAGCTGCGCGGGGATCCACTTGCTTTCCTCCGCACCCGCGAGCCTCAGCCCAGTCGTAGTGGCTTCGGGGAGTCCCGGATGCTGGCGGGCGCTACCGCAAGGCTGCGGCAAGAATATCATAGTGCTCCAGCGGAAACTTAGTTATCAGTTTCATCCGCGCTGGGGCGCCACGGCCGATGAAGATGGGGCACTACTCGTTTGCCACCCCGCTATGACGGGGCGACCGGTTGCGCCAACGCATGCTGTACTGAGTTGCAGCCAAAGGCTGCTACGCCATCTGACTCGGACAACGCTTCAGCTGGCTGAGATTGATAGCTGGTGGTTGCGCGAATACGAATTCCCGCGATCAATGTGGATGGCCGCGCTTTTGCGAGTTGTTACGCCATAGTTCGACTCAGAACCACGCAGAGGAGCGCGAGCCCAAGCACGACCGTTGTCAGGACGTTGACCTTTTCGGCTTTGGCGATTGCTGTCGCCACGTCGCTGCCCTGATCTCCTGTTGCAGAGCCCCGGATGTTCCCGACCACGTGGACCCACTTCCTCTCGGCGATCCGATTGGCCGATGCACCGAGAAACAGCGCTAGTATTGCTAAGCCTACGCTCATCGTCGTCCACACGCCGCGGGCACCGGCCACGTACATCCATACGCCGGTCGCAACCGTCAGAAAGGCCAAGACGGCGTAGAAGGGGCCGGTGCCGTAGCGCCGCGCGAGTGTCTGTAGGAATCCGACGCCGGACGGCCCTGCTTGAACGACGGCGGGGCCTATGACCACCACATAAAAGACGGCTGCGCCGAACCACGTCCCGAGCAAGGCAATAAAGATCAGAATCAGCGGGTTGGTCGGTTCCATGATGATATCTCCTTTGTCTCAGCCCAGGCCGTTGAAAGGGGAGTTGTCACATCGGATGGGCCTCGTCCGTCATCACTGTGACGGACAGCGATGGGAAAATGTGACAGATGAAACCGGATCAATGGCTGGCAGAGCGCTTCGAAGCTGATCGCAAGCGCCTGCGGAAGGTTGCATACCGCCTGCTCGGTTCATCGACAGAGGCCGACGATGCAGTGCAAGAAGCGTGGCTACGCCTCACCCGCTCAGATGCCCGGAGCGTCGACAATCTTACCGCTTGGCTCACTACTGTCGTTGCGCGCGTCTGCCTCGACATGCTGCGGGCGCGCAAATCACGCGAGGAGACTCTGCAGGCGCTCTCCGAGTGGTGCGCGGATTCGGGAGACGCCGCGGACCTCGAAAAGGAATTAGTGATTGCCGATTCGGTCGGCCTTGCGTTGAGTGTTGTACTCGAAAAGCTTGCTCCTGCCGAACGTGTCGCCTTCGTGCTGCACGACGTCTTTGATGTGCCCTTCGAAGAGATTGCCCCTATCGTCGGCCGTACCCCGGTCATGGCGCGGCAACTGGCAAGCCGAGCTCGTCGTCGCACACGGGGTCAGCCCACCGTTTCCGCTGCTGAATTGAACAGGCGGCGGCGGCTTGTGGATGAGTTTCTTAACGCAGTTCGTTCCGGCAACATTGATGCGATCGTGGCCCTCCTCGACCCGGATGTCGTAATCCGAGTTGATTCATCTGCGGCTCCTGACGGAAGAGCGGTGGAAGCACATGGGTCCACAACAGTTGCGAGGGGGGCTCTTGCCTTCGCGGCACGTACGCAATTCGCGACGCCAATGCTTCTGAACGGGGCGCCAGGGATTGTTGTGGCGCCGACCGGACGTGCACGATATGCACTGACGATAGACGCGGCAGGGGAGAAAATCCGAGCCATTGAAGTGATCGGCGATCCCGCTCGCTTGAGTCAGATCGATTTTGCCACGCTTAACTCACCAGATTAGGACAAGTCGCGATTTATAATTTGTCGCTGCACCCAGCTGCCTGCCAGTACGTTACGCAACAGAGGCTTGGCCGGTGCGATCAAGGAGAGCTGAGGACATCGGCGTTATTGGCGGCGGACGCCGCAAGCCGACTGGCGTCATTGACGTCGCGCTGATCCAGAGCCTCTTGCGCCCAGGCGAAGTATCCAACCTGGTAGCGGACTACGGTCATCTGATCGTCGATGAGTGCCACCATCTTTCGGCGGCGAGTTTCGAGCATGTGGCCCGCCGGGCGAAAGCGCGCTATGTCCTCGGACTGTCCGCGACGGTGGCCCGCAAAGATGGTCATCATCCGATCATCTTCATGCAATGCGGCCCTGTTCGGCATCGCGTTGATGCGCGCGCCCAGGCCGCTGGGCGGGGGATAGTTCACCGCGCCAAGCCTCGATCGACGCAGTTTCAACTTCCGCCACCTCTGGCGGCGTCGGACCGTCCTTCCATGCCAGCAATTTATGCAGCCATCGCACAGGACGAGTCGCGTAACAACTTGATCTTCGACGATGTGCTGAAGGCGCTGACGATGCCAATCTCTTGGAAGGGCACGCTGGCCCAATACGTCGGCCGTCTGCACCACCAGGATAACGGGAAGACCGAGGTTATCGTCTTCGACTATGTTGATGAGATGGTCCCAGTGCTGGCGCGCATGGCAGCAAAACGGGATATCGGACGCTCGGCTATAGGGTTGAGTGATCCGCCGCCGGCCGCTCATCGGCTGAAGTCCAGTTCCGTTCCGGTTCGCAGGCGTTCCGTATAGGCGTGATAGGCGAAACTGCGGTCGCGCTTCTTTCCCGTCGTTTCCACGAGGATACCGATTTCGGCCAGCACCTCGATGGCGCGGGCTGCGGTCGGTTTGCTCGTGTCGAGCAGCTTCATCGCCGATGCGACGGTCACGATCGGATGCCGCGGAAGCCGCTCGAACAATCGAAGAGCTGAAACGGATACGGATTCGACACCGAGCAGCCGCGTGCGATCCGCGCTGACGAGGTTGAACAATTCACGCGCCGAGCCGACAGCTTCATCGGCGATCGTGGCGATGCCATCGAGAAAAAAATCGGTCCAGCCCTCCCAGTCGCCCTCTAGCCGCACGAGCTTGAGGCGCCGGTAGTATTCCTCGCGATGACGCTTGAAGAAGAGGCTGAGATAGAGAAGCGGAGCCCTCAAGAGTCCCCAGTGTTCCAGCAGGAGGGCGATCATCAGGCGCCCGATCCGCCCATTGCCATCGAGATAGGGGTGAATGGTTTCGAACTGGGCATGCAAGAGACCCGTCCGCACGAGCTTCGGCAGCTGGTCGTCGGCGTGGATGTATTTCTCTAAAGAGCTGAGAAGCTGAGGGAGTTTCTCGGAAGGCGGCGGAACATAAGCCGCGTTCCCGGGACGGCTTCCGCCAATCCAGTTCTGGCTGCGGCGGATTTCTCCGGGCTGCCTGCTTCCGCCGCGCACGCCGCGCATCAACTGCTTGTGTGCTTCGTTCAAGAGCCGCAGGGAAAGCGGCAGACCACGCTTCGACGCGAGCTGGTTGCGCGCGTAGGCAAGGGCGTCGAGGTAGTTTGTCACCTCCTCGACATCGGCGTTGGGTTGGGGCTGTTCCTCGGCTTCAAAAGCGAGAAGGTCGACGAGCGATGCTTGCGTGCCCTCGATCTGAGACGAGATCACCGCTTCCTTGCGCACGAAGGCGTAGATGAACCAGTCGAGCGAAGGCACCATCTCGCCCGCCAGATCGAGCCGGACAAGCGCCTGCTCGGCTTGCCCAAGGCGGCGTTCGAGCTTGGTGTCGATGACAAGCACCGGCCGCACGGGCGGCAGATCGAAGGGGACGAAGGCATCAACCTTCTCGCCGCCTGCGGTCACGCTTTCGTACCGGCCTGTTGTGCGCTTCGGCATGACTTGGCGGCTCAACCCGGGGGACGACGTTGTTCCAACGGCCGGACGCAAGGAACGCTTATGTTCTCTGTCGGTCACGCTGAGAACGAACTCTTTACTAGTCAGAGTTCTTAGTCAATAGATTGTTCCTAGTGGTTTCCGCCTGATAATAGTCCCGGGTGGGATTCGCTTTTACCTGTGCGCATGCGAATCTGGCGCATGCGCACTGGAATATCTCTCACCGTCTCGCCTTCTGATCATCGGCGCCTGGCTGGTCAGCGACCGCAACAATCCGCAGAAGCATGTCTGGCGCGCCGAGATCGTGCTGTTGCGCGCCGATGGTATCGGTACGGTCGAAATCATGCGGCGGACCGGCAACCTGTGTCTGGCGCTGGCAGGAGCGCTTCGCTGAGGAAGGCTTTGAAGGGCTGCGCCGATGAGCAGCCAGGGCGAATAATCCCCAAGCAGCAGCCCGACCAGCACTGCTTCCGATTGCATCGGCAGGATCGTAGCGGCGAGCAAGGCCGCAAGGAACAGACCAGCATAGGCCGCGAGGTCGGTCATTTAACCGCATATCCGCCAGTCGACCTAATGATGGTGACTTTCGGGTTCGACCATCTTGAACGACAGCACCTGTTCGCGATTCTTGGCGGCCAGCACCAGCCTTGCCTGGAACTCATGCGGCTCGGCAGGGGCGACGGTGCTCTCAAGCCGATGACGGTTGTCGCCGACGGGTTCGAGGCGAAGCGTCTCTGGCCCGTTGGGCCGGTCGATGATCACCGTCGCTGCCAGATCGTCGGCCTGGCGATCGATGGTCAGCCGCATCCGCTCGCCAGCCGGTGTGTCGACGATTTCCAACGTCCCCGCAGCCAGATCGCAGGCGACCTTGAAGGGCTCCGGCGCATGATGGTGAGCATGAGAGATTTCCGCCGCCGGCCCGGCCGGGCTCACCAGGCGGACATTGGCTTCCGCCAACGCCGGCAAGTGGGCGAACAACTCCTCCTTGAGGGCTTCGGTTACGCCCAGCACGTCCTTGGCCGTCGCCATTTCCGGAACACTGATGGCGACATCGGCATGCAGACGATGTCCTATCCAGCGTGCCTGCACGCTTTCAACGCACCCGATGCCCGACACGTGTTCGGCGGCATGGTGGATCTCGTCGACGATGCCAGGTTCGACGCCGTCCAGCATGCGGGTCAACACGGCTTTCGACGACTGCCAGACGATGGCGAAGATCGCCACGGTGATCAGCAGCCCGACGATCGGATCGGCAAGCGGAAAGCCCAGCCAGACACCGATAGCGCCCAGCACGACCGCCAGACTGGTAAAGCCGTCGGTGCGGGCATGGTAGCCGTCCGCAATCAGCGCAGCGCTGTTGATCTCTCGCCCGACGCGGATACGAAATACGGCGACCGCTTCATTGCCGATGAAGCCTATGAGGCCGGCGATGGCGACCCAGCCAAGAAATGTGATGGGACGCGGATTGATCAGGCGATCAATCGCCTCATAGCCGGCGACAATGGCGCTGAAGAGGATGATGAGAACGATGACGATCCCGGCCAGATCCTCGACCCGGCCCAGGCCGTAGGTGAATGTCTTGCTCGGTTTGCGGCGGGCCAGCATGAAGGCGATCCACAGCGGAATGGCGGTGACCGCGTCGCCGACATTGTGGATGGTGTCGGCCAGCAGCGCCACGCTGCCGGAGAGGAACACGACCACAAGCTGGAGCGCTGCCGTGATGGCCAGAACGACGAATGACCATTTGATCGCCCAGATGCCGCGTGTCGTCGTGGCGATCGTCGGATCGATGACGCCATGAGTGTGGCCATGGCCACCGTCACCGTGATCATGTCCGTGCCCACCCATGCCATGCGTCATCGGGCCAAACCCGAACCAATCGCGAACTTTGTCCATCATCGCGCTTTTCACAGGTACTTGGTGATGTCCTTGAACTCGTCGATCGAGCGGCGCTGCTCGCGCGCCAGCGGCCCGACGACGTCTTCAAGGCAATGGTTGAGATGATCCTGGATCAGGGTCTTCTTGGCTTGCGAAATGGCCTTCTCGACAGCATGGAGCTGCTGGGCGATGTCGAGACAGGGTCGGCGCGCTTCGATCATTTCGATGACGCCCTTGAGATGTCCATCGGCCCGTTTGAGGCGCTTTACGATATCGGGATGGGTTTCGTGGATGTGGGGTTGGCCGCTCATAGCTTGATACTATCCTCCTGGAGGGGATAGGCAAGTCTCAGAGGGGCCTCGATTCTGGTTTAAGCAACAACCATTCGTCAGGTTTGGAGAAGAGTCGCCGCTCATGCCATATCGGATCAGCGGTGCAGCCCTGTCTCGTCAAAATCCCTTACGGCAAAGGTTTTCAAGCTCCGCTTTTGCCATTCCTTCGATGGCTAGAGCAGGAAGGATATCATTATCTCCCTTGAGATCGCGACCGTAAGCGGCCGAGAATATGTTCATTCCAGACTCATGGAGGATCGCTGGATTTCCACTGATCTTCCCCAAAAGTACCGTCGGCAGCAGCCCGAAAGGAACGTCCTCCAGAACATAGCGGCTTTCGATAGTTGACGGGCCCAAGCCGCCGCGGCCTTGGCGATCCATCTCCCGGTTCATTTCCGAAACGGTGCCCATAGGGACGTGAAACGACAATGAAAAATGCTCTTCAACTGTGCGCACGGCAATTCCAAAATGGGCGGCGATCGCCAATCGTTCGGCGTCCAGAGCCTCGACAAAGCGTCCGACGGCCGGCGTGACGTTTCCACCCTGGCTCCACTGCTCGGCCTTCTCGATGCGTGTGAGATTGAGAAGGGCAATCCCCAGATGGTTCTGCGGATTGAGGTTGCTGAGCGCGATCGCAAGCAGGCCGTCGCGCTTGACGAAACGATCGCCGAACAGGGCCGTACAAAGCTCGAATCCTTGGTCCAGCGCATCGAAAGGCAGCGTCGCAACATCAAGCTTCTGGCGAACGGTGACAACATCGATTTCAGTCGGTCCGAGCTGGCGGCCGGTCACGAGCGTTGTGCCCCAGACGACGATCGGCAGGCTGACCTTGCGCTTTGCCAGTTGCTTGGAGAGATACAGCGCCCCGAAAGAACTATGCGAGCTGATGATGACCGGTACACCCTCGCTCAGATAAGGAGTGGCAGCATCCATCACCATCTTGTGGCCGTAAGCCGGCAGCGCGATCATCACCACGTCCGCATTGGCAATGGCATCTTTACAATCCTTGGCGATACGCACCGACACCGTTGCCTCGATAGCGCCCGTAGCCGTTAGCGATTCGCCGGTGGCCAGTGCCTTGGTGCGCTCTCCCGACGGCGACCAAAGCAATGGATCGTGCCCCGCCTCCGCCAAGTAGGCAGCAAGGCCGTAAGCAATTGCGCCGGCCCCCAGAATACTCACCCTCATAGGATTTCTCCTGTTCCAGTCTTTATGTATCGCAGCGCGGCGACCGCCATTGCATGCACGCCCAGCAGGCAGGCACAACTCGATCGAAACCTATCGCTTCCTTGAGCCTGGCTACCCATGAAATCGTCATCCATGGGGTTCAGCTGGAACGCGTTCGAGCCACACGGCCGAGACGGCCGGCGACGCTCTGTGGGCTTGCGAATCATTCCGACCGTACGGCGAATCACCGAGGCGTCTCCGGCCATATTATTTCCGCCTTGACATATATCAAATCCGCATGAGACGATCTTATTCATACACAACGCGCATGTAGGCGTAAATGGAAACACGAGATCTACAGGCCTTTCTTGCTGTTGCTGCCAGTGGCAGCATCACCAAGGCTGCCGAGATGCTCGGGTGTTCCCAGCCTTCGGTGACACGCACCATTCAGGATCTCGAGGCGGAGCTCGGCTTCGAATTGCTGCACCGTGTCGGTCGGCGGGTGCAGTTGTCCGAGGAGGGTGTGGCCTTCGAGGAGGAGGCGCGGCGCTTGCTGATGTCCTTCACCGAGCTAGCGGCGCGGGCCAAGATGATTGCCGCCGGCAAAGGTCGGATTCTGCAAATCGTTGCGACCTCTGCGATCGGAACTGGCTTGATCCCGACGGCTATGGCCGAGCTCAACGGTGTCGAGCTTCCAGACGAGACGCATCTCGGGCAGTTTCTCCCCTCGATCGTCGCGCAGGAAGTGCGCAGCGGACGTGCCGAGATCGGGTTTTCGAGCCTGCCGCTCGATACGCCCGGTCTGGATGTCCTGAGGCTCTATTCGGCGCCTGATGTTGCTGCCGTGCGGGAGGACGATCCGCTGGCTGAACTTGACGTCATACCGCTTTCCGCTTTTGCCGGTCGCCGCGTCGCCACATTGCTCAACCCCCTACGTTTCCAGTTGCATGTCTCCAAGGCATTGGCGGCCAGGGGCATCGACACCGGGCCAGTGATCCGGACCAATACTGCATATGGCGCGTTGCAGATCGTTCGGCGGACTGGCGTTGCGGCTGTCATCGATCCTCTCACCGCCTATGGCGTGGCCTTGCCCGGGGTCGTCATTCGCCCGATCGACGTGACCGTTCTTTTCTATTGGGGCGTTGTGGCTGCCGAGAAACGCCCCCTCCGTCCAGTCGCGCAGGCGTTGATGGATGCGGTCGAGGCGGTGGCTGAACGGTCGATCGTCGGCTTCAAGAAACTAGATCCGACCCTCGCTGGCCAATTGGTGAACGATCCTGCATCCGGCACAAATCACGGAACGGGAATATGAAGCATACCCCCGCCGCGCCAACGTCGACAGGTCTTGCTGCGCTCGAAGCACAGTTCGCGCAGGATCTCGACTTTCTCGAACTGCCCGCCAAGCCATGGGTTCCCGCGCGTTCGCGCGATGGCGTGCCGGTCCGTGATGTCGTGGTGATCGGCGCCGGCATGTGCGGACTTGCTGCCACGGCAAAGCTGGTACTGACCGGGATAACCAATGTCGTGGCCTATGATGCGGCTAGGGCCGGGCTCGAAGGACCATGGGTAACGTTTGCCCGCATGCAAACGCTCCGGTCGCCGAAAACCCTGCACGGTCCGTCGCTTGGCCTGCCGCAATTGACGTTCCGCGCCTGGTTCACGGCGCAATGGGGCGTTGAGGCCTGGCGGTCGCTGGACAAAATCCCCAAGGGCCAGTGGATGGACTACCTGGTCTGGTACCGCAAGGTTCTCGGTCTGCCGGTGCGCAACAGCGTGCGCATGACCGGACTGGCACCCGTTGGAGATCTGATTGCGATCGATGTCGAGGGCGCGGAAACCGGCCAGGTCCTCACCCGTCGTCTCGTTCTGGCCACCGGTCGGTCCGGTTTGGGCGGTTTTGCCGTGCCCGATTTCCTCAGCGGCATCGATCGTGCCTATTGGGCCCATTCTGCCGACGACATCGATTTCGATGCGCTGAAAGGCAAGCGCGTGGCGGTGATCGGTGCCGGTGCCTCTTCCATGGATAATGCCGCAACGGCACTCGAGGCGGGAGTCGGCTCTGTTGACATGTTGATCCGGCGCAAGGAAATGCCGCGCATTAACAAGCTGACCGGCATTGGCAGCCCGGGTGTTGTACTCGGCATGCATCACTTGCCCGATGCCTGGAAGTGGAAATTCTTCGATTATACCGCCTCGACCCAGACACCGCCGCCGCGTTCATCGACACTCCGCGTGTCTCGCCACCCCAATGCTCGGTTCCTTCTTGACTGCGGCATAGTTGCGGTGAAGGAGGAGGCAGGGACCCTGCTGGTGGAAACCACGCAGGGGCCGATTCGCTACGACTTCCTGATCGCGGCAACCGGCTTTTCAAATGACTTCAGCGGCCGCCCGGAATTTGCGGCGATCGCCCCACATATCCGCACCTGGTCGGATGGCCGATATAGGCCGGATATGGGGCCGGCTCGTGCAGGCATGTCGGACGCGCCGGATCTCGGTCCCGCCTTCGAGTTTCGCGAACGCGTCCCCGGCTCCTGCCCGATGCTGGCGCATATCCACTGCTTCAACGACGCCGCCATGCTGACCCACGGCAAGGTCTCCGGCGACATCCCAGCCGTCAGCGCCGGGGCCGACCGTCTGGTCCGCGGCATTGCCGCATCGCTGTTTGCCGAAGATGTCGAAACCCACTTCGCCAATCTGATCGCTTACGACATCCCGGAACTTCTGGGGGACGAATGGGTCGATTCAACGTTGCATAAGGAGGCCGCACTGTGATCGACGCCATGGATAAGGCCGCGGGGATTTCCCCGGACGATGCTCTTTTCACCGCGCGTCGGTTTCGGCCTGAATTCGTGCAAGGGGCGGAGGAATGTCGGATCTCCGTACTGCACCCGGCCCACGACCAAGGATTGGCGCCGATTTTGCGAGTTGCTCTTGCCCGTCGCATGGCCGCCCTGAATGCCGATGCTGCCCTATTAGAGCAATATGACACGCAATTGGCTCAGCTTGATCCGACAGAGCAGCTTCTGGCCTTGGCCCGCGGGGAAAAGGATCTGGAGGAACCGTTGGCGACCATCGCCAGGCATGTCGACCTGATCACGCTGACACCGAAAAGGGCGGAGGCGAGCCACATCGCCCTGCTCGCCAAAGCCGGGTTGAACAATCCGCAGATCGTCGCGCTCTCCGAACTGATTGCCTTCATCAACTTCCAGACGCGGGTGGCGACGGGCTTAAGACTGATGAGGTCGGCATGATTTCCTCGGTGCGCCTGAAGCCGCTGAACTGGCAGCCATACATCGCGCCGGTCGAGCTATCCGAGGCCACGCCGGAACAGCTCAATGCGATGAAGGTTACACCCTCCGCCAAGAAAGTTTCGGAATATGTACGGACCCTTGTGCATGATCCGGAAAGCTATCTTGCCCGCACCATCTTGTTCAACGCGATCATGTACGTCGAGGGTGGGCTCGCCCGTCCCGATCGCGAGCTTGGCGCCTTGGGCGCCTCGATGGTCAATGGTTGCAAATTCTGTGCCGTTGTTCACGCCCGCCGACATGCGGAGTTGACCAAGAGCGACGATGTGGTCACCGCGCTGTACCTCGACGAACCCGAAAAGCTTGGGCCGCGCGATGCGGCAATCTACAGCTTTGCCCGCCGGCTGTCGGCGGCGCCTTCGGAAGCGACCGCAGACGATATCGCCACGCTGCGATCCGTCGGCATGAATGATGCCGAGATCATCGACCTTATCCACGCCATCTCGATCTTCGGCTGGGCAAACCGGCTGATGCACGTTCTCGGCCATGCGGAGACCGGGAAATGACATTGCGTATCATCACCACGCCCAGGCGTCTCCAATCAGAGCCAGCTGAACTGGTGGCTCATAAGGATAAGAGGGAACCAATGCAGATGAGTTCTTGGCTGCTCCGCAATCATCCAGCTGTTCTGGCTGTTTGTCCCTCCTCTAGGAAATGAAGGACACCAATCAGAAATGCTCGAACTCAAAGATATAAAACTGTCCTACGGAAGCACGCAGGTCCTGAACGGCGTTAATCTTTCGGTGAAACGCGGAGATGTGGTGTCGATTATCGGGCCTAGCGGCACCGGTAAGACCACGCTGCTGAAGTGCATCAACTACCTGGCCAAGCCGTCATCCGGGACCATCGGGTTCGATCAGATCCAGATGGATTACCAGCATGCCGACAAGACCGCGGTCCAGGCGATACGGTTGCGAACAGCCATGGTCTTCCAGCAGTTCAACGTCTTCAAGAACATGACGGTGATTCAGAACGTTATGGATCCGCTCGTTGTGGTGCAGCGCAAATCCAGGGAAGAAGCGCAGGAAATCGCCCAACGGGAGCTTGAGCGGGTTGGCCTCTCCTCGAAGCGAGACAGCTACCCATCCCAGCTCTCGGGCGGTCAGCTCCAGCGTACCGGTATTGCACGTGCGTTGGCAGTTCGTCCGGATGTGATCCTCTTCGATGAGCCCACGTCATCGCTGGATCCTGAACTTGTTGGCGAAGTTCTGAAGGTGATTAGAGACGTCACGTCCTCTGGCATCACTTCGCTGCTTGTGACCCACGAGATGCAATTTGCAAAAAGCATCTCAAACCGCATCGTCTTCATGGATCGGGGCGTCGTTGCCGCCGATGGCAGTCCGGCTGAGATCTTCGATGCACCTTCCAGCCCAAGACTTGCTCAATTCCTGCAGTCAGAACTCGCATTTCAATAGTCCAACAAGAAGGGAACCAAGAAATGTCTGCTATCAAATCCAATTTTTCCCGTCGCTATGCCTTGGCTGTCGCTGGCAGCATCGCAATTGCCCTTGCAACCGCAGGGATCAGCTATGGTCAGACCGTTCGCACGATCAAGATCGCGACGTCTGCCGAATCCAAGCCGCTGGCATGGGGCGCGATCGGCGTCGAGCCGCAAGGCTATGAGCCCGACCTTCTGAGAGCGATCAACGCAAAGCTCCCGCAGTACAAGTTTGAGATGGAAGGTGTTTCGGATATCGCGCAGGAAACCGGCCTCGCCACGGGCAAGTACGACATCGCGGTCGGTGGCTACTACAAGTCGCCTGAGCGCGCCAAGCAGTTCTTCATTCCGGAAAACCCCATGGGCGCCAGCCTGATGAAGATCTACAGCAAAAAAGGCAGCGGCATCANCCTGAGCGCGCCAAGCAGTTCTTCATTCCGGAAAACCCCATGGGCGCCAGCCTGATGAAGATCTACAGCAAAAAAGGCAGCGGCATAAAGGAAATGAAGGACTTGGTCGGCAAGAGGATCGTTCCGACCACGGCCGGCGGTGGAACATACAAGTTCATCATGAATTGGCAAAAAGAAAATCCACAATACAAGCTTGAAGTAACGGCATCTAGCGCCGGTATTCCCTATCCGAACCGCCTGGACGAAGTTCAGAACGGCAAATTCGACGCGCTTGTCTTGCCGTCTAATCTCGGTGAGCAGACCGTCATCGAGGAAAAGAAGCTCGATATTGTGGCGTCCGATCCGGTCTTCAGCAACAACACCTACATGCTGATTCACAGGTCGGACGAAAACAAGGTTTTAGCCGACGACGTGAACAAGGTTCTCAAGGAATTAAAAGACGATGGCACGATCGAAAAACTCTCGCAGAAATGGTTCGGCGAGGACATCGTCAAATACATGAAGTAACAGGACCTTTCGCCACACTATAGCGATAGCCAGCGGTAAGGCTGAATTGAAAGAAGGAGCGTTTCAAAGTGGATGTTTCTGCTATGATTCCCGAGCTGCTCTCGGCGTTGCCGCTGACGCTCGCCATTACCTTTACGGCCATGGTCGTCGGCTTTTGCTTGGCTCTCGTCGCGACAACACTCCGGGTTCGGAGGATACCGGTAATCAGTCATCTGACTGACCTCTACGTGTCCTATGCCCGGAGTGTTCCCGTCGTCCTGCAGTTGTTCGTCGCGTTCTATGGGCTGCCCTTGTTGGTGATCCTGTTCGGCGCCAAGGATTTTATTTCTGCAACGATCGCTGCGATGGTGGGGCTGAGCCTCTATCATGGAGGGTATCTGTCGGAAGTCATGCGACCTGCATACCTGGCCGTCGATCGCGGCCAGCATGATGCGGCCGACAGTCTGGGATATACCTTCCGCCAGAAAATCACCCGCGTCGTTGGCCCGCAAGCGGTGCACTTCGCATTGCCGGGCTATGGAAACTCCATCATCTACCTGATCCATAACGTTGCGCTGGTCATGTACATCGGGGCTGCGGACGTGATGGCGACCGCGCACTTGATCATGGAGCGCGACTATAACCAGTACCAGTTCGAAACGTACCTCGTGCTGGCGGTTATCTATTCGCTGATGTGCCTTGTCGCGTGGCTCGTCGTGCGCTTCTTCGAGCTCCGCTCCCCGATGCAAGCGCCAGAGACAACGACAACAGCTCAGATCAAGAACGCGGCCGTCGCGAGCGTGTGACGTAACGAGGGTATTCGACCATGTTTGATACCGACATTTTGCTCCAAGACTCGCGGGAAATTCTGGGCGCCGTACCCGTAACGCTTGCCATGGCGTTCACGATTTTCGTCCTGTCGACGATCGTCGGCAGCCTTTTTGCGCTCGTCGAACATAGGCGGATCCCCGTGCTGCGAGAGCTCATCATGGCCTACAAGGTCGTCTTCAAGGGCGTTCCGATGGTGATCGTGATTTTCCTCGCCTATTTCGGTCTGCCCCCGGCACTCCAGTTCCTGCTCTCGTTGCTCGGGATCAACTTCAACGCCCACGAAACGCCCAACTGGGTAATCCTTGTCATTGCAGTCACCGGTTGTGTTGCGGCGTTCCAAGCGGAGATCATCAAAGGAGCCCTCAACGCCTTCGATACCGGTCAGTCGGACGCCGCCCATTCGCTGGGCTATACAAGCGGCCAACTGTTCCGACGGATCCTATTTCCCCAGGTGGCCCTCACCGCAATTCCAGACCTGACAACCTCGATGATGGTGATCATGAAGGCGCTTTCCCTCGGGTTCGCCATCGAGGTTGTCGACATCTTCGCCCAGTCCCAGTTGACCGCCGCGCTGAATTACTACTACCTCGAAGCGTTCGTGATTGCCGTCGTGATCTACATGGTGATTGCCTATATCGTCACACAGATCGCCGACAGACTGGAGCAAGCCCTTAGGGTGCGGACGTGAGGGCAAGCATGTGGCACAGCATAGCCAAGCTTCGGATATCGAGCCGCACCTGGGAGGCAATTCTTTTGGGGATGAAAAGCTTGAGGCGAACCTCAAATAGCCGATGTAGGTACTGGTGATTTGACGCGATTCCGTGGATAGCAGTCCTCCGCCATCACCATCCCGCCCGACGACGCTGCGATGTGCATGCTCGGACGGGTGGTCGGAATCGAACACTCCTTTCGGAACTGGATTTTGAATCCAGCGCGTCTAGCAGTTTCACCACACCCGCAAGGTGCTATCTCATTGACCTCTTAACGCTCTCATACTGCACCTAGGTAGAAAGTGGCAGTTTGAGAATTAGGCGGCCGTCAACTCCTAACCTATTGAACTCTAATCCTATTACCCTGCGTGCTGAAGCTAGACGCTCTCTGATTTTGAGCGGCCAGTTGACGGCCGTCCAAAATGATTATTAAGTTCGGTCATAGAACGAATTAATCGGAGCTGCTGTTGAACGACTTGCCGCGCATTTCTCGTCAGTTCTCGCAGCGCTCCGTCATGGAGGCGATCGTGCAAGGTGGGCCGATCTCGCGCGCTTCGATCGCAAAGCAGACCGGCTTGTCCAAGCAGACAATCTCCGAGATCGTCAGGACACTCGAGCAGGAAGGCTGGGTGCAGGAGACAGGGCGCACGAGCGGACATGTCGGACGCACGGCTGTCACTTACGAACTCGTATTTGACGCGGCCTACATCGCGGCCGTCGACCTCGGCGGCGCCAAAGTCCGGGTCGCCCTCACCGATCTTGCCTGCCAGATATTTGCGGAGGAAACGGCGCCGACCGATCCTCGGGGCGGACAGTTCATCGTCGACCAGATCGTGGATCTAGCGTTTCAGGCGGCCGAGAGGCACCGAATCTCGCGCACAAAGATAAGGCTGGCGGTGATTGGTGTTCCCGGTGCACCCGACAAGAAGACGGGCCGCGTCCTGCTTGCCCCGAATATTGCCGGCTTTGGCACGATGAATGTCGTTCGCGCTTTCGAGCAGGCATTCGGGTTTCATGTAGTGATCGAGAACGATGTCAATCTGGCGGTGCTCGGCGAGAACTGGCAGGGGTGCGGCCGCGGTATCGACAATCTCGCCTTCATAGCGCTGGGTACCGGTATCGGCAGCGGCCTCATGGTTGGAGGCAATCTGGTGCGGGGCGCCAGCAATGCAGCCGGCGAGATGGGCTTTTTGCCGATTGGCGCCGATCCTTTCGCGCCGACATCGTTGCGCGCCGGCGCTTTCGAGCGCGTGGTCGCAACCAACGCCATGGTTGAACGCTACGCAGCGCTGACGGGCAACATCGTCAACGTGCCGACGATTTTCCACAGTGCATTGGCGGGAGACAGGCATGCCGCGACGGTGCTCGATGAAACCGCGCGCTACCTCGCACAAGGCATTGTGGCCATAGCGGCAATTGCCAATCCGCAAAAGGTCGTCCTGGGCGGCTCGATCGGGCTGCGGCCGGAAATCCTGTTGCGTGTTAGGGACCTGCTGCCGCGCTGCTTCCCCTACCCTATCGCCGTTGAGGCCAGCGAACTCGGGTCGCGCGCAGCGCTCATCGGCGCTGCCGCCATCGGGCTCAGCCAGTTGCACAACACACTGTTCGGCGTCGACGCGCCCGACGGACGCATTTCGCTTCCCCCAGCCAGTTCTGCCGTGCTGCGCGAGGCCACGCTATGACCGCCTCAAAGGACATCACCGCCCGCTTGCGTGCCGCCCTCGATTGCGACGCAGCGGTGGAGCTTCTGCAGGGGGCAATCGGCCGCGAAAGCATAACCGGTCACGAAGAAAACTTTGTCGCCTTCCTTGAAGACCGGATGCGCGTGCTTGGCTTGAGCGAAATTCGGCGTGCGGAATTCGCGCCCGGCCGGTCCAACGTCTGGGGTGAGCGCAAAGGTGCTGGCGCCGGGAAGCGGCTGCTCTTCATCGGCCACACCGATACGGTCCATGTCGAGGGCTGGCGCGAGCACTGGGCTGGCACCGCCAAGCAGGATCCGTTTGCCGCGCCAATGATCGACGGGCAGATCTGGGGCCGCGGCGCCGGCGACCTCAAGGCCGGCATCTGCTCCGCGCTGTCGGCACTCTCTCTGCTCGACACAGCCGACATCCAACTGGCCAGCGACGTTGCCTTTGCCTTCGTCGGCGACGAGGAGAGCGGCCAGCCTGGAACCGGCGTCTCCGCCGGCATCAAGGACTTCGTCGGCCGCATTGAGAGAGGCGAAGTCTTGGCGCCCGATTTCGTGGTCTATGTGGAGCCTACCCGCCTTTCGGTTTATCCGGCCCAAATTGGCTTCTTCATTACCGACATCACCATCACCGGACGATCAGCCTATTTCGGCGTACCCGAACTCGGCAAGGATGCCTTGCGTGCAAGCCACGCCGTCATGAGCGCGCTATGGAAGCATTCGGAAGATGTTGCAACAAGAGCCGAGCACCCGCTGATTGGGCGTGGCTTCCTGCTGATCACCGGGCTTGCGGGCGGCGGCTACATCGCGGTGCCCGAACGCTGCACGTTGTCGCTGATCCGCAAGCTGTTGCCCGGCGAGTCGCTGGACGAGGCCGCCGCCGAAATCGAGGCAGTGGTGCGCGGCGCCATCACCGATCCCGAAATTATGTTGGCGTTCGCCTATCCGGCAGGCCGCGATCATCCGCTCGGGGGTAACGCCGCCGAGATTGCACCTGACAGGCCGGAGGTCGGCGCTCTTGCTGCCGCCATGGCCCGATCGATGGCTGGTCGCGGGGCCATCGAAGGCGCGCCATTCTGGTCAGAGTCATCATTTTTCACCAACCGGCTCGGCATCCCCGCCGTGTACTGCGCGCCAGGCGACATTCGCAACTGCCACACCTTCGACGAACACGTCGATATCGAGGAATATCTGGCGGGCGTCGTAGGCTTCGCCCGGTTCATGGTGGAGTATTGCGGCGTTACGGAATGAAGGACAACTGAGAGCGAAAATGGGAGAACTACCATGCTGATAGACAGACTTGTTGCTACAGCACTTGCAGGCAGCCTTATGCTGTTGGCCGGCGGAGCCGGCGCACAGACAGTGGGACCAAGCGGCGAGACGGCGACACCCAGCGCCGAGGTTAGATTGTCGGACGCAGACCTGGCCGCAGTAAAGGAGAAGGGCTACAAGGCCGCGCTGCTGTGGCACACCTCCTCAGACTTCACCAATGCGGTCACGTCCGGTGCCAAGGATGAATTTGCCCGTGCCGGCATTCAAATCGTCGCCACCACCGACGCGGGCTTTGACGCCGCGCGCCAGCGCAGCGACATCGAAACCGCGCTCGCGGCGAAGCCAAACGTCATCCTGTCGCTGCCCCTCGATCCGGTCACTTCGGCCGAGGCGTTCCGTCAGGCGCTCACCGACGGCACCAAGCTGGTATTCCTTTCCAATCTGCCGAAAGGCTACAAGCACGGAACCGACTATGCCGCCATCGTCACTGACGACCTGTTCCAGATGGGCAAGCAGGCGGCCGATGCACTGGCCAAGGCGCTCGATGGCAAGGGCAAGGTCGGCTACATCTTCCACGACGCCAGTTACTATGTGACGAACCAGCGCGACCAGGCTTTCAAGAGAACGATCGAGAAGGATTATCCCGGTATCAAGATCGTCGCCGAGCAGGGGATCTCCGATCCGGCGCGGGCAGAAGAGCTGGCCAGCGCCATGCTCGTGCAGCATCCCGACCTTGACGGCATCTACGTCACCTGGGCCGAACCGGCCGACGGCGTGCTGTCGGCCTTGCGGGCAAGCGGAAACACCAAGACCAAGATCGTTACGCTCGACCTCGCCGAACCGGTCGCGCTTGATATGGTCAAGGGCGGCAACGTGACCGCACTGGTGGCCGACAAGGCGTATGAGCTCGGTCGCGCCATGGCCGCTGTCGGCGTCAAGGCGCTGCTCGGCCAGGAGACGCCGGCCTTCGTCGTTGCCCCGGCGCTTACCGTGACCAAGCAGAACGTTGCGCAGGGCTGGAAGGACTCGTTGAACCGCGACGCGCCGCAATCGGTGCTCGACGCGGCCAAGTGACAGGCGAATGCCCGGCGGCCAATCAGGGCCGCCGACACCATAAAAGCAAGGGGAACTGACATGCGCACAGCAATTGGAATGTTGTCGGCACTGGTAGCGCTCGTCGCCGCCAACGCCTTCGCAGCCGAGGGCACCACCACGGGACCGAACGGGGAAAAGCCGACGCCGGCAAAGAGCGTCGTGCTCACACCAGCTGAGGAGCAACAGATCAAGGACGGCAAATACACCGCCGCGCTGGTCTGGCATGAGATGAGCGAATACACCAACGCGGTGAACAGCGGCGCCCAGGACGAGTTGAAGCGGCTCGGCATCAGGGTGGTCGCTCAGACCGACGCTGGCTTTGATGCAGCTCGGCAGAAATCCGACGTCGAGACAGTACTCGCCAAAAAGCCCTCGATCATACTGTCCCTACCGGTCGATCCCGTAAGTGCGGCCACCGTCTATGATCCTGCGCGCCAGGCCGGCGTGAAATTGGGATTCGTCGACAATTCGCCGGCAGGCTACGTTCAGGACAAGGACTATGTGACCATCGTTTCGGACGACCTTTTCCAGATGGGCAACAAGGCCGGGATCGCAATGGCCGACGCGCTCGGCAAGCAGGGCAAGGTCGGCTACATCTTTCACGATGCCGATTTCTACGTCACCAACCAGCGCGATGGAGCATTCAAGCACACGATCGAGCAGGACTATCCGGACATGAAGATCGTGGCCGAGGCCGGAATGGCCGACCCCGCGCGCAGCGAGGAAATCGCGCAGGCGATGATCACACAGCACCCAGACCTCGACGGTATCTACGTTACCTGGGCTGAGCCGGCGCTTAGCGTGCTGTCCACATTGCGGGCGGCCGGCAACAGCCACACCAAAATCGTCACGCTCGACCTGAACGAACCGGCGGCACTGGACATGGTGAAAGGCGGCAACGTTGCGGCACTCATCGCAGACGAAGCCTACGACATCGGCGTGACGCTGGCACGCGCCACGGCCGCCTCGTTGATCGGCAAGAAGGCCGCGCCGTTCATCGTGGTCGATTCCCTCGCCGTCACCAAGGACACTGTCAAGGACGGGTGGAAGCGGTCCCTCAACAAGGACGTACCCGCGACCGTCGCGGCCGCCATGAAGTAGCGGCAGACAATGGCGCCCTGCCGGAGGAAGTGAGAATGTCGAGTATCAACACCAGCCCCGGCCGGGCAGCGAGCTTGGTCAGCCGCTTCAACCTGCAGCAATATGTCGTCTATCTCGGATTTCTGGCGATCTTTCTGTTCTTCGCGATCGTACTGAAGGACAGCGGTTTTCTGACGGTCCGCAACCTGTCGAACATCGTGCTGCAGACCGCACCCGTGACGATCATGGCGATCGGCCTTGTCTTTGTCATGTCGGCGGGCGAGATTGATCTTTCGATAGGTTCGATCGTTGCCGTGGCAGCCCTTGCCGCCGCGGTGGCGATAAACGCCCACGGCTTGTTGGCCGGGGTGCTGGCCGGCCTCGGCGCCGGCCTGCTGATCGGCCTGCTCAACGGCGCCCTCGTGGCTTACGTCAAGTTGCCTTCATTCCTGGTAACACTGGCGACGCTCGGGCTGTTTGCCGGCGTATCTCGCTCGATGACCGACTTGCGGTCGATCCCGGTCACCAACAACGCCTTCACCGGTTTCTTCGGCTCGGGTTCTTTGCTGGGTGTTCCGTCTTTGATCTGGTGGACGGTCATTGCCGTTGCGATCGCGCATCTCATCTTTCGCGAGACGCGCTTCGGCGCCCATGTGCTGGCCACCGGCGACAACAGCCGTGCCGCCAGTGTTTCCGGCATCAGCGTGGCGCAGATAAGGCTGGCCGTTCTGACCATAAGCGGCGGGCTCGCCGGCCTTGCCGGGCTGCTCTATGCCGGCCGGCTGCAAGCCGCGAAATATACGCTCGGCGAAACCGACCTTATGACGGTGATAGCGGCCGTCATTGTCGGCGGCACCCTGCTTAACGGCGGCAAGGGATCGATTGTCGGTGCGCTGGTCGGCTCGCTGATGATGGGCATGCTGAACAACGGCCTCATCCTGATGGGCCTGTCCGTCTCCGACCAGATGATCGTGCGCGGCTTGATCATTCTTGCGGCGGTCGCCGTATCGCTGCGCGAAAAGTCCCGTTGAAGGAGTTTTGTCATGTTCCTCGATGTTCTGCGGCGCCGCAATCCGAGCTTTATAGAAAGCGCCACGCGCCTGCACCAGGAAGGAAAGCTGCCGGCTAATTCCTATGTGCTCGACCTCGATGCCGTCGAAAGCAACGCCCGGGTCCTGAAGCGCGAGGCCGACCGGTTCAGCCTGAAGATTTTCGCCATGACCAAGCAGGTCGGCCGCGCCAGTTCGTTCTGCCATGCGCTCAAGCGTGGCGGCATCGATCAGGCCGTTGCCGTCGACATGGCCTGCGCGCGGGCAACGCACAGAGCCGGCCTGAGGCTCGGTCATCTTGGCCACCTGCAGCAGATCGCAAGGCACGAGGCCAATGCGGCGGCCAAAACGTTCAGGCCGGACTATTGGACCGTCTTCAATGACACCAAGGCTGAAGAAGCCGCTGCCGGCGCAAGGCTCGCCGGGTACACGCAAAACCTGCTTGCCCGCATCCACGCCGATGGTGACGTTTTCTACCGCGGCCACGAAGGTGGTTTTGAGGCGGCCGATATCGCCGCGGTCGCCGAAAAACTTGATGGTCTCGACGGCGCACGGTTCGCTGGTATCACCACCTTCCCGGCGCTGTTGTTCGACCAGACCACGCGAACGGTCCTGCCGACACACAATCTGGCGACACTGGGCAGAGCTGCCGAAGCGCTCGCCAAATCCGGCCGCAGCGACATAGAGGTGAACGCGCCCGGCACAACGTCGAGTGTCCTGCTTGGCGCGCTGGCCGAAGCCGGCGCCACCCAATGTGAACCGGGCAATGGCTTGGCCGGCACCACCGCGCTGCACGTCATGGAGGATCTGCCGGAGCTCCCTGCCGTTCTGTATTTGACCGAGGTCTCGCATTTGTCTGGCGGCAAAGCCTACTGCCTGGGTGGCGGCTTCTATATCGATCCGATCTTTCCGGACTACGAGGTGAAGGCAATCGTGTCCGCAGAACCCACCACGGCCGCCGCCGCGCTCAGAAGCGTCGAGGTGCCGCCGCCTGCGGCAATCGACTATTACGCAATGATTGACGCTAGCGGCGCCAATGCGCCACGCCCCGGCGACACGGCGGTGTTCGGCTTTCGCGGCCAGGCGTTCGTGACCCGCGCCTACGTGGTCGGCATCTCCGGTGTCTCAAAGGGGGCGCCCCAAGTCGAAACGATCGAAAACGGTTTTGGCGAAACCGCTGCCTGGCCTGTCTAGGAGCAAGTGATGAACGCGACCACGACCGGCACGCCCCCTGTTTTGCAGCTGCGCGACATCCGCAAGAATTTCGGCGGCCTCACCGCCATCGAAAATTTCTCGCTCGAGCTCTATCCCGGCGAGATAGTGGCGTTGGTCGGCGATAACGGTGCCGGCAAGTCGACGCTGGTCAAGATCGTGACAGGGGTGCATGCTCCGACATCCGGGACGATCATCATCGAGGAGCAGGCGGTGGCAATGTCGAGCGCCACCATGGCGCGCGCACACGGCATTGAGGTGGTCTATCAGGACCTGGCGCTCGCCGATCAGCAGACCGTCTACATGAACATGTTTCTTGGCCGCGAGCCGGTGAACCGCTTCGGCCTGCTCGACCGACGCCGGATGATCGACGACACCGAAAAGCTGGTGAAGGATCTCGACGTTCGCATCCCATCGGCTCACGCTACCATCCGCGATCTTTCGGGCGGCCAGCGCCAGGGCGTGGCGATCGCGCGCGCCACGCACTGGGCAAGCAAGCTGATCCTGCTCGACGAGCCAACCGCCGCGCTCGGCGTTGCCGAGACCGCCAAGGTCGAGACGATTGTTCTGTCGCTGAAGCAGCGCAATATCGGCGTGCTGATCATCAGCCACAGCCTCGACCAGGTGTTCAGGCTCTCAGATCGGATCTGTGTTCTGAGACGTGGCAAACAGATCGGCGTGCGCAAGACCAGCGAGACCGACAAGAACGAGATCGTCGCCATGATCACCGGGCTTCAGCACTAGCCCGGTCCGACAGAGGCGCGCCGTTCAGATATTGCGTTACCCGAGCAGCGAGTGGCATGACTTCAGATCCACCATCAGGCCCCGGCCAGAGAATGTCGCCAGCATCAATCTAGAGCGCGCAGATAGCGGATAGGGCGGCCACCGGCAATCCGGTCGGCCGCTGTGGCTATGGAATTGGCGTCGATGCCGAAATGCCGGTAAAGGTCGCCGATCGTGCCCGACTGGCCAAAATGCTCGACGCCGAGACTGCGCGTGCGATGGCCGTAGACCGAGCCCAACCAGCCGAGTGCGGCCGGATGGCCGTCGGTGACGGTGACGATGGCGCAATGCGCCGGGAGGTTGGCAAACAACCTTTCGACATGGCTCCTGGCGTGAACAAGGCCGCGTTCGCGTGCCCGGCTCGCGGCAGTCCAGCCTGCGTTCAGCCGATCGGCCGAGGTCACCGCCAGGAGACCGACATCGCGACGGTCCTCCGCCATCATGCCGATAGCCTCGATGGCCTCCGGCGCAACCGCGCCGGTATAGGCAACAATCACTTCGGCATTGGGACCCGGAGGCCGCAGCCAGTAGCCCCCGTCGATGATGTCCTGCTCGAGTACGGGCGTAACGCTACGCGTGATCTGCTCGACCGGGCGCGTCGAGAGCCGTAGATAAACCGAACCGCCCGTCTCGTCACGCAGCCAGGTGCGCTCCGACTGCACCTCGCCGTCGCGCTGCATATAATCCAGGGCAAAGCGCATGATGACGGCGAGCTCGTCAACGAAGGCCGGCTCATAGGCGGCAAGCCCGTCCTGTGCCATCCCGATCAACTGCGTGGCGATCGACTGGTGCGCACCACCTTCGGGAGCCAATGTGACGCCTGATGGGGTGGCGACCAGCAGGAAACGCGCGTCTTGATAGCAGGCGTAATTGAGCGCATCGAGACCGCGCTGGATGAACGGATCATAGAGCGTGCCAATCGGCAGCAGCCGTTTGCCGAAGATCGAATGGGAGAGCCCGAGCGCCGACAGCAGGATGAACAGATTGTTCTCGGCGATGCCGAGCTCGATGTGCTGGCCGGAGGTGCCGAATTCCCATTTCTGCGTCGAAGCGATCCGTTCACTGCGGAACATGTCAGCGAGCGAGCGACGCGAAAACAGACCGCGCCGGTTGACCCAGGGGCCCAGATTCGTCGAAACCGTGACATCGGGCGATGCCGTGACGATCGCATCGGCAAGCGGCCCGCCGGCCCGCGCAATCTCGTCCAGAATTCTGCCGAAGCCGACCTGCGTGGAGACGCTGCCTTTGGCTTCCGCAACGAGACGATCAGGGATCACGATGCGCTGGGCGTGCCGGCGCCGGTGGCCCTTTGCCGCGAACGGAACGGCGTCGAGGAAGCGCCGCAAGTCCCTCTCGTCGATATCGAGCCCCTCGAAGGCATCCCACTCGCGCCCTTCCCTGACCGACATCGAGGCGCGAAAGACTTCCATCTGATCCCTGGTCATCAATCCGGCGTGATTGTCTTTGTGGCCGGCGAGCGGCAGGCAGAAGCCTTTTATAGTGTAGGCGATGAAGCAGGTCGGCTGGTCATTGCCGCGTGCGGTCTCGAAAGCTTCGATCAGGCATGGCAGGTCGTGGCCGCCGAGATTTGTCATCAGCGCGGCGAGTTCGGCATCGGACCGCCGCTCGAGAAGCGATTTCAGTCCCGGTTTTTCACAGATGTCGGCCAGCAGCCGCTTGCGCCAGGCGCCGCCGCCTTGAAAGATCAGCGCCGAATAGAGCTGGTTCGGGCAGGCGTCGATCCAAACCTTCAGCGCCTCGCCCCCCGGTTCGGCAAAAGCGGCATCGAGCAAGGAGCCGTATTTCAGGATCACGACATCCCAGCCGAAATTCCGGAAAATATTTTCGAAACGTTCCCAAAGACCTTCGCGAACCACGGCGTCGAGGCTCTGTCGGTTGTAGTCGACGATCCACCAGCAGTTGCGCAGGCCGTGTTTCCACCCTTCCAAAAGCGCCTCGAAGATATTGCCTTCGTCCATCTCGGCGTCGCCGATCAGCGCCACCATCCGGCCCTCGGACAGGATTTCATCGCGGGCAACGAGATAATCCTGCACAAGCGAGGCAAACAGCGTCTGCGCGACGCCGAGGCCTACGGAACCGGTGGAGAAATCGACGTCGTCGACATCCTTGGTCCGCGACGGATAGCTTTGCGCGCCACCGAAGGCGCGAAAACCTTCGAGCTTCTCCCTCGTCTGATTGCCCAGAAGGTACTGGATGGCGTGGAATACCGGCGAGGCATGCGGCTTCACCGCGATACGGTCCTGCGGCCTCAGTATCGAGAAATAAAGCGCGGTCATGATGGTGGCGAGCGACGCCGAGGACGCCTGGTGTCCGCCAACCTTCAAGCCGTCCGTATTTTCCCGCAGGTGATTGGCGTTATGGATCATCCATGTCGACAGCCAGAGCACCTTCTTCTCCAGCGCCGAAAGTGCCTCCAGTTTTCGTTTGTCCATGCTGCAAGACTCCCGGTTGCGATGTCGCAATCATAGGGCTGAGCAAAAACCAATTGTCGCTAAACTTGCATGAGATTGGCAGCTGCGTTAGCTGGTTTCGCCAATATCGACCAATGGAGTAACGTTCGATGCCAAAAAGTCGACTGGACGATATCGACCGAAAGATCATTGCCGCGCTGCAGGTCGACGGCAGGATGACGGCGCAGCAGCTTGCCGAACGGGTCGGCCTTTCGGCCTCGCCCTGCGCCCGCCGGGTCCGCCTGATGGAGGATATGGGCGTGATCACCGGCTATGCCGCCCTGATTGACCAGGACATGGTCGATCTGCCGATCTCGGTGTTTGCCTCAATCAAGCTTGAGCGCCAGCGCGAGAACGAGCTGAAGCGGTTCAACGCGGCGATCGCACGCTGGCCGGAGGTGGTCGATTGCTATCTGATGACTGGCCAGCGCGACTATCTGTTGCGTGTGGTGGTGCGCGACCTGCACGCCTATGAGCGCTTCCTGAAGGAAAAGCTAACGCGGCTCGATGGCGTCGCCTCCATCGAGTCCAGCTTCGCGCTTGCGCAGATCAAGCGGTCGAACCGGCTGCCGGTCGAGACATGATTTTTTCCAAGCGTTGGCAAGTCAATCGCTTAGTTTTCGGTTTCGAACAACACGATTTCGCCCGGTGGTGACTGGAGCGGCCGATTTTGCGACTAGCGTTTATGGCTGAAAGGTGGATGCGCATTCGCCGGCATGCACCAACTTGTCCGCCAGGCAGCATGGTCGTTCGAGGCGTAACGCCCAGCGACGGCCTACGGTCAGGCCGGCTGCTTGATTGGCGTGTCGGCCCAAAGCACTGGGTCCGTTATGCGGTAGAATTGTCGCGTCGCGGCCAAGGCGGACGGGCCGACGTCGACCATCACGCAGATGATGGTCATGTCATCGCATTTGAATGGAGCGCCGAGCCTTTTCGGGCACCACCCGATCGATGCCAAGCGGTCGAACCAGTAGTCCTCACAGACGATCGTCAGATTGCTAATGCCTCTTTGAATGCAGAATTCCAGAATTCCGCAGTAGATCACGCCGGCGGCCTGGCAGGGCCGGCCGGGCTCGCGAAAATCCCGGGCCACGAAAAATCTCGTCCACTCATAGATATCGGGTCGGCGCGGAACGCCACCATCGGCAAGTTGCGGAAAGATTTCGCTCATCAGATGCGGTCTGAGGCTCGGCACCAGGCGGGATCCGGCAACGACACCTCTTCCCGGCTGGATGCCGAGCAGATGAATCGCCTCGGATGTATCAAACGGGTCGATCTCGCGACTGTCGGGGCGCCTCAGCTCATGCCAGCCACGTTCATCGACATAGATTTCATGTCTCAGGCGGAAGTAGCTGTCGAGATCCTCTCGATAGGCAAAGCAGTTTGACGCGTCGACGACATGGACCTGAATCATTGTGGTTCCTCGAGATGGAACCCCATCCGACCACGCGACGATTGCCCGTGAAATACCCAGATCTGAGGATGGATCAAAGCTCGATTTCGTGCCTGCGAAAAGCCTCGACGATTGCGTGCACGACGTTGGCGGTGCTGAGCTTCTGCTTGATGTTGCGCAGGTGGGTCGTCACAGTGTTTTCCGAGATGCCAAGTATTCGGGAAACCTCCCATGCGGTCTTTCCTCCCGCGACCCACTGCAGGATTTCACGTTCTCGTTGGGAAAGCTTTTGTCTCGGCCGCCTGCGCGAGTTGCCAACGAGTCGTTCGGCAGCCGAATAGGCATGGCGCGCAAGGGCATGAATGGTGCAGCGCACCGTCGGCGCCAAATCAATTTCGCGTCCGGCAACCGTTACACAGGCCGGATCGCCAAACGCAGCCTGGATCGGGATGCAGATCCCGTCGCAAAGCCCAAACTCTTTCGCTTCATCCATCACCCTCCTGGCATTGCCGTCCGTCAAGCCGTGATGGACGTCCCGCCAAAGGAAGGGCCCGATCGCACCACGGCACAAAGCAACACAAGGGTCATGGCGATAGTGTCCGGCAGCCATGTAGCGGTCGTACCATTCCTGCGGCCAACCGTTGACAAGGATGTGTCCATCCAGCGATCCGGTGTCCTGGCGTGGCAATTCGGTGACGAGACAGGCTGCGTAGCCGTGACGTTCGATGCTCTTGCGCAGTTGCCGAATGATCTCGGCGGCGCTGGTTGCACGGTCAATCTGCGCGGTTGCTTCAAAGATTTGTATTAGCTGATCCTGTAAGACGCTCCCGTGAACCGCCGCCATTGTAGGCCCTTTCAATGTACTGAGACAAAGAAAACAAAATAAATAACTTAGGTCCGACCGCAACGTCCGGCATGACTTTTGACTACTATAGTAGGTGGCACTAAAGGGCGCGTTCTGACTGCCTCGCCGCATGAGGCTGAGGTCTGTTTTTGCTCGCAATCTGAGGTTGCTTCGCCAAGGTACCGGCTTGTCGCAGGAGCAGCTCGCGGACCTTGCCGGCCTTGATCGCAACTATGTCGGCAAGCTCGAGCGGGAGGAAAACTCACCGACCGTCGACACGCTGGAGGTGCTGGCGCTGGCATTGCAAGTTGACGTGGAGCAGCTCATCCGTCGAAACTCGCCATGATGCACCGGCCAGTAGGCCGCCGAGAGCATCAGCACTTACTCTTGCGCCGCTCACGCGCCGCCACAGCACCATCGCCAGCTGAGGCTCGGGCGTTTCTGCCGGGCCGTTTCGTCAGCTCCTCGATGTCGACGCTTAATGCAGTGGCAAGCTTTGCGAGCGACAGGAGTGTGGGATTGCGCCGGCCGGCCTCGAGACCGCTCAGATAGGCGCGCGTGAACCCTGAACGGAACGACAGTTCCTCTTGAGAGAGGGCTTGTGCGCGCCGAATCCTCTGTACGTTCAGGCCGACAACCACCCGTAGGTCCATGAGGGCATGGTCGTCGCTGCGTACACTTTAGGACGACACACTATAGTGAACATTCATCATTGACAGGCGCTGCCATTGCTGCTTTTCTCGTCATATTACGGAACGCCATTCCGAAATAAGGAACGCCAGTGACAGGAAATCTTTCGTTGGAACGTGGCCTTGCGGTTCTCAATGTCCTCAAGGAAGCGGACGAAGCGGTCGGGGTGCGCGAACTCGCCCGCCGGCTTGAGCAGAGTGCTCCCGCCGTGCAGCGAATTCTGAACACGCTGGCAGAGCAGGGCTATGTCGAGCAGTCGCCAGACTCGCGGCGCTACCGGCTGGGTCACTCCGTGCTGGCGCTTGCGCGGAAGGTCTTGGGTAGAGACCGCCTGGTTGGTTTGGCTGAAATCGAACTGCAGGCGCTGGCCGCCGAAGGTTGCTTCAACGCATTCCTCGGCATCAGGCGCGGCAATTGCGGAATTTATCTCCTGACCGTGCAAAGCAAGAGTCCGGTCGTCATTCGTTCTTCACCTGGCGAGACCTTCCCCTTGCACTCCACCGCGTTGGGCAAGGCGCTCCTGATGGAGCTGAGCGGCGAGGCGGTCATTGGGATTCTTGGACGCGGTCCACTGGAGCAGGTTGCCGTACGCACAGTCACCGATCCGCACAAGCTCGTTGCTCAAATCAGAGCGTCCGAGCCCATCGGCTACACAACATCCCTGGACGAGAATTTTACCGGGCTGATTGCGGTCGGCGCACCGCTTCGCGATGCATCAGGCACAATCATGGCTGCGATAAGTGTGGCCTACCCCCGGTCTGTGGGGCCGCATGTGGAGATCGCCGAGGTTGGAGAGGCAGTAATGGCAGCTGCGGCGCGCATCTCAGCAGGCCTCGGCTTTCTGGAAGCAAAACAGGCTCGGGATTCCCACCATGCTGCTTAACGAGGCCCGCCTGAAACAATGCATGTCGGCAGCCGGGTTTGATGCCGTCATAGCGACGATGCCGGAAAACGTGACCTATATGAGCGGCTTCTGGGCTCTGCCGCAATGGATCCGTCGTGGTCCGCAGGCCTATGTGGTGTGGCCAGCTCCCGACAAGGGCACGCCTGAAATCATCGCCAGCTCCAGCACCCTCGACCTCGTTGCCGATCAGGAACTGTGGGTAAGCAAGGTTCGGCGCTATGGCGACTTTTACGCCAATGTCGGTTCCTCGACCACCGTGGACCTCTCCAATGAACGACACCTCCAGCTTCGAGACCTGCCGAGGCATGGCGATGCCATTGCGGCTTTGGTCGCCGCATTGGAAGAAGCCCAGCTCGGCCGTGGGCGGATCGGCATAGACGAGGCGGGGCTCGCGCCAGGATACCAGGAAACCCTCGGAGCCCATTTTCCCAATGCGTCGTTCCTACCAGCCACCGCATTGCTTCGCGAGGTTCGTGCCGTAAAAACGGCAGATGAAATCGAACGGCTCGGCCAAGTTGCCCAGATCGCCGAACGCTCCATTCAAGCAGCACTCGGCGTTGCTCAGGAAGGCGCCACCGAAGCAGATCTGGCGCGCGCTTTTCATGTCAGGACGGTCGAGGAAGGCGCCCTGCCCGTACTGGGATGCATCGGCTTTGGCGAGCGCAGCGCGCTCATGAACGTCCAGCCGTCTGACCGCAGGTTGCGCGCAGGAGAAATCATCCGCTTCGACGTCGGTGGCCGGTTTCGGCACTACCGCGCCGACATTGCCCGCATCGCCACGCTGGGCGAGCCGCCGCCGCAGGCGCATCGGCTTCAGCAGGCGCTGCTGCGCGGCGTTCAGCATGCCTGCGACATTATCCGGCCCGGCATGCCGGCAGCACAGCTCTTCGAGACGGTCGTGCGTGTGGTGAAGCGCGAAGGAATTGCCCACTACGAGCGCGATCACGTCGGACATGGCATCGGCCTTGATGGTTATGATGCGCCGACGCTCTCGCCGCGCAGTACAGACATCCTTGAAGAAGGAATGGTGCTGTGCGTGGAGACCCCCTACTACGAAATCGGCCGCTGGGGACTCCAGGTGGAGGACATGGTGGTTGTTCGCCAGCGCGGAGTGGAGCGGCTGACGCAGACGCACGATGCAATCACCCGGGTGCAGTTATGAGCCGCGCGGCAGGGTTTTCCTGTATTCGATGCGGCGCCTTGTTCCGGATCGATACCAAAATCGACTCACGCGGCTGCCCGATATGCTGTGCCGAAGCACCGGCCAATCTTAAGGTCGCTTACGATCCATCCGGAGCTACATCGGCCGCTTCCACAGCGGGTGCCGCCCTGCCCTCGCTCTGGCGCTATGCCGACATGCTTCCTTGTGGACTCAGCGATGCAATCTCCTTGGGCGAGGGCCTGACGCCGTTGCTGAGCGCCGAGAAGCTGGGAAAGCAGCTCGGCGTCCCCAAGCTTCTTATCAAGGACGAGGGCGCAAACCCTACCTGGTCCCACAAGGACCGCTTCTCGACCGTGGCGGTGTCGATGGCACGTTTGAGTGGCGCACGCGTGGTGGCGACTGCTTCGTCGGGGAACGCCGGGGCCTCACTTGCCGCCTATGCTGCTCGGGCGGGCCTGAAATGCGTCGTTGTCACATTCTCAGGCACCGCCGGCGCAATGTTGGCGCAGATCCGCAAATACGGCGCAAGCGTCGTATCCCTGGCCGACAAGTCCCATCGCTGGCCATTGCTTGCCGCTGGTACCGAGCGCCTCGGATGGTTTGCAACATCACCGTTTCACAGCCCCGTAGTGGGCAGTCATCCTGTCGGGATCGAGGGCTACAAGACCCTGGCTTACGAAATCGTCGAACAAATGCACGGTGCCGTGCCGGACTGGTGCGCCTTGCCTGTTTGCTATGGGGACGCGCTTGCCGGGCTGTGGGCCGGATTTAAGGACCTTCTTAGCCAAGGCAAGATCGAGCGGTTGCCGAGACTCGTGGCGGCGGAAGTGCATGGATCTTTGGCCAGAGCCCTTGCCGGCAAGGGAGATCTGGTTGCCGAAGTCCCCGCAAGCTTCGACACGCTTGCCATCTCGATCGGCACCACACGAAGCACGTTTCAGGCGCTCAACGCCCTGCGTGAATCTGGCGGCACGGCAATGCCGGTCGGCAATATCGGCTTGATAGCGATGCAGCAGCAGCTTGCGGCCACCGAGGGTGTTTTTGCCGAACTTGCCTCGGTGACGCCATTTGCAGCTATCGAATCCTTGAGGCGAGAAGGCACCATCGCGCGGTCAGACAGCGTCGTTGCCATCGTGACAGCGAGCGGCCTCAAGGATTTGGATCGTTCGACCGGTCCGAACAAAGCACAACCATCGTTTCAGTCAGTTGCCGAAGCGTGGGAATACGTTGCCGAGGGCCGTGACTATTTCACGCCCTCACTTGAACGACGCGCGACCAAGATGTCCTGAAGAGAAGATAGAGACGATCATGAACGGATGCGAATTCTGATCGATTGATGATCTCGTCCACCATTGGACGGTATTGCGACTTCCTAAAAGCTATCCAGGAGAGGCAAATTCAACTCGCTTAGCGAGCGGAATCTCGATTCAAACATGATGTAAGGGGAATGTTCATGCTTCGGAAAACGCTCATCGGCTGGCTCGCAGCCCTCAGTGTCGCAATGGCAACTCAGACGATGGCTGAGGAAACGCTCAGAGTCGGCGTCACGCCAACCGGAGTGCCGTTCACGTTTGTCGACACCGCAACCCAAAAGCCGACAGGCGCGATGGTCGATCTGGCAAGTGCGATTGCCGCGAGCCTTGGTACGACCGCCGATTTTCAAATAAACGCTTTTCCAGCCCTGATCCCGGCATTGACGACCGACAAAATCAATCTGATTTCCGCCAGCATGTTCATAACAGACAAGCGCAAGCAGGTGATCGATTTCAGCACGCCGGTTTACGCCTATGGCGAGGCGATGTTTGTTGCTGCCGGCGACAGCGAGAACTACACGATCGAAGAGCTGAGAGGTGAGACCGTGGGGGCGCAGATCGGCTCGACCTACGCCGACGCCCTGGAAGCGCTTGGCGTCTTCGGTCAAGTCAAGCTCTACGACTCAATCGCTGACATGATGCGCGATGTGGTCCTGGGCCGCATCAAGGCCGGCTTTGGTGACGCCCCGATCGTCGCGTATCAGCTTTCAAAGAACCCCGAACTGGGAGTTCGCCTCGTCGACGGCTATCGGCCGATGAAAAAAGGCGAGGTCGCGTTAGCGGTCGCCAAGGAAAATCCACTGCTTCTCGAAAAGGTGAACGCTTCGATCGCGAAGTTGAAGGAAAGCGGCGAACTCAGGAGAATATTTGCCAAATATGGTCTCTGAAGGCCATCGCGCATGGACCGCGAAACAGGCGCCGGCTGGCAGGACCATAGGATCGCGTCGGAATGACCGGCTTTGTCGGCCGGGCTATGTGCCAAGAGGAATAAAAGCCGGCCATGACCAAATTCATCGCGCACGCAACGGAATATCTGCCGCTTCTTCTTAACGGCGTTTGGCTGACCGTGATGATAACCCTATTTGCGCTGTGCCTTGCGACCGCGCTCGGTCTTGTCTGGGCGTTGTTCAGAACATCTGGGATCTGGTCTCTCGCAGTGCCGACACGGCTCCTTGTCGACTTCGTGCGCGGCATACCGCTCCTCGTCGTTCTCTTCTATATTTACTTTGTCGCGCCCGATATCGGCATCAACCTGACCGCGCTTCAGGCTGGCACGATCGGGCTGGGGCTGGCTCACTCGTGCTATCTCGGGGAAACTTTCCGGGCTGGCATCGAGGCGGTCGATACGGGTCAGATCGAAGCGGCAAAATCGATCGGGATGAAGCGTCCGTTGATGATGCGCCGCGTCGTGCTGCCGCAAGCATTCAAGATTATCCTGCCACCTTACGCCAACAACATGGTCATGCTGCTAAAGGACTCCTCGCTGGTGTCGGTGATTTCGGTTCAGGAGCTGACCATGCAGGGCAAGATGCTTGCATCCTCCACATTCGACAACATGACAGTATTTACCCTGGTGGCACTGCTCTATCTGTGCCTGACGGTTCCGCTGAATCTGCTTATGCGTAAAATGGAAATCTATCTTGGGGCGGCAGGATGATCATCTTCGACGACGTGCACAAGTCCTTCGGGCTCCACGAGGTTCTCAAGGGGATCAACGCCGAGATCGCCAAGGGACAGGTCGTGTGTTTGATTGGGCCGTCGGGTTCCGGCAAATCGACGCTTCTGCGCTGTGTGAACGGGCTTGAAAATTATCAGCGCGGTCGCATCAGTATCGATGGCACCGTGGTGGATGCCGCCTCGCCCCAGGTTCATACCATCTGCACCCGCGTCTCGATGGTCTTCCAACGCTTCAACCTCTTTCCGCACCGCACCGCCCTGGAAAATGTCATGGAGGGGCCCCTATACGTGCTGAAGGAAAATAGGAAACAGGTCCGCGAGCGGGCAATGGCACTGCTCAACCGCGTCGGCTTGGCCGACAAGACGAATGCCTATCCCGCGTCGTTGTCAGGCGGCCAGCAGCAGCGCGTTGCCATCGCCCGCGCCCTGGCGATGCGCCCACAGGCCATTCTTTTCGACGAGCCCACCTCCGCACTTGATCCGGAAATGGTCGGCGAGG
The DNA here is from genome assembly GCF_000502835.1 of Mesorhizobium sp. LSJC280B00. GTDB lineage: Bacteria > Pseudomonadota > Alphaproteobacteria > Rhizobiales > Rhizobiaceae > Mesorhizobium. The sequence continues at coordinate 41,763 of NZ_AYVL01000026.1, forward strand.
TCCTGCAGGTAATGCGCGCGCTCGCAGACGAGAACATGACCATGCTCGTCGTTACGCATGAAATTCAGTTCGCCCGGGAGGTTTCCGATAGTGTCCTCTTTCTCGACGGCGGCCGGATCGTCGAGCAAGGTCCGGCCAAGGAGCTCCTGCGACACCCGAAGCACGAACGCACAAAGGATTTTCTTCACCGGGTGATGCACCCCGTCTGACTGTTGGCCGGTGCTGCCTTGTCGCGTCGAAACTCTGATTCAGACCTGTCGCTCCGCCGGGGACGAGCCGTCAAACTGTGCGAGAACGGCGCTTAGAGTTCTACGGTCCCAAGGAAATCTGGTCCATGCCGTCTCCTCAGCCGGGCGAATTCGCTCGAGAACCGTTGGCTCAAGTGGAATTGAAATTGGCCAGTCCTTCAAGCCGGCGAGCCAATCCGGGTTATAGACTGTATCGGAATGACGATGCCCTTCATCTGGCATTATGACGACGGTGGAGGCTTCGGGATTTTGCTTGGCGAACCATGCGCCGACCAGGGCTGCGGCGCCGCTGGTCGGGCCCATGAAGAGCCCGTGATCGCGAAAAAGCCCATGCGCCATGGCGTAAGCTGGTAATGCGCCCACCCAATGAATATCGTCGATCATCTCATGTCGAACATTGTCCGGCAAAACGCTGTTGCCGAGCCCGCGCAGCATGCGCCTTCCGACAGGCTGGCCGAAGAGCATGCTTCTGTGGGTATCGACAGCAATCATCCTGAGATCTGGAAAGAGCTCACGAAGGAAACCTCCGGTTCCACACAGCGATCCCCCTGTGCCCACGCAGCCGATGAGGCAATCGACGCGGCCGAGTGAACGAACAACGAGATCCGCCAGGCGCGCGTAGGCAAGGCGGTTTTCCGGACTGTCGTACTGTCGTGGCCAATACGTGTCCGGGTTATCTTGCAAAGTCTTATGAAGGTACTCGAGGCGACCACGCTGATTGCCGTCTCCCTGAGGATCATCGATGGCCATCACTTTGGCACCGAGCTGTTCCAGTCGTCTCTTGAGTTTCACGTCGATGAGGCTGGAGGCCGTGACGAGCGTAAGCCCATACCCACGGGCGGCAGCTAGCATGGCGATGGCCAGGCCGAACGTGCCCGACGTCGTTTCAATGATGTGCCCACCGCGCTTAAGGCGTCCTGATGCTTCTGCACGGTCCACCATGAATCGGGCGGGCAGCAGCTTCATGAGGGAAAAGCAGGCGGCGTTGAGGTTAGGCGCGAGCTGGGCAAATCGCGGTGTTTCATAGGCGCGTAAGTAGTCTTCACCTGCGCTCACTGGATTACTCTCGTTTCGGCGTTAAGGCCAAATGTATGAACATCTGTGAAGCCTGCGCCCCTCAACTGCCTTGCGAGTTCGACGGCGCGCATGGCGGGTCGCGGTGCGGCAGCATCCAGGAGGATGCCGATCAAAGTGCCACTGTGAGCCACTTGCACGCCGCATGCGTCATGCCCGCGCGCTATGTCCAGAACAGTGTTGAAAGCTGCCTTCGGCAGATACCTCTGACTTATCCTGGCGCTGATGGTTGCGACACGTCCAAGCAGGCGGGGATCTTGTTGCCTAATTGAGCGACACGCCAATCCGCGCAGAACACGGAAGACTCCGATTTCCTCACTATCGTAGCGTGCTCGTCGCATGCCCAGCGTGTCGATGGGTCGGGCACTGCCGTCCCTGAAACCCACAACGAGAAAGGGCGGGAACTCGCCTCCGAAATGTTCGATTGTACGGCCTTCCCGCTGAGCGAAGAGAAGAGCTTGGTCGCAGTAGGCGATGGCGTCGCTTGCGCTTTCCGCGGCAACGGCCAGTCGCGCAACAGTTGACTGGCGCAGCGTGACGCGCGCCGAAGCCGCGACCGCGCGGATCGACGCAATGACGTCTGCCGTAGAGGAACCGTAGCCGTGCCCTATCGGGATAGAGCTTTCGATCGTCAATTCTCCCCCTCTTCCAGCTACCCCGACATGCTCGAGCGTGAGGGCCGCCGCGCGCGCCGCTTTGATCCGGTTTGCGGGTCGCGGCCGAATGCCATCTTGTTCATCCGGCCAGAAGGTCACTAGCGACTCTTGCGACGTCAGCGGAAGCGTGACGAGTCCGCGACAAAGCCGTCCGTTTTCCGCTTCAAAGACGCCTTGGAGGAATTCCCCGTGATGGGCGTGTGCCCGACCGACTCCTACCACCAGAGGCCACGCGACAGTCTCGTTGTTGATGTTGCTCGAATGTGTCTGCTGGCCGGATCTCGGTGTGCTTGTCTGTATCACCGCATCATCTCCTCACCATGGCATTGGGCGATGATGCGTGCGACTGACCCGTGCTGTCACTCGCCAAATCTTGGTAGTGCCATTGGCAAGCACATCGTGCAAAGATACGGACAAGATTACCCCACCAATTGGAGCCTCCAATACTGGACTAAACACAGCAGCACTCGTTTCGGGAACGGTTGGCCATGCGCCAAGCAATCCGAAACGAGTGCGGCCATGCACGGTGTTTTCAGTATTGTTCTTCTAAGGAGGGTTGGACTGCCCACCCTTTGTCAATACTGAGATCTGGCGATTGTCCGCAGCGGCCAAAAGCGCTCAAACGCGTTTTGTCGCCAACTTGACTTTGACCAGAGATGCGGAGCTCCGTCCAACTCGCGACCCTCAATCATGCACTTGTGGTCGCGGAGGAGGGCAGCTTTCTTCGCGCCTCGCGACGCGCAGGGATCGATCACTCCGCCGTCAGCCGGCGCATACGCGATCTCGAATACGCGATGGCAACGAGGATTTCGCCGCCATGCCCGCGACATCGGCCCAACCCCGGCAGGCGAGCGCTTTCCTGGAGCGTCTGCGCTCCGTGCTGCTCGAGCTTGATGATACTCTCACTCTGGCCAGGACCGCCACCAAAGATGAACATGAAAGCTTTCCATCGGCTCCAACGGAATCATCCTCGCCGGGCGAGGCTTGGATGCAATCATCGAGTTCGGGCAATCTCATGCAAATGTGACCGTCAGCTTGATAGAGAGTTCTTATCCTTCGCCGAAGGCTGCGCTGGGTGCCACCCAGGCCGACGTCGTCGTGTCCTTCTCCTCCCGATTCACCGGCGGCGCATGCGAACTGACACTGTGGAAAGACACTCTGGCTATCGTTCTTGCTTCAAATCATTCTCTCGCAAGCCATTCCGTGATCGAGTGGCAGGATCTGGACCAAGAGACGTTGCTCGTCCGCAGAGGCGAAGCATTTCTGCTCGCCGACGCTGTTGGACGCGGCGTGCAGCATCCTCCAATCCTCGAACATCACGTCAGTGCAGGCATCTTTGCGCCTCGTCGGAAACGGGCTTGTAGTCGCTCTGATCCACGACCGAGATGCCGACAGGGTTCTTAAAGATGCGATCTGTCGTAAGCTGCGGATCGGGGCAAACCAATTCAGATCTCCAGTTTAGCCCGTTGGCGACCCGACAACGCCAATCCTGCCTTACCGATCTTCGTCGCGTTCCTGCGCGATCGGTATTCGTCCTGACAGTTATCCGACCGTCATGGTCGGACAATCAACCCGGTTTCAGAGTCCGTCGTGCCTTGGCGAATGCTCTGTTTATTGTGATGAACCGGGTCAGCATCGGCGGGATCGGTTCCGGGCCAATCTCACAACTAAGGCGTCGGCGCCTTTTAACGCCCTTGCCTCTGCGCGTCTTGCACGGCTGGGCTGCCGGTTTCCTTGCAAAACTGGAACTGTACTCCATAATTGCAAGGATAATTGGACGCCGCATCAGCATAGAACTCACCGAGACGCTGGACAGCATGCCCGCTGTTGCGCTGCTCGGGCCGCTTCAGGTCGGCAAGACAACCCTGGCGCCGGAAATAGCCGAACGGCGTCCTTCGATCTACCTTGACCTCGAGTCGGACGCCGACCGCGCACGGCTTGCCGAGCCGGAGCTTTATTTGGCCGAGCATCAGGACAAGCTGGTTATGCTCGACGAGGTCCACCGGCTACCGAACCTCTTCCAGAACTGCGCGGGCTGATCGACCGCGGTCGGCTTGGCGGTCGCAAAGCCGGCCGCTTCCTGCCAAAATCTAACGCTTGGCACCCAACTAAACTGCCGCTCAGAGGTGGACAGCGGCTGTTCGTTTTGTCCACCCGAACGGGCAAGGAGCGCCAGGAGCGGTCACTAAAGCGATCGAGGCCGAGCGGCCGGAGCCGATCCTAAGCGGTCGCCGGCGACAGGCCTAGGGAACGTCGCAAGAATGACCCGAAGCTGTCATTCCGCCCGTATGTGTAGTAGCTTCTACTGGCTCTGCCGATTGAGGGCTCACATCGGAACGCCCGACTACCCTGACTCAGGGCGCTGGTTATTGCGTAATTGACTGGGCTCCAAGGTGGAGCTGTCACACGTGGGAGGAGTCCGGGCGTGGTCGAGAGCGCCGTGCAGCGCCGTTTGGCGGCCATACTCGCTGCCGATGTGGTCGGTTACAGCCGGCTCATGGGCCATGACGAGATTGGCACGCTGGCTACGTTGAGGGCGCTGCGGGCCGAACTGGTCGATCCAAAGATCGTCGAACACAACGGCAGAATCTTCAAGGCGACCGGCGATGGGGTTCTGGCCGAGTTCCCCAGCGTTGTCAACGCCGTTGCCTGTGCGGTCGATATCCAGCGGCGGCTGGAGGTGCGCAATGCCGACATGCCAGAGGACCGCGCGATCCGACTGCGGATCGGGGTCAACCTGGGCGATGTCATCGTCGAAGGCGAGGACATCTTCGGAGACGGAGTGAATGTAGCGGCGAGGCTTGAGCGCGTCGCCCCGGCCGGTGGCGTAGCGGTGTCGGGCACAGTGCGTGACCACCTGGGCAATCGGCTCGATCTGCAGTTCGAGGATATGGGCGAGCATGCGCTGAAGAACATCGAGCAGCTGGTGCGCGTGTGCCGAGTGCGCCTAGCCGATACCTCTGCGTTGGCGCGTCGCGCGTTGTCGCTGCCCGATAGGCCGTCGATCGCCGTCTTACCGTTTGTCAATATGAGCGACGATCCTGAGCAGGAGTACTTTTCCGACGGCATCACAGAGGACATCACCACCGAACTTTCGCGCTTTCGGTCGCTGTCCGTGATCGCCCGCAATTCCTCGTTCACCTACAAGGGACGGACGATGAAGATCGCCGACGTGGCACGCGACTTAGGCGTGACCTACGTACTCGAGGGAAGTGTTCGTCGCGCCGGGAATCGTATCCGCATCACCGCGCAGCTCGTCGACGGTGAGACCGGCAGCCACATCTGGGCGGAGCGCTATGATCGAGAAATTGCCGATATGTTTGCGGTTCAGGACGAGATCACCCAGAGGATCGTGGGCATGCTGGCGGCGGGCCTCGAAGACGATTCCCTAGAGCGCGCAAAGCGTAAGCACCCGGAAAACCTCATCGCCTATGATCATTGGTTGCGCGGCAAACGCCTCTTGTGGACGGTGGGTCAGAACAATCTTGAAGCTCGCCGACACTTCGAAAAGGCTGCTGCCACCGACCCAAGCTTTTCGCGCGCCTATTCCGGCTTAGCGGTGACCTACCAGATGGAAGCGCTTGATTTGTCGACTGCGGCAGAAGGTAGAGGCGCTTATGACATGGCCTTCGATTCGGCCGAACGGGCACTCGAGCTCGATGAAGCCGATTATCAAGCTCACATCGCGTTGGCATGGCCTTGCCTCTATCGCGGCGACTATGAGCGCATGAAGAAACATGTAGATCGAGCCATCATGCTCAACCCTAACGATGCCGACAGCCTCGCCAATGCCAGCTACATGCTCGCCATGTATGGAGAAGGGGAAAAGGCGGTTGCCTGCAGCGAAGCGGCAATGCGTCTCAATCCACGATACCCCGATTGGTATATCGCCTTTCAGGCGACTGCCCTGTTTACCGCTAGGCGGTATCCCGAGGCCCTAGCCGCGCGTATCAGAATACCCGACTACTTTATCGATTCGACTTTTTTTGGGGCGGCTATGCTTGCCAAGCTTGATAGGCTTGCCGAGGCAAAGCTGTGGGCGGAAAGAGCAGTTGCGAGGCTGAAAGGTAGGCCAGGGGGCGTTGAGCACGCAGCCAAAGGATGCATCCAGCTTCTGCTCGACAACAACCCATTCCGCCTTCAAGAAGATCGTGATCACTTCGCAGAAGCGATGCGCATGGCCGGCGTGCCCGGATAGCCGCTTCGATCCATTCCGAGTGATCTGTGTCGAAGAGAGTGGCTAAGACATGGTGGTAAAAACGCTTACTTTGCTGATGGTGAATTATTATCCCGACTATATCGACGCGGGTGAGTGGGCGCGATCTCTCAAGGCGCGCGTTTCAGGCCTCGACTTCCGCTTATGGCCTCATCAGGGCGATCCCGGCGACATTGACTTGGTGCTAATCGATAAGGGTACGCCGCCCGGGTTCTTTGAAGGTATGACGCAATTGCGTGCAGTAGCCTATCTCGGCGCGGGTATAGACGGCTTGCGACTGGGCGAGCTGCCTGCAGGCGTTGGTGTCGTGCGTCTGGCGACCCGCGAACTGGCCTCGGAGGTTGTACAGTACATTCTTCTTAGAGTACTGTGCCGGCAACGCCATGTCGTTGAATATGCGGTCCAACAGGCCCTGAAGGCATGGCGCCCGATCGCGCCACGGAAGATCAGCGAGACCAGCATCGTCATCCTCGGGGCTGGGCGTATCGGCGGATGGGCCGCGCGGCTCTTCGCCGAACTGGGCTATCGCTCGGCGGCATGGTCCCGCAGCCCTAAGCAAATCGCCGATGTCACCTGTTACGCCGGTGCCTCAGCGCTTAAGGAGGCCTTGGCTGAACGAGACTTCGTCGTCTGCGCCCTGCCGCTGACCACCGAAACGCGAGGAATACTTAATTCCGAAACTTTCCGTCTGATGAAGCGCGGCGCTTACCTCGTTAATGTCGGACGCGGAGCACACGTCGACGAGGCCGCTCTTCTGCATGCCATCGACACTGGGCAACTGTCAGGCGCTTGTCTCGATGTTTTTACCTCGGAGCCGCTCCGCCACGCGAGTCCGCTATGGGCCTATCCGAAGGTGACCATCACACCACATGTGGCAAGCTACTGGGTCGATTCAGGGATAGCGCAAGTCGTAGATCTGTGCGAGCAGATGAAGTTGGGAAATGACATCGCCAATCTTGTAGACCTTGAACGGGGCTACTAGCTAGGTGCAGCCTAAGAATCCACTCTTAGTCCGTTAATGGCCCAAAGCCGTCGTCCGGCAACTGCGCATTAGACTGCCGCTCTCCACACCCTCTAGCGACGTTGCCGCCGTGCAGCGGCAATGACCGGTTCGGGTCAGTGCTTGCCTTAGAAGTTCTCGAACGAAGGGCAGAGAAGGGTCGGAACGTTGCAATTCGTCTCATCGATGGGAACGAGCAAGTGGCGCCATTTGCTGACCTTCATGGCGCATCTACAAACCTGCCGTTGGCGCTATGACTTGATGCGAACTCCCATGGGCCGAAACGACCGCTGCCCAGGGTTCCGCAGTCATTCCTCCCATCGCCCCCGGCGGAACCCGTTCGATCCAGACCGGTTGCTATGCCAGCATGCAGAACCGCGGCCTGACACCATCATGTGGATATGGGATTTGGCGCAGTCCTCGCAGCCTCGACATGTCCGCGCGGTATTAGAGCTGGAACTCAGCCGAAAATTCAGCTCCATCAGGATGCAGCGTAAGCCGGGAGCTGCCCTTCAGGGTGTGGCGGAACGCTGCCTCCAGGACGCGGGAGCCGTAGCCGGTGCGGCCGGCGCTGGTTATGATCGGGCAACGTTCCCGCCAGCGAAACATTACACGCGTCGCGCCCCCTTCGCCCGCCTGCACCGTCCATTGAATGTCAATTCGCCCCTCAGGCGAAGCAAACGCGCCATGCTTGACTGCGTTGGTGGTGAGTTCGTGAACGGCCATTGCGAATGCCTGGACCGCATCTTGCGGTAGCGCGATTGCGGGGCCGTCGAGATTGAAATTCCCACCTTCCCGTCCGCCATGCGCCTGCAGCTCCAGCCGCAGAATCTCGGACATATCAACACTTCCCCTCGGCGCGCGCACCAACAGATCCTGCGTGCGTGCCATGGCACCGAGCCTGCTCTCGAAGGCTCGGCCGAATTCCTCAAGCGAACCGCTGTCGCGCAGCGTTCGTCTTACCAGCGCATCGACGGTGGTGAGGACGTTCTTTATCCGGTGATGGAGCTCGCCAACCTGCGTTTCCCGCTCCTTCTCCATGCGGCGCTGCTCGGTGACGTCGCGGATCGCCAGCAGTATGAGGTCGAGGTGGTCGAGGCGTCGCCCGTTGAGGAGCATGACGCGGCGGCCGACGTGCTCAAAATCATGCTCCACTTCCACATCATCGAAGGCGTTGTTGTTGGGCAGGACGTTCTCAAGCAGCTCTCTCAGACGCGGGATGTCCCATTGCCGATTGCCGAGCTCGTAGATCAGCCGGCCCTTAGTGTCGTCAGGAGACACCTGGAAGGCGTCATAGAAGGGCCGGTTGGCGCGAACCACCTTCAGGTCCCAATCGAGCACCAGGAGCGCCTCCCGGGTACTGTCGATCAGCTTTTCCCCGAACTCGACGTAGCCTTCGAGTTCGAACCGGGCCTGTTCGGTCTCGGTGCGATCTGAGATGACCAAAAGGATCAGTTCAGGGCGGTCGCCCTCGGGCGGCAGCCGCCTCGCGTTCAGGATCATGATCCTTTTGCCGATCTCCGGGAACTTATGCTCTAGCCGGTAGTGCTCCACTACCGACTGCTGCGGCAGGATCTCTTCCAGGAGCCGACGGAGCTCTGGGATATTCCACTGGCCATTGCCGAGTTCGTAGAGCAGGCGCCCGCGGGTCTCTTCGGTGTCGACCTTGAACAGCGTATAGAACGCCGAATTGGCTTCCTCGACCGTGAGGTCGTCTCTTAGGACCAGCAGCGGCTGATCCATGGTCTGCAAGATCGCTTCGGCAAGGCCAGTTGAACCGAGATTGTACAACCGGGGTGGCCTGCTTTCCCCCGAGGATTTTTGGTTGCCCATTCGTTACAATGAACAGCAGATTGAGCTAGAGTCCAGTTGGTAGCTCCTTGTGAGCCCCACTTGATCGGAAACAGAAGGAATGGCCTCTTTCTAACATCAACCGGTCTGCGGCACGCGCAGCCAGAAAGTCGGCTCGCCGCCCAACCGCGACGAAGAACGCTCCGCGGCTGTACGGCAGAACGAATCCTTCGGCCGGCTCGGTCGCGCCATGCGCGGACGTCTGCAGTGGACTCACTGAAGATCGCGATCCGGCCTCTTCTCGGATGTTTGCCCAGCAAGATCAGGCGAATTGATGATCCATTTCCTGACAGCGATCCCACGAGAATGTCGTGATCAAAAGCTACCAGGAACGGGATCAACATTGGTTGGATCGGTGTGGGCCGCGATGTTGGACGTGCACTGCGGATTTCGGGCGGAATACACGTTTCGCTGCGCCCATGTGATTCCTTGATCCGTTTCCAACGAGGTTCCCCTGCCGCTGGTTTCCGACCGATCAGGCTGGCCGCGGTTTGTAAAAGCGGCACCAGCCATCAGGGCTGATTTCGCCCGCAACGATCTCGCATGCATTCGGCTCCAGGAAATGGGCGCACCCTGCGCAGCGGCGACCTTTGTCTGGAACATCCTGATAGAGTGCCAGAGGCTTTGGCGTTATTCCGGCGCCACGCGCCGCAGGCTGGCCCGTCATGCAGGAAGCAAGCCCGCCTCCACCGGCATGGCGACGCCGGTCATCGCTACCTTCAGAAACTTTCGACGAGACAGCGTCTGGCTTGGCACGCTGTGTGCCGACCAGCGATTTGCCTCACTACGATCACCGTTCATAACCTTTCCTCCCAATCGACATCCGAGGAACGCCGACGCCGTCAAGTGCTGGGTCAAATCGACTTGAGGTACTCGATCAGATCACTCTTTTCCTGATCGGTCAGATCAAGGCCCAGATGGTCGTCATAATGCTTGATGACGTCATTGAGGGTGGCGAACCGCCCGTCGTGGTAGAAACCGCCCTTGTGGATTTTTTCCGTGTTCCAAAGTGCACGCAACGATGCCGTCCTGTAACGCTCGTCCGGGGATCGCATCGCCTGGAAATCGTCGATCCCGATCTCATCGGCCGTATGCAGGTTCCATCCCGGCTCGGTGAATAGTGGCGGCACGTGGCAAGTGCCGCATTTGGCCTTGTCGTTGAAAAGTGCCTCGCCTTTCTCCGCCGCCGCACTGTCGAAGGCGCCCTCGGGCGGCTTCGGGGTCGGCAGCGAAAGCTGATAGAAGTGAAGCGCCGGCAGCTTCGCCGTGATCCGGTCTTCCTCGTCCTGCTTGTGGCCCTGTTTCGTTCTCGCTGCGACCGGATACTTCTCTGTATCGTCCAGGCGCAGATCGTAGAAAACGCCTTTGCCGTGCATTTCGAGATTGCCGACATAGGCGTTCCAGTAGCTCACCGTGCCCCAGGCTCCGGTCCATGTATGATTGTTCACGCCGGCCAATCCGAAGGCGGGTGGATTGAGCGTGGCGGCCGTCTTGCCGTCCGGCCGGAATGCCTTGCCGTCGAGGTTCAGTTCAGCATCGAATTTGCCAGGGCCCCATGCTTGCACCGCCTTCTTCACCTCCGCTTCGGATATCTGCAGCATTTCGGTGAACGCCGTGAGGTCAGGCGCCAATGCAACGACAGCGCCTATATTGAGGTCGCGGTTCGGCCAGCCGTCCAGCCTATGCCCGATCCCTGGCGCATATGCGTCGTCAACGGTCGAATGGCACACGGCACATTGTATGCCGACCGAAGTCAGCGTCTTTCCGTCCTCGGCGAAGAACCCGGTGACCCCGACAACGGCATTGGCTTTGAGCAGGAGAAGCGTGCTTGCAGGATCGGTAAGGTCGACCTCACCTTTGTCGAGAGCTGCAGCCACATCCTTCGGAATTGCATTGACATCGACCTTGAGGCCAAGTTCGAGAGCCATTTCCGGACTGAGGCCAGGTCCGACCCCGCCCAGTTTCTCCCCGGCGATCGCCTCATGGAGCTTGAGCTTGCCGCCCCAAAACTCCTCGCTACCAAAGGTATCGAAACGGAAAGTCTCGCGACCTTCCTTGAGATATCGTTTGGCCTGCTCGGCCGCGGCGGCGTCAAAATCCTTTCCACTGACCGATCCTTTTGCGCCCGTCTGGGCAGCGGCCGGAATCAAAGCCGCGGAGACCAGAATGACCAAGGAGACACCAATACGATTGAACCGTGCTGACACTGCCTTGTCCTCCCGAACATTGTTTTCCAGTTGGTCTACCCGTTCGGCGACGTCCCGATTGCGTGGCTACCGAATCTGGCTGACAATATTGGATGACCGAACCGTCAAAACGTTCCCGCGTCCGGCGCGAAGACCGATCGATCGATAGAGCATGGACCTTCTGCCGGCATGGGAGAGAGAGGCGCAGAAAGACCTCCGTCACGCAGTCAGGCTGGAAAACGAAGGCGATCTATAACGGTGTCGATTAGTCGCTCGCAGCGTCGGCCCTTGAAGGGGAAGGCATTGAGCAGCACGGGGCCAATCTGCTCGTCTAGCTCTTGGCGAAGGAGACGGCGAGCGCGATGGAGCCGCGTCCGCACTGTCTCGGGACGCACGCCGAGCAGTTCCGCTGTCTCGTCATTAGAGAGTCCTTCGATTGCTCGGGCAATAAGAACAACGCGGTAGGCGGGGGGCAGCCTATCGGTTGCCTGTTCGACCAAGCTCAGGATTTGTCGTTGCGCCACCGTTCGCTCTGCGTCCCCGGAATGCTTGTCGAGAGCAAACTGTATGACTTCGGCATTGGCCCGTGCCGCGGATTTTGCAAAAGCTGCCGCGCGCCGACTCCTTCGCAAGCGTCCTAATGCCTCGTTGACGACGATCCTGCAGAGCCATGTCGACAATGCCGATTCTCCTCGAAACTCGGCAAAGTGGGCGAAGGCGTTGACATAGGCTTCCTGAACGATGTCCTCGGCTTCGCTGTCGTCGTCGGCCAATCCACGCGCGATACGGTAGAGGCGCTGGTTGTGCATCTGCATGATGGTTCGTAATGCGTCCGCGTCGCGCGCCAACGCGCGGCGGACCAGTTCCACATCCTTGGAATTGCGCCCGTCATCGCCCCTGTCGATGCGTGGGTCGGACATGACAACTTATCTAATCACCAATTCGGTGCCGTCACAGCAAAAAAGGTCCTAGTCGACTCTTTCATCAGTGGAAGGCAACAGGCAATCAAACACAGCGGCGAGAAGCAAGCCGACGGCGCCTATCATGCCGACGATGCTATGACGCTTCATTACCCGCCCTCCAAGCACAGCGTCCATCAAATGCCGGCTTTCCGGCTAAGAGCAGTCATACGCGCTTCTAGGAAATGAAGGTCGCCTTCGGGTCAATTCCTCCGGTTCTCGAACAGGAAGGTTGCGCCAGCTCCGGTCCTTGATCGGCATTAGAGCCAAAGGCCATTGTGAGAGCGAAAAGCTGACGTTCTTACTTGTTGGACGACAAACTGCCAGCATATTCCGTCAAATTAACTCTCTAGTGCCGACCATGGGCTTTAGATAATCCGAAGCGAAACTCCATCGCCGCGAAAAGAAGCCGCCGCAGCGCCGTCAGCATTTGCTTGCCAGTCCACATGTTTTGTTCCCCAATGGCTGCAGGATTGAGGCCCCTTCAGGCCGCATCTGCCGTTCCGTCCAGCATTGCCTTCAGCATCGCTGCGTCGCTGAACGAACCGATGGCTTGTGAGGTCAGTGGCCGCATCGCCGCCACCTTCTCAGCCACATCGGCCGAAACACCTTGCTCAAGCAGCACGCGCCTGGCCTGGCCGGCCGGCAGCGCGTTGAACCAGCGATAACCCACCCCGCGACGGGCCGCTCGATCGACGCGACCCCAGAGCCTGAAGCGAGAAATGCCGCCATCGGGAAAGGCATCGAGCCGCACAAAAGAGATTGGCGACGCGCCGGCCGGCAACGTGAAGACATGCCGCGTGTCCGGCTGCAGTGGCCGGCGCGACAGCAGGGGCACCCACGCATCCGAGCCTGCCTGGGGCAAGCTGTCGCCGGTCGCGCCGTAAAGCGCGATCTCGGCCGAGGCGTTATATTTGAAATGCGCCGTGTCGATCTCGACCTGCCGGATTGTGCCCGGCAGCGCCAGCCGGATGATGGCATGGTCGTTGCCGTCGTCACGGCGCCGCCGTGTCTCCCACCCGTCGCCCATGTTGCGCGCCTTGTCGGGGCGGTTGAGCATCGCGGCGGAGGTATAGAAACCGTCGCTGCTGGTCACCACCTGGCCGCCATGATCTTGGCTGGCAAGGTCGATGGTCAGCCCGTCGAACAGGCGCGGATCCGGCACGACATGACCGAAAACGCGCAGACGTGCGATGCCGCCATCAGGAAATGCGGAAAGCCGGATATGGGTGAAGCGGCGCCGGTCGGAAACCTCAAAGCGATTGTGCGTGTCGCCCTTGAGCGGCGAGCGCGGCACGATCTCGATCCAATCGGTGTCGGTCGATTGCAGTGCCTTCGGGCTCGGATAACCTTCGACGCCGCACGCCTCGATCCGGCACGTGGTCGGGAAATTGCCGGTGAAGAAGCTGGTGTCGACATCGACAGCGGTGATGATGCCGGCAGCACCTAGCCGGATCAGCGCCCAGTCGTGTCCCGGCTCGCGCCGGCGCTTGGTTTCCCAGCCGTCGACGATCTCGCCGCGCGGCCCGTAATTGCCGGGCACGAAGGCCGTAGGCGTCGGCGTCAGCAGGCTTTCCTTCTCGCCAAAGGATTCGTCGCTGGCCGCCATCACGCTGCCACCCAGCCAGCGCGACGCCAGGTCCACCTCGGCGGCGAAAGTCTCCTGCAGCCCGGGCATCGCATAAGCATCCGCCGCCTCGGTTGCGTTGGTCTTGCCGATCATGTTCATCGATGGCCTCCCACGCGCAGCGCCGGGCCAGTCAGATGCGGCCTGAGCCCCAGCGCCTCCGACAGCGGCCAGCCGATGATGCGCTTGGCGTCGGGCCTGGCGTATGTCGAGATCTTGCTGGTCTTCAGCCCCAGGCCGACAACCGCCTCGGCGAACCGCACGGCGGCGGCGACGCCGTCGATGACGGGCACGCCGAGCTCTGAAGTGATGGCATCCTCCAGACCGGCCATGCCGGCGCAGCCGAGGCAGATCACCTCGGCATGGTCCTGTTCGACCGCCTTGCGCGCCTCCTCGACGATCGAGCGCATGGCGCCGGCGGGATCCTGGTCGACCTCGAGCGTGCTCATACCGTTGGCGCGCACCGAGGCGCAACGATCCGACAGGCCGGACAGCCGCAGCCGGTCCTCGATCGGCGGCACCGAGCGCTGCAGCGTGGTGACGACGGAATAGCTGCGGCCGATCATCATCGCCATATGGGCAGAAGCCTCGCAGATCTCGATCACCGGCTGCTCGATCAGTTCCTGGAGCCCGTCGCGGCCGTGCTCGCCGAAGCCTGCCATGACCACCGCGTCGAAGGGTTCGTCATAGGCGAGCACCCGGTCTATGACAGCCACAGCGGAAATGTAGCTCTCGAAATTGCAGTCCACCGCTTCGGCGCCGAAGAACGGCGTCAGCGTGACGATCTCGGTGCCGGCCGATCCGGCGCGCTTGGCGGCCTCGTCGATGACATCCGACATCGACTGGCTGGTGTTGACGTTGACGAGCAGGATCTTCATCTCAGGCACTCCTTTTCAATTCATGGGTCTGCTCGATGACGCGGACTCCGTCCCGGGCGATCAATTCGCCGCGCGGGCGGCCGAACGGTTCGATGCGGCGACCGCGCAGGAGGGTCTCCCTGACGACGCCGCTCAGCGATTTGCCGGCATATGGCGTCACCGGATGGCGGTGATGCAGCCGAGCCGGATCGACGATGAACTCCTCATCGGGCGCGAAGACCGCGAAGTCGGCATCGCCGCCGACGGCGAGCCTGCCCTTGTGCAGCAAGCCGGCCAGTGCCGCCGGGCGCTCGGCCATCCAGCGCACCACGTCCGCGAGCCAATACCCGCGCCGCCGCGCCTCGCTCCACACCACCGGCAGGCCGAGCTGCAGCGAAGAGATGCCGCCCCAGGCGGCGCCGAAATCGCCTGTGTCCAATGCCTTCATGTCGGGCGTGCAGGGCGAATGGTCGGAGACGATCATGTCGAGCGTGCCGTCGGCGATACCGGCCCACAGCCGTTCGCGATTGCTGTCCTCGCGGATCGGTGGACCGACCTTGGCAGCGGTTTCGCCGTCGCCGATATCCTCTGCTGACAAAGCGAGATAGTGCGGGCAGGTCTCCACGCTGAGCCGCACGCCGTCCGCGATGGCAGAGGCGATCATCGGCAGCGCGTCGGCGCTCGACAGATGCAGGATATGCGCTCGGGCGCCGGTGGCGCGCGCCGCCTCGACCACTTGTGCGATAGACAGGTTCTCGATTCCCTTGGGCCGCGACGCCAGATAATCCCGATAATGCCGGGTGCTGACAGCATGCATGTTTGCCGACGCCTCGGCGCTCTCTGCATGGACGATGAAGATCGTGCCGAGCCCGCTCACCACCCGCATCACGCTTTGCATGTGCTCGGGCGAGATCCCGGGGAAATCGTCAGTGCCCGTGTCGCAGAGGAACGATTTGAAGCCGAGCACCCCAGCGGCGTGCAGCTTCGGCAGGTCGGCGAGGTTCGACGGAATGGCGCCCCCCCAGAAGCCGACATCGACATGGCACTGGCCGTCGGCCGCCACGCGCTTGGCGGCGAGCGCCTCCAGCGTTACCGTCGTGGGCACGCTGTCCAGCGGCATGTCGACCAGCGTGGTAATGCCGCCGGCCGCCGCCGCACGGGTCGCGGTCAAGAACCCTTCCCAATCGGTGTTGCCGGGTTCGCAGATATGGACGTGGCTGTCGACCAGGCCAGGGAGCAGGACGCTGTCGCTGTCGAGCGTGACGGCTTCCCGAGCGCTCCCTGGTGCATCGAACGCGCCGATCCAGACAATCCTGCCGCTGGTAACACCGATCGACACGGCCCGCTCGCCTTCCGGCATTATGGCGCGCGGCGCCCTGATGAGCAGATCGAAGGATGTCATAGCGGTTCCTCCAGGGCATGCGGCATCGATGCCGCGACAGAAGCATTGAACGAAGCGGAGTGCCTAGAGTGAGGCCCGGGAGCCGCTGACGACACCCGGAGTTTTCGTGACTGACCCTCAGATGCTGGAGAAGCCGAGCAGCGCCTTCACATTGGCGCTCTTGTGCACCAGCGTCACGCCGATCAGGTAGACGACCGCACCGGTCAGCCAGGCCTGCAGGGCCGGGAAGCCGATATAGTCGCTGTTGAGCATCGGGATCAGGCCGGCCGTGTAGACGCCGACCAGCGTTCCGGCGGCGAGCGCAACGACGCCCGGCCAGTTGGCAATTCCGAGTTCGCTCCAGTTGGCCACCCGGTACATCGGACGCTTGATGCCGAACAGCCAGGGCAGCAAGAACAGGTCGATTGCCATGATGGTACTGGCGACCGGCACGGTGGTCGAGCCGATGCTGGTTACCAGATTGAACGTATCCTGCAGGTTCGGCAGGTAAAAGGTCAGCACGGCAGCGATTAGGCCGAGGCCGACGACCGTGTACTGGCGCTTCCAGCCGCGAATGCCGGACAGCACGTTCTGCGCCCCGTTGACCGCGATGTAGAGATTGCCGTCCTGCACCGCCCATTGGTTGATGACGATGACGACGATACCGAGCAGCGCGCTGCCGAACATGGTGAAGTTGACGAAGTAGCTGATGCTCGGGCCGAAATCCGGCTGGTTGGACAACGAGGCGATCATGTAGCCCATGATCGGGAACAGCAGCGCGCCGACCAGGTAGGAAATGACGATGGTCGGAATGTTCCACCACGCAGCGCGCCCGGTCTTGGCATAGCGGAAGAAGTCCGGCTCGTTGCCCCAGGTCGACAGGCCCACCATGCTGCCGATGACCATGATCATCCCGGTTTTACTATCAACATGCGGCACCGCCGCCAGCACGTCGCTGGACACGGTGGTGAAGGCCAGGATGGTGGCGAAGACGCCCCACACCAGGATCACCGGGACGGCGACGAACTGGGCGAAGCGCTGCACGCCCTCGAAGCCGAAATAGGTGTTGACGATCATGACGACCGCCAGCAGCGCGGTGATCGAGCCGATCGCCGGCAAGGTAACCAGTCCGCCGGCGATGTCGATGATAAACTTCACCGTGAACAAGTAGAAGGCCATGCCGTTGACGATGAGAAGCAGCGAGACCAGGCCGCTGCCGATGGTGCCGAAGATGCTGCGCGCCATGACCGAGTGGGTCTGGCCGGTGGCGGCGCCGGCATTGGCCGAGCCGATGCAATAGAGGCTCATGACGGCGGCGGCGATCAGCATCGCCACTGTCAGTTCGGAAAGCGTAAGCCCCTGGAAGCGCGCGCCGTAGCCGACGAGCACGGTGCCGAACACCGCCTGCATCGACAGGAATTGCGCCAGCATGCGGAAATTCGAGCGCCGCTTGGCCTGCGGCACGACGGATTCGGTGTAGTCGGCGATGTCCGCCTCGGTGACGGACAGGATGGTTTCGACGCCGTCGGCGATGGCCGGCTGCGTTTCGTTCGGCAGCGTCTGCCGCGGCGATGTCGGAGTTTGCACGGTCATCTCAGATTCCCCTTTGCGAGGTGTTCCCTTGGTCGACACGCTGCTCGCGCCTTGCCTTTACGGCAGCATCAACGAGACCGATGCAATGTCGCCAAGCCTCACAATAGAAAGCCACCCCATCCGCCTTCAACGCCCAAAGATCGAACGCGCCGCATTGACGAAATCAATGCATCCTACCCCTTGGCTCGTTGGTTGAATTTACTTTGCCCGTCTGCTCACCTTGGCCGCAATTGCTCGACGATCTCGGCAATAAACAGTTCGCGCGCCGTGTGGCCGGGGCTCTGTGGGTCGGTCACCACGAACATGTTGGTGCGCGGCACGTTGCTTCCCGACAGAAGCGGCCACAGCCGGCCGGCATCGACATCGGGCTGCGCATAGCCCTCGGGCAGGAAGCACAGCCCGACGCCAAGGACGGCAAGTCGCTTGGCCTCCTCCAGATGGTCGGAAATGCCGGCGATGTTGCGGCCGAGCCCGTGCTCCAGCCGGAACTGGGTCAGTTCATCGCCCTCGTCGGCGCCGGTGAGTACGAAAGCCTCCACGGCCAGATCCGCCGGTTCGATCATGGTCTTGCCGAACAGGGGATGCGGGCGTCCGCAATAGGGCCGGTGGATCTCGGTGAACAGATGCAGATACGCAAGCTCCGCCCGTTTGACCCGCGATGGCGAGATGCCGACATCGATCTTGTGCTGGATCAGCGAGTTGACCACCTCGGTCCACGCGGCCACCTCGACGATGAGTTCGACGGCGGGATATTTGGCATGAAAGGCGGCGATGGCGTCGTCGAGCGCCGGCGCAACGAGGTTGCTGACCAGCATCACCCTGAGATGGCCGCGGATCTCGGCCTTGACGTCCGACAGCCTGGCCGGGATTTCGCGGATGGCGCCGGTAAAATCCCGGCAGCGCTCGGCCAGGATGCGCCCCTCCTCGGTCAGCTCGAAACCGGTCGGGCCGCGATGGCAGAGCGTCACGCCGAGACGCTCCTCCAGCCGCCGCAAGGCGAGGCTGAGCGCCGGCTGCTTGCGGTTGAGTTCCTGGGCCGCCCTGGTGACGCTGCGGGCGCTGGCGATCTCATGGAAGAATTTGAGCAGGTTCCAGTCGAGGTTCCTGGCGAACTGCAGGTCCCGCATTGTCGCATCCGCCTGCTTGCGCCCCAACGCCTTGCCCCCTTGAATGCAGAACCCTTGACGCACCGATGCACGCCATACTTTACCATCCCGAAGCGAAGAATAGTAAGCCGATCAGGTCTGCACTAGCCTAAGCGGTCAACGGGTAGGCGGCAACGTATCCGGAGATCAAAGTATCCGCTTCGTGATGCGCGGTTCTTGAAACGCGCAGTGCAATACAAGCTAAAGCGGGCTACATCGATGAGGTTGAGTCGGCGAGAAGGCGCGCTTGCAACCGGAGCGGAACATTTCAACAATGCCGCAAATTCCGCTATGGGTCCCAAAGCCGCCATCGACCGACTAGCCGCCGAAAGTCCCCACCGGGTCACAAAGCGACGCTTCCAGCCCGCGTCGCTCTGTCCGTTGTCGCAGGTTCATTTCACAGGTCGATCTGTTCAGAGATCGCCAAAGCGTCGTCTACTTCGATGCCGAGATAGCGGACCGTGCTCTCGTATGGCCCAGGAGCAGTTGCACCGCGCGAATGTTTCCCGTCTTCGTGTAGATCTGCGCGGCTTTGGTACGCCTCATCGAATGAGTTCGGTATCGCTTGGGATCGAGCCCGACGCTGGGCGCTGATGGCAGCTCGAGTCTGCTCCGTGATCTCGAATTGTACTGGTCGTCCGGTCTTGCGCTGGACGATTACCGCCCGGTCGCGAAACGTGCCGGATAGTGCCACGTCGCCGACCGTGATCGTGACGAGGTCACAGCATCGAAGTTTGCTGTCTATGGCAAAATTGACCAGTGCCAGATCACGTGCCGCGCCTGACACCTGCAGTCGTGTTCTAATGCTCCAGACCTCGCACGGCTTGAGAGGAGGCTTCTGACCGACAATGTGGCCTCTGTTCCAGCTGGGCATGGTTCTTCTCCACGCCGCCCTCCGCAGCCGCAGCGCTCGACGTGAGCCCGCGAATTCTAGCGTCTCACCTGGAAGCGCTACAAAGGATTCGGTTTGAAAGTTGTTGGTTGTCGGTGCCGATGAAGTGCACCTTCACAATGGGGCACAACCCGCCCTTAACGGACATTGATCGGAACCCACGGCCATCGCCCTCACAACCAAAACGGAGCCTATGTCTGACGAGAGCAAGTAGGCGATCCAAAGCGATACGCCCTTTAGTCGGGAAGGCCAGCCTTGTGGTAGCCTTCGACGAAGCGCTGGAGCAATTCCTCGTCGTCGAATGGCTGCGATGTTGCCCAGTGCCTGATGCTGAAATGGGGATTGCTCATCATGAAGAATTCCGCCTCCTGATGGGCTTCATCCTGGCGCCCGAGCTGCGCGAGGGCTGCCGCTAGCATGCGCCGCGACGTGGTGCGGTAGGTTTCCGGCTTGCGTAAAGCCTCGACCGCGGATTGATAGTCGCCGAGCGCATAGTAGGCTTGGCCCGCCATCCAATAATACCACCCCGGTGGGCGCGGATTGAGCCGCAATGCCCGCTTCACGAATTCGACGCCTTTGACCGCGTCGCCCCTCAAGGTGATGAGATCCGAGCGCATCGCCCAGGCATCGGCATGATTGGGATCGAGCTTGAAAGTCGCCTCGAACTCAGCATCCGATTCCGCGAAACGCCGTTCGTGACCAAGTATGATGCCCAGCACCCAGCGGTTCCCGGCATCGTTAGGGTCGAGCGCCACTGCCCGCTGCGCTTCCGCGAGCGAGCGAGGCTGGTTGGCTTCCTTCGGCTCATCCCAGAACAGCCAGCCGAGCCAAAGATTGAGGGCCAGCCAGCTATGTGCTTCGGCATAGTCGGGATCGAGACCAATCGCCTTTTCCAGGAGCATGCGCGCTTCCCGCGCGCCTAACCCGGTCTGAAAACTGACGCCGCGGGCTTGCACGCAGAGGTCATAGGCTTCGAGACTCGTCGGCCGTTTGCGCGCCGGCCGTCCGGCCAATCGGCCGACTAGGGCTTCGACGATCTTGGCCGTGACCTCATCCTGCACTGCAAAGATGTCCTCGAGGCTGCTGTCATAGCGCTCGGCCCAGATATGATCGCCGCCGATTGCGTCGATCAGCTGCGCATTAACGCGCACGCGCCCCACGGCGCGCCGGGCGCTGCCTTCAACCACATAGCGCACCCCAAGATCACGCGCGGCCAAACGCACATCGACCGACCGCCCCTTGTAAGCAAAGGTCGAGTTGCGCGCGATAACGAAGAGGCCGGCGCAGCGAGATAGGTCGGTGATCAGGTCTTCGGTCAAGCCGTCGACAAAGGTTTCCTGCTCCGGATCGTTGCTCATGTTAGTGAAAGGCAAAACCGCGATCGAGGGCTTATCGGGCAATTCCAGCGATGCCAGTCGGCCGACCGGAGCGGCTCTCGGAAGCTGCAGGTTTACGCGATAGCAGTATATCGGCTCGGCTATATTCTTCACCCGCTGCTCGCCCATAGGCTCGAACGCAAACGCCAGCTTCTGCCTGACTTCCTTGGACACCTTCTCTGAAACGCAGATGCCACTGGGCTCGGCGAGTTGTTGGAGGCGCGAGGCCACGTTCACGCCCTCGCCATAGCGATCGTCCCCTTCGACGATCACTTCTCCAAGGTTGATTCCGATCCTGACTTCGAAGCGCTGGTCTTCGGCGACGCTCGCGTTACGCTCCGCCATGCCGCGTTGAAGCGTGACCGCGCATTCGACCGCATCCACCACGCTGCCGAACTCCGCCAGCAGGCCGTCTCCCATAAGCTTGAAGATTCGCCCGTGTCGTGTTGCGATTTCCGGCTCGAACAGCTCTTTGCGGCCACGTTTTAGCCGGTCGAAGGTGCCCGCTTCATCCGCCTCCATGAGCGCCGAGTACCCGACAACATCGATGGCAAGGATGGCAGCGAGCTTCCGCTCCATGTTGGGCCTCAGTTAGGATTCGCGACACGCAAGCCGCAGGTCAGAGGCGGGTAGGATCGGCGCCTCCGGCGTGCCCTTACCGGCCTTTGATACCACAGATCACGCCTCTTGAGACTATGGATCGCGCGACGCTCCGGCTCTCCTGCCGCAGCGGAATGCAATGTCGGTTATGGTCCGCTTCGCCGCATCCGGCACGATGAGCAGCCCGGCTGCACGATTCAGAGGCTCGTCCCACAGGCGGGCCATTATCGTTTCGCCGCGCTCGGCACCCTTCTGCAGACGCCGCAACGATACGCCTAGCCGGTGCACCGACGGCGCGCCAGCCGCCGGCTTCATGGTTCTCGACAGCCCTTCCTGCCTGCGCTTGCCTCGCCCGGTCATTCCGGCAATCCCGCCTTTCGCAGGGCCGACGCCAGCATTTCCATGAGTTCTGGTCGGACGACGCTCATCCGCACGAATGCGCTGTTTGTCCAGCCCGGCGCGACCTCCAACAGCCGCGAGGCGGCTGCGCGTGCGGCATCCAGGCGGTCGAGATTGACATAGGCTGCGACGAGGCTGGCATAGAGGACGCTGAAGCCGGGCGCTACTTGGATCGCCAGCGTCGAATAGTTCACCGCGTCATCATACCGGCCAGTGAAGAGGTGGACCCAGGCCAGCGCCAGGTACGAATGATAGTTCAGGGGATCGAAAGGACTGAGGCGAAGTGCCTTGAACGCGTGATCGCACGCACGTTCATAGGTTTCGCTGTACATGTGCACCATCGCGCTGAAGCCGTATGCCAGAGCTAAGTTGCGGTTTAGCTTCAAAGCTCGATCGAGAGCGCTGATGGCCCGTGCGTAGTCATGGGTAATCGTGGCGTGAACGAACGCCCCCATCGACAGCGCCTGGGGATCGTCGGCGCCGATCGCCATTGCGATGTTGGCGTGCTTCAGCGCGGCAGCCCTGTCTTCGGGATGGAAGCCTCCGCGCAGGAAGCGCTGTTCGTATCCCCAGGCCGCATAGCCATGTGCGGAAGCGTAGTTCGGGTCGAGACTCAAGACCTCGTTCAGCAGGCGCAGGGCTTCGTTGGTATCGGCCGGCGTGTTGGCGTAGGCATGTGGCAAGGCGCGCAGGAAGAGATCATATGCGTCAAGGCTGTCCGGCCGCTTGCGGCGCGCTCGGTCGATCTCAGCGCGCCGCAGGGTGGGTTCAAGCGTCCCGACAATACTCTCGGTCAATCGGTCCTGCAGGTCGAACACGTCTTCCGCCGCGCCCTCGAACTTGTCTGCCCAAACATGGGTTGCATCTTTGCCCTCGATAAGCTGTGCGGTTATGCGCAGTCTGTCGGCAGCCCGCCGCACGCTCCCTTCCATCACGTAGCGGACGCCAAGCTCTCTTGCGACCTGCCGGATATCGAGCGTTCTGCCCTTGTAGGCGAAAGTGGAGTTCCGCGCGATGACGAACAGACCGGGTATCTTCGACAGGCCCGTGATGAGGTCCTCCACCAGCCCGTCCGTGAAATACTCCTGCTCGGGATCACCGCTCATGTTGGTGAACGGCAGCACGGCGATGGACGGCTTGTTGGGCAACGAAGGCGATCTGAGCTGTTGCATGTCGGCGACGAACCGCTGGCGAAGAACGCGATAGACCGGGAGCGGTTCAGCGATGTTCTTGACATGCTGCTCGCCCATCGATTCGAAGCCAAAGGGAAGCTTCCTTTCGACTTCGCGAGCAACTTTACCGGAGATGTAGATGCCGCCAGGCTCCGCTAGTTGCTGCAGGCGCGCTGCGATGTTGACGCCGTCGCCGTAGCGATCCTCGCCCTCGACAATTACTTCGCCGAGATTGATGCCTATTCTCACCTCAATGCGATCGTTCGCGACGGAATCCGCGTTGCGCTCGACCAAGCTACTCTGCAGCGCCACCGCGCACTCGACCGCATCCACCACGCTGGAGAACTCGGCGAGCAGTCCGTCGCCCATGAGCTTGAATATGCGTCCGTGTCGTTCCGCTATTTTGGGCTCAAACAGTTCCGTGCGTATCGCTCTGAGACGCTCAAAGGTCCCTGCCTCGTCACTCTCCATGAGCGCCGAGTATCCAACCACGTCAGCCGCCAGGATGGCTGCGAGCCTTCTCTCCAAGAATTCTCCTCAAGCAGACCAATCGGCCAAGGATAGCATACGACGGGTCGTGAATCTGGGAATAGTTCACCTGCGGGACGTGGCGTGGCACGGCGGCGATCTGCTCCTTCCGAAGGCCGACGCGGATGACCGACTGCCACCCAACCAAGCCGTTTGACCCGAGCTGGCAACTGCTGAGTAGGCGAAGTCCGCATCGCCTCGATCGCGCCAATTGCCGACCTTTCCGGCGCTTCTCCGAAGCTGACGTTCGCGGTGCGGCCGGAATACCACCGAACCTGCCGACATCATAGCCACGCCTCGAGTAAAGCCTTCGTCTCGAGCCCCTCGCCCCGATTTTGTTCGCGCGATAGAAGCGGCGGTTGGCGATTAAGCAGCATGGAATCGCCGAATTCATGCGCGCGGNCCGGAATACCACCGAACCTGCCGACATCATAGCCACGCCTCGAGTAAAGCCTTCGTCTCGAGCCCCTCGCCCCGATTTTGTTCGCGCGATAGAAGCGGCGGTTGGCGATTGAGCAGCATGGAATCGCCGAATTCATGCGCGCGGTATCGATACGCGATGAAGGCTGCGGAGGCCTTGGCGAGCAGAGCATCGTCGGCAAAGGCGCGCAGGAGCTCGAAATGGCTTTCGCCTGGCTGGTGGACGCCTGTGAGAATCGCATCGACCACGCGAAGCCGCGTGCCCCGCGCGATGCGCCCTGTCGCAATGCCATTTCCGGCACGCACATTGCCGCCGGGATTGGCGGCTGCCTCAAGTGCGCGCACTACGCTCGTGCCGATCGCAATGATGCGGCTGCCGCGCAGCTTCGCCCGCGCGACCTGCGCCGCGGTGCGCCCAGGGATGCGGTATGGCTCGTCGAAGGGAAGGCGCGAGTCGAGCGCGGGATCGCCGGTAGAAGAGACGCCCGCAGCATGCGTGAGGGTTGCAAAGCCAACGTCGTGCCGACGCCAGGCTTGGAGCGTGCGCCAGTCGAGCGCGAAGCCTGCCGACGGCGCCTCGAACGCGACCGGCCCGGCGGCAATCTTCGTCCAAACATCCCACAGTGCCAACGGCTCGGGAACATGCGCGTATTGGATCGGCCGGCCGTAGTGCGCCAGTCCTGCAAGCACCGCTGCGCGGTTGCCTGGGAAGTGCAACTCGAGAAGGCGTGGATGGTCGAGAAGGCGCTCGACGACGGCGTCAAGCGAGCCGAGCCGGAGGCGATCGCCTGGTGACAGCGGAGGCGGAGGCAGCCGGTCTTCCGTGCGCGTGCGGTGATCGCCCGAGCCGAAGGCAATCGCCACGAAACGGGTTGGATCGGGAAGTGACAGCCAGCCCGCCAGGCGGATCTCGATCGCCTCACCGCTTGGGACATGCGTGCCGTGCAAGCTGGCAGGCAAGGTCGCGGCGTCATTGGCGACGACCAGATCGCCGGGGTTGAACAGCGTCGCGAGTCCAACTCGCGGCAGGTCGCGCATCGTGCCGTCCGCCTCGACGACGAACAGCCTGGCGGAGCGCCGATCGGGACGATCGGCGGCAATCATCCATGTGCTCCGGCGAGAAGCGTAGAGCGGACCGGCAACGCGTCGAGCATCTTTTCGATGATCTCGGCAGCTGCCTGCTCGGGGCGCTTCAAGGTCGCCGGATCAGCATCAGGGATCGCGAGCGCGTGCAGTGGGGTGTCCATATCGCCGGGGTCAGGCGCGAGGAGCCGGATGCCGTCTGCTTTCGCCTCCTCGTCCCAAATCGCCGTCACATGGGCAAGAGCGGCCTTGCTCGCGCCGTATGCTCCCCAGCCGGGATAGGCGTTCACCGCGGCGTCGCTGGAAATGTTGATGACCAGCGCGCCGCGGCCCTCGCGTGCGGACGCGGCAAGCGCACCGAACAGGGCTTTCGTCAGCCGGAACGCGCCGACGAGATTGACCGCGAGCGCCATTTCCAGCTCCTCGCACTCGGTATCGGCAAGGAGCGCCAGAGGGACAGGGCCGAGGCTCGACGCATTGTTGATCAGGACATCGAGCCCGCCGAGGCTGGCAGTGACCTGCAACGCGATCGGGTAGATGTCCTCCTTCTTGCCGACGTCGCCGACAATACCGTGCGCGCCCGTCTCGTCGGCGATGCGTTCGACATTCGCGGCGGTGCGGGCGACGAAGGCGACGCACGCATTCATCGCGGCAAGCTGCCGCACAAGCGCCAGTCCGAGGCCGGACGTGCCGCCCGTGACCGCCACGCGAAGTCCCTGAAGTTCGACATTCGTCTGCATTGCCAGTGCTCCTTTAATCCGTATGCCTCTTGGTACAAGTTCAAGTTAACTTGAAGTCAAGCGGGAATTGTGCTTTCGTTCATGCATGGATTCCATGCTGACCATCACCGACGTGGCGCGGCGCAGCGGCGTCGCATCATCGGCCCTGCGCTTCTACGAGGAGCGCGGGCTGATCGCGTCCGAGCGGGCCGGCTCGGGACACAGACGCTACCCGCGATCCGTGCTGCGCCGGATCGCCTTCATCGTCTTCGCGCAGCGAATTGGGCTGACGCTCGAGGAGATCGGCGGCGAGCTGGCCAAGTTGCCAGCCGATCGCGTGCCGTCGCGTCGGGATTGGTCGCGGTTATCGGGCCAGTGGACCAAGCGCATCGACCAGCGCATCGCCGAGTTGCAGCGCCTGAGGTCGGGGCTTACCGAGTNCCGATATGGCAGGACGCAAGGGGCCGGGGCCGAGGTATTGGCTGGGGTGAGTTGGCAGCCAAGTGCGAGACGCTGCGGCCCCGTAAGGTTCAGCGGCGGTATTGTTCGTCGCTGACTTTCTCCATCCGCTCGACGGCCTTGCAATCGAGTGATTCCTGAATAGCAATATGCGACATTGCCGTAGTTGGGGTCGCGCCATGCCAATACATCATGATGATCCAGGAGCAGGCGGGGCGCGTCGAAGAAGCTCGTCGGACGGGCGGCGCAGCTTGTCGCGGCGCGGCCAACGTTCACCATCACATCCTGGTTTAGAACGCAGTTCCGTAGTGATGTCGAGCGGATGGCCGCAGACATGGCCTCGCACCGCGCGGCCGGTGTCTCGGAACAGTAGATGCGCGTCACCCGATCCGGGCTTTGGGATTTTGCGACTAAACGGCAGCAACGAGGGTCATTGTTACGCGTTCGCCAAGCGGAAGAACGCGCCACTTTCCGACCTCAGCACCTCTAAGCGCGAACGTCTGGTGTGATGCCCGATGCGCGCGTTCGTAGGGCCATCTCGCTGTTACATCGCGGTGACAAAAGCACCGCGACGGTGGCGTCAACCGGTTACCAAGGGCAGCAAATATCTCCGGCCTTCTGGGAGTGGCGTGTCAGCGTCCCCAGAGGCTGCGTGGGCGTGTCGCCGGTTGGCTGTTAGCGCGGCGACTGGAACGCTCCACGCCTCGCAAGCGGGATAGCGAAATCTCGTGAAGGCAAGGTCGAGCTGCGTTTTCCGTTCTGTATCGGCGATGGGCGGCGACTGGGAGAGACGGATACCATGCACATGGGGCTTCTGGAAGTTGGCAGGACATGGACGCGGGGCGGCCCGCGTGCAGGCGCTTGGCTGAGCGGTGCAATGACCACGCAGCGTCACCTCGCAGCGATCATGGTTTGCGACGTGGTCGGCTATTCGCGCCTGACGGAGCGCGACGAGCGCGGCACGCTCGAGCGGCTGAAGATCTACCGCAAGGACCTCCTCGAACCGCTGGTCTCTGAGCACCGGGGTCGGATCGTCAAGCTCACCGGCGACGGCATGCTGTGTGAGTTCGCGAGCGTCGTCAACGCGGTGGCCTCGGCGATGGCGGTCCAGCAGGCCCTGGCAGAACACGAGGCGGAGATGCCCGAGGAAGAGCGGATTCGCTTCCGCATCGGCATCAATCTCGGCGACGTGGTCTGCGAGGAGGACGGCGACCTCTACGGCGACGGGGTCAACATCGCCGCCCGCCTCGACAGCATCGCCGACCCCGGCACCGTGGTCGTCTCAGGCACCGCCTACGACCACCTGCAGGGCAAGCTCGACTGCGGCTTCACGCCGCTCGGCGACCTGCGCCTCAAGAACATCGAGCGGCCTGTGCGCGCCTACCGCGTCGAGACCGACGCCGGTGCCTCGGTGGCTGCATCGCCTCCGCTGCCCGCGAAACCCTCGATCGCGGTTCTGCCTTTTACCAACATGAGCGGCGATCCCGACCAGGAATACTTCGCCGACGGGCTGGTGGAGGACATCATCACGGGATTGAGCCGGGTGAACTCCTTCTTCGTGATCGCCCGCAACTCGTCCTTCACCTACAAGGGCCGGGCGGTAGACCTTCGCCAGGTCGGGCGCGAGCTGGGCGTCCGCTACGTGCTCGAAGGCAGCATCCGCAGAGCAGGATCGCGGGTGCGCATCAGTGGGCAGTTGGTGGACGCGATCAGCGGACACCATGTCTGGGCCGACCGCTTCGAGGGCGACGTGAGCGATATCTTCGACCTGCAGGACAAGGTGACCGAGAGCGTCGTCGGCGCTGTCGAACCGAGCATCCGGCTGCAGGAGATCAAGCAGGCGCGCATGAAGCCGACCGACTACATCGGTGCCTACGACCTCTACCTTCGTGCGCTGCCGCGCTTCTACAGCATGACGCGCGAAGGCTTCGCCGACGTGCGCCGGCTCACCAACGAGGCGCTCAGCATCGACCCAGGCTTCACCCTGGCGAAGGCACTCGGTGCCTATATCCGCAGCCTGTCGGTGAGTCAGTGCTGGCACGAGCCCGACGATATCCGCGTCGCCGTGCGCATGGCTCGCGAGGTGCTGGCGGACGCGCGAGACGACCCGACAAGCTTGCGTTTCGCCGCGCAGGTGATCGCCTACAGCGCCAAGGATTACGAGACGGCGCTGGACACGATCGAACGGTCCCTGCTCCTTAACCCCAATTCGGCGCAGGGCCATACGGGCAGCGGCTGGGTGAACGCCCATTCCGGCCACCCCCTCGTCGCGATCGAGCACTTCCACAGGGCAATGCGGCTGAGTCCGGTCGACCCCGAGAAGGGCATCGCGCTCTCCGGCATCGGGATGAGCTACCTGATGCTCGAACGCTACGAGGAAGCGCTGGTTTGGGGAGAACGAGCGCTGCGCGAGATGCCGAATTACGGCTCCTCGCACCGGGTGGTGATCATGGCGCTGGTCAAACTCAACCGGCTGGACGAAGCGCAGGCG
>NZ_AYVL01000027.1 GCF_000502835.1 Mesorhizobium sp. LSJC280B00
GGCGACGGCTCGCTGCTGCGGCGCCTTTCGGCCGACGGCGACATCTCGGCCAGGCACGTGGTCGATGCCGCGCGTGCAGGCGACGGGCGCGCGCGCACACTCATCGAGGCGGAGGCGAATTGGCTGGGCATCGGCTTCACCAATCTGCTTCATCTCTATTCGCCGGACCTGATCGTAATGGGTGGCGGTCTCGCCAACGGTTTCGACCTCTTGGCTCCAAGCATCAGGGCGGTCGTCGAGCAGCGGGCGATGCCCGCCTACCGGGACGTACCCATCGTGCCGGCGCAACTCGGCAATCAGGCCGGACTGATCGGCGCCGCCAGCCTGATCCTGTGGGAAGGCGAACCAGGCGCGCCGCTGGCGATGGCGCAAGATGACGAAAACAACAACGACACGACCAAACGTGCCGGTGCCCGGGAGGCAAGCCATGGCTGAGCTCAAGCTGAGCGGCGTGCGCAAATCCTACAGATCCGTCGAGGTCATTAGTCCACGACCAGGCGACTCTGCTCGACTACACCGCTGGAGGTGCGCGCCATCGCAATGGGCGCATACAAGCCTTCTGGTAGTCGCGGCGAGACTGCGAACTGCCCAGCGGCGGCATGACCGTTCGAAGCAGGGCTCGGCCAGCGTCGCCCGTGCGGAGGCGTCATTAATTTTGCTGACAGATTGCCGATCTACATTGGTCGGCGGTGCCTGGCGGGCGGCTCGACTGTTGGTTGGGGACAAGGATTTCGACGTGGTTCGCGCTGGCTGCGATCGGCGCCGAGGTTACCTAAGGCGATGTGCCGGCGGCCGAAGCCGCATCCACCTTCTCGAGCTCGAGCTTCGGTGAGAGAAGTGACCGGGAGGAAACTCTTGGCTGCTACGGTCCTACCAGCACGTAAATCCCCCATCGACGGGTACGACGGCTCCGGTCATCAAACTGGCCGCGTCGGAAGCGAGGAACAGGACAGCGCTGGCGACTTCGTGCGCCTGGCCCATGCGGCCCATTGGCGTGTCTCGCAACCACGCTTCTATACGCGGCGCGTTTTCCGGAATCGCCAGGACCATCGGCGTTTCGATGTAGGTTGGCGCCACCGCGTTAACCCGCACGCCATGAGGCGCCCATTCGGCGGCGATCGAGCGGGTCATGTGATGCACGGCCGCCTTGGAGACATTGTAAGGTGTTTGCGGCTGCGGCCGGTTGCAGATCGTGCCCGACATGGAACCCAGATTGACGATTGAGCCGCGGCCGGCCGCGATCATGTGGCGGCCGAAAGCGCGCGAGCACCAGAAGACGCCGTTGATGTTGACGTTCATCATCCACAGCCAGAGTTCATCACTGATATCTTCCGACGAAATGCCGCTGCTGCCGACGCCGGCATTGTTGACGAGAATCGAAGCCGGCGTGCCACGAGTGGCGAGCGTGTCAGCAATCTCGCTCATCCTTGTTGACGAAGTGACGTCACCGAGCATCAGCTCGGCCGAGTAGCCTTTCGCAGTCAGTGCATCCCTGCCAGCACTGCCGATCTGCTCGTCGGGCTCTATGATGACCACATGCGCTCCGGACTCGCCCAACGCTTCGGCACATGCGAGGCCAATACCTCTGCCTCCGCCGGTCACCACGGCGACCTCGTTGTCCACCCTGAAGCGCGCTTGGTACATGGCCTACCTCCCCGAATTTCGATGCCGAGACGCTACGTCTCAAATGTCGAAGTTGGTCGGCAGAATGACGATATCGCGAATTGTCACCGTTCTCGGCCGGGTCAGCATGAACAGCAGGACTTCGGCAATTTCCTTCGGCTCAAACAGATTTCCGGCCGCCATCGCCCGGTCGAGGTTCTCCTTCGGCCAGTCGGCGACGAGGGGCGTCAGGACCGGTCCGGGGGCGATCGCGCCGACACGGATGCCGTGCTTCGCCACCTGTCGCCTCAGCGCATGGACGAACGCTTGAACTGCGTGCTTGGAAGCGGTGTAGATCGGCTCCCATGGTATTGCGGTATGGCCGGCAACGGAACTGGTGACGACAATGTCTCCCGTGCCCCGCTCGATCATGTGCGGCAGGACCGCATGGACCGTTCGGAATACGGCATTGACGTTCAGCTTCAGCATCCCGTCAAAGGCGTCCGGATCACCATCAATGAAATCGCCGCCGATATAGGCGCCGGCATTGGCATGGAAGGCGTCGAGGTGACCGACCTTGTCCAGAATGCCGGGCATCATGCCTGCCACGCTTTCCGGATTGGTGAGATCCACCCTCAAAGGAATCGCGTTCTCGCCGAGATCAGCAGCCAGGCTGCGCAGTTTCTCATCCGCATAGTCGATCAGGACCACCCGCGCGCCAGCATCGAGACAACCACGGACACAAGCAAGGCCGATACCCGATGCCGCGCCCGTGATTGCAATGACCTTTCCAGAGAGTTGTTCGCTCATCTTCGTCCTCCAGCCGTCGGGTTGCTTTCGGTGTTGAGTGCCTCGCCCGTGCAGGCGAAGCGGTACTCGTCCAGGCTGCGCTGGATCGAGGCGATCAGTAACGAGGTAGGCTCGAGCGGTTTGCCTGCAAACGCCTCGAATGCGGGCAGATGCTGGCGAAACAGCGTGAGCGGCACCGTCTTGCCGTGCAGGGCCGCGGTCAGGCTCGCGACCGCTGCTTCCGCCTCCGGCTGGTTCCAGTAATACCGGATGCGGTCCGAGAACGAGTAGTGGCGCTGGATGCGCTGTTCGGCTTCCGAGCCGTGATAGTGGCCCTGCCAATTGCCGGGTTTGGCCAGCATCAATCGCTCCATGGCCTGATAGAGTGGACGGGCTCCGTAGTCAGGCAAAAGATCGGTCGCGATAAGGTCCAGCGCGTAGAGCGCCTCACGCAGGACGAAGGTCAATTCCGGCCCCACTTTCAGGATCGGGAAGCCGTCCTCGACCAATTGGCGCAAATATGTTCGTCCCTGGTAGTCGGTTGAATGCGCCTCGTAGACCAGGCCAGGCTCCTGCTCGAGCAGCCGCGTCAGCCCGCGTGCCCTGGCGGAATCGTAAAGGACCACATTCTCATTGCCGAACTCCACACCGGGCTGGACCACCAGTGCGATGACGCGTGAGAACGCATCGGCCAAGCCTTGCTTCAGGAACAGGTCGCGATGAACATCGATCGTGTGCGTCGCCGCCGCTACGCTGGTCGGCTCAATGTCGCTGATTGCATGGTTGGCGCCGCCGGGCGTCGGCACCTCGGTGCCGATGATGTAGACCGGGGCCTCATCTCCTGCGGCGCGCGCCGCGCGCTCTGCCGCCAAGGCCAGCCGCGCTGCACGCTCCGCCGTTCTGGCGTCGTCGAGCGCGGCAGGCTCGCCNCGCCGGCGCATCCCATCGAAGCATCGAGGTGGATCTTTCGAAAGCCGGCGGACACGTACGCCGTGACCATCTCTTCTGCCTTCGCCATCGCTGCGCCGGCATGTTCCCCGCGCCACGGATTTGGCCCAAGGTGATCCCCACCGAAGATGATCCTTTCCATCGGAAGCTTTTCTTCTGCCGATATGTGCTGGACGAGACGAACAAAATCGCTGGGCAGCATTCCGGTGTAGCCACCGAACTGGTTGACCTGGTTGCAGGTTGCTTCGATCACAAGCATGTCGGAGAAGCGTGCAGCATTGCGCGCTGCTGCCCGAATGACCAATGGATGCGCTGAGCAGACAGACGTGACGCCTATCGGCGAACCATTGCGCCGCGCCGCCGCCAGGCTTTTGAGGAGACCGGTCATCGAGCGTTTCTCGGGGTCACGGCGATGAATTCGTCAAGCTGCCGACGCGAGGCGGCACCTTCCATCGGACCTTGAATAGTAACGTTGCGGGCTCCCGCGGCATTGGCATACTCTAGGGCTTTGAACACAGGCATGCCGAGACGGCGGCAAGCGACGTAAGCGCCGCCGAAACAGTCGCCAGCGCCCGTCGGATCAATTTCCGCAACCCTGAACGCCGAGCAATCAATCCGCGAGCCGTCAGCACCGAAGAATTTTGATCCGTGTTCGCCGCGTTTAAGCGCAATCTCTGTCACACTGCGCCCAAAGAGCGCGATGACCGCGGCAGATTCACCATCAACTCCAGCTGCCATGAACAATTCGTCGCCGGAGGGCAGGATAAGGTCGGCGACATCGACGAGCTTGGCGAAGCGCTCCTGCGTCTGCCCGAGCCCGAGCAATTCCTTGCGCAAGTTCGGGTCAAGTGAAACGGAGCCGCCGCGCCGCTTGATGACGCCGATGGCATGATCCATCGTCTCCCAGATACCCGGGATGGCAAAAGCGCTACCCATGACGTGGAGGTGTCCAGCCCGCTCGAAGAGCGCCTTCGCTTCAACCGTCAGGCTCACCAGGGCCGCCGCCGATTTTCCGATGTTGAAGACAAAGTCGCGCGAGCCGTCATTGCGATAGCGAACAAACGCGCTTCCGGTCGGATAATCCTGGCTGACCGAGATGGCCGATACGTCCACGCCGTCAGACCGGAGCCGCTCGATGTTGATGCGGCCGAAATCGTCATCGCCGACCGAGGCGACAATTGCCGCCGACCCGCCGATCTTGGCGCATTGATCGATGAAAATCGCCGGCGCGCCGCTGGGAAAGGGGCCGATAAGCTCTATCGGCTCGAGAAAGCCGTCGCCGCGACTTTTAGCCATGATCTCCACCAGGATCTCGCCGATGACCACCGTCGGCCCTAGTGCGTCGGGTGCGAGCTTGGTCTGACTTAAAATCGCATCTGCGGGCATCATACAACTCGGCTAGCGCACATCTTTTGACTGGAGCACGCGCCTGGAGGTTGCGGCCGCTCGCTCCACAGCGAACGACAACCCGAGACGGCCACGATGGGAATGCGGGATGCTCCTCCAGAGGCTACATTAATTATGTTTGTCGCTTTATGCAACATATTAATCAATCGAGACGGACACGCCACAATGGCGTTCTAAATCGCGATCAGACGGGTAGCCCGAGCAGCAGCATCGGTTCGGCAGTGCCGAACCTGGACATTAGTCTTCGTCTTCCTCTGCCCCTTCGAGTTCCGCCGTACCGTCGGCGAAACGCTGGCTTTGCAGAGACAAGTATCGCTGATGTAACATGCAGGCCGCACCGAAGGCGGAACCGACAGTTCCTTCATCATTCATTGTGATCGATGGGAACGGGAAACTGGATTCCTGTATGGCATGGATGTGTGCAGCGACCCTGGCAGCCATCAAGGGATAGAGTGCGGCGACCGAACCGCCTAGCACGATCTTGTCGGCGTCGATGATTCGGCAAGTCTGCACCAGGCCTATTGCCAAAGCCCTTGCCCAGTCCTCGGCTGTTGAGACGGCGCTGGGCAACCGGTTTTGGACATCGGAAAGGAAGTTGCCGAATGTCGGATCACTGAGGGCGGAGGTCTTGCGATAATCGGCCATAATGTTTTCAAGGCCGATTAGTTGTTCGAGATTGCGGCGCGGGCCTGGCGCGTCGCTGATAATCAAGTGCCCAATCTCCCCCGCCAGCCCGTTGGCGCCGCGAAAAAGGCTGCCGTCAACGATAATGCCGCCGCCGACACCGCTCTCCATAACGAGAAAAAGCGTGACGCCGGAATGCACCTCGCTGCGCCCGTAAGTCGCGCCGATCGCGAATGCGTTGGCATCGTTCTCGGCAAGGACCGGAACACGAATCGGCAGGGCGTCTCTCACCAGCTTTGCAAGGTGAACATTTCGCCAGCCGAGAAGCGGCGCAAAGTGGACGAAGCCATTCTTATCCATTTGCGCCGGGGTTGATACGCCAACGCCTTCACATCGCTCCAGTTTTGACACAGGAATAGATTGGAGAGCCAGCCTCACGGCGCGGTCGACCGCGGCCTCTACGTTGATCGACGGACCATCAAACGGTTCCACATTCGTCGAAACGATATTGGTTCCAAGATCGATCTCTACCGTACTGATATGCTCGACACCGATCTCGACCCCAAGGAAGAAAATAGCATCCGGCACAAGCTCCAGCATGATGCCGGGACGGCCGGCTCGGGCATAGCCCGCTTGTTCAGGCAGATCCTCAATTGCTTCGCGCACCAGACCGTCAGCCGTCAGGCTCGCGATGATATGCCCCGACGAAGAGCGGTTAAGCCGTAACTTGCGCGCGAGTTCGGCTCGAGTGAGACGTCCAAATTGATGAAGGGCTCTTAGAGCCGCCACTTCATTGTTTTGTCGAATCCTGCGATTTGAACTGGCGGTCAGCGCCGGGTCATTCACTTAGGTCTCTCCAGGTTACCTGCGGTCCGCAAGCCGAACGCAACCACAACGCGCTCACTTGGTACACGCCGCGCAGGCGTGCAGCAACTGGCGCGATCTTATTGAACGCGCATCCCCCGAAGCTTCTGTCTCACGGATCCGAGGCTGCCGATGAACAGCGAAAAAACCGCAGCACTACAGCGCTGAAGACCGCGGAGCAGGGCGCCTTAGGCAGAGGGTCCGCACTGCCGCATAATCAGATTATCCTCGACTTATGGACGGGCATTCGTCGTTCGCCGACGAACCGCCTCTTGCATTTTCAGGTCGATGAAGGCCTTGGCGTGCTTTGCCAACGGCATGTTCTCGGTCCAGGTGTCGCGCCATATGGCGCATGCGAGGGACAGACCCTCATCGACCACGGCGCTGGAGAACGATTCAAAGGTGATGTCGCGGTTATAGCCGATGTCTAGCAGCGCGTCGAAGATGCGATCGAAATCGATCACTCCATCGCCGAGGTAGCCGCGATTGCTTTCGCCGATGTGAAAATAGCCGATCTTGTCGCCGGCCAGACGAATGGCCGCCGCTGGATTGGCCTCTTCGATGTTCATATGAAACGTGTCGAGATGGAGCGTGACGTGATCGGAGCCGGTCGCCTTGATGAAGTCGAGGCCCTGAGCCGCCGTGTTCAAGAGATTCGTCTCGAACCGGTTGACGACCTCCAGGACCAGATCGACGCCGGCCTTCTTTGCTGCGTCAGCCGTCTTGGCAATGGCTGCAATGCTGTTCTTGCGGCCGCGATCACTCGGCATTGTCGAGTATTTCGTATGCGCGGAATAGAGAATGCCCCCGAGCTTGGTGCCGCCGATGTCCCGCACCGCCGCGACTGCATTCGCGAGTAATTCCTCACCTGCCTTCACGACAGCGCCGTCCTCGCTCGACACATCGGCGCCCAAGGGCAGGCCCATGGTGAGGGCGATTTCGAGATCTAACGACTGAGCCTTCTTGGCGAGGCGATGGATGTCGAACTTTTCGGGTTGAAGATACGCAAACTCGATCAGCCGGTAACCGCACGCAGCCGAATTCTCCATCGCTTCTTCAAGCATGGCCTGAGTGCCACCGCCGGTCCATACGAACGAATGAATGCCCAATCTGCGCATCGGCTGTTTCCTCCTGGGTACTGGCGACTCTATAAATGTTGACAATGACAACAAAAATGCCCCCATCGTGACAAATGTCAAGGTCCTCGACGGCGCAACCAATGCTTGTGCGCGCGGCAACTCCTAACCGGATCGAGCATCATTCACGCAAATATGCAGAGGATAATACGCGGAATCCCGGGGCCGTTGCCTCGGCGGGTTTTTTGGCTTGACAGAATTCCCGTACCGTTTAATTTGTTGCCAAGAACAACATATAACGCTGCCAACCAGCGAAACGTGGAGGAGGAAATTAACTTGCCCTGATCCAATTTCTCCGCTCTTCGCGACAGATGGGCTGATAGCGCTCTTCTGTGCTCGTTCGCATGAATATGGCCAACTCGGTCCGTGAGTTGAGACCAAGCCGGCAATTCGAAACAGCAGAAAATGTTGCCTCCCAAGGCCGGCACCTGAGGGGAGTTTTCTGCTCGGGTGCGGGCACGAAAAGCGATGAATCTTCATAGGGCCAGTGCCCGTGCGTTGGCGTCTTAAATTTGGATCAAGCCGGGAGGCGCCACCGGGCCGATTGGAGGAAATCGCGGAGGCGGGGCCCCCACAATGCCTTTGATGGCCAGGAGGTTTCCGGTCTGGCGAGAAGGAACATTGCCATGACTGCGAAATGACGGACTGACATTCAAGATTCTTTGGAGGAGTGAAAGATGAGACATGAACTCGGAATAGGCCTTGCCGCATTGGCAGTGGGGCTAACGACCAGCGTGATGCCTGCCATGACGTATCAAAGGTTACAATGAGCACATCATATTTTGACATAAAGATATGTTTATGTCACGGTGTATGATCTTGGAAGCCGAGGCTCACCGTGGTGCATTCTGAATCCTCCTTGGATTCCCTTTTCGGACCCGTTGTCGCCAAGGCGGATGGATCGGAGATTCGTTCTGCCTTGGAATCGGCCGCGCGCGAACGAATCCTTATCCTCGACGGCGCGATGGGCACGCAGATCCAGGGGCATGGCTTCAACGAGGAACAGTTCCGCGGCGACAAGTTCGTCGGCTGCGCCTGCCATCAACAGGGCAACAACGACCTGCTGATCCTGACGCAGCCGAAAGCGATCGAGGAAATCCACTACCAGTACGCGATTGCCGGCGCCGACATCATCGAGACCAACACCTTCTCCTCCACGTCGATCGCCCAGGCCGATTACGGCATGGAGGATGCGGTCTATGACCTGAACCGGGACGGTGCCCGTCTGGTGCGGCGGGCGTGCATTCGCGCCCAACAGGAAGACGGCAAGCGACGCTTCGTCGCCGGCGCGCTGGGACCGACCAACCGCACCGCCTCGATGTCGCCGGACGTCAACAACCCCGGCTATCGCGCCGTCAACTTCGACGATCTGCGCATCGCCTATGGCGAGCAGTTGCGCGGCCTGATCGACGGCGGCGCCGACATCATCCTGATCGAGACGATCTTCGACACGCTGAACGCCAAGGCGGCGATCTTCGCCTGCAACGAGATCTTCCTCGAAAAGGGCGTGCATCTTCCGGTCATGATCTCAGGCACGATCACTGACCTGTCGGGCCGCACGCTGTCGGGCCAGACACCGACGGCCTTCTGGCATTCGATCCGCCACGCCAGTCCGTTCACGGTCGGCCTCAACTGCGCGCTCGGCGCCAACGCCATGCGCGCACATGTCGCCGAGATTTCCGGCGTCGCCAACACCTTCACCTGTGCCTATCCCAATGCCGGCCTGCCCAACGAGTTCGGCCGCTACGACGAGAGCCCGGAATTCATGGCGGCGCAGATCGAGGGTTTTGCGCGCGAGGGACTGGTCAATGTCGTCGGCGGCTGCTGCGGCTCGACGCCGGATCACATCCGCGCCATCGCAGCGGCAGTGAGGAAATATCCGCCGCGCGCCATTCCGGAGATCGAGCGCAAAATGCGCCTGTCAGGTCTGGAACCCTTCACGCTCACCAAGGAAATTCCGTTCGTCAATGTCGGCGAGCGCACCAACGTCACCGGCTCGGCGAAATTCAGGAAACTGATCACCGCCGGCGACTACCCTGCCGCCCTCGACATCGCGCGCGATCAGGTCTCCAACGGTGCCCAGATCATCGACATCAACATGGACGAGGGCCTGATCGATTCGAAGAAGGCGATGGTCGAGTATTTCAACCTGATCGCCGCCGAGCCGGATATCGCCCGCGTGCCGGTGATGATCGACAGTTCGAAATGGGAGATCATCGAGGCTGGCTTGAAATGCGTGCAGGGCAAGCCGCTGGTCAATTCCATCTCGATGAAGGAAGGCGAGGAAGCTTTTCTCCACCATGCGAAACTCGTCCGCGCGTATGGCGCGGCGGTCGTCGTCATGGCGTTCGACGAGGAAGGCCAGGCGGACACGCAGGCGCGAAAAGTCGCCATCTGCACCCGCGCTTACAAGCTCCTGACCGAGCAGGCCGGCTTCCCGCCGGAAGACATCGTTTTCGACCCGAACATCTTCGCCATCGCCACCGGCATCGACGAGCACAACAATTACGGGGTCGACTTCATCGAGGCGACGCGGGAAATCATCCAGACCCTACCTCACGTCCACATTTCGGGTGGCGTCTCGAACCTGTCCTTCTCGTTTCGCGGCAACGAACCGGTGCGCGAGGCCATGCATGCCGTGTTCCTCTACCACGCCATCCAGGCCGGCATGGACATGGGCATCGTCAATGCCGGCCAACTTGCAGTCTACGAATCGATCGATCCGGAACTGCGCGAAGCCTGCGAGGACGTCGTCAACAACCGCCAGCCGGCGGGCGGCGGCAGCGCCACCGAGCGGATGCTGGAACTTGCCGAGCGCTTCAAGGGAACCGCCGGCAAGGAGGCCAAGGAACGCGATCTCGCCTGGCGGGAGTGGACTGTCGACAAGCGCATTTCGCATGCGCTGGTCAATGGCATCACCGAGTTCATCGACGCCGATACCGACGAGGCGCGGCTTGCCGCCGAGCGGCCGCTCCATGTCATCGAGGGCCCGCTGATGGCCGGCATGAACGTCGTCGGCGACCTGTTCGGTGCCGGAAAGATGTTCCTCCCGCAAGTGGTCAAGTCCGCGCGCGTGATGAAACAGGCGGTCGCCGGGCTGCTGCCGCACATGGAAGCCGAGAAGCTGGCCAACGCCGCCAACGGCATCGACACCGGCGAACGCCAGACCGCCGGAAAAATCCTGATGGCGACGGTCAAGGGCGACGTCCATGACATCGGCAAGAACATCGTCGGCGTCGTGCTCGCCTGCAACAACTACGAGATCATCGATCTAGGCGTCATGGTGCCAGCGACTAAGATTCTGCGGACGGCGCGCGAGCAAAACGTCGACATCATCGGCCTCTCCGGCCTGATCACGCCGTCGCTCGACGAGATGGCGCATGTCGCCTCCGAAATGGAGCGCGAAGGTTTCGACATTCCGTTGCTGATTGGCGGGGCGACGACCAGCCGCGTTCACACGGCGGTCAAGATCCACCCGCGCTATGAGCGCGGCCAGACGGTCTACGTCACAGATGCCAGCCGCGCCGTTGGCGTCGTCTCGTCATTGCTGTCCCACCAGGCAAAGGGCGACTATGTCGATATGGTACGCGCCGAGTACCGCAAGGTGGCGGACGCGCATGCGCGTAGTGAAGCCGACAAGCTGCGCCTTCCGCTCGCCAGGGCAAGGGCAAACGCCCACAAGATCGACTGGTCGGGCTATGTCCCGCAAAACCCCTCCTTCCTTGGGCTGAAGGTTTTCGAGACCTGGGACCTCGCCGAACTCGCCCGCTACATCGACTGGACGCCGTTCTTCCAGACCTGGGAGATGAGGGGGCGCTATCCGAAGATTCTCGAAGACGAGGCACAGGGGCCGGCGGCGCGCCAGCTGTTCGAGGATGCACAAGCGGTGCTGAAGCAGATCATCGCGGAACAATGGTTCGCACCGAAGGGCGTGATCGGCTTCTGGCCGGCCAATGCCGTCGGCGACGACATCAGGCTTTTCACCGACGACACGCGTTCGCAAGAGCTGGCGACCTTCTTCACGCTGCGCCAGCAACTGACCAAGCGCGACGGCAAGGCCAACGTCGCCCTGTCGGATTTCGTCGCGCCGCTCGAAAGTGGCAAGGCGGATTATCTCGGCGGCTTCATCGTGACCGCCGGCATCGAGGAAGTGGCGATCGCCGAGCGCTTCGAGCGGGCCAATGACGATTATTCCTCGATAATGGTGAAGGCGCTCGCCGACCGCTTCGCCGAAGCCTTCGCCGAGCGGCTGCACGAGCGTGTCCGAAAAGAGTTGTGGGGCTATGCGCCGGACGAGAACCTGGCCCCGGAGGATCTGATCGGCGAACCCTATTGCGGCATCAGGCCGGCGCCCGGCTATCCGGCGCAGCCCGACCATACCGAGAAGGCGACGCTGTTCAGGCTGCTCGACGGCGAACGCAACGCAGGGGTCACCTTGACCGAAAGCTATGCCATGTGGCCCGGCTCGTCGGTCTCCGGCATCTATCTCGCCCATCCGGAAAGCTATTATTTCGGGGTGGCCAAGATCGAGCGCGATCAGGTGGAGGACTATGCACGGCGCAAAGACATGTCAATTTCGGAGGTCGAGCAGTGGCTCGGGCCCATCCTGAATTACATCCCAGTGCAGGTCGCTGAGGCCGCTGAATAGATTGTCGGCGTACCAGCTTCAAAGTGGAATTCGTCCTGTATTCAAGCCTTGCCGGGCGCGCCAATGAAATCAATGTTTTTGGCGCATCCTCCGGGCCCACCATTGTCGTTATTTATCAATGACTTAGCATCATATTTTGGTTTGGTTGGCCAAGTCAATATTGGCGAACCACGGTGTATCGCGTTGATTTTATTGATTTATGGTAGGCTCCCGAGGACTGCCGATCGATTTGCTGCGCGAGCGTGGCGCATTCGTGCAGTCTTCCAGTCAACGGACGAACTTATGCAAATCCCTGCTCACACATCTGAACTTGGCTCGCACTTTCCGACCGTTGAGACTCACAACAACTGCGACCCTTCGGAGCCCGCTGTCGGCTTATTTTACCCCATTCCCTACACGCGCCATAGATAGGTCCATCCCAAAGCTGGCTCGATTGGCGGGCCGCGCCTCACGCCAGACGATCTATTAGGCTGCGCACGGCCTTCAGACCCACAAGGACGACAAAGGCGCTGCCGCAAGCTCGTCGCCGAAGGGCACGAGATCGGAAATTCAAGCGTGCATGCCGCCCACTGGCAACAAATGATGTGGTCGGACGTTTGGGCACAAGCGGTGTCGGGCACCTGAAGGCGCACTAGCCAGGCGGAAAGTATTCCGAGGCCGGCGGACCTGAAGATTTCCCGCTTCTTAGCCGTCCAGGCGATTTGACACTGTATCGCCAAGGGAGAAGAAAATGGCTGAAGGTCATTCCAAATTAGAAGGGCCGGATCTGGTCCAGGGCGTCGCGTTCGCCGATCTTCCCGATGGCGGCAAGTTCGTCGGCCATTGTGGCAACGAGCAGGTACTGCTGGTGCGCCGCGGGGCTGAGGTCTTCGCCATCGGGGCGGCATGTACACATTACGGTGGGCCGCTCGTCGACGGTCTTGTGGTGGGGGATACTGTCCGGTGTCCGTGGCATCACGCGTGCTTCGATTTGCGCACTGGCGAGGCCTTGCATGCCCCCGCCTTCAATCCAATCGCATGCTGGTCGGTGGAACTACGCGATGAACGGATATTTGTGGGCGAGAAGCGCAAGCGGACGGCACCGAAGCAGCGCGATAGAGGCTCCGGCCAGGTTCCCGAGAATATCGTCATTGTCGGCGGCGGCGCGGCCGGTTTCGCAGCGGCCGAAAAACTGCGGCGCGAACACTATCATGGCAGCATCGTCATGCTCAGCAACGACGAAGCGCCACCCGTTGATCGGCCCAATCTTTCCAAAGATTACCTCGCCGGCAAAGCACCGGAGGATTGGATCCCGCTCCGCCGGGAGAGCTTCTACTCAAAGAACGATATCGATCTGCATCTCAATGCGGACGTCGTCAGCATCGATGCACGTTCTGGCGAGGTTGTACTCGCTGATGGCGCCCGGACCCCCTATGACAGGCTGCTGCTTGCGACCGGAGCCGAACCGGTCCGCCTCACTATCCCCGGCGCCGACCAGCCACAGGTTCACACGCTGCGCTCGCTCGCAGATTGCAAGGCGATCATCGAGCGAGCCACGACTGCGCGCCGCGCCGTCGTGCTTGGCGCCA
Organism: Mesorhizobium sp. LSJC280B00; assembly: GCF_000502835.1. Lineage (GTDB taxonomy): Bacteria > Pseudomonadota > Alphaproteobacteria > Rhizobiales > Rhizobiaceae > Mesorhizobium. The sequence continues at coordinate 13,587 of NZ_AYVL01000027.1, forward strand.
GTTTCATTGGCCTGGAAGTTGCCGCGGCCCTGCGCTTGCGCGACATCGAAGTTCATGTCGTGGCACCGGAGAGACGGCCCATGGAGCGGGTCCTTGGTCCGCAAATGGGCGACTTCATCCGCGCCCTCCATGAGCAGAATGGTGTCTTATTCCGTCTCGAAGATACCGCGAGCAGCATCGACGGCACCAACGTGAAACTAAGTAGTGGCAATACGTTGACGGCAGATTTCGTCGTCGTCGGCATCGGCGTGCGACCGCGGACTGGGCTTGCCGAGAAGGCAGGGCTGACCGTTGACGACGGGGTCGTCGTGAACGCGTTTCTGGAGACGAGCGCGCCAGGGATCTTCGCCGCCGGTGACATTGCGCGGTGGCCCGATCCTCACACTGGCGAGAACATTCGGGTCGAGCATTGGGTGGTAGCAGAGAGGCAGGGGCAAACCGCAGCACTCAACATACTCGGCCATCGCGAGAAATTCGTCGCCGTGCCGTTCTTTTGGAGCCAGCATTACGATATTCCCATCAACTATGTCGGTCATGCCGGACAATGGGACGAGATCGCGGTCGATGGAGACATCATTGCCAAAGATTGCCTGCTGCGCTTCAAGCGCAAAGGGCGCACGCTGGCTGTCGCTTCGATCTCCCGCGACATCGAAAGTCTAGAGACAGAGGTGGAAATGGAGCGCCAATGACCTAGCGAAGTGCAAGCTGTTATCCGCCTTCCGTGGCGATCAACATCCAATTGCGCTTCCTCGAGGATATCACAGGCGAACGTCCACGCATCGATCACCTTAATGATCTCCTGGGGATCGCCAGCAACGATCGCATCATTGGGCCGAGCGTGTAACGCTGGCCAGGTCGGAAACGAAGCGAACAGCAATCTCAGCGGTATCATCTCCTTGAGAACGTTGACGACCCGTCGCTTCGCTCGTTCCGATGGACGTCAGCCGCAGCATCTCCTCCCGACCCCGGCGTTCTGCAATCGCTCGCGACCTAATCCGCGCGCTGCGTTCGCTCGGCTTCGCCACCTCTTCCTCTCTACCTAGGCGGAAATCAGAGTCGCCGCCGCTCCGGGCGGGAGAGTCGCAAGAGACCCTGTTGGTCTCCTCGACGGCAAATCGACGTCGGCATAGCGCGACGAGGGTGCGGGTGGTGGACAGTACGACAGCATCGGACGCTAAATCCGCAAGCGTTCCTTCGCACACCTTGCGCACGATTGTATACGAAAATGAAGAATAATGTTGACAATTTTCCAATCCAGGTTTCCCTTTAAGGCATCCGCGCAGCCGATGAGCAAAACACAAAGCGCGATAACCAGAAGGGGAATGCAGAATGATCAACCGACGCGCGACTCTCAAATCGATGGCGCTTGGCGCCGTCTCGACCCTGGCCATCGCCGCCATGGGTATCCCGTCCGTGCAGGCCCAGAACAAGGAACTGAAGATCGGATTCGTCGGTGTCACAAGCGGCTCCGCCGCCGCCTGGGGCACATCGAATGTGCGTTCAATGCAGACGCGTGCCGCCTGGCTCAACGAAACCGGCGGCGTCAAGATCGGTGACAGCACCTACAACGTCAACATCGTTACCTTCGACGATCAGAAAGACCCAAAGCGCGCCATCGCCGGCATGGAGAAGATGGCTCAGGAGGGCATCCACTATGTGGTCGGCCCGAATGTCGATGACGGTGCCGCCGCCGTGCGTCCGGTCGCCGAGGCCAACGGCATCATTTATTTCCCGTACGCTTTCCCGAAGGCGCTTTATCAGAAGCCTGCCTCGAATGCCGTGCTCGGCATGATCGCCAACTATCAATCGGGCCCGGCGATCTACAAATATCTCAAGGAAAAACAGGGGGTGAAGACGATCGCCTTCGTTGCCGCCAATGAATCGGATCCGCTGAGCCAGCGCGATGGTGGCGTCGAGGCAGCCAAGGCGTTGGGCCTCGAGATTGTCGCCCAGAACGACACCTATCAGAACGACACGCGCGACTTCACGCCGGTGCTCACGCCGATCGTTTCGCTGAAGCCCGACCTGCTGGTGCTATCCGGCGTCGCGCCCGCCAATGCGCCGCTGCTCATCCGCGCCGCCCGTGAGCTCGGTTTCGAGGGCCTGATCTCGACCGAAACGGCGCAGGACGCCAAGGTTCTGGAGGAGGGCGCTGGCGAGTACGCCAACGGCTTCATCTCCGTCGGTGGCGCCTCCACGCCGGAAATCGCCTCCGACACGATGAAGGAATTCGTCGACCGCTACACCAAGATGTTCGGCGAATACAATGACGAGTCCAATACCAAGGTCTATGCGCTCGAATACATCCTCGAAACGCTGAAGGCCAATCCGGCGGCAATCGACAATGTCGAGGAGTTCAAGAAGACCATCGACACCTTCTCGGCTCCCAACCCTTACCTGAAAGGCGACGCCAAGCTGAGCTATGTTGGGACGACCTCTTTCGGCCAGAAGCGTCAGCTCGCGGTGCCGATGGTTGTCAATGAGTACAAGGACGGCGCCTTCCAGACCCTGTTCGTCGGCTCGGTTGATTAGGGTTAGGTTCCTGCGGTTATTTCCTCCCGCGTTGCCGGGGGCCCGGAGCATGTTCCGGGTCCCTCGGAAGATCGAAGGCGTCAATGGAACAGGTCATCGCCAACGGATTCTACCTCGGTGCCCAATATGCACTGATCGCACTGGGGCTCACGCTTATCTTTGCCTTGATGAACGTGCTCAACTTCGCCCATGGGCAGATGTATGTGCTGGGCGGGTTCATCACCTACACAATCTATGGACAACTCGGGCTGCCTTTTGTTGTGGCGCTGCTGGCGTCCGGCGTGACGCTCGCTGTCGTCGGCGCGCTGATGGAGAAATTCCTCTTCCGAACTGTCATCAGGCGAAGTCTACGCGAAGAAAGCACAATGCTGCTCGCGGCGGCAACGGCATTCTTTTTTGACGCGGTCATCCTGCTGTTGTTCGGTGAAAAACAGCGCGGTGTCCCCAAGATCGTCAAGGGCGTGTTCAACGAGGGCGGCATCATCATGCCCTATGACCGTATGGTCGTCGGCGTGCTCGCACTGGTCTTCATCGCGGCCTTTGTCCTCTACATGCAGTACAGCAGGGTCGGGCGAGCCATGCGGGCGCTGGCCCAGGATCGGGTCGCCGCCCAATTGATGGGCGTTCAGGTCGACCGCTATTCGATGATCGGCTTCGCCATGGGCGCCATGCTGGCGGGCATCGTCGGCGGTCTTTTGGTCACCATCACTGGCGTCAATTCCGGCATCGGCGGGCCGATCTCGATCAAGGCCTTCATGATGGTGATGATCGGCGGCGCCGGCGTTGTCGGCGGTGCGATCGCCGGCGGCTTCATCCTTGGCATGATGGAGTCGGTCGGCCTCACCGTGCTGCGCCAATATGGCGACGTCACTTACCTCGTCATCTTCGCCGCGCTGATGGTGTTCCTGTCGATCCGCCCCAACGGGCTGATGGGCAAGCCGTGGGGTTGATGGTGCCATGACGCGTAGCGTGAAAATCGCCCCGGTTGCCGCCTTTCTGGCGATCGTCTTCATCGCCGTGCCGGTTCTGATCTCGGCCAGCGGCCGGATCGACCTCTATTACACGCTCACCTCGGTGGCGTTGCTTAGCATCGCCAGTGCCGGCGTGTGGCTCACTTTCTACATCGGCCGGATCAATATCGGCCAGGGCGCGTATGCGCTGATGGGTGGCTACGTCTCGGCCATACTTGTGGTGACCTATGGCTGGTCGTTCTGGCTGACGCTGCCGGTCGCCGGCCTGTTTTGCGCGGCCGCAAGCGTGCTTATCGGCCTGCCGATCCTGCGCCTGCGCGGCGTCTACTTCGCCATGGTGACGCTGGTGCTGACCGAGGTTGCGCGGCTTCTGGCGCTGGCGCTGCCGATCACCAACGGTGCCAAGGGCATGGTCAGCATCCCGCTGCCTGGGGCGCTCACGATTCTGGGCCTCACCATCATCCCGGATTTCGCCACGTTGCATAATTCTCGGCTGGCCTTCTACCTGCTGGCGGTCGCGCTTATGCTGGTCTGTTTCGCGGTGGTGTACCGGCTGGTTCATTCGCGCGTCGGCAAGCTCTGCCAGTCGCTCCAGCAGAACGAAGATCTGGCCTCGTCGATCGGCGTCAATATCGCCTATCTGCGCGTCATAGCCTATGCCGTCTCGTCCTTCTTCGGCGGCGTCGCCGGTGCGATCTTCGCCGCCATCTCGCAGTCGATCTATCCGTCGAGCTTCACGGTCACCGACTCTGTCAACTTCATGCTGAACTGCTTCCTCGGCGGGCTCGGCTACGTATTCGGGCCGATGCTCGGCACGCTGGTGCTTTATTTCGGCTGGGACCTCCTGTTCCAGACTGGCCGGTTCCAGCTTCTGATCTACTCGACCTTGATGATCGTGCTGATGCTGTTTCTGCCCAATGGGCTGCTCAGCCTTGCGGCCACGACCCGGAAGAAGGGTTGAGCCATGGCCGATCTGCTTGAGGTCTCGGCTCTGACGAAACGCTTCGGCGGTCTCGTCGCGGTCAACAACATCTCCTTTTCGGTGCGCGAGAAGGAGATTCTGTCGGTCATCGGTCCCAACGGCGCCGGCAAGTCGACGCTATTCAAGCTGATCTCGTCGTTCCTCAGGCCGACATCGGGCGAAGTGCGCTTAAAGGGCGAGCGCATCTCCGATCTCGCGCCGCACATAGCCGCACGCAAAGGCGTCGTCCGGACGTTTCAGGAAACGACGATCTTCAAAAACATGAGCGTGCGCGACAACGTCATCATCGCTCACCATCTGCGCTCCACCGCGAGCCTGCTTGGCTTCTTCCTCGGTACTGGCACGGCTAAGGCTGACGAGGCAGCCTTTGGCGCATCAGCCGACGAGATTCTGGCGTTGCTTGGCCTGTCGTCGCTCGCCGGCGAAATCGCCCGAAACTTGCCGCACGGTCACTTGCGGGCTCTCGGCATCGCCATCGGCCTCGCCACGAGCCCGTCGATCCTGCTGCTTGACGAGCCCTTCGCCGGGATGAACCACGACGAGACGATGAGAATGGTGGCGATGGTCAGACGGTTGCGCGAGCGCGGCCTCACCATCCTTCTCGTCGAGCACGACATGCCTGCCGTAATGAAGATTTCTGACCGCATCGTCGTCTTGAATTTCGGCCAGAAGATCGCCGAGGGAACGCCAGCGGAAATCCAGAACAATGACAAGGTGATCGAGGCTTATCTCGGCAGCGAAGACGAGGCCATCGGGCTATGAACCAGATCCTGAAATTTGCTGATGTCCAACTCTACTATGATCACGTCTACGCGCTGAAGGGCGTGTCGCTGGAAGTCAATGAGGGGGAGACCGTCGCGTTGGTCGGCGCCAATGGCGCCGGCAAGTCGTCGATCCTTCGCGCCATTACTGGGCTGCGCAAGATCAAGTCCGGCGAGATCCACTACAATGGCCGGCGCATCGACGCCGCCGCCCCCGATGCGATCGTCAAGATGGGCATCGCCATGGTGCCGGAGGGACGCCGTGTCTTCCCTTACATGTCGGTCAAGGACAATCTCCTTATGGGCGCCTTCACCCGATCCGACAAGGCCGAGATCGCAGGCTCGCTGGAAATGGTGCTTGGCCGCTTCCCCCGCCTCAAGGAGCGCTATTCGCAAGCCGCCGGCACGATGAGCGGCGGCGAGCAGCAGATGCTGGTCATCGGCCGCGCGCTGATGGCCAAGCCGCGTCTGCTGCTGCTCGACGAGCCGTCGCTGGGCGTCGCGCCCAAGCTCGTCCAGGACCTTGCCCGCTCGATCGTGGCGATCAATCGCGACGAGAAAGTCAGCGTTCTGCTGGTCGAGCAGAACTCACGCATGGCGCTGCGCATTTCCCAGAGAGCCTATGCGCTGACTACCGGCAGCGTTGCGCTGAGTGGGAACTCCGCTGATTTGCTGACCGACGAACGGGTCAAGCATCTTTATCTCGGCGGCGAGATTTGAGGCTGATCGGCATGCGCATACTCGTCATCAATCCCAACACGACCGCATCGATGACCGCCAAGATCGGCAAGGTCGCGGCGAGCGTCGCTTCTGCCGGGACGGAAATCGTCTCGGTGAATCCCGGCGATGGTCCGCCGAGCATCGAAGGCTATTACGACGAAGTCTTCGCTATTCCGGGTATCGTCGCCGAAATGAGCAAGGCGGCCGCTATCGATGCCTATGTCATCGCATGTTTCGACGATACCGGGCTGGACGCGGCACGTTGCGCCGCCGAGGCCCCGGTCATCGGCATCGGCGAGGCCGCCTTCCACCTCGCTAGTCTCGTCGCCGGCAAGTTCAGCGTCGTGACGACGCTCGCCCGCTCCGTCCCCGCGATCGAGCACAACCTGGCGAAATACGGCCTCGCGTCGCGCTGCGCGAAAGTCAGGTCGTCGGAAGTTGCCGTGCTCGATCTCGAACTGCCGGGCTCGGACGCCAGGGCCAGAATCTCGGACGAGATCGCGCGCGCCATCAACGAGGACAGGGCGGAGGCGATCGTTCTTGGCTGCGCAGGCATGGCCGATCTGGCAAGCAGCCTATCGGAGGAACACGGCGTTCCCGTACTCGACGGTGTCGCCTGCGCGGTCACCTTGGCAGAGAGCCTTTTCAGAGTCGGTCTGAGGACATCGAAGATTGGTGGCTACGCTGCTCCCCGCGGCAAACGGTTTTCGGGCATCTATGAATCGCTGTCTCCGGCGGGCGCTGCGGCAGCTATACCGCCGACCCAGAACGCGCCTGGCCCCACAAATTGAGATACTATGTCCCGGGATTGACCGCCACGTAAGCGATACTAGATTGCATCGACCGTTGAGCTGTTTGGGATGAATCAGGCAGTATCGTGCCTGCGCGTTGAGAAGCATGTTGACAGTGCTCAGAGAAGAAGACCGCGACGAAAAACCGGCAGCCCGCTGGTCGCCGATTTACTATGGTCTGAGAGATGCCATCGTCAGCCACCGTCTCGCCCCTGGCACCAAGCTGCCGGAAGATGAGCTGGCGTCGATCTATTCGGTGAGCCGAACCGTCATTCGTGCCGCCCTGCAAGCTCTGGCTCATGACCGGTTGGCGCGGCTGGAGCCAAACCGCGGCGCCTTCGTGGCCCAGCCATCGACGGTGGAAGCGCGAGAGGTATTCGAGGCACGAGCGCTGATTGAACCAAAGGTGGCTTGGCTTGCCGCGAAGGCAGCAGTGCCATCCGACATTGCGCAGTTGCGGCAGCATCTCGAGAGGGAGCATGAAGCACTTCACGCCGGCCGGGACAGTGAGGCGATCATGCTGTCGGCACGTTTCCACGTAGGCGTCGCCGAAATCGCTGCACATTCGGTGTTCACCAAATTCGTTCGCGACCTTGTCTCTCATTCTTCTCTCATCATCGCACTCTACTGGAAACGGCGCGACGCGACCTGTGAGAAACACGCCCATCACGCTCTGGTCGATGCAATCGAAGCAGGGCGTAGTTCCCAAGCGGCCGACCTGATGACCAGCCATCTGGTCGCCCTCCTGTCGGGGCTCGACCTCACAGACAAAATAGAAAAGTCAGACAACCTCTCGGATTTGCTTCGTCCGTAGAACAGGAGAGGACACAGCACTGCTGTACCCGAACAGCGCCAATTGCCGGCGCTGCCCGGATTATGGTCTCACGAGTTTTCGGCGCTTGATGCAGTGGGAGTGACGCCCAAGGAAACGGATCGAAAGAAGCGGATTGGCAAGCGCGCTCCGCGCTAGCATAGTCCAGGCTCGTGAGATGGCGGTAGTTCAGGTCGCCGACCAAGTCCAGTGCCCAGATGTATTCCGCCCCCAATTGCTTCATTGACTAAGCTTGGGAAGAGGGCACTTCAATGAAGGGAAAGGTTCGGTCCCTGCGCAGGCTTACCTCGATGTGACGCGATTACTCCAATTGAAGAGGCTAAATGACTGAAGTGGTGGACTTTTTTGCGGACAGAATGACCGAGAGTGAGCGGGCAGGATCGAAGCGGATCGTAGCGTAGGGAAACATCGGATGCCGGCGCGCAGCATCGTGTCATGGCGTAGAAAAGGCGGGGCTCGCCGTGCTGAACGAAACCGCGAACTTATGTGTTGCAGATTGCCCTCAAAGCTACGCCAGAGCCCTCCGTCAGGATGCGGAAGCGTGATCGCGACCGCGCCGAGCGGATCCGGCTTGCCGGTGGCCCAAAGCCGACATTGAGGGAACGCGCCGTCTCGCTCGCTCTTGAGAACGGCGAAGTCCGGACAAAAGACCTGACCGACATCGGCGTTCCTCGCTGCTACCTCGCCCGCATGTGCAAGGAAAGCTTGCTCGTGAAGGTGGGCTATGGGAGCTACCGTGTGGCAGTTCCCAAACAGGGCATCAAGCTAGTCCGCCATGCAGCTTAATTCGGGCTGCCGCATCTGCTATGTCGTTGACGATCGCTGCGCGCGCCTCGGCGCTGTCGCGCTTATCAAGTGCTGCAAGAAGCTTCTCATGATGCCTCACCGGGCGGCCGCGGAATACTGGCGCGCGCTGTGCCATTTGGTGCTGACGAAGCGGTTGTGACATGTTCGGCAGCCCGCGGGATAGGGCCGCGATGTTCGACTGTCTGGCTGTCGCGGTACCATACGGAACGATACGGGAAGATTTCCGACTTTGGCCCACGAAAAAGCCAATGAAATCAACAATCTTGGTACATCCTCCGGGCCCACCATATTATTACATATCAATATGTTACGCTTAATTCTTCGGGTTTGAATTGAGCGCTGTCGGGTAAATCCGTGACTTTTAGCGAAATGATTTTGGGCCCGTTCGTCGATTTTCTCCGTCTCGTTGATGGCACCCGTCACAGGTAGCTCAACACTCCCGGCTTCAAAAGACCCTTCAGCGATGCGTACGGCAATCGGCGGCAACGACGTGCAATTAGGCGGGTTCTGAACTCGGCCGTAGTCTCAAAATGCCCTTGTGCGGAGCAAAGTGTGGATCCATCCGCTTGCAGGTTCATGACCCTTCGCCAATCGCCGCTCCAGTCGCGAGCGGAATACCGGCACCAATTGCACCGGCCGCGGCGGTCCGTAGACCGCGGCTGCGGCCCGGTCATCCGCTGGCCGGGTAGTATCGCGTCTCCTGGAAGCTCCGATCTCCATTTGCCCGATGGCGCTCCCGATTGTGAAATCGGATGCAAGTGAAAAAAACTACCGGGCAATCAAAGCAGACATTTCTGGACTGTTTGCCGACTGGGGCGGAGTTTGGCGCGACGCTTGAACTTCAGCCGGAGCCCAAATGGCTTTACCATCCGATCCAGATTTCCACGCCCATGAAACACTTCGGCTGATCGGCCCTGATCCGCAGAACTGGGTGCCGGACCGCGAGGGCATCAACCACAATGTCTTCATCGTCGGCGGCGGGCAGACGGGCGCCACCTTTGCCTTCGCGTTGAGGCGCGCCGGCATCGGCAAGGTTACGGTCATCGATGCCGCGCCGGACGAGAGCAAGGCTGGCATCTGGCTCTCCCATGCGCGGATGAACCGGTTGCGAACGCCAAAGGGCTTGCCGGGGCCGGAACTCGGCTTGCCGGGCTTGAGTTTTCAGTCCTGGTACGAAGCCCGCCACGGTGCGGAAGCCTATGCCGGTTTCGACCGCATCGTACGGACGGATTGGGCGAACTACCTGAAATGGTATCGCGACTTTCTCGGCATCGGCATTCGTTACGGCACACGTCTCATTCGCATCGAGCCGGCTGGCGGGCATTTTCGCCTCCACCTCGAAGCCGACGGCACGCCATCGGTCGAAACGGCGCGCAAGATCATTCTGGCCAATGGATTTGGCGGCAGCGGCGGTCCAGTGATACCGGCGGTACTTGCCGCCTTGCCGCAGGGCCTTGTCGCACACAGTTCGGCGGCAATCGATTTTGCCTCGCTCAAGGGAAAGGCAATCGCTGTCGTCGGGTCGGCGGCTTCGGCATTCGATGCGGCCGGAGCTGCCCTTGAGGCCGGCGCGAAATCGGTGCGTCTGTTCGCCAGACGCACCAGCATCGCCAGCGTGCCGATCAACCGCGTGCGCGGCTATCCCGGGGCCTATGACAATTATCCGCTGCTGCCCGTTGCGGTGCGCTGGCGCCAGGCGCTGCGCTTCCGCGAGGCCGGTTCGACGCCACCGCTCGATGCGGTGGAGCGGGCGGTGCGGCACCAGAATTTTCATCTCCATCTCGGTGCCCCCTGGACAAATGCGGATGTCGAAGACGGCAAGGTCGTCACCGAGATCGCCGGCGAAACATTTGCCTTCGACTTCGTCATCGCCAGTACCGGCTATTTTGCCGACCCGACCCGCAAGCCGGAACTTGCCGATTTCGCCACCGCCATCCGGCTATGGCGCGACCAGTACGCGCCGTCGGAAGCAGAGCGGGATGAGTTTTTCGGCGCCCATCCTTATCTCGGCCTCGGCCATGAATTTCTCGAGAAGGCGCCGGGGGAGGCGCCATTCCTGAGGAATATCCATGTCTTCAATCCCGGCGGCTTTGTCAGTTTCGGCCTGCCGATCGGCGATGTGCCGTCGATCAGGCGCGATGTGCCGGCTGTGGTCGCGCGCATCAGCCGCGATCTCTTCCTCGCCGATCTCGACAGCCATGAGAGTCGCATAACCGGGAGCCATCCGGCCGAGTTCGGCGAAGACGCCTATGCCGCTTCCGTCTGGCGGCCGGCGCGGACCATCGCGGCGGAATAGACGCATTTCCATGGACAAACGCCGATGACCTTCAGCCCTGACCTTTCCGACCCGTTCGTCGCCACGGCGGTCGAACTGCGCGATATCTTCGATCGGGATGCCGTGGCGCGCGACAAGGCCGGCGGGCGGCCGGTCGAGCAAATCCGTCTGCTGAAGGAAAGCGGCCTGCCGTCGGCGCAGATTCCCAAGCGCTATGGCGGCAAGGGCGCACCCTGGCTGTCGGTGCTGCGCGTCGTGCGCGAATTCGCCCGCACCGACGGCTCGCTCGCCCATCTCTACGGATACCATCATCTGCCGCTCAATGGCGTGCTGTTCCGTGGCACGGAGGCGCAGAAGGACCGGCTGCTGACACGCTCGGCAAGGGAGAACTGGGTCTGGGGCAATTCCGGCAACGCCATGTCGAAGACGTCGACGGCCAGGCACAACGGCAAGGGCTGGATCCTGAGCGGCTTCAGGCCGTTCTCTTCCGGTTCGCACATCGCTGACTATATCCAGGTCGCCTGGGAGGACGGTCAGGACCGGCTGGCAGCCGCAATCCCGGCTGACCGTGAGGGCATCGTCATCGAGGATGACTGGGATGGTGTCGGCCAGCGGCAGACCGGCAGCGGCAAGGTGACATTCAAGGACGTGCATGTCGGCGACGACGAACTGATCGGCTCGCCAGCGGTGCCGCTGACGCCGTTCCAGACGCTGACGTCACTGTTCCAGCAGGCGGTCCTGCTCAACCTGTTCGTCGGCAGCGCGCAAGGAGCGCTGAGCGAAGGCCGCGACTATACGATCTCGCAATCGCGCCCCTGGGTCTATTCCGGCTATGAGAAACATACCGACGATCCGTTCGTGCAACGCAAATATGGCGACCTCTATATCCGCACGCTCGCCGCGGCCGAACTGGCCGATATTGCGGCGCGAAGCCTCGACGCCGCCTATGGCCAGGGCGAGGCGTTGACCCTGGAGCAGCGCGGGCAGACGGCGATCGATCTCGCCACCGCCAATGTCTACGCCGGACAAATCGGCCTCGATGCGTCGAGCGAGGTTTTCGAGGTGATGGGCGCCCGCTCAGCCACCAAGGCCAACGGCTACGACAGGTTCTGGCGCAACGTGCGCACGCACACGCTGCACAACCCCGCCGAATACAAGAAGCGCACGATCGGCACCTGGTTGCTGACCGGGGAATTGCCGGCCGGCGGACTGTACCGCTGAGGAGGCGCGGAACATGGCCAGCCGCAAGGACAAGCTAAAGCTTGGAGCGTTTCTTCTTTTCACCGGCCATCATGTGGCCGCCTGGCGCCACCCGGAGGCAGGCGAGGGGACCAGCCTCGGCGACTATGTCGAACTTGCCCGGCTGGCGGAAGCGGCCAAGTTCGACACCATCTTCTTTGCCGACGGCGTGGCGGCGCGGCTGAAGGATCTGGAGGCCGCCAGTCGCAAGGCGCATAGCGGCGTCTATCCGTTCGAGCCGATCACGCTGCTGTCGGCACTGTCGGCTGTGACCAGGAATATCGGCCTCATCGCCACGGCGTCGACCAGTTTTTCCGATCCCTACAATCTGGCCCGCCAGTTCGCGTCGCTCGACCATCTGAGCGGCGGGCGGGCCGGCTGGAATCTGGTCACTTCGTCCGATCCGGAGGCAGCGTTCAATTTCGGTCACGAGACGCATATCCAGCATGGCGAGCGCTACGACCGCGCCGAGGAATTCGCCGATGTCGTGCTCGGCCTGTGGGACAGCTGGGAAGATGACGCCTTCCCGCGCGACAGAGCAAGCGGGCGCTATTTCGACAAGGACAAACTGCATGTGCTGAACCACAAGGGCCAGCACTTCAAGGTGCGTGGTCCCCTGAACACGCCGCGAACGCCGCAAGGCCATCCGGTCGTGGTCCAGGCCGGGGCGTCGGGTCCGGGCAAAGAGCTGGCGGCTCGTACCGCGGAAGCGATTTTCGCGGCGCAGATCACGCTCGACGAAGCCACCGCCTTCTATGCCGACGTCAAGGGCAGGCTCGGCAAATATGGCCGCTCGGAGGATGACCTGAAAGTCCTGCCAGGCATTTTCCCGGTCGTCGGCCGCACCGAAGCCGAGGCGCGGGAGAAGTTCGAACAGCTGCAGGATCTCATCCAGCCGGAAGTCGGCCTCGGTCTGGTCTCGGCGCTGGCCGGCGGCTTCGACCTCAGCGCTTATCCGCTCGACGGGCCGGTGCCGGATTTGCCGGAGACCAATGCCGGCAAGAGCCGGCAGGCTCTGGTGATCGATCTGGCGCGACGCGAGAATCTGACGATCCGGCAGCTCTATCTGCGCATCGCCGGCGCCCGCGGCCACTGGCAAGTGGTCGGCACGCCGCAACAGATCGCCGACACCATGGAAGAGCGGTTCGAGAATTACGGTGCCGACGGCTTCAACATCATGGCGCCGATCATGCCCGGCGGCCTGAAGGATTTCATCGAGCTGGTGGTGCCGGAACTGCGCCGCCGTGGCCTGTTCCGCGATGAGTATGAGGGCAGCACCTTGCGCGACAATCTCGGCCTGAAGCGGCCGGCAAACCGCTTTTCGCGGCATGCCGCGGCGGCTGCGGAGTAGGCCGGCAATGGCGCGCGACACGCTCTTTCTCATCCAGCCGGGTTTCGCCGACCCAAAGCAGCCGGGCCAGACGTTCGTCTGCCCCTATTGCAACCAGGTTGAGGGATTGCTCGCAGCCTTTCCCGATCTCGCCGCCAGGCTCGACGTTGAGCGCGTGCCGTTTTCGAGGCCGAGAGGCAAGGTGATCGATGCGCTCGGCGAACGGCACCAGTCGCTGCCGGTGCTGATCATCGGCAGCGATCCGCCCGCCGGCCTGCCGACGGCCAAAGGCAAGGTCTTCGTCGACGATACTAGGCGTATTCTCGCACTGCTTGCCGAGCGCCACGGCTTCGCTCATCTGCATGAGTGAGACGATGACCTTCGATCCCGATACGTCCAATCCATGGATTGCCAAGGCGGTCGAGCTGCGCGACATCTTTGCCCGCGATGCGGTCGAGCGCGACCAGCTTGGCGGCAGACCCGTCGAACAGATACGGATGCTCAAGCACAGCGGCCTGCTCACCATCGTCATTCCCAAGGAATTCGGCGGCGCCGGCGAACCCTATTCGACAGCGCTGAAGATCGGGCGCGAGTTCGCCAAGGTCGACGGCTCGATCGGCCATATTTACGGTTACCATTTCAGCGCACTGATCGCCGCCAGGCTCAATTCGGACGAACCGCGCTCAGCCGATCTGCTGCGGCGTTCGGCTGCCGGCGACTGGTTCTGGGGCAACACCGGCAACAGTTTTTCCAAAACGCTGTTCGGCCGCAAAGATGGCGAGTGGACGATCGTCAACGGCTTCAAACCCTTCGCCTCCGGCTCGCATGTCGCCGACTATCTTTCGACCTCGTGGGAAGACGAGGTCAGCGGCGAGAGGAAATTCGCGGCGATCCCGGCGAACCGCGAAGGCATCACCGTTCTCGACGACTGGGACGGCATCGGCCAGACGCAGACCGGCAGCGGCAAGGTCGCCTACAAGGACGTCAGGATCCACGACAGCGAGTTGGTGCGCGGTTGGGTCGACGCGTCGTTGCCAATCCGCACTATCGGCCCGCTGCAGCAGCAGAGCGTGTTGCTCAATGTCTTTGTCGGCACGGCCCAGGGCGCGCTGCTGGCGGCGCGAGATTATACGCTCAACAGTTCGCGGCCGTGGATGTATTCCGGCGTCGAGCGCCATATCGACGATCCATGGATCAAGCGGCAGTATGGCGAGCTCTGGGTCAAGACGCGGGCGGCGACGGCGCTGGCCGATCGCGCGGGGGCGGCGATCGATCATGCGATCGCGCGCGGCAAGGCGCTGACCGAGCAAGAACGCGGTGAGGCGGCGGTTGCCGTCGCCGCGGCCAATGTGCTGGCAGGCGATGTCGCGCTCGAAGTCACGACCGAGATATTCGAGGTGATGGGTGCCCGCTCCGCAGTGCGCAAATACGGCTTCGACCGCTTCTGGCGCAACGCACGCATTCACACCTTGCACAACCCTGCCGAATACAAGACCCGCACCGTCGGCACCTGGTATCTGACCGGCGCTTATCCCGAGCCCGGCGTCTTTCGATGAGCGGCCGGCAGCTCCATCTCAACGTCAACATCCTGCATGCCGGCTTCTCGCCGGCGGCATGGCGGATGGACGGCGTCGACCCCTATGCCGCCTTCACCGTCGACCACTATGTGCAGGTGGCGAAGATCGCAGAGCGCGCAAAGCTCGACGCCGTATTCCTTGCCGACCAGGCGGCGATATCGGACCGCATTGACTATCGTCCGATCACGTCGCTGGAGCCGACCATCGTGCTGGCGACGGTAGCCGCCGCAACCGAGCGCATCGGCCTGATCGCCACCGCTTCAACCAGCTTCAACGAGCCCTACAATATCGCCAGGCGCTTCGCGACGCTCGACCATGTCAGCGGCGGACGCATCGGCTGGAACATCGTCACCACGGCCGATCCCGCCTCGGCCCGCAATTTCGGCCTCAACGGTGCCATCGATCACGGCCGGCGCTACGAGCGGGCGGCGGAATTCGCTGACATCGTCAAGGCATTGTGGGACAGCTGGGAGGACGATGCCTTCATCGGTGATGTCGCCAGCGGGCGCTTCGTCGATGCCACCAAGGTTCACGCCATCGACCACAAGGGCGCACATTTCTCGGTGCACGGGCCGCACAATGTGCCGCGTTCGCCGCAAGGGCATCCGGTGGTCGTCCAGGCCGGCGGGTCCGATGACGGCAAGGACCTCGCCGCCCGCCACGCCGAAGCCGTGTTTTCCGCATCGCAATCTTTCGAGGAAGCGCTCGGCTATGCGCGGGAACTTAAGGCGCGTGCCGTCGCCTATGGCCGCACCGGCGGCGTGCCGCTCAACCTCGCCGGCCTAGCCACCATCATCGGCAGCACAGAGGCGGAAGCGGAGCGGCGGCAAGAAGAGCTGTGGGATCGCATTCCGCTCGACTACAGCCTTGGGCGGCTGTCCGGCGTGCTCGGCATCGACCGCGAGCGATTGAAGCTGGACGAGAAGTTGCCGGAAGGGACTCAACTGCCCCCCAACGGCGGCCACACCTTCTTCAAGGCCACGCTCGCGCTCGCCCGCAGCAATGATTTCACGGTTCGCCAGCTGATCCGGGCGCTGAACGGCAGCACTGGCCACCGCACCATCGTCGGCACGCCGGAGCAGATCGCCGACGATATCGAAAGATGGTTTGTCGCCGGCGCCGCCGACGGCCTCAACCTGATGCCGGACGTGCTGCCGACCGGACTGGAGGTCTTTGTCGATACGGTGGTGCCGATCCTGCGCCGGCGAGGGCTGTTCCGAACGGAATATGAAGGGCGCACGCTGCGCGACCATCTCGGCCTTGCCCGGCCCGAAAGCCGCTTTGCACCGCAGCCGAGCAAGGCGCCAGGGCTGCTAGGGGCAGCCCTTTGAGTGATCATCAAAATACAACGGAGCGGAAGGTCCTGCCATTGACCTCCATGCCCGGCCAAAATACAGGCCCGACAATGAGCGCTGATACCGAATTTCTTTGGTACATCCCGAACCAGGTCGATCCCGGTCACCGCGGCGAGCCGGCCGTCGAGGACCACAACAGCCTGGAGACGCTGACCAGCCACGCGAAGGCGCTTGAGGAGCATGGCTGGAAGGGCGCGCTGATCGGTACCGGCTGGGGTCGGCCCGACACTTTTACTGTCGCGGCCTCCCTCGCCGCGCGGACCACCTCCTTCGAGCCGCTCATCGCGATCCGCCCGGGGTACTGGCGGCCGGCGCACTTCGCATCCGCCGTAGCCACGCTCGACCAGCTGACCGCCGGTCGCGTGCGTATCAACATAGTGTCAGGCAAGGACAACCTCGCGGCATATGGAGATAGCGAAGGCGACCAGATACATCGCTATGCCCGCACCAGAGAGTTCATGCGGCTGGTTCGCAGACTTTGGACCGAAGAGAACGTGACCTTTGCGGGCGAGCACTTCCGGGTCACCGGGTCGACCGTCATGCCCCGCATCCATGTCTGTGGCGATCGTCGCCATCCCAAGCTCTACTTCGGCGGCGCGTCGGAGGCGGCCGAGTGGGTGTCGGCCAGCGAGGCGGATGTCCAGCTCTTCTGGGGAGAGCCGCTCGACGGCGTCCGGGAGCGGATCGAGCGGCTCAAAGCCTTGAGCAGGGAACTTGGCCGAGACCTCCCGCCTCTGGAATTCGGGTTGCGGGTCACCACGCTGGTCCGCGACACCACCGGGCAGGCCTGGGCGGACGCCGAGGCGAAGGTCGACGAGATAGCCAAGGGCAAGGGCGCCGGCTGGAACGATCACGGTCGGGCGGTAGCGGTGGGTCAGCAGCGGCTGCTCGATCTGCACGCGCGCGGCGAGGTGCTGGACGACAACCTCTATACGGCGCCGGGCAAGTACGGCGGCGGCGGCGCCGGCACCACCTGGCTGGTCGGCTCGGCCGCCGACGTCGCCCGCTCGCTCGGCAGGTACCGGGATCTGGGCATCACACACTTCGTGCTCTCGGACACGCCGTATCTTTCCGAGATCAAGCGGCAAGGCGATCAGTTGCTTCCGCTATTGCGCAATGGGGCCTAAGCCGCGCTTCTTGAATGACCTGGGGTCGTCAGAACACCGAATAAGCCAGATTGCCAAATAGGGAAGAAAATGTCACAGCCGGCCGCCTTCAGCATCCGCCCTTCCGACGCCGACCTACGTGGTGAAGCGGCGCTACGGCGGCGTTATCGAGCGCCGCAAAGCGCGCATACCGGCAACTGGAACGAAGCCCTCGAGGCGATCCTTTCGCATCGCTCGGTCCGCAACTATCTCGTCGAGCCGCTGCCGGATGGCACGCTCGAACTGATCGTCGCTGCCGCCCAGTCGGCCCCGACCTCTTCCAATCTCCAGGCGTGGAGCGTCATCGCAGTCGAGGATCCGGCGCGCAAGGCGCGGCTTGCCGGACTGGCGGCGGTCAATCGCCATATCGAGCAGGCGCCGCTGGTGCTGGTCTGGCTGGCGGACCTGTCGCGCCTGCGCGCTATTGCCGAGGCAAACGGACGGGTGGGCGAGGGCCTCGACTACCAAGAGAGTCTTCTGCTGGCCGTGATCGACGCCGCACTTGCCGCACAGAATGCGGTGGTGGCGATCGATGCGCTCGGGCTCGGCTCCTGCTACATCGGCGCGATGCGCAATCATCCGCAGGAGGTGGCGCGCGAACTCGGCCTCCCGCCGGAAACCGTGGCGGTGTTCGGCCTGACCGTCGGCTATCCCGATCTCCTGGCTGCGACTGACATCAAGCCCAGACTGCCCCAGGCTGTGGTGCTGCACCGCGAGCGCTATCAGTCAGACCTCGATCCGGACGATCTTGCAACCTACAACCGGACGCTTCGTTCATTCCAGCAGGAGCAGGCGATGCCTGTGGTCGACTGGACGGAGTTGATGTCGAACCGCATCGGCAGCAAAGCAGCGCTGAAAGGCCGTGATCGCCTGGGCGAAGCGCTTAAAGCGCTCGGCTTCAAACTCAAATAGGGGCGCGCGCCTGCTCGCGAGAGACCGAGGTGAGACTATTCCGCAGCGACGATGGCGATGCGAGCCGGCAGCGGCACCGGCGGCGTGAAGTCGAGCGCGCCAAGCCGACGCGCCTCGGCCTTCAGCCAGGCATGAAAGCGCTCGACCGTCGCCAGCTTCGCCTTGTGCGGCGTCGTCGCGAAATAATAGGAAAACTCGACCGGCTGCGGCGAGCCGAATGGGCTGACCAGACGCCCCGCGGCAAGGTCGGGTTCGGCCAGCCGAAATTTGCCAAGACCGATGCCCTTGCCGGCAGCAGCGGCGTCGAGAACCAGCGAGGACTGGCTAAGCCGTATGCCGCCCTCGACAAGCCGGCCGGACAGGCCGTTGGATCTCAGCCAGCCCTTCCAGTCGGGGCAGCTTGGATCGCGTTCCGGTCCGTCCTCATGCAGGATCGGCGCTTCACGCAGGCCCTCCGGCCCGCGATAGAGACCGTGCATGCGAGCAAATTCCGGGCTGCAGACGGGCAGCACCGCTTCCGAAAAAAGCCGTTCCGTCAGCAGGCCGCTATAGGCGCCCGACCCGTAGCGGATGACGCAGTCGACGTCTTCGCTGGCAAAGTCGGCAAGCCTGGTCGATGCGTTGACCAGCACTTCTAGGCCGGGTACCGCGTCGCGCAGTGCGTCGAGGCGCGGGATCAGCCATTTGCTGGCGAAGGAGGGCGCGACCGACACTTTGATCGGCGCATCCTCCTCGTCGCCGGAAATCCGCGCGACCGACTCGACAACGACGTCGAAAGCCTCGGTGAGGCCGGGCATCAGCGCCTGGCCGGCCGACGTCAGCAGAAGCTCGCCGCGGTTGCGATGGAACAGCGGTTGACCGAGGTGATCCTCGAGCAGGCGGATCTGCTGGCCGATGGCGGCAGGCGTCACATGGAGTTCTTCGGCCGCCCGCGTAAAGCTCAGGTGGCGGGCGGTTGCGACAAAAGCGCGAAGCGACGTCAGCGGCGGAAGCCTCGCCAACGTCGGCCGCAGCTTCCTTGATTTTGCGCGAATGAGATCGACCATAGAGCGCATTCAACACGTTCAGGCCGGGCGCGACGAGGGCGGGCTTTGCGCTAAAGTGCTCGGTGGAAAATTTCGTTTGCCGCAGCGTCGCGGCAGCGGGAACGGAAATCTAAAAAATCGTAATGTCTACAATTCTTGTAGAAATAAGATCGGAGCGCTGATTTGGGCGTCGAGCAGCGTTGCCAGATCCTGGAATGAAACGGTCGTGCGAAGCGGTGCTTTCGGCAGACGATAGAAAATCATTCTTCCGGTTTTGCGGCGTGGCAGAGATCATCGCGTCGAGGCGCCGGAGTGTGTTCGGCCGCCGGATGCCATCGAAGCCGTTTTCCGGAGCTCAAGGCCATGTCTGTCAATCGTCGTCATTTCAACCAGCTGCTGTTGCTTGGCGGTGCGAGCTTCGCATTGCCCGGGGTTTCCTTCGCTGCCGAAGGAACGCCGGTCCAGGGTGGCACGCTCAACTGGGCCTACTATCCCGACCCCACGTCGCTGATTGCAATCAACACCTCGTCGGGCACCGGCCAGGCGATCGGTCCCAAGGTGAATGAAGGTCTGCTTGATTTCGCCTATGACCTCAGCCCGAAACCGCTGCTGGCGACGGAGTGGTCGATCAGCGATGACGGCCTGCGCTACACCTTCAAACTGCGCGAGGGCGTCAAATGGCATGACGGCAAGGACTTCACGTCGGAAGACGTTGCCTTCACCATCTTCCGGCTGAAGGAGGCGCATCCGCGCGGCCGCATCACCTACCAAAACGTGACCGCGGTCGAGACGCCCGATCCGCACACCGCCATCATCGTGCTTTCAAAGCCGGCGCCCTATCTGATCACGGCACTGAGCAGCTCGGAATCACCGATTGTGCCGAAGCACGTCTACGAAACGTTCAAGCCGGCGGAACAGCCGAAGCTCGAACAGACGATCGGCACCGGTCCCTTCATTCTCAAGGAATGGGTGCCCGGCAGCCATCTGATCTTCGACCGCAATCCGGATTATTGGGACGCGCCTCGGCCCTACCTCGACCGCATCGTCCTGCACGTCATCCTCGACCCGGCCGCACGTTCGGCGGCTCTTGAAACCGGCGAGATCGATATCGGCGCCAATCCCGTGCCGCTGGCCGACATCGAACGGCTGAAGGCAAACCCCGCTCTGGTCGTCGACACCAACACCTACGCCTATTCCGGCCCACAGCAGCAATTGTTCTTCAACTACGAGAACGAAATCCTGACCAAGCGCGATGTGCGCCTTGCCATCGCCCACGCAATCGACCTGCAGAAGCTGGTCGACATCGCGCTCTACGGTTATGCGCAGGTATCGCCGAGCCCGATCAGCACGGCGCTGCCCAAATGGTATGACCGCAGCATCAAGGCGCGCGAGCCCGATACCAAACTGGCGGAGAAGCTGCTCGACGACGCCGGCTATCCGCGTGGCGCCGATGGCACGCGCTTCAAGCTCCGGCTTGCCTACAACGCGTTCCTGCCGGCGTCCTATGCCGATTTCATCAAGCAGTCGTTGGCGACGGTCGGCATCGATGCCGAGATCCTCAAGCTTGACCTGTCGACGTTCCTGAAGACCGTCTACACCGACCGCGCCTGGGACCTGGTGGTCGAGTCGCTGTCGAACACCTTCGATCCGACGCTCGGCGTCCAGCGCGCCTACTGGTCGAAGAACTTCAAGATCGGCCTCGTCTTCTCCAACGCTAGCCACTATGCAAACCCCAAGGTTGACCAGATCCTCGAAGCCGCGGCAATCGAGCCCGACGAGACCAAGCGGCGCGAGCTCTGGCACAAATTCCAGCACATCATCCATGACGACGTGGTGTCGGTCGATCTGGTCGCCGCCGGCGCCCAGATCGTCGCCAACAAGAAGGTCCGGGATTTTGCGCCCGGCGCTCAGGGGATCAACAACAGCTTCGCGCAGATATGGCTCGCGCCAAACGCCTAAGCGTTCTGCAAGCCCTCTGGTTGGGACCGGCGCGTGAAAACGACGATCCCGACTTTTCTCCATGAAAGATAAATCGCGCCAATTCGGAGTACCGACCATGACCATCAACCGACGCCTGTTCAATCAGTTCCTGCTGCTGGCCGGCGCGAGTGCAGCACTTCCCGCCGGGGCATTCGCAGAAGACGCAAAGCCGGTGGCCGGAGGCACGCTCAACTTCGTCTACTATCCCGAGCCCAACCAGATCGTTTCCATCAACACCAGCGCTGGCGGACCGGCCACCATCGGTCCGAAGATTTTCGACGGCCTGCTCGCCTACGACTACGATCTCAATCCGCGACCGCAACTGGCCACCGAATGGTCGATCAGCGACGACGGGCTCGAATACGTCTTCAAGCTGCGCCAGGGGGTGAAGTTTAGCGATGGCCATGATTTGACCTCCGAGGACGTGGCCTTTTCGATCTCCCGGCTGCGCGAAGCGCATCCGCGCGGGCGCATCACCTTCCAGAACGTCACCGACATCGACACGTCGGACCCGTATATCGTAAAGATCAAATTGTCGAAGCCGTCCGCCGCCCTGATTTCGGGGCTGGCCGCGACGGAATCGCCTGTCGTGCCCAAACACATTTACGAGAAGCTGAAGCCGGCTGACGATCCGTCCTTCGAGCAGATCATCGGCAGCGGGCCGTTCGTGCTGAAGGAATGGGTGAAGGGCAGCCACATCCTCGTCGAAAAGAACCCGACCTATTGGGATGCCCTAAACCCTATCTCGACCGGATCATTTTCCGCTTCATCACCGATCCGGGCGCGCGCGCCGCGGCGCTCGAAACGGGCGAGGTCGACATCGGACCGAACCCTGTGGCCTTCGCCGATCTGGAGCGTTTCAACGCGCTGCCGCAATTCGTCGTCGACAGCACGGTCTTCACCTATAGCGGCCCGCTGCACCAACTGATCATCAACCTCGAAAACCCGATCCTGAAGGAGAAGAAGGTCCGTCAGGCAATCGCGCACGCGATCGACCTCGACGCGGTCAATGCAATCGTGTTTTACGGTTATGGCCAAGTCTCGCCGACGCCGATCAGCGTCGTCAACAAGAAGTATTTCGACCCCGACGTAAAGGCCGCGACCGTCGATACGGCATTGTCGGAAAAACTGCTCGACGAGGCCGGCTTCAAGCGGGGAGCGGACGGCATTCGCTTCAAGCTCAGGCTCACCAACAATCCCTACAACCCGTGGGGCTATGCTGACTTCCTCAAGCAGGCATTAGCCAAGATCGGCATCGATGCCGAGATCGAAAAATTCGATTTCGGCACCTATGTCAAAACCATCTACACCGACCGCACATGGGACCTGTCGACGGAATCCTGCGGCAACATCTTCGATCCGAGCGCCGGCGCGCAGCGGCTCTACTGGTCGAAGAACATCAAGAAAGGGCTGCCGTTCTCCAACGGCGCGCACTATGAGAACCCGGAGGTTGACCGATTGCTGGAAGCCGCATCGGTCGAGCTCGACGAGGCCAAGCGCAAGCAGCTCTTCTTCAAGTTCCAGGAGATCATCGCCGATGAATTGCCGATCATCAATCTGATCGCGCCACCGACCATCATCATCGCCCGCAAAACCGTCAAGAACTACGCGCCTGGCGCCGAAGGCCTGTCAGCGAATTTCGCCGACGCCTATCTCGACCCGAACGCCTAAATCTGCCGGGCAATCATGAGAGAAGGGCCGCATCGAGCTGCGGCCTTTTCGTTTCTTCCATTTCGCAAAGCCGGTAACTTCAGGCCAAAGCACGCAGCCTTGGGCTGGCGCCGACCAGAAGGCCGGCAAGGGCTATGGCCTGCGCCAGTTGTTCGCCGATTGAGCTCGATTCCCAGGCGACACCGCGCAGCGGATGGCCGATGGCGAACAGATTGCCATGGGTCTCGCCATCACAGGAAATCACCTGGCCGTCATGCGTGGCGTCGATGCCGAAGCCGATCGCATGCGGCCTGACGATGCCGTTTTCGAGCAGGTTCTGGACGAATGGATCGGCGATCCGCCGCCAGTCATGCTCCTGATGGCCGCGGCAGTTGACGACGCCGTCGAAGCGCAGCCGTTCGACCGCGCCGGTATCGCGCCAGCGGATTTCAGCGACGATCCCATTTGCCTGCGGATGGAGTGCCAGCACCCGTCCCGCTCCACCCGTCCAACGGCCTTGGCTTCGCGCCAGTGCCACGCGCTCAAAGCTCGGTGGCGCCGCGCGGTGCGCGGTGACATCCCAGAAGGCGCGCAGATGGCGTGCGAACTTCAAGCGCTCCCTGTCGGTGGCGCCTTGCCACAAGGCCAGGATCCACGGCCGGATCGTCAGCGGCAGCCCTTGCCAGTCCAGGCCGGTGGTTTCGATTGCCCGGCGTTCGGCCTTGACCAGTGCGAGAAGCGCCCTGGTGGTTTTCGGCAGCGGCCGCCCGGCGAGGAAATCGCGCCACGCTTCCGTGTTGCGCCGAGGTTCGACGATCTGTCCGCGCCGCGACACGACGCGATAACCGCCCTTGAAGCCGCGCGCTTCCATGCTGGCGACGACGTCGACCATGCTCAGGCTGGAGCCGATCAGCAGCAGTTCCTTGCTGCCGGCGAGCCGATCGAGCGCCGCCGAATCCCAGGAATTGGCGACGTAACGGGGATCGCTGACGACGGCTGCTTCCGTGGTGGACGGCTGGCTCTGGAACACCCCGGTTGCCAGCACCGCCTCATCGGCCAGCAATTGCTGGCTATCGCTGGTGCCGACGCATACCCCTGACGGGCCGGTCAGCATGTCGACGGCGGATGCGTTGATGTGGCGCAGCGACGAACGCGGGTCTGCTTCTCTGATCGCTCTCGTCAGTTCCGACTGGACATAGCTGCCGAACAGCCAGCGCGGCGGGCTTGAGTCCGGGACATCCTCGGGCGGTGTCCAGCCGTGCTCCGGCCCATTCGCCATAAGCCAGCGAACGAGGTGATCGGGATCGTCCGGATGCAGCGAGAAGATGCGCGCCGCGCCGTTGACGAGATGGTTCGGATCGCAGGTGCTGTAGGCAACACCGCGGCCGAGTTGGGCCCGGCGCTCGATGATGGTGACCGCCAGCGGCTCGGTCGAATGGTCAAGCAATTTGATCGCTGTGACCGCACCGGCAAAGCCACCGCCGACAATGATGATTGAGCGAGGGGAGGAAGGGGTATGAAGCATCAAGAACCTTTGCGACGCCGGTGGTCGTGGCTCTAGCCCATCGCCCCGGCAACGATCATCGTGCTTTCCCGTAACCCGATGTCAAAAAACAATAATTGCCAGCTGGCGAAAGGCATTCTTTCACTCAGCGGGTTTGGCAGGCGCTAGATAGGAACGCCCTTTGCGACCAGCCCGAGAACCGCTGATGACTGAAAATCGAAAGATAAGGCTTGGAGCCTTTGTTCGCGGACCGGGCCATCATGTCGCTGCCTGGCGCCATCCCGATGTGCCTGCCAATCCGGGCCTGAGCTTTCAGCACTATGCGGACGCCGCGCGCACTGCCGAGCGTGGCCTGTTCGACATGGTGTTTCTGGCCGACAGCCTCAGCGCGCGCAATGGCGAGCAGCCGATCGAGACCTTCGAGCGCACCGGCCATGTCGTGCATTTCGAGCCGCTGACGCTTTTGTCGGCGCTCTCGACCATCACGCAAGGGATCGGGCTCGTTGCGACCGCCTCGACCACCTATTGGGAGCCGTTCCACTTGGCGCGGCTGTTCGCTTCGATCGATCATCTCAGCGGCGGCAGGACAGGCTGGAATGTCGTCACCTCAGCCGATGCGCCGGCGGCGGCGAATTTCAGCCTCGACCAGCATCCCGTTCATGCCGACCGTTACGCCCGCGCCGAGGAATTCGTCGCTGTCGCGCAGAAGCTTTGGGACAGCTGGGACGACGATGCCTTCGTCGCCGACAAGGCTTCGGGGATCGCCATCGACCGGCGCGGCATCCACGCCCCGGACCATGCCGGCCGGCATTTCCGCGTCAAGGGACCGCTCAACGTCGCTCGCCCACCGCAGGGCCATCCCGTCATCGTCCAGGCGGGCTCGTCCGATGCCGGCCAGCACTTGGCGGCGCGAACGGCGGAGGTGGTTTTCACCGCCCACCCGACCATCGAATCGGCGCGCGGCTTTTACGGCGAACTGAAAGGCCGGCTGGGCTCGTTTGGCCGCTCCGCCGACAGCTTGAAGATCATGCCCGGTGTCTTCCCGGTCGTCGCGCCGACACGCACGGAGGCCGAGGGCAAGTTCGATGCGATCCAGCGCCTGGTCGATCCTGTGGTTGGTGTGGCGCTGGTTTCAGGATTGCTCGGCGGTGTCGATCTTTCCGGCCATTCACTCGACGGACCGTTGCCGGAACTGGGCAGTTCCGATGCCGTGAAGAGCCGCCTGAAAGTCGTTTCCGAATTGGCCGCGAGCCGGAACCTGACCATCCGCCAATTGTATCTCGCCGTTGCCGGCGCGCGCGGCCATTTCCAGATCGTCGGCACGCCAAAGGATGTGGCCGACATGATGGAGGAGTGGTTCGCCGGTGGCGCGGCGGACGGCTTCAACGTCATGCCGCCGATCCTGCCGACGGGCCTCACCGATTTTGTCGACCTCGTCATTCCGGAGCTGCAGCGGCGGCGTCTGTTCCGGACTGCTTACGAAGGCGGGACGTTGCGCGAGAACCTCGGCCTTGCGCGTCCGATCCGTGGCGCCGCTGAACAGCAAGAGAGGAAAGCATCATGAGCGACAGGACGATCGATTCGAAAATGTTTCGCCAATGGCTGGCGGATGGCGAAGAACTGGCGGTGCTAGACATTCGCGACAGCGCGACTGTCGGATACGCATCGCCGCTGTTCGCCACCAACCTGCCCGCGGCTCAGGTCGAGGCCGAGATCGACCGCTTCATCCCGCGCAAATCGGTGCGCACCGTGCTGGCGGACGACGGCAGCGGCGTTGCCGAGCAACTTGTCGAACGACTGGTGGGGTATGGCCGTACCCAGCTGTTTTCGCTGAACGGTGGAATTCCGGAATGGACGCAAAGCGGCGTTGAAGGCCTGCCGACCTTCGATACGCCGGGCGTCGATTTTTCGCTGGCGATCCGCGACGAGAAGGGGACCCCGGTCGTCAGCGTTGAAGAGCTCGCGGTGCTCAGAGGCCGAGGCGCCGACGTGGTGGTGCTCGACAGCCGCACGGTGGCGGAGTTCGAAAAGGACCATGTGCCGGGCGCCATCAGCGTGCCGGGCGCCGAGCTGGTGCTGCGCTTCGCCGACCTGGTGCCGTCACCGGAGACGCAGGTTGTCGTCTCCTGCGCCGGCCTGCCGCGCGCCATCATCGGGGCGCAGACACTGATCGATGCCGGCGTGCCCAACCGGGTCGCCTATCTGCACGACGGCACCAAGGCATGGCGCGAGGCCGGTCTTGCACTCGAAACCGGCAAGACCGCAATCTATGGTCCGGCAAGCGAGGATGCCAAGCGTTTCGCCGGGGAGCACATCGCAAAGCTTGCCGAAGGCGACAGCTTTCCCCGCATCAATGCGGCCAGGGCCGCGAACTGGGCGAAGGACGAAAAGCGGACGACCTACCTGCTTGACGTGCGCACGCCCGACGAGTTCGCCGAAGCGCATATTCCGGGGTCGATCGCGTCTGAGGGCGGGCAGTTGCTCGGTGTCGCCTATCGCACCATCGCCGTGCGCGGCGCCCGCGTCGTGCTGATCGACGATCTGCTCGGTGTCCGCGCGGCGACGACGGCGCATTGGCTGCAGCGGCGCGGCTTCGAGATCGCGATCCTCTTGTATGACTTCCAGTCGGCCAGCCTGGTGGAAGCGGCGTAGGGCAGGGGCACTGTCAGGCGATTTTTTCGGAGCCACTATTCGGCGGCTTCCGATTGGCGGCGACGGCCCGCCAGCACGTTCTTCTGCATCGCCGTCAGCGAAGACCGCACGGCTTTGGCGCCGTGCTCCAGCATCTTGGCCTCATACTCCGACAGCGCCTGGAGAAGCGGCTTGTCGCCGCGTTTGGCGGCCACCAGCTCTGGCACCAGCAGCCCGGCGTCGTAGATCGCGGTGTTGCCGCCAAGCGCGCGAAAATAGGTCATGGCGTGGATGGCATCGCCAAGCAGCGTCACCGGTTTCGTCGGCCAGGGATCGACAGGTTCGGAGCTGTGGACATGAAGCAGCGCCACCGTCGATGGGTCGGTGTAGCGGATGAGGTTGAGGATTTCCGGGTGCCAGTGGGCGATCTTCGAGATCAGCAGGTCAATCAGTTCTGAACCGGAGAGCTTTGCCAGCGCGTCGTCCGTGGCAAGTTCGTCCTTTTCATAGGCGGTGTTCCACCAGACATAGCTGGTGGTGTTGTTGAAATGGAAACCGGAAAAATCCTTGTGGGTGGCGTCGTCCAGCCCGATCAGTCCATGCTTTCGTAATGCGTCGACATTGACCCTGTGGCTGGTGACCATAAGCCCATGACCTTCGGTTGGCCTGACGCCGGCATTGTAGTCGAGTAGCAGCGGCGAGATCTGGTGAAGGGCTGCGGCATGCAGCGTCATCTTGCCGGCCAGGCGCCTGACGCCGGTGTCGAAGCTTCGCGCATGCGGCACCAGTTGCTGGCGCACGCGCGAGCGGGCGCCGTCGGCGCCGACCAGCACGTCGGCATGAATTGAAGAGCCATCCTCGAAATGCACCGTTACCGAACCGTCCGGCTGCTCCTCGTAGCGGGAGAAGATCTTGCCGTAGCGCACGATGCCGTCGAGGCCCGACAGCAGCACCTGGCGCAGCGTGATACGGCTTACCGATTTTTCGATATGCGTGTCGTCGGCCTCGCCCAGCGCGTTGCCGCCGCCCCAGGCATCCTCGCCCAGGATCTTGAAATTCTCGTCCAGCAGGATGTTGCGATCCGGCGCCTGGCCGAGCGTGGCGACAAAAGCGTCGTAGAGTTCCGGCGGCAAATTGGCGATCAGCGAATCGATGCCGCGCTGGCGGATGCGCAGACGAAAACCCTGGACATAGTCGGTGCGAGCGCGGTCCTTCTCGAAGACCGCGACACTGATGCCGTTCTTCTTCAGGCCTTGCGCCAGTGTCAGGCCGCCGGGGCCTCCGCCGATGATGGCGACTTCGACATGTTCTGTTGTCATGGCGCTCAACCGACCGCCGCGAGCTTGGGCTTGCCAGCGGCAATAGCCGGTGTCTCGGCCAGCTGCCGGGCGGTATGGCGGCTGAGCGTCGCCTTGGCGGCGATCGTGCGGATCATGTGGTTCTGCGGTGCGTGGGAACGGGCGGTCAGCGCATCACGGTGGTGGCGCTCAAGCTGGAAATCTCTGTTAAGGCCTGGATTGCCGGCAAGCTCCAGCGCCAGCGAGGTGACGGCAACGGCATTGTCGATGACGACATGCCTGACCGTCATGCCGTCGGTGCCCACAGGCCGGCCGGCGTCGACATCTTCGGCGAGCGAACGCAGCAGCCGCGTGCTGCTCGCAAGCCTGACCTCGATCTCACCGAGCCCTGCCTGGATGTGCGGCACGGTCGACAGCGGCGCACCAAGACTTGCCGGCGCGTGCGTGCTGACAAAGGAGACAAGCCGGTCACGGGCAGCACGGGCGGCACCGTGGTAGACAGCGCCGATCAGCGAAAAGAAGAACGCCGTCGCGCCTTCCTCGCGCCTCAGCGGCTCGGATGCCGGCTGCGCCTCGGTGATGTCTTCGGCAGGAACCGCAACATTATCCAGAATGATGTCGTCGCTGGCCGTCGCCCGCATGCCGGCGGCGTTCCATGTCTTTTCGACGCGCAATCCGGGCGCGTCGGTCGGCACCAGGAATGAAGCCAGACGCGGCTGCGGCTCGTCGGTCAGCGCCAGCAAGTTCACCCATTTCAGAATAGGAATGCCGGTGACGTAGTTCTTGTGGCCGGATATCCGCCAGACATTGCCGTCGCGCCGGGCAATGGTTTCGGGCGGCTTGCCATGGGCGGGCGAGCCAATCCGCGGCTCGGCTTGCGCGGCGTTGATCAAAGCAGGGCCAAGACGGCCGGCCTCTACAATCCGCTGAACCAGATGGCGCGGCCATTTTCCGGATTTCCGCATCGCATACTGGCTGTTGTAGTGCATGGCCAGCACCAGCGCTGTCGATGGCTCGCCACGGCCGATCTCGGCGATCACCGCCTGCGCTTCCGTCAGCCCGCCACCGAGGCCGCCATGCTCGCGCGCCGTGACCAGGCCAAGCAGCCCGGCCTGGTGAAGCCGGTCGAAATTGGCGAATGGGAATTCCCCGGTCGCGTCGTGATGCGCGGCGGTCAGCGCGAGATTGTCGGCAAGGCCGGCCACTCTGTCGAGGAGTTCCGGAAATCCTGAAATCGTGGAGGTCATGATGCTGGCTTTCCTGTCAGGCGGCGGCGCGGGTATCGACCAGATCGAAGGGTCGTCGATCGACCCAGGCCTCGACGTCGAAATCGCCGGCGAGGAAGCCCCAGTCGCGCAGGAAATCCTTGTAGTGGGAAATCGCGCCGACCAGCTCAGGCTGCAGTCCGAGGCCGAGATGCTTATGGACATCCGGGCCATTGGCAGCCAGCACCTGTTCCTCGGTGGCCCCGGCTTCGCGGGCAACAAAGCGCTGCGTCTCTTCCGGATGCGCCTCGGCCCAGGCGCTGGCGCGCAGGATGGTCTCGATCAGTCGCGCGACCAGATCGGGGCGTTTCTCGGCCAGCAGTTCATCGACGGTCAGCACGCGCGGCGAACCGGAATTGATGCGGATGTTCGGGTCAGGGTGGAAGCCGAATTCGGCGACCTGGATGGCGCCGATCAGATTGGCGACGTTGATGCCGGCCGTGCCCTTCACATAGATGGCGTCGACCTCGCCCCGGATCAGGGCTGCGGCTTCCTCGCCATAGGCCTGCTTGCGCTTGAGGCCGAATAGCGACGGTCCTTCCTGGCTGTCGAGAACGCTGTCGGCCAACGCTATGTCGACGATCTCGACGTCGCCATGGCTGAGGGCTTCGAGCGAGAGGGCCGAGACCAGGCCCTTCAGCGCCGTCGCCCGCATGAAGTCGACGATGCCTTCGGGGCGCCGGGCGATGCCGAAGCGGCGGCCTTTCAGGTCCTGGGTTGTCCTGATGCCGCAACCGGGCAGGGCGATAATTGCCTGGAATTCGTCGGTCCAAGTGATGCCGACGAGACGCGTCTTGCGCCCTTCGGACCGCGCGCGGATCGGCGGCACGTTGCCGCCGTGGCGGAACGACCAGTCGAGCGTGTGGTTGAAATGGCTCTGGCGGATGTCGCGATTGGGCGAATCGATGATCGACTTCAATTCGATCCCCTCCTTGCGAAAGGTCTCGTCGAGAAGCCCGAGCTGTGCGGCGAGCCCGACAGGCGTCGGCACCGGGCAGCGTGTGTACCAGATTTCGGAGATCCCAGTCGAGGTCATGATGGCTCCTTAGGTGTTGCGCAGGCCAGCCTGCTTCATCAGCGGCAGGATGTTCTCGCCGAAGAATTCGAGGTCAGGCTTGAAATCGAAGAAGGACAGCTGCAGGCCGTCAATGCCGGCGTCCTTCAACTTGACGAACTGGTCGACGATCTGTTCGGGCGTGCCGATGAGGTAGATGTTGCCGCCGACCTTGGCGTAGGGGTCCTCGCGGCCTTCGCGTCCTTTCCAGGCCTGGGCGTCGCTGTTGAAGGTCTGGAAGCCTTTCGGCGTGCGGCTGTCGGCATGGGCGACGATCTCATCGGCGACCGCCCAGGCTTCCTTCTCGGTCGGCCGGCTGATGATCAGCGGATTGAGCAGAGTGCGCACGGTGCGGCCGACACCAAGGGCCGCGTCCTTCACTTTCTCCGTATGCGCCGGCAGCGCCTCCAGCGCGCTGGCGATGTCGGAGCCGGCCGGGCTGGTGACGAAGACGATGTCGGAATAGCGGCCGGCAAAGGAAATGCCGGCATCGGAGCCAGTGGCGTTGACCAGGATCGGCCTGCCGTAATTCGGCTTCGGCGTGACGAAGCCGCCATTGAGCTTCCAGCTCGATTCTCCGGAGAACGAGAAATTCTCATCATCCTGCCACAGCCGCTGCAGCACTTCGACGAATTCGGCGGCGAGTTCATAGCGGCGGTCATGCTCGATGCGGTTCCAGCCGAACATTTCATGTTCGACAGCGCGATGACCGGTGACCACGTTGATGCCCCAGCGGCCGCCGGAGATGTGGTCGAGCGTGGCGCCGAATTTCGCCAGATGCAGCGGATGCCAGGGACCGTAGAGAACATGCATGGTCGAAATCAGCATGATCTTCTTGGTAATCGCGGCCATCGCCGCCACGGAGACGAAACTGTCCAGCGCCTGGCCGTTGAAGACGCCGCCATAACCGCCCTTGGGCAGCCATTGGCTGAGCGCAAAGACGAGGTCGAAGCCGAGCTCCTCGGCCTTGAGCGTCAGGTCACGGTTGTAGTCGAAGCGCCAGTCGGTCGAGCGGGGCAGGGTGGAGTTGGTCCAGCCGCCGGCCTGGATCGGCAGGAACAGTCCGAGCAGCACGGGCTGCTCGAGCGCCTTCGACAGCGGGCTGTCCGGGTAGTCGGTCGGCGCCTTGAAGAAGGGCGTCCCGACGATGGAACCGGGCTTGTGGGCGAGCGTCATGGCGAACTTTCTCGGGTGGAGGAAGGGAACTCGTGCGCGAAAGGACCGCGCACGCGGGTCAGCGGATCAGGCGACGATATGGGCTGTTGCGAGCGAGCCGGCATTGCCCTCGGCGCCCACCGTGTGACCGGCTATGCGCCTGTTGTAGAGGGTGATTTCCGGTTGGCTGACGATGCCGATGTCGGGCAGGTCCTCGACCAGAATCTGCTGGATCGCGGCCCATTGCTCGAAGCGCTTTTCGTGGTCGACCTCGACGGCGGCCGCTTCAAGAAGTTCGTCGACCTTGGCATTGCTGTATTTCGAACCGTTGGAGAACGGCACGCCGGGTTTGAAATTCTTAGACCAGTAGAGGCGCTGTACGCCTACCGTCGGGTCGAACAGATTGCTCATGCCGTTGAAGGTGAAGTCGAAGTCGCGGTCGGTGTAGATGCGCTTGGTGTAGGTGGCAAAATCCTGGCTGCGCACGGTGACCTCGATCCCGACCGCGGCCAATGCCTGCTTGATGTAGTCGGCGCCGCGCTTGTAGGTTTCGCCGCTCGGGACATAGTCGTGGACAAGCTTGAGCCGGGTGCCGTTGGCGTCGCGCGGCAAGCCTGCTTCATCGAGCAGTTTATCGGCGGCGGCCGTGTCGACCGGATAGGTCTTCAGGTCGGCGATGAACCACTTCTTCAGATTGGGGTTGATCGGGCCTGGAATGGTTTCGCCATAGCCATAGTTGATCGTCTCGCGGATGACGTTGCGGTCGATGACATGGGCGAAGGCACGGCGGACGCGAACATCCTGGAAATAGGGTTTCTCCAGGTTGAACTCGACCCGGCTGATGCCATTTGAATATTGGTAGCCCTGTTTCTCGAAGCCGATATGCGGCAGCGTTTCGAAGCGCTGCAAATCGCTGTACGGAATCGGCGTTGCCGGCGCCAGATCGATCTCGCCTGTCTCCAGCGCCAGTGCGCGCGCCGAAGCGTCCGGGATGAAGCGGACAATCAGCCGGTCGAGATAGGGGCGCGGCGCGTCCCAGTAGTCAGGGTTGCGTTCGTAGACGATGTGGCTGCCGCGGACCCATTCCTTGAAGACGAAAGGGCCGGTGCCGACCGGCGCGACGTTGACCGGATTTTCGGCTGCCTTTGTGCCGTCATAGAGGTGCTTCGGCACGATCGGCGTTTCGGCCGCGGCCAAGGCCGTGATCAGGTAAGGCGACGGCCTCGACAGAACCAGCGTCACGGTCAGCGGATCCGGCGTCTGGATGTCTACAAGGTTGAGGAAGGTGTTGCGGCCGCGCGGATGAACCTCTCTGATCGTGGTGATCGAATAGGCGACGTCGGCAGTGGTGAACGGCTGGCCATCATGCCACTTCACGCCTTCGCGCAGCTTGAATGTGTATTGCAGGCCATCGTCGCTGACCGACCATTGCCTGGCCAGCGACGGCCGCGGCGTGAGATCGAAATCATAGGTCAGCAGGCCCTCGGTGGTCTTTGCCGAGACGTAGACCGAATTGAATGCCGTGTGGGCGATGGTCGTCAGCACAGGCGGCTCAGCCGAGAGCACCAGCGTCGCCGTTCCACCCTGTTTCGGCTCGGCGGCGTAGGCGCTGCGCGATTCAGGCAACAGGGTCGCTCCGAGCGCGGCTGCCGAGATGCCGAGGAACCTGCGGCGGTTCGGAATGAGGAAATGAGACATCGCGCCCTGGTCCTTTTTTGCTGCCGGCCCCGATCGGCCGATCGTCGGCCACCGAGTTGAAAATCCGTTGTTCCAAGAGCGGGCCCGTTTGCGGAAAGATTTGGCCAACCCGCTCCCGCGCTTAAGATTTCATACTTCAAACAGCTAATTTTGTAGCATGAAATAAAATTCTATTCTGCAATGTAACCATTTGCAGGATAAAATTTCTTAAATCAGGTTTGACAATGTCTATAAATCTTGTCAACTAAAAAGCACGGAACTTTTCGGGAAACTGCAACCCCGCTTCGTCAGCCACAGCCGGGATAGCGAGAACGATGTCGACCCTGACGCGTGTTGGCAGAACCTTCCGGCGCACCGCCATCCAGGCCGTGCCGACGGTTTTTGGTATCGTGATCCTGAACTTCTTTCTGCTCCAGCTTGCGCCGGGCGACGCCGCCGATGTCATGGCCGGCGAGGCTGGCTCGGCCACTGTCGAAACGATGGCGGCGCTTCGCCAGCGCTTCGGGCTCGACAATCCGCTGCTCGTCCAGCTGTTCAACTATCTCTACAATCTCGCACATTTCAGCCTCGGCTTTTCGCCGCGCTACGGCATGCCGGTCGCCGACCTGATCGGCCAGCGGCTGCCTGGCACGCTGTTGCTGATGGCAGTGGCGCTGGCCGTCGCCATTGTGCTCGGCCTCGCCCTTGGATCGCTGATGACGGTGTTTGCCGGGCGCCTGCCGGATCGTATGCTCTCGGTCATTTCGCTGCTGTTCTATTCCATCCCGGGCTTCTGGATCGGGTTGATGCTGATCGTGCTGTTTTCGGTCAAGCTCGGCTGGCTGCCGAGCGGCGGTTCGGGAACCATCGGCAGCAACCTGACCGGCCTTGCCGGGCTGTGGGACAAGGCGCGCTACATGATCCTGCCGGCGCTGTCGCTGGCGCTGTTCTACGTGGCGATCTATGCGCGGCTGACCCGGGCAGCGATGCTGGAAGTGCAGTCGCAGGACTATGTGCGCACCGCAGCCGCCAAGGGCCTGCCGCCGGCCATCATCACCATTCGCCATGTCCTGCGCAACGCGCTGATCCCCATTACCACCATGGCCGGCATGCATGTTGGCGGCATGCTCGGCGGCGCCGTGGTTGTCGAGACCGTCTATTCCTGGCCCGGCCTCGGGCGCCTTGCATTCGAGGCGGTCATGGGTCGCGATTTCACGGTGCTGCTCGGCATCCTCCTGTTGTCGTCGCTGCTGGTCATCGTCGCCAACGCGACCGTCGATCTTCTGCACGCCTGGCTTGATCCCCGCGTCGGAGTACGCTGATGGCTTCCACCGATTTCGCAGCCGGCGATGCCCGTTCCCGCCGTCTCCATGCCGATGCCCGCGGGCCCGCGGCACCGCCTGAGCCCGAGGCAAAGAGCTGGAGCAATCTCCACGCGCCCGACGCACGCTCCGCTTCGGCAGCGTCGGTGCCGATAGCCGTTGGAGGGCGTGCGCTGAAGGTTTTCCTGAGTAATCCCAACGCCATGTTCGGCGTGGTGTTCCTGTCGTTGGTCGTGCTGGCCGCACTGCTGGCACCAGTCCTCTATCCGGCCGATCCGCTATCGATGGTGGCGCGGCCCTTCCTGTGGCCGGGCCAGAACCCAGCCTTCCCGCTGGGCACGGACTCCATGGGCCGCGATGTGCTTTCTGGCATTCTGCATGGTGCGCGGATTTCGCTGTTCGTCGGCCTGGTGGCGACCGCGCTCGGTCTCGGCTTCGGCATCCTGGTCGGCGCCGCCGCCGGCTACTTCGGCGGCTGGATCGACGATCTGCTGGTGCGCCTGATCGAGATCTTTCAGACCATACCGAGCTTCGTGCTTCTGGTCGTCATGGTGGCGATCGCGCAGCCGACCGCGCCCGTCGTGACAGTGGCGATCGCCGTCATCACCTGGCCGACGGTGGCGCGGTTGACCCGCGCCGAATTCCGGGCCATCCGCGAGAAGGATTTCGTCATGGCCGCCCGCAGCCTCGGCTACGGCCATGCCCGCATTATCTTCCGCGAGATCCTGCCCAATGCGCTGCCGCCGTTGATCGTGACCTCGTCGGTGATGGTGGCGACCGCGATCCTGATGGAATCGGCGCTGTCCTTCATGGGCCTCGGCGATCCCAACGTCGTCAGCTGGGGCTCGATGATCGGAGCGGGCAGGGAATTGATCCGCACCGCTTGGTATCTGACAGCGCTTCCGGGACTGGCGATCGTCTTTACCGTGCTGGCGCTCAACCTGATCGGTGACGGCCTCAACGACGCGCTCAACCCGCGCTTCTCACAGGAGCGCTAGAGATGGCGGCTCCTTTGCTCAGGATCGACAATCTGACGGTTCGCTTCCCGAACACTGAGCCGGTCAGCCGGCTGAGCTTCGAGGTCGGTGAGGGCGAGACGCTGGCGATCGTTGGTGAATCAGGCTCCGGCAAGTCGCTGACTGCGCTCGCCCTGATGCAGCTTCTGCCGCGCTCGGCGAAAATCCCCAATGGCCGGATCGAATTCGCCGGCAAGGACCTGCTCGGTCTCGACCAGAAGGCTATGCGGAACCTGCGCGGACGCGAGATCGCCATGATCTTCCAGGAGCCGATGACGTCGCTCAATCCGGTGCTGACCATCGGCCGGCAGATCACCGAGGTGCTGACGCTGCACGAAGGCATACGCGGCAAGGCAGCGCGGAGCCGTGCCATCGAGCTTCTCAATCTGGTGCGTATTCCCGATCCGCAGCGGCGCATCGACGACTATCCGCATCAGCTTTCCGGCGGCATGCGCCAGCGCGTCATGATTGCCATCGCCGTTGCCTGCCGACCACGCCTGCTGATTGCCGACGAGCCGACGACGGCGCTCGACGTGACCATCCAGGCGCAGGTGCTCGACCTGCTCGATACGCTGCGCCGCGAATTGTCGATGGCTGTCGTGCTCATCACCCACGATCTTGGTGTCGTCGCACAATGGGCCGACAAGGTCGTCGTCATGTATGCCGGCCGCAAGGTTGAACAGGCGCTGCCAGACGCACTGTTCAGAACACCCCTTCACCCCTATACGCGCGGCCTGCTGGCCGCTTCGCCAAGGCTGAAGACCAATCTCCACTACCGCGACGCCAGGCTGACCGAGATTCCCGGCAGCATCGTCTCGGCCGCTGGCGAAAAGGGCTGCCCGTTCCGCCCGCGCTGCACGGTGGCGCGCGACAGCTGCGCCCATTTCGTACCCGCCCTCGTCGAGGTGAGCGAGGATCGTCTAGTCGCCTGCCCCTACAGCTTCATTCCGGAGGTTGCGCATGGCGCTGCTCTCGGTCTCTGACCTTTCCACCCATTTCCACGCCCAGGGCGGCACGCTGCGCGCCGTCGATGGCGTATCCCTCGAAGTCGGACGCGGCGAGACGGTTGGTCTCGTCGGCGAAAGCGGTTGCGGAAAATCGACGCTAGGCAAGACCATCATGCGGCTGGTCGACCCGACTAGCGGCAGGATCGAGTTCAACGGCACCGACATCACCGTTCTCGACGCGCGCCGGCTGAAGGCGGCGCGCCGTAATATCCAGATGATCTTCCAGGATCCGTTCGCATCGCTCAATCCGCGCCACATGATAGGCGACATCCTGACAGCACCCCTGAAGGTCCATGGCATTGGCAACAAGGCCGAGCGGCGGAAAATTGTCGAGGACATAGTCCAGCGTGTAGGATTGCCTGGAGATGCTCTCGGCCGCTACCCGCATGAATTTTCCGGCGGGCAACGCCAGCGCATCGGCATCGCCCGGGCGCTGATCCTCAATCCGGAACTGGTCGTCTGCGACGAGCCGGTGTCGGCGCTCGACCTTTCGATCCAGGCGCAGATCCTCAACCTGTTGGTCGACATGAAACGGCAGCTCGGCCTGTCCTATCTCTTCATTTCGCACGATCTATCAGTCGTCCGCTATTTCGCCGACCGGGTGCTGGTTATGTATCTCGGCCGCATCGTCGAAAGCGCCGACAATGCGACGCTGTGGACCTCGCCCCAGCATCCCTACACGCGCGCGCTGATGGATGCCGTGCCGGACCCGGCGCGGCGCCGCCAGGCCGCGCCGATCTATGGCGATCTGCCGAGCCCGCAGAACATCCCGAACGGTTGCCGCTTTCACACGCGCTGCCCGCTGGCGACGGATCTGTGCCGTTCGCAGGAGCCGGCATTCCGGGCGATCTCGCCCGGACACCACGTCGCCTGCCACTACGCCGAACCAACCCTCAACTGAAAGTTCAACGGAGCAGAAAAATGTCCGATTACCGCTATCTCGGCCGCAGCGCCCTGAAGGTTTCGCCGCTCAGCCTGGGCACGATGATGTTCGGCGGGCCGACCGAGGAGACGGTCGCGCATCGCATCATCGACAAGGCGCGCGAGCAAGGCATCAACTTCATTGACACCGCCGACGTCTACCACAACGGCAAGTCCGAGGAAGTCGTCGGTCGCGGTATCAAGGCGACGCGCGATCATTGGGTCGTGGCGACCAAGTTCGTCAACTCGCATGACAAGGGGCCTAATCTCGGCGGCCATTCGCGCAAATGGGTGATCCAGACGGTCGAGAACAGCCTGCGGCGCCTGGGAACAGACTATATCGACCTGTTCTACTTCCACCGCGCCGTCTTCGATGCGCCGCTGGAAGAGCCGGTGCGGGCGATCGCCGACCTGATCCGCCAAGGCAAGCTGCGCTATTTCGGCGTCTCCAACTTTCGTGGCTGGCGCATCGCCGAAGTCGCGCATCTGGCCGATGAACTCGGCATCGACCGGCCGGTGGCCAGCCAGCCGCTCTATAACATCGTCAACCGCACCGCCGAGGCCGAACAGCTGCCGGCGGCCGCCTATTACGGTCTTGGCGTCGTCTCCTACAGCCCGCTGGCGCGCGGCGTGCTGACCGGCAAATACGAGCCGAACCAGGCGCCTGCCGCCGACACGCGGGCCGGCCGTGGCGACAAGCGCATCGCCGAGACCGAGTGGCGCCCGGAATCGATCGAGATCGCCAGGCAGATCGCGGCGCACGCAAAGTCGCGCGGTGTTTCGGCAGCCGATTTCGCGCTGGCCTGGGTGTTGAACAACCGGTTGATCACGGCGGCGATCGCCGGTCCGCGTACCGAGGAACAGTGGGACAGTTACGCGAAGGCGCTGGACTTCAGGCTGACCGCCGAGGACGAGGCCTTCGTCGATCGTCTCGTCACCGCCGGTCATGCCTCAACGCATCGGTTCAACGATCCGAGCCATCCGGTCGAAGGCCGCGTGCCGCGTTCGGAGCCGGACGCGCCGATCCCGCTGACACGGCCTCTGCGCGCCGCCTGACGGTCGCCGACGAAATGGCGGGGCCGGCGGCCCCGCCCCCGTTTCCAATTGCTTTGGACAGATGAGAGAGCCCATGAATTTCCACGTCGAACGGCTGCGCCAGAACATCGTCGTGCTTTCGGGCAACACCCACAGGCCGTCGAAGTCGCGGACGCTGGCGCATCATCTCGGCGAGGCGCTGCGCGAAAGATTGTCTGTCACAGTAAATTTCCTCGATCTTGTCGATGCCGGCCGTGGTCTGGGTGCTGCGTTTACTCGAAAGGAATTGACGCCGGAGGCGCTGAATGTGGTAAACGCGGTCGAACAGGCCGACGCGCTGATCGTCACGACGCCGGTCTACAACGGCTCCTATGCTGGCCTGTTCAAGCATCTGTTTGACCTCATCGATCCACTGGCGCTCGTCGACCGGCCGGTCCTGATCGGCGCGACGGGTGGTGGCCAGCGCCACGCGCTGGTAGTCGAACATCAGCTTCGCCCGCTGTTTGGCTTTTACTCCGCCCTGACGGTGCCGAGCGCCGTCTATGGCAGTGACAGCGACTTTGCCGACGGCAAGCTCGTAGATTCGCTGGTTCTGGCGCGGGCCGGGCAGGCCGTGGATCAATTCGTTGCCTTGCTTTCAGCGCGCCAGCCGAAGAGCCAACCGGTCCGGGCGGCTTCGGCCTGACGGATATCGGGTTCGAGCAGGTGCCGGATGCCTTGGACGGCCAAATAAGCAGAACGTTCGGTGTTTTGGCCGACATCGGCGACGGAACCATACGGAACGATAAGGGAAGATTTCTGATTTTGGCCCACGAAAAAGTCAATGAAATCAATGCTTTTGATGCATCCTCCGGGCCCACCATTGTTATTATTTATCAATGACTTAGCGGTGTGTTTTGGTTCGGGTAGCCAAGTAATAACTGGCGAACCGCCGTCCATAGCGTTTGATTTTATTGACTTATGGTGGGCCTCCGGAGGCCGCAGATGTGTTGCCAGCCGCCGGTGGAGTGTCAGGATCGTTTATCAAGTGCTTGAACGACGCCGGCACGGTGTTCGGAATAGAAATCCGCCCATAGTCCCGTCGCAATCAACCTCGAATTACTGTCTGGATGCTACATCGGCCATCGCCGCACCCCACCCTGCGGCGATCTCGTAGCCCATGCGTGAGAAGCCGAATTCGCGATCGAATTTGTTCGGCGCTTTGACACGCCAGTTCTTCATGACCTCGCCCGGGAGGCCGCCAGCAGCGGTGACGACCAAGTCACGCTCGCCGGCGCGGAGTTCACGACGGCGATCATTTGGCGTAGCTGGGAACAGGCCGGCGACGTCAGGCAAGACCGTCCGGCTGCACCTAGGAAGTTAGTCGCGACCCACGGCGGACCGCTCCGTACGCGCGCGCTGCGTACGGCAAGCTGCTAGCCTCAATCTCCGGATGAGATCAGAGTCGCTCAGACCGGGTCTTCAGGATCTGGTACAGCACGTTTCGGATGCGCTGCCAAACGGTTAGCCGGTTGATCACGCCTTCGCCTCCTGTTCATCGCAGATGAATGGGCTGCGGTTCAGATGATCTGTGCCGCCAGCGCCACGCCGACCAACGACGTGCCGACCCCTGCCGTGCGGATGGCTCGCGGCCAGCGCCGAAGTGTTAGGGCGGCTAACGCGCCGGTCGCGTGAAGAGCCGAAGTAGCGACCACGAAGCCGACCGCATAAGCGATGCCGCTGGCCGTCTCGGGAATTTCGAGGCCATGGGCATTGCCGTGGAAGAGGGCGAAGAGAGCGGTCAGTGAGGCGGCCACAGCGAGCGGAAGCGGCTTGGCAAGCGCCATCATGGCGCCGAAGACCACCAGCGATAGCGTTATGCCGGTTTCCAGTGAGGGCAGGCCGATGCCGGCGATACCGAGCAGGGCGCCAGCGACCATCGCCGAGACAAAGCACGACGGCACGATGATGATCCCCTTGCCGCCGGCGCGAGCGGCAATGATGCCGACAGCCATCATCGCCAATAGATGATCGATGCCGGCCAGCGGGTGCTGAACGCCGTCTACAAACCCGTGGGCATGAAAACCGCCGCTATGGGCGAAGGCCAACGAGGGGATGAGAGTTGTGGGGGCTGCCAGGGCGAGTCTGCCGAAGAATGAAAGCGTTCTGTTCATGGTTCTTGACCTGTTTGATAGAGGTGCGATCGGTTCAAGGCCGGTGCTCATTGTCCGGCCCCTGGCATGGTGAATTGTGCGGCGCCGGACCTGTCGGCCAGAAGCCGCGCCTCGCCGAAGTCGAGGAGTCTTTGTCCCCTGACGTCATGGTAGACGAAGGCCAGGCGGCGCCGGCGCGACGTCAGTTTCGCGGGCAGCGGGTGATAGGTGACGCCGGCGCCACCAATCAGCGGCATGACGGCGCCGACATCGACCATGTCCTGCGTCTCGACGCGCAGAAGATGCAGCCGCACGCCGTCGGCGGTCTCGCCGACGAACGGAATCCCGGCGAGGCGCAGGAAACTGGACGGGTCGGGCGCCCGCGAAAACCCTTCGAGAAACGCGATCTCGACGAGATCGAGATCCGTCGCCCGCGCGTCGGCGGGTTCGGGCGCATGGTCGTGCGGTAGATGCGGTGTCTGCCATTGCAACGGCTTGCCGGCCGGCCCGTTGTGGCCGACGGGGTGGGGATGGTGATGATGACCGTTCGGCCCGTGATGGTGACCGTCGCCATGGTCATGGCTGTGGTGGTGATGATCATCGTGCATGGTCAAAAGCTCGTCGGCTTGTCGATGATGGATTTGTGTTTGCCGAGATTGCCGTGCGCGACCATCGAGCCGAGCGCCTCGACGACAACCCGCACGCCAAACAGCGCCGTGATGTCTGACGTGTCGTAGGGCGGCGACACCTCGACCACTTCCAGTCCGCAGATGCCGGGCGCCGACACTAGCCCGAGCAGCTTCAGTGCCTCGCGCGGCAGGAAGCCACCGGGCTCCGGCCAGCCCGTACCCGGCACGAAACCGCAATCGATGCTGTCGACATCGAAGGAGATGTATACGGCGTCGGTGTCCTTCCATGCGAGCTCAAGCGCGATCTCGGCCGCCTTCTCCAGCCCCATCTGTTCGATATCGGAGATCGTCAGCACGTTGGTGCCGCGCTTTCTCGCCTCGGCCACGCCGTAGCGGGGCACCTGCCAGCCGCCGATACCGAGCTGCACCAGATTGGTGGCCGAGACGTTCGGCAGGTTGGTCGCCCAATACCAGGGCGTCGTGTGCATACGTTCGTCGAGATCCTTTTCCTGGATGTCGATGTGGCGGTCGAAATGGATGATGCCGATTCGCTTGGAGGTCACGTCGGCGATACCGCGCACGCACGGAAACCCGATCGAATGGTCGCCGCCGAGCATGATCGGCAGCGCCCCGGAAGAGGCGACATGGCTGACGCCCTTGGTGATCTGGTCGAAGCTCTTTTCGAGATTGGCGGGGATGGTGAAGACGTCGCCGGCGTCGCAAAGCGTCATCTGCTCGCGCAGGTCGACACCGAGCTCGTAATTGTAAGGCGTGTAAAGCGCCGAGATGCGGCGCATGCCTTGCGGCCCGAAGCGGGTTCCGGGCCGGTAAGTGGTGCCGCTGTCGAAAGGAATGCCCATGACGGCAGCGTCATATCTGCCGACATCGCGGACGTTCTCGACATAGGGCGCCTTGAGGAAGGTGTTGATGCCGGCGAAATGCGGCAACTCGCCTCGCGCGAATGTCGGGATCGACTTGTCGATGATCGAATCCGATCCGGGCAGGCCCATGTCGAGTGCCCATTTCTGTTCCTTGCGCCAGCCATCCTCGGGCAGCTTTCCTTCCGCCTCGA
Organism: Mesorhizobium sp. LSJC280B00; assembly: GCF_000502835.1. GTDB lineage: Bacteria > Pseudomonadota > Alphaproteobacteria > Rhizobiales > Rhizobiaceae > Mesorhizobium. Next base: position 56,189 of record NZ_AYVL01000027.1, read on the forward strand.
TCGACTTCCAGCCCTGCATGTCGCGGATCTCGAAGTTCGGATGGTGGAAGCGTTGGCGTGGCTGGTGGTCGGTGAGCCCGGCGCGACGATGCCGGCGTTCTGGACTATCTCTGTGCATGAAACCTCCTTCACGACGCCGTCGTCGCGATTGCGCTATCCAGTCGGGTCGTCCCGACCATCGCGGCCACTTCGGCCACGTCTCGTGCGGAAGCCCGGTGCTTGCGGTCGAGCTTCAGATCGTAGGTGATCGTCGCGCCATAGGCGGACGGGAACTGGGGGTCGTGGCGCACCTTGTCGAAGACCAGCACGCGGGTGCCGAGCTTGAATGCCTCGCCGATATCGTGGGTGACCATGACCACGGTCATGCCGTGCTCGGTCCAGAGCTCGGTGAGCAGCTCATGCATCTCGATGCGAATACCGGGATCGAGTGCGCCGAACGGCTCGTCGAGAAGCAGGATCTGCGGCCGGCCGAGCAAGGTCTGCGCGATCGCCAGCCGCTGCTGCATGCCGCCAGAAAGCGTGGCCGGATAGAGATCGCGCGCATGGCCAAGCCCGACCCGTTCCAGCATGGTTTCGGCTTCTTGCCTGGCGCTTTTGCGCCTGGCGCCGAAGACGCGGCCGAACGGTCCGCCCGAACGGAAGTCCTCGACCAGCAGCAAGTTCTGCAGCGCGGTCAGATGCGGGAACACGGAATAGCGCTGGAAGACGATGCCGCGCTGCGGCGTCGGTTCCGGCACGATCGGCTGGTCGCCGACGACGACCACGCCGCCACTTTGCTGTTCCTGGCCAAGCAGGATGCGCAGGAATGTCGATTTTCCACAACCGCTGGCGCCAACCAGCGACAGGAATTCACCCGCTTCGGCGGAGACATTGACCCGTTCCAGCACGCGGGCGTCGCCGTAGCTCTTCTCCAGCCCATGGACGAGGATCCGGCTCATCTGGTCCGCACCGGATGCGCCCAGGGCGAGATGATGTGAGAGAGCCGCACGAGCAGCCAGTCGGTCATCACCGCAAGCAGCGTGATCCAGGCGACGTAAGGCAGGATGACGTCCATCGATAGGTAGCGACGAACGAGGAAGATGCGGTAGCCGAGCCCCTCGGTGGAGGCGATGGCTTCTGCCGCGATCAGGAACAGCCAGGCCGGCCCAAGCGCCAGCCGTACGCAAGTGATGAGGCGCGGCATGACCTGTGGCAGCACCAGCCTGAGCACCATGGTCCAGCTGTTGCCGCCGAGCGTCTGTGCCTTGGCGACGAGCTCCGGCGGCAATTCCATCACCCGGTTGGCGATGTCGCGCACCATGACCGGTGCGACGCCGAGAGCGATCAAGGTGATCTTGGCCGTTTCGCCGAGGCCGAGCGCAATGAACAGGATCGGCAGCAGCGCCAGTGGCGGGATGACGCAGACAACTGTGACCAAGGGCAGCAGAAAGGCCCTGACGCGCGGGATGAAACCTATGGCGACGCCGAGGCTGAGCGCCACCAGCGTGGCCATGCCGACTCCGGCGAACAGCCTGATCAGGCTGGCATAGGTGTCGGCCCACAGGATCAGGTCGCCGGAGCGCTTGTCCGGCACTGTCGCCAGGTCTGAAAAGGCCGACCACATCTGTGCAGGGGAGGGCAGCAGCTTGTCGCTGGGATTGACCGCCAGCCTTTGCGACGAAGCGAAGAGATAGGCAATCGCCACGGCGGCAAACGGCAGCGTCCCAAGCAGCAACGCTCCGCCGCGCGAGACCGTCGCGTTGATGAGGCGAAGCCGCGCTTTCGACCTGCTAAGTTGCAGGCGCGCGACTTCGGGGCCTGCTGCGGCCTGCATGATGCCGGTTCCTCTGGCTAGCATGTCGCGCTCCCGCGTCAGAGCGTTCCGCCCGCCGCCTCTGCCATAAAGGCCTGATCGAAGCGCAGCTTGACGTTGTTGACGTCGCCCAGCGTCGAGCCGTCGGGGAAGCTCATGCCGATCACGTCGACGCTCGGCGCGTTGGTACCAAGAATGCCGTGGCTGAACAGGAAGTTGCGCACCAGATCCATGGTCTTCGGCAGTTCGGCGCCGTTGGTGAATGCGACCGCCTTGGCCGGCTCGAAGAACATCGCCGTTGATGCAAGCTGAGCGTCGAAACCGGCAAGATCCGTCCCCGACGCCTTGGCCATCTCTTCCTTGGCCGCCTTGCCTTCGGGCGTACCCGACGTCATCAGCGCCATGGCTTCATACCATGCACCGACAAGCGCCTTGCCCAAGGCCGGATTGTCCTTCAGCGTCGCGGTGTTGACGACCATCATGTCGATGATCTCGCCGGGGATCTCAGTCGAATCGAATACCTTGTGGGCGCCCGGCATGGCAGCGATTTCCGAGACCAGCGGATTCCAGGTGACGACGGAGGTGACGTCGCTGGTGCCGTAGGCAGCGACCATGTCGGCATCGGAGGTGTTCACCACCGTAATGTCCTTTTCGGCCAACTCCACCGTCTCCAGCGCGCGCGCAAGTAGGTAATGTGAGACGGAGAGCTCGACGAGATTGACCTTCTGGCCGGCAATATCCTTGAGCGCGGTCTTGTTCTTGAGGATGACCGCGTCGTTGCCGTTGGAGAAATCGCCGACGATCAAGGCCGTCGTGTCGACACCGCCGCCGGCCGGGATCGAAAGCGCATCCATGTTGGTCATCGAACAGCCGTCAAAGCCGCCGGCCGTGTACTGGTTGATGCTCTCGACATAGTCGTTGATGCGGGTGATCTCGACATTGATGCCGTATTTGTCGGCCCACTTCTTCATGATGCCGCTGTCGGAAAGATAGCCCCACGGCATCCAGCCGACATAGATCGACCAGCAAATCTTGAAGTCTTTCTTGGGCGCCGCTTGCGCGGCTGAGATGAAGGGGAGGCTGAGTGATGCGGCTAGGATGATTGTGGCCAGTTTGCGAAACATTACATACCCCTGTTTGCGATCCGGATTGCGTCCGAACGTCTGTTGGGGGGTTCACGGAGCGCGCATCCGGGAGAGGTTCGCGCCAGCAAACCCGTGCAGGGTTCTCCCGGGATTTTGGCCCGCCGTGTTCCGCCAGATGCCTCAATGCATCTCAAGCGGTCGCGTCTCTTGGACCAGCACCGTGATCGACACGGCCGGAACCCTAGACGCTCTGCACATGAATAACGAAGCAAGGGGCGTGCCAGTCCGGAAAGCCGTCCTGAGGCGGCCTTTCCCCGGATTTGCAGGCAATCGCGTTATGCTGATGCCACAAAAGTCATCGCAACGCCGACGGATTAGGCAAGGAAAATCTAGCGTCAACCAATATGAGCAAGCTTGTGCCCTGGGGACCTCCGCTGATCGCACCCTGCTCTATGGTCGCCCACACATACATGCCCAATAGGGACACGTTCGGGAAGGGCGTGAGCGCGCGGCGGATCCGGATGCCAATTGGCGCCGACCCATGTGACGAGTGCGCCCGATCGTGCAAGGGCAATTCGTGAAATAAGCGCGACTGCAATGATGCTAGGCAAGCCCGATCGCGTGTCGGGAGGCAGTTGTGAAAGTTGCGATCATCGGACCAGGCTCGCTCGGGAAGGCCTTGGCGAAATGTCTTGGCCTCGCCGGGCACGAAATTCGCCTCAGCTTCAGTCGTGACGAAGGCAAGTTGCGCGCAATCGCGGCAACCCTCCGTGTTGGCTTCGGTGCCCCTGACGAAGTAGCGAGATGGGCCGACGTAATTGCCCTGGCGACGCCATGGCCGGCTCTCGAGCTGGCGATGGACGCGCTTGGCGATTTGTCGGGCAAGATCGTCTGGGACAATACCAATGCAGTCGCACCTGACCTTTCCACGATGCTGCTAGGCACTACTACGTCTGTAGGCGAGGAGGTTCAGAGGCGCGCGCGGGGCGCCCTTGTCGTCAAGTGCATTCCGACCTTTGCCGAATTGCTTGACAGGGATGATCCGCGTCTCAACGGCGATCCGGTGACGAGCTATGTCGCCGGCAATGACGCAGATGCCAAGGCGGCGGTTTGCCGGCTTCTCGCCGATCTGCCGACAATACCGGTCGATGTCGGCGATCTCACGGCCTCGCGCCTGATCGAGCCGATGATGCTGCTATTGGTCCAGCTCGCCTATCGGCGCGGGATGGGGCCGGCAATTTCCTTCAATCTCATTCGACAGGACGGACGGACTCATGACTGATTATCTACCCGCGCGGCGCAAGGCGATTCCAGTAGGACGTCTGCTGATCGATGGCCAATGGCGCGATGCCGTCAGTGGCGAGACTTCGACGACTTTTGATCCGACCACGGAGGCGGCGATCACCGATATTGCGAAGGCGGACGTCACCGACACGAGCGATGCCGTCGCGGCCGCGCAGCGGGCTTTCGAGCAAGGACCCTGGGCGCGGATGCATCATGAGGAGCGCGCCAAGATCCTGTTTCGCATCGCCGATCTAATGGACGAGCGGGCCGAGGATTTCGCGGTGCGCGAGGCGATGGATATGGGTATGCCCTATCGCGATTTCCGCGATATCATCATGCCGCACTGCTCAGGACTGTTCCGCTTTCATGGCGGGCTCGCCATGAGCGCGATGGACGGCGCCTATCGTACCAGCTACGAACCAAATATCAGGATCCTGACGCGGCGCGAGCCGCTCGGTGTGATCGCTGCGATCACCCCGTTCAATTTTCCCCTCGCGCTGTCCTGTTCGAAAATCGCGCCGGCACTCGCGGCGGGTAACACGGTCGTTCACAAGCCTGCGACCGACACGCCCCTGACGGCCCTCGCCTTGGCGCAAGTGATCCTCGACGCGGGCGTGCCGCCAGGCGTCTACAATCTCGTCACCGGCCCGGGCGGCACCATTGGCGACGCGTTGGTCAACGATGCCCGCGTCGGCAAGATCGCCTTTACCGGGTCGACCACCGTCGGCCAGGGCATCATGCGCAACGGTGCCGGGACGATGAAACACCTGACCATGGAGCTCGGCGGCAAGAGTCCCAATATCGTTTTCGCCGATGCCGATATCGATGTCGCGATACAGGCAGCCTTCTGGGGCATCTTCTGGAACAAGGGCGAAGTCTGCGTCGCCGGATCGCGCCTGCTGGTTGAACGCGCCTGCTATGACGAGGTCGTCGAGAAGCTGAGCGCCATTGCGAAGTCGGCGACGCTCGGCGATCCGCTGGACCCTGCGACGATGATCGGGCCGATCGCATCGCGGGGCGAGTATGACAAGGTCTTGAGCTATGTCGAAGAGGGCAAGCGCACCGCGCGACTGGCCGCGGGCGGCGGCACCCGCCAGGTCAACGGCAAGGGCCTCTTCATCGAACCGACCATCTTCGCCGATGCGACCAACGACCTAAGGATATCGCGCGAAGAGATTTTCGGCCCTGTCCTGCCGGTGATTCCATTCGACAGCGAGGAGGACGCGATCCGGATCGCCAACGATACGAGCTACGGGCTCGCCTCGGGCATCCAGACCAGCGATCTCGGCCGCGCCTTGCGGCTCGCCGACCGGATCAAGGCAGGCACGGTCTGGCTGAACTGCTGGCACAAGTACCATCCTAATGCGCCGTTCGGAGGTTTGAAGATGAGCGGCTATGCCGCGAGCAGGGCCGCGAGGCGTGGGAAAGCTACACCCAATATAAGACGATTTGGGCGAATCTCGTCTGACCATGTGCCTGCCACCCCCAAAGAATAAGGACCAATCATGGCTTATATCACTACGATCGACGTCCTCGGAATCACACCGAAGGAGTACCGCGCAATCCTTGATGAAATGGGCGTAGAGCTCCGACCCGAACCGGGGATCTATCTGCATTTGACCGCACCGATTGAGGGCGGCTATCGCGTCGTCGAGGTGTGGGATCATCGCGAGGGATTCGAGGCATTCATGCAGACGCGGTTGGCGCCGGCGGCGGCGGCGATCGGCTTGAACCGAGAGATAAAGGTGACGATCGAACCGCTCTACAACATCTTCGCGCCCAGGTTGGAGGAGCTGCCGCCGCTGGTCGAGGACGCGGTTTTGCGCCCAAACGCTCCCATTCCGGCCTGATATCACGCATGTCGATCCGCGATCCCAACCCGCTCGACCCGCTGCAGCCCAAACACATCGCGATGGTCCTTTCAAACCCGGCTGTGTCAACCACCACAGGCTGGCCGGTCGGGTTTTGGTGGAGCGAGTTAACTCATCCCTGGCTCGCCTTCACCGAGCGCGGATATGGAGTCGCGATCTTCTCGCCTGAGGGCGGCAAATGCGAGGCGGATGCGTTGAGCGACCCGCGCGATCCGTCCGGCTATTCGGATACGGATCTGATCTCGCTCGGTTTCCTGTCGACGCCGAAACTGGCGGCGCTGGTGGAGACGACCCGGCCCATCGCAGAGCTGTCGGTCGACGCGTTCGACGCTATCGTCGTCGCTGGCGGCCAAGCGCCGATGTTCACCTTCGAAGGCGCAACTGAGTTGCAGCGGCTGTTCATCAACTTTTTCGCGGCCGGCAAGGTCGCGGCCGCCTTGTGTCATGGCGTCGCGCTGCTGCGCTACGCTCGCCTCTCAACCGGCGAGCTGCTGGCCAAAGGGCGCACTGTTACGGGTTTCGCCAATGTCGAGGAAGACTTCGCCGACAATGCCGTCTGGGAGATGGGCGCGCTGCCACACGGTACGCATCTGATGCCATGGCGGATCGAGGATGAGATGCGTGCGCTCGGCGCGAATTATGTTCAGGCCGGGCTGTGGCGCGATTTTGCCGTGCGCGACGGCAATTTGATCACCGGCCAGCAGAACTTCTCCGGAGCGGCGACCGCCCGTCTTGTCATCGAGGCGCTCGGTGGCTGAGGACCAAAGACCGCTCCTGTCGGTGAAGTTCGGGAGACAAACTCGCCGTCAGGGCGGGCGATGCCAAACGACATCGGCCCAATAGGATCCGGGTCCGTCCAAGAACTCCACCTCAAACAACCACTATCAGCAGCGAGGATGAACCATGGCCGTAGTGACGACACTTGATATTGCCGGCCTGACGGCCGAAGATTATAGCCGCATCCTCGATCGGATCGGCGTGGAGAAACGGCCCGCTGGCGGCATCTACCAGCACATCGCGCATGCCACAGACGATGGTTATCGCATCATCGAGATATGGGACGACAAGGCAGGCCTGGAGCTCTTCTTGCAGGACACATTGTTTCCCGCCGCACAGGAACTGCAAGTTCAGCGTGAAATGACCATTATGACCCAGACACTGCACAACATCTTTGTGCCCCGGATTGGTGAACTGACTGCCCTGGCAAATGATGCGCCTGGTGGACCAGTCAAACGGGCAAAAGTGTAGGCATCAAGGATCGAGGATGCGGCGATCGATCATCGAATCCCTGGAGGAACTTGCGTCCGGACGCCCGGTACAACGATGGTGACCGCGGCAAGTGCAAAGAGGTTGTTCTTTCCTGCCGGCGACTATCGCCATGCGCCGGCCGGAGTCGTTCAGCTGCGTGTGATTCGCAGCGGTTCATCCTATGCAGAGATCGATCTTGGCCGCGGGCTGCGGCGCGTCTTCACCCGCCCCGGCGACCTGCTGCTCAGTCTTCCCGAGCGTGCCACGCGGTTCAAGATCGAGGAGCCGCGAGAGCTGACGATGATCACCGTTGACTCCGCGCTGGCGTCAAGGCTCCTGGTATCCGCAGGCGGGACCCCCGAGGACCTGGCAATCCTGACCGATCGACCGATACGCGATTCGCTGGTGGCCGAGTTGTGCCGACGCCTCGAAGGCGACCCGCCAGCCAACCCGATCGTCCGCGAATGGACGCTGGGCCTGGTTTTCGCGAACCTGCTCCGTCTCGGGCATGCACGCCAGCGGCAGCAGAAGTCTCCGGTCCTAACCTCGCAGCGGTTCGACCGGGTCCTCGCTGCGATTGACGGCGATCTGGAAAAGGGGGTGTCGATCGACCATCTTGCCGGAATCGCGGGAATACCACGACGCGCCTTCACCGCCGCCTTTCGCGAGGCGACGCAATTGCCGGTACATCAATTCATTTTACGCCGCCGCGTTGATCGCGCGGTCGAGCTTTTGGAAAATAGCGATCTGCCGCTGGCCGAGATTGCTCAGCACGCGGGTTTCACTCACCAGGCCCATATGAATCGCGTCGTGGCCCGATTGAAAGGGCTGTCGCCAGGCCGGCTGCGGTCTCGCAGGCGCGACGGCTGACTTGTGATCTATTCCAGCATCAGGATTCGAATGGCGGAGATGTGAGTTGCTGAAACGTCCGTTGGCTAAGATGCCCGACAGTTTGCGTGCAGAGCTCGAGGCCGCAAATCTGATGACTGCTTTCGAGCAACGGCCTCCCTATCAGCGCAATGATTACTTGCATTGGATCGAGCGCGCCCGTCACCCGGAAACACGCCGAAAGCGCATAAATCAGATGATTGACGAGCTTACGAAGGGAGGAATCTACATGGGAATGCAATAAGAGCTGGCATCGCCGCGAAGCTAGCAGATCCGTCAACGATCATCTTCCGATCCGTGGCCTATCGAGATCGGGTGCTTTCCGCATTGATCTTCATCGGTTTCCCCACGCTTTTGCGCAGATTATGCAGGGAGCCAATAGTGACAATCGAACCTATCCTCCATTTTCGTTTGCGGCAGGTGGCCATATGATCGTGACATCGCAAACCAATAACGTGCTCGGCAGCACGTCAGGGAGGTGGCGCGTCTGGTCGCTCTCGGACGGTTACATCGAGATGCCGGCGGACCTTCTGCGGGACCCGCAGGATAATCCGGTGCCGCAAGCTGCGTTGGCAGGGGCGCTTCGCCTGTCTGTCAATTGCTTCGCGCTCGCAGGTCCAGGCGTTGACGGCGTTCTGATCGACAGCGGAGGAGGGGGCTGGGCTCCGACAGTGGGGCGTCTTGAGCAGGCCATGGCGGAAGCCAAGATCGACCCGGCTTCGATCACGGTCTTGGCGCTCACCCACGCCCATCAGGATCATGTGCACGGACTTTTGACCCCCGACGGCCGAGTGCTCTTTCCAAACTTGAAGGCGATCGCTATTCCCGAGGCGGCTGTGGGGAGCTTTTTCGCTTACGCGCACCTTGCGCAGTTCCGGCCCTTGCTGAAGCCTGTCCAGAATGGCGACCAGGTGGGTGAGCGATTGAGGGCGGTCGCCCTGCCCGGTCATGCTGCCGGTCATACCGGCTACGCGTTCGACTCGGACGAGGACCGTTTCCTATTCTTCGGGGACGTCGTTCATGTGCCGGCCTTGCAGTTCGGCAATCCCGCGTTCAGTTGGGGCTATGACGACGATCAGCTGACCGCGCGCGCAACCCGCCTAAAGGTTTTCAGTGACGCGGCCGAGGCGGGGACGTGGATCGCCGGCGCGCACCTTGGCTGGCCGGGCATCGGCCGCGTGCTGCGTAAGGGCGAAGCATACGGCTATGAGCCGGCAGGAGGACGAGTGACCGGATAGGCGGCCCGGTGCTGATCGGTTTATACCGCTCTCTTCGCCCAAGGCAAGGATCTCGACGAGCAGCGCGTCGCACTCCGGCGTCCTCAACGGCGGCGCTGCCATCGTCCGGCCCACCAAAATATCTGATTTTGATCCACTGGCGGCCGATCGATGCCTGAGGCTTACCGGATCGGCGTCTCGCCGCGAAACAGCGGCTGGTGCGCCCGCCTCAAGGCGGCGATC
>NZ_AYVL01000028.1 GCF_000502835.1 Mesorhizobium sp. LSJC280B00
CCTTCTACAACGGCCTGGCCTACTTCCGTGCCTGTGCCGATGGATGGGCTCTGCGAGATGTGTATATGCCCTAGCTCCCACAGGGGAGAAGGAAGAAACACTCAATGCCCCTCAAACCCGATCAGCGTCCTCACCGGTACGCCGAGCGCCTCTAACCTCTCTCGGCCGCCAAGGTCCGGCAGGTCGATGACGAAGCAGGCGGCGAGGATATCGGCGCCGATCTGCCGCAATAGCTTGACGGCCGCCTCGGCCGTGCCGCCGGTGGCGATCAAATCGTCGACGAGGATTACCTTCTCGCCTGGAGAAACACCGTCCTTGTGCATCTCCATCTCGTCCAGCCCGTATTCCAGGCTGTAGGCGACGCGCACCGTCTCGTAAGGCAACTTGCCCTTCTTGCGGATCGGCACGAAGCCGGCCGAGAGCTGGTGGGCGATGGCGCCGCCGAGGATGAAGCCGCGCGCCTCGATGCCGGCGATCTTGTCGATCTTGAGGCCGGCATAGGGATGCACCAGTTCGTCGATGGCGCGGCGGAAGGCCCGCGCATTGCCGAGCAGCGTGGTGATGTCGCGAAACAGGACCCCCGGCTTGGGATAATCCGGAATGGTGCGGATCGCGGCAAGCAGCGTCTCTTCGAGCGAGGATTTCATCAAGCGGCTCTCCGGGCCTTTCAGATTCGGCTGAAGACGTGAAGGGAATTGGCCAATCGTAACCCGGTGCAGCCAAGTCCGGCTACCGCCATGTGACGCCTGACGGAAAATTGTCCGGCAAAGGGCGTGCTCAGCGACGGCTGCAATAAATCGAAATGCCTGCAATGAAAAGGGCGCCTTTCGACGCCCTCCCGGTCTCGTGTGTTGCCGGGCTCAGTGCGCCACGCCGGCCCACACCTTGCGCTTGGTCAGGTAGACCAGTGCGCCGAACAGCAGCAGGAAGACCAGTACGCGAAAGCCGGTCTTCTTGCGGTCCTCGAGATGCGGTTCGGCCGCCCACATCAGGAAGGCCGACACGTCGCGAGAATACTGGTCGACCGTCTGCGGCGCGCCGTCATCATAGGTAACCTGGCCGTCGGAGAGCGGCTTCGGCATCTTCAGCGACACACCGGACAGGAAGTACGGATTGTAGTGCGTGCCTTCCGGTATGACCATGCCCGCCGGCGGCTGCTGGTCGTAGCCGGTCAGCAGCGAGTGGATGTAGTCGGGACCGCCCTGGGCATATTGCGTGAAGATGTCGAAGACGAAGCGCGGGAAGCCGCGTTCAACGCCGCGCGCCTTGGCCAGCAGCGACATGTCGGGCGGTGCTGCGCCGCCATTGGCCGCCGCCGCCGCTTCCGCATTGGGGAACGGCGCCGGGAAATGGTCGGACGGCTTGCCGGGGCGATCGAACATGTCGCCGGCATCGTTCGGGCCGTCGTGGATCGTGTATTCGGCCGCCAGCGTCTTGATCTGCGCATCCGAATAGCCAAGGCCTTCCAGCGTGCGGAACGCCACCAAATTCATCGAATGACAGGCTGAGCAGACTTCCTTGTAGACCTTCAGCCCGCGCTGCAACTGGGCCTTGTCGTAGGTGCCGAACGGCCCGGCGAAGCTCCAGTCCATTTCCTTTGGTTCGTGTATCGGGAAATGCGTCGGCGCCGCCTCGTTGTGCGCCTCTTCCTGGGCGCGCGCTCCAGTGCCTGTGGCCCCAATGCCCGCGGCCACAAGGCCAAGCAGCGCCAGCGAGGTGAGAATCTTCTTCATGCAAATCCCCTTGAGATTCTCTGACGCGCTGTCATCGTCTCGAGCATGATCTTGTCCGAAAACCGGTTTCCACTTTTCGGGATCATGCTCAGCCTTTGGTTTCCGGCGCGGCCGTGGCGCCGGCAGGATGTCCACCGCTACCCTTGTTCTTCCCGAGCACCGCCTCGGTGATCGAATTCGGCAGCCGCCGCGGCGTCTCGATCAGCCCAAGTACCGGCAGCGCTACCAGGAAGAAGGCGAAGTAGAACAGCGTCGCCATCTGCGCCATGAACACATAGCTGCCCTCGGCCGGCTGCGAGCCCAGCCAGCCGAGCAGGATGGCGTCGGCCACGAACAGCCAGAAGAACAGCTTGTACCAGGGCCGGTAGACTGCCGAGCGCACCTTCGAGGTGTCGAGCCACGGCACCAGGAACAGCATGACAATCGCGCCGAACATGCAGAGCACGCCGCCGAGCTTGGAGTTGATGGGCCCGATATTGAAGGTGATAGCGCGCAGGATCGCGTAGAACGGCAGGAAGTACCATTCCGGCACAATGTGGGCCGGCGTCTTCAGGGGGTTGGCAACGGTGTAATTGTCCGGATGGCCGAGATAGTTCGGCAGATAAAAGACGAAATAGGCGAAGACGAACAGGAACACGATCATGCCGAACCCATCCTTGATGGTCGCGTAAGGCGTGAAGGCGAGCGTNATAGGCGAAGACGAACAGGAACACGATCATGCCGAACCCATCCTTGATGGTCGCGTAAGGCGTGAAGGCGAGCGTGTCGGTCTTCGATTTGACCTCGATGCCGGTCGGATTGTTCTGGCCGACGACGTGAAGCGCCCAGATGTGCAGCACGACGACGCCGGCGATCATGAACGGCAATAGGTAATGCAGCGCAAAGAAACGGTTCAGCGTCGGATTGTCGACCGCGAAGCCGCCGAGCAAAAGCTGCTGGATCCAGTCGCCGACCAGCGGGATGGCGGTGAAGAAGCCGGTGATGACGGTGGCGCCCCAGAAGCTCATCTGGCCCCAGGGCAGCACATAGCCCATGAACCCGGTCGCCATCATCAAGAGGTAGATGATGCAGCCGAGGATCCACAGCAACTCGCGCGGCGCCTTGTAGGAGCCGTAGTAGAGGCCACGGAAAATATGGATGTAGACGGCGACGAAGAAGAACGACGCGCCGTTCGAATGCAGATAGCGCAGCAGCCAGCCCGAATTGACGTCGCGCATGATCTTCTCGACCGAATCGAAGGCGAGAGTGCTGTCGGCCGCGTAGTGCATGGCCAGCACGATACCGGTCAGGATCTGCGCCGCCAGCATGAGCGCGAGAATGCCGCCGAAGGTCCAGGCGTAATTCAAATTGCGCGGCACCGGATAGGCGATGAAGCTGTCATAGACCAGCCGCGGCAGCGGCATGCGCGAATCGAACCAGCGTCCGATGCCGGTCTTGGGCGTATAGGTCGAGTGTCCCTCGCTCATGGAAATATCCCTTGCCTCAGCCGATACGGATCTTGGTGTCGGAAATGAACTGGAACACCGGCACCGCCATGTTCTCGGGCGCCGGCCCCTTCCGGATGCGGCCGGCGGTATCGTATACTGAACCGTGGCACGGGCAGAACCAGCCGCCGAAATCGCCTTCCTGGCCGAGCGGGATGCAGCCGAGATGGGTGCAGACCTGGATCATCACCATCCAGGCTTCCTTGCCCGGCGTGGTGCGGTTGGCGTCGGTTGCCGGGGCGTCGGCCGGCAAATTGGCGTTGCGGGCGATTGGATCCTTGAGCTCGGCGAGATTGACCGCCTCGCCGTCCTTCATCTCTTGCTCGGTGCGGTTGCGCACGACCACCGGCTTGCCCCGCCACTTCACAACGAGCGACATTCCTGGCGTCAGCGAAGAGACGTCGACCTCCACCGAGGCAAGGGCCAGCGTCGAGGCATCCGGACGCATCTGATCGATGAACGGCCAAGCGACAGCGCCCGCGCCGACCACCGCCGCCATGCCGGTGGCGACGTAGAGAAAATCACGACGGTTGGGATCCTGGGTGTCGGTTGCGCTCACGGGTGCCTGATCCTTTCGTCTCTTCCGTGCCGGCGGCCGAGCCTGTTCCCCGCTCAATCACGCCGGCCCGACAGCGCATGGCGAACAGGCTAGCGAATTCCTCCGGCATTTGGGACTTGGGTTTATGCGTGAAGCCTGTTTTTGTCCAGACGGGTGAAGGCACAAGGGCAGATTGTCGCGGGGACGTAATTTGCCCAGCGGAACGATTGGAAAACAGCAGCAAAACCAAACGGCTGCGCTCACCTCGACAGCGGACGCTGGCCCGGTTTATCCTCGCCCTATGGCGCATGTCATAGACCGCGACAAGTGGGCCGAAGCGCCCGACCACTGGCCCGACCACTGGCAGGGCGAGCTGCAATGCGGCGCCTACGGCTCCAACAGCTGCCTGATCTTCAACTACCTGCCCGAGATCGGCGGCGGCCCCAGGCTGCACAGCCACCCCTATTGCGAGATTTTTATCATCCGGACCGGGACCGGCCTGTTCACCGTCGGCGACCGGCAGATCGAGGCCACAGCCGGCCAGATCCTGATCGTGCCGCCGAACACGCCGCACAAATTCACCAATCTCGGGCCAGGCCCGCTGGAAACCACCGACATACACGAGAACGGCAGCTTCATCACCGAGTGGCTGGAATAACGCTTCCCAAACCAGTTCCGGTTCGGATCATGCGCTAGCGCCGAGCCTGGCCAGCACGGCCTTGGGAATGTTGTATTCCCGGATCACCGCGTCGTGCTTGCGCAGGCCGCAGAGTTCGCGCTGGATGAAATACCCGTGCACCGCTTCGGCTGCATCCCTGAGCAGCCGGGCACGGTCGACACTGTCGCAATTCTCGCGCAGCCTCGTCAATGTTTCCTCGACGCGCCGGCCGGCGCGGCCGAGCGCTGCCGCCTTTTCACCGAGGATTTCATGGCCAAGCAGGTCCAACGCGCTCTCCTGCGCGCCGGACCGTCCGAAATTCGATGGCATTCTCACCGCCATGATTTCACTCCGCTTTATAGAAAACTACTCCGCCGGCCGGGTCTCGGCCAACGCGCTCTCTTCGTTGAACAGGAAGCCGCCGGACTGCCGCTTCCACAGCCTGGCATAGAGCCCGTCGAGCCCGACCAGCTCGTCATGCGTGCCTTGCTCGACGATGCGGCCCTCGTCGAGCACCACCAGCCGGTCGAGTGCCGCAATGGTCGATAGCCGATGCGCGATGGCGATGACCGTCTTGCCTTCCATCAGCCTTGCCAGATTTTCCTGGATCGCCGCCTCGATGTCGGAATCGAGCGCCGAGGTCGCCTCATCGAGCACCAGGATCGGTGCATCCTTGAGGAAGACGCGGGCGATCGCCACGCGCTGGCGCTGGCCGCCGGAGAGCTTGACGCCGCGCTCGCCGACATAGGCCTCGTAGCCGATACGATCGCGATTGTCGCGCAGACCGAGGATGAACTCGTGCGCCTCGGCCTTCTTCGCTGCCGCGACCACCTCGGCGTCGGTCGCTTCCGGCATGCCGAGCTTGATGTTGTCGCGCAGCGAGCGGTGGAAAAGTGCCGTATCCTGGCTGACGACGCCGATATTGGCGCGCAGCGAATTCTGCGTGACCCTGGAGACGTCCTGCCCGTCAATGGTGATCTTGCCGCTCTCGAGGTCGTAGAGGCGCAGGATCAGATTGACCAAGGTCGTCTTGCCGGCGCCGGACGGGCCGACCAGGCCGACCTTTTCGCCCGGCCGCACGACGAGGTCGATGCCGTCGAGCACGCCGGACCCCTTGCCGTAGTGGAACTCGACATTGCTGACGTCGATGCGCCCGCCGACGACGACAATCTCTTTCGCGTCCGGCGCATCGGTCAGGCCGAGCGGCTGTGAGATCAGCGCCTTGGAGTTTTCCAGCACGCCGAGGTTCCGCAAGATGCCGTTGAGCTGCATCATCAGCCGGCCGAGCAGCATGTTCAGCCGCAGCACCAAAGACAGCGTGAAAGCCACGGCGCCGACTGTGATCGAGCCCTCGACCCAGAGATAAACGGCAAAGCAGGCGATCGCCGTGATCATAATGCCCGACAGCATCGTCAGTGCCATGCGCACGCCGGTCAGCCGGCGGGTGAACGGGCGCAGCGCGTCGAGATAGATGTCGAAGCCGTTCCTGATGTAGCGGTCGTCGCCATCGGCCGAGAACAGTTTCAGCGTCTGCACGTTCGAATAGGAATCGACAAGGCGGCCGGTGATCATCGAGCCGGCTTCGGCGGTGGCTTCGGCATGCTTGCGGATCGCCGGCAAATAGCGCCTGGCCAGCAAGCCGAAGGCGGTAATCCAGATCACCACCAGCACCGCCAGCCGGAGATCGAGCCCGGCGACCAGCGCCAGCGTCGTCACCGTATAGACGACCATGAACCAGACGACCTCGATGAAGCTTTCCATCAGATCGCCGGTCGCCTGTCCCGCCTGCCAGACCTTGGTCGCGATACGTCCGGCAAAGTCGTTCTGGAAGAAGGCGTAGGATTGGCGCGAGACATGGCGATGCGCCTGCCAGCGCACCAGATTATAGAAACCCGGCGTGATCGTCTGCTCGTCGACCAGCGCCGACAGGCCGACGACGATGGTGCGGATGACCAGCACCACCGCGATCATGAAGACAAGTTCCGGGCCGGCGGCAGTCCACAACGCGTGCCAGCTGCGTTCGCCGGGAAGCTGGTCGAGGATGTCGACCAGCCGCCCGACGAAATAGAACAGTCCGGCTTCGACTAACGGCGCGATGCCGCCGATCAGCAGCATGGCGAAGAAGGCGATCTTCGCCTGCCCGACATAATGCCAGAGGAAACCCCTGACGCCGGCAGGTGGCCGAAGGTCCGCAGGCTCCCGGAATGGATAGACCCAGTTCTCGAACCAGCGGTAGATGGCAGTCATTCGGCGGCTTCACCCTTGACGAGTGCATCGTTGGCGGCTGCATCGTTGGCAGAGGGGCCGTCGTCGAGCAGGAAGCCGCCCGACTGGCGCTGCCAGAGCTGGGCGTAGAGCCCGCCGCTGGCAATCAGTTCCTCATGCGAACCTTCCTCGATGACGCGGCCCTTGTCCATGACGACGAGCCGGTCCATGGCGGCGATCGTCGACAGCCGGTGCGCAATGGCGATGACGGTCTTGCCTTGCATCAGTCTGTAGAGGTTCTCCTGGATGGCCGCCTCGGCCTCGGAATCTAGGGCGGAGGTCGCTTCGTCGAGGATAAGGATTGGTGCGTCCTTCAGCATAACACGGGCTATGGCGATGCGTTGCCGCTGGCCGCCGGACAATTTGACGCCGCGATCACCGACATGCGCGTCGAAACCCTTTCGACCGTTAGAATCCGACAATCCGGCGATGAAATCCAGCGCCTCGGCGCGCCGCGCCGCCTCGATCAGCATCTGGTCACTGGCGTCCGGCCGGCCATAGAGGATATTCTCGCGCACCGAGCGATGCAGCAGCGAGGTGTCCTGCGTGACCATGCCGATCTGGGCGCGCAGCGAGTCCTGCGTCACCGCCGCAATGTCCTGGCCGTCGATGAGGACCTTGCCGCTTTCGAGGTCATAGAAGCGCAACAGAAGATTGACCAGCGTCGACTTGCCGGCACCCGAACGGCCGACGATGCCGACCTTCTCGCCCGGCTTCACCGTCAGCGACAGGCTTTCGATCACGCCCTTCTGCTTGCCATAATGGAAGCGGATGTCCTCAAAACGGATCTCGCCCTTGGTCACGGCAATATCCTTGGCGCCAGGCCGGTCTTCGACGAGGCGCGGCAGCGAGATCGAGGCGATGCCGTCCTGCACCGTGCCGATATTCTCGAACAGCGTGGACATCTCCCACATGATCCATTGCGACATGCCCCAGAGCCGAAGCACGAGGCCGATGACCAGGGCGACGGCGCCGATCGTCACGGCTTGGCCGAGCCACAGCCATAGCGAGATTGCGGTGACCGAAAACAACAGCAGCGAATTCAGGACGTAGAGCAGGCCGTAGAGCTGTGTCACCAGCCGCATCGACCGGTAGACTGTATCGAGAAAGCCGGCCATACCGTCCTTGGCGAAGGATGCCTCGCGCCGCGCATGCGAGAACAGCTTGACCGTCTGGATGTTGGAGTAGCTGTCGACGACACGGCCGGTCATGGTTGAGCGCGCATTGGCCTGCTCCTCGCCGACCTTGCCCAGCCGCGGGATGAAATAGCGCAACAGCAGGACATATCCGGCAAGCCAGACGGCAAGCGGCGCAGCCAGCCGCCAGTCTGCCGAGCCGACAATGAACAGCATGCCGAGAAAATAGACGACGATATAGTTGAGCACATCGATGAGCTTGATGACGCACTCGCGCACCGCGAGCGCGGTCTGCATCAGCTTGGTCGCGATGCGCCCGGCAAACTCGTCCTGATAGAAGCTCATTGACTGCTTGAGCAGATAGCGATGCACCTGCCAGCGGATACGCATCGGATAATTACCCATCAGCGTCTGCTGGTTGAGCAGCGAATGGAACCAGACCGTCGCCGGCAGCGCGAAAATCACGATGAAGGCCATGCCGACCAGCTTCAAGCCTTCGGTCTGCAGGAACGTCTCGCGATTCTGTCCGGACAGCCAGTCGACGATCCGGCCCATGAAGCCGAACATCCACACCTCGGCAAGGGCGATGGCCGTCACCAGTACCGCATCGAGAGCGATGTAGGGCCACGCGCCGCGCGTATAATGCACGCAGAAGGCGATCAGTGTCCGCGGCGGCTCGACCGGCTCCTTGGCAGGGAACGGATCGAGCCTTTTTTCAAACCAGCTAAACATAGAGATGCTCACAATACTGTTTCCGCTCACGCGGCACGCGAACGGACGAGGTGCCCAGACCGCATGGCGTCAAGGACCGGCGATACGGAATCGTCCGCCTCGCCGGTCCTGCTTCGCGCTATATAGGTTGTCGCGGGCCTTTCGCCGACAGTCTCGTTTGACGATGCTGACGACGTTTTGACGATCCGGATTTTCGCGCTGGTTTTTGCACCAGGCCGGATCAGCCTGATGATCCGGCGCACCAGCGACGGCCGGCTATAGTCCGGAACGGCGCGCGAGAAATCGACGTCCGGCAGCATGCCGCGATGCGGACGCCGGCGGGTCTCGGCGTGAACCGCCGACGAGTAGGTCTCGCCGATCAAAAGCGCCCAGGTCGCAGTCTTGCGCTCGTGCAGGCTTCTTGAGCCGGGTATTCTACATGGATCGAACATCGGTCCGTCCTCCAGTTGAAGATGCAGGTAGAAGGGTGAACCAACCCAGGCCGCGGGCACGCGCGGCGCGGCAAAGGTGGCATCGGTCGAAGCGTGTTCAGGTGGGGCGTTCAGCCCCTTCCACAGCTTGAAAAACATCGCAGGATTCCTTCAAAGGCCGAAAAAGGTTTCGGCGGGAATCGGTGCGATTGAAGTCTAGAAGGTCAGGAGAATCGTCGTACCGAAACCGCCGTCGGGCTGGTAAGCCCACGAGAGGGGTGGTGGATGTGCATGGCCATCATGAATTACCCCTCCATCGGTTCGGGTTGACAATGCTGGCCGTATAACCGACTTCGCAGAAAATGACCACCCGCCAGTCCAGGAATTTCCAAAACCGCGAGAGCTCTGTGGCTGATCTGCCACTTATTAGAAAGACGCGGAAATGAACGACCGTCTCCGCATCGCGCTCTATCAGCCTGATATCGCCGGCAACACCGGGACAATCCTGCGCTTCGCCGCTTGCCTCGGTCTCGGCGTCGACATCATCGAACCGGCGGGCTTCCCGCTCGGTGACCGGGCGCTGAAACGGGCCGGCATGGACTACCTCGAAATGGCGGCGCTGACCCGCCATGTCGACTGGCACGCCTTCGAGGACTGGCGCAAGCTTGCCATGCGGCGGCTGGTGCTGCTGTCGACCAAAGCAGCTGCCGCCTACACGGATTTCGCTTTTGCCGGCGACGACATTCTCTTGTTCGGCCGTGAATCCGCAGGCGTGCCGGACGCCGTTCACGAGGCGGCGGATGCGCGACTGATCATCCCGATGCAGCCCGGCGCGCGCAGCATCAACGTCGCGCTTTCCGTTGCAATGGTGGCGGCCGAGGCGATCCGGCAGCTCCGCTAGGATGTGTACGCGATCGCCGGCCGCAGCGACCAAGGCGTCATCCTCACGCAACACTGCGTCCTCTCCGGTCATTCTCATCCAGACGCCCATCGCCTTCTCCTGCCGTTTGCATCTTCGAGGCTTCTTCGCTACAAGCTCAACTTAACTTGAGGTCAAGCGGAAAATCGGAGATGGCTGCGGCAACGGAATTAACAGTCGGCCAGGTGGCGATGCGCAGCGGCGTGGCGGTGTCGGCGCTGCATTTCTACGAAGCACGCGGGCTGATCCGCAGCCACCGCACATCAGGCAACCAGCGGCGTTACGGCCGCGACGTGCTGCGACGGGTGGCGATCATCAAGGTAGCGCAGGAGGTCGGCATTTCGCTGGCCGAGATCGGCACAGCCCTTCGATCATTGCCTGAAGGCCGGACGCCGACGCGCGAGGATTGGAACCTGCTTTCGACGGCTTGGCGCGACGACCTCGACCAGAAAATTAGTCAGCTCAAGAAGCTGCGCGACGGGCTGAGCGACTGCATCGGCTGCGGCTGCATGTCGATCGACAAATGTCCGCTGCGGAATAAGAACGACAGGCTGGCAAGGGACGGCGCGGGCGCCCGCAGGCTGGTCGTGCGTTGAAGCCATGACGGTCTGGACGGGTTCAGCGAACTTATCCTGTCCGTTAGTCACTATACAGTCTTGTGAAGGTCATGTGCCCGTGCTTGATACGCCCCTGCAACTAACCTTGGGGGGCAGAATTGAAATTTGCATACAAGACTTACGCCGCGTTGCTTGGCGCCATTGTGTTGGCTGGATGCATGCCGAGCGAAGGTGAATGGAATACGGCAAGGACTTTGGTTCAGGGCAGTCCTGCCATGTATAAGAAAGTGCTTACGGAATGCATCAGGCATTCGGAGCAATCGCCTCTCAGTTCGAAGCAGGAAGCTGGCAAGATCATGAATGTCAGCGCAGCCGCGGCGCCACGTGTCTGGTGCGGAAGAACCGTGCGGGCCTTCGCGAATGGGCGCCTGACGTATGCCGAGATGAAACGAGCGCATCTTGGAACGGGCGACAGAAGCGTGTTTATCAAGATCGTTCAGGGCAGATGAACTAGCCCTGATACGTTCAGCCTCGAGACCGGAGCGTTAATCCGCCGCCGGCAGCCGCCTGATGGTGAATTCGATGACGTCGCCCGGCCGCTCGAACCAGCTTTCGATCTCGGTCCAATAGGCCTGCTTAGGAAAGCGCTCGAACCATTCCTTCGCCTTGAGACGAGCGTCCGAGCGCGGCAGCACGAAGGTCTCGCGCAGGAAGCCGTCGCGCGGCATGCGCGCGTTCTCGGCGCGCGAACGGTCGAGCCTCTTCTTCAGGCCATCCAGCGGCGGTCTTGCCGGGGTGCGCACGAAAGAACTCCATTCACACTTGACCCTTGCACCCAAGAGATTAGGGATCGCGGCCGGAAAAGACGAGTCATTTGTCGGGCGCGCCCGCAACCGGAGACAGGATTTGCAACGACCCGAGATACCGGCGGGGCTGCCAGCCGACATCGAACAGAAGAAGACGAAGGCACGGCTGTGGTTCGAGACGTTGCGCGAGCGCATCTGTGCCAGCTTCGAGCAGATCGAGCAGGACCTGCAGGGGCCGCAGGCTAGCTGGTCGCCCGGCCGCTTCGAAAAGACGCCGTGGCAACGCGATGCCGGCAAGGGCGGCGGCGGTATCATGTCGATGATGCACGGCCGCGTCTTCGAGAAGGTCGGCGTCCACACCTCGACCGTCCACGGCGAGTTCTCGCCCGAATTCAGGAAGCAGATGCCGGGCGCCGAAGAGGACCCCTCCTTCTGGGCAAGCGGCATTTCGCTGATCGCCCATCCGTGGAACCCCAACGTGCCGGCCGTGCATATGAACACGCGCATGGTCGTCACCTCGCGCCAGTGGTTCGGCGGCGGCGCCGACCTGACACCGGTGCTCGACCGCCGCCGCAGCCAGGACGACCCCGACACGATCGCCTTCCACAGAGCGATGCAATTTGCCTGCGAGAAGAACGCGGCGATCGCCGACTACGTGAAATTCAAAGCCTGGTGCGACGAGTACTTCTACCTGCCGCACCGCGACGAGCCACGCGGTACCGGCGGTATCTTCTTCGACTGGCTGCATTCGGATGAGGACAAAGGCGGCTGGGACGCCGATTTCAACTTCGTCCAGGACGTCGGGCGATCTTTTCTCGTCGTCTACGGACATCTGGTGCGCGCCAACTTCAATGACAACTGGACCGATGGCGACCGTGACGAGCAGCTCATCCGCCGCGGCCGTTATGTCGAATTCAACTTGCTTCACGATCGCGGCACCATCTTCGGGCTGAAGACCGGCGGCAATGTCGCCTCGATCCTGTCCAGCCTGCCGCCAGAAGCGAAATGGCCGTAAAATCTCGGTGAGCACGACGTGAGCCGCAATCGGGTCCAAATCCCCAGAATTTGACGGCGAATGTGGCGCAAGGCGCGCCAGAAAATATCTTTTTCGTCTAATATGCCATTGTAAAGATTGGGCTATTTGTCGCGTCGGGCCGGGAAACGCCGGCGGTTCTTTACTCCCGAGAGCCGCGACCCGACGTGACCGGACGGCCCAGATTGAATGGGGCACCTTTCCCAAGCGGTGCCCGCATTTTCCAGGAGAGCATGCCATGCGCAAGCTTATTATGACCGCAGCCGCCGCTGCCGTTCTCGCCTCTGGTACTGCCGCATTCGCTGCGGTCAAGCACACCACCGGCACGATCAAAAGCTTTGATGGAACGGCGATGAGCCTAGTTCTGGATAACGGAGCCACCTTTACGTTGCCCCAGACCTTCAAGGATCCTGGCCTGAAGGTCGGCGAAAAGGTCCGCGTCACGTGGGATATGAGCGGCAAGGATAAAATTGCCGAGGCAGTCAAGATCGTGAAGTGATGTCCTGCCCGCTGGAGCAAGACGAGGTCTTACTCCTGGGTAGCGTAAGAGGGCGGAGCAGCGATGCTCCGCCTTTTCGCAACCCGATCACTAGAGGGCCGCGTGTCGGCTTGGACGCACGGCACTCTAAGGCAACCAAAACCGTTCGATCGTGTTATGCTAAGCTGGCCAGCGTGTAGCCCGGATACCGGACGCGGTTTCCGGATCGCGCAGTCAAAGGTCTGGAGCTTCCGTGTCATTGCGCGGCGCGGCGCTCCAAGGAGGAAATGAGGAGAAGCCGATGAAGGAATTCCATTGCGGGTCGCTCGTACCCGGCTGCGAGTGGCACACACGCGCCGAGGAGGAGGCTGAGGTCATGCGCCGTGCCGTCGAGCATCTGCGCGAGACGCACGGCGAGACGGTGATCCGCGAGACGATGATCGAGGCGATCCGCTCGCGCATCGAAAAGGTCCGCGACGCAGCGTGACGGTCAGGATTCGAGTGCCTCCGCGGCGCGCTTGAGCAGCGCGCCGCGATCAAGCGCAAAACCGGACTCGACCCATTCCTTTTCGAGATTCTTCAACGTTGCACCAAGCTTCGGCCCCGGTGATGCGCCAAGCGTCGTCAGATCGGCGCCCTTGACCGGAAAAACAGGGTTTTGCCATTTTGCAGCGAAGGCAAGCAGGCGCGAGAAGCCGCCGGCTTCGAGCAGTGCGTCATTGTCTTCGACCGCGCGGGCTCGAGCGGAAGCGAGCAACAGCCGCAACCGATCGACAAAGCCTTGGCGGTCGCCAAAATAAAGCCTTTTCGCCAACTCTCCTTCGGTCGTTTTCGGATCGACGGCAGCCGTGATCGCCCAATTCCGCAGCCGGCTTGCTTCGCTCACGGCAAGCCTCAATCTCTCGGCAAGCGTTTTCATGCGCGCGGCATCCGGCGGCACGATGGCTTCCAGCCTGAGCAGCGGGTCCGGCGCCCAGGCCAGATCCTTCTCGGTCTTGGTCAGCCCGTGGATGGCATCGATGCCCCATTTCTCGCTTTCCGGCAAAACGGCGGTCAGAACGCCGGCCTGGCGCATCCACAGCAGCGCCCGCGACGGATCTGGCGCTGACAGCAATTTCTTCAATTCCCACCAGACGCGCTCGACCGAGAGCTGGTCGAGCCCCTGCTTCAGCCGGGCACAAGCCTTCAACCCTTCGGCATCCGGCCTGCCGTCGCCATACCATGCGAAGAAACGGAAGAAACGCAGGATGCGCAGATAATCCTCGCGGATACGCGCTTCCGGATCGCCGATGAATCGCAGCCTCCGCGCTTCGATATCGGCGATACCGCCGACCAGATCGACGACTGTTCCATCGGCTTCGGCATAGAGTGCATTGATGGTGAAATCACGCCGCTCAGCGTCGGCTTTCCAGTCGCGGCCGAACGACACTTTGGCGCGCCGGCCGTCGGTTTCGATATCGGCACGCAGCGTGGTGACCTCATAGGCCTTGCCGTGGCCGACCGCGGTGACTGTGCCATGCTCGATGCCGGTCGGTACCGTCTTGAAGCCTGCCGCCTCGGCGCGCCGGATGGTTTCCTCGGGCACCGTGGTGGTGGCGATGTCGATGTCGGCGACCGGCTGGCCCATGAGCGCGTTGCGCACCGCACCGCCGGCGACACGCGCCTCCTCGCCGCCATCGGTCAGCGCGGCGAGCAGGCGCTGCAGGTGGCGTTCGCCGAGCCACCCGGCCTTGCCCGCGATCGACACTGGATCGCTCACGAATAGAGCCTTTCATAAAGCGTACGGATGATGCCCGCGGTGACGCCCCAGATGCGCTGGCCGCCATAGGGCATCTCGTAATAGAACCATTCGAGGTCGTTCCACATGCGACTGTCTCTGGTGTGGTTGGCGGGGTCCATCAGAAAGCCCAGCGGCACCTCGAAGACGGCATCGACTTCGTCGGAATTCAGCGTCAGGCTGAAACCGGGCCGTACAATCCCGAGCACCGGGGCGATGCGATAGCCGCTGCCGGAAACGTAGTCCGGCAGACGGCCGATGATCTCGATGTAATCACTATCGAGACCGATCTCCTCGGATGTCTCGCGCAACGCCGCCGTTTCCGGGCTCGCATCGGTTGGATCGATGGTACCACCGGGGAAAGCCACCTGCCCCGAATGGTTGCGCAGCTTTTCCGCCCGCCTGGTCAAAAGGACCGTGGCTTCATGGCCATGATCGACCACCGGGATGAGCACGGCGGCATCGCGCAGCGCCTTGGCCAGCTTCAGCCTGGGATGGCCCGGATTGAAGCGGTGGTCGCCAAAATCGTCGCCGGCATGCGCCAGCGGCTGTGCCGCGACGCGCTGGCGAAACCCGGCAGCGGAAAACGGCAACGGCATCACCTGATCCATCATAGGCGGTCCATCATGCGCTCAGCCGTTTCAGTTTCTCAGCCGGCATGATTGGATAGACCTCGCCTTTGGAACGGACGGCAAACATCGTCTTGCCACCGATGTCGATCTCTTCGCCGTGCTCGACCAATTCGTACATCACCGGCCGTGCCACCAGCGCCTCCAGCCGCCCGCGCACCAGCACATAAGGCTTCAGGCCACCTGTCTCGTCCTCATCGACGAAGCGCAGCGGGTGTCCCGCCCCAGCCTCTACCACGTCGCCGACATTGGTGCGAAAGGTGACGATTTGTCCGTCGCCGGCGCCCGACACGTCCATCTCGACGGCAATGAAGGGCGCGTCGGCGACGCGGATGCCGACCTTTTCCACCGGCGTCACCAGGTAGGTTCTACCGTCCGCGTCCTTGCGCAGCACTGAGGAAAAAAGCTGCACCAGCGGCATCCGGCCGATCGGCGTTCCCAGATAGAACCAGGTGCCGTCCTGCTTGATTTCCATGTCGAGATCGCCGCAAAATGCCGGATTCCAGCGTTCCACCGGCGCCGGCCCCTTGCCAGCGCGCGTCGCGCGCGAGACCAGCGCCTCCAGCCCGCGCGCCTCGGTCGCGGCCGTCAGCCTCTCTTCACGATGGTCGGCGGCTTCCGTCATGGTCACGAAATAGTCACTGTTGTTCCGCTTGTCAGCCTAAGTCTGTGATTTAAGTTCATTGCAGGCGCCATGCGAGGCCGAATCGCGGCATTCTCTGCGGCACCAAGGTGCCAAGCGGAATTTCCAACCAGAAGGATCGATGCTGCATGAGCGTTATGATCAAGGAAAGCCCGATCAGCGAAAAGGACATGGTGGCGCAGGCCGAGAAAGCGCTGGCCGACATTTCGAGGGTCCGTGACGGCGTCGGCCGGGTCATTTTCGGCCAGGAAAGCGTCGTCGAGCGCACGCTCGTCGCATTGCTGGCCGGCGGCCATGCACTGCTGGTCGGCGTGCCCGGCCTCGCCAAGACCAAGCTGGTCGAAACGCTGGGCATCGTGCTCGGCCTCGATTCGCGCCGCATCCAGTTCACGCCCGACCTGATGCCATCGGACATTCTCGGCTCCGAGGTGATGGAGCAGGATGAATTCGGCAAGCGCTCCTTCCGCTTCATTTCCGGGCCGATCTTTGCGCAACTGCTGATGGCCGACGAGATCAACCGCGCCTCGCCACGCACCCAGTCGGCGCTGCTGCAGTCGATGCAGGAATACCACGTCACCATTGCCGGCGTGCGCCATGATCTGCCGTCACCGTTCCACGTCCTGGCGACGCAGAACCCGCTGGAGCAGGAAGGCACCTATCCGCTGCCGGAAGCGCAGCTCGACCGCTTCCTGATACAGGTCGATATCCTCTACCCCGAGATCGAGGCGGAGCGCCGCATCCTGCTGGAAACCACCGGTATCGAGGATGCCAAGGCTGAAAACGTGCTGCAGCCGGCGCGGCTGAAGGACATCCAGACGCTCATCCGCCGTATGCCGGTGCCGGAAAGCGTCGTCGAGGCGATCCTCAAGCTGGTGCGCTCAGCGCGCCCCGGCCAGGGCAACGCCGATACCGACAAGTACGTCGCCTGGGGCCCAGGCCCGCGCGCCAGCCAGGCGCTGACGCTGTGCACCCGCGCCCGCGCCCTCTATGACGGCCGGCTGGCGCCGTCGGTCGACGACGTCCGCGCGCTCGCCGAGCCGGTGCTGCAGCACCGCATGGCGCTGACCTTCGCCGCCCGCGCCGAGGGCACCACGGTTCGCGATGTTGTGGCGAAGCTCGCGAAAGGGATTTGATGGCGCGCATCGGTGAAGCGCAGGCACCGGCAGCGACGCGCGATGCGCTCGCCAGAGGCCGGTTGCGGGCTTCGTTGGTGCCGGACCTGCTGGTCGAGGCGCGCCGCATCGTCAACACGGTAATTGCCGGCTGGCATGGCCGCCGCAAGCGCGGTATCGGCGAGAATTTCTGGCAGTTCCGGCCCTATGTCGAAGGCGATTCCTCGCGCATTGACTGGCGCCGTTCCGCCCGCGACGATCACACCTATGTCCGCGACCGTGAATGGGAGGCCGCCCACACGGTGTGGCTTTGGGCCGATCCCTCGCCTTCCATGCTCTACAAATCGACCGGAGCCAGCGTTTCCAAGGAATCGCGCGCCCTGGTGCTGGCGCTGGCCATGGCCGAGCTTTTGTCGCGCAGCGGCGAGCGCATTGCCTGGCCGGGCCTGACCGACCCGTTCACCGCCCGCAATGGCGCCGAGCGCATCGCGGCGCAACTGATGCACGCCGCCGACCTGCCGGCAAAGCCCGACCTATCCGGCATTCGCCGGTTCTGCGACATCGTCCTCGTCAGCGATTTCCTCGACCCGGTCGAGGACACCATGGCGTGGCTGGACGTGCTCGCCCGCCACGGCGTGCGCGCCCATCTGGTCGAGGTCGCCGATCCGGCCGAGGAAAGCTTCCCCTATGCCGGGCGCACCGAATTCACCGATCCTGAGACCGGCGACAAGCTGACCGCCGGCCGCGCCGAAATGCTGGGCGAGGAATATCGCCTGCTTTATGCCGCCCGCCGCCAGGAACTGGCCGCCTGGTGCAAACGGCTTGGCTGGAGCTTTACCGTCAATCATACCGATCGCCTTGCCTCCGAGGCGCTGGTGCGCATCCACATGGCGATGACCGGCGAAGGCGCCTTTGCCGGGAGGGCCCGCGCATGAGTTGGCTGCCGCTCTCCTTCGGGGCGCCGATGGTGCTGTGGGGCCTGCTGGCGCTGCCGGTGATCTGGTGGCTTCTGCGGCTGACCCCGCCCAGGCCGCAAACCGAGGTGTTTCCGCCGCTCAGGATTCTCGCCCGCGTGCTGAGGCGCGAAGAAACGCCGCAGCAGAGCCCTTGGTGGCTGACGCTGCTCAGGCTGCTGATGGCCGCGCTTGTCGTGGCAGCACTTGCCGAACCGGTCTTCAATCCGCGCGAAAAGCTGCCGGCCGAGGGCGCTGCCCTGGCGCTGGTGATCGACAATGACTGGGCAAGTGCCGCCGACTGGGGCAAGCGGGTCGCCACCGCCGAGCGGCTGATCGCCGATGCCAATTCGAACGGCGTGCCGGTGCTCATCGCTTTCACCGCCGAGAAGCCGAATGCCGAGATCGGTCCCTTCGATGCCGCTGCCGCGCTCGACCGGCTGCGCGCGGCAAAGCCGCGGCCGATCCCGACCGACCGCCCCGCCGTCTATGCCCGCGTCGCTTCAGCCTTGGAGTCGCTGCCTGGCGCCAGCGTCGCGGTGCTCGCCGATGGCTTGGCGGCGCAAGGCGACGAAGCCGCCTTCAACACGTTGTTGTCGAAGAACGCGGCACGTGTTGTCTGGGCCGTCTCCGACCGGCTGTCGCTGACCGGCCTGACCGGCGCCGACAACCAGGTCGACGGCTTCGCCCTGACCGCCATCCGCGCACCGGGCGATCCGGCACCTGCACAGGTGACGGCCGGCGCCTTCGACGACAAGGGGCGCCGCATTGCCGACGCGACGCTGACCTTTGCCCCGGGCGGAACCACCGCCACCGGCACGGTGGCGGTGCCGTTCGAACTGCGTAACGACTTCGCCTACATCGCGCTCGATGGCGAGCGCCAGGCCGGTGCCGTCCGCGTGCTCGATGAGAGCTCAAAACGCCGCCGCGTCGGGCTGTTGTCGCAGGCCGAGGCCGACCAGGCGCAACCGCTGCTGTCGCCGCTCTACTACATCCGCCGCGCCCTGCAGCCGTTCGCCGATCTGGTCGAGCCGTCGAGCGTCGATCTCGCCGACGCCATCCCGCAACTGCTCGACCAGAAGCCGGCGATGATCCTCATGGCCGATGTCGGCACCATTCCGGAACAAGCGCGGCAAAGGCTGGTTGACTGGGTCGACAAGGGCGGCACGCTGGTGCGTTTTGCCGGTTCGCGGCTGGCCGCTGCCGGCAATGACGACGACCTGCTGCCAGTTCGGCTGCGCACGGGCGAACGATCGCTTGGCGGCGCGCTGTCATGGACGGCGCCGCAGCCGGTCACCGAATTCCCGAAAACCGGTCCCTTCGCCGACCTCGCGCCGCCCACCGAGGTCACCGTCACCAGGCAGGTGCTGGCCGAACCGACGCCCGACATCGTCGAGCGCACCTGGGCCACGCTTGCCGACGGTACGCCGCTGGTGACCGGGATGAAGAAGGACAAGGGCACCCTCGTACTGTTCCACGTCACCCCCGAGGCGACGTGGTCCAACCTGCCGATCTCCGGCAGCTTCGTCGAGATGCTGCGGCGCATCGTGCAATTGTCGCGCAACCAGGGCGCGGCTGTCGCCAATGCCGAGGCCGCCGCCACGTCGCTGGCACCCTATCGTATGATCGCCGCCGACGGCACGCTGGTGCCGCCGACGCCGGATGCCAGGCCGCTGGTGCCCGGCGCCGGCCCGCTGCCGGTGACGCTGGAAAACCCGCCCGGCCTCTACGGCTCCGAGACAGGAGTGTTCGCTCACAATCTGCTCGGCGGCGACAGCGCATTCAGGCCGCTGGCCCGGCCTGAAATCACGGTGCCGGTCACCACCATCCAGTATGCCTTCGACGAGCAGCACAACCTCAAAGGTCCGCTTGTCACGGCCGCCCTGGTGCTGATGGTGCTCGACACGCTTGCCGTATTCTGGATGGGCGGCCTGTTGTCGCGCCGGCCGCGCCGTGCCGGCGCTGCGGCGACGGCAGCCGTCCTGCTGATTGCGCTCGGCGCCTTGATTGGCCACGCGGACGTCGCGCGTGCCGACGACGCCAAACCGGGAGATACGGAGGCGATCGGGGACATTTCAAAGACCCGGATCGCCTACGTGCTGACCGGCGAGCCGGGTGTCGATTCGATCAGCCGCGCCGGGCTCGAAGGCCTGACCCGCTTTCTTATCGAAAAAACCGCGCTCGAACCCGGAGCACCGGCCGGCGTCGACATCTCGAAGGACGAACTTTCCTTCTATCCGCTGATCTACTGGCCGATCGATCCCTCGGCCCCGCTGCCCAGCGAGGCCGCCATCGCCCGCATCGACGCCTACATGCAGCAGGGCGGAACGGTCTTGTTCGACACCCGAGACCAGTTCGCCAATGGTATTGGTGCGGATTCGACCAGCCCGGCGACGGAGCGGCTGCGCGACATCCTCGGCAACCTCAACGTGCCACCGCTGGAGCCGGTGCCGTCGGACCACGTGCTGACCAAATCCTTCTACATCCTTCCGGAGTTTCCTGGCCGTTTTGCCGGCAGCCCGCTTTGGGTCGAGGCATCGCTCGAAGCCAGCAACACCGAGAACCGCCCGGTGCGCACCGGCGACGGCGTTTCGCCGATCATGATCACCGCCAATGATTTCGCCGGCGCTTGGGCCGTCGACGAGAATGGCGACCCGCTATTGCCGACGGTGCCTTCGGATCCGATGCAGCGCATCTATGCGCTGCGCGCCGGCGTCAACATCATGATGTATATGCTGACCGGCAACTACAAATCCGACCAGGTGCACGTCCCGGTGCTGCTCGAACGGTTGGGGCAATAGACCATGAACTGGTCGCTCGCCTTCGAACCGCTCATCACCTGGCCGCTGCTCGCCGTGGTTCCGGTGCCGCTGCTGCTGCTGTCCCTCGCCGGCCTTTGGTTTCGCCAGCGCGGCGCGGTCTTCCGCCTGGCAGCCCTGATTGCGCTGGCTGCGGCGCTGCTCAATCCGGTGTTCCTCGACGAAGAGCGCGAGCCGCTGAAAAGCATCGTCGCCGTCGTCGTCGATCGCAGCCAGAGCCAGGATATAGGCGACCGCACCAAGCAGACAGATGCGGCATTGGCCGGGCTTCAGCAGCGTCTCGGC
The DNA here is from genome assembly GCF_000502835.1 of Mesorhizobium sp. LSJC280B00. Taxonomy (GTDB): domain Bacteria; phylum Pseudomonadota; class Alphaproteobacteria; order Rhizobiales; family Rhizobiaceae; genus Mesorhizobium. The sequence goes on from NZ_AYVL01000028.1 coordinate 20,968, forward strand.
CGCTTCAAGCAGTTCGACGTCCGTGTCGTCGAGGCCGGCAAGTCCGAAGCCGCCGACGAGCGCACCGAGACGCGGTTGTTTTCCTCGCTCGAAAATGCTTTCCGCGACGTGCCGCCATCGCGCATCGGCGGCGCCGTCATGATCACCGATGGCGAGGTGCATGACGCGCCGCTTGGCGCACCTGACTTCAATGCCCCGCTGCATGCGCTGATTACCGGCAACGAGCATGAGAAGGATCGCCGCATCCGCTTCGAGAATGCGCCGCGCTTCGGCCTCGTTGGCAAGCCGCTCGACATGACCTATCGCGTCATCGCCACCAACAACGAAACCGGCCCGGTCGATGTCCGCGTATCGGTCAACGGCGAGCAGGTATCGGTCGAGCACGCCAACATCGGCCAGGCGATGCCGCTGCAGGTGACCATTCCCAGCGCCGGGCGCAACATCGTCGAACTCGCCATCAACCACGAGCCGGGCGAACTCACCGACACCAACAACCGCGCCATCGCGCTGATCGACGGCATCCGCGAAAATCTGCGCGTGCTGCTTGTTTCCGGCGAACCGCATGCCGGCGAGCGCACCTGGCGCAATTTGCTGAAATCCGACGCTTCGGTCGACCTCGTGCACTTCACCATCCTGCGCCCGCCGGAAAAGCAGGACGGCACGCCGATCAACGAATTGTCGCTGATCGCCTTCCCGACGCGCGAGCTGTTCGTCGAGAAGATCAAGGATTTCGACCTGATCATCTTCGACCGCTATCAGCACCGCGACGTGCTGCCAATCCTCTATTACGACTACATCTCCGAGTATGTCGAAAAGGGCGGCGCGCTACTGATCGCGGCAGGCCCCGAATATGCCGGCGAAAGCTCGATCGCCCGCACGCCGCTGATGTCGGCGCTGCCGGCAATGCCGACCGGCGAGGTCATCGACAAGGCCTTCTATCCGCGCCTCACCGATACCGGCCAGCGTCATCCGGTAACGCGCGGGCTCGATGGCTCCGCGACCGAGCCGCCGCACTGGAGCCGCTGGTTCCGCACCATCGGCGTTGAGAACCCCGAGGGCGAGGTGGTGATGAAGGGCGCCGACAACCGGCCGCTGCTGCTGCTCGATCGCAAGGGCGAAGGCCGCGTCGGCATGCTTCTGTCCGACCAGGGCTGGCTGTGGGCGCGCGGCTTCGAGGGCGGTGGCCCCCACGTCCAACTCTACCGGCGCATCGCCCACTGGCTGATGAAGGAGCCCGAACTCGAGGAAGAGCGGCTGACCGCCGACGGCCGCGGCATGGTGCTGGAAATCCGCCGCCAGACGATGAGCGACGACCCCGGCCCGGCGCAAGTCATCACGCCGTCCGGCAAGGCACTGATCGTCAGGCTCGAGAAATCCGAACCAGGCGTCTTCCTCGGCAGCGTCGAGACCAGCGAAATCGGTCTCTATCAGGTCGGCAATGGCGACCTGACGGCATTGGCCCATGTCGGGCCGGTCAACGCGCCGGAATTCACCGACGTCGTCTCCACCGAGAACCGGCTCAAACCACCGGCTGAGGCAACCGGCGGCAGCGTTCGCCGGCTGGCGCCGGCCTCGGCACTTGGCACTCTCACCAGCACGGTCACGCTGCCCTCGATCGTTCCGGTCCGTTCCTCGGGCGCTGCCTCCGGCGATGACTGGATCGGCCTGCGCACCACCGACGACAGCGTACTCAAGGCCGTCTCGCGCGTGCCGCTGTTCGGCGGCTTCTTGGGGCTCGGCCTGCTGCTTCTGGCGATGGGCTCGATGTGGTACCGCGAAGGGCGGTAACGCGGTTTATCTTTCTCCCCTTGTGGGAGAAGGTGGATTGGCGCGCAGCGCCAAGACGGTTGAGGGGTGCTGGACGGAGTGCAGGTGATGCCAAGCTGGAACACCCCTCATCCGACCGAGCTTCGCTCGGCCACCTTCCCCCACAAGGGGAGAAGGAAGAAAGCGAGCCGCCCTACTCCTCCGGCTCCGTCGTGAACATCAGCGGGTAGCCCTTGGCCTTGCCGGCATCGGTTGCCCGCGCCGCCTTGGTCTCGGCGACATCCCTGGTGAAGACGGCGACAACGCAGACGCCGCGCCGGTGCGCGGTGATCATTATCCTATGCGCCTGGTCTTCGCTGAGCTTGAACTCGGCCTTCAGCACCGTCACGACAAACTCGCGCGGAGTGAAATCGTCATTGACCAGGATGACCTTGTAGAGCTTCGGCCGTTCGACCTTCGGCTTCGTGCTGGTACGGGGTTTTGTCGTGATTTCAGGCATTGGACCGGCAATTGCGTACGACAGCTTTGCGGTCATTTTGACATGGGCAAAAGCGGTCGTCCATTCAACCGCGCGCGATCGGCTTTCCCGGCAGGCGCAGTTCAAAAGTCCGTGCCTATGTGGGAACTGCCGTCTGGCGTTCAACGGGGGGTGTGGGCCGGGACTGGCCCTACTGTCTGCACGCAACAAAAAAGACGACCGCTCCAGGCAAATCGCAACTGGAGCGGTCTTCTCATAGGGTAGAAAGATGTCGCTTGATCAGGCCTTCGGAGTTGCCTTGACCGCGTGCTTCTTGTGCTTCTTGACGGTCTTCTTGGCAGCGACCTTCTTCACGGCCTTGGCCGGCGCAGCGGTCGTCGTTGTCGTCGCAGCCGCGGTGGTGGTCGCGGCATTGGCGCTGCTGGCGCCGAGAACCGGCATCGAGACGGCCAGCGCGATGGCGAGACCGAGGGCGGAGAGGAGGGACTTTTTCATGGCTTCACTTCCTTTTTGTGCAGATCGGATTGTGTCACTGAACGGGATCGATCGGTGTCACTCCAAGCAGCTTCAAAGCATTCGCGAGCATCCGGATTCCCTGTGCCTGTTTCTTGTTGGCGCAGAACCGGTTTCCCTTTCTTTGAAGTGCTTTCGCAGCGGTGACCTGCGTTGCCGCGGCATGGGTTTCGAGGGCTTCGTCAAACTGGCGGTTCAGATCGATGCAACGCTCGCTGCGGGTGGTCGCCACCTTTGCATCGGCCGCCTTTGCATTGGCCACCTTCGCATCGGCCAGTTTTGCATCGGCATGTTCGACCGCGGCCGTGACGAGCGAAATGGAAAGCAACGCACCCATCAGACTGATCGAGAACCTTTGCATTGGTCTGTCCGTAATCCCGTAACGCGTGTCGCAGCCGATGACCTGACCGCCACGGCACCACTTATGCCTTTGATTTTTTTCGGCAGTTTTTCCGGATTGTAGAATTTTGTTTCTGGATTGTTTCTGGGCAGCCCAGATCGGGCCGCCGATCTCCACTGGCCAACTTATGGCCTGAATTCTATCGTCTGGCTGACGGCCGAAGCAGCGCTTGGGCGATCCACAAATGACAGGTTCCCTGTGAAATCCGACCCCCACATACTGATCGTCGACGACGACAAGGGCATTCGCGACCTCCTTCAGGAATTTTTCCAGAAGCGAGGGCTGCATACATCAGTCGCCGCCGACGGCACCGAGATGGAGACCATCCTGCGCCGCGCCCAGGTCGACCTGATCGTCCTGGACGTCATGCTGCCCGGCAAGAGCGGGCTGGAGCTCTGCCGCGAGTTGCGCGCCAATTATTCGACGCCGATCATCATGCTGACCGCGGTTACCGAAACTACCGACCGGGTGGTTGGGCTGGAGATGGGCGCCGACGACTACGTGCCGAAACCCTTCGATCCGCGCGAGCTGCTCGCACGCATTCGTGCCGTCTTGAGACGCAATGGCGCCGCCGAACCGCGACGCGCCGCCTCGCGGCAGATCTACCATTTCGCCGGCTGGACGATGGACTGTTCGCGCCGCGGGCTGATGGCGCCCGGCGACGTCAGGATCGAGCTGACGATGGCCGAATTCAATCTCCTGCAGACCTTCGTCAAGAGCGCGCAGCGCGTACTGAGCCGCGAGCAGCTGATCGAGCTGTCCGGCGGCGACAGCGGCTACAGCTTCGACCGCAGCGTCGACATTCTGGTCAGCCGGCTGCGGCGCAAGATGGAGGACGACCCGAAAACGCCGAAGCTGATCCTGACCGTGCGCAGCGGCGGCTACCAGTTCCTGCCTGAGACGACCTCCGAATGAGACGCATCCTGCCGCAAACGCTGCCGGTCTGGGTGCTGCTCATCGTCATCGCCGGCCTGCTGATCAGCCAGATCGCGACCCTTTACATCGTTTCGCGCGACCGTGCCGCCGCCAATGACGTCGTCGATCTCTACCGGCTGAACGACCGCGCCTTCTCGCTGGTGCAGCTGATGCATGATGCTACGCCGGAACAGCGCAAGGCGACGGCCTCCGGCCTGTTCAACGCCACTTATGCGCTCACCGTCTCCGACACGCCCGCCGTTACTTCGTCGATAGCCGGCGACGACGAACTGGCCGAATTGGAAGACATATTGGTCGGTCGGCTATCGAAGTTCGGCATCACCGACGCGCGGGTCCGCCGCGACCCGGCAACGCACGAAGCCGACGCTCCCGGTGGGACGGTCGCCGGTCCCGATATCGGCCAGGTCGAGCGCGACCTGCTGGTGCTGGCGGCCGATTTCGCCCAGAGCGACAAGCTGACCGCTTCGCTTCGCTTTGCCGACGGCCAATGGCTGAACTTCACCGAGCCGAACACACCGGCCGGACCGATACTGAGCTTCGATAGCCTGCCGCTCTATGCCTTGATCGCCGGGCTGGTGGTGGCTTCCTCGATCTGGTCGCTGCGCCGGCTGACGGCGCCCTACCGGATGATGGAGACCGCGGTGAAGCGGATCGGCGAGGACCTGAAAAGCCCGCCGATCGCCGAGAGCGGCAGCCGCGAGGTGCGTACCGCGGCAAAGGCGGTCAATGCCATGCAGGCGAGGCTGCGCGCCTACGTCGAGGACCGCGAGCATCTTGCGGCCGCACTGGCGCACGACCTGCGCACGCCGCTGACCAGGATGCGGCTGCGCCTCGAACTGCTGAGGAATTCGTCCGTGCGCGCCGCACTGGCGCACGACCTCGCCGACATCGAAGGCATTGCCAGCTCGGTCATCGACTTCGCCACTTTCGAGGTGACCGAGGAGAAGAGCGAGAGGATCGATTTCTGGTCGCTGGTAGAATCGATCGCCGACGGCTTCGACGAGGTCTCCTTCGACAATGAGGACGCGCGCTCGCGCGGCCTGATCTGCGTCGCGCGGCCGGTCGCGCTACGGCGCTGTGTCACCAACCTCGTCCAGAACGCGGTGACCTATGGCAAGAGGGCGCATCTCAGCCTGCGTCAATCAGGCAAGACAATCACGCTGGCGATCCATGACGAGGGTCCGGGCATACCGCAAGCCGAGCTCGACGCCGTGTTCGGCTCGTTCGTGCGCCTGGAACAGTCGCGCAACCGTCAGACCGGCGGCCTCGGCCTCGGCTTGACCATCGCCCGCAACATCGCCCGTAGCGCCGGCGGCGAAGTCAGCCTGTCCAACCATCCCGATGGCGGCCTGATGACGGAGCTGCGCCTGCCGCTGGCGGTTTAGCTTGCGGTATCGGGCTAAGCCGGCGTTCCTTCGCGCCCCCTCTGTTCTGCTGGACACCTCCTCCACAGGTGGGGAGATTGGCCGTCGTCGCCGATTTGGCCAATTACAAACGTTGGAATGTGAGAGCCGTCCTCGAAACCGCCGATCTCCCCCCAAGTGGGAGAGATGTCCGACAGGACAGAGGGGCGCGCGACAGAACTCGGCGTTTGGTCTTGGTTCTCTCCCCAAGGAGAAAAACTATCTTCGCAGTACCGCGCTCAGCACATCCCTGACGCCGATGGCGCCGACGAAGCGCGACTGGTCGTCGAACAGCGCCACCGGTGCGGTCTGCGAGCGATGCATAGCCAGCATCACGGTCTTCAGCGAGGTGCCGGGATTGGCCCAGAATACCTGAGCCGTCTCCTCCGGCTGGGCTTCGACATCGGCGCAGGACACCCAGACCGCCGGCTTGCCGTCGCGCTCGGCCGCCGCCACCAGCCCATGCTCGTCGATCTTGAAACGCGTCGTCCTGCGCCGGTCGAGCCACACCCAGCCGTTCTCGCCGTGTTCGAGGTCGCGGCGGTCGCGCATGACGTTCCACGCGGTCAGCACCGAGAGCGGGTTCACATTGGCGATGAAGTCGCGGACATAGTCGTTGGCGGGCCGCAGCACGATGTCTTCCGGCGCGCCGGTTTGCACGATGCGCCCGCCTTCCATGATGGTGATATGGGTGCCGATCTTCAGCGCCTCCTCGAGGTCGTGGCTGACGAAAATGATGGTCTTCTTCAGCTCGGCCTGGAGCTGCAGCAACTCGTCCTGCAGCTTGGTCCGGATCAGCGGATCGAGCGCCGAGAACGGCTCGTCCATGAGCAGGATCGGCGCCTCGGTGGCAAAGGCGCGCGCCAGGCCGACGCGCTGCTGCATGCCGCCGGAAAGCTCATGCGCGTATTTCTTCGACCACTGGTCGAGATGAACCAGCTTCAGTTGCCTGTTCACCCGCTCCTTGCGCTCGGCTTCGGGTACGCCGGCGAGCTCGAGGCCAAGGCCGACATTCTCCTCCACCGTGCGCCACGGCAGCAGGCCGAACTGCTGGAACACCATCGCCACCTGCTTCTGCCGCAGCCGCCGAAGCGTCGCCTCGTCGCAGGTGACGACGTCGACCGTACCGTCGCCGTCCTTGACCAGCACCTGGCCGCGCGAGACGACGTTCAGCCGGTTGACGGCTCTGAGCAGCGTCGATTTGCCGGAGCCGGAAAGCCCCATCAGCACCGAGATCTCGCCCTCGTTCACGGTGAGGCTGGCGCCGGCGCAGCCCAGCACGTTGCCGGTCTGTTCGAGGATCTCGGCGCGGGTGGCGCCGCTGTCGATCAGCGCCAGCGAGCCGGCCTGGTCGGCGCCGAAGACGATGTCGACATTCCTGAAATCGACGGCGACGGTCATTTCTTGCCTCCCACGCCGATGCGCGTCATCCGGTCGAGCACGATGGCGAGCACGACGATCGCCAGCCCTGCCTCAAGCCCGAGGTCGATTTTCCTGGAACCCAACGCGCGGTTGATCTCGGTGCCGAGGCCGCCGGCGCCGATGAGAGCGGCGAACACCACCATCGACAGCGACAGCATGATCGACTGGGTCAAGCCGGCCATGATGGTGGGCAGCGCCGAAGGCAATTCGACCTTCCACAGCAGCTGGCGCCTGGTGGCACCGAAGGCCTCGCCGGCCTCGATGATCGATTTCGGCACCGAGGTGACGCCGAGATGGGTGAGACGGACCGAGGTCGGGATGACGAAGATGATGGTGACGATCAGGCCGGGCGCGTTGCCGAGCCCGAACAATGTCAGCACCGGGATCAGGTAGACGAAGGTCGGTAGCGTCTGCATCAGGTCGAGCACCGGCAGCATGATGCGGTAGACCTTCGGCTTGTGCGCGGCCCAGATGCCGAGCGGCACGCCGATGGCCATCGAGGTGGCGGCGGCGGCAACCACCAGCACCAGCGTCTCCACCGTCTGCTTCCACAGGTTCTGGTTGAGGATGAACAGCAGTCCGAGGAAGACGGCCAATGCCAGCCCCTTCGAACGCTGCAGGGCATAGGCGAGCAATGCGATCAGCGCGATGAGCAGGACGGGCGGCAACAGAAGAAGTCCGTCGACCATCCCGTCGAGCAGGAAATTTAGACCATTGGAAAAGGCCCTCAAGACGGTGTTGAAATTGTCGGTGAGGAAGGTGAAAAACGCCTTCCCCCATGCCCCGATGGGAATCTTGTAACTGACCAGGAATTTGGAGATCGGATCCATCTAGCCCCTCTTCTGCCGGCGCCGTCCTTCGCCGGACGGTCATCTTGTCACAGGATATGAAAAAGGGCAGCCATTTCTACCGTGGCTGCCCCTTGTCTCGTCATGCCAGATGGTCGGGTCAGCTTCCGAGCGCCGTTTTCACCGCAGCCGCCGCATCGCCGCCGTCGAAGGTGGTGACGCCGGCGATCCAGGGAGCGACCGCGTCCGGGTGCTTCTTCAGCCAGTCGGTCGCGACCGTATTGGCGTCGCCGCCCTTCAGGATCGCGTCCATCATCTCGCCTTCCATGTCCAGGTTGAACTTCAGATTGGCGATGAACTTGCCGGCGTTCGGGCATTCGCTCATGTAGCCCTTGCGTACATTGGTATGCACGGTGGCAGCACCAAAGCCGCTATCTCCCATCCCCTCGAGATAGGTGATCTTCATGGCGCCCATCACCGGATGCGGCGTCCAGCCGAGGAAGGCGATCCATTCATTGTTCTTCATCGACTGGTCGGCCTGGGTGAGCATGCCGGCCTCGGAAGATTCGACCAGTTCGAAGCCTTCGAGATTGGTCTTCGGATCCTTGATCATGTCGAGGATGATGCGGTTGCCGTCATTGCCGGCCTCGATGCCGTAGATCTTGCCGTCGAACTTGTCCTTGAACTTGCCGAGATCGGTCAGCGTCTTGACACCGGCATCGGCGACATAGGTCGGAACGACGATGCCGTAGCCGGCACCGCTGAGATTTTCGCTGACGGTCTCGACCGAGCCTTCGGCGGCATAGTCCTTGATGTCGTTGGTCATCGACGGCATCCAGTTTCCGAGGAACACGTCGAGATCTTTGTTCTTCAGGGACGCATAGGTCACCGGCACCGAAAGCTGGATCACCTGCGGCTCGTAGCCGAGCGCCGTGAGCAGCACCGAGGCGACGCCGGTGGTCGCCTGGATGTCGGTCCAGCCGACATCGGACAGACGCACCGTCTTGCAGCTTTCCGGATCGCCGGCGAAGGCCCCAGTCGTGGATAGAAAAGCCGCCAGGCCGAGGCCGGCGACGAATGAACTCATACGCGACATGAAAATTCTCCCATTTTCAGTTCTCGGTGAAGCGAAGCGACGGTTTTATCTCCGCCTTTGTTCTGTCAGCCAAACATCATTCTGCTGCGGTTTCAAGCACTAAGGCAATCACGAACAACGGCGCAGGCTGGCCGATCAGCGACACGCCCGCCGCTTTCCGGATGGAAGTCGCCTTTTCCCGGTGGAATGTAGGCGCTCCCCCTCCCCGCTTTGTTGCAACTCGGCTTAAAAGGACGGCATGGCCAAGCTGTACTTCCATTATGCGACGATGAATGCCGGCAAGACGACGATGCTGTTGCAGGCCTCGTATAATTACCGCGAGCGCGGCATGACGACGATGCTGTTCATCGCCGGCCACTACCGCAAGGGCGATACCGGGCTGATCTCGTCGCGCATCGGCCTGGAGACGGAAGCCGAGATGTTCCGCGACGGCGACGATCTGTTTGCCCGGGTCGCCGAGCATCACGACCACGCCACGGTCCATTGCGTCTTCGTCGATGAGGCGCAGTTCCTCGAAGAGGAGCAGGTCTGGCAACTCGCCCGCATCGCCGACCGGCTGAACATCCCGGTCATGTGCTACGGCCTGCGCACCGATTTCCAAGGCAAGCTGTTTTCCGGATCGCGCACCCTGCTGGCAATCGCCGACGACCTGCGCGAGGTGCGCACCATCTGCCGTTGCGGCCGCAAGGCGACGATGGTGGTGCGCCTCGGCGCCGACGGCAAGGTGGCGAAACAGGGCGAACAGGTGGCGATCGGCAAGGATGTCTATGTCTCGCTCTGCCGCCGCCATTGGGAAGAAGAAATGGGCCGCGCCGTGCCCGACGATTTCATCGGCTTCACCAAAACCTGACCAGCGCTATTGCTTTCATCCGACCTCCCGGCCGACATTCGTTCACCAATCGCGCCATCGTGCGGCGCTTGTTTAAGGCCTGCTTGCTATTTCAGAACCTCTCAGCCAGAGCCGTCGGGGAGTTCCCATGCTTCGAGCCATTTCGTCTGCCGCTGCTTTCCTCATCGCCGGCGCTCTTGCCGCGCATGCCGACGGCGATGCCGCTCTCGGCAAGAAAGTCTTCAACAGATGCATGGCCTGTCATGAGGCCACGAGCGACCACGACAAGGTCGGCCCGCATCTGCTGGGTGTCGTCGGCCGCACCGCCGGCACCGCGGACAGTTATCTCAGCCGCTACTCGCAGGGGATGAAGGACGCCGGCGCCGCCGGCCTGGTCTGGGACGAAGCAAACCTCGCCGAATACCTGCGGGCGCCGCGGCAGAAGGTCCCCGGCAACAAAATGGCCTTCTCCGGCCTGACCAGCGACGACGACATCGCCAATGTCATCGCCTACCTCAAGGCCGATCCCAAGCCCTGAGCGTCGCTCCCGACCTAAAGTCCAGCCGCGGTTGAAGCGGTGTCTGACCGGACGGCAGTTACACCGTAATCATTGCCTGACTATCCTGCGGTCGGCCTCCTGAAATTCTTTTGTTTTCCTGTAATCCCATGTCTTCCGTCTTTCATTCGCCAAACCCGGCACATATATTCGCGGCGGTTTGCGAAACGAAACCGATGCCGAAGCGGGAGGCCCCAATGGCGACATTGCAGAATTTCGATGCCGAGATTGCCAAGACCAAGCAGGTCGTAGAGGACATGCGCACCAAGATCGAGCAGTCCGGTACTGTGCTCGACACGCTCGCCACCGCCGACAAGAAGATCGGCGACGCCAATTTCGACATCGAGAATGCCCGCATTGAGGATGTGCTGAAGCAGCAGAAGGTGATGGAAGGCAATATCGCCGACCTGATTATCGGCCTCGAGGACGCCACCAACGTCTTCGGCGCCGAATTCGAGAGCATGAAGAACTACACCGGCTGGGAAAATTTCGTCGGTGTCTTCTCCAGCCAGCGCAAGCAGCGCCTGCGCACCGACCGCGTCCGCAACATGTCGCTGGCCGGCAATCTGCAGGAGCTGCTGGCGAAATCCGACACCATCGTCGGCATCCTCAAGGCGCAGAAGCAGGTTCTCGACACGCGCTACAAGACCTCCGAGGCCAGCCTGTCGCAGGTGATCGAGCGCCGCAAGACCACCATGTCCAATCTCGAGACCGTGCAGAAGCGCATCGAGGAGCTCAACCCGATGCTGCTCGACATCGAGAACAAGATCGCCGCCTCGACCAGCCAGAAGGTGCGCACGCAGCTGGAAGGCGAACGCTCGAAACTGGCCACGGAATACAACGAGAAGCAGGCCAAGGAGCAGGAATTGCTGGCCGAAAGCCAGACGCTGGAGCGCTACACCTCGATGTTCCAGACCTTCGTCGATTCGCTCAACAACCAGATCGCGGCGCAATCGACGCTGATCAACAAGCTGACCATCGATACCGAGCAGCGCATCGTTCTGTACAAGGCGCTGGAAGATTCGCTGAAGACCGCCGCCCAACAGGATGTCGCCCACAAGATCAACACGCTGGGCAGCCAGGTCGACAACACCGCCGAAGAGACCATGGCCGGCATTGGTGCCGCCTCGCAAAAGCACATCGGCGATCTGCTTGAAATGCACGAGAAGAACATGGTCGCCACCGCCGACATCCAGCGCCGCAAGAAGCTCGCCGACGATGCCTTCGCCCGCCGCTTCGACGATGTGATGAAGAAGCACAATTCGGCAAATTACGTGCAATCGTAATTGCTGCACGTGCACTGCTCCCAAGGGCTGGCAGCATGACCCCCGAAAACGAAGCTGCGGCGCGCTATTTCTCGGCGATCACGGCGGCACTTGGCGGCCTCGAAGTGTTCATGCGCGACGATCGCTCGCCGCTCTATCGGCACGGCATCGTCGCCAAGGTCGTCGCCGAATATATTGCGCGGCTCGACAAGTCGTTCTCGTGCTGGCGCAACCGGCTGGGCTTCACCGAGACGTTCCGCATCTCGCGCGCCGAAAGCGGTTTTCCGGTCTTCCAGAACCTGCTCGAGTTGGAGAACGACCGGCTCCAGGCCGATGCGCGCCTCGCCAACCTTCCGCTGGCCGATGAGCTGCGCGAGGAAATGGCGGACTTCATCCTGCGCCACAAGGAATTTCCCGAAGCGCTGCAGAAGTCGATGGCCGAGCGGCTTTACCTCGAGGACGTCAAGAGCGAGACCACCTTCGGCCCGTTCACGCTGGCCCAGACGGTCAAGGTGTCGGTCAATCCGAAGACGTTGCGCCCCTATTATCTGGTCCACTGGGCCTGCTTCGACGGCAGCGCCAACCTGCCGCTTGTGTATATGGTGACGGTCGAGGATTCCTCGGACGACATGATCCGGCAGCTTGTCGACTCCAGTGGCAAACTTAATGAGAGGGTCGACATTCCGCTGCCGGTCGACGGCTTGCTCAATCCCGAGCTTGCCCACCGTTTCGACGATTTCACCGAGAAGAATTCCGCCTACGCGCTGTCGCCGGCGACCATCGCGGTCAACCTCGACAAGGATTTCGAGCCGCTGCATCCCAAGCAACTGCGTCGCGTCGTGCTCGGCCCGTTCTATTCTGCAGGGATTACCGACAACAATTCGACGGTGAGCGAAGTGCTGGCCAAGGTGCGCAAGCCGGAAAACGCCTGGCTGCTGACCTGGACCATCCAGGAGGTCTTTTCCAAGGCCGAAAAGCCAGGCCGCAAGGGGCTGTTTTCGAGCGAAAAGACGACGCAGGAATTCTTCATCAATACCGACGATCTCGAGGCCGCGCGGCAAGGCGTGTCGAGCTATGAGAACCATGCGTTGATTCCGCACGAGGCCTATCAGGCGCTCTATGCCGCCGGCGAGGCGCAGAAGATCTTTTCGGGCTACAAGGTCCACATCCTGTCCAAAGGGCAGGTCATCAGCGACGTCTGACCATCAAATCGCGGAGCATCCTCCATGGACACCGGCCTGACCACCATCCCGGAAGCGGCAATTGAAAAGCACCGTGCCACTGCGCAAAGTTTCATCACTCGCATCGTCGTGCTGGAGGACCCATCGCGCGAGTCCGGCACCGCGCTTGCCGGCACCAACCGCCGCTTCGTCTCTACCGTCTCGGTCGGCTCGGTGCGCCGCACGCGCGAGGTCGAGCTCTCCAAAACCGTCGCCGCCGTCCATTCCGACGACCAGTTGCTGACTATCCCGCAGCACACGCTGTTGTTTCGCGCCCGGCGCGGCACAGCGATAGCGCTGGCCATATCGGATGTCTTCGCCGAGGGCTCGGACCTCGAAAGTCTGCAGGCGAAAAACGCCCGCGCGCCGCTCGAAGGCGATGAAGCTGCCACCTTCAAGAAGCTGCTGTCGGCCTCTGCCTACATCTCCGCCTTCAGCCTTGCCTCCTATTTGTTCCAGCTGATCGACAGCGACGGCGAGGCGCCGAACGACACGCCCGAGCCGGACTTTCTGTTCGACACGCCACAGGATGCGGTGAAGTCGATCGTGGCCGGGCTCGACAGGGCGATAGCGGGTTCGAAGGACGATGCCGACCTGATGACCCGCGCCCGCGCCTTTGCCCGCGTCGCCATCGACGGGCTGTTGGCGCGAAAGGGCCGCTTCGACGGCATCGGTCCGTTCGAGAACGCGCATATCCGCATCGACGTCGACGATTTTACCCTTGACGGCTTCGACGTCGCGCCGGGTAAGCGGGCAAAGCCGCTGGTGATGACCTTCAAAAAACCGGAAGAGGTCGTCGGCAACCACATCGCCAAATACCAGTCGGTCAAGCTTGCCAAGATGCTGATGGCCTATGACTTCGAGCGCGAGCTGAACCCGTTCGTCGAGCTCGGCGGCTTCCTGTTCACTTTTATCGGCGATGGCGCGCCCGGCACCGGCAAGACAACCTTGATCCAGATGATCGCCGGTCTTCTCAATGGTTATTGCCAGGTCGCCGGTTATCCCTTCGCCTACGAGAATTTCGGCGTCGACCAGATCTCCTCCTACCAGGGCAAGTCCGGCCAGAACTGCCGCCAGTTCATCAACAATGTGCTGAACCCGCGCGTCATCGGCTTCGGCACCATCGACGATATCGACCAGGTGGCGGCACGCCGGTCCGACGACCGCGCCTCGGCCGGCCAGCAGGAAATCACCGGCGTCCTGATGGACGCCTTTGGAGGTGCGGCGACCGTGGTGCGCGGCAACTGCTCGTTCGGCATGTTCTCCAACTATCCCGAAAACGTCGACGACGCGCTACGCCAGCGCGCCGGCGCGCGCTGGCTGGTCGACGGCCCGCAGAGCCGCGACGACTACATCGACATCTTCGTTCTGCTCGCCGGCAAGAACCACAAGATCCCGCTCGGCGACCACAAGCTCTATGTGGCGCAAGAGATCCAGCGCGCGGTGATGGAAGCTTACGAGGAGCATGAGAAGCCACAGGAAGACGGGTTGATGAAGGTCTATGAGCGCTACATGAAGGAGAATGGCGCGCCAAAGACGATGGCCGACATCGGCACTTATCTGCATATGATCAAGGATGCCGAGCCGCGCTTTACCGGTCGCGCCATCAAGAACGTCACCGATGCCATCAAGATGCGCGCCATGGACATCGAATTGCCGGACGAGTGGTTCGAAAAGCCGGAAGCCTTCATGCACAAGGGTTACGACGACAAGAAAGCCATGATCGAGGAGCTGCGCGGGCCATTCTCGATGGACATGGTCATGCAGGAGATCAACCGCTACGCGGATTCCGAGTTCCGCTATTCCGACAAGTCCGATGATGCGGCGGTGACCAAGATGATCCGCGACACCCGTCTGCGGGAGCGTGCCGTCCGCGAGATCGAGGATATGAAGAAAAAGGGGCTGTGGAATGCGTGAGATGCGCCGACGCCCCCTTCTCCCCTTGTGGGAGAAGGGGTCGCCGAAGGCGACGGATGAGGGGTATTCGTCAAGCTGGAACACCCCTCATCCGACCGAGCTTCGCTCGGCCACCTTCTCCCACAAGGGGAGAAGGAGCGTTCGCGCCCCTCATCCGCCCTTCGGGCACCTTCTCCCCGTGAACGGGGAGAAGGAATAATGGCTAAGAAACCCGATCTGTTGCGCGACAACGAGCTGATCTACGGCCGGCTGCTGACGATCGACGAGCCGCACCTGATCCAGCGCTACAACAAGGCGATGGTCGCGTTCGGCTTGAAGCCGACCAAGTTGAAAAGCTTCGAGATCGATCGCACTGGCTTCTCGCCGCAGGTCGCCGAGGAATGCGGCGACTACAGCTACCTCGATCCGAACGAGGTCAACCGTCGCTTCATCATCCTGACGCCGTCGCAGATCGACCTGCCGGTGGTGCACACGGCGTTCTCCAACACTTCGCTGCTGATGTACGAGTTCATGTCCAAGAACCAGCGCGCCATCGATGCGCTGACGATCAAGGACGTCATCTACGGCGAGATCGAGGATTCGGTCCCCAAGGTCGACGACATCGAGGACCTGCTGTCGATCAATCAGGTCGAATTCAAGGTGCTGTCGGCCGAGGATGTGCTCGGCAAGGCCGCTGAACTCGGCAAGCTGGTCGACCGGCTGAAGCAGGAACCGGATGCCTGGCGCGACAACGCCATGCTTGCCCACATGGTCGAGCTGGCGAAGATCTGCGGCGACATCCGCGAGAATGCGCTGGTGCCGGACCAGGTGATCTTCCGCCACAATGCCTATTGGACCAGCCATTTCGGCGGACTTTATGTGTTCGTCGATCCCGACGTGACGACGGTGATCAGCGACCCGGCAGCGCCGGGCTTCCGCCGCTCGCGGCCATGGCAGGTGAGCTACCTTTCGATCCACGACGCCGACAAGGTATTCAAGTTCCTCGCCTCGACCGGCCGCCTCGAGTTGCCGCGCGCCTCATGGATCGAAACCTCCGGTTATCTCGAGCATCGCGCCGAAATGGTGGTGCGCGCGCTGATCCGCGACGCCGATCCCGACCGCAATCTGACCGACGTCGACAAGGTCTGGCTGCAGACCTGGATCCACGGCCATACCGATCTGATCACCAGGGACGGCAATTTTCCCTTCCTCAACGCCGCCAAGCGCGAGATCGCCCAGCTCGGCCATCTCAAGATCGAGGACGTGTTCCCGCAGCAGCGCTTCCTGGTCATCCGCGCCAAGCCGGACCATCCCGACGCCTGGCTGACCAACCAGCTGATCTCGGACTTCGTGCCGCAGGACTTCGTTTCGCGTTACGTCTTCAACAAGCCGGGCTTCTACAGGGACTATGAAGGCTTCAGCGACGCCTGGCGATCGCATGTTGTGGACGTTCTGAAAACCACATATCTGAAGGACAAGGTGGCGTTTCGCACACGCCTCTACGGCTTGACTGACTGAGGGGGTGACATCGCCATGCTTGATCCGATCGTGAATTTCTTCACCCGGATTTTCCAGTGGATTGGCCGCGGCATCGGCCTGCTCATCGGCGCGATCCTGTGGCCGTTCCTGTGGGCGGGGCGCTGGTACACGCAACGCGGCTGGATCCTGAAGGCGGTGCTCGGCCTGGCTGTGCTCGTGCTGATCGGTCTCTATGTCAACTTCTTCTACGCCACCCAGTGGTGGAACAATTTCGACCCGAATTACGTCGACAAATACACGTTCGAAAAACGCAACAGCTCCGCCGGTGAACAGGTTTCCGCCGGCGCCGGCACCGACACGGCCAAGACCTGCGGAAATTCAGCCATTGCCCAGGTCGCTGCCGACCTGACCGACTTCAACGTCAACCAGAATGCCTGGGTGTCGTCGATGATCCTCTACAAGCTCGGCCTGTTCGGCATCGACTGGGACCACACGCCGTTCATGGACAACAAGGCGTCGTTCCAGCGCGGCATCAACCAGGCGGTGCGGCGCACGGCGACCGAGCTTGCCGACAATCTCGGCCGCGTCCGCACCACCTCGCAGATCGACGCCGACCTGCAGGACGCCCGCGGCAATCTGCAGTTCGATGAGGAAACCTGGTATTTCGGCTTGAACCCGTTCGGGCCCAAGACGCCGACGCCGAGCTACTATCGCGACGCGGTGCGCAAGCTGCGTTCCTTCAACGCCCGCCTCGCAGCCTGCCAGGCGACATTCGATGCCCGCGCCGACAATCTCAAGCAGTATATCGACCGCATTTCGTCCGATATCGGTTCCACCTCGGCGATCCTCAAGGAGCGTGCCGAAAACCACAATAATGGCTGGTTCGACACACGCGCCGACGACCGCTTCTGGTTCGCCTATGGCCAGCTCTATGCCTATTACGGGCTGATGAAGGGCGCACAGGCCGACTTCGAGGACGTCATCAAGGAAAAGCACCTGCAGAACCTGTGGGATACGATGGACGCGCAATTCGTCTCGGCGCTGCGCATCCAGCCCTTCATCATCGCCAATGGCCGCGAGGACGGCTGGCTGTTGCCGACACATCTGACGACGATGGGGTTTTACATACTCAGGGTGCGCTCGAACATGGTCGAGATCAGCAACGTGCTGACGCAGTAGCGGATCGTCCCGCACAGCCGGCGCTGGTGAATTTGCGCCGTTGCTTCTGTCGCTTTTCGCGTATTACGCGGCTGTTTTGAGACGGCGGAACCGCGCCTGCTCTGGCTTCTATACGGCGCGGCAACCGGCGCGAAAAGAACCTGTAGCAGGGCAGCCGGCCGCAGAGGCATTTTCTTCGTAGGAAACATAGTTGCATGAAAGTTGACGCCGCGGCAGCGACAGGGGTAGAACATGCCCGCGCCTGCAATGCCGGGCTATTCTTGCGACCACACTAGTCAAATCCGTCCAATTCAGAGGGAAGTCGTCCATGGCCGAAGTGAAGTCCGACATCGAGATCGCGCGCGGCGCCAGGAAGAAGCAGATCCAGGAGATCGGCCAGAAGATCGGCATTCCGAGCGAACATCTTCTGCCCTACGGCCACGACAAGGCGAAGATCTCGGCCGAGTTCATCAAGTCGGTGAAGGGCAACAAGGATGGCAAGCTGATCCTCGTCACCGCCATCAACCCGACACCGGCCGGCGAAGGCAAGACGACGACGACGGTGGGCTTGGGCGATGGCCTCAACCGCCTCGGCAAGAAGGCCATCGTCTGCATCCGTGAGGCTTCGCTCGGACCGAATTTCGGCGTCAAGGGCGGTGCCGCCGGCGGTGGCTACGCGCAGGTCGTGCCGATGGAGGACATGAACCTCCACTTCACCGGCGATTTCCACGCCATCACCACCGCGCATAATCTGCTGTCGGCGCTGATCGACAACCACATCTATTGGGGCAACGAGCTCGGCATCGACACCCGCCGTGTCGTCTGGCGCCGCGTTATGGACATGAACGACCGGTCACTGCGCGAGATCATCTGTTCGCTCGGCGGCGTCGCCAACGGTTTCCCGCGCGAGGCCGGTTTCGACATCACAGTCGCCTCGGAAGTCATGGCCATCCTGTGCCTGTCGACCGACCTGAAGGACCTGGAAAAGCGCCTCGGCGACATCATCGTCGCCTATCGTCGCGACAAGTCGGCCGTCTATGCGCGCGACCTCAAGGCCGACGGCGCCATGGCCGTACTCTTGAAGGATGCCATGCAGCCCAATCTCGTGCAGACGCTGGAGAACAACCCGGCGTTCGTGCATGGCGGCCCCTTCGCCAACATCGCGCATGGCTGCAACTCCGTCGTTGCCACGACGACGGCGCTGAAGCTTGCCGACTACGTCGTCACCGAAGCCGGTTTCGGCGCCGATCTCGGTGCCGAAAAGTTCTTCGACATCAAATGCCGCAAGGCCGGCCTGAGGCCCGCCGCGGCGGTCATCGTCGCCACGGTTCGCGCCATGAAGATGAATGGCGGCGTCAAGAAGGAGGACCTCGGCAAGGAGAACGTCGAGGCGGTCAAGAAGGGCTGCGCCAATCTCGGCCGCCACATCGAGAACATCCGTCAGTTCGGTGTGCCGGCTGTGGTCGCCATCAACCATTTCTACTCCGACACAGAGGCCGAGATCCAGGCGATGAAGGACTACGTTGCCTCGATGGGCGAAGAGGCGATCCTGTGCAAGCACTGGGCTCAGGGATCGGCCGGCATCGAGGAACTGGCCAAAAGAGTCGTGGCGTTGGCCGAATCCGGCGCGTCGCAATTCGCCCCGCTCTATCCCGACGCCATGCCGCTGTTCGAGAAGATCAACACCATCGTCCAGCGCATCTATCGCGGTTCCGAAGCGATCGCCGACAAATCGGTGCGCGACCAACTCCACGCCTGGGAGCACGCCGGCTACGGTCATTTGCCGGTCTGCATGGCCAAGACGCAATATTCCTTCTCCACCGATCCGAATCTGCGCGGCGCGCCGACCGGCCACACCGTACCGGTGCGCGAGGTCAGGCTGTCTGCCGGCGCCGGCTTCGTCGTCATCATCTGCGGCGAGGTGATGACCATGCCCGGCCTGCCCAAAGCGCCATCCTCGGAAAAGATTTTCCTGAACGAAATGGGCCAGATCGAAGGCCTGTTTTAGGGATAATCAACGCTTGAACGGCAAAGGGCGCCGCAACGCTGCGGCGCCCTTTTGGCGACTTCGCGACGAGCTCGTCCCTAAGCCGCGCTTCGCGCCAGCGCGCGCTGGTTGGAGGCATAGGGTGTGTCGTGCTGGGGTACCACGCCGGTCTTCAGACAATCGATCCACTCGGCGGTCTTGAGAACGGCCGCGAAGCGCGACTGCAGGACGATCGTCACCACGCGATGGATTTCCTCCCCCGAAGCGTAGCCGGCGCTGTTGGCGTACGGCAATGACCCCGTTGCGTCCGACAGGAACTCGACCTCAAAACCCATATGCACGGCGTGGATGACCGTCGACAGGTCGCAATTATGCGTCATGTAGCCGATGACCGTGATCGTATCGATAGAGTTGGCGCGCAGCCACTCCTCGAGGTCCGTGCCGGTGAAGGCGCTGGGCAAGTTCTTTTCGATGTAGTGGTCGCGGTTTCGCCTGGCGATTTCCGGGTGCAACTCGGCGCCATGGCTGCCCTTGGCGAAGACCGGTGAGGTTTCCGGCGCCAACTGTTTGATGACCACCACCTTGACGCCTGCCTCGGTGGCCGCATCCATCGCTCGCGCCACATTGACGACGCTGTCGCGGAACGGCGGATGCTGGATGGCGAGGTTGCCGCCGTCATAGTCGTTCTGAACATCGATGACGATGAGGGCGCGGCGTGGAGCTTTGCCTTTGGCTGGTTGCGACATGGGGTTTTCCTTTCCCGTTGGACATGATGGGTGGACGATAAGCTCGGCACCGGATTGCAGAAAGTGTCCCGATTGACATTATTCGAAAGAATTGGGACAATCGGCCTCACCCGTTGCTGGAGCTCCCATGACCGATCCTGCCGTTGCCGCCATCGCCTTCGATGGCATCAGCCCGTTTCATCTCTCCGTGCCGTGTCTCGTGTTCGGCGCGGATCGCACGGAGCTCGGCCTGCCGCGCTTCGACTTCCGGGTCTGCGCGATTGAGGACGGGCCGATCCGCACCGATGCCGGGCTGACCATCAGCGTCCCGCACGGGCTTTCCGCGCTCGATGACGCCGACATCGTCATCGTGCCAAGCTGGAAAGATCTCGGGAGCTCGCCTCCAGCGGCATTGATCGACGCGTTGCTTGGCGCGCACGAGCGCGGCGCGCTGATCGTCGGACTGTGCTTGGGAACGTTCGCTGTTGCGGCGACCGGACTGCTTTCGGGGCGGCGAGCGGCGACGCACTGGGCCTACGCGGATCAGCTGCAGGAACTCTATCCCGACATTCTCGTCGAACCGGAAGTGCTCTACATCGACAATGGCGATGTCGTGACATCCGCCGGCGTCGCCGCCGGGCTCGACTGCTGCCTGCACGTCGTACGGGCTCGTTACGGCGCGGAGGCGGCACTTCGCCTTGCCCGGCAGATCGTGCTTTCTCCGCACAGGCAGGGCGGGCAGGCGCAATTCATCGAACGTCCCATCGCCAGGACCGGCAATGCGGACCGCTTCACCCAGGCTCTCGAAGCGGTGCGCAAAACCCTGGGTGAGCCGCACTGTCTGGACAGCGTTGCCGGTCACGCCGGCCTCACCCGCCGGACGTTCACGCGCCGTTTCCAGAAAACGATCGGCACCAGTTTCGGCGACTGGCTGACCGACCAGCGCGTCCAGCTGGCGCAACGGCTGCTGGAAGCAACGGAAAAATCGATGGACACGGTTGCCTTCGAGGCCGGCTTCGGCAGCGCTACCTCGCTGCGCCAGCATTTCGCAGCGCGCCTCAGAACCTCGCCGGCGCAATACCGGCGCGAATTCTCGAAGAGTGCTCAGGAGGAGCGCGTGGCGCACATGCCGAGGTGAAATTCGGCTCGCGCTCGATTCCAGGGCAATCGCTTCAGTGCCGACGTTGGACTGCCATCTGGCCCGAGTAGGCTATCTTTTCTCTCGAAGCGATTGCCCTGCTCTCGATCCTGTCGTGCTTGAAAGGCTCTGCGTCATCTGTCATATATTAAAGCGACAGATGACGCGAAGAGGGCTCGCCGTGGCGATGGCATTGGAAAAGGCTGCGCCAGCAGCAAAAAACAATGAACTTCAGAAGGTGGCGAAATTGCTAGGCGGCAGCCGCATTCTGGCAAGGCGCCTCAGCAGCGCTTTGGATGCCCACGAGTTGCTTCTGCACGGCCTGCCGGCTTCAGCGCTGGACCATCTTATCGGGCAACTCGTCTACATCCAGAAGACCGATTCGCTGGAGAAGGCCGTCGGCATGAGCCTGCGCACCTACCAGCGCCGCAAGGATGCTCCGTCCAAGCCTCTCAGTCAGGACCAGAGCGGACGCACCTGGAAGTTCGCGGAGATCCTGTCGAAAGCGACCGACGTGTTCGGTTCGCAGGCGGAGGCAGAGCAATGGCTGGAGCGCCCGGCGATTGGGCTCGACCAGCGTCGTCCAATCGACCTTCTGGCGACGCCGGCGGGGATCGAGCTTGTAGAAGACTATCTGGAACGGCTTGAATATGGCGTTTATGCATGACGCCGCTGCCGGCGGCGCTTGGTGGCTCCGACCTCATCGGATGGCGCCTCGATCAAGCCGCGTTTGCGCCTACATGGGATAGTGGCGAGGGCGCATACAGGGTGGGCGGACGCTGGAACAGCAAGGGCGTGCGCGCCGTCTACTGCTCGATCGATCCGTCGACTGCGATCCTCGAGGTTGCGGTTCATAAGGGCTTCAGGGCGCTCGACACGATAGCGCATGTCATGACGGCAGCGATCGTCAGCGATGTCGCGGATGTGCATATCGTCGACCCCGCCGCCGTGCCCAACCCCAACTGGTTGCGCCCGGGCATTCCGAGCTCCGGGCAACAGGCGTTTGGCGACGATCTTCTGCAACGGCACCGGTTCGTGGTGATTCCGAGCGCGGTATCGCAGCGTAGCTGGAACCTGATCTTCGACGCGAGCCTCGCCAGAGGGGCATACGCCATGAAGACCCAGGAGGCGTTTGCGCTCGACACACGGTTGCATCCACCTCCGGCCAAGTGACATAGCCGCCCCCATGTCCATCAGAACGAGGACGTGACCGGCAACAGAAGCACGGTGCTCAGTTGTTGCTGATTACCCGTGCCGGATTGCCGACCACCGTGGTGTTCGCCGCCACGTCGCGCGTCACCACAGCACCGGCGCCGACGATGGCGCCATCGCCGATCCTGACTCCGCCGAGGATGACGGCACTGCCGCCGATCCAGGCATTGTCGCCGATCTCGACCGGCTTGGCGATCTCCAGCCCTGTCCGTCGCCCGGCAGCCTCCTTGTGGTGCTCGGCGCAATAGATCTGCACATTCGGGCCGAGCAGCGTTCCCTTACCGATGCGCACTGGCGCCGTGTCGAGAATGATGCAGCCGGCATTGAGAAAAACACGGTCGCCGAGAAAGATGTTGAAGCCATAGGCGCAGTGGAACTGCGCCTCGATCCGGGCGCCCTCGCCCGCAGCGCCGAGCAGCGTCCGCAATCCAGGCCCGATATCGCCACGCTGCCGGGGTGGCAGGCTGTTGTGCTCGAACACCGCGTCTCGCGCCGTGATGCGCAACGCCTCCAGTTCCGGATCGAGGCAGCAATACCACTCGCCCGCCGCCATTTTCATGCGTTCGCTTCCGGCCATGGCTGCAACTCCAGTTTCAACTTTGCCAAAGCACAAGTGGTGAAAAAACGGAAGCGCCGGCGGCGACACCACCTCTGGTCAAATACCGGACCTATGGTAGCTTGCCCTCTCGGACCTGTCCCAAGCCGGCCATCGAGGGGATCAATCATGCTGTACATTTTTGCACTCCTGATTGGCATCGTTGCCGGGCTTCGCGCCATGACCGCGCCCGCCGCCGTCGCCTGGGGCGCCTGGCTTGGCTGGTTGCCGGTCGCGGACACCTGGGCGAGCTTCATGGGCCACTGGATCGCCGTCGGCATCTTCACCATCCTGGCCATCGCCGAACTGGTCACCGACCAGCTGCCCTCGGCGCCGAGCCGCAAGGTGCCGCAGCAATTCGGCACGCGTATCGTCTTGGGCGCTTTCACCGGCGCGGTGATCGGCGCCACCGGTGGCGCCATCATCGGCGGCCTGATCGCCGGCGCCGTTGGCGCGGTGATCGGCACGCTGGGCGGCGCCGAGGCGCGTAAACGCCTGGCCGCCGCCTTCGGCAAGGACCCGCCGGCCGCCTTCATCGAGGACGCTGTGGCGATCGTCGGCGGGCTTCTGATCGTGGCGGCGGTGGCATGACGGCAAAGACATTCGACGCCATTATCGTCGGTGCCGGGCAGGCCGGCCCACCGCTCGCCGGCAGGCTGAATGCGGCCGGCATGAGCGTGGCGCTGATCGAGCGAAAGCTGGTCGGCGGCACTTGCGTCAACACCGGCTGCACGCCGACCAAAACGATGGTGGCAAGCGCCTATGCCGCGCATCTCGCCCGCTCCGCCGCGGATTACGGGGTGACGCTATCCGGTCCCGTCGGCGTAAACTACAAGGCGATCAAGGCGCGCAAGGACAAGGTCTCCAACGACGCCCGCGGCAATCTCGAAGACTGGATTGCCGGCATGGACAAATGCACGCTCTATCGCGGCCATGCGCGCTTCGTAAGCGCCAACACGGTGCGCGTCGGCGACGATCTGCTGAGCGCCGAAAAGATATTCCTCAACACCGGCGGGCGCGCCTCGGTGCCCGGCCTGCCCGGCATCGACGGCATTTCTTACCTGACCAATTCCTCGATGATGGATCTCGACGTGCTGCCGCGCCATCTCATCGTTGTCGGCGGCAGCTATGTCTCGCTCGAATTCGCGCAGATGTTCCGCCGCTTCGGTTCCGAAGTCACGGTCATCGAAAAAAGCCCGCGTCTGATCGGTCGCGAGGACGAGGATGTCTCGGACGCCATTTTGTCGATCCTCGAAAACGAAGCCATTGCCGTCCATCTCGGCGCCGACGACATCCGCTTCGCCAGGCGAGGCAACGAAATCGCCGTGACCTTCTCGCCAGGCAAGGCGGCTGCGGTCGGCTCGCATGTGCTGCTGGCGCTCGGCCGCACGCCAAACACCGACGATCTCGGCCTCGACAAAGCCGGCGTCGAGGTCGACAAACGCGGCTTCATCGTCGTCGACGACCAGTTGCGCACCAGCGTGCCCGGCATCTGGGCGATGGGCGACTGCAACGGCAAGGGCGCCTTCACCCACACCTCGTACAACGATTACGAGATCGTCGCCGCCAACCTGCTCGACAACGATCCGCGCAAGGTCAGCGACCGCATCGAGGCCTATGCGCTCTATATCGACCCACCACTCGGCCGCTGCGGCATGACCGAAGCCGCGGTAAGGAAATCCGGCCGCCGCGCCCTGGTTGGCCAGCGGCCAATGACCCGCGTCAGCCGTGCAGTCGAAAAAGGTGAGACGCAAGGCTTCATGAAGATCCTGGTCGATGCCGACACCAAGGAGATCCTCGGCTGTTCGGTGCTCGGCCCGGGCGGCGACGAGGCGGTGCACTGCGTGCTCGACCTGATGTATGCCAAAGCGCCGGTCAGCACGCTGGCGCGCGCCGTGCACATCCACCCGAATGTCTCGGAGCTTCTGCCGACCATCGCCCAGGAACTCAAGCCGCTGGTGTGACGGCCGGGTAGAATCGTGCGCCCATGGCGGCGCCGGCTGGACCAATCGACAGCCCAGCGGCAAAAGGGCATGTGTTCCGCCTCTTCTCCCGGAGGCATCCCATGCAGAAGTCCATCGAACGCGTCGCCGGCGACAGCGAAGGCGTTTCCTACGAATTCCCCGTCTTCCGCTTCGCCGGAACGGACAAGACGGCGCCTTCCGTCTATCTGCAGGCGGCACTTCATGCCGGCGAATTGCCGGGCGTCGTCGCCATCGACACGCTGATGCCGATGCTCAGCAAGGCGGAAGCCGAAGGCCGCATCACCGGCAATATGACCATCGTGCCCTGGGCTAATCCGATCGGTCGCGCGCAATATCTTTACGGCGACCATCAGGGCCGCTTTCATCTGGGCACGCGCACCAATTTCAATCGCGGCTTTCCGCGGCTCGCCGCGCCCGACCTCACGCTGCTGCCGACGCACGGCACGGTCGACCAGCGGCTGAAAACGCGGCTGCTGCAGCTCTCCATCGGCCACGACATCGTGCTCGACCTGCATTGCGACGATGAGGGCCTCGCCTATCTTTACGTCCACACCAGCCTGTGGCCGGCCATGGCGGATTGTGCAGCGGCCATGGGCGTCGATGCGGTGATGCTGTGGGACGAAGACCCCGACGGCACCTTCGAAGGCGCCTCGATCATGCCGTATCAGAACGTTCCCGCCGACGTCGCGTGCCTCGACCGGCGCGTCGCCACCACCGTCGAATATCGCGGCATACTCGATGTCGACGGCGCCCACGCCGGCGCCGATGCCGAAGGGCTCTACCGGCTGCTGGTGGCGCGCGGCGTCATCCAGGACCAGGCGCTGCCCGCGCCTGGCAGCTTCGTTGGGCTCGTCGCGCCGCTCGAAAACATCGAGATGATGCCGGCGCCCCGCTCGGGCGCGATCCTTTACGACGTGAAGCCGGGCGACCGGGTCGCCAAGGGTGCGCGCCTTGCCACCATCGTCCACGCGCCCGGCGAGCCCGACGGCCGCACGGAAGTGTTGGCGCCGCAGGCTGGCCTCATCCTGACGCGGCGTTCCCGCCGCATCATCCGCGCCGGCGAAGACCTCTTGAAGCTGGTCGGCGACGGGACGAGCGCCGATGCAAGGTCGGGAACGCTGGAGGACTGACGCACCCCGCCAGGCTACCCCGAAATCGCCTGTCGCGCCTTGGCCTCCAGCCATTCGGCCATCTGCCGGTACGGCACCGGACCATGGCTCACGCGGGCGACGCCGAGTTCGGCAAGCCTCTGGCGCGGCGGCACATGCGCCAGGGCAATGATGTTGACCGGCAATGCCGTTGCCTCGCAGAGCGCCTCGATCAGGCCTTCATCGGCAAGCCCCGGCGCAAAGAAGCCATGCGCTCCGGCCCTTTCGTAGGCGTGCGCCCGCTCGATCGCCTGATCGAGAAGAGCCTTGTCGTGCGCATTCGGTTTAGTCTTCAGGAAAATGTCGGTTCGGGTATTAATGAAGGCCGGAATACCCGACGTCTTCACCGCCGCTGCAGCCGCTTCGATCCGCCTCACCTGTATGGCGATGTCGTGCAGCCCACTGCCGCCGACGATCTGATCCTCGAAATTAAAGCCGACGGCTCCAGCCTGCACGGCGAGCGTCACGCTGCGGGCGACAACCTCCGGAGCGACCCCGTAACCCCCCTCAAGGTCCATGGTTACCGGCACATCCACCACCGCAACGATGCGTTTGATGTTTTCGAGCGCCAGTTCAAACGGGATTTTCTCGCCATCGGCGAATCCGAAAGCGGCCGCGACCGGCCAGCTTCCGGTGGCGATGGCCTTGGCCCCTGCTTTCTCGATGATCTTGGCGGAGCCTGGGTCCCAGGCATTGTAGAGGACAATCGGGTTTCCCTTGACATGGAGGGAATGGAACGTCCGTGCGCGGTCGAACTGCTGGGTCATTTGATGTTTTCCCGTCTTCCTGCTGTTTGATGCAGAGTCTAGGCAGGACTGCCGGTCTTGGCCATGTGCCATGGGTTGCGAAAGCGGCAGCCACCCCACAGACTTTCAAACCTGTTGCGCATACCGCTTTTCGCGGCTATGGATTTCGCCATGAATATGCGTTCGATCAAGACCATTTGGTGGTGGGCTCGCTGACAGCGGCCTGTTCGAACGCGTTCGCGTGACAATAGAGGGTGGCCGCAGCGGAATGTCCGGGCGGCCATTTGTTTTTTCAAGCCATTCCCGGGTCCGTTGCCCCAAAGACGCTGATGGAGACGGCAATGACGACGAAAATTCTGGAGAATGGCGCCGAGCGCTTCGTCACAGCAGGTGGCGTGGCGATTACCCGCCAGCGCCATGACCGGCCTTACGAGGGGGCGATCGACGGCTATGTCGATGGCCTGAATTCGCGCCGCGGCGCCGTGTTTTCCTCGAATTACGAATATCCCGGCCGCTATACGCGCTGGGACACCGCCATCATCGATCCGCCGGTGGTGATCTCGGCACGCGGCCGCGCCATGCGCATCGAGGCGCTGAACCGCCGCGGCGACGTGCTTTTGCCGGTGATCGGCACGGTGCTTGCCGGCCTTGACGATGTCACGATCGCCGAGACGTCCAACAAACTCATCCGCCTCGAGGTCGCCAAGCCCGATCGTATCTTTACCGAAGAGGAACGCAGCCGCGTTCCCTCCGTCTTCACCGTGCTGCGCGCCATCACGGCTTTGTTCAAGACCGAGGAAGACGCCAATCTCGGCCTCTATGGCGCCTTCGGCTACGACCTCGCCTTCCAGTTCGATCCGGTCGACTACAAGCTCGAGCGCAAGTCAAGCCAGCGCGATCTCGTGCTGTTCCTGCCCGACGAGATCCTCGTCGTCGACCACTATTCGACCAAGGCCTGGACCGACCGCTACGACTATTCCGGCGATGGCTTCTCGACCGAAGGCCTGCCGCGCGACGAAATCGTCGAGCCGTTCAGGACCGCCGACCGCATCCCGCCGCGCGGCGACCACGAGCCCGGCGAATATGCCAAGCTGGTGCGCAAGGCGATGAAGAGCTTCGAGCGCGGCGACCTGTTCGAAGTGGTGCCGGGGCAGATGTTCTACGAACGCTGCGAAACCCAGCCCTCCGAGATTTCCCGCAAGCTGAAGAGCATCAACCCTTCGCCCTATTCCTTCTTCATCAATCTCGGCGAGGGCGAATATCTGATCGGCGCCTCGCCGGAAATGTTCGTGCGCGTCAACGGCCGCCGCGTCGAGACCTGCCCGATCTCCGGTACCATCAAGCGCGGCGACGACGCCATCTCCGACAGCGAGCAGATCCTGAAGCTGCTCAATTCGAAGAAGGACGAATCCGAACTCACCATGTGCTCGGACGTCGACCGCAACGACAAGTCGAGGGTCTGCGAGCCGGGCTCGGTGCGCGTCATCGGCCGCCGCCAGATCGAAATGTACTCCCGCCTGATCCACACCGTCGACCACATCGAGGGGCGGCTGCGCGAAGGCATGGACGCCTTCGACGCCTTTCTGTCGCATGCCTGGGCGGTCACCGTCACCGGCGCGCCGAAATTATGGGCCATGCGCTTCATCGAGCAGAACGAGAAGAGCCCGCGCGCCTGGTATGGCGGGGCGATCGGCATGGTCAATTTCAACGGTGACATGAATACCGGCCTGACGCTTCGCACCATTCGCATCAAGGACGGCATCGCCGAGGTACGCGCCGGCGCCACGCTGCTCTTCGACAGCATTCCCGAGGAAGAAGAAGCCGAAACCGAACTGAAGGCATCCGCCATGCTCTCCGCCATCCGCGACGCCAAATCAGGCAATGCCGCCAGCACCGAACGCAGCACCGCGCGTGTCGGCGACGGCGTCAACATCCTGCTGGTCGACCACGAGGACAGTTTCGTCCATACGCTCGCCAACTATTTCCGCCAGACCGGCGCCAACGTCTCGACGGTGCGCACGCCGGTGCCGGACGAGATCTTCGACCGGCTGAAGCCAAACCTGGTCGTGCTGTCGCCCGGCCCCGGCACGCCGAAGGACTTCGACTGCGCCGCCACCATCAAGCGGGCCCGTGCGCGCGACCTGCCGATCTTCGGCGTCTGCCTCGGGCTGCAGGCGCTGGCCGAGGCCTATGGCGGCGAGCTGCGCCAACTGCACATCCCGATGCATGGCAAGCCGTCGCGCATCCGCGTGTCGAAGCCGGGCATCATCTTCTCCGGCCTGCCCAAGGAGGTGACGGTCGGCCGCTATCATTCGATCTTTGCAGATCCGGTGCGGCTGCCCGATGGTTTTGTCGTCACCGCCGAGACCGAGGACGGCATCATCATGGCCTTCGAGCACCGCAAGGAGCCGATCGCCGCAGTGCAGTTCCACCCGGAGTCGATCATGACGCTCGGCCACAATGCCGGCATGCGCATCATCGAGAACATTGTCGCGCACCTGCCGCGCAAGGCCAAGGAAAAGGCCGCTTAATTCGAGGGCTCAGCGTTGGGATCTTTTCCCCAGTGACCGCGGCGGAAATCAAAGCCGCCGCCAGGCAGAAGGTCGCCAGCCTCGCCTTCTGGTCGATCGTCGTCGCCTGCGTCGTGCTCGGCCTGAAGCTGGTGGCCTGGTACGTCACCGGTTCGGTCGCGCTTTATTCGGACGCGCTGGAATCGATCGTCAACGTCATTGCCTCGGCCGCCGCCTATTGGGCGATCCAGGTCAGCTACAAGCCGGCCGACCAGGACCATCCGTTCGGCCACCATAAGGCCGAGTATTTCTCGGCCGTCCTCGAAGGCGTGCTGATCGTGCTTGCCGCCTTGCTGATCCTCAATGAGGTCTGGTGGTCCTGGCAGCATCCCGCCCTGCTGGAACAGCCATGGACCGGCCTTGCCGTCAATGGCGTCGCAACGGTCATCAACGCTGTCTGGGCCTTGACGCTGATCCGCACCGGCCGACGCGAAAAATCGCCGGCTCTCGTTGCCGACGGCAGGCACATCATGACCGACGTGGCGACCTCGGTCGGTGTGTTCATCGGCCTGGTCGGCGCCGTACTGACCGGCTGGCAGGTTCTCGATCCGGCTCTTGCGGTGATCGTGGCGCTGAACATTCTGTGGCAGGGCTGGCACGTCATCGGCTCGTCGATGAATGGGCTGATGGACCGCGCCGTCGACACCCAGGAACATATCCGCATACGCGACATCATCTCGGCCAATTGCAAGGGCGCGCTCGAGGTCCACGACCTGAAGACGCGCATCGCCGGCCGCGCCACCTTCATCGAGTTCCACCTGGTCGTCGACGCCGACATGTCGGTCGGCGCCAGCCACGTCATCTGCGACCGCATCGAGGACGCGCTGCAGGCCGAAATCCCTTCCGTGCGGGTCATCATCCATGTCGAACCCGACGACGAAGCGAAACTGCCCAAAGGCACGACGGCCGTGCCGTTCGCGTGAGGTGGCGTCGCGGAGAAAAATCGCTCAGTGGTGATCCTTCGCGCCCCCCTCTGTCCTGCCGGACATCTCCCCCTCAAGGGGGGAGATTGGATGTCGCTTTGGCTTTCGCCAATCTTCAAAGAAGAACGCTGTCGGTGAAGCTGCCGATCTCCCCCCTTGAGGGGGAGATGTCCGGCAGGACAGAGGGGGGTGCTGTCTCGCCGGCATCGCGTCTCTGAACTGCTACAGCCCGCAGGCAGCCTGCGGCATCGGCTCCAGCCGGTAGACCTTGTCGTCGGACATTGTGTCGCCCTCCGCCGAACACAGATCGATGATCGGCAGACCGCTGTTCGGGTTGGCCAGCATCATCGTGCCGTTGGCGCCGCGGCGAAGGAAGACCTCCTGTTGCGCGATATCGCAGGAGGCACCACCCGTCTTCGCGCTCGCCGCGCAGCGCCACTGGTCGCCCTCGCCCTGACAGTTATAGACCTGCGTGACCTTGGCCGATTTCTGCCGCGTGGTAACCGAAACGGCGATATCGGCGCCGCTTGGCCAATTGGCCGGATCGCCCTCCTTGGCGAAAGACGCCAGCTCGACCGGTCCGCGGAAAACCCTGATCGACTGGGTCAGCTGATCGGGATGCGAGCCGAGATGCTCGGCGTCGTAGTCGCGTCCGTAGCAGAAGGGCTGGTCCGGCTTCAGCCGCTCGCGCAATGGCGGGCCAAGGGCCGGGTCGATCGGGTCGATGCGCGCGAACTCCGCCTTGCAGGTGGCGGCCGGCATCGGGTCGAGCCTGAAGCCGTTGTCGTCCTTGCCCAGCGCCTGCCTTTCGTATTCCGCCTTGCCGAGCNCTTCCGATCCGGCGTCGAGATAGAGATCGGGCTGCACGTCCGAGACGATCAGCCGGCCTTTGTCGTCGACCTTCAGCGAAGCCATGGTGCGATCGCAGTCCATGCCGCAGCGGATCGGGCCGGTCTTGCCGTCCTCCGACTCATGACTGCACCAGCCGCCGAGCCATTCCGGCGCCTCGGCGCCGCGTACCGTCGTCGCCATGAAGCCATTGTAGGAGGAATCGATGCCGGTGCTTGGCTCCTCGTTTGCTCGGCTGACCGGATCGCGGCCGTAATAGAAGAAGATGCGCGCCACCTTCTGCTGCGGATGCGACTTGAGATGCGCGGCGTCGTAGACGCGGCCGAAGCAAGCGTCCTTGCCGTCGGGGCTGAGCTCGGTGAGTTTGAGCGTGTCGTCGGCGAAAGCAGCACCGGCGACGGCGGCAAGCAAGGCAACCCCAACTCCGGCGCCCATCACGGTCCTTGATATCATGCTGGCTCCCCCTGCCCCGACAAGACGTGGCTTCAATTTATGCTAGGATTGAGGTCGAGGCCACGCAAATTGCGCGGGCCGGCCAAATGGGAGATGAAGCCATGCGACGCCGCGATATTTTCCGCGTCGGTCTTGCCGGGGCCGCCGGGCTGTTCGGGCTGCGCCCCATCAAGGCCGCAGCTAGTGAAGTCAAGCCGGCGGCTGCCGAAGAGGAAAGGCAAAAGGTCGCCTATCACCTCAGCGACCTCGACAAGGTCAATTTCGTGCTCGGCAACATCAAGAACCACTTCGAAGGCACCGACGGCAAAATCGACATCGCGCTTGTCGTGCACGGCCCAGCACTTGCCGCCTTCAAGTCGAAGGGCATATCGGCCGCCATTTTCGGGCGGTTCGCCGGCCTTGTCCAGGATGGGCTCAGCCCGCACGCTTGCGCCAACACCATGCACGGCATGGATATCGGCCTGGCCGACCTGCTCGACGGCTTCCATGCAGCCGACAGGGGCGGCGTCGTCAAGCTCGCCGAATTGCAACGCCAGGGCTACGCCTATCTCAGGCCATAGGGCAATTCCAGGAAAAGTGTGAAACGGTTTTCCGTCCGGAATTGCGTCAAGACAAAGAGGGAGCGGTTCGTCGTTTCCGTGAAACGGTGAACCGCTCTAAACTTTTACGGACTTGAACGCGAGGACTGCGAGGGCCTACGAAGAGCAGGCAGAGTCCCCGGAGGAATAGAGGAATAGACGTGCCAGCCACCACCACCCTTGTCAGCCCCTCTCTGGTCATCCCCGACCTTGCCGGAAAGGCGGTCCTGGTCACCGGCGCCTCGACCGGCATCGGCGCGGCGCTCGCACTCGCCTACGCCGCGCAGAAATGCCGCGTCGCGCTGCATTACAATTCGAGCCGCGCGGCTGCCGAAAACCTTGCCGCGACCATTCGCAACGGCGGCGGCGACGTGTTCCTCGTCCGGGGCGATTTCTCGATCCCCGCCGATGTCGAGCGTGTCGTCGAGGACAGTGCGCAACATTTCGGCCGGCTCGACGGCCTCGTCAACAATGCCGGCGGCATGCTCGGCCGCGTGCCCTATGCCGAGCAGACCGAGGCGCATTACGACGCGGTGATGGACCTCAACGCGCGTTCCGTGCTGACAGCTTCGCGCAAAGCGATCCCATGGCTGAAGCGGCAGGGCGGCTTCATCGTCAACACCTCCTCGATCGCCGCGCGCAACGGCGCCGGTGGCGGCGCCGGCCTTTACGGCTCGGCCAAAGCCTTCGTCTCCAACGTCACGCGCGGCATGGCCAAGGAGCTGATCGGTTTCAACATCCGCGTCAACGCGGTGGCGCCCGGCACGATCGCGACACCTTTCCACGAGCGCTACTCGACCGACGACCAGATGAAAGGCATGATCGCCACCATCCCGCAGGGCCGCGCCGGCACCGCCGAGGACTGCGTCGGCGCCTATCTGTTCCTCTCCTCCGATCTGTTGAGCGGCTACATCATCGGCCAGGTGATCGAGGTCAATGGCGGGCAGTTGATGCCGTAGACGGCGAACTGCATACTCCTGGTTGCGTCATCTCAACGGAGCAAAGCGAATGTACGGACTGATCGGCAAGATGCGGGCGATGCGCGGCCAGCGTGACGCAATGATGGATATCCTGCTCGCCAGCACCGGCGCCATGCCCGGCTGCCTGAACTACATCATCGCCACCGACCCGGCCGATGCCGACGCGATCTGGGTGACCGAAGTGTGGACCGACGCCGAAAGCCACAAGGCTTCGCTGCAGCTGCCCGAAGTCCAGGCGGCAATCGCCAAGGCACGGCCGATCATCGCCGGCTTCGAGTTCCAGGTGGAGACGCATCCTGTCGGCGGGTTCGGGTTGGCGGCGGCGAAGGCGGGATAGAGGAGAGGCCGGCAGGACAGCGCCCCCCTCTGGCCTGCCGGCCATCTCCCCCTCAAGTGGGGAGATTGAATGTCACTTCGGCCTTCGCCAATCTTCAAAGAAGAGCGCTGTCGACGAAGCTGCCAATCTCCCCACTCGAGGGGGAGATGTCCGGCAGGACAGAGGGGGGCGCGAAGGATCGCTACGCATGGCGTGGTCCTATTGCCACCCGAGCCCTTTCCCGCGCAAAAAAGGTTCGCATTTTTTCGCGACCGGTCTAAGAGCCCATCTATGGATTCTTCCCCGAACCCGCCAGCCATCGAGCATCTGGCGCGGATCCACAAGGCTTGGCAGTGGCCGGTCCTGGTGGTGGTCTCGGTGCTGTTTGCCGGCGCGCTGGAAGTCGCTGCCCTGCCCGCCGCGCTCTTGATCGGACCGATGCTGGCGGCCATCGTCGCCGGCACCAACGGCGCCACGGTGCGCGTGCCGCGGGTTCTGTTCGGCTCAGCCCAGGCGGTCGTCGGCTGCCTGGTCGCCAGTTCCATCTCGGCCGATATCTTTCCCGTCTTCTACAAGGAATGGCCGCTGTTCCTTGGCGTCGTGATGGCGACGGTCGCGGCATCCAGCCTGCTCGGCTGGCTGATCAGCCGCTGGCGCATCCTGCCCGGCACCACCGCGGTCTGGGGCTCGTCGCCGGGCGCCGCCACCGCCATGGTGCTGATGGCCGGTGCCTTCGGCGCCGACCAGCGCCTCGTCGCCTTCATGCTTTATCTGCGCGTCATCTGCGTCTCGATGACGGCAGCCCTGGTGGCCAAGCTTTGGGTCGACACCTCAGGCATCGAGGTGCCGGCCATCGTCTGGTTCCCGCCGGTCGACCCGCAAGGCTTGGCCGCAACATTCGGCGTGGCGCTGGTCGGCGGCCTCGCCGGAAAGCTTTTCCGGCTGCCGTCGCCGTTTTTCCTCGGCACCTTCATTTTCGGCACCGTGATCCATCTCGGACTCGGCGTGACCATGCAGTTGCCACCCTGGCTGCTTGCCTTGAGCTATACGATGATCGGCTGGAGCATCGGCCTGAATTTCACCAGGGCCATTTTGCGCCACGCGGCCCGCGCGCTGCCGCAGATCGTCGGCTCGATCATTGCCCTGATCGTCTTTTGCGGCGGCCTCGCCTTCCTGATCAGCCGCCTGCTCGGCATCGATCCGCTGACCGCCTATCTGGCAACCAGCCCCGGCGGCATGGACAGCGTCGCCATCATCGCCGCCGCCGCGCAGCATGTCGACATCTCCTTCGTCATGGCGCTGCAATCGGCACGCTTCCTGATCGTGCTTCTGGTCGGCCCAAGCATGGCGCGGCTGGTGGCGAGAAGCCTCAAACCATAGCAGCTTGCCTCTCCCTGATTCGCAGCCGGTTTTCCTGAAACCGGTCGCACTTTGCTGCCGCCGACCGTAGCGGGCCAGCACCTGCACGAGCTCAAAAAATAACTTGACTCAAATACTCAGATTTGAGAGCCCCTTCCGTCAATGTACGGAAGAGTGGAGACGAGTTGATGCGGAAACGGACGATGACATGGCTCCTGGGGTTATCATTGCCGGGCAGCATGGCCCTGCTCGACCTGTCCGGGCCGGCTCACGCCCAGGACCAGGGCGGCGTCACCGTTCTCAACAAGATCGAGGTCGATGCCGAGAGCGACGAGATCCTCGTGCAGGACGGCTACGTCGCCAAGAAGGACCGCATCGGCACCAAGACCGACACGCCGATGGTCAAGATTCCGCAAGCCGTTTCGGTTGTGACGCAAAAGCAGATCGAGGACCAGAAGCCACGCACGCTGAACGAATCGCTCGGCTATGTCGCAAGCGCCAATCCGAACAGCTTCGGCTTCGACACCCGCTATGATGCCTTCTTCCTGCGCGGCTTCCAGGCCTTCTACAACGGTATGTTCCGCGACGGGCTGCGCCAGTACAACGGCCCCTCGGCCTGGTTCAAGACCGAGCCCTACGGCATCGAGGGCGTCACCATCCTGAAGGGTCCGGCCTCCTCGCTTTACGGCATCAGCGGTCCGGGCGGCATCGTCAATCTGGTCACCAAGCGCCCCAAGGAAGAACAGTTCCGCGAAGTCGAAATGCTGCTCGGCGCACACAATCGCTTCCAGGCCGCACTCGACGCTTCCGGCCCGGTGAACGAAGACGGCAGCATTCTCTATCGCTTCACCAGCCTCGGCCGCACCAGCGACACCGACCTGCCCGGTTATCCCGACGACAAGATCTATCTGGCGCCGGCAGTCACCTTCAAGCCGGATGAGGACACCAAGCTGACCATCCTCGGCGAATATTCGAAATCCGTCACCGGCGGCACCGCTGCCTTCTACAATTCGGGCGGCGCTCTGACGAACCTCTATGAGGGCGATCCCGCCTGGAACGACTTCGACCAGACCCAGGGCCGCATCGGTTACGAGTTCGAGCACCGTTTCAACGACGTGCTGACGGTCCGGCAGAATCTTCGCTACAGCGCCGTCGACAGCGACATCGAGTACAGCGGCCATTACCCGGACGGAGTGGATCTGAAACGCTATTGGGGCCACTACACCGAGACCATGAAGAACTTCGTCGTCGACAACATGGCGCAGTTCGAATTCGATACCGGCCAGGTCAGGCACACGGCGGTAGCCGGCATCGACTACGCCTGGTCTAATTATGACGCCGGCAGCGGTATCTCCTATGTCTCCGTCGACGACATCAAGGCTGCTCCGGTTCCTTACTATGGCGGGCAGGAGATGAACCAGCTCGGCGCCTATCTGCATGACCAGATGGAGTGGAACGATTTCACCCTGTTCGCCAGCGGTCGCTACGACTGGGCCGACACCACCTTGACCGCCGCCGACTTCACCAAGTCCAAGCAGAACGACAGTGCACTTTCCGGGCGGCTCGGCCTGTCTTACCAGACCGAATGGGGCATCACGCCCTATGTCAACTATTCGACGTCGTTCTCGCCCAATATCGGCTTCGTCTATGACGATGTCAGCAGCCCCATCGGTCGTGTCGCCCGTCCGACCATTGCGACGCAGAAGGAAATCGGCGTCAAATACGAGTTTGCCGATTACAACGCCGCCATCAGCGCCGCTCTGTTCGACATCGACCAGAAGGATGGCGTCGTCTTCGACGCCTCGACCGGCATCAACAAGCAGCGCCAGCTCGACCTCAACTCGCGCGGCGTCGAGCTGGAAGCCAGCGCTTCGCTCGACAACGGTCTCAGCATACTCGCCTCTTACACCTATCTGCGCGTGAAAATCGAACGCGGCGCCACGGGAACCGCAGGCAAGGAACTGTCGGCGACGCCAAATCACATCCTGTCGCTCTGGGGGCAGTACCAGTTCGAGGACGGCACGCTGCAGGGGCTCGGGCTGGGCAGCGGCGTTCGCGTCGCCGGCAGCAGCTATGGCGACGACACCAACACCTTCAAGAACGACGCGCGCGCCTTCGTCGACGCCTCGCTCTCCTACGATTTCGGCTACCGCAATCCCAAGCTCGAGGGCGTGAAGCTGCAGGTCAACGCCAAGAACCTGTTCGAGACTCAAAAATCCATCTGCTCGGCCGGCTATTGCTACCGCGACGAGGGCCGCTCGCTGTTCGCCAGCCTGCGCTACCGCTTCTGATGTCGATCGCCGTTTCCAGCCGGGCATCGACGCCTGTCGCGATCGTCCTGGCGATCGGCGGGCTCTACGTCGCGCAGAGTGTGATCGGCGGCATCACCTGGGCGGGCCTGCCGGCGGTGATGCGCGACCAGGGCCTGCCGCTCGACCGGATCGGCCTGGTCTCGCTGATCGCGCTGCCATGGGCGCTCAAGTTTCTATGGGCGCCGGCCGTCGAGCGCTATCGGCTGCCGCCGGTCGGCAAGAACCGCACCGGCACGATCGTAGCCGCCGGTGGGCTCGTGTCCATCGCCGGGCTGTGGGCCGTCGGCGCGCTCGGCCCGGAGGCCTGGTGGCCGGTTCTGGCCTGCCTGACCATCGTCGCCTTCGCCGCCTCGACGGTCGACATTGCCTGCGATGGTTTCGCCGTGCAGAGCCTGGCTAAGGAAAACCACGGTTGGGGCAATGCCGCGCAGGTCGGCGGCGCCTATCTCGGCTCGGCCATCGGCGCCGGCCTGTTTCTGCTTCTGGTCGACGCTTATGGCTGGCGCATCGCCGTTTGGGCGATGGCCTTGCTGCTCCTGCCGCTCGGTCTGCCCTTCCTGCTCGGCGCGGCCAGCCGCGCGCGCGAGGAGACGCGCGCGCATGTTCCCAGCCTTCTCGACGCGTTGAAGCGTCCCGAAATTCGGCGCGGCCTGGCAGCGTCGGCCATCTATGTCCTGGCCCAGAAGGCGGCACTCGCCATGCTCGGACCATTCCTGATCGACGCCGGGCTCGACCTCTCGATGGTCGGACTTGTCAACGGCGTCGGCAGCATGTTCGTCGGCCTGGCTGCCGCACTCGCCGGCGGCGCTCTCGTCAAATGGTTCGGCCCGCGCAACGTGCTCGTCCTGGCGCTTTTCCTGCAGGCCGGATCGCTGTTCTTCTTTTCGGTCTTCGATTTTCTTGGTGACTTCTCGACCACCGCTTTGATGGCCATCGCGGTGCTCAGCTCGTCCGGCTTCATGGCTCTCGGTTTCGTCGCGCTTTACGCGCAGTTCATGCGCTGGTCAGATCCAAGACAGGCGGGCGTCGACTTCACGCTGTTCCAGTGCATGGACGCACTGATGAGCATGGCCGGCGGGATCGCGGCCGGCTACGCGGCGCAGTATTTCGGCTATGGCGCGTTCTTCGCCGGCGCCGGCCTCGTCGCGCTGCTGGCCGCCCCGGCGATCGCCTTCGTATCCGACCGCCGCTGACTGCGGAGCATCGTCGCGCACTATTCTTCGCCGCCGTCCGCCGCTTGCGTCCCTCGGCGCCAGTAGGCGATGACCAGATGCCGGTCGCGCGGCACACCCCACTCCTTGCGGACAATCCTGCGGATCTCGCGGAAATCACCGAACTCGCATCCGGCCCAGACATAGAGATTGTCGGCAAGCGCGGTCCGGCTCCGCTGCCGCAGCACCGCTGGCAACAGGCTGGCTGTGCCAGCCTCGCGCCCATGCCGATAGAGCCAGGTGACGGCAACGGTCTCGCCTGCGGCCAGCGCGATCCGGTCGTCCGGGCCGTCGACCTCGATGAACGCTTCGGCGCGGGTTGACGGCGAAAGCTGCTCCAGCATCCTGCCGATCGCCGGAAGCGCGGTGTCGTCGCCGAGCAGCAGCAGGTTTTGCGCCTCGGGCACGCCGCCGCCACCGGGTCCAATCATGCCGATGACCTCGCCGGCAACCGCCTTTTCGGCGAAAGCGGCCGCCGGCGTATCCATACCGGGGTGGAGGACGAAATCGACATCCAGCCAGCCGCTTGCGGCGTCCAGTGCCCGGATCGTGTAGACCCGCACGACGAGCGCGTCCTCGCCCGACGGCCAGACCATCAGGCCGTCGGCGCCCATCGACGGCCACACGGGCAGCCTGCCGCGCGGCGGCAGCAGCAGCCGCACATGCAGGCCGCCACGGCCAAAGCGGCCGAGATCGTTGCCGGTGAAGCGGACGCGCTGCATATGCTGAGAAATCCGCGTCGAGGACACCACCGTGATCTCGCGGAAGAACACCGGCGTGCCGGCATCGCTGCCGTCGCCCTGCCAGGCGATGCCCCTGATCGTGCCGAGATGTTGCGAAAAATGGCCGGCAACCGCCATCTTCATGTAGGACAGGCAGGTTTCATCCTCGGCCGCGACGCGGATCAGCACGCTGTTGTCACCGAGCGTCGCCTTCAACGAGCCGTAATGCGTGCGAAATTCCCAATGATCGGCAAGGCCGGTATCGATCTCTGATTCGCCGTGCTCGGCGCGCAGCCTGTCCATCGCCGACCGGATGGCGGCACCGCTGATCCGGGTTTGCGCACTCAATTGCTCCATCGCTCAGCCTTTCGGTGCCGTTTGAATTCGAGATCGCCATACGGCGTCCTCGCCACGCCGGAATGCCACAGCCGGCCCGCTGTTTCCACTAAAAGATGATAAGTATAGTCATGTTTTGAAATCAGGCTTAAGGGAAGTCCATT
Source organism: Mesorhizobium sp. LSJC280B00 (assembly GCF_000502835.1). Classification (GTDB taxonomy): domain Bacteria; phylum Pseudomonadota; class Alphaproteobacteria; order Rhizobiales; family Rhizobiaceae; genus Mesorhizobium. The sequence goes on from NZ_AYVL01000028.1 coordinate 60,483, forward strand.
TGCAGGCCGCATCACCTAAATATCGACATGCTCTAGTACTACAGTTGCGGATCATTTGATTTTCTGATTCACTTCGACAGGTTATGGAGGGAACCATGTCTGTCGCTTCGTGGTCAGGGTCGTTGTTGGCTTGGGAGCAGGAGCTCACAGCGCTGAAGGCGCGGGTTGGGCGGGTGCTTCCTCGTCGTGAGTTGCGGGAGACGGGCGCAGATTTCCTTGACGGCCTTCTTTCCGGCATTGAGCGCAAGACAGGCTGGCTGATGGCTGAGCANTCGGCGTGTTCTTGGCTTACGCGAGCCGCTACGGCCAAGCGCTGGTCGATCGTCGCCTTTATCTGCCGGAGAGCTGGACAAGGGATCGGGCGCGATGTGCCAGAGCGTCGATCCCGGAGACGGTCGAGTTTGCGACCAAGCCAAAGATGGCGCGCGCCATGGTCGAGGCGGCGCTCGATGCCGGCGTCCCGTGCGCTTACGTTCTGGGCGACGCTGTCTACGGGGCGGACAGCAGCCTTCGCCGGATGCTGGACGCTCGCGAGCAGCCCTATGTCTTGGCGGTTCGAGGCGCTCACTTCATGCGCCGGGGAGGGGATCGTCTGTTNCGAGCCGCTACGGCCAAGCGCTGGTCGATCGTCGCCTTTATCTGCCGGAGAGCTGGACAAGGGATCGGGCGCAATGTGCCAGAGCGTCGATCCCGGAGATGGTCGAGTTTGCGACCAAGCCAAAGATGGCGCGCGCCATGGTCGAGGCGGCGCTCGATGCCGGCGTCCCGTGCGCTTACGTTCTGGGCGACGCTGTCTACGGGGCGGACAGCAGCCTTCGCCGGATGCTGGAAGCTCGCGAGCAGCCCTATGTCTTGGCGGTTCGAGGCGCTCACTTCATGCGCCGTGGAGGGGATCGTCTGTTTGAGGAAACCTCGCCCGAGGAACTGGCCAGCGAGTTCGAGCCCGACGACTGGGTCTGTCATGCGGCAGGTGAAGGCGCCAAAGGGCCTCGGCTCTACGACTGGGCACGCATCCGCCGCCCTTGGACGTCAAAAGGCGGCTTCGAGCATTGGCTTCTCGTCCGCCGCAAGCGATCGACATCCGGAGAAAAAGCCTACTACCTGGTCTTCGCCCCGCCCGGTTCCTCCTTGGCCGAATTGGCGGCAGTGGCCGGCCNGCTCGCGAGCAGCCCTATGTCTTGGCGGTTCGAGGCGCTCACTTCATGCGCCGGGGAGGGGATCGTCTGTTTGAGGAAACCTCGCCCGAGGAACTGGCCAGCGAGTTCGAGCCCGACGACTGGCCTGTCATGCGGCAGGTGAAGGCGCCAAAGGCCCTCGGCTCTACGACTGGGCACGCATCCGCCGCCCTTGGACGTCAAAAGGCGGCTTCGAGCATTGGCTTCTCGTCCGCCGCAAGCGATCGACATCCAGAGAAAAAGCCTACTACCTGGTCTTCGCCCCGCCCGGTTCCTCCTTGGCCGAATTGGCGGCAGTGGCCGGCCTGCGCTGGGCGATCGAGGAGTGCTTTGAGCGCGCTAAGGAGGATCTCGGACTTGATCATTGCGAGGCTCGGTCCTGGCACGGATGGCATCGCCACATGAGCCTGTGCATGGCCGCCCTGGCATTCCTCTCGAAGCTATCGGCTGATCTTCGCCGCAGCGCATGGAGCAAACCGAACGAAACGAGTCCAAAGGAGCCAATCGCCGCCTGATCCGGATGGCTGCGCTCGTCCCGAGCGTCCCCGAGATCCGCTATCTCCTCGCCCNATGGCGACGACGACATCAGGCTGCGGCCACCATCTGTCACTACAAACGGCATCGGCATCCGCAACTGTAGTACTAGGTCGTGAACTCGTAAAGCGGGGCGTCGCCAGCGGCAGGGATCGAACCCGCACCTGAGCCAAGAGGCTCAGGATCACTGTGGTGATACTTTTACCAATTCCGTCACGCTGGCACCTGCCTCGTAGCGCAAATTTGCGCGGATCGCCATTCGAGGCTTCTCTTGTGGCGTCCGAGCCGATTCAGCGTCGGCATGAGCCGATACGACCTGCCCGACTTCGAGTGGCGCGTGATCGAGCCGCTCCTGCCCAACAAGCCGCCAGGCGTGCCGCGTGTGGATGACCGCCGCGTGCTGAACGACATCTTCTCAAGGCGACTGTGGCTGCGCTTATGAGTCGGTGGCCTAATCCAGCCGGTGCATCAGATCGTCGTCCAGCCAGCGAGCGAAGAAATAGACCAGTTGCTTGTGCCACCACGGCCAGTCATGGGCGGCATCGCCGCCCCAATAATCGACCCAGGCCGGAATCGACTTGTCACGCAGGATCTGTTCCAGCGCCTGCGTATCGGCCAGCATCCGTTCCTCCCAGGCACCCTGCCCGCAGCAGAAGATCAGCCGCAGCGCCTTCAGCCTGCCAAGCAGCCGCGGATCGACGATACCCGGCAGGTAGTCGAGCGGCGAGTTGAAGAAAATCTGTCCGTCGAGCGCGCTGCCGAAGAAATCGTGGGTCGAATAAACCCCCGACAGCGCGATGACGCCGCTGGCCAGCTCCGGAAAGCGGAAGACGAAATTCGACGAATGATAGCCGCCCATCGAGCAGCCGCAAAACAGCGGCTTCAGCGTACGCCCGCCATTGGCCTCGGCTGCGACAGACAGGAGTTCCGGCAGCGCCTCTTCGCGCACATAGCGGAAATACGCTTCATGCCGGGCGATGCGATGGGCCGGCTCGGCATGGCGGTCGAAGAAGGATTCCGCATCGATGCCGTCCAGCGTGAACAACTGGATGCGACCGGTGTCGACGAACTCGGCGAGAGCCGAGACCGCGCCGGAATCCTCGAACTGGTAGAACCGCCCTTGCGAAGTCGGGAACACAACCACGGGTCGGCCGGCATGGCCGTAGCGCTTGTATTCCATGTCGCGGCCGAGGTTGCGGCCAAAACCCTTGTGGTAGGAAACGTCCATCGCCTCACGCCTTTTCCGCATGGATATAGTCGACCGCCCGGCGCAGCGCCTTCGGGTCGGTGGAGCGCAGCTGATAGGCGTAGTTTCCCATGGCGCGGCTGAAAACCTCCTCGATGGCGTGATGATGGACGATCATGCCGCCATGGGCGGCCAGCACGTCGGCATGGCTGTGCACATAGTTGAGATGCCGCTTGCGGCTGGCATAGGCGGTGAAATACTTGCCCCTGTAAGGGCCGCCGGCGGCGTCCTTGACCACCATGTCGGCCCAGGCGGCATAGACATCGATATCGAAGGTGTAATTGATGGCATCGGTCATCCAGGCGCCAGGCGGCCGCATGTTGACCTCCAGCGCGATGACCCTGTCATCCCTGGTTTCGAACAGCTCGATGTGGAAGAAGCGCTCGCGCACGTCGAACGCCTTGAGGATTTTCCTGCCGGCCTCCTCGACCGCCCGGCTGATCTCGGGAAAACAGACATAGCTCATATGTCGGTCGCGGTTGACCACCTCCATGACGCTCTGGTCGTAGCGGTGGCTGGCGGCCAGCACCACCTCGCCGTCGCGGTTGACCAGCCCGTCATAGGTCACCACCAGCCCTTCGATGAATTGCTCCATGACGAAGCTGACGCCTTCCGGCTTGTCCCTGAAGAAGCTGTCGAGTTCGCCGGCGTTGGAGATTTTGAAAGTGTTTGAGGCGCCGGAGCCCGAATCCGGCTTCACCACCACGGGATAGCCGACACGTCGGATGAAGGTCATGGCGCCGGCGCGGTCGGAGCATTTGCGTTGCGGGATGGTTTCGACGCCGCTCTTGCGGAAGAACGCCCGCATGCGGCTCTTGCGTTTCAAATTCTTCACGAAGTCGAGCTTGGTGCCGAAGATGTTGAAGTCGGTGCGGATATTGGCTTCCAACTCCAGCCAATGCTCGTTGAGCGATTCGAACCGGTCGACGCGGCCCCATTTGTGGATGAAATGGCCGATCGCCCGGAACACCGGCTCGTACTCCTCCATGTCGTCGATGCGGTAATATTCCGAAAGGGCTGCCTTCAATTTGCCGTCCAGCGCATCGAACGGCGCGTCGCCAATGCCGAGCACGGTGGCGCCGGCCTTCTTCAGCCGGTCGCAGAAATCGGCGCCATTGGCTGGAAAATGCGGCGAGAAGAACACGAAGTTCATGGACGATCCCTCCCGGCGGCGAGCCATTGCACCCCCGCCGACAATCGACTCTGGCGCATTTGCCGGGCTCGGGGAAGAGCAACTGGATCAGGTGAGCGGCTGGGTCCGCGAAAGGTGACGCCAAAACCGTGAAATAAAAAACCCGCCTCGACGGCGGGTCCTCGGCGCCAATCAGCACCATACCCAAATTAGTAGCATAGCTGCCGGCACAAAGCAAGAACAAAGTTTCTATAATCAGGAAAAATCGCTTCATGTCGGCGCCGCGCCTTCATTGCAGCTTGGGTTCCTCGCCCCACGAAAATGGCATAGGTGGCTCGGCGAAGCCGAGACGGAGAGGGGACTGCGCCCTACGAAGCCCCCTCTCCGGCCGCGGAGCCTGTCCTCGGGCTTGCCGAAGGCAAGACCCGTGGGCGACCACCTCTCTCCCGTTTCGCGACGGCGCGGAACCCCGGTCTTGAGGCTGGATCGGCAGCTTCTGCGACAGCGAGGCTCCCACTTGCCTCGCTTTGCCCGCTCCTGTATGAAATCCGCCATGAGCCCGCGCGCCACCTCTTTTGCGTCCCGTCCGACCGGCATTGCCGGCCAGACCGTTCGCGCGCTTGCCTCCACCCTGCTGCTTCTCGGCCTTATCGGCGATCGCCGGGTTCGCTGAAGGAGCGCCCGGCGGTCGAATTGCCGCTCACGCGCACGCTCCTTGGCCATTCACAAATTGGCACGTCACATCAAGCGAACGAAATTCTGGTAAAGGCGCCGCTCGCCACCAATCCGCCTGAAGCTGGATCCGCGAGCCGCCGGGAGAAAAGACGATGAACGCACGAGAAGATATCCGTCTGAATGTAGAGGAAACCGCCAAGCCCGCGAGGGGCATGCCGGATGCTGCCCGCAAATACCAGCCCTATCCGACCGTCGGTCTTGCCGATCGCACCTGGCCTTCGAAAGTGATCGACAAGGCGCCGATCTGGTGCTCGGTCGACCTGCGCGACGGCAACCAGGCGCTGATCGATCCGATGGGCCAGGAACGCAAGGCGCGCATGTTCGCCCTGCTGCTCGACATGGGCTTCAAGGAGATCGAGATCGGCTTCCCGTCGGCCTCGCAGACCGACTTCGATTTCGCCCGCTGGTGCATCGAACAGGGCAACGTGCCCGCCGACGTCTCGCTGCAGGTGCTGGTGCAGTGCCGGCCGGAACTGATCACCCGCACTTTCGAGGCGCTGAAGGGCGCCACCAATCCGATCGTGCATTTCTATAACTCGACCAGCGAGCTGCAGCGCCGCGTCGTCTTCGAGAAGGACGTCGCCGGCATCAAGCGCATCGCCACCGATGCGGCCAAGATGATCACCGACATGGCGGCGAAAGCCGGCGGCGGCTACCGTTTCGAATATTCGCCGGAGAGCTTTACCGGCACCGAGCTCGAAGTGGCGCTGGAGATCTGCAACGCCGTCACCGAGATCGTCAAGCCGACGGCGGAAAACAAGCTGATCATCAACCTGCCCTCTACGGTCGAGATGTCGACGGCCAACATCTATGCCGACCGCATCGAATGGATGTGCCGCAATCTCGACAACCGCGAGAACCTGTTGATCTCGCTGCATCCGCACAATGATCGCGGCACCGGCATCGCCACCACCGAACTCGGCCTGATGGCGGGCGCCGACCGCGTCGAAGGCACGCTGTTCGGCAATGGCGAGCGCACCGGCAATGTCGACATCGTCACGCTGGCGCTCAACATGTACACGCAAGGCGTCGATCCCGGGCTCGACTGCTCCGACATCAACCGCATGAAGGACGTCTACGAATACTCCAACCAGCTGAAGATCCCGGAGCGCCACCCTTATGTCGGCGAGCTCGTCTACACCGCCTTTTCCGGCTCGCACCAGGACGCCATCAACAAGGGCATGAAGGCGCTGCGCAAGGCCAACACGCCGCATTGGGAGGTGCCCTATCTGCCGATCGACCCGGCCGATGTCGGCCGCAGCTACGAAGCCATCATCCGCATCAACTCGCAGTCCGGTAAGGGCGGCATCGCCTATGTGCTGCATGCGGATTACGGCCTCAACCTGCCGCGCAACCTGCAGATCGAGTTCAGCCAGGCTATCCAGGCGATCACCGACGCCGAAGGCAAGGAGGTGCCGGTCAAGCGCATCTACGAGCGCTTTCTCGACACCTATGTCGACCAGCCCGGCGCGCGGCTGAAGTTCCTCGACCACCACACCTATCCCGACACCGAGGTCAAGGGCCGGCGCGTGGTCGAAGCGGTGATCCTCGACAAAGGCAAGGAGGTGACCATATCAGGCACCGGCACCGGCCCGATCGACGGCTTCGTCGATGCGCTGTCGCGCCATGTCGGGGTGCCGATGTCGGTGCTGGATTATTCCGAGCATTCCATGCAGCGCGGCTCGAATGCCTCGGCCATTTCCTATGTCGAGATGGAACATCCGGGCGGCAAGCTGTTCGGCGCCGGTATCAACACCAACATCGTCGCCGCCTCGCTAGAAGCCGTGGTTTCGGCCGCCAACCGCATCGTCGGCCGAAAGGGCGGCTAGCCGAGACCGCCAGGCCCGCGCATCAGCCCACCGGAAATTTTATCCGGTGGGTACGCTATCGCACCATAAGCACATGCTTGTAAGGCGCCGCCAGCGCGATATGATCGTACCTCAACCTGTGCCGAATTCGAAGGGATCGACACTTGCAGCATACCACGCCTGCCGCCCCCGCAGTGCGCGAAACGTTGGAGCGATTGCTTGCCAGCGAAACGTTCGGACGATCCGAGCGCGCGCGCAAGCTGCTCCGCTACCTGGTCGAGCGCGAGCAGGCAGGCGAAGCCGACAGGCTCAAGGGCTTCTCCATCGCGATGGACGTGTTCGGCAAGGACGGCGATTTCGACCCGTCGACCGATGCGGTGGTGCGGGTGCAGGCCGGCAGGCTGCGCGAGCTTCTGCAGCAGTATTTCGCCAATGAGGGCGTTGCCGAACCGGTCCGCATCGCCATTCCGCGCGGCGGCTATGTTCCGTCCTACGAACTCAACGCCATTCGCTTGCCGGCGGAGGTGGAGCCCAAGGCAGAAAACAAGCCGGAGCTGGCAACAGAGGAAGCGGCGACGACCGCCCCGCCCGGATCGCTGGAGGACGCCCGCAACCGGGCACATCCGGCTGCATTGCTGAGCGTTCCAGCCGTCGCCCCTGCTGCTCCTTCGCTGCAACGCCATTTGCAGTTCTTCTGGCTGGCGATCGCGCTGGTCATCCTCATGCTGGGTGTGCTGATCCTTCGCCAGGGCAGCGTGGTATTGCTGACCGGCGGCGACACGGCGGTCGAGACCGCGGTGGCGACCGGCAGCATTGCAGCGCCTCCCGTTGAAAACCTCCCCCAGGTCTACATCGCCATCAAGGCCGACAGCGACCTGGCTCGCCGTGTCGCCGCATCGCTGCGCGCCGGCCTCAGCGGCTTCGATACCATCAATTTCATCGGCCGTGATGCCGACAGCCCGCCCGATCCAGTAACCGACGCCGCCAGCTTCGTATTCGATGTCCTGCCCGGGCCGCGTAGCGGCGACATCATGCTCGAGCTGCAAAGCGTGGCGACCGGCCGCGTGCTGCTCTCACGCAACCTGACCGCCGGCGACAGCGCGAACACCGCCATCGAGGACCAGATCTCCGGCATTTTGAGCTCGGCTCTTCCCGCCTCGGGCACGATCTACAACTACATCGAGCAGAGCGGCATTCAGACCGGGCTAACGGCGTGTCTGGTGCTCAACGGCAAATATTATCTCGACCAGAACGCCCAGACGCACGAAGCCGCTTACCGCTGCCTCGAAGATCTTGCCAACCGGGAGGCGAAGTCGTCGCTCGTCTATTCGGAACTCGCGTCCTTGCATCTCGAAGCGGTCACCGACCACTATCCCTACCCCGCCGACGCGACGATCGACAAAGCCATGACGTTTGCCCATCGCGCCATCCAGATGGGCCCGACCAGCCCCTACGCGCACCGCGCCCTTGGTTATCTCAACTCGCGCATGGGCGATTCCGCGGAATCGATCCGCTGGATGCGCAAGGCCTATGAGCTCAATCCCTACGATCTCGCAATGGCCGCCGCCTATGGCTACGGGCTGGTTTTCGCCGGCAGGTACAGCGAGGGCACCCCGATCATCGCTCACGCGGTGGACATCGCCAGCGCCCATCCGACATGGTGGGATTACGGGCTGTTCGCCGGAGAGTTCATGATGGGCGACATGAACAAGGCCACGCTCGCCAGCGACGGCTTGCGAACGACGGAAATGAAATCGCATTATCTGGCGGCGCGGCTGATCGGCGCCAAGGCTGCCGGCCGCGAGAAGCTGGCGAGCAGGCTGCTGCAGGAACTGACCACCAAATTTCCGAAATTCGCAGCCGATCCGCGCACAACCTTCGTCGAGCGAAGATATCCCGCCGATCTGACCAACCGGCTGGTGGAAGCCCTGCGTGCCGCCGGGCTTGGCGGCGCCAGCTGACGTCTCCCGGCGCGTGCACGACGTCAGGTGATCGCGAAGATTTTACTGGCCATCCGGACGGCCAAAGCGCAATTCAGACACAATTTGAACCGGCCAATCTGATCCCACATAGGTCTGATCCCGCATAAGACTGATCTCCGCATAAGTCTGACCTCCCGCAAAGACTGATCCGCATAAGACCGCCCCGGCATCCTGACTGATCCCGGCACCAAGCCATAAAGTTTGCATGACCTCATCCCTTTACGCTGCCGAACGGGGCACCGGCCCGACAACGATTGCCTTCCTGCATGGTTTCGGTGGCTGCCACGACGACTGGCGCGATGTGGCCGAGTCTCTGGCGCCCGGCGCGCGGACCCTGGCCTATGATCTGCCGGGACATGGGCTGTCGCTCGATTTTCCGGGCGGCGGTCCGGCCAGGATCGCGGCCAGTGCCGTCCTTGCCGATCTTTCCGCTCGCGGGATAAAGCGGGTTCATCTCGTCGGTCATTCGATGGGCGGCGCCGTGGCCGCCCTGATGGCATTGAGCGAGCCGGAAAAGATGGCCTCGCTGACGCTGCTGTCGCCGGGCGGTTTTGGTCCTGAGATCAATGGTCCGCTGCTGCGTCGCTACGCCGCCGCTGCCGGCACGGATGAAATCCGCGCCTGTCTTGCCGCCATGTCGGGACCGCAAAGCCGGCCCTTGCAGCATAGGGTCGATCTCGTCAACGAGATGCGCCGGCGTCCCGGCCAGTCGCGGACACTTGTCGAGTTCGCAGCCGCCATGACCAGGGATGATCGGCAAGGCGTCATTCAGCGCGAACGGCTGGAAACGCTGAATATGCCGGTCATGGTGGTTTGGGGAACCGACGACGCGGTGCTGCCGGTCAGCCAGGCGGACGGCGTGCCGAAGCATTTTCATCTGCACCACGTGCTGGAAGCCGGCCATATGCTGGTCGAGGAAGCGCCCGGCCTGGTCGTCGAGGCCGTCCGTCGCAATATGCGACGCCGCAGCAGGCGGCTTCGTCGGGGATTCGCCGCTGCGGCGAGCTGATCGGTCTTGGCACTGGCACGGCGGCGGCACTGGTGCTGCTCCAGCGAACCCTTGCCCGCTCCTCGATCTCGCAAGTGCAATTTGCCGGCGGCTGTGTTAATTCGGTGTTAACCAAACCCCGCGAGGCAACGCCGATGAAGGACGCAGGCGAGAACATCACCCAGATCGATCAGTCGCGAAAACTGTCCGATGCCATTCGCGACGTCAAGAACGCCTTCGCCGACCGCGACGACGTCGTCGTCGAGATGCGCGAAGCGCATCGCATGCGGCTCGATCTGCTTGCCGCCGAACTCGCGCCGGTCTTCGGCGACGTACCCACCGACATGGACAGTTTCGACTTCGCCGTCTCGTCCGGCCTGCAGCCACGGCTGTGGATCGACGCCGTCAGCCATGTCGCCATGGGACGCGACCGCCGCACCTACCGCTTTCTCAAGGACACGCGCATCGGCCGCGTCGTGCTCGCCGAGTCGACAGAGATGAAGGTCGTTGCCGACCAGGTGACGCGCTATGTCGCCGAGCGCGTCGTCGAACGCCAGAGGATGATGGAAGGCGGCATCGAGCAGGCCGTCGCCGGCCTGAAACGCGCCCTGGTGGCGGAGGCTGAGCCGCCGCTGCATGTCGCTGCGCGCAGCAACGGCTGGTCGGCGTTCTTCTCGGGCCTCGGCCTGATCGCCGCAGGCGCCCTGGTCGGCCTGGCGATTTCGCTTGTGCTGTTCTGGGACCGCATCGTCGCGATGAAAATCAGCTTTTAAAGCATTTGCAGCCAAGTGATGTCACTTGGCGTCGCAGAGTGCGGCTGACGACCGGCGAGACGCTCCCATCTGAGTTTACCGCGCCCCGGCAAGCGTGGCCTCGGCCCCCACGCCAAGCTCCATTGTCTGCAGGTCGCTGGGCGGCAATGCCGGCCCGGTCAGGCCGCGGCGCGTCAGCCTGATCCGCCAATTGTCCTTTTCACCGTCGATGTCGAGCAGATTGTATTGCGCCGGCGCATGCGAACTGCCGGGGGCCTGCCCCGCCGCGGCGACCCCGACCACCGGGATTTTGGTCTTGCGGGCGCCGATGAAGAAGAGCGACGGCACATGCGAATGGCCGTGCAGCACAAGCTCGGCGCCGTGTCGGTGAAGAACCTTGTGGAAGCGCGAGATGCCGAACAGCCGCTTGTTCTGCGAAACGGCGCCGCGCACCGGCGGGTGGTGGATCATGATCACCCGGAACAGGCCGCGCTTGCCCGTGGCGTCGAGCATGTCGCGCAGCCGTTCCGCCTGGCCCTCCAGAAAGAAGCCGTTGGCCATGAATGGAGCCGTGGCGCGCGCCGTCGTGACGCCGACCAGCGCAACATTGCCGCGTACGCGCAAATAGGGAAAGGTGTTGCGGTCGACCGGCGTATTGACGCCGTCGCCGGTCATCCACGCCGCCCAGGACCGGCAGGTCTTGTCGAAGGCGCCCGGCACATAGGCGTCATGGTTTCCCGGCACGACCGACACGTCATTGGGCGAGCCCAGCGTCTCCAGCCAGTGCTTGGCCATCTCGAGCTCACCGTCGAGCGCCAGATTGACCAGGTCACCGGTGATGGTGAGATGGTCCGGCCCGCTGGCCTTCATGTCGGCGACGATCGTGTCGATGACGGCATCATGCATGTAGCGGCGGCGGTTGCGCTGCCAATTGACATAACCGACCACGCGCTTGGAGGCGAGATCGCGATAGGTTACATCGGGAAGCGGCCCCAGATGGACATCGGAAATATGCGCGAGCCTGAACATCTTTTCTTCATAGGCGAGGCGCGCGCGGCTTTCCACTCACGGTTTCGCGGACGATGACGACGCCGGATCCGGAGCAAGCCCTGCGTCAGACCGGCTGGCCGGGCTTCAGGGCAAGGCTGTTTCACCTGTACTTCGTACTGCGGCGGCCGATGACGCTCGGCGTGCGCGGCTTGATCCACGACCGCCGCTCCAATTCCGTCTTCCTCATCCGCCACACCTATGTCCCGGGCTGGCACCTTCCGGGCGGTGGCGTCGAGTTGGGCGAGACGATGATCGAGGCGCTGACGCGCGAACTGTTCGAGGAAGGCAACATCGCGCTGACCGGACCGGCGGTGCTGAAATCCCTGCATTTCAACCGCCGCGCCAGCCGCCGCGATCATGTCGGCCTTTATCTGGTCGAAGAGTTCGACCAGCCAGCACCCAAGCTGCCCGACCGCGAGATCGCCGAAGCCGGCTTCTTCCCGCTCGACCGCTTGCCCCAGGGCACGACACCGGCGACGCTGCGGCGGATTGCCGAAGTTTTTGAGGGGAATTCGGCATCGCCTTACTGGTAGATCATCTCTTCAACAGCTTTGGCTGCTTCGGTATAGACCGGCAGCATCCATTGTTCTCAGAGAGATACATGCTGAGCGATGAGGAGAAAAAATGCAACACAGCCAAAACGATAGGTTTAGAATCGCGCTCTATGTATCACTTTACACGGGAATTTATGTGAATAGCATTTTCTGTGATAGCCTTAATTTCGACAATAGTTCTTGCGATAGATCCATATATTTTAGCAAAAGTTGGAAGATTCATCCAATTCGCAATACAATTAGTTGCGGCATTCGTGACATATTTCGTTTTTATAAAGCGACATGCTCAGCTTTTTACTCGCACTGAATTCTGGAAAATGGTCGGCTTCTCAACCATGATAGAAATGATTTTGGGAATGGCTGTGCTTCTGCCGTCGGGATTGTTACGCGCAATCCCGCCCCAGATGTCGGTCCTGATCGTCATGATCAGCGGCATCGTTGCGTTCCTGGCAACGTCGCTCGGCTACTCCAATCGATTTGGAAATACCATATTGAAAGCTGAACTCGTTAGAAGGGCAAAGATGGACTCCGAAACCTTCCGCTAGGTCACCGGTCTCACGCCGCCTTCCTGAATCGCGCCCGGTCATGCGGCGCGGCGTAGTCCAGCTCCGGCCCGACCGGCACGATGCGCGTCGGGTTGATCGTCTCGTGGCTGCTGTAATAATGCGACTTGATGTGGTGCAAATTCACCGTGCCGGCGACGCCTGGCACCTGGTAGAGGTCGCGCAGATAATTCGACAGGTTCGGATAGTCGGCGATGCGGCGCAGATTGCACTTGAAATGGCCGACATAGACCGGGTCGAAGCGGACCAGTGTCGTGAACAGCCGCCAGTCCGCCTCGGTGATGCGGCCGCCGACGAGATAGCGCTGCCTTGACAGACGGTCCTCCAGCATGTCGAGCGTCGAGAACAATTCGCCGAACGCCTCCTCGTAGGCCGCCTGCGTGGTGGCGAAGCCGGCGCGGTAAACGCCATTGTTGACCGCGGGATAGACCAGCGCGTTGACCGCATCGATCTCACCGCGCAGCGGTTGCGGATAGAAATCGAGCCTGGCATCGCCCCATTCGTCGAAGGCCGAATTGAGCATGCGGATGATCTCGGAGGATTCGTTCGAAACGATGGTCTGCTCGCGTTTGTCCCACAGCACGGGAACGGTGACCCGGCCCGAATAGCCGGGATCGGCCCTGGTGTAGATCTGGTGCAGGAAATCGAGGCCGTAGAGCGTGTCGCCGGTGGCGCCGTCCTCGGCCAGGAACGTCCAGCCGTCGGCGCCCATGAAATGATGGACGACCGAGATGGAAATCACGTCCTCGAGTTTTTTGAGCACGCGAAAGATCAACGTCCGATGCGCCCACGGGCAGGCGAGCGAGACATAGAGGTGGTAGCGGCCGGGCTCGGCCTTGAAGCCGCGTTTTCGCCCTTCGGCCGGCGCGCCGTCGCGGGTCACCCAGTCGCGCCACTGCGACTGCGCGCGCACGAATTTGCCGCCGCTCTCCCCGCTATCGTACCGGCGGTCCTGCCATTGGCCTTCGACTAGCAATCCCATGCAATATCCTTTCGCGTTCCTGTCCGATGTAGGGCACCAAGCGGCGCCGCGGAAATCCCCGATGCTGAACAGATCGTCAACGGCTGCGTCGTCGAGTGCGGTCGGCTGCGCGGGCCGATTGCGGCGGCTGAAAATTGGTGCTAGCGGACAATCCGCATGTTCGACTTTGCCGTGATCCGGTTCGACCGACGACGAAAGAGCGCCCGCGCTTGATGAAGCGCTGACTGGCGAATGCTGCCGCTTGCAGCAAACCTTTCCTCGCATACCGGAACGCAAAGACCATGAGCCTTGCCGACTTGAAATACCTGGCCGACGTGAAATACCTACCGGAAACTCCGGCGCACGATCCTGAAATCGAAGCCATCAATGACGAGGCCTTCGGGCCGGGCCGTTTCGTGCTCGCCGCCTACAAGATCCGCCAAGCTGGCCCGCACGAACGCGCTTTGTCATTCGTGGCCGTCGACGGCGCAATCGTCGTCGCCTCGGTACGGATGACGCGCATCGCCGCCGGTGCCGGCCGCGCGCTGATGCTCGGGCCGCTCGCCGTGCAGCCGGCCTTCAAAAATCTCGGCATTGGCCGCAAGCTAGTGGCAATCGCGCTGGAAGCCGCCGCCAAGGCCGGCGCACCGGCGGTGATGCTGGTCGGCGACGAACCCTACTACGGCCCGCTCGGCTTCAGGAGGCTGCCGCGCGGGCAGATCTCGATGCCGCGTCCGGTCGACCCCGACCGGCTTTTGGCGCACGAGATCGTGCCGGGCGCGGTGGCGAGGCTGGCGGGCGAGGTTTGCCACGCCGACCAGGCAAGGATTGCCGCGCACATCGCCGCGATGGCATGACCGTGCCGGTGCTGTCGCACGGTGGCTTCGCGGCATAGTCTGGGCACGGAGGAGGACGTCGAGATGAACCCGAACGGCCAGATTGCGATCGTCACCGGTGGCGGCTCCGGCCTTGGCGAGGCGACGGCGCGCGCTCTTGCCGCCGGCGGCGCCAGGGTTGCCGTCCTCGATCTCGGCATCGAGCGTGCGGCCAAGGTGGCGGCTGACATCGGCGGCATCGCCGTCCGATGCGATGTGAGCGACGCCGAGAGCGGTGCCGCCGCAGTCGCGGAAGCGGCAGAGACGCTCGGCGCACCGCGCATCCTGGTCAATTGCGCCGGCATCGTTGTCGGCATGAAGACGATCGGCAAGGACGGACCGCATCCGCTCGATCAATACCGCAAGGTGATCGAGGTCAATCTGATCGGCACCTTTAACATGATCCGCCTGGTCGCCGACCGGACCGCCAGGCTCGAACCGCTGCAGGGCGGCGAGCGCGGCGTTATTATCAACACCGCATCGGTCGCAGCCTATGACGGCCAGATCGGCCAGGCTGCCTATTCCGCGTCCAAGGCCGGCGTCGTCGGCATGACGCTGCCGGTGGCGCGCGATCTCGCCCGCTCCGGCATTCGCGTCTGCACCATCGCACCCGGCATCTTCAGGACGCCGATGATGGCCGGCATGCCGCAGGAGGTGCAGGATTCGCTCGGCGCCGCTGTGCCCTTCCCTTCCCGTTTGGGCGAGCCTTCGGAATACGCGGCACTTGCCTTGCACATCATCGAGAACCAGATGCTCAACGGCGAGACAATTCGCCTCGACGGCGCTATCCGCATGGCGCCGAAATAAACGCGACGGTGGTGCTTTGGACAAACCAAAAAAGGACGTGATCCGCGCGACCGATCCCAAGGCGATCAGGCTGGCAAAGACGCTGATCCGCAGCGCCCGTTTCGGCGCGTTGGCAGTGCTCGAACCAGGAACCGGTTCGCCGCTGGCCAGCCGGGTCGGCGTCGCCACAGACATCGACGGCACGCCATTGATCCTGGTATCGATGCTGTCCGCCCATACCGGCGCCATCCTTGCCGACCCGCGCTGTTCGTTGCTCGTCGGCGAACCCGGCAAGGGCGATCCGCTGGCGCATCCGCGATTGACGCTCGTCTGCCGCGCCGTGCGGCTGGAACGCGGCTCGAACGAGCACGCCCGCGCCGAGCGGCGCTACCTCAACCGCAATCCCAAGGCAAAACTCTATGCCGGGCTCGGCGACTTCTCGATCTTCCGGCTCGAACCGGAGCGCGCCAGCCTGAACGGCGGCTTGGGCAAGGCCTATCTGCTCGACCGCACCGATCTGGTCGCGACGGGAGCGATCGTCGAAGAGCTTGCCGCCGGGGAGCAATCGGCGCTCGACCACATGAACGCCGACCATCTCGATGCGATTGCCCTCTACGCAAGTCATTTCGGCGGGGCCGAGAGCGACGGCTGGATCGTCACCGGGTTCGACGCCGACGGGATGGATCTGATATCGGGCGACAATGTCTGTCGGGTTTTCTTCCCCGAGCCGCTGAGAGCGGCGCGCGACCTCAGGCCTGTCCTGATCGACATGGCCAAGGCTGCCCGATCGGCAAAATAATCACAGCCGCACGGTTAATCGGCTTGCATGGAAAGCAAGCCTTGAGATTTGAGCGAAATGTTCTACCTTTGCGAGTGACGCTGAATCGCTGGCGTGCATCTATAGGGAAAGTCTATGGAATCCGACGCTATTGCCCCCATAGCGGCGGATGAGCAAGAAGGCATGGGGGATCTATGGTCTCGAACAAACTAGTCGCCAACGCCGGAACCGCGGCTGCGTTTCTGACGCTGATGGGCAACGAAAAACGTTTGTTGATCATGAGCTATCTGGCCGAGGGCGAGATGTCGGTCGGCGCCATAGCCGAGAAGGTATCGCTCAGCCAATCCGCCCTGTCACAGCATCTGGCCAAGCTCAGGGCTTCCGACCTTGTCGAGACCCGCCGCGACCGGCAAATGATTTATTATTCCTGCAAGTCCGCGGCGGTGCGCGAATTGCTGCACATGCTGGACGGCATTTTCGGCGAAGGTGAACTGTCGCAGATGGCTCACCGGCTGCGTCGCGCCGGGACCTGAGCGGCCGGGCGGAGAATGCCCCGCCAAATCCGCCTTGCTGCCAAGTCCGCTTTGCTGCCAAGTCCGCTTTGCTACTGAACGCGCTCGTCGGCGGCCTGCGCAATCTCGTCCTTGAACTCGACCTTCGTGCCCGGCTGCACCATGGAGGCAAGGTCTTCGGCATCCCAATTGGTCAACCGGATGCAGCCATGCGAAAAGGTGGTGCCGATCTTGCCCGGTTCGGGCGTGCCGTGGATGCCGTAGCTTTCGATGGAGAGATCGATCCAGACCGATCCCACGGGGTTGTTCGGCCCGGCAGCGATGGTGAAGGGCCGCTTGGTCTTGACCCCCTTGAAAGCGAAGTCCGGATCGTAGTGATAGGTAGGGTTGTGCACCACGCGCCTGACCTCCGCCATGCCGCTTGGCGCCGGCTTCTCCTCGCTCCCAATCGAGGCGGGGTAGACCGCCAGCCATTTGCCGGCACGGTCGAGCACACGCACCAGGCGGGCGCCCTTGTCGACCTCGACGACGGCAACGCCGGCGGGAGGGTCGCTCCTGCCGACGTCAGGCACCACCAAGGTCGTGCCGGGCTTCCTGAACCTGGTGCCCGGACTGAGCATTCTCAGCAATTGTTCGCTGACGTGGAAGCGCTCAGCCAACCTCTCCACCGCATTGCGATAGCCGAGCCGCCGCAAGCGGGCCATCCTCTCCAAGCGAGCCGGAATACGCCTGGTGAAAGGTCCGCGCACATCCTTGCGCATCACCTCATAGGTCACCAGCACCGGCTTGGCGGAGGTTGCGATAAGTTTGCTCCAGGTCTGTGGACTGAGCTTGCCATCGGGCGGAAGTCCGTTTGCCACCTGAAACGCGGCGACGGCTTTGGCGAAGTTCTGGGAAAGGCGACCGTCGATGAGGCCCGGCGAGAAGCGGGCGCGATCCAGAAGGATCTGCGCCTTCAGCAGCATCGGATCGACACCCGTCGGTTCGCCGATAGTGAATTGGGCCTGATTGACGGTGGTTGGATCGAGCTTGGCCGCGCGAGCCACGCCGCATGCGAGGGCAAGCGTGGCGGCAAAGACGAGGAGGAGCCTGATCATCGATGTCCTCCCAGGACCGCAGCAGGAGCCCGCCTCTATGACGCGGCATGGCCCTGTGTGGTTCCTTCGCCCATCGAAATTCTGCATTGAAGCGGCTTGGCCGAAGAGCCGTGCCGCGGAAATCAAATATCGCCGTGCCGCCAGGAGGCCAGGCAGGGCGTCTCCGCCCGGCGCCTAGTGATTGGATTTGACCGTTAGAACGGCGTGCATCCATTTGGACGCTGAGATACGGTCTGAACTCCTTCGGATCGGGCATCGTGCCTTCCGAAACCGAATCCCGATTCGCGGCCGACGCATGGTCCGCCGAGGAAGCCATGAATCCGATCCGCATAGACGACCCGCAGGATCCTCGCGTCGCCGCCTATCTCGACATCCGGGAACGCGATCTTGCCGGCCGGCAGGGCCGTTTCGTCGCCGAAGGCAAGGTGGTGCTCGACGCGCTGCTTGCCGCCCGTCGCTTCGAGGCAGAATCGGTGCTGGTGCTCGAGAACCGGCTGGCCGGCCTCGATGACGTCCTGCGCAAGGCGCCTGCCGGGCTTCCGATCTATGTCGCATCCGGCGAAGTCATCGACAGGATTGCCGGATTCCACATGCATCGCGGCATATTGGCGATCGGCCGCAAGGGCGCGGCCGTCTCCGCTGAAGCTTTGCTCGGCGCACTGCCCGCCCGCGCGCTGATCGTGGTGCTGGTCGGCATCGCCAATCATGACAATATCGGCTCAATCTTCCGCAATGCCGCCGCCTTTGGCGCGGATGCCGTGCTTCTCGATCCGACCTGCTGCGATCCGCTGTACCGCAAGGCAATCCGCGTCTCGGTCGGCGCCGCCTTGAAAATTCCCTTCGCCTCCTTTGCCGACGCCGCGGCCTGCACCGCCATGCTCGACCGGCAAGGCTTCAGCCAATTCGCCTTGTCGCCGCGCGGGCAGACCGACATTCGCGATGCCAAGACAAACGAACGGCTGGCGCTCTATCTCGGCACTGAGGGCGAAGGCCTGCCGGAAAGCCTGCTTGCCCGCCTGCAGACGCTGCGGATCGGTATGGCGCAAGGTTTCGACAGCCTGAACGTCGCCGCCGCGTCAGCTATCGCGCTGCATCATTTTTCCGGAGCCTAATTTAGAGCCGGGGCGTCCCGCTCGCGCTTGCGGAATCTCAGTCGGTCGAAGCGGCCTTCTGCAGCGCCCGCACCCGATCGGCAAGGCTGCGTCCGCCGCTCCCCGGCCGCGTATCCTCAGGCGCTGCAAGCGCCCGGGCGATCGGTGAATCCGGCCCGTCGAGCTTTGCCGTCAAGGCCACGACTTGCGCCGCCAGATCGTTCATCTCTTCGCGCAACGCCGCGCTGGCGCTGCCGGTATCGTCTCCGGCCTGTGATTTCGACGTTTCGACGGCAGCAAGATCTGTCTTCAGCCGCCTGTTCTCGCGTGCCAGCGACGTCAGCCTGGCCTCCAGCCGCTCGCGGTCGGCGTCGAGCTTGGCGGTTGTCTGTTCGACGTCGCCGTTGACGGCCACATTGACCTGACTGCCTGGCACGCCGGCAACACCCACCGCAGGCGCCCTTTCAGCGCCTTTCGGCTTTTCGCGAAGGCGCACCAGTTCCTTCTCGCGGCGCTCCAGCCTGTCCTCGCGATCGGCCAGCGAGGCGAGCAGGCGTTCGACCTTCTTTTCCAGGTCGCCGGTTCTTTTCTTCTCGGCCTTCAGCGCGTCCCGCAAAACCTTGCTTTCGGCTGCCAATTCCTGGCTGCGCCTGTCCGCCTCCTTGCGCTGGCCGCGCAGCAGCGAAATGTCGCTCGCCAGCTTCTGCAGCTCGGATTCGCGCGCCACCAGCTCGATCTGCCTGCTGCTGGATGAAAAACTGGCGTCGTCATACATGTGCTCCAGTTTCCGCAGTTCGAGCCCGCGCTTTTCGAGGGCGCGCTCGGTCTCCGCAAGCCGTTCCGACAGCTGCTGCAGCTGCTCATCGCGCTTGCGAAGCTCCTCGCCCCTGGCTGTAAGATCGGCGACGACCCGGTTCTTGTCCTGTCGCTCGGCCGCCAATTCCTTCAGGGCTTCGCGGTCGCGGCCGATCTCGACCAGCTGTTCGGCGGCTTTCTCGCGCAATGATTTGACGGTCATTTCAAGCCGGCGCACCGAAACGGCGAACTCGGCGCGAATGCGATCCTTGTCCGCCTGGATCTCGGCCAGCGTCAACGGCATCGAGCCCTCGACGCGCTTGCGCGTCAGCGCCACCGCCCGCCGCCACACGGCCGGAGCAATCATCAGCGCCAGAAAGCCGGCGCAGAGAAAGCCGAGGACAAAGAACAGGATCGACTGGACCAAGATGACTATCCGTTGTGCATGGCAACCGCCAAAGGTCGACTTTGCCATCTTCGCATGACGGAAATCCGGCGCCACGGCAAGAGTATGCCGCGGCAAAGCTCAGACCGTGGGATCACAGGTCCAATCGCAGTGGCGCCATCATGCAGGTCAGAACGGATTCCAGGTCGCGCGCTGGGTGAGCTTGAGGTAGCCGAGATTGACGCCGAGCCGGGCGCCGACGCCGGTACGGATCGGCACGAGCAGCACATTGTTGTTCTTCAGCACGTTGAAGCCGACGCCGGCGACGACATAGGCGGAGCCGGCGACGCCGCCAAAACGATTATAGAGGCTGCTCACATCGTCGAGATTGTAGACCAGCATCATGACGCGCGAGCCCTCGCCGCCGAAATCCCAGCCGAGCGACGGGCCTTGCCAGAACACTTTGTGGTCGCCGGCATTCTTGGTGTAGAGCGTGCCTTCGCCATAGGTCAGGCCACCGATCAGCGCCCCGGACCCCTCTTCGCCGAGCAGATAGCCGTTCGGCAGGCCATAGGTGGCGAAAATCTTCTCGACGACGGTGGCGAGCCCGCCCGATGTAGCGCCGAAGAATTTATGACCGGAATCGACGATCTCCTGCGCCGTGTATTCCTGCGCCCGCGCGGCCGATGCCGAAAAGGCGACAAGGCCGATGAGCGCGATCGTCATTGAGATGACACGGAAAAAAGTCCGGTCGTAGAATCGGGAAACCATGCTTCCAATCTCCGTCAGGGAGCACTTTCGCCGACGCCTCGCACCCGTACGGCTCTTTGGCGGCCGTTAAGGATGACTGTTAGGGGCAAACTATGCCGTAATCCTTTTTCAACCATTAAACTCCCACATGAAGATGGCGGTTCGAAGGCTGTTTTCACATCGCCCGCGCAGCACCCTGCTGCGTGAACACGCCATTTTCGACAATCATGATTTCGGATTTGTTGCTGCACGCACAAGCGCTGTGTATTCAGAATGCTTGGGAGAGAGCGTGATTCGTGTGGACAGGCGTGATCATGATCGCCCGGTCATTGTGTTGTGAAATTTGCAGGGATTTTTGCCGATGGCCGAGCTTTTCACCCTTTCCGCACCCGATCTGGCAGCGCTGCTGTGCAGCCGGG
The DNA here is from genome assembly GCF_000502835.1 of Mesorhizobium sp. LSJC280B00. Taxonomy (GTDB): domain Bacteria; phylum Pseudomonadota; class Alphaproteobacteria; order Rhizobiales; family Rhizobiaceae; genus Mesorhizobium. Next base: position 81,451 of record NZ_AYVL01000028.1, read on the forward strand.
TCTGCCACGACATCATTTCGCCGGTCGGCGCCATAAACAACGGGCTTGAGCTGCTCGACGAGGGCGGCGCCGACGAAGACGCCATGAAGCTGATCCGCCAAAGCGCCAAAAACGCCTCCGCCCGCCTGCAATTCGCCCGCATCGCCTTCGGCGCCGCCGGTTCCGCCGGCATGCTGATCGACACCGGGGACGCCGAGGCCGTGGCCATCGCCTTCCTGAAGAACGAGAAGCCGGAACTGATCTGGAACGGAACCCGCGCACTGTTGCCCAAGAACAAGGTCAAGCTGCTGCTCAATCTCATCCTCGTCGCCAACGCCGCCATTCCGCGCGGCGGCAGGCTGGTGGTCACGCTGGAGAACCTGGAGACCGAGCCGCGCTTTGCGCTCGCGGCGAGCGGCCCGATGCTGCGCGTGCCGCCCAAATTCCTGGAATTGCATTCCGGCCACAGGCCGGAAGAGCCGATCGACGCGCATTCGGTGCAGCCCTATTACACGCTGCTCCTGGCCCGCGAAGCCAACATGACGATTTCGATCCATGCGACCGCCGACGAGATCGTCCTTTCTGCAGTCTGAAGTTCTGCTAAGAGCCGGAAAAGTATTTTTCTCCAAATCATATTTGCGGCGTCGTCTTAACATCTGTGAGACCGGCTTGCAGATTGATTGCGTGAAGCATTGCGAAAGAATATTTCACTAAAAAACACCTTCAGGAAAATTTTACCTAACGGCTTTTCGGCTTCTTTACCAGATCGGCCTATGTTCCCCGGCAGATGCCACGACGCTGTCGGTTTGCCGCATGGCAAAGAGGGTCCGGGAATGAAACGCTGCATGTTCGTCGACAATTCGAGCGTCATCAGGAAGGTTGCAAGGCGTATCCTGGGCGGTTCCGGCATGATGGTGATCGAAGCCGCCAGCGGCCATGAGGCGATCGAGATGTGCGCGGTCGACATGCCTGATATCATCGTCGTCGACGGCGCCTTGCCGGACATGCAGGCGCAGGACCTCATCCGCCGCGTGCGCGCCATGGAAAGCCCGGTAGTGCCGCAAGTTTTGATTTCGCTGGTCGAGGTCGACGTCGGGGCGATCATGCGGGCAAAGCGCGCCGGCGCCCAGGGCTACCTGCTGAAGCCGTTCAACCGGCCGCAACTGCTCGAGTGCTTCCGCGCCTTGAAGATTGCCGCCTGATCAGAGCCTGTTCCATCTCGATGAAATCGGGATGAGCTCTATCTCGTTGTTTTACCAGGTTCTTTTCCGAAAGCCGGCGCCCATTTTGGGATCATGCCCTTGCTTCAGGCGCTGACCCGGATATCTTCAGGCTCACGCAGCACATAGCCGCGGCCCCAGACGGTCTCGATGTAATTCTGCCCGCCAGACGCGGCGTCGAGCTTCTTGCGCAGCTTGCAGATGAAGACGTCGATGATCTTCAGCTCCGGCTCATCCATGCCGCCATAGAGATGGTTGAGGAACATTTCCTTGGTCAGCGTGGTGCCCTTGCGCAGCGAGAGCAGTTCCAGCATCTGATATTCCTTGCCGGTCAGATGGACGCGCTGGCCACCGACTTCAACGGTCTTGGCATCGAGATTGACCACCAGGTCGCCGGTGGTGATGACCGACTGGGCATGGCCCTTGGAACGCCGCACGATGGCATGGATGCGGGCGACCAGTTCGTCCTTGTGGAAGGGCTTGGTCATGTAATCGTCGGCGCCGAAGCCGAGGCCGCGCACCTTGTCCTCGATGCCGGCCATGCCGGAGAGGATGAGGATCGGCGTCTTCACCTTGGAAAGGCGGAGTGTTCTCAACACTTCGTAGCCCGACATGTCGGGGAGGTTGAGGTCGAGGAGAATGATGTCGTAATCATAAAGCTTGCCTAGATCGACACCCTCTTCGCCAAGGTCGGTCGTATAGACATTGAAACTTTCTGATTTCAGCATCAGCTCGATGCTTTGTGCGGTTGCACTGTCGTCTTCTATCAGCAGAACGCGCATTTCATTCCCCTTTTCTGCTGCCGGACCATTTCACGACCCGTCCAGGACCGGAGCAGTGATTGCCCTGAGCAGAGGCTGCCATCGAATGGTTAATAAAACCTAATTCCCCGTCCGTGACGGTATCAGATTTTTTAACCCCTTTCTACACCTTGTTGAATCCAATAACGAATCACAGACCCAAACCGTTAATGCGGCACATTAATAAGCCAGACTAAGTGACTCTTCGGACTCGTTGGCCAGGTTTCGCGACGAGAAGCAGAATTTTTACCCGCCCTTAAGTCCTGAGCCGTATGATTAACAATGCCCGTAAACGAATGGTTACCGCCGGCAAAAAACTTTAGGAGTTTGTTTCCCATAGTTCGGGGAAAGCCGGTGGAAACGGGGTCAGGCCTGGGCCTTGCCGGGTGAATTGGACGATATGTGCAGGTGTGCGTTTCCGGGAGTACCGAATCATGAAGTCACGTGAAAACCTCGTTCGGCTGAAGCAATTTCAGGTGAGCGAGAAGCGGCGGCAGCTGCTGCAGCTCGACATGATGATCGCCGAATTCGAGCGCATGGCCGTCGAGCTGGAACTTCAGATCGCCGCCGAAGAGAAGAAGGCCGGCATCACCGACATCAATCATTTTGCTTATCCGACCTTCGCCAAGGCGGCACGCCTGCGCCGCGACAACCTCAGGAATTCGCAAAGCGACCTCGCCCAGCAGCGAAATGTCGCCGAATCATTGCTGAGCGAGGCCGAAGCCGAGCTTTCCAAGGCCGAGATGCTGGAATCGCGGGACACCAAGACGCGCGACACGGAAGCCGGCAGCCGCAGCGCCATGATCGGCTAAAACAAGGCTTTAACGCGCGCCGCGCTTGAGCGCCATTGCTGCGCACCGAACGGTGCCGGCCTCAGGCACCCAGATATTCTTGGTGTTCCGCCGCCCGCGCGCGGGCATCCTTGATGTCGGGCACATGCTGCTCCGACCAGGCTCTGATCTGATCGAGCAGTCCTGCCAGGTTCTGGCCGAGTTCGGTCAGCTCGTATTCGACTCGCGGTGGAATGACCGGGAAGATTTCGCGCCGCACAAGGCCGTCGCGTTCGAGGATGCGCAGGGTCTGCGTCAGCATTTTCGGCGTGACGCCTTCGAGCTTGCGCGCCAGTTCGCCGTTGCGAAGCCGGCCGCGGCGCAGCGCACAGATCACAAGGTGGACCCATTTGCTGGCGAGCGTCTCGAGCACGGCGTGTGACGGGCACGACCGCCGAAAGGCGTCATAGCCGAAAGGGGAAACATCTTCACTATCCATGAGGTGCGTATATATCAAAAAGGTACATACTAGACAAGAGAATGTGACTATCCAAATGATAGTGGTACATCAAAACCAGCAGGAGAGCCTTCCATGCGTGCCATTATCCAGAATTCCTTCGGCGGACCCGACGTCCTCGTCATTGCCGATCGCCCCGCGCCATCACCCGAGGCCGGCGAAGTGCTCGTCCGCATCGAGGCGGCCGGCATCAATCCGGTCGATGGTGCGGTGCGCGGCGGCCACTATCCGCTGCTCGGCGAGCCGCCTTTTGTCCTTGGCTGGGACGTTTCGGGAGTTGTCGAGGCGCTGGGCTCCGGCGTCTCCGGCCTCAAGGTCGGCGATGCCGTGTTCGGCATGACGCGCTTTCCCAAACAGGCGGCAGCCTACGCCGAACTCGCCGCTGTCCCGGCTGATGAGCTTGCGCCGAAACCTGAAGGCATAGATCACGCGCAAGCCGCCGCGCTGCCGCTGGCCGGCCTGACGGCCTGGCAAGGCCTTGTCCGCCATGGCCGGCTCGATTCTGGCAAGCGCGTGCTGATCCACGCCGGAGCCGGCGGCGTCGGCCATCTGGCGGTGCAGATCGCCAAGGCGCACGGCGCTTACGTCGTCGCGACCGCCAGCCCGGAAAAGCTCGATTTCGTCCGCTCGCTCGGCGCCGACGAGGTGATCGACTACACAAGGGATGATTTCACCGGGAAGGCCCGCGACATCGATCTGGTTCTGGACCCGTTCGGCGGCGTGCATGCGGAGCAATCACTGAAAGTGCTCACGGCCGGCGGCGTTCTGGTGTCGCTGCTCGATGTCAGCGATGCCACCAAGGCAAAGGCCAGGACGCGAGGCATCCGCGTCGAGCGCATGTCCGTAGTGCCCGACCGTGCCGCTCTGGTGGAGCTCGGCAAATTGATCGACGCGAAAAAGCTGGCCGTCCACGTGGCAAAGGCGTTTCCGCTCGAACAGGCCGGTGCCGCCCATGCCTTTCTCGCCACCAGGCCGATCGGCAAGGTGGTGCTGACGGTCTGAAATTGCAGATCGTCGCCCCTCGCAAACGTAAGGGCGCTGATCAGCGCCCTTATCGGCCTAATGCCGGTATTGCTGGATGCGCGTGGTGCGCAGGCCGGCAAGGCCGTATTCGTCGATCGACGCTTGCCAGGACAGGAATTCCTCGGTGGTGAGCTTGTAGCGCTGGCATGCCTCTTCGAGGCTCAAAAGCCCGCCACGCACCGCCGCCACCACTTCCGCCTTGCGCCGGATAACCCAGCGACGTGTGTTTGTCGGCGGCAGATCGGCGATGGTAAGTGGGCTGCCGTCTGGCCCGATAACATATTTGACTCGCGGTCTAATTAGATCGGTCATCGTACTCTCTACAAAAAACTCAAAGACCCAATCCCCACCACATTACCACCACAGCTTTAAAATTTGCCTAAGCAGACCCTAATGGTTAGGTAAGGATCATGAACGCGGCGTTAGCCTTTTCATCGGCATTTGAAACATCTGCCGGCAAGCGCATTGAACCCGGCAGGAAAAATGAGCCGGCCCGGCAAAGCTGGCGCAGCCGAGACGCTTGACCTATATTCCGGCCATTGGCATTGAAGCGCCGCGCACAACGAAAGAACCATGAACAGCCTCGATCTTCCCGGACGCCCCGAAAACACCCGCGTCGTCGTCGCCATGTCGGGCGGTGTCGATTCGTCGGTCGTTGCCGGCCTCCTGAAGCGCGAGGGCTACGACGTCGTCGGCGTCACGCTTCAGCTTTATGACCACGGCGCGGCAACGCACCGGGCCGGCTCATGCTGCGCCGGCCAGGACATCGACGATGCCCGCCGCGTCTCCGAGACGCTCGGCATCCCGCATTACGTCCTCGATTACGAGGAGCGCTTCCGCAAGGCGGTGATCGACCCGTTCGCCGAGAGCTATGTCGCCGGCGAAACTCCGATCCCTTGCGTTTCCTGCAATCAGACGGTGAAATTCGCCGACCTTCTTGCGACCGCCAAGGAACTCGGCGCCGACGCGCTGGCGACCGGCCACTACATCCGTTCCGGCGCCAATGGCGCCCACCGCGCGCTTTACCGGCCGGTCGACGCCGACCGCGACCAGAGCTACTTCCTGTTCGCTACCACCCAGGCGCAGATCGACTATCTGCGTTTTCCGCTCGGCGGCCTGTCGAAGCCTGAGGTTCGCGCCATCGCCGAGGAGATGGGACTGACGGTTGCGGCCAAGCAGGACAGCCAGGACATCTGCTTCGTGCCGCAGGGCAAGTATTCCGACATCATCGCCAAGCTGAAGCCGGCTGCCGCCAATCCGGGCGACATCGTCCATATAGACGGGCGCGTGCTTGGCCGCCACGAGGGCATTTTGCGCTACACCGTCGGTCAGCGCCGCGGCATCGGCATCGCCTCGGGCGAGCCGCTCTACGTCGTTCATCTCGACGCCGACCGGGCCCGCGTCGTCGTCGGCCCGCGCGAGGCGCTGGAGACCCACAAGATCTTCTTGCGCAACATGAACTGGCTGGGCGATGGCCCGCTGACCGCTATCCCGGCGGCCGGGCTTGAGCTTTTCGCCAAGGTGCGCTCGACGCGGCCGCCGCGCCCGGCCGTGCTGCATCACCGCGCCGGTGTCACTTCAGTGGAACTGGTCGACGGCGAATCCGGCATCGCGCCCGGTCAGGCTTGCGTGCTCTATTCCGACGATGGCAACGAGGCGCGCGTGTTCGGCGGCGGCTTCATCGAGCGCTCCGAGCGCGGCGCCGAGGCCGAGGCGATGCTGACGCGGCTTGCCGTCCAGCCGGCGCGCGTTCCCGCCGAATAGACGGCGTTTTCTCTTAGGGCCTTGTATGGGCGGGCCTTGTATGGGCGACGGTGCCGGCGGTCAGGATGCGCAGCACGCGGATGGCCTCCTCGCCGCTGGTGCGCGGTTCGGCCCGCGTCTCGATGCAATGGATGAAATGCTCCAGCTCGCGCGTCAGCGGCATGCCCTCACCGACCGCGACATAGGACGGCTCGTTGGCGGTGAACGCCCATTGGCCGCTGTCCTGCCACACCGCGTGGCGATAGACGGCAAGCTTGCGCTCCCACGACTCGACATCGTCGAACACCGCCATTGCCTTGGTGCCGACAACGGTCAGCCGCCGTTCGCGGTAAGGGTTGAGCCGCGAGGCGAACAGATGGCCGCGCAGGCCGTTGGGAAAGCGCATGTGCAGATGCGCAAAGTCGCTGAGATTGTCGAGAAGAGCAGCGCCTTCGCCGCGCACTTCGACCGGTTCGGTGCCGGTGATGGCCAGGATCATCGACAGATCGTGCGGCGCCAGATCCCATAGCGCGTCGTTTTCGGTGTGGAACTTGCCGAGGCCGAGCCGATGCGAATGGATGTAGCGGACTTCGCCGAGTTCGCCATTGTCGATCAGCGCCTTCAGCGTCTCGAAGGCGGGATGAAAGCGCAGCACGTGGCCGACCATGAAGACACGGCCATTATCGGCGGCCGCCTGCACCGAGCGTTCGGCATCGGCCACCGTCAGCGCGATCGGCTTCTCCACCAGCACGTCCTTGCCGCCGAGCACGGCGCGCACCGCCATGTCGGCATGGAACTGCGGCGGCAGCGCCATGACGATGGCGTCGACATCGTCGCGGGCAAACAGCGCCTCCGGCTCTATCGCCAGGCAATCCTGCTCGCTGGCAAAACCCTCCGCACGCGCGGGGTTGACGTCCGAAACCGCATGCAGCGCGCCGAGCGCCTTTAGGGTGCGGATGTGGTTGCTGCCCCAGTATCCGCAACCGAGGACTGCAATGCGCGGTTTCATCAATTCATGACCATGGCTTTCGTGGCCGAGACATAGCGACGTGCCTCGCTGAACTCAACCCCGGCCTGTGCGCCCAAATGTCTGCCCGGCAAAGCTTTAGGCGCCAGCAATATGCCGGCGCGGCAGCCACTTCGATGCTTGACAGGCTTGGCCTCGCAACCTTATATCCGCGCGACCTTGGCGAACGCGCCGATATGCCTGCCGATTTAAGCTGGATTTCGGGCCTTCGCCGCCCTGGCGGGGTAGCTCAGTTGGTTAGAGCACGGGAATCATAATCCTGGGGTCGGGGGTTCAAGTCCCTCTCCCGCTACCACCATTCCCCCCACTCCTCTGACGCCGTGGGGGAATGCCTCCTCGCCCAGGAGTGCTGTTAGTCGCCCAGCGATTTCGACTTCGATCCCGCCAATCCTCGATGGATCTCGAAACACCGTGACGGTTTCGATCAAGTCCCGCATCGCCTCTGCAGATTCGGAATCGCCAGTAGCAATGCCCTTCGCAAGCCCTGTCTGAAGCTGGTTCAGTTGTTCCTCGTAGCGTGCGAGCACCGAAGGATGCAGCGCGATCACTCCGGTCGCGGCGGGCACCCGATCCAACTCGGCCAAGATGCACTTACGCTCTTCATTCAGCGTTGTTGATTGCGGTCCCAGCACGGCTGGGTCGCCATGGCCCTTGGCAATGGCGTTGACCAGCCGATCGATCTCCCGAGATAATTCTCCAAGCCGTCGTCCCAAACGAGTGCGCCTGGCATCGGTGTCGGCTGCCAAGCGCTTCCGTTCTTCGTGGTACGTCTGGACGTACTGGGCAATCACTTCAGGATGGCGCAATTCGGCGGTAAGCCCGTTCAGAACTGCAGTTTCGACCGTATCCAAATAAAAGGTCTTGGGATCGGCGCATGTTCCGCTTTCTGTCGCGGCGGAACAGCGGATGCGAATGCGCTTGGACTTGTCCATGCCTTTTGACGACATTCCCGCACCACAGGCACCGCACCTCAGGAGCCCCGTGAACATGTGCCGTGGTCGGCGCTGGTGGCTTGGATGAGTGGTTGCACGCGCCTTCTTCCGCGCGTTCGCTGCGTCGAATAGGTCCGACGAAACAATGGCGAGGTCGGGTACTTCGACTATTCGCCATTCCCCCTTGGGATTCGGACGCGAGACACGTTTCCCCGTATCAGGATCCTTGATCATTCTGACCCTGTTCCAGACCAAGCGGCCAGCATAAAGCTTATTATGAAGGAGCCCCGTTCCTCTCTGCGCATTTCCATTGATGGTAGAGGCATTCCAGGCTCGACCACGGGGCGGCGGTATGCCGTCTCTATTTAGATTGTGGGCGATGTCGCGTGGGGTCTGTCCATCGACATACTCCCTGAAGATGCGACGCACGATCTCCGCTTCGTCCTGGGCGATTAGCCGCTTTCCAGGGTCGCCGAGCACATACGAGTAGCCATAGGTTAATCCACCGGCATGGAGCCCCTTATTAACTCGGCCGGCCTGGCCCCGACGGACTTTATGAGCGATGTCCTCTCGATAGAGTTGCCCAACAAGACCGCGAAGTCCGACCAAGACCGTGTTCACCACGCCCTCGTGGACGGCACGAATTTCGATACCGAGAAATGAAAGGCGCTTGTGAATGCCAGCAAGGTCTTCCATGTCGCGGGAGAGCCGATCAAGGGCCTCCACAACGAGAACATCAAATTCGTGCTCACGAGCTCTGTCCATGAGATGAAGCAAACCGTCACGGCCCATGACGGAGCCGCCGGAGCGCGCTCGATCATCAAAGGTTGCGACAACGTTCAACCGCTCACGTGCTGCATACGCCCGGCATAAAGCGAGTTGATCGTCTATGGATCGCTCATTCTGGAGGTCGGTTGAGAAGCGTGCATAGATCGCGGTTCGATTCATGATGAGTTTTCTCGGCCTGTTCACGCTGGTGGTCTTCGCGGGCGGCTTGGCGCGCGAGTGCTTTTGCAAGGCGCAGAATCGCCCGATCGGGCGCTCGGAGCAAGGCCGGTTTTTGAGATTTCACAACCATTGCGGGTAGCGCTCGCTACGGCTCGGCTGTGCCCCTGCGGAAAATAGCAGTCCGCAGGATGCGTGGCCTCCTTCAATCCTGCCGAGATCATGATCTTGGTCCATGTCTCCCAAGATGTGCAATTGCGGGAGATGAGAGAAGCCATCAAATCGATCGGTCGCAGAAAGGGATAGCAAGGCGTGCGTTTCGGAAATCCGCGAGCCTGATCGGTTGCGCTCCGTTCAGCCTTGATGGCAAATACCGCAGGTTCAAATCGCGGACATGCAACCACCGATACCGAAACTCGCTTTAGGTGGCGATTTGAGGTTCGAGTCTTCGAGATGCAACGCCGCACCGCCTGGCAAGTTGATTTTAAAGGATTTTCTCTGGAATTCCATAGCGATTTGTATCACAGTTTGTATCTCAGTCCGTATCGCACGACGCGGACCTGGCCACTTGGTAAGTCGCCCTTTCTTATGAGGAACCGAAACGACTTTCAGCGTTGCCGTGCTTGCGCCAAGATCTGTTCTCGCCGAGCCAACCTCCAAGTGTCGCATTTGGGGCCGCAATCGGACTGGCGGCCTCGAGGCTGGGATACAAGAGAGCAGACATTCAGGTCGTCACGAACATCGTCGTGACCTGACCCGAGGCGGATGCTTGATCACTAGGAGCGTATCGTCCGCTTTGCTGCCAAAAGCTATCACCGCCGCGGCAACCATGTCGGGCTCCAAGCCCCAAATTCTTCGAGAGGGACCTCCACTTCGACAGAAATCCGAGTCTACAGCATTTCCCTGGCATCTGAGTTAATATCGCGGCTGAGGGAACCGAATTCTTAGGAGAGCTGGTGTGGACGTTGCCGCTTGGTTGCGAGGCCTCGGCCTCCAGCAATACGAGCAGGCATTTCGCGACAACGCGATTGACGCGGAAGTCCTGCCTGAGCTGACCGATGCCGACCTTGAGAAGCTCGGTATGCTCCTCGGTCATCGCAAGCGATTCCGCAAGGCGATAGTGGGGCTGGGGCCGTCGTCAAGCCATCGCGACGCGAGCACCGATGACATCGCGGCTCAGAGCCGCACCCCGGGTCTAAGCGCGGAGCGTCGACAGCTGACCGTAATGTTCGTGGATCTCGTCGGCTCGACGGCGCTGGCGACGCGTCTGGATCCCGAGGACCTGCGTGAGACCATCGGAGCGTATCACCGCTGTGTCGCCGATACGGTCGCCAACTTCGGCGGCTTTGTCGCCAAGTATATGGGCGACGGAGTTTTGGTGTATTTCGGCTGCCCGCAGGCGCACGAGAACGCCGCCGAGCAGGCGGTGCGCGCTGGCCTTGCTCTCATCGATGCCGTTAGGCGACTCCCAGAGCCCAAGCCATTGCGGGTTCGTATCGGCATCGGCACCGGAGAGGTCGTCGTTGGCGATCTGATCACCGCCGGCGAAGGGCAAGAGCGCGGCGTCGTGGGCGAGACGCCGAACCTCGCCGCCCGCCTGCAAGCTCTTGCCGAACCCGACGCGGTCGTGATCGGGTCGCAAACGCGGCAGCTGGTCGGCGATCTTTTCGAATATCGCGATCTTGGCGCCGTCGAGGTGAAAGGCTTTCCGGAGCCGATCCATCCCTATCAAGTGTTTCGTGAGAGCGCTGTCGAAAGCCGGTTCGAGGCGCTGCATGGGACGACGCCCACGCCGCTGGTCGGGCGTGAGGAGGAGGTCGACCTGCTGCAGCGCCACTGGCATCGCGCGAAAAGTGGTGAAGGTCGTGTGGTGCTGCTCTCAGGCGAGCCCGGCATCGGAAAGTCGCGCCTCACCGTCATATTGCAGGAGCGGATCCAGAATGAGCGACACACCCGCTTGCGCTATTTCTGTTCGCCGCACCATCAAGACAGCGCGCTCCACCCGACCATTGCGCAGCTAGAACGTGCCGCCGGGTTGGAGCGCGACGACCCACCTGATAGGAAGCTGGATAAGCTTGCGGCCCTGCTTGGCCCGACCTCGCCGGAGGACGTGGCGCTGCTGGCCGAGCTGCTGTCGTTGCCGACCGAAGGTCGCCTCCCGCGTCTCCAAGTGACGCCCCAGCGTAAGAAAGAGAAGACCTTCGATGCGTTGCTCCGGCAGCTCGAAGACCTGGCGCGACAAGGTCCGGTGCTGATGCTCTTCGAGGATGTGCACTGGATCGACCCCAGCTCGCGCGAGCTGCTCGACCTTGTAGTCGAGCGCGTGCCGCGCCTGCCAGTGCTGCTTCTCCTCACGTTCCGCCCCGAGTTTCAACCGCCATGGACCGGGCAGGCGCACGTCACGGTTCTTGTCCTCAACCGGCTCGACCGTCGTGAAGGCGCCGCGCTGGTCCAGCGGGTCGTCGGCACCGGGGAGCTGCCGAGCGACGTTGTCGCGGAGATCATCGAGCGCACGGATGGGGTGCCACTGTTCGTCGAGGAGCTGACCAAGGCGGTGTTGGAGGGCGGCAACACCAGGACAGTGCTCTCAAGAGCTGCTGCGACGGCGTTGAACGTACCCGCCACGCTGCATGCCTCGTTGATGGCGCGGCTCGATCGCCTCGGCTCAACCGTTAAGGAGGTCGCCCAGGTCGGCGCGGTTCTCGGTCGGGAGTTCTCCTACAAATTGCTGGCAGCGGTCGCACAGCGAAATGCCGCTGATCTAAATGGCGCACTGGATCAACTCGTCGGCGCCGGTCTGGTGTTCTGCCGCGGGACCCGGCCACTGGCCACTTACCTCTTCAAGCATGCGCTCGTTCAGGACGCAGCGTATGGCACGCTGCTGCGCGCTAAGCGCCAGGAGATACATAAGCGTGTCGCAGACGTGTTGGAGGAAAAGTGGACCGAAATCACTGAACCGCAACCCGAGCTCCTCGCGCACCACCTTCAGGAAGCTGGGGATTGGGCGGGCGCGCTCGATCACTGGCAAAAGGCGGGAGGGGCCGCCGTGGCCAGAGCTGCCACTCGGGAAGCCGTGTCGCACTTTGCCAGTGCCATTGACTGCAACAGGAGACTTGGCGATGTGTCCGGCGGCGCCGAACGGATGACGCGTCTCCACCTTGCGATGGCCAATGCCTTGATGCAGGCTGAAGGGTATCGTTCTGAGCGCCTTGGGAAGACGCTTGAAGGTGCACGTTTTGCCGCCGCGAACACTGCATTGGTCGAATTGCAATGTGACGTTGCGCTTTCACTCGCTCCATTTTTTTATGCCACTGGGCGCAATCACGATTACCTGGCCCTGGCCGAAGAGCAGCTCGCAAACGATACCAATCTCGTTCCAGCGGCTTATCTGAGTGCACTTTGGGCGGCAAAGGGGATTGCTCACTACAACCGGGGAGAACAACCGCTGGCAGCGGAGGCCCTACGCAAGGCCTTAGCTCTGAGTGAACGTGTTGAAGCAAGTCGTCGTATCTTGTTCGCTGGTGCGGATCAACGGCTCTCTGCCCAAGAGTATCTTAGCGGTTCGCTGATCATATTGGGCTTCTTTGACGATGCCGTCGAACAAAAAGAGCAACTGATTCGAACTGTCGGTCAGCTCGATAAACCGTTTGACCTCGCCTGGTATCTTCTCGCTCAGTGTGAATTTTTTGCTATATTCGGCCAATACGAGGAACTACTTGAGACCGCTACGAAGATCGTCGAAATTTGCGATCGGCATGGCTACGCGGCGCGTCGAAGCAGCGGCATTAGGTGGCGTGGCCATGCCCGCTCGCATTTAGGTGAACTGGATGCCGGCATCGATGACGTCCGGGAGAGTATGGTTCTTTGGCGTGGGCAGGGCGTCGTATTTCATACCCCTGAGAAAACATGCGAACTTTGTGATCTTCTCCTGCGGGCCGGTCGCATCGAAGATGCATCGCAAATGCTTGATGATGTCGATGCCCTCGTTTTCGATACGGACGAGGCCAGCTACCTAGCAGAATGTATTCGCCTTCGTGGCCAGATCGCCGCAGGCAGAGGTGACCTGACGGGCGCCGCGCACCTATTCGAAACAGCAATTGCTACTGCCCGTCGGCAGCAAGCGAGACTCTTCGAGCTTCGCGCCGCAACGCAACTAGCACCAGTTCTGGCACGTCAAGGTCGTGTCCATGAGGCCGCGACGTGCCTACGATCCGTGATCGACGCGTTTGAGACCAGATATCCGGTCGTCGATCTGATCGCAGCGCAAAGGGCGCTGGAGACGCTGGGCCAATGAGTTTCGCCGCCTTGCGTTGGGGCTCCAATGACTGGTTAGCGTCGATTGGATACAATCTGCTTGGCTCATTGCGCACCCAAGGGCACCTTCATCCGTCTGGACCGGAATGTAACGGGAATGGTTGAGATGAGACGTTCACGCTTGTCCCCGCGTAGGTCCGCTACGGCGCGACCACGACTTCCAGCATGGTCACACGCGATGTCCGCTTCCGGGCGGAGGCAAATTTTGCCTCTAGGGCCGACTTTAGGCGCAAAGCTGTCATTCGCCGTTCGAGAGAGAAAAGTTTCTTTCGGTAAACCCATGACATGGACAACTAGCACGGAGTGGCCCCTTTCCTGCCGGAGCGAACACGGCATTGACCCTGCCGCGCTCGCTGCCACCGCAACACTGATGAATTCAAAGGAGCAGTGCGGCCGCTCCTACCCCGATGAACAAACAGAGGGCACCGATCTCGTTCGCCATCCGCCAATAGTCCCCGGAAAAAGCCCGTGGCGCCAATGAGAAGCCGCAGCATTCAGACTCGAACCAGTATCTCCATCCGCGTTTGAGAGATGTTCCGCACCTGCAAAATAATGACCGAATGATCTCAATCTATTATAGTTGAACACGAGTCTCACGAGATGCAACGCTGCACCGCCTCGCGAGTTGATTTTGAAGGATTTTTCTAGAATTCCATAGCGATTTGTATCTCAGTCCGTATCGCACGATACGGACCTAGCCACTAGGTAAGTGGCCCTTCTTACGAGGAACCGAAACGACATTCAGCGTTGTCGTGCTTTCGCCAGTTGCGGCCATTCAGAGAGCTGACCCAAAGCTGCGGTTCCGTAGCGATTTCCGGCTCGGACCGTCGTCACTCATAACTTTGACGCGACATAGTCCGCACGGGACGACAACGATTGATCCAGATGGACTCGCAGAGTGCCCAACAGGGGCGCACGCCAGTTCAGGTTGTTCGGGACTGGATTTGCGGCGCCGGGCTTGGATGCCGCAAATGCAGGGCTCCTTTTCGATCCATCCGGGCGAGACCCGCACCACACGGATCCCCTTTGGCGTGACCTCCTTGGAAAAGGCTCTTGCTGCAAGTCGAAAGCGCCGCCTTCGCTGCGGCCCGGTAGTTGATGCCGGGAGCGGAAGCTCGCGCTGGATCGAGGTGACATGGATGACCACGCCCGAGCCTTGCTCCATCATCATCGGCAACAGGGCAGATCAAGCAGGGTTCATCGGCTTCGCGCGAGGATGATTTGGAACGACGGGAAGACCAAAGACGTTCGTGCATATTGCATCCGCCAGCCACAGGTCTAACGCTTGCTATTCTCAGTAGTTCGAGGCGTACCATGTTTCGCAAATCGGGCATCATTTCTCTGCCTCGCCCGCTTGAGCGTCGTGTGGACACTCTTGCCCAGTCGTTCATGCGCCAGCGGCTCGGATCTCAGATGGACTTCTCGACTCCGGAAGGCGAGCCGGCGCTGTTACCACCCAATTCCGTAACCTGGCGCATTTTCAAGAACCCTGTTGCGCTGTTCATCGGCGGGGTAACGGCGGTGCTGCTCGAATTGGCAGAGCCGCGGGTTCGCGACGCCATTTGGCAGCACAGCAGCTTCCGCTCCCTCGCGCTCCGACGATTGCAGCGTACGGGCCTCGCTGCTTTGGTCACGGTCTACGGCCCCCGATCCAAGGCTAAGNGTTCATGCGCCAGCGGCTCGGATCTCAGATGGACTTCTCGACTCCGGAAGGCGAGCCGGCGCTGTTACCACCCAACTCGGTGTCCTGGCGCATTTTTAAGAACCCTGTTGCGGTGTTCATCGGCGGGGTAACGGCGGTGCTGCTCGAATTGGCAGAGCCGCGGGTTCGCGACGCCATTTGGCAGCACAACAGCTTCCGCTCTCTCGCGCTCCGACGATTGCAGCGTACGGGCCTCGCTGCTTTGGTCACGGTCTACGGCCCCCGATCCAAGGCTAAGGCCATGATTGAAGATGTGGTCAGGATGCATGGGCGCGTTTCGGGTCGAACCAGCGAAGGCGAGCCATACCACGCCACCGACCCGGAGCTGCTGGACTGGGTGCAAGCGACGGCCGAGTTTGGTTTCATGGAGGCCTATCACATCTATGTGCATCGTCTGCATTTTTTCGAACGGGACGCGATGTTTGCTGAGGCTCGCCCCGTGGCGCTTCTCTATGGTGCGGTCGGCGCGCCCACGTCTCAGGCCGAGCTTTACGCGCTGTTCGACGTGATGAGGCAAAGACTCGTCGCGTCGCCGATCGTGTCGGAGTTCCTGGAGATCATGGAAGAAGTTCCCGCCTTGCCGGGAGTTGCTCGACCCCTTCAGCGGCCGCTTCTGAAGGCGGCCGTCGAGATCCTACCCCAATGGGTCCGCAAGCGGTTGGAACTCGGCGACCGCTGGACCTTGAAGCCGTGGGAGCGTGCTGTTGTGAA
>NZ_AYVL01000029.1 GCF_000502835.1 Mesorhizobium sp. LSJC280B00
GGTAAGCTTGACCTCGCCACGCTCCGCACAGATCAGTCGCCGCTGCTTCACGCTGAGCTTCCAGGCCCCAAAGCGAAATGAGCGCTGCTCTCTGGTTCGCGGACTAGAAATGCGCTGGCGTAGCGCTACTCGAATGCGGGCCAAGAATTCGCGCATCCCGAAAGGCTTGGGAATGAAATCGGTTGCGCCGAGCTCCAGTGCAACCACTTTTTCCGCCTCATCAAGCCGGTCGCCGCTGATCACTATGATAGGAACATCCGATTTTGTCGCCAGATTGCGGACGATCGCAAGTCCATCCTCCCGGCCTAGGTTAAGGTCAACAACCACGAGATCGACTGGCTCACGTGAAAGAACATAGTCAAACTGCTTGCTATCGTGGACTGCGGTTACCTTCAGGGCATGCATCGGCGATGAGGCGCCGCATTGCGGCATCATCGTCAATGACAAGAACATGTTTCAACGGCACACCTCGTTTTGGGGGTTGCGCCCCGATCAGGGTTGCATTACCTGAATCTGCAAGCAAAAGGCATGTATTAGTGATGACATTACTTGAAATTGAACAACTGGTTCTCAAAACCCTCAACGCTCTAGTTGCCGAAAAAGTAGAGGTGTCGATGACAACCAGAATGCGGGATCTCGGCCTCGACAGCCTCGACTATAACGAGCTTGCTACGGCGATCGAGAGCCGACTTGGCTGGTTTGTCGACGATTACAAGCTCTGGCAATACGAGTCCGTAAGGCATGTCGCCGACGCCGTCGCCAGTCAGGAGTTGCGCACCGCGGAACCACCAGCAGTGCGGCAAGTGCTGGAGTAGTGCTGTAGGCACAGGTTACGGTGAGGGCAGCTTGGGCGGCGGTAGCTATTGCCATTGCTCCGCTGTGGTTTCTATTCGTGACTGGTGTGTTTGAGAACTGTTGGGTCAGCCCGGTCCATGTCGCAGTGCCGATGCCCCCTTGGTGGCGTTGCCCGCAATTGCGATCGCTGCGCCCAGGGCACCAATGCTGACGGTCGTTGTCAGGCCACCCGTTGAATTGTTGTCAGAGGCAACAGTGCCCACCACACCATCCCAATTGGTGGTCGTATAGACCGACATGTAGTCACGGAACACGCTCTCACTATACGTGGTCACGATCGTTGCCGTCGTACCGGTTGGCACGAGGGCTGACCACACTGACAGATAGACCACACCAGAATTGAAGATGCTTTCCACCTGAGCGAGAAGGGTGGCAGCCACACCCCCAATCGTCATACTGTTGACGGTCACTGCACTTTCGGTGTCAGTGGTCTCAGTTGTCACGATGACACGACGATTAGCGTGTGGCGCGACAAGAAGCGGAATGCTGGTGTGGGTGTAAACGGTCGTGGCAGTCGAGTCTTCGTGAGTGCCATTGAAGACCAGATCTATCGGGAACATTTTCTCCCAGACGCCCGAGCTGCGCACATAGACCTGTCGAGCCTTGGTCCAGAGGCTTGAGATTTTCACCCATACGGCGCTGGCCGCCCCCCAGACCCCGGAGGCTTTGACGTAAAGGGCCATTACGGCTGCACCCAGAAATCACCGTCCACGCCGCCAGAAGGGGCAGCGGCCGAGATCGTGACGCTGCGATTTGCCATCGTGCCGACGCCGAGAAGCGCCTTGGTCTGGGCAATGGACTGCGGTCGACGATAATTGTCCCCGGTGCCGTCACTCGACACGCGACCGACGAAGCTCGTCACAGCGTCGGCACCTGTGGCGTAGGTCGAGCGGTACAAACGCGTCGTGATATCACCAGCGCCATCGCGCTGAGGCGATGAACATGTATGGCGAGAGCAGAACGTTTGGGGCGGGGCGGGACGAAGAGGTTGCGGAGGGCTGACAAGGTCGAGACGAAGCGTTGCAGGCCTCCCGGCGATCGGACCCNGGGACGAAGAGGTTGCGGAGGGCTGACAAGGTCGAGACGAAGCGTTGCAGGCCTCCCGGCGATCGGACCCCTGCATCATCCGCTCCCGTTTTCGCGGCGGCACATGGGAATTCTCCGCTCTGTTGTTCAACCCCTTGTGCGACCGGTGCTCGACGTCCGGCATCATCTGTCGCTTTGCCGCTCCATACGAGCGCAGCTAGTCGGTGATCATGCGCTTCGGCGCGAGCCCCTGCTTCTTCAACAGCCGCGTCAGCAAGCGCTTGGCGGCCTTGGTGTTGCGGCGGTTTTGCACGATTTCGTCCAGCACATATCCATCCTGGTCGACGGCGCGCCACAACCAAAGCTTTTTGCCGGGCGATGGTGACGACCACTTCGTTCAGGTACCAGACATCATTCCGGCACGGCGGCTTGCGGCGCAAGCAGCGAGCGCAGTCCAGCCCGAACTTGATGCCCCACCGGCGACTTGTCTCATACGAAACCACGATGCCGCGTTCCAGCAGCATTTCCTCAACCAGGCGCAGGCTCAGCGGAAACCGGAAATAAAGCCAGACCGCGTGGGCGATAATAGGCGGCGGAAATCGGGGGGCGTGTAGCTGACGGCGGGCGTATTCATGCCCCCCGGCGTCCATGTCGCAAATCTTGACGATTGCTTTGTGTGTCAAGCCCGCCGCAGTCTCAACGCGTTCATATGCAGACATTGTGAAAATCGCCCTATTCCGCCTTTTTTTACCGCCCCTTAAGTCCCCCGCTCGCATGCTTGTCGATGCCATTGAACTCATAGCCATCGGCCAAGGATTTTGGAAAATATGTTTCCGCTCGCAGCAGAAAACGTGAGAGTCGCTGTAGGCCTAACGTTAAGGGGAGAGAGCGGTTTGATTGGACGAAATGGGTACCGGAGTACCGAGTCATGAAGCCACGAGGTAATCTGGTCCGACTGAAGCAATTTCAGGTGAATGAGAAGCGGCGACAGTTGCACCAGCTAGACATCATGATTGCCGATTTCGAACGCATGGCGCGAGAACTGGACTTCCAGTTAAACGCCGAGGAAACGAAGGCCGGCATCTCCGATGTCAATCATTTCGCTTATCCGACGTTCGCCAAGGCCGCTCGCCTACGTCGTGACAACGTCAAGAATTCGCAATCGGACCTTCTGCGGCAGAGAACCGCAGCCGAGCCATGCCTCGCCGAGGCTGAAGCAGAGCTCTCCAAGGCGCAAATGCTAGAATCGCGCAGCGGCAGAGGCCACGACCTCGAACCCGGCAACCGAAGCGCCATGATCGGCTGAGCCGGATGGCTTCAGCGCGCCTCATTCGCGACACCCGACTGGCCGTTGGCGCGCGAGAGGCGTGCGGGCACTGTAAAGATATCAGCGTCTTGATGCAGCGATAGCTGGTCGGGACGGCTGTCATGCTGCGGCGACATACGCGATTTTGTTCCAGATTTGCATGGCGGCGTTACGCAGGTATTGGGGGAAAGTGGAACTGGTTGGCAATCGGATCTCGGTGGAAACGAACCGCTGCCGGCGGACCGGCGCCTGGCGGCAACGCCTGGCGCTTTCGGCGGCGGAGGTAACGGCAAAGCAGGCTGGCCGCGTCGAGGATGAAGCGGCACCTGCGCGATGCCGTTCTGCTCAGGGCCGGGAGACGGGGTCGGCCCCGCCGGCCGGATGCTGCTCGCTTGGCGCGGCATCGTAAAGTCAACCGACAGCTTATGAAGATGTGCGTACATTGGGCCATGTCAGAAGTTGCTGGTGATCCGCTCTATGGTCGCCACCGCTTTCCCGCCGAGATCATTGCGCACGCGGTATGGCTCTACTTTCGCTTTCCGCTCAGCCTGCGCATGGTTGAGGACATGCTGGCGGCCCGCGGCATCATCGTCACGCATCAGACCGTTCGAAGCTGCGCGGAGAAATTCGGACGGCATTTCGCCCAGGAGATCAATATCAGCCGGCTGCCTGGGTGACAAATAGCATCTCGACGAATGTGTCGTGGCTATCAGTGGCAAGAAGCAGTGGCTCTGGCGTGCCGTCGATCAGGACGGCTTCGTCCTCGAAGTGCTGGTACAAAGCCGCCGAAATGCCAAGGCGGCAAAGCGTCTGATGCGCAAGTTGCTGAAAGCTCAAGGGCGGACACCACGGATCATGATCACCGACAAGCTCCGATCCTATGATGCCGCCATGCGCGACCTCATGCCCGGCGTCGAACACCGGTCGCACACAGGCCTGAATAATCGAGCGGAAAATTCGCACCAGCCGACCCGACGACGCGAAAGGATCATGAAACGCTTCAAGTCGGCACGCCAGCTTCAGCGGTTCGTTTCCATCCATGATCCGATTGCCGACCTGCTCACTTTCCCTGCAATGCGCTGTCATCGGCTCAACATCGAGACCTGCGTAACGCCCCCATGCAAATCTGGAACAAAATCGCGTGTGTCGCGACAGCGTGACAGCCGTCCCGGCCAGCTATCGCTGCATCAAGCCGCTGAAACTTACAGTGCCGGGCGCGCTGCTACCTGAATTTCCTTACCGCTCAATCAATGTGACAGCACCGATTCTTCTCAACCGCGGCATGCCCTAAATCGTCACTTGCGTTCCGATCTCGACGACGCGTCCGGTCGGGATCTGGAAGTACTCCGTCGCGTCGGCCGCCGTACGCGCCAGGCCGATGAACAACCGGTCCTGCCACACCGGCATGCCGGAATTGGGCGAGGCCTTGAGCGAACGCCGTGACAGGAAGAACGAGGTCGTCATGATGTCGAACTTCCAGCCCTGCTTGCGGCAGATCGCCAGCGCGCGCGGGATGTTCGGCTGCTCCATGTAGCCGAAGGTCAGCGTCACCCGCATGAACAGCTCGTTGACCGTCTCCATCTTGACCCGGTCGCTGTCGGGCACCACCGGTTGCGGCGCGGTCACCACCGAAAGGATGACGTTCTGCTCGTGCAGCACCTTGTAGTGCTTCAGGCTGTGCATCAGCGCGGTTGGCGCGCTGAGTGGATCGCTCGTCAGGAACACGGCGGTGCCGGACACCAGCTGCGGCTTTTTCTTCAGGAGATTGCCGGCGAGGAAATCGAGCGGGATTTCGTTGCGGCGGGTCTTGTCGAACAGATAGCGGCTGCCGCGCACCCAGGTCCACATGGCCAGCACAATGGTGAAGGCCACCGCCAGCGAAGCCCAGCCACCCTCGAACACCTTGACGATGTTGGAGGCAAAAAAGCCGACATCGATGAAGCCGAACAGCGCCGTCATGGCGACCGCCACCCACAGCCGCCATTTCCAGATCCGGGTCATGACGACGAACAGCAGCACCGTCGTCACCAGCATGTTGCCGGTCACCGAGATGCCGTAGGCCGATGCCAGCCTGCTGGACTCACCGAAGCCCACCACCAGCAGCATCACCGCCAGCGCCAGCAACAGATTGACGCGCGGCATGTAGATCTGGCCCGACTGCCGTTCCGAGGTGTGCAGGATTTCGAGGCGCGGCAGCATATTGAGCTGCACCGCCTGCCGGGTCAGCGAGAAGGCGCCGGAGATGACCGCCTGGCTGGCGATGACAGTCGCGGCCGTCGCCAGCACGACCATCGGGATCAGCGTCCAGCCTTCGTTCATCTCGAAGAATGGATGGCCGACGACGCCGTTCTTGGCCAGCACGAAGGCGCCTTGCCCGGCATAATTGAGCAGCAGGCAGGGAAACACGATCGCCAGCCAGGCCAGCACGATCGGCTTTCGGCCGAAATGGCCGAGATCGGCATAGAGTGCTTCGGCGCCGGTGACGGCGAGGAAGATGGCGCCGATGGTCACGAAAGCGACGTCGGGCGAATTGATCAGAAACGCGACGATGTAGTGCGGGCTGATCGCCCACAGGATTTCCGGATCGGCGATGATGTGGTTGAGCCCGGAAAGGCCAATTGCCAGGAACCACACCGCCGTCACCGGGCCGAACACCAATCCTACCCCGCTTGTGCCGAAGCGCTGCACCGCAAACACCATGGCAAGAATGACCAGTGTCAGCGGCACGACATAGGGCTGGAAGGTCGGCGTGACGACATTCATGCCCTCAACCGCCGACAGCACCGATATCGCCGGTGTGATGACGGCATCACCGAAGAAAAGCGATGCCCCGACGATGCCGATGCCGAGCATCAGCGCCGAGCGCTTGGGGAAACTGCCGCGCGCCAGCGCCATCAGCGACAGCACGCCNTGCCGATGCCGAGCATCAGCGCCGAGCGCTTGGGGAAACTGCCGCGCGCCAGCGCCATCAGCGACAGCACGCCGCCCTCGCCGCCGTTATCGGCGCGCAGCACGAACATGATGTACTTGATGGTGACGATGATCGTCAGCGACCAGATGATCAGCGACAGCACGCCGAGGATATCGCCGCGCTCGGCGACATTGCCGCCCGACGACGCCACCAGCGCCTCACGGAACGCGTAGATCGGGCTGGTGCCAATATCGCCATAGACAACGCCGAGCGCGCCCAGCATCAGCACCTTGGGGCTTTGCTGTTCGATTGCCGGATGGCTCGACTGTTCGACGGGTTCTGCCTCGCTACCAGTATTGGTAAGGACCATGGACGACACTCCGATAAGGGGCGGCCCTCTACCTTTGCTGCACTGCAATATCAAGTGCCGCGAGGTAATGGCTCCGTATGCGGACCGCATTTGTTGCCGCACCGGCGGATTGTCTCATACGAAACCACGATCCCGCTCCCGGGCCATTTCCTCGACGAGACACAGGCTAAAGGGGACCTGAAGGAGGGCCAGACCGGATGGGCGATGATCTGCGGCAGGAAACGATGGCGCTGCTTGTAGCTGACGGCATATCTTTCTCCTTTGTGTGTCTGCCAGACGAGCGGGCGGGCACGGAAGTGGTCGCGCTCTGGCTGCCAGACATACTCGTCCAACCTGATGAAAACCTGACTTGTACACCCAGCCCAAACAGGTGCGAGGGGTCGGTCTATTACCAAAGGCTCTGAGGGCTGATTCTCTAGGGTTCCCGCCCAGATTGATCCGTGACCCTTGTTGTGTGCCGCCCCGGGTTGATCGGAGGCTCCAACTCCTGAGAAGGTGGAACCATGACAAGCAAGGCGACCAACAAGTTCTCTCCCGAGGTCCGGACCCCCCGCGGTGCGGCTGGTTCTGGATCACGAACGCGAGCATACGTCGCGGTGGGCGGCGGTTTCATCGATCGCCGCCAAGATCGGCTGCAAGAAAGCCGAGCGTGACGGCGGCGTGCGCGCCGGAGTTCCCACGGATGCTGCGACGAAACTGAAGGCTCTGGAACGCGAGAGCCGCGAGCTTCGCAGGCCAACGAGAGCAAGGCTTCCGCGTATTTTGCCCAGGCGAAGCTCGACCGCCGGTTCAGGCCACGATCGCGTTCATCGACGATCACCGCAAGGCGCATGGGGTTGAGCCGATCTGCAAGGTGCTGCCGATCGCCCCGTCGACCTACCACGACCATGTCGCCAAGCGCGTCGACCCCTGCCGGCTGTCGGCTCGGGCAAGATGGGATACAGCCTCGAAGGATGAGGTCCGACGGGTTTGAGGCGAACTTCCGCGTCTACGGCATTCGCAAGGTCTGGCGGCGGTTGCGTCGCGAGGGCTTCGAGGTCGCCCGCTGCACGGTTGCCCGCTTGATGAAGGCCATGGGCCTCGAAGGCATCGTCCGCGGCAAGCCGATGCGCACTACGGTGAGCGACAAGGCCGCACCTTGCCCTCTCGACCACGTCAACCGCCAGTTCCATGCTCCGGCGCCGAACATGCTGCGGGTCTCCGACTTCACCTGCGTCGCGACCTGGACGGGCTTCGTCTATGTCGCCTTTGTCATCGACACCTATGCCCGTCGGATCGTCGGCTGGCGGGTGAGCCGGACGGCGCATGCAGCCTTCGTTCTCGATGCCCTGGAACAGGCTCTCCATGATCGGCGGCCCGCGCGGGGAGGCGGGCTCATCCATCACAGCGATAGAGGCAGCCAAGGCGGATTCAACCGGATCGTCGCAACACCGGCATCATACTGTCCCCCAAGGAGCTGGTCGAGGAGTTCGGCAGGTGTTTTCCAGCCGAGCGTTTTGCGCGGTCTTGTGTTGATAGCATGGGCAACTGCGTCCAGTTCCCGGGCTGTGTGCCGACTGAGATCCGTGCCCTTTGGAAAGTACTGTCTCAGCAAGCCATTGGTGTTTTCGTTGGAGTCTCGCTGCCACGGGCTTGGGGATCGCAGAAGTAAATCTCGAGCCCGGTGTCGATGCGCAGGTCGGCTGCTGCGCCATTTCCGCTCCATGGTCCCAAGTCAGCGACTGACGCAGCTGCTCGGGAAGTTTGCCCATGGATCGGGCTATGCTCTGCGGACTGCTTCAGCGCCGTGGCCGGCAAGTGGTGGACCGTTCTTGATGCGCAGGCTCTGCTGATAGCCATGCATGCGCGGCAGGTGAAGCACGCATTGTGAAGCGTGAACTTCGTTCCACGAGCGTACCGATCGCCTAGCTTCCGAGGCCAAGGACGAGGTCGCCTTCCCAATGTCCGGGGACAGCCCGATCGGCAATTTCGGCCGGACGGTCGCTTATTATAAGGGCGTCTCCAATGAAGGACTTGTTGCGAACTCGGGCCCGTTCGCGCGGTACGCGCAACGCTCGGCCTGAACGCAGACATGCGGTCAGTCCTCGGCGCAATGCTCCGCGTCCTTGAATGTACAAGGACTGATAGATCGTCTCGTGGCTGATCCGCATGGTTTGATCCTCTGGGTAATCGATCTGAAGCCGATTTAGCGATCTGCTCGGGGCTCCAGGCTGCCGACCACCTCCGGCTCTGTCGTTTTTTCCATACCCACCTTGGGGCCCTCGAATGAGGCGCCATTGGGGTTGGTGACTTTGCCGGCCAAGCGCTCCTCAACATATTCACGCAGAGCCGGATTGACCGCCAGCTTGCCAGGAGGCCGCCGGGACTCACGATCGGCGTGCCATTGGGCGGCACTGGCCGGTAATCCAGATTGCCGCTGCGCGTCGCGGCATTGCGCCTGACCTCCCGCGAGATTGTGCTCGGCGGCCGACCTAGCTTACGAGCAATGGCCCGGATGCCGATTCCCTTGGCAAGCTCAAGCGCAATATCCTCGCGCTCCCGAAAGAAAGATATCGCCCCGAAGGCGGCTTCGCCCACGGCGCCAAATGCGTTGGCGGCATCCCTCCTGCACTCCGAAACCAGCGCGGACCAAGAGGCGTTGATGTACCGGCATCCAGTGCGGCCTCCTCGCTCGAATGTCCCAAGGCAATAGCTTGCCAGAACCGGAAGCGATTCTCACGCTGCCAGGCAGGCGGACGCCCGGGCGAATCTAGCTTCTTTCGAGTGCACCGATCTGAAGCGCGTTGGTGAACCGTCATTGCAACCTCCAATCCCTTGGTGTTGCGACGACCGGTTGAATCCGCCCAACACGTCAGCATTCATACACCGAGCGCTTGGCGGAGGCCGGCGTCGAACCCGCAGTGGGCAGTGTCGGCGACTCTTTCGATAATGCTCTCGCGGAAACGATCAACGGTCTTTACAAGGCCGAGGTGATCCATCGACGCGGACCCTGGCGCTCATTCGAGGCCGTCGAGTTCGCCACGCTCGAATGGGTCGACTGCTTCAACAATCGCTGGCTGGTGGAGCCCATCGGCAACATCCCGCCGGCCGAAGCCGAGGAACGCTACTACGCCATGTTGGATGAACCAGCCATAGCCGCGTGACTCAAACGAAACGGCCTCCGGAATGCCCGGGGCAGTTCACATCGCATTTGATGCCAGCTTCATCGTATTTTCTTCGGCTTGGACGGGCACTTGGCAGACCCACAGAGCTGGGAACCCTTTGCCATACTACAACTGTAACATCATATCGGTTTAGCAGGTCAAGCTTCGGTGGTAACCTCATTGGGTAGAATAACTACTTTGGAGGCGAGCAATGGATCGCGATAACAAACGGGCACGTGCAGCTGCAAGATCATCTCAAGGCGTGGGGAGCAGTAGCCTCCGTGATGTTCCAGAGGGGCCATTGAGCGATGTTGCAGAACGGCTGGTAACCGCTAACCCGCGCGATACAGCGCGAAATCTTGGGGGCTTTAAAGACCTCGGGACGCACGAGCGAACAGCCGTTCGGGGCACTCAACCCGGGCCAGAAACTGACCTCGCGAGATTTGAAAGGCGGACCAATCAGCTTGGACGATCAGCCATGGATCTGGCCGAGAAATTAACAGCCGGATTGGGGTACAGCCCGGATGACGTAGCATTGCAGCAAGTCAGAGCGGTCAGTACTGTATGCCATTACCTAACGCCAGGGATGCAAGATGCTATTGTTAATCGCATTGGCAACATGGAGCCGTCGTCGCAAGCTCTCGGAGCTTTTTACGTTGCGCCAAACTTCAGTAAGTTTAATGACGAAAATAAATCTCGCATTCTTGATCAGGCCATTGGATTGGCTTCTGATCCGGATGGCCACGTCAGAGAGATAGCATTCAATGCTATTTTCACCGCGTATCACCAGCTCGACGCAAATCAACAGGCCCAAGCTCACTCAGTTCCCGGCATGCAAAACATCTTGCCGCACATGCCGCCGCCGCAGCATGCAGCAGAGGAACGGAGTGCGAATCTGGACGGCCACATAGCAGGTATTGAGGCTGCAGTCCGTGATACAGTAGGCCCGCAAACCTCCTATGAACAGCTGCAGCGGGGCGCTCAAGTCGGGCAGTCCATAAGCCACACCTTCAATCACGCCCGAGAGGACCTAATGGAGGCCACCAGAAGCAGAGATCGCTCCGGCCGTTGAGGTCTCGGCCATGGTACAGTGACGCTTTCTCTCCCGAATCCGTTTACGGCCTTGCCGTTTCCAATTCGCTGGCCGTTGACGTACCTGCTTAGTGTAACTTTCAAAAACCACGTCTGCCGGGTGATGCGCTGCAAGCATCGCACCACCCGCTGCGGCATCGATCTGTCGAGCGGCGACATCGCGCGACGCCGGTTCGGTCTCTGAAGCACGCGCAGCATTAGCTACGGCTAATCCGGCAATGGAACAATGCTTTCAACAAAAACGACGCCCCCCAACATAGCCATTAGCATCGCGTGCTCACTCGCCGTGGGCTTCTGTGCGGCAAGTCTTTACGCAACCTTCCGCCACGGCGGCAGCGGCGAGGCTCTGATGGCGTTTGATGTCCGTGCCTTTTGGTTTGAGACGCCCTTCTATTTGGGTTTCGCAACCCCCGTTTTCTATCGGGGCGCGGCTATCGTGCTCTCGACGTCCACGGTCGTCTTGCTGATTCAGCAGATCGTATTGCGCCGCAAGCTCGAACACCACGGGACGGCTCGTTGGGCTCGAGTGGATGAAATGCGACGCACGGGATATCTGCGACGATACCGTGGCGTGACAGGGCCGGTGTTTGGGAAGACAAGTGGCCCTTTCTGGCCTGGCTACTACCTGACCAATGGCGAGCAGCCTCACAGCCTCATCGTTGCACCGACCCGCGCTGGCAAGGGCGTCGGCATAGTCATTCCAACGCTACTGACATTCAAAGGCTCGGTGATAGCTCTGGACGTCAAGGGGGAGCTCTTTGAGCTCACCTCGAGGGCGCGCAAAGCCGCAGGTGACGACGTGTTTAAATTCGCGCCGCTGGATTCGGAGCGGCGCACAAACTGCTACAATCCGCTGTTGGATCTTATAGCGCTGCCTCCACAGCAGCAATTCACCGAAGCCCGCCGCTTGGCCGCAAACCTGATTACGGCCAAGGGGGAGGGCGCGGAAGGTTTCGTCAGCGGCGCGCGAGATATCTTTGTCGCGGGAATCCTTGCCTGCATCGAGCGGGGCACGCCAACAATCGGCGCCGTCTATGACCTCTTCGCCCAGCCGGGGGAGAAGTTTAAGCTCTTCGCGCGACTCGCCATGGAGACCCAGAACAAAGAGGCACAACGCATCTTCGACGACATGGCGGGGAACGATACGAAAATCCTAACCTCCTACACTTCCGTGCTCGGCGATGGCGGGCTCAACCTGTGGGCGGATCCCGCTGTAAAGGCGGCTACAAGTCGCTCGGACTTTTCGGTCTATGATCTTCGCCGTCGCAGAACGTGCATCTATCTTTGCGTTGGTCCGAACGACCTTGAGGTGATCGCGCCTTTGATACGCTTGTTTTTTCAGCAAATCGTTTCAATTCTGCAGCGGTCGCTGGCCCGCCGGGATGAAAAGCACGAGGTTCTCTTCCTGCTCGATGAGTTCAAGCACTTGGGTAAGCTGGAGGCGATCGAGACCGCAATCACGACTATCGCGGGCTACAAGGGGCGTTTCATGCTCATCATCCAAAGCCTTTCGGCACTGACGGGGGCTTATGGAGAGGCTGGCAAGCAGAATTTTCTCAGCAATACCGGACTGCAAGTGTTCATGGCCACGGCTGATGACGAGACTCCGAACTACATTTCCAAGGCCATCGGTGAATACACGTTTGAAGCCAAATCGATTTCCCACAGCCAGGCGCGAACGTTCGACTGGAACATTCAGAATTCACATCAAGGTGCACCGCTATTGCGTCCCGAACAGGTTCGGCTGCTCGATGACGACTACGAGATTGTTCTCATCAAAGGTCTGCCACCATTAAAATTGAGGAAGGTGCGTTATTTCTCGGATCGCATTCTGAAACGCATCTTTGAAAGCCAGACAGGCGCCCTCCCGGAGCCGGCGCCCTTGATGGGAGCAGAGGAGGCGCTCTCCGCAGAATCTCAACTCGATGACCCGCTGTGTGAATTGGCGCAGGACTTTGACGATACAGTTTGATGTGAGGCTAGTATGGACCCGCGAAATAGTAATCCATCCCGTGTAACAGGTTTGTCGCAGGTGCAGGACGCCGGCTTGGAAGACGGGCAAGCGGTCCAGGCCCGGCGAGTGGGCTTTGAGCAGCACGTGTCCGAGGCGCTCCGGCCGCTGTTCGATGGTCGAGCTGACGAGCCGCCAACCGATCCAGAGGAGCTTCTGCGACTGGAACAGGGGGTTTCGCGAGGTGCTTCAGCGAGGGCAGGATCATCAAGCCGCCTCGTCTTTTTTCAGCAACCCAGGGATGCCCGCTGGACGGGATGACCTCAACAGAAGCGTGTCGGAGGCTTTCGCAAGCTCTGGGACGCCGGAGTTCGGGCCGCCGCCCCCAGTCTTGGCTGCCAGCCAACAGCAGATCCGCCCTTCGCCGGATGAGCTTGACCAGGGCCACCACCTGCCACCCGAGTGAGTCGTCCCAACAATGAACATTCACCAGCGCTGTTGTGGCCAGCGGAGACGCAGAGGGCCCTGAATACGCCGCAAGCCGTCGCCATTCAGCAGCAGCTGAGCGAAATCGGCAATTCAGGCGGCCGCGTGCATATGCAGAGAGGGGCTGATGCGATCTCCGGACCGGTAGCTCTCGCCGTAATTGATCAGGCTGGTACTGTTGGAAGGCTTGATCAGCCTCGTCACCCCAATCTCNAGACCGGTAGCTCTCGCCGTAATTGATCAGGCTGGTACTGTTGGAAGGCTTGATCAGCCTCGTCACCCCAATCTCCAGCATAGCTCACTGTCACGCGGCCAACGTGCCTCCGTAGCTAACATCTACGTCAGCGTTGAAGAAGTACCCTGCGCCACGGGATGTTTTGACCAGGCGAGGGTTGGCCGCATCAGCCTCCAGCTTTCGGCGCAAGCGCATGATTAGGACATCGATACTTCGATCGTACACCTCTTCTCCACGCACACGGCTCGCGAGCAAAAGCCGTTCTCTGGATAGCACGTTGCGGGGGTTCTCCAGAAATGCGATCAAGAGATTGAACTCACATGCGGTAAGCTTGACCTCGCCACGCTCCGCACAGATCAGTCGCCGCTGCTTCACGCTGAGCTTCCAGGCCCCAAAGCGAAATGAGCGCTGCTCTCTGGTTCGCNGACTGGCTCACGTGAAAGAACATAGTCAAACTGCTTGCTATCGTGGACTGCGGTTACCTTCAGGGCATGCATCGTGAGATACTCGGCGATGAGGCGCCGCATTGCGGCATCATCGTCAATGACAAGAACATGTTTCAACGGCGCACCTTCAATCTTGAATCCCCTTGTCTAAACCTGTTGCCGAGCAACCCTGGGGCACCGACCCAGAACAGCTGCTCCTTGATACCACTCGCCGTTGCGTGCGGCCAATGTGAGGCCGTGCTCGTCCTGTTCTTTTCATCCCCAGCGAATTGACCGCACCAAGGCAGCCCGTGGCCACCAGACAGGTCCAAGCGCCGACATGACCCTGCCGTGTGGTCCTTCGCTTTTTCGCTTCGAGCTCCCCCGTTGGTGCAGGCCTGCCAATATCACTCAAGTTCGACCTCATGGATGCCAAGTTTCCTGCTATGCCGTTGCATCCTGGTCATCCTGGAGTTTGCGGACCTGGATCATCTCGATATCCTCCGGCTCGTGGATCCAGCTCGGACATGGTTGAGCAGCGCGGCGTTTGGCTTGATCGGAGAGGCGGTCGGCGGAAAAAGACCGTGATTCGCTGCAGCGGCCTTGTGCAAAATAGTGTGTCTCCTGCCAAGCCGGCTTCGTCCAAGGTGGCCGGCGGCCTCAAATGCTGTTCGGCGACCGGCAGGTCGCCGGTTGCGGTGAACGTCCGGGCTAACATTTCTCAGTTACTGCAACTCCTCCATCTTGAGCGTGTCACTATGCTTGTCCATTGCGCCGTCGGACTCCGTCAATGACGTGCGGTTATCTGCCGATGGGACTGTGCATGATCCACCCTTTGGCGGCGGCGGCCGAACAGCTGAACGAGGCTCGCACCAGGATGGGCTGCGCCGCCACGTCTTCCCAGTTGACCCTCGCCGCCGCGGATTTGCGCCTTCGAGCCAGCTTCACGGACGAGCTCGCGTCTCAAGCAATGATCTGAGTGTGCAGGGCCGCGCATGGCTGCTCTTTAAGGACCGGCAGCATACCGGCAAAGTTGGGCCGCTTTATCGCCTTAGTCGATTCCCCACGGTGATCCCGAGCCTGAACAAGCCCGCCAAGCTCCCCATTTTGTCCTTGGCTTGGCGCTGACAGAAGTACCATCCATGACGCCAAAGTCGCGGCCCACACTCCAGGAGCAACGGACGGCCGGGACGAGCAATCCTGTACAGGAGTCATTGTACCAAGATGCTCCGGATGTCGCTGGCTGATCGGGCCCGCGCCACCCACGCATGCGCAAGATGCTCACCCACGCTGATACGAACACGGTCTTTGCTTCAATTGAAACCGAAAAGCTGAACTTGAACATCACACAGTAACAAACCTCCCCGATAAGCGCGTGCCGGACAGGGCCAGAACCCGTCCGGCGGCTTGGAAAGGTAGGTGATAGGGAATGTTTATTGCAGCTTGGCCGCTGGCCATCGTCCTGATGACATCCATGTCACTCCCAGCCGAGCCCGCGCCACTTTCTCCGCGTGAGTTCCGCAGCCTGTCGCGCAAATGCGCCCCCTGGGTTGCGCCGTCCACCCTCGCCGCGATTGCCAAGATTGAAAGTGGCTTTGAAACGCTGGTGGCTCATGACAACACCACAGGTGAGCAGCTTCGCTGGATAGACCACCTGGAAGCCACGCGGGGCATCAAGGAACGCCTCGAAGCACAACATTCTGTCGATGTTGGATTGATGCAGATAAACAGCAAGAACTTTGCCATGCTCAATCTCACGCCGGAAAGGGCTTTCGAGCCCTGCGCCTCGCTTTCGGCTGCCGCCCACTTGCTTGAAAGCCGGTATGCCGGCGGCACCACTGCTGTGGCACAGCAACTGGCGCTTCGCCGTGCCATCTCGGCCTATAACACGGGCGACGTCACGCATGGCTTCGCCAACGGTTATGTACGCAAGGTCGAGTCGGCCGCAAAGGACATCTCAAGTCTCCTTGAGAGAACGCTGGAGCCGACTGCTCGAGATGTGCCGCACCTTGAGGCACCCGGTCGGAAAGCCGTGCCGCCTCTGCTCCAGCAGAGCCAACAGGCCAATAGAAAGAAGCAGCCCAACCAAGATTCTTGGGACATCTGGGGCTCGTATCAGCCAGACCGCTCCGGGGCCGATCCCTCCGATCCGACAGGTAGCCAGGCTGCGAAAGCACGGGAACCCTCGAACCCGAACAAACTCGTATTCGATTGAAACATGGAGATGCAATGATGACGCCACTCAAGATACTTCGTGCGCTTAAAACGCGTGTTCCTTCGCCTTTTTCCATGCTGCGCATAGCGGCTGAATATGTACCGGCCGCTGCTGCAGGCGCGGCGTGGACGGTCTTCTACAGCGGGCCAGCCGCGGCTCAGGTGACCGGAGGGACGGATCCTGCCAAGATGGTCCAGAATATCTGCACGTTCATACTTGGCCCCTTTGGACAATCACTGGCCGTGCTCGGGCTCGTAGCCATCGGTATCTCTTGGATGTTCGGTCGTGCTTCACTTGGCCTGGTTGCGGGTGTCGTTGGAGGGATCGTCATCATGTTCGGGGCCAGCTTCCTGGGCAAGGCGCTCATAGGCGGTGGCTGATGAGCGACCGGTTGGAAGTGAGCACCCTCTATGTGGCGGCGACGCGCCCCGCACTGTTTCTGGGGGTGCCGCTGACGCTGGCCGGATTGCTCATGATGTTGGCTGGGCTTGTTATCATTATCCTTCAGAACCCGCTTTACGAAATCGTTCTCGCGCCACTCTGGTTCGGAGCACGGCTGGTTGTTGAGCGTGACTATAACGCGGCAAGCGTCGTGCTGCTCTATTTGCAGACGGCCGGCAGAAGCGTGGACGGGCCGGTCTGGGGAGGCGCAAGCGTCAGCGCCAATCCGATCAGAGTGCCGAAACGCGGAAGAGGAATGGTGTAATGTTCGGCGCCAGCGGCCGGACCGAGAGGTCTGGCGAGATCTACCTTCCGTATGTTGGTCACGTAAGCGATCAGGTTGTCATTCTGGAAGACGGATCGATCATGGCCATGGCACATGTGAACGGTCTGCCCTTTGATTTGGAAGACACTGAGATGCGCAACTCGCGCTGCCGCGCGTTCAACACTCTCTTGCGCAACATCGCCGACGACAATGTCTCGATATACGCTCATCTTGTGAGACACAACGATGTGCCGGCGCCGGCGCCGCGCCAGTTTCAAAGTGCATTCGCTGGCAGTCTGAGCGAGGCCTACGAGCGTCGTGTGCTGTCGGGAAAGCTCTTTCGCAACGATCACTTCCTCACTTTGATCGTGTCCCCCCGCACCGCAATCGGCAAGATCGGCTTGCGGATTGCCAAGTCCCGCAGACGGAATGAGCACGATCTAGCCACCCAAATGCGGAGCCTGGAAGACCTCTGGCACATCATTGCTGGCGCACTCGGCGGTTACGGTCTGCGCCGGTTGGGCATTCGAGAGAAAGGCAACGTGCTCTTCACGGAAATCGGCGAGGCGCTTCGGCTCATGATGACTTGCCGGTTTCTTCCGGTTCCGATGGTTACCGGCTCACTTGGCGCCTCGATCTACACTGACCAGGTCATCTGCGGGAAGCGGGCGCTTGAGATTCGAAGGCCCGGGGATAGCTCCGTCGGATCATTGTTTTCGTTCCGTGAATATCCGGCGACGACGCGGCCGGGCATGCTAAATTCCTTGCTGTCCGCCAACTTCCCGCTTGTCCTGAGCCAGAGCTTTTCCTTCCTCACTCGCCCACAAGCTCATGCCAAACTAAGCCTTAAGTCCAGCCAGATGACGAGTGCCGGCGACAAGGCCCTCACCCAGATCAATGAACTTGCCGAGGCAGAGGACGCACTGGCAAGCAACGAATTCGTGATGGGTTCGCATCATCTGAGCCTGTGCGTCTATGCCGACAGCCTCAATACCCTTGCAGATCGCGCAGCAAGTGCCCGCGCACGGCTGGCCGACGCGGGCGCCGTTATCGTCCAAGAGGGCATCGGCATGGAGGCCGCATATTGGTCCCAACTTCCGGGGAACAACAGGTGGCGCACGCGCCCGGGGGCGATCACCTCACACAATTTTGCCGGGCTCGTCTCATTTGAGAACTTCCCAAGCGGTTCCAGTTCCGGCCACTGGGGCAATGCTGTTGCGCGCTTTCGCACAAACGGTGGAACTTCTTTCGACTACATCCCCCATGAGAATGACGTCGGCATGACGGCAATATTCGGGCCCGTTGGCAAAGGCAAGACGACGCTGATGACCTTTGTCCTCGCGATGCTTGAGCAAAGCCTGGTCGATCGCAATGGTGCGATCGTCTTCTTCGACAAGGATCGGGGTGGTGAACTGCTGGTGCGAGCCACGGGAGGGACATATCTTGCGTTGCGCAGAGGCGCTCCGAGCGGCTTGGCCCCTCTGCGTGGACTGGACAACACCTCCGCCTCGCGAGACTTTCTACGCGAGTGGTTGATGGCCCTGATCGAGAGTGACGGCCGTGGTCCGATCTCGCCGGAGGAAAGCCGTCGGCTGGAACGCGGCATTGTTCGTCAGCTTTCGTTCGAACCCCCTATGCGCTCACTTGCGGGCCTGCGCGAATTCCTATTGCACAGCCCCTCCGAGGGCGCAGGAGCACGGCTGCAGCGGTGGTGTAGAGGGGGGGCGCTTGGATGGGCTTTTGACGGCGACGTGGACGAAGTAAGGCTGGATGCCTCCATTACGGGCTTCGACATGACGCAGCTCCTGGAATATGAGGAGGTCTGTGCACCGGCCGCCGCATACCTTCTGCATCGAGTGGGCGCTATCGTCGATGGTCGTCGGTTCGTCATGAGCTGCGACGAATTTCGATTCTATCTACTAAACCCCCAATTCTCGGCCGTTATCGACAAGTTCTTGCTCACGGTCCGCAAAAACAACGGCATGTTGATACTCGCAACGCAGCAGCCTGAACACGTTCTGGAATCGCCTCTCGGAGCTAGTCTCGTTGCGCAATGTATGACGAAAATTTTCTACCCATCACCGACGGCGGACCGCTCTGCGTATGTCGATGGCTTGAAGTGCACTGCGCAGGAGTTCGAGGCAATCCGCCAGGGAATGGCAATCGGCAGCCGCAAGTTTTTGCTCAAGCGCGATAGCGGGAGTATTGTTTGCGAATTCGATCTTGGGCAGATGCGCGAGTACGTAGCCGTACTCTCGGGGCGGGCCAACACAGTGCGCTTTGCCGACCAGCTTCGTAACCAGCACGGAGACGCCCCAAGTGGGTGGCTCGACAAGTTCATGGCCCGGTACCACGAAGTTCAAGACTGACGGAGGAATATTCATGAAATTTGCCAAACTTGCAGTAACGACCCTTGCTGCTTCCCTTCTGCTTCACGGACAGGCCCGTTCGCAATTTATCGTCAGCGACCCTGTAACAGAAACACAAGCGACCTTAACAGCGCTTTCCAATGCGGCGATCCTTGAGAGGTCAATCGAGACGCTCGCTACCACGATTGAAATGGTGACAATTCTAACGTCGTCATTCGCTGTCACGGGACTGCTAAGCTCACTGAACCAAGGAAATCACTACCCGTCGAGCAATAAGCTGGAGGAGCAGATGTTTGATGCTCGGGCGCCAGCTTCGATTATGGCCCGTAACATTGCGAAGGACCCAAATCGGATAGTCAACGGCACCGATTCAGAAGCGAAACTGTTACAGGGACAAATCGCCGGGGCCGCCAATGCCGCAGCTATTGCAGCCGACACTTTGGGCATGATGGACAAGCGCCTTAAGGATAACGCCGGCACGCTTGGTCAGCTTTCCCGCTCGGGAAATATTATGCAGGCCACCGTGACCAACGGTCTGGTCCTCAAGCAGATTCACGATGCGATGATCCAAAATGTCCAGGCCACGAGTCTGCTGACAATGGCCACTGCACAAGGGAGCCTTCACGCCGTGGAGGAGGCCGCCACGCAGCGTCGCGAACATCAGGACACCGCTAATATGTTTAGCATCCTCCCGTAAACCACACAGAGTTCATCCTGCTAAGCTGCGCTGATCAGGGACACATCAGGCTCACGCCATGAATTTCAAAATTCCCGCGCCATTCACGACTATACACACGATCTTTCATGGGGCCTTCACGTCCGGGCTGCACAAAGTGCTTGAAAACATCCAAGAGGCGGTCAGTGCGCCTCTGGTTGCGTGTGTCACGCTCTGGATAATAATCCAAGGCTGTCTGGTCATGCGTGGTCAAGTCGATGCGCGCGGGGGTATCTCGCGCGTAATCATGGTGTCGATTGTCGTTGCCCTTATCTTAGGGCAGGCCAACTATCAGCAGTACATTGAAGCGCTCTTCGACGACACGATTCCGAGGTTGGCTCACGACATCAGTGGCAGCGACTTGCCCTTCATCGGAATCCCCCAGAAGCTCGATCTCATGTTTGCTTCAAGCCAGTATGTCTTTCAGCTGATTGCTTCCGAAATTGGGCCTATGAACGGCCAGGACATACTTGCTTTCGAGGGAGCGCAATGGATTTTCTACGGCGCGCTGTGGACAGCGTTCGAGATCTACGATGCCGTTGGAATTCTGACGAAGGTGCTCTTGACGATCGGCCCCCTGGTCCTTGTAGGCTACCTTTTTGATCACACTCGAGACATAGCCACCAGATGGATCGGCCAACTGCTCTCGTACGGGCTGCTGCTTCTCCTCCTCAACATCGTTGCAACGATAGTAATCGCTGCCGAAGCAGTCTCGCTGGCAGCCATGCTTTTGATGATCAAATTCTCGGGCACGACAGCAGCCAAGATCATCGGGCTTTACGAGCTCGACATGCTTTTCCTAGCTGGTGACGCTCTGATCGTCGCGCTTCCGACGATCGCCAGCAGCATCGCCGGCGGCTCTTGGGGAGGTGCGAACCGACCTCTTAACAGCCTCAATCGCCACTTTGCCAAAACGGCGGGTGGTTAATCAATCGACAAGCTCGGTGCCAAAAACATGAAATATTGCCTACTTCTGTCAATCCTCGCTTTGGCCGCCTGCAAGACGAGCCATGGGCTTGCGACATGCGCGGGTGCCCCATTCCAACTGAACGTGGGACAATGGGAAACCACCCCTGAGGATCTTCAGGTCGAATGCGCGGAAGAGCCAAAGTGAAAGTTCCTGAACATGCCCTTCTGGTGGAGAGAGAAACGCTAGCCGCCCACTATAAGAAGGTGGAAGCGTTTCAAACTTCACGAGCGAAGTCTGCGCGGCGCCTGTCAAAGGCCCTGATAGCCTTTGCCGCAGCGGCGGTCCTAGGAAATGTTGCCCAGGCATTTACCATTGCTGCCATGGTCCCGTTGGCCAAGCTCGTACCTGTGTTCCTCTGGGTCCGGCCGGATGGGACCGTCGACAGCGAAGTGTCAGTCTCTCGACTGCCGGCAACCCAAGACCGAGCCGTCATAAATGCTTCGCTGTGGGAATATGTACGCCTGCGCGAGGGGTACACAGCAGATACAGCCCAATACGCCTATGACCTCGTATCCAGTTTCAGCGCGCCGGCTGTGCGACAGCAATATCAAGATTTCTTCAACTATCCGAATCCCACCTCGCCGCAAGTCACGGTCGGCAAACGCGGCAAGCTCGAGGTCGGGCATATTTCTTCAAACGACATCAGTCCGGACGTTCAACAGATCCGTTACAAACGTACGCTTGTTGTCGATGGGCAGATGCCGATAGTGACCACCTGGACAGCTACCATCCGCTACGAGCGCTTGACGGGTCTGCCTGGGCAATCGAGGCTCACCAATCCGGGAGGTCTACTCGTCACTTCCTATCAAAGCTCGGAAGATAGCGTATCGAACCTGGGCTATGTGCAGCCATGACAAAAAGAGCGTTTCTCGCGCTGGTCTGTTCACTCTTCTTAACGATGGAAGCGTCCGCGGAAGACACACCACTTGCCGGCAAGCATGATGCGCGCATGCGCTACCTGGCTTACCGTCCTGACGAAGTGGTGCGCCTGTCTACCGCAGTGGGGGCAACGCTGGTTGTCACATTCGCGGCCAACGAGACAGTCGCAGCCGTGGCCGTTTCCAATAGCAAAGACCTGGCTGCGCTCCCGCGCGCCAACTATCTCTTTTTTAAGGCTAGCCGGATGCTCCCGCCGCAGCCGGTCATCGTGCTGGCCGAGAGTGAGTCCGGTACACGGAGATACGTCTTCAGTATTTCAACGAGAGCGATGCCAAAACTCGATGAGCAGCAACCTGACCTATACTACAGTGTGCAGTTCACCTATCCTGCTGATGAGGCTGCTGCTCAGAGAAAGGACGCAGAAAGGCGCTCGATTCTTGGTCAGGCCCGGGCGAAAGTGCTGCGCGACGAGAGAGTTCAGGATTTGTTGAATCGGCCCGCCGCAACTACCAGTCCGGACGAAAGCAATTTTCACTACGTCGCAAAGGGCGATCGATCGCTGGCGCCGCTGGAAGTTTTCGATAATGGCTTTACCACCGTATTTGGCTTCGCAAGCAATTCCCGCATACCCTCCCTCTACATTATCAATCCCGACGGCAAGGAAGCCGCTGCCAATTACACGGTCAAAGGAGACTATGTTGAAGTATCCGCAGTCGCCCGGGAATGGCGTCTGAGAGATGGCAATACGGTCTTGTCCATTTTCAACAGGGCTTATGACCCTGTGGGACGAGCGCCAGGGACCGGTACAGTGACACCCGACGTGTGGCGCGTTTTGAAAGGCCCGGCCGATGAATGAAACCGGCCCACAGTCGGGACATGATGTCCATGCCTCAGGATCGATGGTCTCGGAGCCGGCCCGCCGGCATGTTTCGGGATTGCAGAAGTTGGCCGTCGCTGCTCTTGTTCTCATCTCATCTCTATCGCTCATCTGGCTCGGCGGTCGTCCCAGCACACAAGACGAGCCAACTCAGCCAAAACCTCCAATTGTCGCCGACGCCGAGCCATTCCGCCCCGTGCCGATTGAGATTGCTCCCGAAGCTCCAGCACCCGTACAGGCGGCGCAGGCAGGAGATCCTGCGCCATCCACGCCGCCTCCGGCGCCAGCTGATCCGCCGCCGGAGGAAACACCAATTTTCGCCTACAGTGGCAGCGGTCAAATGCCCAACGACGGTCAGCGGAGCGAAGACAACCATAGGGATGCTCCCGCGACCTCGCATGAGATTTCAGACGCTGGCGATCTGACGGGGCGATTGAAGCCAGATATACAGGAGCCAAGCCGGGCCACACTTTTGCCGCACCCTGATCTCGTGATTACCCAAGGAACGATAATTCCCTGCATTTTGCAAACGGCAGTCGACACAAATTTACCGGGTTATGTGAAGTGCGTCTTACCTAAAGACGTCCGCGGCGCCACCAACAACGTGGTGCTTTTGGATCGCGGGACGACCGTGATTGGCGAGATCCAGCGTGGTCTCCAACAGGGGGATGCGCGTGTCTTCGTGCTGTGGACGCGCATCGAAACGCCTGACCATGCCCTCGTTTCGCTAGCGTCGCCGGGCGCTGACGAGCTCGGCCGCTCCGGAATGCCTGGCACGGTGGATAATCACTTCTGGCAGCGCTTTGGCGGAGCAATGCTCATGAGCGTCATTCAAGGCGCGTTTCAGGCCGCCGGTCAATACGCTGGCAGCTCAGGTGGAGGAAGCGGCATCAACAGCTTCCAGAGCAACGCCGGACAAGCCGTTGACACGACCCTTAGAGCAACGATCAACGTTCCGCCAACTCTGAAGAAAAACCAGGGAGATGCTGTATCGATCTTTGTGGCTCGGGACCTCGATTTCTCAGATGTATACGATCTTAGACCGATCGCCGTGGCGCCAGCCCCCCAACATCGCCAACGCCGGAGAGACAACAATGCGACCGGAGGCTGACCCTCAATTGCGTTTGCTTCTCAACCCTGTTTTGAAATGGCTTGAGGAGCCAAGGACCGAAGAGGTCGCTATCAACCGGCCTGGGGAAGCCTTTGTCCGACAGGCCGGCGTTTTCACGAAACATCCGCTACCGCTATCTTATGACGATCTGGAGGACATCGCGATCCTCGCTGGAGCGCTGCGCAAGCAAGATGTCGGACCGCAAAGCCCCCTCTGTGCGACTGAGCTGCCGAACGGAGAGCGGCTGCAGATCTGTTTGCCGCCCGCTGTTCCCTCAGGAACAATAAGCCTGACGATACGGCGTCCCTCAAGTCGTGTGACCGAACTCAAGGAAGTTTCTTCTCGCTACGAATACTCGCGTTGGAATCAATGGCGGTCACGAAAGGAGCGCCAAGAGCGGCAGGACGAAACGATTCTTCAGCACTACGACCATGGTGACTTGGAGCAATTTTTGCGAGCATGCGTTTGCGGGCGGCTCACGATGCTGCTTTGCGGACCTACTGGAAGCGGCAAAACGACAATGAGCAAGACTTTGATCAACGCTATACCCCCGCAAGAGAGGCTGATAAGTATCGAGGACACGCTCGAACTTGCAATCCCGCACGAGAACCATGTCCGGTTACTCTATCCGAAGGACCGAGCAAGCGTAGGTGCGGTGACAGCCGAGCAACTGTTGCAAGCCAGCTTGCGCATGCGCCCTGATCGAATATTGCTTGGCGAGATGCGCGATGATGCTGCTTGGGCCTACCTTAGCGAAGTCGTCTCCGGCCATGCGGGATCAATATCAACGATTCATGGGGCGGATCCGGTCCAAGGCTTTAAAAAGCTCTTTTCACTCGTCAAGAGCAGCCCGCAAGGAGCTGCTGTGGAAGACCACACGCTTCTTGACCTGCTGTCGGCTGCCATTGACGTCATTGTGCCGTTCAGTACCCACGGCGACGTGTATGAGGTGGGGGAGGTGTGGCTCGCCGCCGATGCCCGGCGACGCGGAGAGACAGTAGCCGACCTTCTTAACAAGCACTAAGGCTAGAGCACGTCGGGGATCGGTAAGTCGTTTGTGATACGATGGCGTAATTTGTTCAGATTGAACGTCCACTTTGATTTGAGGGAGGTGGATAATGGGAGGAGGACTGGGCGTAGACCTTCGGTCACAAGTCTGAAGTCTTCGGGCGCCCTGTCGGCGCGGCAAGTTGCGGCACGATTCGACTGGTGTATCGAGCGCGTCCGCTGAATTGCGCGGGCGACGCTCACCGAGCTGGTGCCGATGCCTGCTTCAAAAGCGGCATCGACACCCGGCAGGTCGTACCCTTGATTTACCTAGCCGCGCTCAATGAGTGTCTTCAAAGCCGCCGAACGTGGTTCGGAATGACCGGTGGTAAATCGGGAAGTGCCATATAGGGAATCCTCCTGGTATTGCCTCCAGGGGGTCCTCTCAATGAACAAAGCCGCAACCTGCCTTGCGACCTCAGCTGGAGTTTGCGACGCAACTCATAGGAGGATCGATGCGCAGAGAAATCGCAGGCAGAGTCGGTGGCATTGTGGGCTGGCCGACCGACGGTTTCAGCCCGTCAACAGGTCTTCACGTGTTCCATCCCCGACTATTGCAGGCGTGCGGCTTGCATGCTCCCGCGATCACCCATCGGAAAGAGCGTTACGAACACTACGAAGAGTTGCGCGACTTCCGCTGTCGCCCCGGTCTTACAGCGGACGGTGACCTGTCCGACCTTGATAGGACGTGAAATGCGAACGCTGCTCATTGATCATCATGTGGATCTTACGCGCGCTGTGCGAGTTGCGCTCGGGGATAGCGGTTTTGCCGTTGATGTAGTTGGCAACCTGGAACAGGCGTCGAGGGCATTTTGTTGCGCAACCTATGAAATTCTCCTGCTGGAGTTGGCTCTGCCAGATGGCGATGGCTTGGGCTGGCTGAGACAGCTAAGGAGCAACGGGCATTCAGTTCCAACCCTCATTATGAGTAGCATCAACGATCTCGAGAAGCGGATTGCAATTTTCAACGGTGGCGCGGACGACTTTCTGCTCAAGCCCGTCTCTTTCGATGAGCTCATCGCCAGAATGAGAGCCATTCTGCGCCGGTCGACACAGGTGACCGACCCCATCGTTGTATTTGGCAATCTCAATTTCGATCCGATCGGCCGACAGGTTTCCGTCTCGGGTCATCCTCTGAAGATCGCACGCCGCGAACTATGTATTTTAGAGCATCTGCTTATCCGTGCAGGCCGCATCGTGCCTCGTGCGCAGTTGGAAGATCACCTCTATTCGTTCAACGACGAGGTATCTGCCAACGCGCTTGAAGTCGGAATCTATCGCTTACGTGGACACCTGAGTAGGTCAGGTGCAACGCCACGTATCACGACCATGCGCGGCATTGGTTACATTCTTGAATTGACTGAGGCGGCATCCGCATAGTTGGTCTAAATTGAAAGAACAGACTGCCTGCCCGTCGTCAGGTTGAGCTTGTGGCCATAATGGACATCGCGGCCGCCCTTGACGATGGTGTCGGCATGCGGTTCGAACGGCTCTGTCGCAAACCTTTTTGTAAGCGAGCATGGCAAGAAAAACGCCTCAGCTGTGGAGGAGCACGTGATGTTCAAGGGCCGCCATTTCGACCAGTCGGTGATCCTGCTGTGCGTGCGCTGGTACCTGGCCTACACTCTGAGCCTGCGCGATCTGGAAGAGATGATGGCCGAACGCGTTGAAGGTCGACCACTCCACTGTGCATCGCTGGGTCGCCCACTTCTCGCCGCAGCTGCTGGAGCGCTTCAACCGGCGCAAGCGTGTGGTCGGCAGCAAGTGGCATTGGACGAGACGTACATCAAGGTCCGCGGCATGGATGTATCTCTACCGCGCTATCGACATCCTCGGCGATACGGTCGAGTTCTTCTTTAGCGAAAACCGTAACCTGGTGGCGGCCCAACGCTTCCTCCGCAAGGCGCTGACGCGCCATGGCCGGCCGGAGCGCATCGTCATCGACGGCAGCCAGACCAATTACGAAGCAATCCTTTCCTGCGACGCTGAAAGCCGGCTGCGGCAGCGATCGCGGCGACCGCTGAAGCCGATCCGCTCCGCAATAGCCGGCATCTCAACAATCGGATCGAACAGGATCACCGTAAGCGCGAATTTCCCCGCACCTTTTGCTGTTGAGTGCTCTGATGCATGAGGTGTCCACCAAAATAGGTGGACACCTTGTGATGGAAGAAGATGAGCAGAAACTGCGGGTGAGGCTTGTCGGTCGGGATGGGCGACGCCGATACGACCCGGCATCGAAGGACCGTCTTGTCTCGGCCTGTCTTGAGCCTGGCGTGTCGGTATCGAGGCTTGCGCTCGAACATGGGGTCAATGCGAACCTTCTTCGGAAGTGGATAAAGAAGCGGGCGGAGACCCAGTCCGTCCCACAGCCCCCACCATCGGCGTTCATCCCGGTTCAGATTGAAAGCACTTCCGATCGGGCCTTGCTGCGACAGAGCAGCATGGCTGCGGTGGATTTGCCGGGGACTTGCGATGGGGCACGTAGGTCGGCACCGAAAAGGACGGCGCCTTTTTCCTCTCCAGCCAAGGTGAGCGCGTCGCTGCCGAACGGCGTGAAGTTGACGCTGGAATGCGGTGATGTGGATGCGTTGACGGCGACCATCGGAGCACTGGGTCATGTTCAGACTGGGCGCTGACCTGAAAGTCTACCTGCACCGCGAGCCGATCGACTTCCGGGCCGGCATCAACAGCCTTGCGGTTCTGGTCCAAGAGACGATGGCGCTCGATCCGTTTGCTCCGGCGGTTTTTGCGTTCTGCAATCGCCGTCGCGACCGGATGAAGCTCCTGTTCTTCGATCGGTCGGGCTTTGTGCTGGTCCTGAAGCGGCTGACCGAGGACAAGTTCCGGTGGCCGCGCGGGGAGGCAGCGGTGGTCACGCTTACGACCGAGCAATTGCACTGGATCCTCGACGGCATCGACATCGATGCGATGGTCCGCCATCCGGTGCGGCAATATCAGGTTGCGGGTTGAGGGCTCTCGAATTGAGCGGTTGACGCGGCGGCATGCTTTCGATTCAAGAATCTGATGAATCGACCCGGCGAACCGACTGTTGAAGCGTTGATGGCGCGTATTGCTGCGCTGCAGGCGCAGAACCGTCAACTCACCGAACGCGTCGTCAAACTCGAGGAAGAGCTGGCGCTTGCACGACTGCATCGTTTTGCGCCGCGCAGTGAAAAGCACATTGACCGCCTCTTCAATGAAGCCGAACAGGCCGCGGATGAGGACGCCGCCGACAACGAAGATGGCGGCGTCGTTGTCCTGCCGGACACGGGCTTGCCGGCGAGCGAAGGGGCGACGGGAAAGAAGCGCGGCCGCAAGGCCTTGCCGGAAAACCTGCCGCGCGAGCGCGTCGAGTATGACCTTCCCGACGATCAGAAGGCTTGTCCTTGCTGCCGTCACCAGATGCATCGCATGGGCGAGGCCGTTACCGAGCAACTTCATATCGAGGTGAAGGCGAAGGTCCTGCAGAATGTGCGGTTCAAATATGCTTGCCGTCATTGCGACCGTACCGGCATCAACACGCCGGTCGTGACCGCGCCGATGCCCGCGCAACCCTTGCCGGGCAGCATCGCCACGGCCTCGACGCTGGCCTTCGCGCTCGTTCACAAATACGTCGACGGCACACCGCTCTACCGCCTGGCGCAGGCCTTCGAGCGCGCGGGCGTTCCTGTCAGCCGTGGCGCTCTGGGTCACTGGGTGATCGGCTCGAGCGAAAAGCATCTCGCCCGCATCTATGACGTGCTGAAGCTGCGGCTCAGATCGCAGCCCCTCATCCATGGCGACGAGACGACGGTCCAGGTGCTGAAGGAAATGGACAGAGAGGCCACCAGCACCTCGTACATGTGGGCATACCGGAGCGGCCACGACA
The DNA here is from genome assembly GCF_000502835.1 of Mesorhizobium sp. LSJC280B00. Classification (GTDB taxonomy): domain Bacteria; phylum Pseudomonadota; class Alphaproteobacteria; order Rhizobiales; family Rhizobiaceae; genus Mesorhizobium. Next base: position 28,558 of record NZ_AYVL01000029.1, read on the forward strand.
GTGACGAGCCGATCGTGCTGCTCGATTATCAGCCGGGTCGCGGCCAGATACACCCGCAGACCTTCTTGGGCGATTACCGCGGCATCGTGATGAGTGACGGTTATTCCGCCTGGCGCACGCTGGAAGGAGCAACGCATCTTGGCTGCATGGCCCATTCCAGGCGGCGCTTCGTCGATGCCCTAAAGGCGAGGAAGAAAGGCGGCGGCCCGCCGGAACAGGCACTCCGGTTCTTCGAACAGCTCTATCGGGTTGAAAGGCAGGCGCGGAACGAAATCCCCGATGACGGCGAAACGCGAGATCACTGCATTCGCCACTTCCGCCAGCAACATAGTGTCCCGATCCTCCATGCTCTCAAGGCATGGCTCGACGACATCGCCCCAAAAGTCTTGCCGGACAGCAAGCTCGGCGACGCCGTCTCCTACACCCTGAACCAATGGGGATATCTAACTCGTTACACCGAGGACGGCAGCATGCCGATCGACAACAATCTTCTCGAGCGTGACATCAGAATCTTTGCCACTGGCCGGAAAAGTTGGCTGTTCAGCGATACCGTCGACGGAGCCAGGGCCAGCGCCGTCATCTACAGCCTGATGTTGACCTGCCGCGCCTGTGGCGTCGAGCCGTTAGCGTGGCTGCGCCACGTCCTCACCGAATTGCCCCAACGCAACGAGGACGCTGATATCTACGATCTGCTGCCCTTCAACTTCGCCAAAGCAACAGCAGCCTGATCAGACCAGATACCGTTCCCGATTCGAAGGCCATCCGTCGAAAGCGCCCGCGTCAAGGTGCAGCGAAAATAGCGCTTACGGATCACCGGCGTATCAAGCCGCATTCGATCCATGCTCGGCTTCAAGTCGCATGCGAACGACGTGGTTATCCTCTCCGGCATCGAGATGATCCACATGATGGGCAAGCGACAGGCGAGGTATGCCTACAAGTCTGTCGATCGCTGTTTCGATCTCCTCGCTGCCTGACGGACAGGCCGAAATGGCCGTTCACAACCCCATTTCCAGGTTTGCGACAGAGCCTTTTGTCGGCGTTGCCGGCTTCGAAGGGCCGGTGCGCGCCGAGCGGATCAAGATCACCCCCGGCCACCTTGCTGCGGCCACTCGCCGAGTACGAAGCGGTGGCCGGAGGGAGCTGGTGATGACGACCCTAGATCATGACCTGCTGATCGCAATCCTGGATCGGCTGAAGTTGACGGCGATCCGCGACCAGCTCGACACGCTCATGTCGAGCAAGATCGCGCAGTTCCCGTTTGTCCGCGAACTCGACGGCTTCGGCTTCGACGCGCAGCCATCGGTCTGCTTCAGCCAAACGTATTCATAGGTATGGGACAGGCTGCTATGTCCGCCACCCACGCCTGCTCCGAGGCCCTCCAGGGCAATGGTCTGAGACCTGGGCTCAAGCCCTTCGGCGAGGAGGATGAGACGCCGCTGGAGCTCGGGTGCAAGCGCTGCCACGCCCGCTCCGAGGCCCCACAAGGCCGAAGCGCAGTCGTCGGGGTCACGAGGCCCCTCGGCCACGACGACGAGACGCTGCTGGAGCCCGGTTGCAAGGGCTGCCACAGATGGCCTGAACCTGAATCCGCCTTTCTTGAGGCGTTGCGACTATCATCGCGGCGACACGCAGCTCTTGATTTGTGTGCGAAATCCTCAGCAGATCCATCGGGCTGAGCCGCTCAGCAATATCAACGAGAATGTCCAGCGGCAGATCAAGGATACTCAGAGGAGGAAACGCTTGATCTTGAGGCTCAGAGCGCGTCTGCTCCACTATAGAACAGGATGATTCACCGGGTCCTTCAACGCCAGCCGCCGGTTCCGATGAGAGAATTGTCCCTGATATCACGCTCGATGGAGTTAAATGCCGAGATGGGCGCCTTGCCACGCTCCTCAATGCCCCTCATGATTCATCGCCTATAGCTACCAACTGAATGAATCATCGTGATTGTCGCGCAGCGGAATCCTCAAGGATCGGGCAGTTCGTAGGGGGCGCCGGTTTGACCAGGTTGAGCCCGCGAATTGCTCGATCGGACAAGATCCTAATTCTCGACCATGCGGTGAGGCTCGAACGAGATCCTCGGGACGCACTCCAAGGTTTCGATCATGTTCGGCACACAAGGAAAGGGCGGCATTGCTGCCGCCCTGTCCGCTGTAAGTTGATAGGGGCTGGATTAAAAATCCATACCGCCCATCCCGCCCATGCCGCCCATACCGCCGCCGCCCATGCCGCCAGGCATGCCGCCGCCAGCTGACTCCTTCTTCGGAGCCTCCGCGATCATGGCTTCGGTGGTGACGAGCAGGCCGGCGACCGAGGCCGCGTCCTGGAGGGCAGTGCGCACGACCTTGACCGGATCGACGATACCCATGGCGATCATGTCGCCATATTCGCCGGTCTGGGCGTTGTAGCCGTAGGTCGCGCCCTTGTTGTCGAGGATCTTGCCGGCAACGATCGAAGCTTCCGCACCTGCGTTCGAAGCGATCTGACGGGCCGGAGCCTGCAGTGCACGACGAACGATGTTGATGCCGGCAGCCTGGTCGGCATTGACGCCGGTGACCTTGATGTTGGCCGAAGCGCGCAGCAGTGCGACGCCGCCGCCTGCAACGATGCCTTCTTCCACGGCCGCGCGGGTCGCGTTGAGGGCGTCGTCGACGCGGTCCTTCTTTTCCTTGACTTCGACTTCCGTCGCGCCGCCGACGCGGATCACCGCGACGCCGCCCGTGAGCTTCGCCAGACGTTCCTGCAGCTTCTCCTTGTCGTAGTCCGACGTGGTCTCTTCGATCTGCTGCTTGATCTGGGCAACGCGGCCCTGGATCTCGTCCTTCTTGCCGGCGCCGTCGACAATGGTGGTGTTCTCCTTGGAGATCGACACCTTCTTGGCGCGGCCGAGCATGTTGAGGCCGACATTCTCGAGCTTGATGCCGAGGTCTTCCGAAATGACCTGGCCACCGGTGAGGATGGCGATGTCTTCCAGCATGGCCTTGCGGCGATCACCGAAGCCCGGCGCCTTGACGGCGGCGATCTTCAGGCCACCGCGCAGCTTGTTGACGACCAGCGTGGCCAGAGCCTCGCCTTCGACGTCTTCCGAGATGATGAGCAGCGGCTTGGAGGTCTGCACGACGGCTTCGAGAACCGGCAGCATCGCCTGGAGGTTGGACAGCTTCTTCTCGTGCAGGAGGATGTAGACGTCCTCGAGCTCGGCAACCATCTTGTCGGCGTTGGTGACGAAGTAGGGCGAGAGATAGCCGCGGTCGAACTGCATGCCTTCGACGACTTCCAGCTCGGTCTCGGCGGTCTTGGCTTCCTCAACCGTGATGACGCCTTCATTGCCGACCTTCTGCATCGCTTCGGCGATCATCTTGCCGACCGACTCGTCGCCATTGCCGGCGATCGTGCCGACCTGGGCAACTTCCTCGGAGGTCTTGATCTTCTTGGCAGCGTTGCCGAGAGCCGCGACGACTTCGGTCACGGCCAGGTCGATGCCGCGCTTCAGGTCCATCGGGTTCATGCCGGCGGCAACCGCCTTGTTACCTTCCTGGACGATCGACTGCGCCAGAACGGTCGCGGTCGTGGTGCCATCACCGGCGATGTCGTTGGTCTTCGAAGCAACTTCGCGGATCATCTGCGCGCCCATGTTTTCGAACTTGTCGGAAAGTTCGATTTCCTTGGCGACGGTGACGCCGTCCTTGGTGATGCGCGGTGCGCCGAACGACTTGTCGATGACGACGTTGCGGCCCTTGGGACCGAGGGTCACCTTCACCGCGTCGGCGAGGATGTTGATGCCGTGAAGCATGCGCTCGCGGGCGTCGCGGGAGAATTTTACGTCTTTGGCAGCCATTTTTTAGCTCCTGGCAGGGGCTTGCGATCAAGCCCGAAATTCAGTTGACGGTGAGGCCGATAATCAGCCGATGATGCCCATAATGTCGGATTCCTTCATGATCAGAAGGTCTTCGCCATTGAGCTTGACTTCGGTGCCCGACCACTTGCCGAACAGGATGCGGTCACCGGCCTTGACGTCCAGCGGGACGAGCTTGCCGGCTTCGTCGCGGGCGCCGGAACCGACGGCGATGATCTCGCCTTCCTGCGGCTTTTCCTTNTTCCTTCATGATCAGAAGGTCTTCGCCATTGAGCTTGACTTCGGTGCCCGACCACTTGCCGAACAGGATGCGGTCGCCGGCCTTGACGTCCAGCGGGACCAGCTTGCCGGCTTCGTCGCGAGCGCCGGAGCCGACGGCGATGATCTCGCCTTCCTGCGGCTTTTCCTTCGCCGTATCCGGGATGATGATCCCGCCGGCGGTCTTGGATTCGGATTCGACCCGGCGTACGACCACGCGGTCATGCAGCGGCCGGAAATTCGACTTTGCCATTTTTGGATTTCCTTGGTGCGGATGTTGAACGGTGCTCCGTTGCCGGAGCATGCCTAGCACTCAGCCGAAGCGAGTGCTAACGCGGCAATGAGATAAGCCGCAGGCTCCTGCTAGTCAAGACGGAAGAGCAAAGAGCAAAGAGAAAAGAGAAGACAGCAAAGAGCAGCCAGCAAAGAGCGTGTAAGCATCGAGCCTTTTATGTGAACAATGTCGGGTATCCGACATATATGGGGCGGCTCACCCTTTGTAATTGAGCTTTATTCAGATGGTACGATTGGTGCAACGGGTGTTGCATTTGAACTCATCCAGAGGCTCGCACGGGTCGTGCTGCGTCAGCTTGGTCATGTCGAGCTTCAGAAGGCCATTTTGGCATTGGTTCTGTTGCTCCTATTGCCATTCATGACCGATCCTGCGCGCGTGAGCCGGCCGGCTAGATTCCAACCACGAGAGCGCCGCCGCTGAGACCCGCACCCGCCGCCGCCAGAAGGATTTTCTCTCCTGGCTGGAATGGCTTCATCTGGTTGGCGAGCGAGAGCGACAGCGGGACCGTCGCGGCCGAAGAGTTGCCGTATTCGGCAATCGTCTTGACAATTGCTTGGTCCGCAATGCCGAGGTTTCTTCCGACCGCGCCGAAAATGCGAGCATTGGCCTGATGCGGCACGAACCGGCCGACATCCTGTGGTTGCACTCCGGCAGCGGCTAGCGCGCTTATCGAGCAATCGGTCATCATCTCGACGGCCTTTGCGAACACTTCGCGGCCGTCGGTCATCGTCATTCGGGTTTGCGCGAGGTCGAGGTCACCGTGGAACGGCTTGTTGCTTCCTCCTGCGGGAATCTGGATCAGCCCGTATCGCGAGCCGTCCGAATCCACCGAGGCACCGAGGATCCCCCGATCAGTATCCTCGCACAGACCGATCACCACGGCGCCGGCGGCATCGGCAAACAGCACGGCGCTGGCGCGCTCAGCGGGATTGATGCGGCGGCTGAGGATGTTGGCGGCAATAACAAGGCTCGCTTTGCCGTGCAGGCGGGTAAATCCGTCCGCGAACATCAGCGCATAGATGAAGCCGGCGCAGGCGCCGGTCAGATCGACAGCGCCGGCGCGGCCCAGCCCCAACCGATGTGCGACCAGGGGCGCGCTGGGCGGCAGGAGGTGATCGGGCGTCGAGGTGGCAAGTAACAGCAGACCGATGTCGTGGCGCGCAATGCCGGCGTTCGCCAAAGCCATGTCGCCGGCTTGCGTGGCCAAGCCAGACAGCGTGTCTTCGTCCGTTGCCCAGAAGCGCGAACGAATTCCGGTGCGCCGCTCGATCCAGCCCGGTTCGAGGCCGAGATTGTTCTCGATTTCGGCATTGGCCACCTTTCGCCCAGGCGCATGATGGCCAAACCCGAGAAGGCGCGACGACCTGCTCATGGCCTCGAACCGAAGCGTTCGCCGGCTTCCTCGATGGCGTCATAGAGCCCGTCCAGCTCCTCGCCGGTGATGCAATAAGGCGGGAGAAGATAGAGGACATTGCCGAGCGGGCGCACAAGGAGCCCGCGCTTGAGGAAAAAAGCGCGCAGTTTCGGGCCGATTTCGGCCAGATAACCGGCTGAGCCGGCGCGAAGATCGAGCGCCGCAATCGTGCCGGTCGTCCGCTTGTCGGTGAAGTAGGGATTGTCGCGAAAGCGTCTAAGCCCGGCGGCCTGCTTCGCGCTCAGGGCCGCGATCCGCTCGGCCACCGGCTCGTCCTGCCAGATCTCGACATTGGCGAGTGCTGCCGCGCAGGCAATCGGATTGGCGGTGTAGGAACTCGAGTGGAAAAAGGTCTTCTTCCTGTCCGTCGAATAGTGAGCCTGGAAGATGGCATCGGTGGCGAGTGTGGCCGCCAGCGGGATGGTGCCACCGGTCAGGCCCTTCGAGGTGCACAGGATATCCGGAGAAATCGATGCCTGCTCGCAGGCGAACATGCTCCCGGTGCGGCCCCAGCCGGTCATCACCTCGTCGGCGATCAGCAGCGTGCCGGAGGCTTCGGCGATCTTCTTCAATCCGGTCAGAACCGAGGCCGGATACATCCGCATGCCGCCGGCGCCAAGCACCAGCGGTTCGATGATCAGCGCGGCGGCGCGCCGGTCGCGGCTGACGGCCTCGAATCTATCCAGCGTTTCCTGCTCGCGGCCGGCGGCCGGGAAGGGAATGGTGTCGACCTCGAACAGCAAGGGTTCGTAGGCGGCGTTGAACACGCCACGGGCACCGACGCTCATCGTGCCGATCGTGTCGCCGTGATAGCTGTGCTCCATGACGACGATGCGCGAGCGCGGCGCGCCGATGTTGCGGAAATAGCCGAGCGCCATCTTCAGCGCGACTTCGACGCTGGTCGAGCCGCTGTCGGAATAGAACACCCAGTCGAGTCCGGCGGGAGCGAGTCCGACAAGCGCCTTGGCCAAGCATTCGGCAGGCTCGTGCGTGAAACCTGCGAAGATGATCTGGTCGAGGCTCGAGGCGGTCGTCTCGATTGCCTTTATAATGCGGGGATGGCGGTGGCCATGTGTGACGACCCACCAGGAGGAAATGGCGTCCAGAATGCGCACGCCATTGGCTTTGTGGAGATAGGCGCCTTCAGTCAGGACGATTTCAGGGATTGCCGGCTCGAGCGCGTGCTGGGTGAAGGGATGCCACACACGGGAATGCGGCATCATTCGCCTCCGGCAATCAAAGCGAGGTCGAAGCCGGCAATCATCGCTTGTCTCAGCGTTTTGTCCGTTAGCGGATCGAGGTGCGGCAGCCTGCCGAGTTGCGGCACGTCGCCGAATTCCACGATCGTCCGTTGCGTATCGGTCATCTCATCGCCGATGAAGGCGATGCCAGCCAGCGGGATAGCGCGCGCCCGCAGGGCCTCGATCGACAGCAGGGTGTGATTGATTGTTCCGAGCGCGGTGCGGGCGCACAGAATGACCGGCAACTGCCATTGCTCGAATATGTCGATGAACCTTGTCCGGCGGTTCAGCGGCACCATCAGCCCGCCGGCGCCTTCGATGACGAGCGGTGTCGGCAGGACCGGAAACGAAAGATCGGCAGCCTCGATCGAAACGTCGTCGATTTCGGCCGAACGATGCGGCGAAAGCGGGCTCTTCAAGCGGTAGGCTTCCGGCAGCACGCGCCCCGACGGCAGCCCGGCAAGTCGCGCAACCGCCTCGCTGTCGGTCTCGCCGTCGAGGCCCGATTGCACCGGCTTCCAGTAGAAGCCGTCAAGCAGGCCGGCAAGCCCGGCCGAAAACACCGTCTTGCCAATTCCGGTGTCTGTTCCGGTGATGACGATGCGCTTGGTCATGTCGCCTCCGGTCATGTCTGCGCCAACACCTCGACGAGCGCCTCGACCATGGCGGAAATGTCGGCTTCGCCGATATTGAGCGTCAGTGAGATGCGCAGCCGCGACGTGCCCTCGGGCACGGTCGGCGGACGAATGCCGCGTATGTCGAAGCCGCGGGCCTGCAGGCGCGCCGCCATTGCCATGGTGCGCCTGACATCGCCGATCACCAAGGGCTGGATCTGAGAGCCACTTGGCATCACACCGCAGCGATCGACCAATTGGCGGCCTGCGAGGGCAACGCGTTCATGCAGCTGAACACGCCGCATAGGCTCGTCGGCGAGCATTGCGAGCGCTTCGCGCGCCGCGACCGCCATCAGCGGCGATGGCGCGGTGGCGTAAATGAATGGCCGGCAACGGTTGATCAGATACTGGCACAGTGTCCTCGGCCCGGTCACGAGCCCACCAGATGCGCCGAGCGCCTTGCCGCAGGTGTGGAGCGCGACGATGTTGTCGCGGCCCTCGAAAGCGGCGGCCAGCCCCCGGCCGTCCGGTCCCCAGACGCCGGTGGCGTGCGCCTCGTCGACGACGAGGAATGCCTCGTGCCGATCGGCAAGCGCGACCAGGCTCTCCAAAGGCGCGCAGTCGCCATCCATGCTGTAAAGGCTTTCCACCGCGATCCAGACGCATCCCATGCCGCCTTCGGCGCGCCAACACGTGATCGCATCCTCGACAGCATCGACGTCGTTGTGCGCGGCCAGCTTGAACTCGGCGCGCCCGGCCTGCGCACCCTCATGCATGCTGGCATGGGCGAGCTCATCGAGGACCAAAAGGTCGCCCTTCTGCGGCAGCGCAGTCAGCAGAGCGAAGTTGGCGATGTAGCCGCTGCCGAAGAATAGCGCGCCGTCGGCTCCAAAGAATGCTGCCGCGTCTGCCTCGAGCTGCTCGTGTTCCGGTGCATTGCCGCGCAACAGCCGCGACCCGGTGGCGCCAACCGGCGTGCCCCGCGCAATCGCCGCCACAACCGCTTCGCCAAGTCTTTTGGAGGCGGCAAGCCCGAGATAGTCGTTCGACGAGAAGTCGAGCCCGGCGCGCGGCTTCAGCGTCCGCAGCCGGTCCTTGCGCGCCAGTCCCTGCAAGGTCGCCTCATAGCGGGCAAGCGGTGCCCCGTTCATTGCGCCTCGAGGTCCATCGGCTCGATGCCGAGACGCCGGAACAGCAGGGTATCCTTGTCCTCGCCGGGATTGTCCGCCGTCAGCAGCGTGTCGCCGACGAAGATCGAGTTGGCGCCGGCAAAAAAGCACAGCGCCTGCATCTCGTCGGTCATGGCCGTGCGGCCGGCGGAGAGACGGATATGCGATTTCGGCATCATGATGCGCGCCAGCGCGATCACGCGCACGAATTCGATCGGCTCGATGGGCTTGGCGTCGGCAAGCGGGGTGCCGGCGATCGGGATCAGCATGTTGATCGGAACGCTTTGCGGATGTTCCGGCAGGTTGGCCAGCGTCACGAGCATGTCGATCCGGTCCACCGGCTCCTCGCCCATGCCGACAATACCGCCGCAGCAGACCTTGATGCCGGATTGGCGAACGTGCTCGAGCGTCTCCAGCCGGTCGGCAAAGCTCCGCGTGCTGATGATCTCGCTGTAGTAGCGTTCCGACGTATCGATGTTGTGGTTGTAATAGTCGAGGCCAGCCTGTTTGAGGCGAGCCGCCTGCTCAAGATCGAGCATGCCGAGCGTCATGCAGGTTTCCATGCCCAGCGCCTTGACGCCTTCGACCATCGCCACGACCGCATCCATGTCGCGCGCCTTGGGGTTTCGCCAGGCCGCGCCCATGCAATAGCGGGTTGCGCCGGAGTCACGCGCTTTCTCCGCCTCGGCGACGACGCGCCGGACCTCCATCAGCTTCGACGCCTTCAGGCCGGTCTCGTGATGCGCCGACTGGCTGCAATAGCCGCAATCCTCCGGGCATCCGCCCGTCTTGATGCTGAGAAGCCGGCTGAGCTGGACCTTGTTGGGATCGAAATTCTGGCGGTGCACGGTTTGCGCGAGGAAGAGGAGATTGTTGAAGGGGGCATCGTGAAGTGCCTGAGCCTTCTCCAGGGTCCACGCTCCAGGGTCAGGGGATTGAGCCTGTGGCGATGTCTGCGTTGGACTGGCTGTTTGCATGTCCATGCTGTTCCTCCGGTTCTGCCTTGCTTTGCTGTCTGATTGACGACGATCGGAAAGGACAGTTGATTCGATCCTGTTCGTTCCTCAGGCAATCATGAGCCCCAATAGTCGAGGCCGATATCCAGGATCGGCGCGCTGTGGGTCAGTCGGCCGACTGAAATCAGATCAACGCCGGTCGCGGCAATCGCTCGCGCTGTATCGGATGCGATCCCGCCAGAAGCCTCGGTGATAGCACGGCCGCCAACGATTGCGACGGCGCGGCGAAGATCGGCGAGGCACATGTTGTCGAGCAGAACCGCATCGGGAGCGAAGCCAAGTACCTCCTCCAACTGGGCCAGCGTATCGACCTCGACTTCGATCTTGACGAGATGACCGGCCCGTCTTCGTGCTCGCTCGAGCGCCGGGCGAACGCCGCCTGCGATGGCGATGTGGTTGTCCTTGATCAGAATTGCGTCGTCGAGGCCGAAGCGGTGATTGGATCCGCCACCTGCGCGCACCGCATACTTTTCGACTGCCCTCAATCCGGGCGTCGTCTTGCGCGTGCAGACGATCTTCGCGCCATATCCACGAACCGCAGCGACGATCGATGCCGTTGCTGTAGCGATGCCGCTCAGATGGCACAAAAAATTGAGTGCCGTCCGTTCGGCTGTGAGAATGGCCCGGGCAGGGCCAACCACTGATGCAATGACCTCTCCATCCATGACATTGCAGCCGTCTGCCCGCTCCACCGAAATTTCGACATCAGGATCAATCAAGCGGAAAGCGAGCATCGCCAGATCGAGGCCGGCGACAACTCCGGACTGGCGCGCCGCCAACACGGTTCCCGCTTGGTGTTCCTTCGGGACGATGGCCTCCGTGGTCAAGTCGCCGGCTCTGCCAAGGTCTTCAAGAAGAGCTGCCCTTACAAGCGGCTCAAGCATGACCGTGGGAAGCGGTGAGAGCGTCATCACTTTGCCCCTTCGAGGCTTGGGGAGTTTCCGAGTTCCCGCGCAGCGGCCAAGGCGGCTTCGAGGGTGATTTCGGACCGTCGGGCGACAGTCGCATGATGAGGAAAATCTGTCCGGTAATGAGCGCCGCGGCTTTCTTGGCGCAACAAGGCGGCAACCGCGATCATTAGCCCGACAGCCGCCGCATCCGAGGCCGCGTCCTTGCTTTCGGCGAGCGGCAATAAGGCACGTGCGGCTGCTTTCAAACCTTCACCATCCCGGACGATGCCGAGTGCGCGCGACAGGAAAACACGCACGGGTGTCGGAGCGGGCGATGGGTAAACGTCCGCAAACGCAGGCTTTGTTCTGCGAGCAGGCGTTCCGGCGACACTTTCAGCGACCCAGCGGGCGCACACGACGGCCTCGGTCAAGGAATTGCTGGCGAGCCTGTTGGCGCCATGCAGTCCTGTCGAAGCGACTTCGCCGCAGGCCCACAGCCCCTTGACGGACGTCCTACCGGAGCCGTCCACGGCAACGCCACCCATGTGGTAGTGTTGGGCCGGACGAATGGGGATGAGATCGCGCGCGGGATTGATGCCGGCTCCACGACAGGCTGATGCGATTGTCGGGAAGTGTCGAGCAAATTCCGGGCCAGGCCGTTGCCGCGCGTCGAGAAAAACACGGTGGCCGTTGGCAAGATGGTTCCAGACGGCGCGCGCCAAGACATCACGAGGCGCAAGTTCCGCCCCTGGCACGCTCTGGAGAAAAGCCTGGCCGGTTTCGTCGATCAGGGCAGCACCTTCGCCGCGGACGGCCTCGCTGACCAGCACCATAGGGCGTTCCGGGCCGTCAAGCGCGGTCGGGTGGAACTGGATGAACTCGAGGTCGGCAAGAACAGCTCCAGCGCGGGCCGCAAGCGCCAGGCCCTGTCCGCAACTGCCCCAAGGATTGGTGGTGTCGAGAAACAGTCCCCCGATCCCACCGGTGGCGAGGACGACCCGCCGTGAGCCGAAGAAGACAGGTCCTATCGAACCGCTCGCCCAGACGCCTCGGATCGCGTTCTCTCGCACCGCCAGCCGGCGCGCTTCCATGCCCTCCACGACAACAATCGACGGAGTGGAACGCACAGCCGCGATCAGGGCACGCATGATTTCACGCCCGGTGCCGTCACCATGCGCATGAACGATGCGACGTCGGCTGTGTGCGGCCTCCAATCCGAGGCACAGTGATCCTTTCGACGTACGGTCGAAGGGAACCCCAAAGCCCGCAAGCCCCTCTATCGCCTTGGGCGCGGCTTGGAGGATGCGGCTCGCCACGTCTGTGTCGCAGAGACCATCCCCGGCGGCAAGCGTATCGGCCAGGTGCAGTTCCGGATCGTCGTCTTCGCCGAAACTTGCAGCCAGACCACCCTGTGCCCAGGTGCTCGAATTGTCAGCTCCCAGCAGCGTCCTGGACAGAAGAAGCACCGGCTCCGGCGCCAGTTGAAGCGCGGTCATCAGTCCGGCGATGCCGCCGCCGACGATGATGGGCCGCCCGAAGAAGCTGCGGATATCGGCGCTCAAATTGCCAGCATCCGTTCGACCGCAAGCCGCGCGCGCCCGGCGATCCCGGGTTCGATGGTTACGACATGGTGGTTCTGCTCGAGCGCCATGCGGATGTTGGCAAGCGTGATCCGCTTCATGTGCGGGCACAAATTGCAGGGCCGGATGAACTCGACCTCTGGGTGCGCTAACGCGACGTTGTCGCTCATCGAACATTCCGTCATCAGCACGACACGTGCCGGCCTTTGCCTTTCGACATAGTCGGACATGGCAGCGGTCGAGCCGGAAAAATCTGCTTCAGCCACGACGTCGGGCGGGCATTCGGGATGCGCGAGCACGATCACGCCGGGATGGCTTTCGCGCAACTCGCGGATGTCGGCCGGTGTAAAGCGCTCATGCACCTCGCAATGCCCTTTCGAGGCGATGATCTGCACATCGGTCTGGGCGGCGATATTCTGGGCCAGATATTCGTCCGGCAACATGATCACCTGGGGAACGCCAAGGGATTGGACGACCGCCTTGGCGTTGCCGGATGTACAGCAGATATCCGACTCGGCTTTCACTTCGGCCGACGTGTTGACATAAGTGATGATCGGCACGCCGGGATAACGCTGGCGCATCAAGCGCACGTCTTCTGCCGTGATCGATTCCGCCAACGAACAGCCTGCCCGCAGGTCGGGAATGAGCACCGTCTTTTGCGGATTGAGCAGCTTGGCCGTTTCGGCCATGAAATGTACGCCGGCCAGCACGATGACTTGCGCCTCAATCGTCGCAGCCTTGCGGGCCAGTGCCAAACTGTCGCCGACGATGTCGGCCACGCAATGGAAGATCTCGGGCGTCTGATAGTTGTGCGCCAGGATGATGGCGTTGCGCTCGCGCTTCAATGCAAGGATCGCCTCGATATCCTCGACGAAAGCCGGCCATTCGATCGGCGGGATCACTCGTCGGACGCGCTCGTAGAGAAACGCGGCCGTCGGCAGCATGGCGCTCATCGACCCCTCCAGCTTATACTCTAGTTGAAAATAACCAGCATATACTTGCTGTGAGTATAAGGGATGTCAACCCCGCGCCAGCGGCAATTTTGTCCCGGCGATGACCCTCTCGTCGAGAGCGGCGTGGCGGAACCGGTAAAGCTTCGCTGGCCGGCCGCCGGTCTCCGTGGTGGCCTCTCCGGTCTCTTCGACCAGCTCCTGCTGCTCGATCAGGCGGCGAAAGTTCGGCTTGTGGATGAGCCTGCCGGCGAGCGCCTCCACGGTTCGCTGCAGCTGCAAAAGCGTGAAGACCGGCGGCATCAGCTCAAAGACGACCGGCCGGTATTTGATCTTGGACCGCAGCCGCGCAATGCCGGTCGCCACGATGCGGCGATGATCGGCGACCATAGACTTGCTGGGCACCAGCGGAGGCAGCGTCGCGTCCCGTCCGCTTCCGGCCTCTTGGACCAGGCCTGCTTCGTAGACCAACTCATAGCGTTGAAGCGTGAGTTCCTCGTTCCAAAGGCGGTCGTCGAAGCCGAAGGCTATCGTCGCCCGCTGCCAGCGTTCACGTCGCGCGGCCGCGTCGCTGACGCCGTCTGCCCATTCAATCAGGCGCGGTCGCAGAACGTCCAGCACGACCGGAGGCGTGCCCGAGCGGTGGTCCTCCCATGGAAAATATTCATACCAACTCTGCCAGCCGCACTTGGGCGAGCCAGCTGCCTGTTCCTTGCGGGTCAATGCGAGATAGCTGATGGAGATGACGCGCTGCTGGCGCTCGGCGCCGATGCGATCTCGATCCGCGAAGGTGTAGAGTTGCTCAATATACCCCAGCGGATGGCCGGTCTGCTGCTCGACCCACCCCCTCAAACCGGATTGCAGCGATCGGTGCTCAAGCGCAAATGGTCCGGAGGGCAGGGTGTCCGCCTGGCCGATGGTGAGGACACAGGGTTCACTGTCGTTTACGGCGACGACAAAGGCGATCAGGTCCACTTTGACTTCGTCGGCCTTGACGGCGGCTCTGTCTTTCCTGGGTCCTATTGCCTGATCGTCCATGTTCGCGAAAGTGGTTGGCCAGCTCGGGGCGCCTGAATCGATTTAAGTGTAAGCGCGCCTGTCCGCACGTCAACACCGCACAGCTGCACGGCCATTTTTAGCTCTTCGCACTTGCACAAAAATGTGGCAAACGCGACACCGGCGGTTGGTAACGTTGGGGAAGGAGGGTCCATTGAGTGCGTTTGGTGACACCAAGGCGATCACACCGCCGGATATTCGTTCGCGCAAAGGTGGGACGCCGCTCGTCTGCCTTACCGCCTATACCACCCCAGTCGCGCGGCTTGTCGATCCCCATTGTGATGTGGTGCTCGTCGGCGACAGCGTCGGCATGGTTCTCCACGGTCTGCCCTCGACGCTCGGTGTCACGCTGGAGATGATGATCACGCATGGCCAGGCGGTTCGCCGTGGCATCAAGCAGGCGCTGATGGTCGTCGACCTGCCGTTCGGTTCCTTCGAAGAAAGCCCAGAGCAGGCTTTCCGAAATGCTGCGCGCGTCATGTCGGAGACCGGCTGCACGGCCGTCAAGCTCGAAGGCGGCGAAACGATGGCAGAGACGATCGGCTTCCTCGCCGCGCGCGGCGTGCCGGTCATGGCCCATGTCGGCTTGACGCCGCAGTCGATCAACACCATCGGTGGCTACCGCGTGCAGGGCAGAGGCGGGGATGCCGAGCGCATCAGGCGCGACGCGCTTGCGGTGAGCGAAGCGGGCGCCTTTGCGGTCGTGCTGGAGAAGGTTCCCGAGGCGCTCGCCCGCCGGATTACCGGGGAGGTGGCGACCCCGACCATTGGCATCGGTGCCTCGGCAGCCTGTGACGGCCAGATTCTCGTCGTCGACGACATGCTGGGCCTCTTCGGCGACTTCCGGCCCAAATTCGTCAAGCGCTACGCTGAACTGGGGGAGGCCGCTGCGGCTGCGATCGCGGCCTATGCGCGGGAAGTGAAGGAGCGCCAGTTTCCGGCCGCCGAGCACGTGTTTGCCGATGCGCCCAAGCCCGCCGACGCGGACGCCACCAAGAGCGGAGAAGCAGCGTGAGCGTGCCGATCGTCAGGAGCGCTGACCAGCTTCGCGAAATTGTCGCCGCATGGCGCCGCGAGGGCGTGAGGATTGCCGTCGTGCCAACGATGGGTGTCCTGCATGAGGGCCATCTCAGCCTGGTGCGCGCGGCACTCGAGAAGGCAGACCGTGTGATCGTGACGCTCTTCGTCAACCCGAAGCAATTCAACAGCCAGGCCGATCTCGCCGCGTATCNAGGCAGACCGTGTGATCGTGACGCTCTTCGTCAACCCGAAGCAATTCAACAGCCAGGCCGATCTCGCCGCGTATCCGAGCACCGAGGACGAGGATGCCGCCAAACTGGCACCGCTTGGCGCGCACCTGCTTTATGCGCCGGATGCAGAGGAGATGTATCCGGCGGCCTTCGCCACGACCGTTTCGGTGTCCGGTGTCAGCGAGGGCCTGTGCGGTGCCTTCCGGCCGGGACATTTCGATGGCGTGGCGACCGTCGTCGCCAAGCTCTTCCTGCAGACCAGCGCTGACTTCGGCTTCTTTGGCGAAAAGGACTTTCAGCAAATTCACCTAGTCAGGCGTATGGCCCGGGACCTGGATATTCCAATCACCATTGTTCCTTGTCCGACAGTCCGCGAAGCCGACGGTCTTGCACTATCATCGCGCAATGTCCGGCTCTCGCCAGCAGAGCGTGCTGTTGCCCCCAAGCTCCCATCGGTATTGCTCCAGACGGCTGAGCGGCTTGCCCGCGGCTCGCCCGTCCTGCCAACGCTTGCCGATGGGCGCGCAGCAATTCTGGCTGCGGGCTATCGCGAGGTCGAATACCTGGAACTTCGCGACGAGGCAGATCTGCGACCGATGACAAGCCTTGACCGACCGGCACGCTTGCTTGTCGCGGCCTGGCTCGGCGGCACACGGCTCATAGACAACGTCAGAATATCACGGGTTTCACCAGATTAACGGGGTTCTCGGCACGCGCTGTATCCGTCCGGGGATCGTTTAAAACAAGGTCTCTGCCTGGCATCGAGCGATCACGGAGGTTACGCAAAGCGCAAATGCATCGCGTGTTTGAGAACTTCGTCGAGCAACTGTCTGCGAGTGTTGATGCTGCCGATCTCCGTGAGGCAATGGCATTCGCTGCAGCCGGCTTCGATTTTCCGCTATTCGCCTACTTCACTTACCCGTCGGCCCCCGGCGACGCCCCGCAATTGATCTCAAACTATCCTTCATCCTGGACATCACGTTATCTGCAACAGCGGTACCACAGTCTTGATCCGGTCATCCTGCGCGGGCNGCGCGGGCTGCAAGGCTGGGATACCTTCGATTGGGGTGTGGATCGCGCTCGGCACTGTCTGCCGAATTCGCAGCAACAAATTCTGGAGAGTGCGGCTGAGTTTGGCATCCGCGGCGGCCTGACGATATCCATGCATGATCATCGCGGCCGGTTTGCTGCCCTGACCTTTGCTTCCGACGAGTCCCGCCCGCCTCTGTTGCGGTCACTGACACGTTACGAAAAAGCATTGCAGCTGGTGGCCATCAACTTTCATAGCCATGTCCGGCGCAGGCTCGCCGACGATCGCGTGGTGGACGGTGTAACGCTCACCCCGCGGGAGTTCGAGTGCCTGAAATGGGCGGCGCGCGGCAAGTCGGCTTGGGTTATCAGCCAGCTTCTCGGCGTCTCAAAGCGCACCGTGACCTTTCATCTGGAAAACGCCAAGGCAAAGCTTGGCGTTCGAACGATCAACCAGGCCGTTGCACGACTGGTTGCCTCAGGCCAGGCGAGATCCTGATTCTTCTGCCACGATAGCTGTAAACCTCTACAGGCTGCATCGTTGCCAGCTTTGCCCTTCGATGGCGGGAACACATCCCGCACGGAGGCGACCATGATGCAGCTGATAACACCAGACCTTTACAACGAGTTCGCAAGCGAGCTCAAAGAGATGCACGGGCTCAGGTTTCGGGTGTTCAAGGAAAGGCTCGATTGGGAAGTTGATACCGAAGACCAGATGGAAACAGACCCGTTTGATGGTCTGAAGCCTGTCTATCTGCTCCTCAAGGGATCCGACTGGCGAATTCGCGGTTGCGTGCGTCTTTTGCCCAGCACCGGACCCACAATGTTGCGCGACACGTTCCCGGTGCTGCTGGGTGCTGACGTCATGCCCTCGACTGCCGACATATGGGAGAGCAGTCGTTTCGCGCTCGATCTCCCTCCGTCGGCGCCCAAGGCAGCGGGCGGGCTGGCCCAGGCAACCTACGAGCTCTTCGCGGGCATGATCGAGTTCGGCTTGGCCAAGGATCTGACCCGGATAGTAACGGTGACGGATACGCGCATGGAACGGATCCTTCGCCTCGCGACGTGGCCATTGTCGCGCATCGGACAACCCAAGTCCGTCGGCAAAACGGAGGCGGTGGCCGGGTTTCTCGAGATTTCCCGCGCGAGCCTTTTGCGCATCCGCAGCAGGGGACGTCTGAGCCGACCGGTACTGTGGCAACCGGTTCTAGGCCCGTCGGCATTGTGGACACCTGAGCCGTGAAGGATGCTGGTCTGCCCAAGGAAGCGACGGTCGGTCTTGAATGCTGGCCGGACTGGCGTCGTCACGAAGCTTACCACTACGCCAGACGACTGCCGCGCACTGCCTGGGCCTGGGAGTTTCTTCGGCGCAATCCACAATTCCAGCGCGACCACGCCAAAATGGCACCGTCCGCCTGCATTGTCGGAGCCCAGGCCGACATGAAGATAATCGAGTTGACGACAGGATCATCTTTCCTAAGACAATGGAGCCTCCTTTTTCGCGGACGCGCCACAGTCGGACGCTACGTCGGCAAGGGTCTTTTGGGATCCGCGCGACTGCGCCCGTATCCTACGAGCGGCCGCGGAGCCGGTTGGGCTCGACCACGATTTTGAACCGCTTGATCTTTCTTCGCTCTCATGCTGCAAGGACATCCTGCTGACACCTGCCGGCGTGCAGCACGTGCTGCTGAGGGAGGACTGCCGGAGTCTGCAGATCGCCCTTTCCGGTGCATCCGTTCTCCGCCCGTTGCGGCTATATGTCGACGCGATCGTGCAGCCGCAGCACCTGAAGTTCCATGTCGCTGCCCTTCAGTTCCTGAACGACATCAATGGTTGCGGCCGCCTGGCAGCTGCTTGCTTTCCGCCGGAGCCCCGCGGAGCGCGTCTGCGTCTCGTGCTCCAGGCTTTGGATGGCTCGCTTGCGGGAGCATCTCATCAGGAGATCGCCATTGCCCTGTTCGGGAGACGCCGTGTCGAAGAAGATTGGTCTCATCCAGGTAGCCATCTTCGCGATCAGGTGCGTCGCGCCATCCAACGTGGCCGCTACCTGATGGGCGGCGGCTATAGACAATTCCTGATGTAATTCGGGTGACAGCTTAGTGATTGTCTTATTCGAAAACGCGCAGGCATCAATCTCCATTTCTCACTGCTATTGTGCCTTATACAAAACGTGACACGCGCCTAGCTAGCTGAACCCTTCTAACCCTATCGGAGAGGGCGCCGCGCGGACTGGCTCGGCCACATAACCACCGACGGGAGTTCCCCACCGTGGCTCCGCCCCCGGCGCTGTGCCGCACGTTGGTTCGAGACCGCTATGATGGTGAAACCTCTCGCCCGATGGTCCACAAGAAGGGGCCATCTCATGCACGATCTCGGCCATGACCACCGGTGGCTTCTTGCCGGCAGCACTCAGGCGACTATAACGGGCGCAGAGCCGACCCTGCGGCTTCCAGACATTCGTGTACAGCTTCAGACCCTCAAGCCGAGCCCGCAGGGCCTCGCTTACCTTTTACGGGGCGGCGGTACGTCCAAGCCGCTTCAACAGTTAAGAATTTCGCAAAGACGATACCCCCGGATCGTCGAGCTTCCGCTGCCACCTCCCGCATTCGCCGAGGCGGTCAATGACCGCCCTTCACAATAGTTATCCGGCAAGCATCTGGATGCGAGAGATAATGTTGCCGGAGGCATCTCTCGTGGCTTCTACACCTGCCTGAACGCCAGAACCGCGTTCGTGCCGCCAAAGGCGAAGGAGTTGCTCAGTGCCACGCGCACCTTGCGCTCGCGTGCCACATTGGGCGTGACGTCGAGATCGCAATCGGGGTCCAGCTCACGATAATTGGCAGTCGGCGGCACGACGCTCTCGCGGATAGCCATCACGCAGGCGATCAACTCGAGCGCGCCGGACGCGCCGAGGCAATGCGCGTGCATGGACTTGGTAGAAGAAATGGACATTGAGAAGGCGTGCTGACCGAAGACGCGCTTGATCGCCGCCGTCTCGATCTGGTCGTTGGCCTTGGTGCCGGTGCCGTGCGCGTTGAGATAGTCGACATCCTCGGCGTCCAGCCTGGCATCGGCAAGGCAGGCCCGCATTGCTGCCTCCGGCCCCTCGACAGTCGGCGCGACGATGTCGGACGCATCGGCGGAAAGGCCGGCACCGGCAATTTCGGCAAGGATGGTGGCGCCCCGAGCCAGGGCATGCTCGTAGCTTTCCAGCACCGCCATGCCGGCGCCTTCACCAAGCGACAGGCCCTGGCGATCGGCCGAGAATGGCCGGCAAGTATCGGGCGAAAGCACGCGGATCGCTTCCCATGCCTTCAGCACACCCCATATGAGCGGCGCTTCGCTGCCGCCGGCAAGCATCACGTCGGCCCGGCCGAGCCTGATCTGGTCCACCGCGCAGGCAATCGCATGGTTTGCCGAGGAACAGGCGGACGTGACGCCGAAGACCGGCCCGCGCAGGCCGAGACTCATGCTGACCTGGCCGGCAGCGGCACCCGGCATCGCCTTGGGTACAGTCAAGAGAGCGGCACGCTTACCGCCCAGAAGGATGGCGCGGTAGGTTTGCTCGATCGCATCCCACCCGCAGCCGCCAACGCCCACCGTCGCACCGAAGCGATAGCTATTTCCCTCTTTGGAGGAAAGTCCGGCCTGACGCATGGCTTCGCGCGCCGCAAGCACAGCGAGCAGGCTGAAGCGGTCCATGGA
Organism: Mesorhizobium sp. LSJC280B00; assembly: GCF_000502835.1. Classification (GTDB taxonomy): domain Bacteria; phylum Pseudomonadota; class Alphaproteobacteria; order Rhizobiales; family Rhizobiaceae; genus Mesorhizobium. The sequence continues at coordinate 48,881 of NZ_AYVL01000029.1, forward strand.
GATGAGTTGCTTGCCGTCGATGTCATGCTCCGGCAGCGCCTTGATCTCGGCACCGATCCTGACCCTCAATTCATGGAGCTCGGAGTTGACGATTGGGCCGATGGCGGAGCGGCCTTCTCGCATCTCTCTCCAAATGGCGGCGGCGTTGGTCCCAAGCCCGCAAATCCCGCCAATCCCAGTAATCACGACGCGCCTGTCCATTCACACCCCCTTAGCGAGCAAGCTGCGCACGGCTTCCACCATGTCCCCAACATTCTGGAGATCCGACCATGCCTCGGCCGTATTCATCTCGATCTCGATGCCGTAGGCCTGCTCCAGGTCCCAGAGAACGTCCGCCAATCCCAGTGAATCGATACCGAGCGAAGTCAGTCCCGTGGCAGCCGTTATCTCGCCGCCCGTGGCAGGCGCTATGCCGCCCTCCGACGCGGCGCGCTTCTTGATCATGGCGATTATTTCGTTGGCGAGTTGATCTGCCATCTTGTTCCTTTCCAGCTTGCGTTTTCGGCGTCGTTCAAAACCCGAGTCGCGTCGCGTTGCCAAAATTGCCCCTCATAGAGCCTGTGCGACCGACCAAGCCCAATGCCCATAGGAACCGGACGAGTTCCGGCTTCTGCGGCGTCAGCCCGATGAGGAAGAAAAGTCGCCGGCCTCCCGCTTTTGCGCCAGCACATCAAGAATCTGCGTGTAAATGGATAGGAACCGTCGTCAAACGTCAGCTAAACGCTGCGACGGTGGGTGCTGTGAGCGTATTCACTCGGCACCTCATATGTAATCGAGATGTTTCATAGCTCCGGACCATTGCGATCAACTATTGTACCGGTCCACCATTCGTCGGAGAGTTCGACATGATCGGAGCGCTGCCTCTCATTCCCAGTTCAATCTCCACCGCACGCGACAGATTTCCTCTTTCGGGCTCTTCTCAAGGGACTCGCCACGCGATAGAGGCAGTGATCGGCGCACGTTAGGTCCTGCCAAGTCCATGCGACATTCCGGAAAATTGGTAAAATCGTTTGTTTCAATCAAATGCATCCTCGCTATGGATAGCTAAGACATGCGTTTCAAGGGCTCGATCTGAATCTTCTCGTCGTTCTCGACGCGCTGCTGAGCGAGCGCGGCCTCACGGCGGCGGCACGCCGCATCAACCTAACCAAATTCATGGGGGTTGGTGGATGTGGCGCAAGCCGTTGAAATGACGTAGGATTTGGTTGCTTAAGCCGATCCGAACCATTTCCCAGAGACCACACCTACCATGAACGATCTTGCGCTGCCGCTGAGCGGTTTGTCATCAGTCGGCGGCAAGTCCGTCGTCGCCCGTTTCGACGGCGGCATGCTGTCGTCCAACAGCGGCGTTCTGGCCTTGGCCGAGGTGGAAAAGCGGTTGCGGGTGGCCGAGCGTCTGGCGCGTTGCATCGACGATCCGCGCTGCCCGGACCAGGTCGTCTACAGCCTGGCGGACATGATCGGCTTTCGCATGAAGATGATCGCCGCCGGCTACGAGGACGGCAACGACGCCAACCGGCTGCGCCGCGATCCGGTCTTCAAGATGGCCCAGGATGCGCTGCCGCCGGGTCGGGATCTGGCGTCGCAATCGACGCTGTGCCGGCTGGAGAACCTACCCGGCGTGCGGGAGCTGGTCGCGATGGGACGGGCGATGGTCGATCTCTATTGCGCCTCGTTCCGGCAGGTGCCGAAGCGGATCGTACTCGACATTGACGATACCTTCGACGCTGTGCACGGAGGCCAACAGCTTCGCCGGTTCAATGCCCACCATGACGAGTACGGCTTCCAGCCGATCGTCGTGTTCGATGGTGCGGGACGGTTCGTCAGCGCGATCCTGCGACCGGCCAAGCGGCCGAGTGGGGCTGAGATCCGCCCCCACCTGCGCCGTCTGGTGCGGGCCATCCGGATCAACTGGCCGAACATTCGAATCCTGCTCCGCGGCGATAGCCATTATTGCAACCCGCAGGTCATCGACTGGTGCCGCGCCAACGACGTCGACTTCATCTTTGGCCTCGCGCCCACCACGACCCTGCGCAAGCATGTCGCGGATCTGGACGCCAGCACGACGGCGCGCTTCGAAGCGTCGGCCAAGACAGGCAAGGTCCGCAGGTTCAAGGAGTTCGTTGACGGCGCCGCTAGTTGGAGCCGCGTCGGGCGCATCATCGCGCGGGTCGAGGTCGGCGCCCAAGGTGGCGATATCCGCTTCGTCGTCACCAACCTTGCCGGTGGGAAGGCCAAGGCGCTCTACGAGGATGTCTACTGCCGGCGCGGCGCGGCCGAGAACCACATCAAGTCGTGGAAGACGCATCTTGCCGCCGACCGCACATCCTGCACCAGAGCGACGGCCAACCAGTTCCGGCTATTCCTGCATGCCGGTGCTTACTGGTTGATGTGGGGCTTGCGGGCCGCGATGCCGAGGCGCTCGAGCTTTGCCGTCGCCCAATTCGACACGCTGCGATTGCGCCTCATCAAAATCGCTGCGCGGGTGGTCGAGATGAAATCGCAAATCCGCCTGCACCTGCCGACATCGTGCCCCGACCAGCGCATCCTGCGCATCCTCCTCGATCGCATCCCCCAACTCGCGACATAACGATGGGGGCAGACGCCCCGAAACGAACCCGTCGACCGCAACCTGCAAACCCCCGCCTGCCATCACAACGGAGCAATCCCGGCGCCTGACGAGGCGCGTGGAAAAGCACCGCAACGACGACCACAACGTCGCTTCAGGCCGTCAAAAGCTTATCGCCGTGCATCAAGGCGGCTAGTTCTTCCGCTGCGGGAATCGGGTTTGAGTAAGACGGACGAAGCACTGAGAACCAACGCTTTCGTGATAGTGCATTCATGCCCCGAGAATCCTGTTGACCGTTACGAACCCCAAGAAAGCCGGCGCTGAGTGAAACGGTCGCTGAACGTGCTCTGTGGCGTGCGCCGCCTGACTCTCGGTTTCGGCCATGCCGACTAACAGCGTATTGATAGGCCATCGCGGGCTAAGCTCTACCGGCGAAAGCCGCGTCAACAGCGGCAGGCAATCAGAAACTGGATCGGCGGCGACGATCATTATGATCAACGTGACGAACACGTGAATCATGCCGACGGCGCCGACGCTGCCGATGATGATGATGCCGATCATGCGTCGCTGATGCTGCCTAACTACAGTGCTTGTGATCATGCCGATCACCGCGTGATCACGAGCGGCGGCGCTTCGTGTCAGGTGCGTAGCCGGGATGGTCGCGCATGGCCGATTGTTCCTTCGTGCCGCGGGGTGTGGGCTTGCGTTCGGTCATGAGGGCGTCAGGCGCAACGAGAAGTTTAGATCAGGGGCTCATCCATGGGCTGGATGATAGTTATCCCTACAATCAATTGTACCAATATTACCGAATACTACTACAAGATCCCCAATGAAAGCGGCCGGATGGGTATCCGTANCTACAATCAATTGTACCAATATTACCGAATACTACTACAAGATCCCCAATGAAAGCGGCCGGATGGGTATCCGTAGATCAGGGGCTCATCCATGGGCTGGATGATAGTTATCCCTACAATCAATTGTACCAATATTACCGAATACTACTACAAGATCCCCAATGAAAGCGGCCGGATGGGTATCCGTNGTTTAGATCAGGGGCTCATCCATGGGCTGGATGATAGTTATCCCTACAATCAATTGTACCAATATTACCGAATACTACTACAAGATCCCCAATGAAAGCGGCCGGATGGGTATCCGTCTCGCGTGGGCTGAAGCTGCCGGCAACAATGGGAAGACGAACATGTGCGGGATTGTTGGCATCGTTGGGCAACAGCCGGTGTCGGATCGGTTGGTCGACGCATTGAAGCGTTTGGAATATCGCGGCTATGATTCCGCCGGCGTTGCGACGATCACCGAAGGTGCCTTGCACCGCCGGCGCGCCGAGGGCAAGCTCGTCAATCTCGAGAGGAGACTGAAGGAAGAGCCGCTGAGCGGCAACATCGGCATCGGCCATACGCGTTGGGCAACCCATGGGGCCTCGACGGAACGCAATGCGCACCCGCACTTTACCGACGGTGTCGCCGTCGTCCATAACGGGATCATCGAGAATTTCACCGAGCTGAAGGACGAATTGGCGGCGGCTGGCGCCGAGTTCCAGACCGACACCGACACCGAGGTCGTCGCGCATCTCTTGGCAAGACACCGCCGGGAGGGCATGAGGCGGCAAGAGGCGATGCGTGCCATGCTGAAACGCGTCAGGGGCGCCTATGCGCTTGCCGTCCTCTTCGAAGATGATCCGTCGACCATCATGGCGGCGCGCAACGGACCACCGCTGGCGATCGGTCACGGCGACGGCGAGATGTTCCTGGGCTCCGACGCGATCGCGCTCGCTCCCTTCACCAATGAAATTACCTATCTCATCGAGGGCGACTGGGCCGTTGTCGGCAATTCGGGCGCCCATATCTTCGATTTCGACGGCCACCCCGTCGAGCGTCCGCGCCATACCTCCACGGCCGCGGCCGATCTGGCCAGCAAGGGCAATCATCGCCACTTCATGGAGAAGGAAATCTGCGAGCAGCCCGAAGTCATCGCCCATGCTCTCCGTCACTATAGCAACATCATAGAGAATCGCGCCGACATGGTTTCTGGCATCGATTTCGCCAGGATCCCGAGCTTGGCGATCTCGGCCTGCGGGACCGCCTATCTCGCCGGACTGATCGGAAAATACTGGTTCGAGCGCTACGCGCGCCTGACGGTTGAAATCGACGTTGCGTCCGAATTCCGTTACCGCGAGATCCCGTTGTCGCCGCAGTCGGCGGCTCTTTTCATTTCGCAGTCCGGCGAAACCGCCGATACGCTCGCATCGTTGAGGTACTGCAAGGAGCGTGGGCTGAAAATTGGCGCTATCGTCAATGCCTGCGAATCGACCATCGCTCGGGAGGCCGATGCGGTCTTCCCGATCCTTGCCGGACCGGAGATCGGCGTCGCCTCCACCAAGGCGTTTACCTGCCAGCTTGCCGTTCTAGCCGCACTCGCCATCGGCGCCGCCAGAGCCCGCGGGACCGTAACCGAAGACGAGCTGCAGGCGCTCGTCAGGAGCCTCGCCGAAGTGCCGCGCGTCATGGGCCAGGTACTCAACAGCATCCAGCCGGAGATCGAGTTCCTGTCGCGCGAACTGTCAAAGTGTCGTGACGTCCTGTATCTCGGCCGTGGCACCAGTTTCCCGCTAGCGATGGAAGGTGCGCTGAAGCTCAAGGAGATTTCCTACATCCATGCCGAGGGCTATGCGGCGGGTGAATTGAAGCACGGTCCGATCGCATTGATAGACGACAACATGCCAGTGATCGTCATCGCGCCCCATGATCGCTTTTTCGACAAGACCGTCTCCAACATGCAGGAAGTGGCTGCCCGTGGAGGGCGGATTATCCTCATCACCGATGAAAAAGGGGCAGCCGCATCGAAACTCGACACTATGCACACGCTCGTGCTGCCGGCTGTCGACGAGATTATCGCGCCGATGATCTTCTCGCTGCCGATACAGCTTCTTGCCTACCACACGGCGCTCTTCATGGGCACAGATGTAGACCAGCCGCGCAATCTCGCAAAATCGGTCACGGTCGAATGATCGAACCTTTATAGGTGGCGATGCTCGTCCATCGAAAGCGCTACCCCCTGTCTGGATCCGAAGCCCGGATGAACCAGATGACCATTGTTTGCTGCAATTTCGGGAAACTCGCCGTCGCCGCATCATGACAATCGCCATCCTTTTTTCGGCCGGTCGGGCGATTGCACAGGGCAGCCGGATCGAGCTTGCTCAAGCCGACGTCAGCACAAAAGCGCGCGGCCCTTTCGGCTGTTTCCTCGGGCGCCCCATCCTTTCGGTCTCCGAACAAGCATCGGCGGCTTAAAAAATTTCGTTAACAGCGGTGATCGATGTGTGATTCAAGCACAAGCGCGTCTTTCGCTGCATCGGCGGTGGAAATTGGTCGAAGGTATCAGCGTCCGCGAGGCTGGGTGGACGGTGCCGCGAATAGCCACTGGAGGCGTCAGGGGGAGTTCGAGTTGCTGTTCAAGAAAGCCATCGGCGAGAGTGAGTCGTGTAGGATCGCAGGTCGAATGCGCTACAGCCGATCAGGCCATCTCAGGGTGGGCAGGTTCTTAGAACTTGATCAGAAGCAGGTGAGCCGCCATATTCCGACCCGGCTGCCAATTTCAAGTGGCCCATTCCATGGATGAGGCCGGTCCGGCCGAATGGACGTCCATTTTTTTGATTTGCTGGGTGTGCGCCAGGGTCGGGGAGGAAATCTCCCGATTTGTCAGGCGCTCCCATCTTCTTGGAGATGTTTATGAAGGATTCGCGCATTCCCGAGCCAGTCTTGACGGCTATGTCGCAGGGGACCCACATCATCCGCGCTTATCGTGAGCACCTTGGGTATTCAATCGAGGACCTCGCGGTGGCGTGCGGGCTTGCCGCTGAGGAAATCCAAAACATCGAGCGGGGTGTGAGGTACAACAAGGGCTATCGGGATCGGATAGCAAGATCGCTGTCCATACCTGTGGGAATTCTTGAGGCAGAGGCGGACATATCGGACGCCGCCTGATTAGTCGGATAATCTGCAATGGGTGGAAGACCGCTCTTGTGATGTGAAGTTTGCGGCTGATAGTCGTCGCTTGATTCCGTTGGACGCGAATGCCTTCTGGCGCACTACCGCCAAGAGAATTCTCGTCCACTGTCCGATGGAACTGCACACGGGCTCGCCGAACAGGAAGTTGGAACGCTTCGTCATGCTGTCTTAGGCGATATAGCCGCCCGGAGTGCTGCGACAGCACGATAGCATCGGCTCGCGACGATGGATTGCTAACAGCGGACTCATGCTGGTCGGCAAGGCGATACTGGCTGGAGCATCAACTCGGCCGACGAGAGTGGCCCCCCATCCTAGACTAGGCAGGATCGGCCAGACATGGCCGGCATCGCGCGCCGCTCTGAAAAGAGCACAGCGGGCATCCAGACGCTGCCGGGTTGACTATGGGTGTCGGAACAGCAAAAAGGGGCCGCTCTTCATGAGTGGCGTGCGCCGGCAGTCTAACCCCAAGCCCCCCCGCCAGGCTGCCGGCGCGCTTCTAGGAACATCGAGGTAGGGCACTACGCTTCCTTGTCCGACTACGCCTCGATCAGATCCCGAGCAGCCAGCCAGTGTCCGACCGTCGCTTGCGCCTCTGCCCGCTGAGCCTTGTGCTTCCTCCAGCGAGTCAAGCCGATCACCATGGGTGTCGCCAGTTCTGGTGCTCACCCATGTGCCATTTGCGATCTCGTGTCGGTGAGAGCACCGCAAGCACCTCCCCTGCTACGGCAAGGCGGCTTGCGTCGCCCGTGTTGTTACTATTCTTCGCTGTGATCGGAGTTTTTTCGTGGCTTCGGAATCGGGACATTCGGCTTTGCAAAAAAATAGGCCGTCGTGGTCGATCGTCACGCCCCCGAGTTCGGCGGCACGATGGAATGACAACGGCAGCGCAAGCTCCATTTGCGCGAGGGGCTCGTCCCTTCAAATACTTGATGCATTTGCGCTTTGCGTCCTCCGTGCATGTTGCTCGATGCCAGGCGGAGACCTCTGTCTAAACGATCGCGCATCGATGCAACGCCCGCGCGTTGATCGCCATCATCGCGGCGATCGCTTTGCCGCGACCGCCGCGGCAGCGATGCGCATGCAAAAATTCACAGATGCATTCTAGCCAAATGCTAGCTGCCCAGCAAATGACCGGCATTTCGCAAGGCCCCTAGGAAGAGACTGGCATGGCCGTTGGCATCGATCTTGGCCTGCATCGACAGGGGCATGCTGTGCCAGTTCTCCAAGGGCGTAGTGAAATGTGAGAACGTACCGTTGACGATGCACTGGTGGGTAACAAGACCCTGTCTGTCCAACGCCAGCACGCCGATCTGGTCGCCCTGATATCGGATGGCTGCGACCCGCTGGACCTCCGCGTCACCGTCGACCCGCACGTCGAAAAGCAGGATGCCGCGGCTCCTGGTGGCTACCTCGGCGGCCTTTTCAGCGAAGCTTAAGGAGAGCGAGCGGACGCTTTCGACCGCCAGCCGTAAAACCATCAAATCCAGTTCATCCACTGCCATAAGGTACCTGCGCGCAACACATGGGTGATAGCAATCGACCACACCGCTTGTTCACAGATGTCGGCTCACGACCGATCATTCAGGGTTTGCCGGTCAGTCCATTGACCGAGGGCGTGCTCCGGTTCGAACCGATCCTGAAGCGGAATGCGCTGGATCTACGGAACCCGAGGAGCAGGCCAGCCAAAGTTGCCGCGACAATTGATGTCGTGATCATTCCAGACATCTGCATCGGCGTCGCTGAACATCCCACTGGTAAGTCCGTTCTCTTGCGGCAAGCCCATCCTCGGGCCGTCTTGTACCTGAAACCCTCGCGGTGGCGTCCCTCGAAGCTCGGGACCGCCGGGCGCTTGATCGTCGAGAACTTTGTTTACGAAGGTCCGGACCTCCTGCAGAGCATATTCCGGTGCGCTCGCCTTTGAGCATTCCGCTGAAGCGTGACGTTTCGCTAGTCCGTGTTCCTTGCAGGCTCACCGCGAGGGCGCCTTGCACACAGCGGCACGTCAGCGCATGAAACTCGTCCCCCGTTCACTTCACAAAATGGATTTCCTGAAGTACTGGGAGCGCAGAGAAATCTCCGGTCGCAGCCTACCCGGTTAAAACAAGGACCCAACAATGAAGACTCTCGTCGTCTGCTCCGGCGGATTGGACTCCGTCACCCTTGCTCACAAGGTGGCAGCGGAGCACGAACTCGCCGGCCTCTTATCTTTCGATTACGGCCAACGGCATAGGAAGGAATTGGGCTTCGCCGCCCTTTGTGCGGAGCGACTGAGCGTCCCGCACCGGATCATCGACATCCACGAGATCGGCGGCGGCCTTTCCGGCTCCGCGCTGACCGATAATGTGGACGTGCCCGACGGGCACTACGCCGAAGACACGATGAAGGTCACGGTGGTGCCGAACCGGAACGCCATCATGTTGGCCATTGCCTTCGGCTTCGCCGCAGCGCACGACGCTGACGCAGTGGCGACGGCCGTGCATGGTGGGGATCATTTCATTTATCCCGACTGCCGTCCGGCCTTCATCGACGCTTTCCAGATGATGCAGGACCACGCGCTCGACGGCTACGCGAAGATTCGAATTTATGCACCCTATGTGAATCTCACGAAGGCGGACATTGTTAGGAATGGAGCAGCATACGGCACGCCATTTGCGCAGACCTGGTCCTGCTACAAGGGCGCCGAGCGTCACTGCGGGAGGTGCGGGACCTGTGTCGAGCGGCGCGAGGCGTTTCATCTCTCTGGGCAGCCGGACCCCACCGACTACGAGGACTCCGACTTCTGGCTCGATGCGCTGCGAAGGAGGACCGCGTAATGTTCCGCATCACCAAGGAATTCCACTTCTCAGCCTCGCATCAGCTCACCTCGTTGCCACCCGATCACCAATGCGCGCGCCTGCACGGGCATAACTACATCGTTGAAGTGGAGCTTTCAGCGAATGGACTGAACGAGAACGGCTTCGTGCGCGACTATCACGATTTGGCGCCATTCAAACGCTACATCGACGAGAGCTTCGACCACCGACATCTCAACGACGTGCTGGGACATGAGCAAGTCACGGCGGAATATCTGGCCAGACATTTTTATGAATGGTGCAAGGCACGCCTGCCCGAAACCTCGGCCGTGCGGGTGAGCGAAACGCCGAAAACCTGGGCGGAATACCGGCCATGACCGATACGCATCCCGCAATCCGCGTGAGTGAGATTTTCGGGCCGACGATCCAGGGCGAGGGCGTGCTCATCGGTTTGCCGACCGTCTTCGTCAGAACCGGCGGGTGTGACTATCGCTGTTCCTGGTGCGACAGCCTGCATGCGGTGGACAATCAATTCCGCCATGAATGGGAGATGATGTCCATTGGCGCGGTGTGGCAAAACGTGCTTGCGCTTTCCGGTGGCCGCCCGCTGATGGTGTCGCTGTCAGGCGGCAATCCGGCCATCCAGCCGCTCGCCGCGCTCATCGAGCGAGGCCATGGTGAAGGTTACCGTTTTGCGCTGGAAACCCAAGGTTCGGTGGCCAGGGACTGGTTTGCCGACCTTGACGTGCTAGTCCTCAGCCCAAAGCCGCCGTCAAGCCAAATGACGACCGATTGGGCCGCTTTCGAGGCGTGCCTCCAGGCGGCACAAGGCAGGCCGCAAGTCGTGCTCAAGCTCATTGTTTTCGACGAAAGGGACTACGCCTACGCGAAAGACGCCGCTGCGAGATTTCCGCGACTTCCGATCTATCTGCAACCCGGCAATCACACGCCGCCACGCCCCGCAAATGAAGACGCGCCTGTCGACCTTGACGGAATATTGAAGCGCATGGAGTGGCTGGTTGATAGCGTGACCCGCGACAGGTGGTTCGAAGCCCGTGTGCTGCCGCAGCTGCACGTTATGCTCTGGGGTAACAAGAGAGCCGTCTAGCCTAGGCCCGCTTTTCACTGAAACTGCGCCGGCAGATATTCGGGTGGACGGGTTGTCCCACGCTTGACGGCGCTGCCGGGGTGCTTGCGGACTTCTGCCACCGGCACCAAGAGCGTGGCCAGCCGCTTACGACTCGGAATGTTGCCGAGGCTCGGTTTCGACGGGCGTCGGCCTGGCGCGAACCAATCAAAGGTTAGCGCGAGCCACGGGTGGATAGTGTGGTGGTGCGATGCGGCGGCGCCTGCTGCAGCTGGCACGGTCCTTGCGGATTCTTGTTGCAAGGCCGAAGGGAGCTGTCGGCCGACAACCATGATCTGGCCAGGACGATTGTCGACTGCTTCCGATACAGAAAAGAGGCCGGACTCGACGTGGCGCTTCAGGGACTGCGAAATGGAATACGGCGCCGGAAGGCACGACCGGACGATATCGTCGCTATACCAAGACGCGTCTGGTCCGCTCCGAATCCTGTCTCGACACGACGGTCGCCGATCAACAGTGAAAAATGTAGCGCAATCGGTTCACGATCGACTGAGAACCATGACCGTTCCTCTGCGGTGCTCAGACTGCCGCTGAGTGCCTGGCCGTTCCACTTTCGAAATATTTGTCGAACTTTGCCGCGATGCTCCTGACAAAGGGCCGGCTTTCCGCAGGCACGACGAAGCGGTCACCATCAAGTTCAAGCAACCGCGCAGGATCTTGGAGGGCCGTGGAACTCGCCTTGAGGAGAAGTCTTTGGCCGGCTTCGCCAAAGCGCTCCACCAGCTCAATCGCCGAGAAGGCGAAGTCACACATCAATCGCTCGATGATCCAGCCGCGAACACGGTCGTCGTCGGAAAGCGCGATACCCCGAACAGCGGCCAGCCCGCCATCAGCAACCATGCGTCCATACTCGGCGGTCGAAGGCATATTCTGTGCATAGCCCTGGCGAAACTGGCTGATGGACGATGGGCCGAGGCCGATCAATGTCTCGTAGCAGTCCTCGGTGTAGCCTTGGAAGTTCCGGTGCAAAGTCCCGGCGCGTGCCGCAAGCGCCAGCGCATCGCCCGGCTTGGCGAAATGATCGAGCCCGATTGCTTCGTATCCCTGGTCCATGATCGCCCGCGCTGCCAATTGCGATTGGGCAAACCGCTCCGCCGGACCCGGCAACCAGGCCTTGTCGATCATCGTCTGATGTTTCTTGAACCACGGCACATGGGCGTAGCCAAAAAGCGCGATCCGATCCGGTTCCAGGGTCAGGGCCTGTGCAACCGTGGAGGCGACGCTCTCCCTGGTCTGATGCGGCAGGCCGTAGAGCAGGTCCAGATTGACCGATTCGACGCCGCGCGAACGAACGCCATCAACAACTGTCTTGGTCTGCAGAAAGCTCTGCTCGCGGTTGATCGCTTTCTGCACCTTCGGGTCGAAATCCTGGACGCCGAGGCTCGCCCTTGTCATGCCGATTTCGGCAAGTGCATCGAGGCGGGCATCGTCCATATCGTTGGGTTCGATCTCAACGCTGATCATTGCACCGGGGAGAAAGGTGAAGCTGTTGCGCAGGACGGTTCCCAGCGCCACCAGATCCTCCGGTTTGAGCATCGTTGGCGAACCGCCGCCGAAATGGACGGCACGCACGCGGCCCTTGCCTGCGACAAGACTGGAGACGGTTGCGATCTCTGCATGCAGTGAGCGCAGATATGTGGTCACTGGTTCGTAGTGGCGTGTCTGCTTGGTATGGCAAGCGCAGAACCAGCAAAGCTTGTCGCAATACGGGATGTGCAGATAGAGCGAGATCTCATCGCCATCGTTGAGCGCCTGCAGCCAGCCACGACAAATTGCAGCACCAATGCCGGTATGAAAATGCGGCGCTGTCGGATAACTGGTATAGCGCGGGACGTTCTCGCCAAGTCTGGCAGCTAGCTCCAGTCGCATGTCGTGGTCCACCGTGTTTGCGTCGCCGGAACTGTGGATGCTTGGATGAGCCTAAGCCCTGATTTCGATCAACCTTCAGCACGGACAAACTGCCGCAAGGATTTTTCTACCGTCGATTGCTATCCTGCCCGCACTGGACCGGTAGAGCAATCGAATGACATTACGGCAGGACATTCACAGTTCCGGCATTCCCGTTCTTTGCCTGTCTTGCGAGGCACGGCACCACGGTGTCTGTGGTGCGCTCGAACCAGACCATTTGGCTCAGCTCGCCAAGACGTCGTCGCGGCACAATATCGAGCCGGGGGTCGAACTGATCGGCGACGCCGAGGCGGTCGACTGTTATTCAAACCTGCTTTCAGGCGTGGTGAAGCTCACGAAGAGCCTTTCGGACGGCCGCCAGCAGATCGTCGGTCTCCAGTTCGCGCCGGATTTTCTGGGACGGCCCTTCAAGATGAAAAGCGCGATCAATGCGGAAGCGGCAACAGCTGTCTCGCTATGCTCGTTTCCGAGAGCGGCCATCGAACGAATGATGAAGGAATCACCAGAATTTGTGCATCGCCTGCTCAAGCAGGCGCTGAACGAACTCGACGAGGCACGCGAATGGATGGTGACTCTGGGGCGCAAGACCGCACCGGAGAAGGTGGCGAGCTTTCTCCTCATGATCGCCCGGAACATCGGTTCCAGTGTTGACCCGGCGGCTAGGTCGGCGTGCTTCGAGCTGCCGATGACGCGTGCCGACATCTCTGATTTCCTTGGAATTACAAACGAGACTGTGAGCCGTCAGCTGACCAGCCTGAGAATGGACGGCGTGATTCGGATCGAGAACAACCGCCGTGTCACCGTGGACAGCATGAGCCGGCTGGAACGGCGCTGCGGCGGCCGAGGCGCAACCGCCCTTTGAATGACACCGAAGCTGCATGGCCTACGTCACTTACTTCGTTCGGGGCAGGGCATGCTCGCGTTGGGCTTAGAAGAAGTCGCATAGCGATAGCCCGCTCTCCATCCGATCGCATGAGCCAGGTGCGTTTCGGCCAACTCGTCGGCGAAGCATCCATCCTCGAGGTGCTCGACGTGCAACCGGCTGTTCCAGGCAGGATCGCACTCGGCCGAAGTCAATACGCCTCATACGCAGGGGAAAATCGCCGTTCCCCCGAACCATGAATGTCACGAAGGCAGCGCAACGCTGGCGCTGGCTGTCCCAAGGCATTGAAACGATCGACGTTCGGCAAGGCATCGGCCTACTTTCCAGCGTCACAGAAGGCGCGCTTCCCACACGCCCGCGATCGCCTCCATACCCGGCCAGACTGGGGACACCGGGCCTGTCCATAAGCGTGGCGGCCGGTGCTGCGCTTCCACATTCGATCGCCACAGTCTGATCGCACCGAACTCGATGCTGCTCGAAGCAAAATCGTGCGGCTCTGACATGGATCAGGGCGAGCAGGCCACGGCTGCGCAATAAGGCACTGCGGTTTGGCGCCCGCCGGAATTGGAAATCGGGGCTTGCGATGAAATTCGGCACAGAGATCGTCCTTCTAAGCCTGTTTGCGTTTGCGGCCCTGGTGGCTGCCGGCTTCGGCGTAGATGAACCTTTTCGCCGGCATATGTGGGTTTTGTTCTTCGCGGTGGCTGGCTTCACTGCGATTCTGTTGCGCAACACGGAGTTCAAGCCGACAGTTCCGATCGACCCCGCCGCTTACATGGATGGGCCGATCCGCTACGGTGCCATCGCCACCGTATTCTGGGGCGTCGTCGGCATGCTGGTCGGCGTGGTCATCGCCCTGCAGCTCGCCTACCCGGATCTCAACATCCAGCCCTGGTTCAATTTCGGCCGACTGCGGCCGCTGCACACATCCGGTGTTGTGTTCGCTTTCGGCGGCAACGCGCTGATTTGCACGTCTCTCTATGTGGTGCAGCGCACCTGCCGCGCCCGTCTGTTCGGCGGCGATCTCGGCTGGTTCGTGTTCTGGGGCTATCAGCTGTTCATCGTCATGGCGGCAACCGGCTACCTGCTCGGCATCACCGAGAGCCGCGAATACGCCGAGCCCGAATGGTATGTGGACCTGTGGCTGACCATTGTCTGGGTCGCCTATCTCATCCTGTTCCTCGGCACGATCCTGAAGCGCAAGGAACCGCACATCTATGTCGCCAACTGGTTCTACCTTGCCTTCATCGTGACCATCGCAATGCTGCATGTGATCAACAACCTGTCGATGCCGGTCTCCTTCCTGGGCTCCAAGAGCTATTCAGCCTTCTCCGGCGTACAGGACGCCCTGACGCAATGGTGGTACGGCCACAATGCCGTCGGCTTCTTCCTCACCGCCGGCTTCCTCGGCATGATGTATTATTTCGTGCCCAAGCAAGCCAACCGGCCTGTCTATTCCTACCGGCTGTCGATCATCCACTTCTGGGCTTTGATCTTTCTCTACATCTGGGCCGGTCCGCACCACCTCCACTACACCGCCCTGCCGGACTGGGCCCAGACGCTCGGCATGGTGTTCTCGATCATGCTCTGGATGCCCTCGTGGGGCGGCATGATAAACGGCCTGATGACGCTCTCGGGCGCCTGGGACAAGCTGCGCACCGACCCGATCATCCGTATGATGGTGATGGCCATCGCCTTCTACGGGATGTCCACCTTCGAAGGCCCGATGATGTCAATCAAGGCCGTCAACTCGCTCTCGCACTACACCGACTGGACCATCGGTCACGTCCATTCGGGCGCGCTCGGATGGGTTGGCATGATCTCGTTCGGCGCGATTTATTTCATGGTCCCGAAGTTATGGAACCGCGACCGGCTTTATTCGCTGCGGCTCGTCAACTGGCACTTCTGGCTGGCGACGCTTGGGATCGTCGTTTACGCCGCGGTGATGTGGGTCTCCGGCGTCATGCAGGGCCTGATGTGGCGCGAATACAACGAGCAGGGCTTCCTGGTCTACTCCTTCGCCGAAACCGTCGCGGCCATGCATCCCTACTACATCATGCGTGCCATCGGCGGCGCGATGTATCTGTCGGGCGCCCTCATCATGGCTTGGAACATCGCCATGACCATCCTCGGCTACCGGCGCGAGGAGGATCCGATGCCGCGCTCCATCCCCGCCCTCCAGCCTGTGCGATCAGGAGCCAGAAAATGGGCTTGATGGACAGACACGCGGTCATCGAGAAGAACGCCACACTGCTTCTCCTCGGGTCCCTGCTGGTCGTAACAATCGGCGGTATCGTCGAGATCACGCCGCTCTTCTATCTCGACAACACCATCGAGAAGGTCGAAGGCATGCGGCCCTATTCGCCGCTCGAGCTCGCCGGGCGCAACATCTATGCGCGCGAGGGCTGTTACCTCTGCCACAGCCAGATGATAAGGCCGTTCCGCGACGAGGTCGAGCGCTACGGCCACTATAGCCTGGCGGCCGAGTCGATGTACGACCACCCGTTCCAGTGGGGCTCGAAGCGCACCGGGCCGGATCTCGCCCGGGTCGGCGACCGCTACTCCAACGCATGGCATGTCCAGCATCTCACCGAACCACGCTCCGTGGTGCCGGAATCGATCATGCCGGGCTATGCCTTCCTGAAGGACACACGGATCGAAGTGAAGGATTTCTCGACGCATCTGATCGCCAACAGCCGTGTCGGTGTGCCCTATTCAGACGACATGATCGCTCATGCCAATGCCGATCTCATGGCGCAGGCCGATGCGAATGCCGACACATCGGGCCTGGAGAGACGCTATCCAAAGGCCAAGCTTGGGGACTTCGACGGCGATCCGCAGCAGGTCACCGAAATGGATGCGCTGGTCGCCTATCTCCAGATGCTCGGCACGCTGGTCGATTTCAAGACCTATGACGAAGCCGCCGGTTACCGCTGAGGAGAATGGCGATGACCTACAATTTCATGCGGGAGTTTGCCGACAGCTGGGGCCTGCTTGCCATGGCGCTTTTCTTCCTCGGATGCGTTGCCTTTGCACTTCGTCCCGGCAGCCGAAGGCAAGCCGAGAGAGCCGCTCACATTCCTCTCAAGGACGACTGATCATGGGCAGCGAGCATATCGACGAGGTTTCGGGCATCTCGACGACCGGCCATGAGTGGGACGGCATCAAGGAACTCAACAACCCGCTTCCGCGCTGGTGGGTCATCACCTTCTACATCACCATTGCCTGGGCGATCGGCTACACCGTCGTCTATCCGGCATGGCCGATGCTGACTTCCGCGACCAGGGGTGTGCTGGGGTATTCGAGCCGCAAAGACGTCAAGAATGAACTGGCGGCGGCCGAAGTGGCCAAAGGCAAATATGTCGCTGCCATTCAGGCGAAGACCGTCTCCGAGATTACTGCCGACGATACGCTACGCGACTTCGCCGTCGCCGCAGGTGGCGCCGCGTTCAAGGTCAATTGCGTGCAGTGCCATGGCTCGGGCGCTCAAGGGTCCAAGGGTTTTCCCAACCTAAACGATGACGATTGGCTGTGGGGTGGCAACGCCGAACAGATCCAGCAGACGATTGCGCACGGCATCCGCTTCGCATCAGACCCGGATACGCGCCTGTCGGAAATGCCTGCTTTTGGCGACATCATCACGACGGATCAGATCAAGCAGGTCGGCGCCTATGTCGCAAGCCTCTCCGATCCTGTTCAGGACACAAGCCTGATCGAACTCGGCGCCAATGTTTTCGCCGAGAATTGTGCGGCCTGTCATGGTGAGAATGCAAAGGGCAACAGGGAGCTCGGCGCACCCGACCTGACCGACGCGATCTGGCTATACGGGTCTGGCGAAACAGCCATCGCCGCGCAGGTCCGCGCCCCGAAGCTTGGCGTCATGCCGGCCTGGATCGGGCGTCTCGGCGAGATCAAGGTCAAGGAACTCGCGGTCTATGTCCATTCGCTTGGCGGCGGAGAATAGGAACGCAAGCCTATTCTCGTCCTCCCCCCAACCGCCAAGCGACGAGGCCCGGCGCGAGCCGGGCCTCGGCATCATCCAGAAACCGATGGGTCGGGCTTCCGGCGAAATCGTCGCTGGTGACTGGAGCTTCTCGTGCTCGATAACACGCAAATAGAACGGCTCGAAGCCGATGCGGTCAACTCCGCCAGGACCCGTCAGCCGCTCTATGCCGCACGCAACAAGATCTTCCCGAAGCGGGCCTCTGGCAGTTTCCGCCGCTTCAAGTGGTCGGTGATGGCAATCACGCTGGGGATCTACTACCTGACGCCCTGGCTGCGGTGGGATCGCGGGCCATTTGCCGCGGACCAGGCCGTGCTGGTCGATCTTGCCAACCGGCGTTTCTACTTCTTCTTCATCGAGATCTGGCCGCAGGAATTCTATTATGTGGCCGGCCTGCTGGTCATGGCCGGTATCGGCCTTTTCCTGATCACATCCACCGTCGGCCGGGCCTGGTGCGGCTATACGTGCCCGCAGACCGTGTGGGTCGATCTGTTTCTGGTCGTCGAGCGAGCCATCGAGGGCGACCGCAACGCGCGCATCAAGCTCGATGCCGGTCCCTGGACTGCGCGCAAACTCGTGGTGCGAACATCGAAACACGCCATTTGGCTGGTCATAGGCGCGGCGAGCGGCGGCGCCTGGATTTTCTATTTCGCCGATGCGCCGACGCTGGTTGGGGAACTCTTCACCGGCACGGCAGCGCCTATCGCCTACATCACCGTCGCTGTGCTCACAGCGACGACCTATACGTTCGGCGGGCTGATGCGCGAGCAGGTCTGCACCTATATGTGCCCGTGGCCGCGCATCCAGGCGGCCATGCTCGACGAAAGTTCGCTCACCGTCACGTACAATGACTGGCGCGGCGAACCGCGCACGCGCCACACCAAGAAGGTCCAGGCCGCCGGACAGTCAGTCGGCGATTGCGTCGACTGTAACGCCTGCGTGGCTGTCTGCCCGATGGGGATCGACATTCGCGATGGCCAGCAGCTCGAATGCATCACCTGCGCGCTCTGCATCGACGCCTGCGACGGCGTCATGGACAAGCTCGGCAAGGAGCGCGGCTTGATCTCCTACGCGACACTCTCCGACTACAATGCCAACATGATGCTGGCGACCGCGGGCGGCGCCTGTTCGGTCAATCCGTCATTGGTCAGGACCGCTGACGGCCTGTTTTCGGACAGGGTGGCGCATTTCCATGTCCGCAAGATCTTTCGGCCACGCACCTATGTCTACATGGCCATGTGGTCGCTGATCGGCCTGGGTCTGCTCTTTTCGCTGCTGACGCGCGACCGGCTCGAGATCAATGTTTTGCACGACCGCAATCCACAATTCGTGACGCTGTCCGACGGCTCGATCCGCAATGGCTATACCGTCAAGCTGCTGAACATGATCCCCGAACCAAGAACGATCGTCGTCAGCATTGGGGGTTTGCCAGGCGCAGAGATGAGCATCGTTGGTGTCGACCTCCCTGCCGATCGCTCTTTTGCGATCCAGGTCGAACCCGACCGGCTGAAGATGCTCAAGGTTTTCGTGCGTCAGCCGGCAGATCAGGTTCGGGGTGCAGCGCAAAGCTTCAAGTTCCGGGTCGAAAACAAGGCGACGTTCGAGTCGGACGAATACACGGCCACTTTCAACGCACCGGAGAGCGCCAGATGAGCGACACCTCGCGACAATCCCGCGAATTCACCGGCAGGCATATGCTGTTCACCATCCTTGGCTTCTTCGGCGTGGTCATAGCGGTCAATCTGACGATGGCGACGCTTGCCAACACAAGCTGGACCGGCCTTGTCGTCGAAAACACCTATGTGGCGAGCCACCAATTCAACAAAAAGGCCGAGCAAGGGCGAGCTCTGGCAGCCCTCGGCTGGACTGGCAAACTGACCATCGCAGGCGGTGAGGTCCGCTACAGCCTCACCGATGCTGTCGGCAAGCCGGTTGCCTTGCATGGCGTCAAGGTGCTGTTTCGTCATCCCGCCTACGAGGCCGAGGACAAATCCGTCACTCTTGCCGCTGCCTCCGGTCAGATATTCGCCGGGCACCACATGCCCAAGGATGGCGTCTGGATCGTCGAAATCGACGCCGATGCGAGCCTTGCGGAACCCTATCGCGACGTTCGCCGGATCATGATTTCCCACGGGGCGCTGCAATGAGCTGCTGCGCGCCAGGCGCCGAAGTGGCTTTGGACCTGGAAAAGGTCACACTGGTCCTGCCTTCTGGCCAGGAAATCAGACTGGCGAGCCGCTCGATTGGCGAAAATCTTCGCCAGACCGACCTCTCGGTGCCGGCTGTGCATTGTGCCGCCTGCATCCAGACGATCGAGACGGCGATCGGCAAGCTGGATCGCGTCGAAGGCGCTCGTGTCAATCTTTCGACGAAACGTGTTTCGGTCCGGTGGCGCGGCGAGGAGGTTCCGCCATTCGTCGCCACACTTGGACGGCTGGGCTATGGCGCGCACCTGTTCGATCCCGAGGCTGACGGGAAGGACAAGATGCTCTCGGAACTGATCCGCGCCGTCGCGGTCGCCGGCTTTGCGGCGGGCAACATCATGCTGCTATCAGTCTCCGTCTGGTCCGGCGCGCAAGGCGCGACCCGCGACCTGTTCCATTGGGTCTCGGCCTTGATTGCCATTCCTGCGCTCGCTTTCGCCGGCGGCATCTATTTTCGCTCGGCCTGGAATGCGCTGCGCCACAGCCGCATGAACATGGACGTGCCGATCGCGGTCGGGGTATCGCTGGGCTATGCGATGAGCCTCCATGAGACGATCACCCATGGCGACCACGCCTATTTCGACGCGTCGGTGTCTCTGCTGTTCTTCCTGTTGATCGGCCGCACGCTGGATCACGTGATGCGCGCACGCGCCCGCACCGCCGTGAAAGGCCTGTCACAACTGGCCGCGCGTGGCGCCATGGTGCTGCGCGACGGTGGCGCACGCGACTATCTGCCGGTTGGCGAGATCGAACCGGGCATGCTGTTGCTGATAGCGGCCGGCGAAAGGATCCCCGTCGACGGCAAGATCACGCGTGGGACATCGGACGTCGACTGCTCGCTGGTTTCGGGAGAGAGCACGCCCAGAAGCGTGGCTCCAAACGATGCCGTCCAGGCCGGCGTGCTCAACCTTACCGGCCCGCTGACCATCGAGGCGACAGCCGCCGCGAAGGATTCGTTCCTGGCGGAAATGGTTCGGCTGATGGAAGCCGCCGAGGGCGGTCGCGCACATTACCGCCGCATCGCCGATCGCGTTTCAGCACTCTATGCTCCAGTTGTTCATCTCACCGCCTTCGTGACATTCCTTGGCTGGATGGCGGCAACCGGCGACTGGCATCGGGCGATAACCATCGCCATCGCCGTTTTGATCATCACATGTCCGTGCGCGCTCGGGCTCGCCGTGCCGATCGTCCAGGTGGTCGCCGCGCGGCGGCTGTTCGAGAACGGCATCATGGTCAAGGATGGTTCGGCCATGGAGCGCCTGGCAACGATTGATGCAGCGGTGTTCGACAAAACCGGCACGCTCACGCTCGGCCAGCCCCGTCTCGTCAATGCGGCCTCGATCGATCCGGCCATGCTGACGATTGCGGCCGACATGGCCGCGCATTCGCGTCATCCCTTTTCAAAGGCCATAGCCGGTCTTGCCGCTGGCGGCGGGCAGCACAAATTCGATGCCGTCACCGAGCATCCGGGGTTCGGTATCGAAGCAACTGACGTCGGAAGTATCTGGCGGCTGGGCAGACGCGGATGGGCTGGATGGAAGGCCCGCACAGGCGGCGAAGGCAAACATGGCTATGGCGGGACGGTCCTGACGAAAGACGGGATCGTTGTCGCGACCTTCAATTTCGAGGATGCGTTGCGTGCCGACGCCAAGGCGGCGATCGAGCGATTGAACGATGCCGGGATGTCGGTTCAGATGCTGTCGGGCGATAGCGCGGCCGCCTGCCGCGAAATCTCGAAAATGCTGGGTATCGATGACTTCGTTCCGTGCCTGCTGCCGTCCGGCAAGGTCGAATGCATCGAAACCCTGGCGAAAGAGGGACACCGGGTTCTGATGGTTGGCGA
Organism: Mesorhizobium sp. LSJC280B00; assembly: GCF_000502835.1. Classification (GTDB taxonomy): domain Bacteria; phylum Pseudomonadota; class Alphaproteobacteria; order Rhizobiales; family Rhizobiaceae; genus Mesorhizobium. The sequence continues at coordinate 70,258 of NZ_AYVL01000029.1, forward strand.
CGGCTTGAACGACACGCCTGCGCTGAGCGCGGCGCATGTTTCGTTCGCGCCGGCCACGGCCGCCGACATTGGCCGCAATGCGGCGGATTTCGTATTCCTGCGTAAAAGTCTTCTGGCGGTCCCACTTGCTTTAGACATTTCGCGGAAGGCCGGACGGCTGATCCGGCAGAACATCGCCCTCGCGATCGTTTACAATGGCATCGCCGTGCCGGTCGCCATCCTGGGGCACGTTACGCCACTCATTGCGGCGGTCGCGATGTCCGCCTCGTCCCTCCTGGTCATCGGCAATGCGCTACGCTTGCAAGGTTTCGTGTCAAATGCATCGGTGCAAGATGCCCGACAATGACAGGCACTCCGACATTGGCGCACTGGCACAATCCTCATGACGACGCTCGCCTACCTCATACCTGTGGCCCTGTTCCTCGGAGCGCTTGGGCTGGCCGGGTTTCTGTGGGCCTTGAGGAGCGGCCAATATGAAGATCTCGATGGCGCCGCCGAGCGGATCCTGATCGACCGCGACGAGCCACGCAGCTGAGCCAGCCTGCCCTGCAACGACTCGCTCGAATATTTTCCCCGGTTGCTTCGCCTCATGCCGATTTCGGCGCGCGACGGGTGCGAACGCATCAGCCAGAATACGTTGCCGAACTTTCGGCCAGGAAAGTGCTGCGTTTGTGCCGCTTCGCGCATTGCTATTTTTCCATACGTTTCCATATAATTCAATAAGTTAGCGGGCAGAAGACTGGTCGAGGCAAAACGTATCGAAGCCGTCTCAAAGGCCGCTGGCGACCCTGTAACCGTCCGCAGTGTCACCGAGGCTTACATACTAGAACGCGAGAAGGTTGAGCGCGCTCGCGGCGCTCGCCTTGATGCCGGCAATCGTATGCGAAAGCACATTCTGTCCGACGCCGCTATTGCTCACAAAGAATTGCATTGCTTGACGGAAGCCGACCTGCAGGATTGGCGCGGCCGTTTGCCTGCCAATTTCGCCCGAGCAACCGTGCTCCGCGTTAACAACGACTTCAAAGCTGCCCTGAATGCGGGCGTCAGCAAGCACGCACGGCGGCTTCAATCCTTGAATGCCTCTCACGTCGGCGTCGTCGTCAAGAACGGCTTGGCTGCGACGGATGCGGTTTCCCCCGTTGCCCGAGATAAGATCATACGCACGGCGGACCCGCACGCCTCCGGTAGGCTCTGGCTGTCCGGCACAATTCATCTATCGGGCGACGAGCCGCGCATGGAGAGTGTCGCGAGCACGCGCCTGCACTGACTCCTTAGCATTCGGGGATTCTAGACCTCCGTTTGTATATCGCAAACTAAAAATCAGTATCGTTTGCATATCGCAAACAACATGGGAAGATATCTCCCGCCATCACCTGATAAAACGTGGCAAGCTCGTTTTGTACTTGATTTGCGAATGGATTTGTCGAAATGTGAGTGAGCCGGCGAGTGATAGAAACACTCGCCGGCTCTAACCACAACCAAAGAGGACGCTTCGATATGGCCGTCACCCAAAATATAGAATTGCCCGAATTCAGCAAGTTGATCTTGGCCGCAGCCAGGCTCGCTAAAGTCGGTCAAGACCAAGATCTTGGCGAACCAATCGACGTCAGGACCGGCGGAACCTATCGCACCCGAGGCGGCCTCTGTGTCGGGCCGCTCCGCCCTTTTCGAGACGAGGAGGACGGCGCCCACACCGATGCCGCCGGGCGTTCCGCATGGTTCTTCGCCCCAGGTATCGGCGCCTATGACCGATACGGCTGCATCCTGTCCGGCGAGATCCCGAAAAGCCAGTTGGACTGCGTCGCCCCGTGGCCTCGCCAACCTCTTGATATTGATCTAGAATTCTCAAACAAGAAAATGCAGACATGATCGCTTTCGAAACCGGCAAGACCTTGACCGCCGAAACGTAACAATCTCAATCTGCGAGCTTTTTTCCTTTCAAGAGCGACATTAGCTCTTGCTTCGTCAATCCGTTGATTGACATATAAAGAGTGTGACTCTTCTTCTCAACCAGCGTGTCCCTACAGCCCTTGCTGCAGGTTTTTGCGGTGGCATCCCAAGACGCATAGCAGCGCTTGGGGCATGTTATGCTGCAAGAGTCTTTCCCCGTATCGCACGTATCAGCATACGCCGCCGTAGGTAACAAACCCGTTGCGGCGACAAGTAGGATCTTGCCGTAAGCTTTCATTGCAGACCCCTTTTCATCTCGGAAACAAGCCATAATACAAGCCGCAACTAAATTAGTAAATAGAAAAGCACTACCAAAGTAACAGGTCACGCAATTCCGGGTGTCTCGCCGACTTTTCAGTAGCGTAAACCTGTGTAGACCGGCGTTAGCCGGCGCAGTGCCGTAGGCGCGGACTATCCCGTTGGCCTTGCCTTGGCAGGGGTAACACGGGCGCTCACACTTGCTATCGCAGATCATAAGTGCGACCTCGGCGGCCGTTGGCTTCGCCGAGGCAGTCAACAGCTTCAATCCGACGAATAGTGCGGTATCCGGGGAGAGCGTGACCCGCTTCCCCGCGTTGGCGCGCACCATGATAAGCGCGGGCTAGTTCGGCCTCCTCAGCCCATCGCCTCGGCATTCTTCACCGTATGAATTTATTCCTGCGCTAGAACGGAATAGGAACATCGGTCAAGGCCGAATTACCACTGGGTGACGTCTATGCCGCCGTCCGGCTGGAACGTGACACGGTAGGAGAAGTCGGCGAAGACTTTGTCGGTTCCATCGTCGGACCGCAATGCACCTTGACGACATCGCCTCCGGCATCAGGCCGTTTCTTCTATGCGCTCGGCGAGCGGGTTGTCGTAGCTGGCGTTGGTGACGGTGACGCGTTCGAACTCGAAAGCCGCCGCCGAGCATGCCGAAAGGGCGAGCGCCACGACGGCAAGTGCAGACATAAGAAATGTGTATTTCGACCACGAACCTTGAACACCAAGTCATATGATCCCGCTGGTGTCATCACCTTGGCCGGCGACGAATTCACGCCATCGGTAAATTGCAGGGTCCGGTGGCGGGCGCCGGCATGGGGAGCCACACAACACATCGCCAGGCTCTTCAATGTCACTGACGGTGTTGTGGTCGCCTCCGGCTCTAGCGCGGTGGCTGACACCAGCCCTCACCAACAAACCGACTCGTTCGGATGGGGAACCGCTCTCGCCGGCAAGGCGCACCGCGTCGAGCATTGGTGTTCGGGAACCAACAACACGGCCGGGTTTGGACTAGCCGCCGCCTCCGGCGAGTCCGAACTCTTTACCAGCGTCGAGGTTTGGAGGACGGCGTGAGGGTAAGAGGAGCCTATACTACCCGGAAATTCAAACCGTCTTCGCTGCGTGGCGCGCCAGCACCGTTGTTACCAACCGGACACCATAGGTTGCCGCCGAGTGGCGAACAACCAAGAACTGTAGCAGCAGAACGGCGCAATAGATAAACGACACCCTCAGGGACTGCACCATGAAAACCGCTGCGGTCCCAAAGCCGAAAAGAAACAGGAACGAAAAAGCGGCGTAGTCGCGAGTAAACAGAAATTCCCTGTGAGCATGGAGGATTGCGGTCTCTGACTCGACGTCTTTGTAAAACCGATACCACAGGCGATTTTCGTCACCCGGTGTTCGGGGGAAAGTATCTCCCAAAGAGTCTTTCAGTCGAGACATATCGATGCGAGGATCTGTCGGCCCGTGGCTGCTAAAGGCTCGATGTCCAGGCAATGCAAAGTGCCATCGAAGAAACACCAAGCGGGCTTTCGCAGCGGCGTTCAGAAGGCCGTTTGCGACTGATGTAACAATGAGAGCTAGCCCGACCGGAAGAAGGTTTGCGGCCCCCACCAGCAGGCCCTTGATGCCGGAAACCGCAAGAGCGTCAGACTGTGCCACCCCATAAAACAAAGCAAAATTCGCGGCAATCGTAAGCCAAAGCTGCCAGCGGGTCTGATCTTTCAACGAGCGCGGCGGTCCACCTGTGCTCACGTATATTCCTCGACCTGTGTGTAGAAGGGCAGGCCTTCCGCCACGCTATATCCAGGACGTGCCGGGAAGCCTCCCCAATGAACTTTGCTGCCTCCCTGTGTCGCAATGATGAGGCCGCCACGGCGCTTAAATGCGTTGAGAACCATGCGACGTGGATGTTTGGCGTCATCCTTGGGTGCTGAAACGTACGCCGAGAAGCGATACGCTGCGCCTTCCGGCTGCTTCTCCCCCAATAGTTTGGTCAGAACAGTCGGCCCCACATTGCGGCGACTTCCGTGATGCGGGATTTGCACAAAGGTGAACTGCTGAAGGGGCAGGCCCACGCTTTCTGCGTAACTAGCTGTCCACCAAAGACCGCTCACACCCGTGTCACCGGTTAGCAAAACGCGGGCGTTGTTTTCGAAGGCGCCATAAAGCACGACGCTAGACTCGTTGCTTGCGCTGGTGATGCCTCCATCCTTCAATCGCTCGTTATCCCACGTTTCCTCGGTCCAGCCCTGCAATGCTGCTTTCGCAGCTTCAAAAATCTTGTGGGTCAATGATTCCTTCCCAATCCAAATATGGGCCGCTTCGATAGCGCCCTGATCCGGGTCGGGTGTTTTTTCGAATTGTGGGAGCAGGTAGTTGTAAGTAGCCCTCTTTGGTGAGCACACCCGGAATGGACCAATGTCGGCACCTTGAAACGGAAAGAAAATATTGCAGCCAGCTTCGACAGCTAGATCGTAGATTTCACTGATCGTCCCGTATTCGGCTTTGACAGCCGCCTTCAGGCCTTCCGGAGTCCATCGCTTATCTGAAAACAGGTGACGGGATTCCTCGGCGAGCAGCCATGGAATATGCATCCAGAGATTTCGCACAGGAATTTCGCTCAAGACGGTGCGCAGCCCCGACGCGTGGTCCGCATCGGAGTGCGTCAGCACTACATGCTCAAGCACAGGAAATGGCCCAAACTGCTTCTTGAGGTGCGCGACGATGTTGTCTCCGGTTTCGGCATGGCCACCGTCGACCAAGATCAAATGATAATCGGCAGCGTCGCCATAACGCACTACAATGGCGTCACCGGCTTTGGAGCCGGAGCCAACCGGCAGAAACTCAACCTCACAATGCATCTGGCCCCCCAAGCACTCATATAGGAGCCAATTTCAACGTTCGGCTATCTGATTCCATCAATCTCCACCCAAATCCACCGTTTTCCACATAACAAATTTTAGATGAATCTTAGACGAGTTTGCGGAAAATGCAGCTAAGTGATTGATTTTGCTGGTGCGCCAAAGGGGAATCGAACCCCTGTTACCGCCGTGAAAGGGCCGCACCGAAGGGGAAGCCCGCCATTCCATGATGACCTGACCAGACCATGGCGTGGCGATCGACCAGTCGACCGTGAACCAGCGGTTGCCGCGTTTATCGAGCCTGGTTGATCCAGATCAGGGTTATCTCTTCGTCGGCATGGTTTCATTGACCATTTTTCAACGGAGAACGGATGTCTAACGGACGGTTAGGTCGCGTGGAGACGCTTGGGGACATGAGCCGCAAACCGTGGATCGATTGCGATGCGCTCCAGTGCTCTTCGTCGCAGATAGCCGACGCTATGGCGGCACGCTGATGGCCGGCTCTGTCGATAGATTCGACGTTATTGTCGTCGGAGCCGGGCCGGTCGGACTTTCCTTCGCCGCATCGCTTGCCCAGAGCCGACTCAAGGTGGCAGTGGTTGAACGGCAGTCGCTCGAAAGCCTGGCGAATCCGGCTTTCGACGGTCGCGAGATCGCGCTGACCCACGCATCGGTTGGAATCCTTCGCGAGCTCGGCGCCTGGGATGCCATCCCCGCTTCGGACAAATCACCGCTACAAGGCGCGCGCGTGCTCAACGGATCGAGCCCTTTCGCCCTGTGCTTCGATTCTCCCAGCGGATCTGCGGAACCACTCGGAATTCTGGTCCCAAATTGTCGGATCCGCGCCGCCCTGTTCAAGATTGTCCGCTTCCAGGGTCATGCGCAGCTGCTGTGCGGCCGCTCGGTCGTCAATGCAACAACCAGCCACAAAGAAGCAGTCATAAGGCTCTGTGATGGCAGGCAATTGGCCGCTCGGCTGCTCGTTGCAGCGGATTCGCGTTTGTCCGCGACGCGCGACCTCCTCGGCATTGGCGCCGCGATCAATCGGCTTGGCAACTCCATGCTGATTTGCCGGGTGAGGCACGAGCGCGCCCATCACCAGATCGCGGTCGAATGGTTCGATCACCATCAGACGATAGCGATGTTGCCGCTCATGGAAGGCGTGTCGTCGCTGCTTCTCACTTTGCGCTCAAGCGAGGCCGACAGACTGCTTGCTCTCGACGACGATTTGTTCCTCATGGAATTGACGAGCCGGTGTCGAGGACGCCTCGGAGAGATGACCTTGGCAAGCACCCGCCATGCCTATCCGCTGGTCACGACCTGGGCGCACAAGTTCTGGGCTCCGAGTGCGGCACTGATCGGCGATGCTGCCCTCGGCATGCACCCGGTGACCGCGCATGGCTTCAACATCGGCCTCAGTGGCCAGAAGCAACTCGCCGATGGAATCCTGGCGGCATATCGCGAGCGCCGCGACATTGCTGATCCCGACATGCTCGGCAGATACGAAAGCCGGCTGCGTCTGTCGGCGGCACCGCTCTATCATGCTACGAATGTACTTGTCGGTCTCTACTCAGGCGAGCACCCGGCGGCACGGCTTGCAAGACATGCGGGGCTTCGCTTTGCCCAATATCTTCCCTTTATCCGCCATGGCATTTCGGCCATGCTCAGGCGGTGAATCGCAGGCAGCGCTGCCGCTCTGGAACGCTATCTCGGCCCGGCTTCCTTTTGTCTCGCCGGGCGCGTTGATGCCGTTGGCAGGGCTGCTTCCATGGTGACGTTGCCGATCCTGGGATGATTCGGATCAAGGCACGCGTGCGGGCAAGAGCTCGATGGTCAGACGGCAAGGCCAAGAGCAGACGTGCGCCCCGAAGACATGGTGAGCGCACTGGTTACCCCCCGCTGGATAGTTAACCCGTCCTTCAGTGGGCCTGCGTAAGCTTGTCCTCGCGAACAACGATGGGAGCAAGCTGGTCCGTCCATGGCCCCGAAGAAAGTAGACACGCTGGAGGCCAAAATCCGTCAGGATCAGCTTGCTGACCTGAGGACCGGCCTCTTCGTGTCGATGCCGATAAGCGGTATCCTGTCAGGCCTGATTTGGGCGGTGCACGCCCTTTCTGGCAGCGGCTTTGCCGCTGCAATCTGGTTCCTGGTCGTCAATGCGATAAATGCCGCCCGCCTTGCACTCGCGCGTTATCAGCTAAAGGAAACGGGGCGCCATGACGGTTTAGTGGGGGTTTTGCCGCGGCTTCGCTGGTTTGGCATCCTTGCCCTTCTGGCAGGGTTTGCCTGGTCCTTCCTGGCCGTCCTGACTGTTGGATACACGACACCTCAAGCACCGCTGCATCTGGTCATTCTGGCGGGCATTTCCGCTGGTGCGGTTACATACGGCAGTTCGTATGCCGCGGCGGCGACCAACTTCATCACACCTCCGCTCCTCATCACGGTGGGATGCCTTTTGGCGAAAGGCAATTTTGAAGACTACATTCTGGCTTTTACCGTTCTGCTTTTCATGGGCGGCTTGGTTCGAGCTTCGTGTGTTGGGCAAGCACGGTTCCGCGAAGCGAGCCGCCTGAGGCATGAGGCCGAGCGGCTTGCGGCGGAGATGAAGGCCAGTTCCAGGCAGGACCACCTGACGGCCCTTCTCAACAGGCGTGGCCTCGAAGACGCAATCGGACGTTTCGAGACCGCGGATGGCCCCTTCGTGGCAATGCTGGTTGATCTGGACGGGTTCAAATCCGTCAACGATACCTACGGTCACAGGACCGGTGATGAACTGCTTGTCAGGATCGCCCGCCGCATAGAGGAGGAAGCACCGGAAGGCTCAACGCTCGCTCGTATCGGCGGCGATGAATTCGTGCTGTTTTTTCCCTCAACGAGGGTTTCGCTTTCTGCCAGTGATCTCGCCTCCAATATCATAGCCAAAATTGCCCGACCCTATATCGAGGTCGCGTCCGTCCGTGTCGGGGCATCGATAGGAATATACTTGGCGCAGACGCCGGGCCTGACGGAAATGTTGTTGCGGGCGGATATCGCCCTTTATACGGCCAAGCGTCGTGGCAGGAACGAATTTTGCCTGTTCGATGCCGAACTCGACAGGGAACTGCAACGCCGCCAGTCCGTCGAACGGGACCTTCATTCGGCGATAAAGACGAGAAGCTTGCAACCTTGGTTCCAGCCGATCGTGAAACTCGACACCGAGGCCGTGGTCGGTTTTGAAGCCTTGCTGAGGTGGTCCCATCCGACTCATGGCGCCATCTCTCCACCCGAAATCATCACAGCTGCACGCGAAACCGGAATGCTTCAGCTGCTGACGCAAACCGTATTCGCCGACTGTTGTGCTTTTATCGACGGCTTGGTGAAAGCTGACTGTCGTGATCTCCGTGTGGCGATGAATATTTCGCCGCGCGAACTGGAAGCCGGCGATATCGACGACATGGTTCTGGATGGTCTGGCGGCAAGAGGTCTCCCTGCAACGATGTTCGAGATCGAGATTACCGAAGAATCCCCGGTTGACCCGGACAGAGTGGATGAAAAGCTCGGACGGCTTTCACATGCCGGCATTTCCATCGCGCTCGATGACTTCGGCACCGGCTTTTCCACGTTGGCATCGCTCAAGGACAGTCGGATACGCAAGGTGAAAATAGACCAGGGTTTCATTCGCGGCTTGGCCAAGTCCCGAGAGGACCGACTGCTTGTCAAATCGGTCATCGATCTCGGTAACATGCTCGGGATCGAGGTCATGGCCGAGGGCGTCGAAACAGAGGCGGATCGGCAAACCCTGCACAAGCTTGGCTGCAGGACCGCTCAGGGCTTCCTCTTCTCCAAGGCGGTGCCTCTGAGCCAAGCACTAGAAATGGCAGTCAAACAGCACGCGAACCAGTTGTGACCGCTCCCGCCGCGCCGTCTCTCGCGGCCGTGCGCTCATGAATGGCGGGTATCTGAACTTCCTTGTTTGAAGAGCATGACAATCCGTGCTGTGCCTCAGCCGGCGAACAGTTCCTTGTAGCCAGTCGTCACCATCCAGTTCGCACGGTCGATATGGCTGCGAAGAGCCTTGCGGGCGCGGACCGGTTCAAGGGCCGGGTCGATGCCGAGAATGAGATCGGCCATCTCCTCTTCGCTGGCATTGTCGGCGCAGGCATCCAGGATCCGCAGGTAGATCGTGAAATGCTCCCTGTCGTAGGCCGTCAGGCTCTCCGACCAGGGGACTTCATCCCTCAACGTTGAGCTTCGACTCTCATCTGTTCCCATTGGTCGATTCATGCCTGCGAACCTCGCCTGTTGAGCGCCCGCAGCATATCCCAAAATGGGATAATCCGAAACCGGGATTAGTCGCTGATCCGGTCTTTACCCGACCGGTTCGCCTACATGCCCAAGTCTCTTCGATCGCCCCGCCACCAGCGGTTTCTGGCCCAGTTGGTTTCCCTGCGCAAGGCCAAAGGCCTGACTCAGGCGCAGGTGGCCGAGAAACTTGATCGTCCCCAATCCTTCGTGGCCAAGTACGAGGGTGGAGAGCGGCGTCTCGACGTCATCGAGTTTCTCGACTTAACTGCGGCGCTTGACGCTGATCCGTGCGAGATTCTGTCCAGCCTGCGGTCCTAGCGGGCGCCCGCGCACCAACGGCTCGCGCCGGTGCCGTGAACCGAGCGCGCTTTTCTTCGGCAAGCTGCCATTCCGCTGCGGGTGGGTCTTTACCCGGCCATGCTGATATAGGATGATAATCCTAGGTGGGGCGATTCCTCAATGGAGATCGCAATGGCTAGGACCAAACTTTCCAAGCAGCTTTCACAGGCTGAAATCGAGCGCTTTCTGGCGGAGGCGGAACGGCTGCACAAGAGCATCGTCCAGCCGCTTCTATCACCTACCAGCAACCATTACCTGGCTCTCCAACGCACCCATGAAGCGCTGTTAAAGACGGTGAAGGATATCACGGGCAAGGATGCGCCGTTCATTCAATGGTTCGGAACAGGACCGGTGAATTAGACCCGACTTGTAGACTCCAGGCTGCAAACGTCGCATTCTCTCTTCGGAGGGAAGGGGCGTGGGCAACCGTCGCTATCAAGACAACTCCTGGCTGGCTTTCTTGCCTTCGAATCGACCCTGCCGCTGTCGGCTGCAACATCAAAGCCAATATCAGCTACAAAACGGGCGAGCGCATCTATCATGATCCCGGACAGGAATATTACTGGGACACGCGCCTCAACCTGTTGAAAGGCGAGCGCTGGTTTTGTTCGGAGGAAGCCACGCAAGGCGGCATGGCGGAAGTCTCGAGTCTGAGCCGTCCGTTGTAAATGCTTACGAAATGCTGCATCGCACACGTTTCGGTGCAGTATTCTTTGAAGTATTTTTCGCAACAGTTCGGAATCAAAAGGACTCATGAACGCCTGCATGCTAACACGGCTCCGTTTAGAAAACTGGTGATTCGGAGTATCAAATGGCTAAAGTGAATCCCTTCCATTCAAAACTTACAGGCACGAAGGTATACCACGACAACAATCAGTGCACTGAAGGCAACAACATCGAAACGAAAAATCGCATCGCCGGCACTGGTGGTTTGCCGAAGTGCGATCACTGCAAACGTCTCTAAAAATCTCCTTCTGACTGGGCCTGTTCACGGAAAACAATTTCCCAAAATGGTCCAGTCAGCTCCCCATCGTCCACAGTCCAAATCCTGCGCACGGCATAAACTGGCAATCCGTGAGTGGTTGCTATGGCGAATGCTTTGAAGCCCTCGCCACGACCACCATGGAACCGAATCGTCGGCTCTGGAAATACATGCCCAGGTCCGCCCTGACAAGATTCGTAGGTCTCGATCCCCTCCCGGCGCAAGACGTGCACGTAGGGCGCAATCCCGGCGTCCATAGGCATGTCTAGTTCAAGACCGAACGACTGCCGAAGGTTGAAAACGGATTCCTGTCTCATGCCGTCCAACTCTTAGGCATAGCGGTCTGTTCCTTTGCCGGGTTTGTAATCGCCCAGGTAAATCGTGAAATGCTCCCTGTCGTCGCTCGTGAGGTTCTCCGACCAGGGGACTTCATCGCACAGAGTTGAGCTTCGAGTCTCATCTGTTCCCGTTGATCGATTCATGCCTGCTGCGAACCTCGCCTTTTGAGCGCTGGATCCGCGGCGCTTGACGCTGATCCGTGCGAAATTCTGTCCAGCCTACGATCCTGGCGGGCGCCGGCGCGCCTTGGCGCGCACCAGGTGCTCGTGAACCGAGCCCGCTTTTCTTCGGCAAGCTCAGGCGGTCTCGGCCATTCGGCTTCGCCCCTTGGCGCGGGCAGCCCTTCGGGCTGTGACGGCCGCCGCCCTTGCGGGCGGCGCGGTTTGTCTGTTGGCCTTTCCCGGTGGCGCGGGGTGGGCGGCACTCCCTTCTAGGCCCGCCGCGGCAGCCCGCAACCTTCGCGTGCCGCTCAGGGTCCTGCTCTTCGTTCCGGTCCTCCGGATGCGGTCCGCCTCCCACGGCGGGCCTTTCCGGTCGCGACTCGCCGCCCACCCCGCTTCCGGGGAAAGGCGCGGCGATTGGCGAGCGGAGGATGAGACGATGCATGCAAACAGCAAGCGTACCCCCAGCGGAGAGGCTGGCGCAGGCAAGGGCGGGCGCCCCGGCGCCAGCCTTTATCAGGAGATCACCGACCGCATCATTGCCGAACTGGGGCGCGGCACCGTGCCATGGGTCAAGCCATGGGGCAGCGCAAAGGCAGGCCTTGGCCTGCCGAGGAATGCGTCCACGGGGCGCCAGCCACCGCTCCTGCAGCAAAAGAACAGCAGCTGTCGCAGCATGGCTGAACAAGGCATCTTGATAGTGTGCTGAAGGTTCTGCAAAAAGTTTTGGAGAGAGAACGGCGCTTGCTCTGAGGGGCGAGCGGCCATGGNGGCGCAGGCAAGGGCGGGCGCCCCGGCGCCAGCCTTTATCAGGAGATCACCGACCGCATCATTGCCGAGCTGGAGCGCGGCACCGTGCCATGGGTCAAGCCATGGGGCAGCGCAAAGGCAGGCCTTGGGCTGCCGAGGAATGCATCCTCTGGGCGCACCTATTCCGGCATCAATATCCTCATCCTGTGGGGCGCGGTCATCGAGCGCAGCTATCCCAGCCAGAACTGGCTCACCTTCCGGCAGGCGCTCGTCCTTGGCGGCAATGTCAGGAAGGGCGAGCGCGGCACGACCATCGTGCATGCCGACCGCTTTGTCCCCAAGGACGAGAAGGAGCGCGCACGCCACGCGGGCGATGAACCACAGGCCGTGCCTTTTTTGAAGCGCTTCACCGTCTTCAATGTCGCGCAGTGCGATAATCTTCCGGAAGACCTCTATGCCGCCGCCGAGCCGCTGCCTCAGTGCGAGATCGTGCCGCAGGCCGAGACGCTCATTCGCGCCAGCGGTGCGGATTTCAGGGTCGGCGGCGATCGCGCTTTCTACATGCCGGGCAGCGACCACATTCAGGTGCCGCCGCAGCCGGCGTTCCATCACCAGATCGACTATTACCGGACCTGCTTTCACGAGCTTGGCCACTGGACCGGCCACCGGACGCGGCTTGCTCGCGACCTCTCCGGCTCGTTCGGCTCCAAGGCTTACGCGCGTGAAGAATTGGTCGCCGAAATCACTGCCGCCTTCGTCTGCAGCGAGCTCGGTATCGAGCCGACCGTGCGTCATGCCGACTACATCGGCTCATGGCTAAAGGTGCTGCGCGAGGACAACCGCGCGATCTTCCGTGCCGCCAGTCTTGCCTCCAAGGCCGCCGATTTCCTGCTTGGCATTCAGGCCGATGCCGAAGGCGAGGCGCAGGAAGGAATTGCGGCATGACGATGCGCGATCCTCAACTGACCGCGACCGAGCCGACGCCGCAAGGCGAGCAGATGCTCATTCCCGGCGTCCGGCCGATCACCACGCGCGATCGGCTCACCCTCCTGATGGACGCGCCGATGCGTCCGCGCGCGGCGCAAAAGCCGCTCGATATCGGCCTCTTCGATGAAGCCAGCAGAAATCAACTCGACCTGTTCTGACAAGGAGTCTTTCCATGATCCTGATTACCGATCCACTGCGCGCACGACTGCTCGCCAATAGCGCCGCCGACGCCGACATCGACCATTTTCCCGTTGTGAAACTGTTTAATCCGACAGGTGCCGCCACGTGGCTTCTGAGCGAACTCGACGCCGATGGCGACACGCTGTTCGGCCTTTGCGATCTCGGCTTCGGCTTCCCCGAACTCGGCAGCGTCAGTCTGGCCGAGCTTGCATCCGTAAAAGGTCCGCTTGGCCTCGGCATAGAGCGCGACCTGCATTTCCACGCGCGCTTTACGCTCTCCGTCTATGCCGAAGCCGCCCGCATTTGCGGCCACATCACCGAGGCCGAGCGACTTCTGCGGCAGGCAGCAGACGCCCTTTCAAAGCCCCATTCCGAGCTTCCGCCCGACACGGCGGAACAGCAGCGCCGATAGGCGCAAAAACCGTCCCGCCGCGCCGGCCTTCGGCCTCTGCGGCGGGGACAACCTTAACCAAAGCGAAGGAGAGTAACCATGCAGCTTGCCCACATCCCCTTGGATCAGCTTTTCCGCGCTCAACATGCGCCATGGAAAACGCGCGGCCGACATTCCCGACATCTTGCCATCCGTGCGTGCGCGCGGCGTGCTGGTGCCTCTCCTTGTGCGGCCGAACGGCCAGCCGGAAACCTTCGAGATCGTCGCCGGCAGGCGGCGCTATTTCGCCGCGAAATCGCTTGCCGACGAGCGCGGCGAAGGCGATCCCTTGCCCTGCGCCATCATGGAGGACGGTGACGACGCCGATGCGCTGGAAGCCTCGCTGATCGAAAACCTCGCCCGCCTCGATCCAGACGAAGTATCGCAATGGGAGACGTTTTCGCGGCTCGTCAAGCAAGGCCGCACCGTTCCAGACATCGCTGCGACCTTCGGCATCACCGAGCTGATGGTCAAACGCATTCTGGCGCTTGGCGACCTCTTGCCCAAAATCCGCGAAGCCTATCGCCGCGAGGAGATCGACGCCGAGACGGTGCGCCATCTCACCATGGCGTCCAAGGCGCAGCAGAAGGACTGGCTGGCACTCTGTGCCGATCCCGATCAACACGCGCCGCGTGGCTTTTCAATTGAAGCAATGGCTGTTCGGCGGCCAGTCGATTTCCACCAAGGTGGCGCTGTTTGCCATCGACGAATATCCCGGCCTGATCACCTCGGACCTGTTCGGCGAGGACAGCTATTTCGCCGATGCCGACCTGTTCTGGCAAAAGCAGAACGAAGCGATTGCCGCCAGACGCGACACATATCTCAACCACGGCTGGAGCGAGGTGGTGCTGCTGGAGCCGGGCCAGTATTTCCACGCATGGGACCACGAGAAGACCCCGAAGAAGAAGGGCGGCAAGGTCGTCATCACTGTCTCGCATCGCGGCGAGGTCGAGTGTCACGAGGGCTGGCTGTCACGCAAGGAAGCCCGCCGCGCCCGCGAGGGCGGCGAGCAAGAAGAAACAGCCGCCAAGCCGCCGCGCCCCGAACTCACCGGCCCGATGCAGAACTATGTCGATCTGCATCGCCATGCTGCCGTGCGTGCGGCCATGCTCGACCATCCCGCCGTGGCGCTGCGCCTCGTGGTGGCGCACGCCATCACCGGTTCCGGCCTGTGGCAGGTGCGCCCCGAGCCGCAGCGCGCAGCCAACGAGACGGTGACTGCCAGCCTTGCCGGCTGCAAGGCTGAAGCCGCATTCGGCAAAAAGCGGCGCGAGGTATTGGCCCTGCTCGGATCACCGGATGAGGATGGCGTGGTCGCCGGCGGCAATGNTCGGCAAAAAGCGGCGCGAGGTATTGGCCCTGCTCGGATCACCGGATGAGGATGGCGTGGTCGCCGGCGGCAATGGCGACGCCTTTGCTATCGCCGGCGTGTTCGCGCGCCTCTTGGCGCTGTGCGACGACGATGTCATGCGCGTTCTCACCCTTGTCATGGCCGAGACGCTTGCAGCCGGCAGCGCCGTCATCGAGGCGCTCGGCAACCATCTGCACGTCGATATGGGCACATGGTGGCAACCGGACGATGCCTTCTTCGACCTCTTGCGCGACAAGGAAATCGACAATTCGATGCTGGCCGAGATCGGCGGCAAGCTGGTCGCGGACGGCAATGTCGCCGAGAAGGTCAAGACGCAAACGAAGATCATCCGTGACTTCCTGGCGGGCGAGAATGGCCGCCAGAAGATTGAGACCTGGCTGCCGCGCTGGATGAAATTCCCGGCCGAAAGCTACACCAGCCGCGGCGGCTTCCGCACCGCCGATCAGTGGACACAAGTGCAGCCGCTGTTCGTGCGCGAATAGTCGATCAGGGCCCGAGCGGCGGTTCTCTCGAGTACCGCCGCTCAGGTCGCGCGCGCCGCTCCGGGCCGCGCCGGCTGGCGATTGGTCGTCTTGTCGAGCCAGTGCCGCGCGCGAGAAATCCCGACGCCAACTCGCCCCCATTTCGGCAGCCCTGCACCGCGCCGGGTTGCTTGCCGAGGCGCCCCGCGCATGGGGCCAATTGTCCGATCCGGTTGCCGACAGAGCCCGCGCAGCCGGCGCCCTGCATTGCCGCCTGTTCGTTGTGCCGCCGATCGCGCCACCTGTCTCCATGTGTCTCAGGGACCATTCCCCTGCGGCTGGCTTGACGACCTATGGGCGGATCCGGCCCGCCCGAAACCCTCGCCAGCAGCTTTTTTCCCCGCCGCCTGCGGCGGCTTCCTCGCGCCGCTTCGCTTCAAAAAAGCTGTCCGCTCGGGTCCTCCGCTATCGCTGCGGCCGTCCCGGTTCCGGCGGTCCGGACGCGCCCATCACGGTCCGCCATCGCAGGGGAATGGTCCCCGGCGAGCACCAAAAGGAGACTGAAAATGACCGCGATCGGATACGTTACCAAACAGGAAAACGGCGGCTACAAGGGCCAGCTCAAGACGCTTAGCGTCCGCGCCGACATCGACATCGTGCCCAATCAGGCAAAGAGCGCCGACACCCATCCCGACTTCCGGGTGCTGACGCAAGGGGTCGAAGTAGGGGCCGGCTGGATCCGCACCGGCGAGACCTCCGGCAAGGACTATGTGAGCCTGTCGATTGCCGCCCCGGAGTTCGGCCCGCGCAAGCTCTACGCCAATCTCGGCCGCGCCGCCGGCCAGGATGACGACGACACATACGCCATCATCTGGAACCCGGTCGACTGAACCGCCAGCCTCGAGCCCCGCGCCGCAACCGGCGCGGGGCTCTTTCGGGAGGGGGCGGCGAAAACTCGCCCCCCACTCTTCGCCCGTCCCCAAAACGATCTCGCTCGCCGATCCTCGCCTTCGCTTGTCCGTAGCGAAACGAGGATCATCATGGACGACGAAAACGAACGCGCGGCCCGCGCGAAGAAGGGCAGTCCGTTTCTCAACACCGCGCAGGCCGCCTTCTATATCGGGCTGTCCCAGCGCACGCTGGAGAAGATGCGGCTCAAAGGCGGCGGCCCGCAATTTCGCAAGCACGGCCGCTATGTCCGCTATCACATCGACGAGCTCGACGACTGGTCGAAGGGACGCGCGCAGGAGACCAGGCCCGAGGATGCCGGGCACGATTCCGGCTCGGCCGGTGAGGGAGGCCGCTCATGAGCCGGCGTCCCACTATCCGTCTGATCGGCAGCCATCTGCGGCGCATTCGGGCGCGCAAGACGATCGCCGTGGCTAGTGCAGGCCTCAGCCTGATCGGCTTCGCCGCCTTCGGCAAACCATCGCCCTGGCTGGTCTGGAACGCCTCGGCCAGTGCGCCGGTCGGCCTCTATCGCGTCGCGTCCGGATCACCGGCTCGGGGCGACCTCGTGCTCGTCCGCCCGCCAAAACCGGTCGCCGATCTCGCCGCCGAACGCTTCTATCTGCCCAGCAATGTGCCGCTGGTCAAGCGCCTTGCCGCGCTGCCTGGCGAGCATGTCTGCGCCTTCGGCGACGCCATCATCATCGGCGGCGAGATTGTCGCGCGCCGGCTGGCAACCGACACGCAGCACCGTCCGCTGCCTTGGTGGAATGCCTGCCGCAAGCTCGCCGCCGACGAGTTTTTCCTGCTCGGCAACGATAGAAACCGCTCCTTCGACAGCCGCTATTTCGGGCCGGTGCCGGCCGAAAATATTGCCGGGAGGCTCGTGCCGCTATGGACCGAGTAACCCTCCTGATGCTGGGCATGGTCGCGATAGCGCCATGCGCCTGTTCCGCCGCGACCGACGCTCAGCCGGCCGCCATCTCCCGTGGTCCGCAGCTCCAACGATGGCAGCCCTTGGTGGCCGAAGCAAGCCGGCGATTCAGCATTCCACAGCCCTGGATTTATGCCGTCATGGATGCCGAAAGCCGGGGGCAGACAATGGTGGACGGACGGCCGATCACATCGAGCGCCGGCGCCATTGGCCTCATGCAGGTGATGCCCGGCACCTACGAGGAGGTGCGCGCAGAGCTTGGCCTGGGAGCCGATCCGCACGACCCTCGCGACAACATTCTGGCAGGCACTGCCTATCTGCGCGCCATGTATGACCGCTTCGGCTTTCCCGGCCTGTTTGCCGCCTATAACGCTGGGCCGGACCGCTACGAACAGCATTTGCAGCGTGGGCGACCGCTGCCCAGCGAGACGGTTTCGTATCTGGAAGAGCTCAAGGCGGCGGGGATCTCGGCCGCCGACATGGACGCGTTCACCGGCAAATCCCGTTCCGGAAAGCGCCGGAAATCCCGTCCGGGCAGTCGCTGTTTTTCCTGCGAAGCGGTGTTTCCGCGACCGATCCGAATGGCCAAATTGTGGTGCCGCTCGGATCGGAGCGAGCAAGGTCAGGCCGGCCGGATCGCAGGTGAGGGCAGGGGTACCGTGGGTCGGGGCAGGAAGGCAGGGAGGCAGGTCCGCTGAAGGCAAGATAAAGGCATCGCCTCCTGGAGCCGGCGAAGTCTTTGTCTGCACATCGTTTTTCACGGAGGCTGCCTTCAGCGTCAGGAGAGCTGCTGCCGACAAACATGTGATTTTGTTAAAGATTACTAGGAGGCTCAATGCAGGATGAAGAGTTCAAGCCGAGCCTGGGCAAAATCGGATCGCGCGGCTCGAAGGCAGGCAAGCGTTTCGCCGGCCAGATTCGCGCCGCGATCAACCGAGCCGGCGGCGGCAGCGGTCGCCGTGGCCGCTTCATCGGAAGCCGGGCGGGGCGCGGCGGGGCTGCTGCCGCCGTTCTCAGAGCGCGCGATCGCCACGCGGCGTTTCGGCAGCGGCGCGCCGTCGTCAAGGCGCGTATCGTCAAGCTGGCCGGCAAGGGTGTTGACGGGGCACGTGCACACCTTCGCTACCTCCAGCGCGACGGCGTCACCCGGGAAGGCGAGCCTGGCGAGCTCTATAGCGCCGACAGCGACCGCGTCGATGGCAAGGCGTTCATCGATCGTGCCGATGGCGACCGGCATCAGTTCCGCTTCATCGTCGCACCTGAAGACGGCATCGAGTATGACGACCTCAAGCCGCTCACGCGGCGCCTCATGGCGCAGATGGAAGGAGACCTCGGCACCAAGCTCGACTGGGTCGCTGTCGATCATTTCAACACTGGTCATCCGCATACCCATATTATCGTCCGCGGCAAGGACGACCGCGGCGAAAATCTTGTCATCGCGCGAGACTACATCTCGTCTGGAATCCGTGAACAGGCGGCCGAGCTGGTCAGCCTCGACCTTGGCCCGAGAACGGACCGCGAGATCGAGCAACGCCTGCGCCAGGAAATGGAGCGGGAACGCTTCACCAGCATCGATCGGCAGCTGCTCCGCATGCGCGACCATGAGGGGCATGTCTCACCGGCCAGCCGAGACACGTTTCGCCAGACGCTGCACCAGGGCCGCCTGCGCAAGCTCGAGCGGATGGGTCTGGCTGAGGAAGTCGGCTCGGGCCGCTGGCGCCTTGATGGCGAGCTTGAAGCGACGCTGCGCCGCATCGGCGAGCGGGGCGACATCATCAAGACCATGCACCGCGAACTGACCGGCAAGGGGCTCGCCCGCAGTGCCGCCGACTATGTTGTCCATGATCGATCTGCAGAGCAGATGCAGCCTGTCGTTGGCCGCATCGTTGCGCGCGGCCTGGCCGACGAAATCACTGACCGCCATTACCTCGTCGTCGACGGCGTGGACGGCAAAAGCCACTATGTTGATATCGGCAAAGGCGAGGCCACCCAACCGACGCCAGAGGGCTGCATAGTGCGGGTCACGCCGAGGGACACCGGGCCAAGGCAAGTCGACCGCACAATTGCCGAGATCGCCACGGCCAATGACGCGCGCTACAGCATCGATATCCATCTCAAGCATGACCCGTCGGCCACCGAACGCTTTGCCGAAACGCACGTGCGGCGACTGGAGGCGATCCGCCGGGCGACCGGTCGTGTCGAGCGCGAGCCGGACGGCACCTGGATCGTCGCACCGGATCATCTCGACCGTGTGTCTGACTACGAGCGTAAGCGAGCGAGGGCCGAGCCTGTCACGGTTCACAAGCTCTCATCGATGCCGCTGGAGAGACAAGTCAGGTTCGACGGCGCCACCTGGCTCGATCGAGAGCTGGTTTCCGACACACCGGAGGCCTTGCACAGCTCTGGTTTCGGCCGCGATGTCCGAGAGGCGCAAGGCCGCCGACGGCAGTGGCTGATTGCGCAAGGTCTTGCTCGGGAAGAGCAGGACCGGATCGTCTATCGCGCCAACATGCTTTCGATGCTGCGTCAACGTGAGCTGAACCGTGTTGCCGGTCAACTGTCTGACGAACTCGGACTCTCGTATTCCGAAGCGCAGCCTGGTGATCGAATAGAGGGTCGATTGCGCCGCTCGATCGACCTTGCCAGCGGCAAGTACGTCATAGTCGAGAAGGCGCGCGAGTTCACGCTGGTACCATGGAGGCCAGTGCTTGATCGGTCTATTGGCAAGGAGGTGTCTGGTGTCATGGGTGGGGAGGGGATTTCATGGACCATCGGCCGGCAGAGAAGCGGACCAAGCATTTCGTGACATGACTACACAACTTCTTTTGCCCGCCTTGAAACAGGTACTCAGTCCGGACGGAGTTCGCCTGCTAATTGCCCGCGGCATTGATCTCGCGAGGGATAAATGGCTGGTCGTGCAAGACTTATCGTTCGCTCTACAAAAAGCGCCGCGATGAT
Source organism: Mesorhizobium sp. LSJC280B00 (assembly GCF_000502835.1). Taxonomy (GTDB): domain Bacteria; phylum Pseudomonadota; class Alphaproteobacteria; order Rhizobiales; family Rhizobiaceae; genus Mesorhizobium. The sequence continues at coordinate 90,458 of NZ_AYVL01000029.1, forward strand.
TCATCGTGTTCCATGATTCTGAGCCAAAACCCTCCTGCGCCACCACGGCACTCTTCCCGGTGCCACGGAAGCCGCGCCGACGACGGCGGTGCCGGCCTGGTTGCGCAGGGCTGCCGCCGACCCAAACAGTTGCGGCGCATTGAGGACATTGCAATCACTGCAGGTGCGGCCATCGGCGCGCTCGATGCGATGGTCCGCCAGCTAGAGAGGTGGGCTGGCGCCTGGTGACAGCGCCTAGGGCTTTCGGCGGCCGCGGTACGGCGAGCAGGCTCGCGGCGTCGAGGATGAAGCCGCACTTCGCGATGTTCTTCTGCTCACACGACCGGGAGACGAGTCGGCCCCACGGGCCGGATGCTTGTTGGCCGCTCACAGCGCTGAAGGCGCGGGTTGGGCGGGTGCTTCCTCGTCGTGAGTTGCGGGAAACGGGCGCAGATTTCCTTGACGGCCTTCTTTCCGGCATTGAGCGCAAGACAGGCTGGCTGATGGCTGAGCNGAGCAGGAGCTCACAGCGCTGAAGGCGCGGGTTGGGCGGGTGCTTCCTCGTCGTGAGTTGCGGGAGACGGGCGCCGATTTCCTTGACGGCCTTCTTTCCGGCATTGAGCGCAAGACAGGCTGGCTGATGGCTGAGCAATCCGGAGCGGAGCGGCCCTATCGGATGCAGTCGCTGTTGGGGCGCAGCCACTGGGACGCTGATCGGCTCCGAGACGAGGTTCGCGATTATGTGGTGGAGGCGTTGGGCGATGAGGATGGTGTCCTGATCGTCGACGAGACGGGATTTGTGAAGAAGGGCGATCGTTCCGCCGGTGTCGCGCGTCAGTACTCGGGAACGGCGGGGCGGATCGAGAACAGCCAGNTCGGCGTGTTCTTGGCTTACGCGAGCCGCTACGGCCAAGCGCTGGTCGATCGTCGCCTTTATCTGCCGGAGAGCTGGACAAAGGATCGGGCGCGATGTGCCAGGGCGTCGATCCCGGAGACGGTCGAGTTTGCGACCAAGCCAAAGATGGCGCGCGCCATGGTCGCGGCGGCGCTCGATGCCGGCGTCCCGTGCGCTTACGTTCTGGGCGACGCTGTCTACGGGGCGGACAGCAGCCTT
>NZ_AYVL01000030.1 GCF_000502835.1 Mesorhizobium sp. LSJC280B00
GGGCTGCGCGGCGGACACGCCGACGTCACCGCAATGCCACGCCATTTTGCAGAACTTGACGCACACAACTGGCATCTTGTCGGCGTCGAGGGAGCTCCGTGCTCGCCTTACGCAGGCGCATAGCTCTGACATGACGTCCGGGAGACTGATGCCGGGCAGTCCATCAACAATACCCAACAACCATCCTGATCCGAAGCGCATCTAAGCACGTCCATTTCAGGCGTTAGTCGAGGCCGCATTGACCAGGGGTACCTTCTTGGTCCGCTGGAGGAGGGCGGCCGCCCGTCGACAACGGCTTCTTCAAGTGTCGCCCGTGCAGGGACGACCGGAAAAAAGGGCGCACGAGGCGCCCTTATTTCCGATCGGCTATCAGCAGCCGCCTTCACCTTTCGTTGTTAGAAGCGGTAGGTGACACCTGCGCCTATCAACCAGGGATCGAGCTCCGCCTTTCCCGTCAGCTTCGCGCCGTCGACCGTGACGTCGAAGTCTGGCTTGAGGAAAAGCTTCTTCACGTCAAAGTTGACGCCCCAGTGCTGATCCACCATGTAGTCGAATCCGACCTGCAGCGCGGTGCCGAACGTATTCTTAACCTTGAGAGCATCGGCACTGCCGGCACCCTGGTTATAGAAGATTGTGTAGTTCACGCCGGCGCCTAAATAGGGCTTGAACGCGCCTAAATCGGTAAAATGATACTGCAATGTGAGCGTGGGCGGCAGCAGCCAAACCTGGCCGATATTGCCCAGCCCGCCGATCGTACCTTGGCCCCCGATGTTTGCATAGGTGGTGCCGAGTATGAGCTCGGCGGCGATGTTGTCCGTGAAGAAATAGGAGATATCGAGTTCCGGCGTCACGGTGTTCGAATACGAAAGATCGGAGCCGGGCACTGCATTGACGTAGCCCGAATCCTCAGTGACGACCCCCAACGCACGCAGGCGGATCTGCCAAGGGCTTGGCGCTTCCGTGACCGAGACTCCCGCCTGCGGGACGCTCGCCGCTTGCGCAAGGTCTGCCGCGACGGCCTGCTGTCCCATCACAATGAGGACAACGGCCGCTGTTACTCCCCGCGCCGCGCGCATTTGGTTTCTCGCCATGATATTCTCTCCTTGCTCTTCAGAAATGTGGACTGAATTACGAAAAATCTTGCTCGAATTGCTTGATATTGGCGGAGCGCTCATGCCCAGTTTGCTTCGCGGCTGCGACCGCATGTTCGGCGCGCATGATCATGGGATGATTTCTCCTCTTTCCGTGCCGCAGCGCGTTTTGCGGGCTGCGCTGCAGGTGTCGTGCCAAATGAGAAAATCATTTCATCACAATGCGATCACCCTGATGGCGCTGTGTCTCATGTCCGACATCGTCGAAGATCCGACAACGAACGCAGCCGTGACCGCCTTATAGAACCTCCTGTGCCACTCGGTGGGCACTGCGGAATAAGCAGTGAAGCTCACCGCGAAACTGCCCGAGCTTCGGATCGACATCGGCGACGGGGCCATCGACGACCACTACGTCGCCGGTGTCGGGCGCGGCACAGCCTGAAGACTCCGCGGCGGCGATCATCGAATAGCTGCGTTTACGATGGCTCCATCTTGGCCCACCGTGGGCGCGCAAAAGGCTGCTTTGCGGCCTCATCCCTCCGCCTGGATTGAGTCCAGGGACCGACTGGCGCACGTGCTTTTGAAACCGGCAGAGTGGCCATAACGCAATTGTCTTCCGGCTATCTTTACAGAGATTCGACAATCCAGTTGAAGGTCCCATATCGCGCAAAGCATTGATGCACTTAGGTCTGGGCATACGCCCATCCGGAACCATTTCATCAAGAGCATCAATCCGACACCAACGTAGAGAATTGCTTCCCCCTGAGAGAGGCCTCGCGGCGGACATGAGATGCGTCACTCTTCATGATCGCGGCCTCCGAGGATGTCGGGATCGAGCCAGTGCAACGGCACGATAGGGCGAAGGATCTGGCAGCTCTTGCAACTGCCGACCTCGATGGGAGAGGCACATCGCGATCTGTCCGGCAGAGACACAAGGTTCTGCACTGTCCGTTCGTGAAGACCTCGTGCTGGTCTCCATAAGAGAAGTATTCTGGTGCAGAAAGTGCCCGATTAGCTATTCGGAAAAAGGCGACATCGACGTGCAAATCGGGCGTCGCCGTGAGGCGTCCCCCTCAATGTCGGATTTCCGACAGGATCGCAAATCCGCCAACCCATTGTTAAATAAAGTTTCCTTCTCTGGCACGGCCCATGCATTGGACTCTGCGAACGCATCAGCGAGACGTCGTCCATGATCATGCGCACCGAAAATGCCGTCGCCGCAGTGAAAACCGCGCTCTCGCCTGCCATCAAGCCGCCGAAAGGCCGGCGCGCCATGGTTGAGGCGGGCGATTGCGCCGGCTTCAAACACCTGAATGGGCTTGGAAAGCGTCTCGCGTGATGGCGACGCGGGCATCCAGACGGGCGGAAAGGACATACGTCGTTGCCCCACCTAGCCGGTATGACCCGTCGATTGTCACCGCGCTGGAATGCTCGGGTCTACATTCGACAACCCGAACGCGCAGGACAATTCTCGCAAATCCGGTCGGCACCGGGGCTCGAAAACGTCCGCGAGGGGGCCCAATGGCTATGGCCGATATTCGCCGCGAACAAGCCGCCTAGCGGGAAGACTCTATAGGAGGAAAGCAAGTGGAGTTATCTTGCGTTGGGGTGGGTGCTGGGCCGTCTAATTTGAGCCTTGCGTGTCAGATACACGAGCAAGTTGGGCAAGGGGCACTGTTCCTGGATCGGCAGGTCGACTTCCGCTGGCATCCAGGCATCGCATTCGATTCCTCGGAGCTCCAGGTCAGCCACTTCAAGGATCTGGTCACGCTGGTGAATCCGCGATCAGCCTACACTTTCGCAAACTTCCTGCACGAGAACGGGCGTCTGTATCACTTCCTGAACGCACGGTTCGAAGCCGTGCTCAGAGTTGAGTTCGAACAATACCTGAACTGGGCCTTCCACAGGAACCCACTTGTGCGTGGCGGCGAGACGGTGCGCGAAATCCGCTTTGACGGCGAGTTTCGGGTGCGGACGGATAAGGCGGTTCTCGGCGCCAGAAACGTCGTGGTCGGCATTGGCAAGCAGGCGCAAATTCCGCCTCAGTTTCAGGGCTGGACTGGGCGCAACCTGTTCCACTCATCGGTTTTACTGCACATCCATCCTGAGGTGCGGAGAAAGCATGTCTGCGTGGTTGGCGGAGGCCAGTCGGGAGCCGAGGTGATGTTGCACCTCGTCGGCCTGCCGAAAGAACGGCGGCCTGCCTCGATCACTTGGGTCTCGCAGCGTGAGAACTACCTACCTCTCGACGACAGCCCGTTCACAAACGAGTTGTTCATGCCCTGCTTTTCGGATCGTTTCGCGGCGATGAGCGAGTCGCAGCGTAAGCTGCTCCTGCGGCGTTTCGTGCTTGCCTCGGACGGCATTTCGGAAAGCACGTTGCGCGCGATCTATCAGGCGCTGTACCGCCACGCATTTTTCGAGCCAAACCGATCCTACATCACACTGCGGCCGGGCTGCACCGTCTCGCACTGCATCAACGCCGGCGCGGGTCACAGGCTGACCCTGCAGCACGGCATGGTCGAGGTCGAAGAAGTCACGGCCGACATCGTCATCCTGGCTACCGGCTACGAGAACGCGGTGCCAGACTTCTTGGAACCCATCGCGCACCGGCTGGAGCAGATCGACAATGAATTAGCTATTCGAGAGGATTTTTCGGTGAGCTGGGACGGACCGCGTGACAGACGCATCTTCGTACAAAACGCGAGCCTCGGGCAGCGCGGCCTGGCCGATCCGAACCTAAGCCTGCTGGCCTGGCGCGCGCGCCGCATCCTCGATAGCCTTCTTGGGCGCGCGCCATGCGCGAACCCCGAGCATCCTGGCTTCATCAGCCATACCTCGATCGAGAGCTGGCCCGCCCCCGCAGCCGAAGAAATGGGCAGCGGGATATGACTCGTAGACTTTTGATCATCGGCGGTGGCATCCTAGGAATGATGTCCGCCTCCGCTGCGGCGAAGGCCGGGGGCTTCTCCGAAATCATCGTGACCGAACAAGCGCTTGGACCAAGCGGCGCATCGCATTATTCTGGGGGCGTGCATGTCCCCTACGGTTGTCAAGACCGTACCAGGTCGCTCACTCGAAAGAGCGCCGTGGTCTTGGCGGCCGTGCGCTGGGTCGGCGGTCAGCGGATGGTGCCGGCCTTTAGCGATGCGTGTCGTGGCTGGACCGGGTGAAGCGATTGATCCAGCCCAGTTTACGGAACCCCTGGACCCGGCTGAGCCTGACATAGGCAGTCTCGCGCCGAGCTTCTGCGGACAATATCCGCCGGAGCGGAACGCATTTAGCATCGCCGTCCCACATGACGTGAGTCCGTCTCCGTGGACCCGCAACTTGAGCAGCGCCCGACTCCCTAATTGGGATGTCCGACCAACCAGTCTTTCCAACAGGAGGCTTTTCGCATGTTGACTGATGCACAAAGAGAAAAGTGGCAGAAAGACGGATACGTCAGGCTCGAAAGATTCTTCGCTCCAGCGGCTCAGGAAGATATCTCTACTTTTGCCGATGATATGTCACGCTGGGATGTCAGCGATGATAAATGGCTCATGTGGTTCGAGAAGACGACGGACAATCGAAAGATCATCTCCAAGATCGAGAATTTTATCGAGTTCCATGATCCATTGCGTCGTTTGCTCTTAGAAGATCAGCGCATAAAGTCAGCGGTCGAGGATTTGCTTGGCGAAGATTCGCGCAGGCTCAAGGAGTTGCTGATTTTCCACTACCCCGACAGCGGCGGCTATCTCCCGCATCAGGACATTTATCACATTCCACACAAACTCCCCGACCGGATGGTCCATGCGGTGGTTGCCATAGGCATCGACGACTCCGACCCGGAAAACGGCGGGCTTTTCTTCAGCCCCGGCAACCACAAGAAGGGGGTGTTTCCCATGGATGCCGGTGGGGTGATCGATCCTCAAGTCGCCGAAATGTTCTCCTGGGAACCCGTAGTATGGAAGGCTGGCGACATCTTCATCTTCGACGATTACGCACCGCACTACTCACGACCGAACAAAAGCAATCGTTCGCGGCGGACACTCTACTTGGTATTCCAGCGTGCTTCAACCGGTGGACCGACCCGCGCTGAATATAACGTGCTTAAGCGTGCCCTTAACCCGCCCGAGGGCAAAGTGGCCGATCTCGACAAACTCAAGCCCCCAAATGGCATTTTCTATCGCGATTGAGCTCACGCAGCCAGGCGGAGGCATGCACACGAAACTGATCGACCGCTCAAAAATGCGCAGAGAGTATGGCGTTCTGATTTGCGGGCTCGCGGAGCATCGACCGCAGCCCGTTACGACGCTTCGGCACGTGGATTGTGGAGGTGGTCGCAGGGCGGTCTTCTATGACGCCTACAGCCCGACTGGCGCCCCCCTCGTCGCCCGCCTGGCGGCCCAGAGCCGCATTATTCTGGCCGGGGCCGCCAACGGGTTGGGCTGCCGCTTCTCTGCGCAACTTGCACAAGAGGCTGTTGCGTTGGCATCGGGAGATGCCACTCTTTCAACTGCTATAGGTTTGTCATGCGGAAATCTGCGCTTTCTCGAACGACGCTGTCCCGGGCGTTCGGTATCAACATGGCCACGCTTGGAACGGGAAGCGCCGGCACGGGGTTTTCGTTCGGTAGGGTGGCACCGGGCGTTACATCCGAGCCCCATCGGCACGACGAAATCGAGGCCTTTGTGATCCTGTCAGGATCGGGCAAGGTCAGGACCGACCTTGGGGAAATCTCGGTCGAGGCGGGCGATGTCGTTCTGTTCCACCCTTTTGAAGCGCATGTGCTGCGCAACGACGGAAACGAAGACCTAGATTTCGTCGATGTCTACTGGCGAGACGGCGAGGCCGCCCTTGATGCCGCTGCAAAGACCACGGCTCCACGCGGGCCGATCTTCGTCTTCTCCACGCCGCCGACGCCTAATGGCGATCTGCATTTAGGGCATCTTTCTGGCCCCTATTTCGGCGCTGATGTCTATACTCGTTTCCTGCGCATGAAAGGAGTCGAAGCATATCACCTCACTGGAAGCGATGACAACCAGAGCTACGTCGCGACACGCGCCGATGCCGATCAATCGACGCCTGCAAACGTGGCGCACTACTACGCCGACGAGATTCGCGCCACGCTTGCACTTCTCGATTGTGACGTCCACAACTTCCAACCCACAATGGGCGATGACGGTTACGGCGAGTTTCAAGCCGCGTGTTTCCGCAGTCTTCTGAGCAGCACGGCGGTAGATCTGCGCCAGAGCCCTGCGCTTTTCGATGCTGTGACAGGCCACTATCTTTACGAGCCGGATGTTAGCGGCCTTTGCCCCGATTGCGGCGGCTCCGCCGGTGGCAACATCTGCGAGGAATGCGGCGCCCCAAACCTTTGCCACGACTTGGGCGCAGCCCGGTCACGGCAGTCTGCCGAGGCGCCGTTGGTCGGCTCCGTCCGCCGCCCGGAACTTGCCTTGGACCGATGCTACGACAATATCGACCGGCATCTAAGGGCGTCGGGCGTCCCGCTACGGATCTTGGATCTCTTCGCGCGCCTACGCCGACGTGGCAACTTTTCAGTGCCCATTACCCACCCCTCGGACTGGGGCCTGCCGGCCGAAGGGTTCCCGGGGCAAGTGATCTGGGTCTGGCCGGAAATGGCCTTCGGTTTTCTTTACAACATTCAGGCGCTCGGCCGCTTGCTGGGTCGCGACTGGAAGGCGGAGATGCCCGGCAACGACTGGCAGATTGTCCATTTCTTCGGCTTCGACAATTCGTTCTACCACGCGCTACTCTACCCCGCTCTTTACGCCGAGGTCCTCTCCAACTGGACGCCACGCATCCACTATCACGTCAACGAGTTCTACCTGCTCGACGGCAAGAAGTTCTCAACCAGCTGCCGCCATGCGGTCTGGGGCAAGGAGGTTCTGAGCCCAAAGACAGTCGACGTCGTGCGCCTCCATTTGGGCCTGACACGCCCGGAAGGTGAGCGGACGGATTTCACCCTGGACGCGCTGCGCCGCACCGAGAACGAGGTGTTCCAAGGGATCTGGCTGAACTGGCTCGATGCGTTGAACCAGGAAATCAAGCAGGATTTTGCCGGCCGTGTACCCGATGCAGGCGACTGGAGCCCGGTCGACCGCGCCTTCTTTGCTCGCATAGAGATCTATCGCGCCGCGATGGAGCGCGCCTATTCGGACGAAGGCTTCTCGGTCCGGCGCGCGGCCGCTCAGGTCTGCGATTTCGTGCGCGATTGCGTGATCTACCGTCGGGCGCAAGACTATGCGGCGGCGCGACGTTTCTATCCCGCCCGCAATCGGACTTCCCTAGCCCTTCAGACGACGGCCGCTGCGATCCTGGCACCGACACTCGCTCCGCTGATGCCCCGATTCGCCAGAACGCTGGCGCGAGGCATCGATGTCGTCTCAACCGAAACATGGCCCCGGTCCGTCCAGCGCCTTGCGCCCGGGACGCGCTTTGATCTCGGACCCGTGTTGGTGTTCTACGCCAAATCCGGCAATCCTCATCTGGATGAGGAGGAAGCACTATGAGCCCAAAGGTGCACCAGTGAGCTATCCCAATCTCGACCAGATCTGCGCGGTAATCAAAGCCGATGATGCCAAATATCTTTACTCGCTGTCACTGGCGACCGAAGCCGCTATCAGACGGTAGAGCCAGATTGGCGGACCTGAACCGACGCATCGTCGACACCCTGGCCCGCGCCTTCGAGGACCGTTCGGCCGATCGCTTCCCAGCCCTTGCTGTTTCGTGCCGCAAATGCCGTGTGGGCTCGACTTCGATGACCAACCTCTTCGGCATCGCGGGATTTCCGTCCTCCAGCCGGTCAAGACTGTCATGCCGTTCGAGGCGCTTGGTCAACCTGGCGCGCCCTGGATCGTGCGCCGATCACCGGAAATGTCGAATGCGAATGCCTGCCTGATGGTGTCTTCGATTCTGTCCGAGCCTGTACTGGCGCGGCAGTCGGCCGAAGAACAACTGAGCTACTGACAATCGGAAGGTAGCAGGTTCAAAATTCTGCCCCAGAAACCGGATATTGCGCACAACCAGCGTTCACGATCGCGATGGTGCACAAGCTTCCAACCAGACCCGCGCAACGACAGCCCGTCGCCTGAAGATACTCGGCGAGGGCCGCCAAATCCCTCGCAAGCGTATCCTCCGTCACATGCACGCCGTCGTCGCCGACAATGCAGACGCTTGTCTCGTCGAGAGATAAACCCAGCCAGGGTGCTCCTTCAGGATTGCGTGTTTGCTCGGGTACGGAGCCGCCCCTCAGTTCCCAATCGAGGAGCGATCCTACAATTCACAATTTGGAGATCGCTCGCTAGGTTACCCGGTCTGTGAACCCTGCAAGCCGAAAATTCAGATGCCGCCCATGCAGAGATATTTCATTTCGAGGTAGTCCTCGAGGCCATGGCGGGATCCCTCCCGCCCGATGCCGGACTGTTTTATCCCACCGAACGGCGCCGCTTCTGAAGACATCCGGCCGGTATTTACCCCGACCATTCCATATTCCAAGGCCTCGGCCACACGCCAGACACGCTTCAGGTTGGAGGCATAAAAGTAGGCCGCGAGGCCGTAAATCGTGTCGTTGGCCTCACGCACGACCTGATCCGCATCTTTGAAGCGAATAATCGGTGCCAGCGGCCCGAATGTCTCTTCTTGCGCGACGGTCATCTCGCTGGAGACACCGGTCAGGACTGTCGGTTGGAAAAACGTGCCATTCGTGCCGATACGTTTGCCCCCGCATTGAATTGCGCCGCCTTTGGCGACGGCATCGGCAATATGGGATTCGATCTTGGCCAAAGCGTGCTTGTCGATGAGCGGTCCGATGTCCACTCCGGGAGCGAAACCGTCACCAACTTGAAGTTGGCGAGCCCGTTGCACGAATTTCTCGACGAACTCGTCGTGAACGCCCGACTGGACGTAAAGGCGGTTCGCCGAAACGCAGGTCTGGCCGGCATTGCGGAACTTCGCCTGGATCGCACCGTCAACCGCGGCATCGATATCGGCATCATCGAAGACGATGAAAGGTGCATTGCCGCCGAGCTCAAGGCTGACTTTTTTGATCTGGTCCGAGCACTGGCGCATGAGAAGGCGCCCGATCTCAGTCGACCCGGTGAAGCTGATCTTGCGGACCTTGGGATTGGTACAAAGTTCGCGGCCGACCGCGTCACCTTCGGACGCATAGATCAGGTTGACGACGCCTTCGGGAAAGCCAGCCTGATGGGCGAGGGCGAACATTGCTCCCGCCACGAGCGGCGTCTGTTCAGCGGGCTTGAGGACGATCGTGCAGCCCGCCGCCAAGGCTGGCGAGATTTTGCGCGCCACCATCGAGGCCGGGAAATTCCATGGCGTTATCGTGCCAACAACTCCGATGGGCTGCTTGATTACCAGCATTCGGCGGTCCATCGATGGTGCGGAGATCGTCTCGCCATAGACGCGATTGGCCTCCTCGGCGTACCATTGCAGGTACGCCGCAGCATGGGATGTCTCCGACTTGGCTTCTGCAAGCGGCTTGCCCATCTCGGCGGTGAGGATCTCGGCGAGATCGTCGGCGTGGTCGATGATCAACTGATGCCATCGCCATAGAACGTCGCTGCGCTCACGTGCGGTCAACCCTGCCCATCCAGGCTGAGCGACATAGGCCTTGTCGATCGCAGCGCATGTCTCCTCGACACCCATGTCGGGTAGTTCTGCCAGCACTTCGCCAGTCGACGGGTTGAGGACCTCGAATATCCGCTCGCTAGTCCGCGTGCCAAGTGCCGGCAGGCGATCAATGGGTCCAAACAGGTCAGGGCATCTCAGGTGACGGATCATCGGCAGGCACAGGGGCAATACCGGATTCCTCCTCAACGCAGCAGGTATATATAGCAGGTGCGGTGTGTACTCCGCGACGTCCGGGTTCCTTATAGGGCCTCGGCCAGACAGCTGGTAGACCACGGTACCCAACTGGAAAGGGAGAATACCTGAATACGCTAGGAGATGCCTCGCGGTTCTACTAGTCGAACGATTGAACAACGGACATCGGCTTCGCCAGCCGCGCGGAGTGGATGCTGGTGGCCTGCGCCTACAATCTGCGGACCACGAATCGGCGACTCTATCGACTCGAAGAGAGGCTGGCCTGAGGAGGAGCGCACCCCAATAATGACGCCTGAACCGGCAAATGCCTGGCAAGGCCCGCGAAAACCGCTCCTCGCGGCTTTAAACAGATCCCGTTTAGCCGGCGAGCGCCCGCAAGACGAGAAAGAGGATGGAGAGGAACAGGGTGGCGAAGGCGCGCCGAGGGAAGACCGGCCGGCGCATTTGCATGGGGATGGAGCTCATGATCAATTCCCCGCCTGTTGCTGCGGCAAAAGATAGCCTGTGGTCGAATGGTCGAGCGCCAGATAACGCGCGGCGACCGCCTTGACCTCGTCGGTGGTGACCTTGCGGACGCGGTCCGGCCTCTCGAGCACGTCCTTCACATTGCCACCGGTGGTGAGCGTCTTGCCATAAATGTTGGCGATATGGTCCAGCTCGTCGTGCGCAAAAATCACCGAGCGGATATAGCGGTCTTTGGCCTTGTCCAGCTCGTCGCTGGTGACGCCATCCTTGGCGATCCGGGCGACTTCGGCAACGGCCGCCGCTTCGAGATCGACGAGCTTTGCATCGCCGCGCGGCGAGCCGGAGATGGTGAAATTGGTGTCGTCTAGCATGGTGCCCTGAAAGGAGGCGCCGGCCGCCGAGGCTATGCCTTGCTTGACGACAAGCTCCTGATATAGCCGGCTGCGGTTACCGCCGCCGAGGATCTCGGCCAGCAGGTCGAGCGCCTCGGCCTCGCCGGGCTCTGCCGTATGATAGGACGGCACCACCCATTGAGTGGAAAAGCTCGGCACCGAAACGCGCGCATCGGTCAGCGTCACTGTGCGCCTGGTGTTCTGCTCCGGCTCGACCGGACGGTTGCGCGGGGGCAGGTCCGGCCCGCGCACAACCTTGCCATAGGTCTTCTCGGCCAGCGCCTTCACCGTCTCAGGCTCTACGTCGCCGGCCACCACCAGCACGGCGTTGTTCGGTCGGTAGTATTTGTTGTAGATGGTGAATGCGTCGGTGCCGTTCAGCTTCTCCATCTCCTGCATCCAGCCGATGACCGGAATGCGGTAGGGCTGGTTCTGCCGCAACGTCGCGTTGACCTCCTCGTCCAGCAGAGCATGCGGGTTCGTCTCTCTGTGCCAACGGCGCTCCTCCAGGATCACGTCGCGCTCGGTCTTGATATCATCGTCGTTGAGGATGAGGTTGAACATGCGATCGGCCTCGAAGCCCATCATCTCACCCAACGCCGAGGGCGCCACCGTCTCGAGGAAGGTGGTGTAGTCATACGCGGTGAAGGCGTTATTGTAGCCGCCGATGGCTGAGACGGCTCGGTCGAACTCGCCGGCGGCGTGGTTGGTCGTCGCCTTGAACATCAGATGCTTGAGGAAATGGGCAAGGCCGGATTTGCCGGGTGGCTCGTCGGCGCTGCCGATCTTGTACCAGACCATATGAGTGACGATCGGCGCGCGGTGATCGGGGATGACGACCACTTCCATGCCGTTGTCGAGCAGAAAATCCGTCACCTTGCCGCCGGCAGTGGCGGCCAGAGCCGGAGCGGTCGTCACCAGGGCCAGCGCGGTGGCAATGAACGCGTTGCGCAGCCAGGCGGACGATCGATGGCTCCGGTTGTGGTGGCTGGTCGAAAGGCAAGGTTCGAGGCAAAGTGATTTGTCCCTAATTTTGATGAAGGCGCTGCGTCCCCGTCTCCCCGCGTGGGAGGATCGGCGGGTAGCGCCGAGCCAGATGAATAAGCTCTTCATGGAGCCAGGCCTTACCCGAGCCTCATCTTTGGATGGACCCAGGAGACCTGCGGCGGTATTTCTTGGTGAGGTGATCATGGGACGGATTCTCCTTGGTCCGCGACGCCTTGCGGATGACCAAGCATGCACCGTGCCAGATCAGAAAACCGTTCGAGGCAGTGGACAAATCGGGCTCTGCCATGTTGCGCATCCGACATTGTCGGACATCGGACAGGGCCGAACGCGACGCGCGCGGCTGAGAATATCTTCTTCGTTCGGAAGACGATTGGGCGCGCTGCCGGGGAGGGGTATAGGATGCGCTTCGAATGGCCGCTGCACTGACGGTGAGAATGGAGATGTTGGTCGCCGCAGCGGAACCCTGTCCTCGACAGCCAGACCGGGTCGATGCTGAAGGGCAGAGGCGTGAGCAGCCCAGCCAACTCGAGCGCGGAGCCTGCTCGCGCTAGGACGGATCTGATCCAAAAATCGGCAACTTGGGCGACATCGGCGAGGCGCTGGACAACGAAGATCGTAGGACTCGGGCGGGAAAAAACGATGCGGTCGCGCTTCTGGCGTAATGCGCCTGCCGCGAGGCCGTTGAGCCTGATGAGTTGCTGCGCGAAAGGAAAGGGGAGTGTTTGCGCGGGACCTTGGTCAGACGTAAGAAACAACCGTCGAGCTCGCCGTAGAGGGGCATGCAGGCACGTTTGTCGCTGGAGGACAGCAGCACGGAAGCTGTCCGCGCTTGCCGTCGTCGCTGGGTACCAAACAGGAGAATTTGGCGGTCGCGGTCGAATTCATCTGCGTAAATACCGACTGGCTGTGCTCGGTTTGCCGGCGAACAGATTTTGCCTTCTTTGCGGCTGCAAACGCATCCCTGGCGGCGTGGTCCCTTAGGTCAAGAGCATCGGGTGAGTAACAGCCTGATCCTGCTCAATCTGATACGCGCCAACCGCCTCGCCGGATTGTGGAATCCGCTCGCGGGTAGCTTCTACCACAAACAGCAAGGTCATGAAATCAAGTAGGAAGTCGTCGATCGCTTGGGCGATTGTTTCTGACTTGCCCTTGAACTGGTCCAGCAAAACGCGCGCGTTATCGATCGCTTCCACGCTGGTGGCATCGATCAACCCCTCGACCCTCTTGAAACAATCCAATTCGAAACTCCTTCAAGCGCTTGCCAAGCCGTTATGCACGAAGGTAGCTCCGTGAACTACCCGGCCTTTGACCTGGCGGCACGAGCAGCGGTCGGCCTTACGTCCCGTGCCTCCAAGCACCAGCCGTAGACGTGGGGCTGAGGAGCGTTGGAAGGATCCGGGCGCTTCCGGCCACGCTCGAGCGGTAGTGTAGGACAGTGCTTGCTGGCGACTTCGGCCAAAATGGAGTGCGCCAGATGATCGGGGTTTAACAATTTTTCGCTTTTTGCTGCGCCCAAGTCTCGGCTATGAGTCGGGCAGGCCTGATGGCCTGCCCACGTTGCAATTGTTAAGGAGGAACACGTATATGCCGACTGGAACGGTAAAGTGGTTCAACAGCACCAAGGGGTTTGGATTTATCCAGCCCGACAATGGCGGTCCGGATGTTTTCGTCCACATTTCCGCTGTCGAACGCGCGGGCCTCTCGACCCTCGCTGACGGCCAGAAGATCAACTATGAGATCGAGCAGGATCGCCGCACCGGCAAATCCTCCGCTGGCAGCCTCAGCAAAGCTGGTTGAAATTTTCTCCTGCGTCTTGGCAAGAGTGGGCGCGTAGGTCCGGAGGTCCTCACGGCCGCTCGATAGGAGCGAGCAAAAACTGAGGGCAGCAGATTGCTGCAGGCGTCGCGAATTCCTCATGAAACAAAGTTGTTTGAAAGGAAGGCGGGGTTGGCCCCGCCTTTTTATATGACGCGCAGATTAAGCCGATGGCTGCAACGCTCCAGAACGAATCTCAATTGCCGAAATCAAGCCGCGACCTTCTTGCGGGTTCGCTTCGTGGGCGCCGGCTCCGGCGCTTCCGGCGCTTTCGGTTTGCGGCCGAGCCCCATTGTCTTGGCCAATGACGAGCGCGCCGCGGCGTAGTTCGGCGCGACCATGGGATAATCCGCCGGCAGGCCCCATTTGGCCCGATATCCATCCGGCGTCAGCCCATAGTGGGTCGACAGATGGCGCTTTAACGATTTGAATTTCTTCCCGTCTTCAAGGGAGATGATGTAGTCCGGTGTCACCGACTTCCTGATCGGGACTGCAGGCGTAAGGGCAACCGGCTCTTTTGCAGAGACACCTTCCGCCGTCCCTTTCAGAGCCGCGTGCACTTGGCCGATGAGGGCAGGGAGATCCCCCACCGGGATCGGATTGTTGGAGACATAGGCTGAGACGACATCGGCCGTGAGCTCGATGAGGGTGTCGATGTTTTTTTCGGCTTCTTCTGTCATGAAACTCTCCAGGCGGCGTGAAACACAGTCGGCGAAGCGTCGCTTCATAGTGGCGGTCGCCGCTGAAAGCAACCAAGGTCTCGACAGGATTATTGCGATGCTCGTCCAGCAGCGAGATCTATAGCGCGGTATCGCGCCGTCATGACCGTTGATGCGTTCCATTGTTGGCGACCTGCCGCGGTGCTTGCGCATTTTCAGGCGCGTCTCGGCCGTAAGCTTTGCGCCAGACGACCAGTAATCTCGAAACGAAGCGGGCTGTTTCTGTTCGCCATCCTCTCTTTGGCTGTGAAGTCGGTGGCAGAGCAGTGGCCGCTTCCTGGTGGCGCGTGGAGGAACTATCAAGCGTTGATTCGCAATGGTCGAAACGATGTAGATTCATCCGGTGAGCCGCTCTCGCAGCAGGATGTTAGGGATTGGCCCGCTGGTAAACCGAGGACATCACGCCGCTGCTTTGCTATTGAACCGCTATCGCGGTGACAACACATTCCGCAATGGTGGGCGGGTGTAGAGGAGGCGCCTGTTCACGCAAAATAAGCAGGTCGGGAGGAACGAATGAGCTCAGGAACTTTCAGCAGCCCACTTTCGTAAGGCGTGCAGCGCACATCGTGCAAGAGATTGCCCGTCCTGCGGATGCTATCGATTTTCTCAACGAATGGCCACAAGATCGCAGAGACCGGATCCACGAAGCCGCCCTCAGGGCGTGCTTTGATGCATACAACGGAAGAAAACCTGCGAGCGCAGCGCGCAAGAGTTTTTTCCGCTTTGCGAAACAGGTCGTCATATTGGAAGATGCAACCTCCGCGATGCAATGGCTCGCTGCCTGCATGTCGGACAGTGGAAAAGCGCAAGTATAGGCGTCGCAGTCGTGTGAGGCTGGAGCGGGTAGGCCGACGAGGTTATTGTATCCAGATTTCGCCGGCATCTGGAGCGTACTATAGCGAACAAACAATATTTTGCGCCCTATGGCGATATTAATCATCTTGTTGTATTTGTAAATCAGCTTCTCGCGGCAGGACTGCAATGTTTTCGATGTGAAACCACTGCGTGGGACTTGGTTCTCTCAAATTCATGATGGTAAATTACCGTGTAATGATTGCAAAGCAGTTGTCCCATCGAAGCAAGATGATAAACGAAGCCAAAATTGTGCTCCGTCGTCTGCCAATATTCGCTCTATGGAGGCCTACAAGCTAATTAAAACAGCTACTCGGGCGCCTCTGAAATTCGTGTAATTCTGCTCACCCCAAACGGCCCTCTACAGTCGAAATAAGATCGTCCCGCAAAGGTGCTACAAGACACTATCGCGGATCGATTTGGGCCAAGGTCGATCTGGCGAAGGCAGGCGGAAGTCGAGCAGGACCTGCTGCGGAACAGATAACCGGCCCCAAACCGAATCCGACACGGTGGCCCCGATTTCTTCATAGTTGAAGGCGCAGAGAGAACCGGAGCACGGCTCCGGCGCCGCCGCTTGCCGAGCAGCGATCCTCCGCCTCCCAAAATCCAATCGAGAAGAGCGTTCAATTCCGGGACGGTCCAAGCTCTGCCGCAAAAACAGGTGTCAGACCCCCGGTCCTCTCCCGCAACTGATCTAGCGCAGGGCGTTCATGAGCCGCATATCCCAGAGTGGCTGCGTGCACGACGCAGCGAGATCATTTATGAAAATCCTATTCAGTACGATGGCTGTCCCCTTGCTGACGGCCACCGCCTTTGCTGCGGATTCGATCCCCGCAGACCTCAGAGAAACGGCAATGGCCACTTTCAAGGCTTTGCCACCCACCACGCCGGCAGTCGCCAACAACCCGATCACCCCGGAAAAGATCGCTCTCGGCAAGGCACTGTTCTTCGATCCACGCGTCTCTGCGTCAGGCGTCTTGTCGTGCAACTCGTGCCACAACCTGGCCACCGGCGGCGACGACAATCACGAAACCTCGATCGGCCATGGTTGGCAGAAGGGACAGCGCAACGCGCCGACTGTACTGAACGCTGTCTTCAACATCGCCCAGTTCTGGGATGGTCGTGCCGAAGACCTGAAGGCTCAGGCGAAGGGACCGGTCCAAGCCGGGATCGAAATGGCCAATACACCGGGCCAAGTCATCACCACGCTCAAGTCCATGCCGCAATATGTCGAGTGGTTCGATGCAGCTTTTCCGGCTGAAGCCGATCGGGTCACCTTCGACAACCTCGCCAAGGCAATCGAAGCCTTCGAGGCGACACTGGTCACGCCGGCCCCCTTCGACAGTTTCCTGAATGGCGATGACGCCGCCATGACTTCCGAACAGAAACAGGGCCTGGCGCTTTTCATGGACAAAGGCTGCTCGTCCTGCCATGGCGGTATCAACGTTGGTGGGCAAGCCTATTACCCATTCGGCCTCGTGGAACAGCCCAGCGCCGAGGTCCTGCCGGAAAAAGACAAGGGCCGATTTGCGGTCACCAATGCAGCCGACGATTCCTATGTTTTCCGCGTGGCGCCGCTGCGCAACGTTGCACTCACCGCGCCATACTTTCATTCGGGCAAGGTTTGGGATCTGAAACAGGCCGTTGCCATCATGGGAACCACCCAGCTTGGCGTGGTACTGGCGGACGAAGAAGTCGACCTGCTTGTTGCCTTCCTCAACTCGCTGACCGGAAAGGCACCCGAGGTCGCCTATCCCATCTTACCCGCCGAAACGGCGACAACACCCCGGCCTATAACGCAGATCTTAGGAAAATAAACGGCCGGCTGACTGCGGAACATCGCAATTGACAATGATTGCGACTTTTACTGGACGAGACGAGTCGCGACGTCCATGAGAACGCAAATGGCTCGTTTCCAAAGTGCAGACACTGCTTCCGTCACCAGCTCGTTGCGATGGAATCATGTTTGGGATCTGGCGTGCGACATGCCAAGGAAGGCGTCTGACGCATGAGGCTCGCGCGCTGTCGATACCGCGCGGCGGCCGGCCATCGCGCTGGCGGCCGAATTGCCGCGCGCCGAAGTGATCGGCCCCCTTAGGGCGAAGGGGCAGCCACTCCGTCCTCCATGTCCAGCGATTCTTCGACTGCTTCCGGATTCCGGGCGATGGTCCAAAGGAGAGTATTCGCCGCTGCATCCGGTTTCGAGCGACCTTGCTCCCAGTTTCGAAGCGTTGCCAGATCGAGGCCATACCTCACGGAGAATGCCTCCTGAGAGAGCTTCGTGCGATCCCGGACTTCGCGAACACTTATCGGCCGCGGCGCATGAACCTTCGCGATCACGCCTGCGGACGACAGTTCATTCTTCAGTGCCAATAGGTCGTCGACGCAAGGAACCGTCACGAACGCCTTGCCGTGATCGACCATCTCCGTGAGTATCGCGTGGGCCGTCCTGAGCGGCAGCTGTCTCTTAACGAGAATCCGGGCGGCCTCAGGAGTATTCGCGCCGTGAAGAAAACTGAGGCTCAGCCGGACGGGAGAGCCTGACGACACCGGGACGACGTCCCGGGTTCGCACCCGTTGTCCGTACCGCTCCATGAATTTCGATGTAGTCGACATTAAGCTTCTCCGCGATCACTCGACCGAGCTTGCGCAATTTGGACCATCCCCACTGGAGGCATCGCGATAAAAGTACGCCAAACAACGCTAAGGGAGAACAAGCAGTGATCTGATTTCGTTCGACGCTCGTTTTCGAGAGCCGTTCTGGGTCGTTCGCAATCAACTGTGTAGGCCAGCGGAGCGAGCAAGGAGCGCCAGATCCGGACAGGGCTGAGTGGGGTGTTTCTCCGAAAGATGGGGCCATGCCCTAAGGAACACGAGATGTAGTGGACTCGTCGATCCGCGCGGTTTCGATTCGCGCACCCGGGCACAACGCTTGGATAAGTCCCATCAGATGCTCTCCGGTGGCCGTCATCTGTTTAGCTGACATTGGGCCGAGGGCTTCCAGCACGAGCCACATGGCGCGGGTATCGACCGTGACCATGGTGCGCCGCCCCTGCCGCCAGTTCCAGCGGCGGCACGTGACACCGGCATCATCGCACCAGATGACTTCGCCCGGTTCAGGATGCTCGGTTACCATTTCACCTTGCTCGATCGTGTCGAATGGCTCCGCTCCCTTCGCAATTAAAAGTCTCGGGACCCCCTGGTAGAGATCGAGATCCTCCCCGCCAATCGGAACGCCATACAACACGCTGACGGCATTGTAGGCATCAACCAGTGGGGATATCCGCGGGAGAGAGCCATCTTTCCGCACCCGCTTGAGAAGCGCGGCGGCCGAGCACGGCGTTCGATTGGCCTTGTGCCGAAAGCCTCGTAGGCAACGGCCCACGCCGCAAGATGCGCGTCCCTTTGGGCGTCATCGCGAAGCGCCGCCTGTTCCGCCGCCGCAATCGTGTCGTTCAACGCCTGTGCATCCGGCACGTCGATTTCAGCGTTCCGCACCACAATGCTGATCAGATGAAAATCCCGGTAGCGGGCCTTGATCTCGGGGCAATCAATGGCGTGAAAGACATGGGATGCTCTTTTCTCATGGGGAGGCTTTGCGCTGGGCGGGTGGTTCGGGAAATGTTTGAAGAAAGGTGCTTGTCGAGCGTCCAGATCTTCTGGCATCGGCATGGTGCATGCCGCACCATGCGCTGGATAATTCCATCATTCGGCCGTGGACAAGGCCTGGTAGAGATCGTCGATTATCTCTTGCGGGTGCTCGAGCCCGCCTCGGCCGGCAACAAGCTACGCCTCCGCCAGATCCTCCATTTCATAAAAGGCAGCGGGCGCGATATGGATGTGAAGCAGCTTTCCTTGCCGGTTATGCATCGCTCTCGGAAATTCGTCTCGCACGAAAATCTGCCGCCAAACTGGCCTGATCAACAGCACCAGTTGCATAGCGTTTTCCCAGTCCAGTTTGACTTTGCAACGAAATGCGGTTCAGCCCAAGGGTCGGTTTCCTCGCCAGCACGCCACGTCCCCGCCGTTTTAGCCACCGTGTCCCGGCAACGCGTCTTGCACCTGCTTGATAACCGCTCGCAGGATCTCAACGCCCTTCTCGATTTGCCGAATGCTCAAGGCGGCATAGCCCATGACAAGCCCCACGCGATCGATGTGGCCTTCGTCCGATTGCCGCTCGTAGAGGGGCGAGATCAGGTGCAGCCCCAGGCCCGCGCGTCGGGCGGCTTCGACCAGTGCCGGTTCCTGCGATCGTGGCAGGTCTTTGAACCAAACGGCGACGTGCAGACCGGCCTCTGCTCCCTGGACAGCGATGCGATCTCCGAAGCTGCGCCGCAAGGCGCCCAACAACGTCCCCCGACGCTCGCCGTTCAGCCTGCGCACGCGCCGCACATGGCTTTCGTAGCCGCCACTTTCGATCAAACAGGCCAGAGCCTCCTGTTCAGCCACCGGCGAATGCCGGTCCGCGAATTGTTTGGCGGTTGCGAAGACCTCCTGCAATTCCGGCGGGACGACGAGGTAGCCGATACGCAGCATCGGCGAGAGCGTTTTGGAGATCGTGCCGAGGTAGATGACAGCCCCGTGGTCCTCGAGACTGTGCAGCGGAGGGACCGGATTGATGTCGTAGCGATATTCGCTGTCGTAGTCGTCCTCGATCACATAGGCGTTGTTGTGCCGCGCCCATTCCAGAAGCTGATGGCGGCGCGCGATCGGCATGACGCCGCCCAGCGGAAACTGATGCGATGGCGTGACATAGGCCAGTCGTGCCCCGATCCCCGCCAGCAACTCCGTCTTCATCCCGTCCTCGTCGACGGTGACCGGGACGGGCGAGGCACCCGTACTGGCAAAGACCTGACGCGCCATCCTATAGCACGGGTCCTCGATGACGAAGCGGTCGGCGGGATCGAGAAGCAGGCGAGCGCACAGATCTAGGCCCTGCTGCGAACCGTTGATGATGATGATCTGCTCGAGGTCGCAGCTCAGGGTTCGGGCGCGCCAGAGATAGCCCTGGAGCGCCTGGCGCAGCCGGCGCGAGCCGCGAGGATCGTCATAGGCAAGACGCAACGGGCGCTGCCCCATCGCCTTGCTCATCGCACGTTTCCAGACCAATGCGGGGAAGTCTGACGGCGCCAGGTCGCCATAGCGGAAATCGACCTTCAGCCCAGTCGGCAGATAATCCGGCCAGGGCGGCGTGACGCGCAGTCGTTCGCCATAGGCGGACAGATGAATCGGGCCGACTCGTTTCGCGACAGTGCGGCTCGTCTCAGGACCGATCAGCGAAGATGCAACGCGAGGTCGTGCGCCTTGACGGACTTCGATGAAACCTTCCGCAGCCAGTTGCTCATAGGCGACCGTCACCGTCGTTCGCGAAACCCCAAGGTCATTTGCGAGGCCTCGGGAGGACGGCAGCTGACTGCCGGTTTCATAGACGCCGCCGAGGATCTGCTCGCGAAGAGCCTCGTAGATCTGGCGTGCACCCATCGCGTGCGAGCGACCTGCAGAACCGGCACTTGAAGACTGGACCATTTCATTCATCGCTAACTGGATATTTCACATTGGCCAGTTTGCCGTCAATCTTTCGGAAACCCAAGAAAGATCTAGAGGCCGAATGACCCGTTCCTATCAATCCGAAACCGATGCTCTCACGCGGTCGCTCAACGACACCGGTCCCGGATTCGCCACTCGGGCGATCCATCATGGCTACGATCCCGCCGGCTTTTCCAATGCCGTTCAGCCGCCAGTCTTCTTGACCTCGACCTATGGATTCGAAAGCGTGGCAGCGAACGAGGCCGCCGCCGCGCTTGGCGGAAGGCTCTATGCGCGCGAATACAATCCGACGACGGCGATCCTCGAACAACGGCTCGCCAATCTGGAAGGAGCCGAGGCAGGTCTGGTCGTTGCCTCGGGGATGGCGGCTTTCGGGACGCTGATCCTGTCGCTCCTGTCCCAAGGCGATGAACTCATCGTCCACAAGACGCTTTATGTGAACACGCTTGCCATGGTCGAACAGGCGGTCCCCCGCTTCGGCATCAAGGTCGTCGCGGTCGACCTGTCCGATCCTCACAATCTCGATGCCGCGATTACCGAGCGGACCCGGCTTGTTTTCTTCGAGACGCCGGTGAATCCGCTGAGCCGCATCTGCGACATCGCTGCCATTGCCGAGCGCGCCCACGCGCGCGGTGTAAAGGTTGCAGTCGACAGCACCTTCGCCTCCCCCGCGCTCCAGCGGCCGCTCGAACATGGGGCAGACCTCGTGCTCCACTCGCTGACCAAATACATCAATGGGCACGGCGATGCCCTTGGCGGGGCGATTCTCGGCGACGCGCAAACGCTCCGCACGCTGCACGAAACGGGCCTGCGCTACATCACCGGCGCAGCGCTCTCGCCCATGTCAGCCTTCCTGATCCTGCGCGGTCTGAAGACGCTCACGCTGCGCATGGAACGGCACAGCGCCACTGCCCTTGCGGTGGCTCAGGCGCTCGAGGCGCACCCGGCGGTGGCATGGGTGAGTTATCCCTTCCTCGACTCGCACCCTGATCAGGTGACGGCGCGAAAGCAGATGTCCCAAGGGTCGGGCATGTTGGCCTTTGGCCTCCACGCTGGGTTCGAGGGCGCGCGGCGGATGATGGACCGGCTCAACCTGATCACCCGGGCTGTCAGCCTCGGCGATGCCGACAGTCTCATCTATCATCCGGCAAGCCTGACCCGTGCTCGTCAGCCGATCCGCAAGGATGCGCATCTGGCCGATGGAGTCGGCGAGGACCTCATGCGTCTCTCGGTGGGCCTTGAAGACGCCGATGACCTGATCGCCGACCTGCGGCGGGCTCTGGACGCCTTGTGATGACCTGTCGTCCGGCCAGTCCTGCGCTCACGCACAAACCTGGAGCCTTGCCATGGCATTCCTGAGCGGTCTTTCCGCGTTTCCCATCACGCCCGCCGATCGTGACGGCCGCGTCGATACCGTTGCTCTGCGCAGGCTGATTGCTCGGCTTGGCGCCGCTCAGGTCGACTCCATCGGTCTTCTCGGCAGCACCGGCACCTACATGTATCTGTCGCGCGAGGAACGGCGACGGACGCTCGCCGAGACCTTGGACGAAATCGCCGGGCGAACGCCGGTCGTGGTGGGTGTGGGCGCGTTGCGCACCGATGAAGCAGTGAGGTTCGCGCAGGACGCCAAGGCCCTTGGAGCTGCCGCGGGGCTGCTTGCGGCCGCCTCCTACACCCCGCTCACTGAGGACGAGGTGTTCGAACATTTCTCGACGGTGGCGTGCGAGAGCGGCCTGCCGATCGTCGTCTACGACAATCCAGGAACGACGCATTTCCATTTCACCCCAGCACTCATCAGCCGCCTGGCAAAGGTGGGTGGGATTGTCGCTATCAAGAATCCGACAGACAAGGGCGATGCGATCAAGAGCCATCTGGCCGACCAGAGGCGCACTGTGCCGGAAGGGTTCTCGATCGGCTACAGCGGCGACTGGAACGCTGCAGAGGCCATGATCGCCGGCGCCGACACATGGTACAGCGTCCTCGCCGGCTTCCTGCCCGAGGTCTGCGTGAAGATCGTCACGGCGGCGCAACAGGGCGATGCGGCCGAAGCGCGACGGATCGATGCCACGCTTGCGCCGCTCTGGAGCCTCTTCAAGGAGTTCTCGAGCCTTCGCGTCGTCTATGCACTTGCCGAATTGCTCGACATTTGCCGTGCCGACCCCCCGCGTCCCATCCTGCCTCTGCCCTCAGCAGCGAAGCGCCAGATCGCCGCCGCGTTGGAACGCTTGCCATCGGATGCCAGCCGGTGAACAGCGAACCCGGCGGCCAGTGAAGGAACCTGTCATGTATGTACCCGCGCATTTCGATGAACCGAGCCGAGAAGTCCTTTACGAACTGATCGAGAACAGCGCACTTGGCATGCTGATAACCCATGGCCGGAGCGGTCTCGACGCCAATCAAATCCCCTTCGACCTCGACACGTCACAGGGAGAAAACGGTTCCCTTTATTCCTGCGCGATTAGTACACGTGCCGAAGGAAAGGGCACTTTCTCGCTCGAGTGACTTATTTCAAAGAATGTGATCGCGTTTTGGCACATTCACGGCCCACATGCGGCAGCCGCTAACTCACCACATGGTGAGCAACCAGGAAACCTCCGGCCTACACTTTCTCCCGGAGCGCGCGTGCTGCAGCAACCATGTTCATGAGGGCAGGGCGGACCTCCTCCCACTTGCGGGTTTTGAGGCCACAGTCCGGGTTTACCCACAGTTGGGCATCGGACAGTCGCTCGCGGGCAAGCATGACGAGATCCGAAATCTCGCCGACTTCCGGGACCCGTGGTGAGTGAATGTCGTAGACTCCGGGCCCGATTTCATTCGGATATTTGGAGCTCGTGAAGGCGTCCAGCAGTTCCATTTTCGAGCGCGACGTCTCAATCGAAATGACATCCGCATCCATTTCAGCGATCGCGTCGATGATCTCGTTGAACTCCGAATAGCACATGTGGGTATGGATTTGAGTCGCGTCCTTTACACCCGTTGAAGCGATCCGGAAGCAATCGACAGCCCAGTCGAGATAGTCGTTCCAATCAGACTGGCGCAGTGGCAATCCTTCGCGAAACGCGGCCTCATCGATCTGGATCATCCTTGCGCCGGACCATTCGAGATCCGTCACTTCGTCGCGGATGGCGAGCGCGATCTGGCGGCATGCTTCGGAGCGGGGTACGTCGTCGCGAACAAATGACCAGTTGAGAATGGTCACTGGGCCTGTGAGCATTCCCTTCACAGGGTTTTCCGTAAGCGACTGGGCGAACTGCCACCAGCGCAGCGTCATCGGATTGGGCCTCGATACGTCGCCGAAGATGATGGGGGGACGCACGTAACGCGACCCATAGCTCTGCACCCAGGCATGCTGGGTGAAGGCGAAGCCGGACAGCTGCTCGCCGAAATGCTGTACCATGTCGTTTCGTTCGAACTCACCGTGCACCAGCACGTCCAGCCCGATATCTTCCTGCCAGCGAATTGCAGCCTCGATCTCCTTCTTCAGGAAGGTCTCGTAGTCGACATAGCTCAGCTGGCCCTTCGCATGAGCGGCCCGCGCCCTTCGTACCTGCGGCGTCTGCGGGAAGGACCCGATGGTCGTCGTCGGGAACGGCGGCAGCCCGAGCGTGCCGGCCTGGACTCTGGAGCGCTCGGCAAAAGCGCTCTCTCGTCGCTTCATGCTGTCGTCAATGCTGGCGATCCGCCCCTCAACCAGCGGGTCATGGATCTTCGTGGATGTCACGCGAGTGGCGGCAGCCTCGGCAGACGCTTTCAACGCGCCTGCCACCGCATCCCTGCCTTGGGACAGGGCCCGGGCAAGCAACACCAACTCGTCGGTCTTCTGGGCCGCGAAGGCGAGCCACGACCTGATGTCCGCGTCGAGTTCCGTCTCCATGCGGAGGTCGATCGGCACATGCAGCATCGAGCAAGAAGGCGCGATCTCGACGCGGTCCAAGGGCCAGCCGGCGACGATCGGTTTGATGCGGTCGAGAATGGCGGGCAGGTTCGCACGCCAGACGTTGCGGCCATCGATCAAGCCAAGCGAGAGCACCAGATCCTTCGGTGCGAGCCGACCCACCGTTTCCAGCTGCTCGGGAGCGCGCACGAGATCAATATGCAGCCCGGCCAGGGGCAGAGAAACCGCGGTTTCGAGATTGTCTCCCAGCGGCCCGAAATAGGTAGCCAGCATGATCTTCAGCTCGGGCGCGGCTTTCGACAGCTGGCCATAGGCGAATTCGAACGCAGCTCGTTCGTTCGGGTTCAGATCGAGGACAAGCGCTGGCTCATCGATCTGCACCCAGTCGGCTCCAGACAGCTTCAGCCTCTGCAGGAGTTGCTCGTAGACGGGCAGCAGCCGCGGCAGGAGCGCGATGGGATCGAATCCTTCGGCAGGCGATTTCGCCAGCTTGAGGAAGGTGATCGGTCCAAGGATGACTGGGCGTGTGTGAACGCCGAGAGCTTTAGCCTCGATGAAGTAATCGACCGGTTTCGTCGACGAGAGAGCGAACGTTTGATCATCGTTGAGTTCCGGCACAATGTAGTGATAGTTGGTGTCAAACCACTTGGTCATTTCCATCGCGGTTACATCAGACCGATGAGCCGCCTGCTGGTGACCAGCGTGTCGACAATCCTCCGTCTGACCCTGGTTGCCCCGCGCCATTGCGAAGTAGATGTCAAGTGGAACCTCGCCGCTATTCCAGCCGTAACGGGATGGAACGGCGCCGACCATGGCTGCGGTGTCGAGCACATGGTCGTAGAGCGAGAAGTCGTTCGACGGGATTTTCGACACGCCGCGATCGTGCTGCTCCTCCCAGCTAGCGGCACGGAGCGCCTTCGCGGTCGTGAGAAGGTCGGCAGCGGACGATTTTCCGGACCAGTAGCTTTCAAGCGCGAATTTCAGTTCTCGCCGACGACCGAAGCGGGGCACGCCGAGCGTTGCTACAGGAATTTGCTGAGAGATAGTCATGCCAGACCCCGATGGTTGGGGCGTCGGTGACAAGGAAGGCGCTAGCAGGCCGGCACGAACGCCAGGCTGCAGCGGCCACCGAGACACCCCGCCCGTGGACGTAATTCGCCGTGGCAGGTCTCCTGGCTCGCGGGGTCATAGCCTCTACCCGTCTTCCCAAGGCTATTCGCCTCAGTGACATGAGTGGGGTTGGCTCGCCGCTAACAGTTGCGGGGGCAGCGCCGGCATCGCACCGGCTTCCCTCTTAGCTCCGCTGCGGCAGCGCCGTACGGAGAACCACGACGCGGGAGACAATTACAGCAGTTCGCTTCATTGTCAACGCCGCATAAAGAAATGTTTATGTCGTTATGTTAAATTTCCGTTGGCATGTTCCAAAGGTCGCCTCGAAAGCGAAAACTGTGGAAGCCTTGAGCGGCCGGTAAATCAAAGCAATGACGCACGGCGCCCTTGTCCAGGAGGATAGGAGTTCGTCGGCTGCCGGCAGCAAACATACCGGCAAGCGCCGTGGTGCTGCTTAGCGCATCACGCGAACCACCTCGGCGTCGAACTTCGGC
This sequence comes from Mesorhizobium sp. LSJC280B00, assembly GCF_000502835.1. Lineage (GTDB taxonomy): Bacteria > Pseudomonadota > Alphaproteobacteria > Rhizobiales > Rhizobiaceae > Mesorhizobium. The sequence continues at coordinate 26,236 of NZ_AYVL01000030.1, forward strand.
TCCGAGGTTCCGACCGCTTCGTTGGTGATCTGCTCGCGATCATATTCGGCTCAATGGCGAGGCTGTTGCCCATGTGGAAGCTGTTGGCCGTGATGCCCTCGGTGATATGACACAACGATTTCGGGGGGAGCACACCGAGGCCAGGCGCAGCGGCGTGTTGCGAAGTGATCGAGGCCAATGTCTCGAACTGCTTGTTCGCAGCCCACCGGCTCAAGGTAACCCGGCTCAAACCACCGGGCTAGCTCAAGTCCTGTCCAAATGAGGCCTGAGCGGCAAATCGTCGTGCACGCGCACGGTTTGGCGTTCGATCTTGTGATGCGTCTTGGGCGGACAATCGCCACGGTGCAGCGCGCAGAAGCGGTCCCCATTGGGAAGCCGAGGGCGGTGAGGGCAAGCCAGCGCCACAGGCGGAAGGGGACTTGGACCTGTTTGCCCTGCTGGACCACAAGTTCGCGACACAGGGCCTCAAGGAGAAGACCAAGAGTGATTATGCGCGGGACCTCGCCAAATTCATCAAAAGCAGCGGGCAGTCAAAGTTCGGCGCCGATTGACATGGAGATAGCCATCGCGGCGGACCGCCCAGGCGGACCGCAAGCCGGAATACAACCGGGTGCAGGCGGCCAAGCTCGTCCACAAGATGGCGTCGGGCACACACCGGCGATGGGAGAGCGGACCGTGGAGTGCAGGAACTTCACGCCTATCCACGCTCCCGTGGACGTGTCCTGCGACACATCGGCAGCGATATTGAGGAGGCAGTTGAGCTTCTGGTCGAGCACTCTTACCTGCCACTACCTACGCTTAACGTCATCTCGTACTGAAAACGCACCACGCAAGGTCGAGATGTAACATGCGCCCTTCGTGGATGGTTCTAAGCTTCCTCGGGCGCGGTCAATCTGTGATAACGGTCGCTTGGAACCTCCATCACCGCGACGCGATCAAGGTTGGCGTATCGCGCTCGGTAGTAACCTTCTTCCTCCACTTCGGCGAAACTACACTGGGGAACGTCAAAGGTCGCAGCTTCCAATCCGAAGAAAGTCGTAGCGGTTTCTTCATCCAAGAAGTTCCACTCATCTTCTCCGTCGTCATATGTGACGCGAACATAGGAGGCCATGCGCACGGCTTCCTGATCACCCATCTCTGCGATGATGGCATCGCATTCTTTCTTCAGCTTTCCTGAAACCTCACCCTTATCCCAGTCATCCAAAGCCCGATAGATTTCTGGATGATAATACCCTGGCATCTCCTCTACATCGTCACCGATGAGCTCAATGGTGCGGACATATTGCGGATTTATCAAGAGTATTTTGTTGTCAAGGCTCCAACAATACAGCCATGGCCTGCTAGTGTTATTTCTACGCAGATTATGAAGTTCCTTCAACTGACGTAAAATCGATTCACGCGCCTTTTCATCGATAGGATATTGGCGGCTGCCAACAGTCGTCTTGATTCTGAGCGTGCCGTATCGCGTTTCGGCATCGGCAATTGCAAACGGGCTCGTGCGCCACTCCTCGACATCAATCTTCCAGCCCAGCAGCTCCTCGACCGTGCATTTCAACGTGAGACAAAGGTCCTTGATCTGCTCGACGTTCAACTGCGTTTTGCCTGTTTCCCAACGGGCCACAGTCTGTTGCGTCGTTGCCATCTGCTCTGCCAAATCTTTTTGAGTCATGCCCAGTCGAACCCTAAGCTCTTTCATGTTCATAACTCACCTCGCGTGTTCAACACACGCATTGTGGATGAATTAATCTAACACGTCAAGCGTGTTGAAAAATCGCAGCATGTGTTTTTAGGGCGTCTTCGAGGCTCCGGCAGCCGTTCGTGACCACTTGCGCAAGACACAGGGCTGGTACACAGCACGAATGGGCGATCAAAAATTACTGCTGCGATGCTCGTCATCAGCCAAGCTGCCGCCGCACCTTCCACTAGGGTGCCAAGGTTCGAAATGAGTGCAGCCGACCATAGCGAACGGAAGGTCTTGTGCTCAAAAGGAACGAGTGAAGATGTTCTCTTCGCCATTGTGGGAAGCCTCGGGATTGACCGCGGGGCTGGATTTGTTTCGCCTCACTCAACCATGGCCTCGCCGTACAAGCCAAGCTGCCACAGTGCGCGCCTGCTAACCCAGAAAACTTGGCGGCCTTACAGGCATGCGCAGGACGCGCGAAGCCGCTCAAATCTCCCCAGATGGGTCAGCCATCGAAGACCGGCATCACTTGCCCGTTGAGCGGCTATACGATAATGCTCCGCGCTAAGCAGCAAGCGCCAAAAATTCGAGCGGCGACTTCATTCTCCTATTCAGGAAGGAACTATGAGGCGGCAGACGCGACCATTCACCGTGGAAGTCAAACAAAAGCGCAATTATCAAAAATCCGCACGTTCCATCTGGGGCAATTTCGACATCGCCGCGGCGATGGCCGAGACAACAAAGGAAGTCGAGCCGTTAAATCGTCAGCTTGTTGACTCTACTGTAGTGGCCCTTGATGCTGAACCTTTGCAAAAACCGCGAGTGGAGCATTTCATGGCCAATCCCCTGGAAACCGAGTCAGCAGTAGTTCCTAGCGCACCGGCAGACAAAGCGGAAACGCCAAAACCGAAGACGAGAGCGCGGCGGTCGAGGAAGCCAGAAGCTGAGGCGAGCGCGCCTGCCCGCAAGGAGGGCGCCAAGCCGATATCCGCGACCACTGAAGCACCGCCGTCAGCGCGAACAGGCCGAAAGAGCTACTCCGCGAAGGATCGTGCCCAGAAGCTGGCGCAGATCGAGACCTCGATCGGCGGCGGCGCTACTCTCAAGAGCGCGGTGAAGCAAGCCGGCATCTCGGAACAGACATATTATCTTTGGAAGAAGGCGGCGGCGCCGGCGGCGGACAGTGACGGGCTGAAGGATCTCGTCGCGCTCGAGGAAGAAAACAAGCGGCTAAAGAGCCTGCTTGCCGATCGTCTCCGCAAGGAGAATGCGGAACTGAAGAAAAGGCTCGGGCTGGATTAAGGAGGCTGGGCAGCTGGTTCTTGGCTCGCCACCTACAGCAATCCGGCCTGCTCGGCCTCTCTGCGCAGATTCTGCCGTGGCCTTGGGCCTATCTGCTGGATGACCAGCCCGGCTGCCAGCGAGCCGAGGTCGCCGCACTGCTTCAGGCTGCGGCCTTGCGTGTAGCCGTAGAGGAAGCCTGCGGCATAGAGGTCGCCGGCGCCGGTGGTGTCGACCAGCTCGCGGATCCTGGTCGCCTCGATGGTCACGGTCTCGTCGCCGCGCACGATCACCGAGCCCTTTTCCGAGCGGGTGACGGCGGCGATCTTGCAGTCCTTGCGGATCCGCGCCAGCGCCTCGTCGAATGACGCGGTCTGGTAGAGCGACTTGATCTCGTGGCTGTTGGCAAAGACGATGTCGACGGTGCCGGAGCGCATCAGATCGAGGAATTCGTCGCGGTAGCGGTCGACGCAGAACGAATCCGACAATGTCATCGACACTTCGCGCCCGGCGGCGTGGGCGAGCTTAGCCGTCTGCCTGATCGCCTCCTTGGCGCGCGGCGGGTCCCACAGATAACCCTCGAAATAGGTGACCGCGGCGCCCGAGGCCTTGTCGGCCTCGACGTCCTCCGGCCCGAGCTCGACGCAGGCGCCGAGATAGGTGTTCATCGAGCGCTCGCCGTCGGGCGTGACGAAGATCATCGAGCGCCCTGTCGGAGGTTCGCCGTTAAGCGGCCTGGTGTCGAAGGCGACGCCCTGGGCATGGATGTCATGCGCGTAGATTTCGCCGAGCGCGTCGTTGGAGACCTTGCCGAAGAAAGCGGCGCGACCGCCGAAGGAGGCCACGCCCGCCGCCGTGTTGCCGGCGCTGCCGCCCGAGGCTTCAATGGCCGGGCCCATGCGGCTGTAGAGCAGTTCGGCGCGCCTCGTGTCGATCAAATTCATCGCGCCCTTGATGATNCGATGGCCGGGCCCATGCGGCTGTAGAGCAGTTCGGCGCGCCTCGTGTCGATCAAATTCATCGCGCCCTTGATGATGCCGTTGGTCTCCAGGAACGCCTCGTCGCACTGGGCGATGATGTCGACGATGGCGTTTCCGATACAAAGCACGTCATAGTCCGGCATCAATGATGTCTCCGCCAAAAGCCCACCGGCTTTCTGCCATGCCGGCCGCGGGCGGGTCTGGCCAGTGGGAATGGGCTTTGCGCTTGCCAATCCGTTCGGCGCCAGCCCTCACGGGGCGGCAAGTCCTGCCTCGCGACGCAATTCGTCGGCCCTGTCTGTCTTCTCCCAGGTGAAATCAGGCTCTTCACGGCCGAAATGGCCATAGGTCGCGGTCTTGCGGTATATAGGGCGTAAGAGATCAAGCATCTTGATAATGCCCTTCGGTCTGAGATCGAACAACTCAAGAATGAGGCGCTCGATCCTTCTTTCCTCGACCCTCGCTGTTCCGAACGTGTTGACCATGACAGAAACCGGACTGGCCACGCCGATTGCGTAAGCAAGCTGCACCTCGCAGACGTCCGCAAGTCCGCTAGCGACGATATTCTTTGCGACATACCGGGCCGCATAGGCAGCTGAGCGGTCAACCTTGGACGGGTCCTTGCCCGAAAAGGCGCCGCCGCCGTGACGACCCATCCCACCATAGGAATCGACGATGATCTTGCGTCCAGTGAGACCGCAGTCGCCGCGCGGCCCGCCGACTACGAACCTCCCCGTCGGGTTGACCAGAATTCTGATGCCTTCCGTCTCCAGGTGGGTCGGCAGGACAGGCTTTATGATTTCCTCAATGACGCCCTCGCGGACCGTCTCTTGCGAGACCTGCTCGTCATGTTGGGTCGATACGACGATGGTATCAAGGGCGACCGGGCGCAACCCCTCATAGCGCACTGAGACTTGGGATTTCATATCAGGACGCAACCAGCCAAGCTGTCGTGCTTTCCGGACATCTGCCTGTCGTTTCGTCAAGCGATGCGCGAGCTGGATCGGCAAAGGCATCAGGGTATCGGTTTCGCGGCATGCGTAGCCGAACATGAGGCCCTGATCTCCCGCTCCCTGCTGGAGGTCCTGCCCTCGTCCCTCGTCAACGCCCTGGCTAATGTCGGGCGATTGCTCGGTGAGTGCATGAACGACGGAGCAACGCCGGCCGTCAAAGCCGACAGCCTCATCGTCGTATCCAATATCGAGAATCGTATCGCGCGCAACTTGGCTATAATCCACCCGCGCATCGCTAGTAATCTCGCCAGCCACAACGACTATCCCTGATTTTACCAACGCTTCACAGGCGACGCGTGCCTTGGGATCGGTGCGGAGGATGGCGTCGAGGATGGCATCCGAGATGTTGTCGGCCAACTTATCCGGGTGTCCCGCGCCAACCGATTCGGAAGAGAACACGAACTGCCTAGCCATGAAATGCCTCGTTTCGGGTGTTGGAGTTGTATGGTGCATTTTGCTTAGCCCACCTTACCTGTTGGTGATGCCCGGGACCTCGAACGCAGCGCACAAATCGGCAACGTCTCTTCGCACGCAGGCATGGAGATCTTCGTCATCAGGCCGCCGGAGGACGCAGTCAATGAAGCCAGCAATTTGCACCATTTCCACATCGCGCATGCCCATTGACGTCACTGCTGGCGACCCCAGGCGAATTCCGCTTGTGACCGCCGGATCCCGCGGGTCGCCAGGCACCATATTAAAGTTTGTGATGATGCCTGCCTTTGCTAGCCGCTCGGCATAGGCCTTGCCCGATAGTGGTCGATCGCGCAGATCAAGGATCAGCATGTGATTGTCCGTCCCCCCGGTAACCAGGTCATACCCTCGCTCGATCAGTGCCTGTGCAAGAGCCTTGGCATTCTTGACGGTCTGTTGGCCGTAGCTTCGGAAGGACGGGTTCGCGGCTTCGTGCAAGGCAACTGCTAGCGCAGCGATGGCATTCATATGAGGCCCGCCTTGCAGGTGAGGAAAGACCGCCCGGTCTATTCGTCTGGCGAGATTGTATTTGCTCTTTGTATGATACAGGGCCTGATAGCGATCTTCGTTCCTGGACAAAATGAAACCACCGCGGGGACCGCGGATCGATTTGTGGGAGGTGCTGCTGACCACGTCGCAATGGCGCACGGGATTCGGGTGCGCTCCCGCGGCAATCAGTCCGCTGATGTGCGCAATGTCGGCTACGAGATAGGAGTTCGCTTCCAGGGCGATTTCTGCCATTGCCGCGTAGTCAAAGACACGCGGGTAAGCAGTTCCGCCGACCCAAATGAGCCGCGGCCGTTCCCGCTTGGCTGTCTCGCGCAAGCGGTCATAGTCAATCTGCTGTGTCTTTTCATCTAGTCCATAGGGGACGCGTTGATAGTCAGTTCCGGAAAAGTTGATGGCCCAACCATGAGTCAGATGGCCCCCTTCCGGGAGGGGCAAGCCCATGACTTTGTCACCGGGGCTCAAAAGCGCACGATAGACAGCCTGGTTGGCCGGCGAGCCGGAATAAGGCTGGACGTTGGCATGCTCGCTGCCAAATAGTGTTTTCAAGCGCTCAATGGCTAGATTCTCAAGCTCATCAACGATCTCATTTCCAGCGTAGTAGCGCGCACCGGGGTACCCCTCGGCGTACTTGTTCGTGAAAATCGAGCCGTTCGCTTCCAGCACGGCCGAGGACGCAAAGTTCTCTGAGGCGATGAGCTTAAGGGTCGTCCGCTCCTGCCGCTCCTGTCTCAGAAGCAGTTCGTGAACGCGGCAATCAACCGCGGCCAATCGAGGCCGTCCGTAAGTGTCGCGCGGCGCGATGGCGCCGTCGGCGGAGTTGTCCATGGTGGTTTCGCGCTCCAATTGGACTGATCTATTTCACGGTCAAGCATGCGATCCCCTTCGACGGCGCGTCTTGTGTGGCTTCGAGCCGTTGAAGGTCTCGTTTGTGATAGCCATCGCCGCGGGCAGGAGATCAACCAACAGTTGAACCAGCCCGCCGTCCTTACCTCCTGCTTTGAGATGGTACGAGCACCACGGACGTTGTTCGTTGCAGTAAAGAAAGTCGGCTCTGGCCAGCAGCCGGACGTGTCGTACAACGTGCTCACGACGCAGACCCAGAATCTCCGCTAGCTGGCAGACAGTTAGGTCCGCATGCGCGCAAAGGCCTAGGATTCGAAGGCGATCTAGATGCGCTGCCGTCCGAAGGCGACTGACCAGTGTCAGCATTGGTCAGGACCAAGCCACTTGGAAAGCCTGGGCACTCGTCCTACTGAATTTGTCATTTCGCGTTCTCCACAGATGTTGCAGCTTTCGAACGAAATAATATGGTTGCTTGTCCACCGACCGGACAATCTCGGTGGCCGTGAAGATACTGTTTTGAGCCAATATGGCTGTGTCGAACAAACAAGATGGGCGCTGTTCTTGCCATTGCCTTTAGCCGAAATTGCACGCAGTTCGGCGGGTCGGAGAATAAGCTACGGTTCGGACTCCACTGACTCAAACGTTGCAATAAGCCTACCATTCACAGCGAACCGGAGTTGCTAAGAGTCTATGAATTTCCTTGAAGGATCTGTTGCAACGTTTGCGCAGCCCGGTCTTGCTCCGGCTTGCAGCGGTCAATCTCGTGCAGACTGACCGTGATGCAAAAATGAAGGAAGGTTCGCTTTCAATCCGATCTTCTTCCTGGCCAAGTGGTTCGTAGTCTCATAACTGTGGCCTAGACAAAAGCTAGGCTAATCAGCGGTATGATGTCGTTAGCGTGGTTGGGCCACCAGCAGGTCGACGCCAAGATCGACACGCGCAATTTCCCGCGCTACGAGAATGTCAGTGACTGCGCGCTCTTCCTCGGGCGGTCTGGCTGCGCCGTCTAGAATCTGAATGCATCTCGCGCCGACCCGTTCAGCAATGAGCTGTTCGGCTTGCCGCATTGACGGCGAAGCAAGCTCAAGTACGTTTTCGCGCATCTCATGCGCCGCCTCGCCGACTTCCGCAAAACGCTTCTCGGCGAACTGCTCCCTGAAGAGCGCAGCGAGATCATCAAATGTTTGAACTTTGGTGGGCTTGGGTTTCGAGCAAAAATATCCAGTTGCCAGTCCAGGTTTATAGGCAAGGCTGTGCGCTTTGTCGTCTGGCAAGGGCCCAATATCCCCTGGTGAGACGAAAATGGACTGCCGTGCTACGGTTGCTCCATTATAAGAGCGGTCGAAATCGCTGATGTTTGCGATACAAGGAGCCGCATAGAAGACGTTTGACGGATAGCGCGCCTCAAACCGAAGAAGCAGTTCATGCTGACGCGACACATCCCTGCGCATCATCGCAATCCGAAAAAATGGTATCGACAAACCGGGACAATGTCCGCTCGCAACCTCAAAGGCAGTTCCTCGCTTCATCAGCTCCGGAAGCTTGTACTGGAAAAACAGCGGAACCCCTGGGAAATTGATGCGGATGTCAAAGCCAGAATGCCCCTCCTGTATGAGGTTTGGAAAGACCGGCGCGCCTACAGGTGCGGCTGACGATGACCGGATAAGGTTTTCGGTGAAGGCATACCCAAATGAGAACTCCATGTAGCCCACCTTCATTCAATTCTGCTTTCGTGCTGAAGTTTATCCGGGCTCTTTGCCTGCAGCCGAGCAGACTCTATAACAAAAAAACTATGTATACTTGCGATAGTCTGAGTTGTCGATTCCTCGGATAGATATTTAAAGAGCTCACCCACTCTTCTGGCTGCTAGAATGGGAATGGGAAGCTTCTGGTTGATCTGGGTCGAGTTCCAGTTGATTTTGGTAAGCGAAAAAACCTCCTGCGCTATCTCAGCGATTCCCGGCCAGATCGCCGATAAGTTTCGGGCTTCGCGAACATCGCCAGAGTGCGTAGCCGATATCTTCAACCGGGGCGGCGGCTTCTCCCTCGCCAGTGCCGAGCGCGATCATATGCGTTGCGCATTCGGCCAGCGCGCCGTCAAGGCGCCCCGCTTCCGTCGCGCTGCCGTAAAGGTCCAGGAACCACGCCAGCGAATAAGACCAGTCGGCAGGCAAGTCCTGCCCATTGTGATCCCTTGCGACGACGGCCACGACGGCGTTGCGGCCTTCGGGCGTGCGGGGCTCTATCCCAAGGATCGGGTATAATTTGGGTGTCGGCTGCTGAAGGATACGCGCCGGCACGAGCGACAGTGCTTTCTCCAGCGAGGGAGGAAAATCCTCCAGTTCTTCGGCCAGTTCGGCAGCTTCTCTCCTTCGTCCCTCGCGGCGCGCTTCTGCATATTCTGCCGCAACCACGGCAACGGTGCGCTGCGCCCGTTCAGCGGTGCTGGTGGCAATCAGCTCGGCCGGAATGTCACCATCCTTGATCGCCCAGTGCGTACGGTGCTGTTCGAACTGTTGAATGCCCAGCCGGTCCGCAATTCTCAACACCGCTGACCGGTCGAGAAAGGCATGTTTCGGATCGGGCTCGAAGGTGAAGGCCAGTTCGTGTCCGCGCCGAACGATATTGCGTATGCGGCTGTGCCGGACCACGCGCGCGTGCGGGCCTCCCGCCCCGACTTCGTACATCAAAAGCGCCGGGATTTCCTCCAGCCGGCGCAATGTTTCAGGGCGCGAGGTCGATAGCCTCGGCCTCGGCGCCGCTAGATTCCTTGAACCGGTCAATGGTTGACGTGAACGGCGGCGTTTCCCACCACTCGCCGTGGCCCGAGACAAGCAAGTTAAACATGGCACACCACCGACCTCACGCCGCCTTCTCCATAGACCACTTCACCCGTTCGCCGAGAAAGGCGGCGAACGTTTTCACATTCATATTGCCGCTCGCCTCCTCCAGCCCTGCGAGGTAGGCCTTCCGGTCATCGACTCTGACGACTGTCCAGGGGTAACCGCCTGAAGCCAGCATCGCGTTCATGAGGAACCGCGCCATTCGTCCGTTGCCGTCCGGATAGGGGTGCACATAGCCCACAAGCCAATGCCCCAGCACGGCACGCACGGAGGCCTCCTTCTCCGCCTCCAGCAGGTCGAACAGCTCATTCATACCATCGGCCACCGCTTCGGTACGCGGCGGCACGTGCTGCGAGCCGCGCAGGTACACAGGGTGATTGCGATATCCCGCAAGCGCGCTGGCTTTGAGGATGCCGGCGGTCACTGACGGCGCGAACAGCTCCCGGTACCACTCCCGGTGAGTGTCCCGCGTCAACGCGCCGGCTGGCTTGCCGTTGATGATCGCGGCAACAGAGTCTTTGACCTTCTGGAATGCGAGGTAGTAGCCACGCGCGGCAAGCGCATCTCGGTTCTTGCGGTCCTCTTCATCAATCTCCGGATTCCAGCTCCCCTCGCGCACCCGGTCGATGAGTTCCGGGGTGACGCTGTACCCTTCTATCGACAGCGAATGGTAGGCGTCGCTTTCGTAGATATCCTCGACGAACTTCATATAGGCGTCTTTGTCGGACGGCAGTCCGGGTGCCTTCGGGAATATCTCGATGATGGCTTCGCGCTGCGATTGCCAGATCGCGCGCAGGCGGGCGACCAACGGCGGTACGCCCGCCGCAATAGTTGTCACTCCAATTTGTCCCGCGAACGGATCGGATTCGCGCACGTCATAGCCGGCGGCTTTGAAGGCGGCCACGATTTCATCGGCAAAGGAGTCGCGTCCTACGCGACGGAAGGCCCCCGCAAGCCGTCCCGCCACGGCGGAATGGCCGCCATCAAGCAGCAGGGCCAGAACGGTTGATACGTCGCGCACCGACGCCATGGCGATCTGCATCTCGATAGGGGCGCGCTGGAAGAACGCTTCCGGCACCCGGGTAAGGGCGGCCTCGACAGTGAACACGCGCTGGCCGTTTTTCTCTGTCAGTTCGGCCGGCATCTCCTTGACCTTGAGGTCATAGAGCGAAGTGCCGAACAGCAGGTCGATTTTGTTATTCGTGCCTTTGGGGGTGTTCACCACCACCTGAGGCGGAATAGTGGGCGCTTCCGCGTGCAGAAGCAGCGACTGCTCCGGTGAGAGGAACCAGTCCTTGCCGAACCGGTCATTGCAGTAAAGGGAGCAGAACTCCCAGAAGCTCGCGTACCAAGGGGTGGTGTCTTGCTGCCGTGCCTGCGGGCCGGTCGACATGAGCCAGCCTTTGATAACATCGCGCAGGAACCCGTTCTGCAGCAGCCGCTCCCGGTGGACGCGGGTCAGCTCATCTGATTTGAATATGCGCCGCCCACCCTCCTGCAGCTCTTTGAGGACGGCCAGTGATACAGCGAGTTTTTCATGGGGCTTGGCCATGGCCGTGCCTTTGCAAGTTTTTAGAGCTGTGCGACTCCAAGTATATAGTGCTGATAGGCGACAAGTCAATGATGCTGTGGAGTTGCAAGTTTTTTTAGTCGGGCGATAACAAGTTTTTTATGCGACAATCGGCAAATGCGATCGTTTCCATAGCCGCGCGAAGGATCGTTACCCGGATGGGCCGAGACCCAGCTCCCCCGCAGGCTACGCAGGGGCTCGGGGCGAGCCTAGAGCCTGGCCCTCCGAAGCGCTTCGAAGGAGGACGCGCCTCTTTGAAAAACTCGCCCGTTGTGCATCGTGGGTACCCGTAAACGCGAATTCTCAAAGGAAAGACGCTCCTTACCTCTCCCTCCCGCCACGATCATCACGGCCGCGCCCGCGCTCACTACGCCGCGACGCCCGCGAGATCGCTGCACGCATCTGATCGGCCACCAGACCGGGTTGCAGATGAAGGATGTCCGTGACGCTGTCGTGTGTTTGCACCGTCACCGCAGTGACGGCAAGGCAGCTGCGCACGCCCATGGAGGAGAGCGTCTCGATATCGCGCGCGATTCCGGCACCCCCACTGGAGTCCGATCCGCCGACGACAAGTACATGCGATGCCTGCCTCAGCGCCCTTTCATCCGTTAGAATGAGCGTTCGAAACGCAGCATTCCGCCGACACTGCTCTTCTTGTTGGCGTTGGTCCAATTCATGTTGGAAGCGCCGTCCACCTTGCCGACGGCGAAGTTACCGTATCGGCCATAGTCGAGTTCCGCCGTAACTGTGAAATCTGGAAGAAACGCATACGCGACGTTTGCAGCGACACCATGGTTCTTGAGCTGATTACCGGAGAGCTGAAGGTTGAACGAAGTTGTCTCGTTGAGTTTGTAAGTGGCGCCAGCCCAGAAAGCCCAGTTCCCGCCCCAACTCTTATAGAAGCCGCGACCATGAGCGTCGATGGCGTTCGTGGAGTCGTCGTTGAGCTTGCCGTTGGAACCGTAGCCGAGCATTCCGAACAGCAACAGTTCGTTGGTGACATTGATGTCGACACGGACCTTGGCGGCCACCGATTCGTAGTTGCTATCATAAGCGGCAACGCCGGTGATCGCGCCCCAGCCATGTGTGTATTTCAAGCCGCCGACTACGTGCGGTGCGTAGCTGTCGATTGTGCCGACCACGCCCGAGCCTTCTTCGAGCGAAACCACGGCCGAAAAGCCGTTCCCGGCGTCGAAGTAGTACTGAACCACATTGGTATCGAAAGAGCCGTACGGAACCGGCGTCTGGTTGAGTACGTCACCCGCGCCGCCAATAAACATGTCGAAGGCCGACCAGTCCTTACCAACTCGGAGGCCACCAAGCTGAATCCAGGCGAAAGTCAAGGTGCTGTCTCCGTTGAAGGCATAGGACCGAGAACTGTCCGAAACCGAAGTGTGGCGGTTGCCGAAGTTCATGCGGGTTTCGGTGTAGGTCTTCAACGTGCCGAGTTCGGTCTCCTGGCCGGTCCAAGTTTTCAATGTGAAGCGCGTGTTGTTTTGCCATGTGCCCTGATGCTCACCAGTCCTCACATCCGAGGTTCTTGCGTGATCAAACAATCCGACGTTGTAACGGACAGAGCCGCCGATTCGCAGGCAGGTCTCGGTGCCTGAAATGTAGACGTAGCCCGAGCCGTAGACGTTGCAGATCTTGACGTACTCAGTCGGGTCAGGCTCGGCGGCGGTGGTGACGGCGCGAGCGTTGGAAACGGCAATCAGTGCCGCAGTTGAGCCGAGGAGGAGGCTCCTAATGGTCATTGTCGATCTCCGCTTTAATAACACGAGTGATTCTGAGAACAACTTTGAAACGCGCGCAGTTGTGCTGGGCCGTCAGCTAAGCCCTGAAGGAAGGACTAGAATGTACTCTGGTCATTGTTGTAAAATATTTGGTTTTAGCTGCCGATAACGTAATTATCGCCGAAATGGAGGTGTGCAAAGTTTTGTACAATCATCACAGTCAACTCAGCTGGTAGAGGTAGGCGTCACAAACGGTCCTGCATTCGACCGCAAATGACGTGCCAGCCTGACGACCAGCTGCGGCTTGAAGCTCAATTGTGCGGGCGGACCTTGGTTCGCACTTCCTTGTTTTTGCCTTGCGGATCCACCCAAGCACGAACGGAAAACGTTTCGGCTACGGTTCGACTGTTCGCTTCGCGACAGTTTCGTTCATGGGGAGAGCATTGTTTGTGGTGAGCCCGACGTTGAGGCATCATGCGGCGGGACCGCTCGGCACGACGCCGTCATTTTGGCGAGCTGATGGTCGACAACTACGCGCTGCAGCCTTGCATCAAAGCCAGTAGGGCGCCTGCCTTGGCATTGCGGCGGACAGGACTGTCGCGCCGAGCAGGTTCTCGTCCTGAAAGCGGCGCGCCACAGCTAATGCATCTTGCCAGCAATTCAAACAACGAGCTCATCGACATGGCAGAGTTCACTAAGGGGGCCGGCACTATCTGGCGAGCAAAATCTGGTCCCAAGCCCGTATGTCTCGCCCATTGCGGCAGCTGCGCTCAGTAGAATCTCCGAGGCGCAGGTGAAGGGAAGGGATGGGATAGTCGAACAAAAGGGGCGCGTGAGGGTCTGACGGATCACCATCATCAGTCGGTGACCAGGTGCTCAGACCATCGCTGTCCAGCCTAAGACTGAACGGCGCCCATTGCTAAAAAGATCTAGATTCGAGCCCAAACGGAACGGACTGACATAGCGCAAGGACCCAGGGGGGCGCGGTGGGTAGGGTTGGTTGTTATCAGTATGGGATTGTGCCTTTGCAGACCACGAAATTTCGAGAGGCCCGGCTGCCTTGGTACACTATCTATCCGGCTGTGTCGGAGTTCTCCGGGGCGGTCGGCGCCGAGGCTTATGAGGCATGGCTCAGGAACCTGCCGGCTGAGGATCCGGTGTCACTCTATCTGCACGTTCCGTTCTGCCGATCAGCCTGCTGGTATTGCGGCTTCCCAACCACCATCACCCGCCATGATGCGCCCATCCTCAACTATCTGGCGGCGCTGCGTGACGAGATCCGTCTGGTTTGCGAGCGAGTACCGAAGACGCTGCCCGTGAGCGACATACATTTCGGCGGCGGAACGCCGTCTCTCATCGGACCAGCCGAGTTCCTCGCTCTGATGGAGTTCCTGCGATGCCGCTTCGCCATCTCGAAAACAGCTACGGTCGCCATCGAGATCGATCCACGCACGCTCACGCCCGAGATGGCGGAAGGCTTGGGAGCGGCCGGCGTGAACCGCGCGAGCCTGGGCGTACAGAGCTTCGATCCCATTGTTCAAAAAGCGATCAACCGAATCCAGAGCGAGGCCCAGACGTCGGCTGCCGTGGAAATGCTGCGCCGGCATGGAGTAAACCGGATCAACTTCGACCTCATCTACGGCCTGCCGCGTCAAACGGTGGAGTCGTGCGTCGAGACGGCGAGGGCAGCGGTCGCCATGCGCCCCGACCGGCTTGCCTTGTTCGGCTACTCGCATATCCCATCCCAAATAAAGAACCAGCGCCTCATCGAGGCGNTGCGAGCCGCAATCATCGAGCGATTAATGTGCGATTTCGAGGCTGACGTGCCGGCAATCTGTGTCGCCCACGGATCTGATCCGATCCGTCTTCGCGGTTCAGATGAGCGTTTGGCGATGCTGGCCAAGGACGGAATAGTGGACTTCGAAAACGGTTTTGTCCGCGTACGGCGGGAGCATCGCTTTGGGGTTCGCGCTGTCGCTGCCGCATTCGATGCTTTTAGGGATGGCCTTACGTATCCCGCAGGTGAGGGCAAGCACACAACACGGAAGCTAACACAGGGAGTATCTTTTGCCGGAGAGAACGAGTTGCCATCGTGCGGTGCCCGGTTAGTGAAGCGCCGTAAAATGTCGACATAGGCGAGGTGAACTGGACCGAACGACGAGAACAGCCTATCCAGTTTCTTGTCGGCAGTTAGTTCGAAAAACAAGGGCTTCTAAGCGGTAAACACATGCTAATCCATTTGATTTACGGGCCGACCTGCAGCGGCAAGACAGACGTTTCAATTTAAATTGCACGAGAGACCGGACGGCCGGTCATTGCGTTGGATCGTGTACAATGCTGTCCTCAAATCGCTACGGGCAGCGAGCGTGCCTCGGATTCCGAACTGCAATCTACCCAGCGGGTTTACTTGGATACGCCCCCTAACCGCGGGCACATCCACGCCGTGACTACCCGTCGTAAGCTGATCATGCACGTGGATGAGCTTAGATCTCAGCCTGGGCTCACTCGCAGCCGGCTCGATCTCCCTTCTCAATTCACATGGCGCGAGTCAGCATCGGGCTGGCGCTTTCAGTGGCATGTAAGGCGGTGGCGGCTCGGCAACTCCGATGCCTTTGTAGAGAGAGCAAAGCGGGTTGTGTGCGTCAAGTTCTGCAAAATGGGGCGGCCATGATGCTGGTCATGCGGCTTGGCGCAGAGCGAGCTTCTTGTGCTCGCGCAGGTCGTCCATGTTGATGTATCGGTTGGCCTCCATCCAGTTTTCATTGGTCTCGACGGCCAAGGCCCTGACCAGGCGCAGGCAGCTTTCGGTATTGGGGAAGATGCGCACGACATAGGTGCGCCGGCGGATTTCCTCGTTGAGCCGCTCCAGCGTGTTGGTAACCGGTATGATCATGACGGTGCCATCCGATCCCCGCTGGAGATGAGCGATTTTCGGCGTATGGTGCGACCATCCGGGACAGGGGCACCGGGAGCACGCCAAGTGCGGGCAGGCCGATGTATTCGATGAGCTGCGAGCTCGCGTTAGTAGCTGGCCGCCCCTGCGACCTGCCCGGTTGCGCCGAGAGCGCGGATCCGTAGGTGTCGCGTCGCCCGCCGGCTCCCGACTGTTTGAGGAGAGGGAGCCGATGAGACGTGTGATTGGAATGGACATCCACCGCACCTTTGCGGAGGTGGTGGTTTGGGAAGACGGCCGGCTGCGCCATCACGGACGGGTCGACATGACCCGTTCGGGACTGGACGGGTTCGGCCGCAGTTTGCGACGGACGGATGAGGTTGTCGTCGAGGCCACGGGCAACGCCATGGCGGTGGTGCGGGTTCTGTCGCCCTATGTCGGCCGGGTGATTGTCGCAAACCCGATGCAGGTGAAGGCGATCGCCCATGCCAGGATTAAGACCGACAAGATCGATGCCGGCGTTCTGGCGCAGCTCCATGCCAGCGGCTTTCTGCCGGAGGTCTGGGTACCTGACGAGCGGACCGAGCGGCTTCGCCGCCTCGTCGCGCGGCGCAACCAGGTAGTTCGGCATCGCACGCGCGTGAAGAACGAGGTGCATGGCATCCTGCAGGCGCACCTAGTGCCGAAGTGCCCGCATGCCGATCTGTTCAACAATCGCGGTCGCGCCTGGCTCGAGCGGCAGGTGCTTCCCGACGACGAGCGGGCCGCTATCGCCCGCCACATCCGCGAGATCGATCGCCTGGCCGAGGATCTGGCTGACCTCGATCGCGACATCGCCCGGGAAGCGGTTGATGATGCGCAAGTCCGGCGGCTTCAGACGATCACCGGCGTCAACGTCATCGTCGCGAGCGGTATCATCGCCGCGGTCGGCGACATCCGGCGGTTCCGCGAGCCGCAGAAGCTGGTGAGCTACTTCGGCCTCAATCCGCGTGTGCGCCAATCCGGTCTTGGCTTGGCGCAATATGGCCGGATCAGCAAACATGGGCGTTCCCATGCCCGCGCCATGCTGGTCGAGGCCGCCTGGGCGGCGGCCAAGGCGCCCGGACCGCTCAGGGCCTTCTTCCTACGCATCCGTAACAAGCGTGGTCATCAGGTCGCAGCTGTGGCGGTCGCCCGCAAGCTCGCCGTGCTGATCTGGCATCTGCTGACAAAGGAGCAGGACTACTTCTGGGCTCGCCCGGCGCTGGTGGCGGCAAAGCAGAGGCAGCTCGCTCTCAAGGCCGGCGCGCCGGGCGAGCGCGGTGTCGGTCGCCGCGGTTCGGCTTACGCCTACAACGTGAAGGAGTTGCGAAACAGCGAGAAAGCCGCGGCCGAGAATGCCGAGCGTGCCTACGAGCTAATGGTTCGGCATTGGCGGTCACGAGGGCCGAAGCGGCGCACGGACGCCACAAACGAGGAACGACTATAACGGCTGCGTGGCGGCACTCTCATCCTCTCGCACCACTCTTTGCCACGTGGTCGTCGTGCCGGACAAATATAGCACAAGGAAATGTGGCGGCACGACCGACGCCCTCGGTCCGCTCCAGAATGGCGCCGTGCTCGACGCCGTCAAGGCGTGGCCTGGAAACCTCGCAGCCGGCCGTGGCGCCATCGCACCGGCCAGCCTTGACTGCGTCTCGACACGCTCGCGTGGGAAATCCTGTGGGCCGGGACGAAGAAACAGGCTCATCTGAGCCGAACAAAGAAACGCAACAGGAATCGAAAAAGTCGAAATCAGGGTTGTCGATGTCATCCGTGGATTTGAGATGCTTGTGGTGCTGTCTCGGCAGCCTGAAGAAGGTCAGGGTTTGTTCGATGGCATCCTCGGCCCAGCCTGTCAGACCGGATAGCGGGCCGACCATTTGGCAAGCCATGCGGCAAGATCAGCCCTGGCCTCTGCGAGATCGCGCCGGTCGTAGAGCCAGCGCAATTCCTGCAGGCAGTCGTCGCCGTGCTTCCTCGGCAGATGATCGAGCGCGTTCCTGAGGAAGTGCACGTAGCAGCGTTGCCAGGCGGCTTCGGGGATCACCTCGCCGATCGCTGCCACCAGGCCGGCATGATCGTCGGACACGTCCAACCCGATGCCCTTGCTTTGACGGCAGCGCTGGCGGTCTTAACTTCAGTCTTGGTCATGGTGGCGTTCCTTCGCGGGAATCAGGTGACGTGAACAATCACCAGCCTGCCATGACCGCCCCCTCTCAGCGAATTTGCAGAACTCTCAGCACACTACCCCGACGTACTCACCCGGATAGTCCCGGCGATCCAGACGACCTGCTGCTGCCGTGCCTGAGCGGATCAGCTCGACGAACTCGTCGCGGTAGGGGTCGACTCAAAACGAATACGACAGCGTCATCGACACTTCGCGCCCAGCGGCATGCGCCAGCCGCGCGGTCTGCCGGATCGCTTGCTTGGCGCGCGGCGGGTCCCCCAGATAGCCCTCGAAATAAGTGACCTTGGTGCCCGAAGCCTTGTCCCGTTCGACATCGTCGGGGCC
Source organism: Mesorhizobium sp. LSJC280B00 (assembly GCF_000502835.1). GTDB lineage: Bacteria > Pseudomonadota > Alphaproteobacteria > Rhizobiales > Rhizobiaceae > Mesorhizobium. The sequence continues at coordinate 44,587 of NZ_AYVL01000030.1, forward strand.
GAGTTCGAAGCAGGCGCCGAGATAAGCGCTCGCCATCGGGCGTGACGAAGATCATCGAGCATGCCGTCGGTGGTTGTCCCACTAGCGGTTCGGTGTCGAAGGCGACGCCCTGGGCGTGGATGTCGTGGGCGTAGATCTCGCCGAGAGGTCGTTCCACACCTGCCGAAGAAGGCGGCGCGCCCGCCGAAGCTGCCTACGCCGGCGGCGGTGTTGCCGGCGCTGCATTGCCGATGCAAAGAACGTCATAGTCCGGCGTCAATGTCTCCGCTTGGGAATCCGCCGGCCTTCTTACCACGCCGGCCGGCGCGGGTCTGGCAAGTGGGCTTTCCTTTTGCCAATGCGTTCTCCCGGCCCTCACGGGGCGGCGAGTCCCTGCCACCTGAGGCTACATGGCAGCCGTGGAGATGACCTCAGCAGCGGCGCCCGATCGGAAACCTTAGCACCTCCGCGCTTTGGCGTGGCTGCTTGAACTCTTCGACGGCAACCGCCTCAATTAGCAGATCCAAGGCTTCGCGGCCCCTTTGACTCATCGGGTCATCCCCACAAAGGTAGTCATACGCTCGATCTAAATGCCCTCGGGCGGCGGAAAAATCGCTTGTCATATCATAGGACCCTCTCTATCCGCCCGCATTGCCGTTTACGAGGTGAAGGTAGTGCAATCGTCAATATATACAGACAAATTTGAATTAAATCGGTGATGATCATAGAGGTCGAGTCCCCGACCTGATAGCGCCATCGAGCCCGCCGACGACCACTCGCTGGCGCTCACGGGCGCGGCGCTGAGTGGCCTGCCGCACATGCACAAGTCCTTCAACCTGCCGCCGCTTCCCGTCATATTCGCGGCGCGGCCATTTCACTATCTGGATGGTCTGCCGGCCGGCGGACAACGCGCCTGGCCCAGGAACTCGACGCCCTGATCCGCTCGCCGAGCCGATCATGGGCGCCGGCGGCATGCTGGTGCCACAGGAGGATTATTTTCCAAAGGTTCAGGCGGTGCTGCGCAAACACGACATCCTCATGCTGTCGACGAGGTGGTCTGCGGCTTCGGGCGATCCGGCGACAATCTTTCCGGTTCCGAGGAGAAGTGGCTTAAGATCGTGAGCGCCCTATGCTTTTAGGTTTCCGGAAAAAGCTTCGGAAACAGCGCGTCCAGAGCGTCCGCCGGAAAGCGTAGGGACACTGGGCCCTTTGGCGTTTCCGACGCCAATAGTCCGAGCGCGATTACGTCATTGAACAGTCGACGCGCCGTACGTTCGGGTAGTCCGCTAATACGGGATGCCTCGCCGCGGTCAAACTCACCGCGCGTGAGCGCTTCCTCCACGAGGCGGCCGGCTTCGGGCTTCAGACCACTGCGCTCCACATGGCGATACAGCCGCTTGGCCAACGTGTCGAGATCGAACAGTCCGGTCATGAAGCTCACCTGATCGATACACGCCTGCAGGAACCATAAGGTAAAATCGCCGAGCGCGCGTTCGGAGAGGTTGCCACGTCCGTCGAGATCACCCTGGCGGGGCATATCGGCATGATCCATCATGCTCTTGTAATCCATTCGGCTTTTCACGCCACGTGCCAAGCCTCGTGAGATCGACCACAGCCCGTGCGCGGCGATCCCGGCCTGATGGGCCATGGCGTGGCTCATCAATCGGCTGACGCGTCCGTTGCCGTCCGGAAACGGGTGAATGTAGTTGAAGCGGTGATGCGCGGCAGGAATGGTCAGGATGCGTCCGGCCTTGCCCAGCTTATCGAAGCGATAACGCATGGCAAAGTATTGCATGAAATCGTTGACGCGATCGCTCGAAGGCGGTTCATGCCGGCCGATGGCGACGTCATGCTCTGGCTTCGATCGCCACTCACCTGGCGCCATGACGAACTCACGGCCGGCACCCTTGATGGTCAGCATGGGCGCTTCGGCATCGCGATAGAATTCCGCGTGCAGCCATCGAAGAAAACCTACCGATGCTGGTTCCGGCAACTGCCCATCGGCAGCCAGGCGGTCGATCTCGGCTTGCAGGCGAACGTGCGCGGCCGCCTCGAGCTGCAGATTGCGGCGGTTCTCGTCTCGATCGAAGTTTCCGACCAGCGCCCGTTCGATGTCGCGCGGGCGCGTATCGTGGCCTTCGATCAGGTTGCTGTAGTAGGTGTTCATGATGCGCACGAGATCGGCTAGGTTGGCTGCGGTACGCGAGTGCAGGCTTTTGCCCAAAACAGCCGACGTCGCCGACAGCTCTACCAGCGCATCCGAGATAGTTTCGGATACATCGGGTAGGCGTGCCGGTTCGATGCGCTGTACGCTCTCTTCCATATCGGCCGATCTTGGGTTCCGCCAAATGCGTGATTATAAACATAAATTTTCAGTTGACCAGATTGTTTGGCCGATCTTCTGGCCGATCGTCGGCATGCGGACTTGCGGGCCTCGGCACTGCCACCGCTGCCAAGCTTGGACACAAATCGATGCTGCCGATGATGATCATGGCCGATGTTCGGCAGGCCTATCGCACTGACAACTATGCACAAACCGTAATTGGGGGAGCCATCTGGCCGATGCTTTGGCCGATCTATGACGATCGGCCGGACTCAGACAGGTTCGAGGTGGAAAACAGGCAGCTTTAAACATGGTTCTGCCTCGGCCAGCGCAAGATTCGCCTGGAGCTTCGCTTATGCTGTGTGAGCTTGTTCTCTCGCGCCCGGTCCATTTGTCATTTTTAAGTGCGTCGGACTGCCAGTTGATCGCGTTCTGACCCGACTGGGAGTTCAAGTTTGACCTGAAACTGACTGGGTGCTGGATGGCAGGCTTCATCCCCACCGGTCTGATATGACACAACGTCCCGGCCCCGAGGCTAGGCTGCAATCTCGTATGGCTTCTATGCGCCGTTCTCTTGGAGCGTGTTGCGGGCTTGGTCTGCTCAACCTCGGAGCTCAACGCTTCACGGCGTTAGGATGAGCGTTCGAGGCGCAGGATTACTGCCGACACTGCTCTTCTTGTTCGCATTGGGCAGTTCCCGTTGGAAGCTTCCATCTTGCCGACTGCTGAGTTTGGAGTCGCCGTAGCTGTGAAATCGAAAAGAAGCCCATGGGCAACGTTTGCCGCGACGCTACTGAGAGCTGGTCACCGGGAGAGCCGAAGGTAGAACGAAGTTGTCTCGTTGAGCTTGTATGTGGCGCCAGCATAGAAGGCCCAGTTCCCACCCCAAGGCTTATACAAACCGCCACCGTTAGCGCCGATCGCGTTCATGGCCTCGTCCTTTTGGCAGAGATCACCACGGTCGCTAGCTGGCGAGCAAAGTCCGTCCCAGTGCTGCATTATCTCGTCGGATCCGGCAAGCTGGCAGAATTTCCCAGGCGGAGCTGACGGGGAGGGATGGTGGGAATAAAACGGTGCGCGTGAGGTCTCGGCGGGAACAGCCAAGACATCTAAGCGGAACGGACTGGCATAACGCAAAGACACAGGCGAGCTCAGCGGCAAGGTGGTTTGTTATCACCATGGGACGCCTGCCGCGTCAAACGGTGGAGTAGTGGGTCGAGACGGCGAGGGCAGCGGTCGCCATGCGCCCCGACCGGCTTGCCTTGTTCGGCTACTCGCATATCCCATCCCAAATAAAGAACCAGCGCCTCATCGAGGCGNATCCGATCCGTCTTCGCGGTTCAGATGAGCGTTTGGCGATGCTGGCCAAGGACGGAATAGTGGATCGTGTCCCGCGGCGTGGTGTAGCTGGCGGCACGGCGGCAGGTTTGCCGTGGTCGGGGAGCCCTTCCTTGGGCGGAAGCCGACGACAGTGTTCGAGGGGAACTCGCCATGAGCCGGGTGCGCAGAGATCGTCCGACGCTCTTGTATTTGCTGGTTCCCAGCCGGCTCCGCCTCCGATTGCCTCGGTAGCTCGGTAGCCTGAGCGCGTCGGCGGCATCATGCCATTATCATCCTACGAATTGCATGCTCCATCGTCCTGGACGAGACCGGTTTGGCTAGCCAAAGGACGAAGGTCTGATTACCAGATGTGATCGGCATGGGGTCGCTTCCACCAACGACGATGATGGGCACCGTCATCAGGGTGGTACGTACGGCTTCGGGCTGTCCTGGCCCGAGGAAAGTCGCTTGATCGAAAATTAGGAGGTCGGCTGCCTTCCCGCTCTCGATCCAGTCGCAAAGACTTTCGAAGGTCGCGAAGCCGACAGGCTTATAACCAAGCGCGGCGATCTTATCGTTGTAGATCTCCAACGCTGCTGGATCGGGCTCCACGACTGCAATGATTTCTCCATTGCCAAGTGATCCATCGTATGGACCGGAAGCGCTATCAGCTCTGACCTGCTCCTCAGCGCAGGCCGGTAAGTAGAGATCGAAGCGTGTACCTCGGCCAACAGCCGAGGTGACGTCAAGGCATCCTGCGAGCGCGCTCACATGGCGGTCCACTGCAGCAAGACCCAGTCCGGTCCCGCCGACGCGAGAGCGCGTGGTAAAAAAGGGCTCAAAGATGTGCGGAAGCACCGAACTTGCGATTCCTTGGCCATCGTCGCTGATGGAGAGGAGAACGTAATCTCCCGGTTTCAAGGTGCCCTTAGCCACGGGCTTCGTTTGACAGACGTGAGCGCGAGAAACGCTAATCTCGACACGGCCCTCATTCAAGAGAGCCTCCGACGCGTTCTTGCATAGATTCATAAGGATCTGCTGTATCTCGGTCGGGCTGCCCTCGATCACCGTTTGCCACTCGTTGATCTTGAAGTTCAACTGAACATCCGCACGAAGTGTAACCCGCAGCAATGGCGCGAGATCCATTACACTCTCCGAGACGTCGAAAGGCATCGTCACGCGCTTCCGATTTCGGCTTAGTGACAAAATTTGATCAATAATCAGCTTGGCTCGGTTGCTGGCCAAGATAATTTGGCCGATGTGGCCCCGAATTCTCGAGGGGCGGCGCACAAGACCTTTAGCCATCTCTGCGTAGCCGACTATTGCTCCTAGAACATTATTGAATTCATGTGTAACGCCGCTTGCGATTGTGCCGACAGCCGTCAGCCTTTCCGCATGCTCCCATCGACTCTCAAAAAGGTTACGTTCCGTGTGTACACGTTGCATTTCAAGATGGTTGCCTAAACGCACAGTAGCGCTCGCCAGAACCAGGAGGTCGTCTGTGGAGGGTGGTGAGCGATCTCCTTCAAAAACAAGGATACAAACCGCAGCCTGCTGATCGGAGGCCCTGCACCCAACAATTTGACAAACACCGGTAGTGCCTACGGCAGTCCGAACCACTTCCGACGCCGGAACGACGCGAAACACTGGCTGTTCCGGGTGTACAAGTGAGACGACTTCATGGATTAGCGTGGCGTTCCAGACGCGCATGCGCTTGTTCGCGACAAAGTACTCGGTATTCCTGCTGATACTCGGATCCACCAGAGCAAGCGCGCATTGATCCGCATCGAAAACGCATTGAATGAGTCTAAGCGCTGCTTCGGTGGAGAAGCGCCGCGAAGCCTTCGTTGCTTGACTGTCGATGAAGCAAGCTTCGATCTCACTCATTGCCGCTTCAAGCTCTAACCGCCTTTCCAACCGGTTCGTCCGCACATGCAGCGTGGAGGCTCGAATGGTCGCAAACAAGCAGAGGCATATGGACACCAAGCCAAAGAAAAGTCGTGTACGCTGCGCTTGCGCGCTGGCGAAGCTGTAGGCTTTCAGATGTTCTCGCTCCAATTCGGCAGCCTTGGCGAACGTGTCGAAGGATGGGATCCGATTGACAGCGCGGTCCAACCTCAACATTGAGGACAGGATAGCGCGGCCCTCGCGGGCCACATCCTCCGTGACTTGGTCCTGGCTAGGAGGAAGTCGGCCGAGAGACTGATCGATTTGTAATGCGAGGCTGAATCCCGGTCTGGCCGAAAATTGAAGGATCAGATTGGAAAATTCAGGCCTGTTCGACACTCCCCCCCGAAGGCGATTAGCCGAGCGAGCAAAGCGTACGAGAGAGCTTTGCAGAAGCTCATTTTGCGCGGCCGAGGCCGAGATGGCAGCTTCTGTGTTTTCGAGGGACTTTTTGAGCTGTGCAAGCAACCTGGAGTGCACCCCGGAGCTCTCATTGGGCGAAATCTCAACAAGGCGTTGGTAGTTTTGAAGGTTCCTTTTTAATGCTTGCCCGGTAGAAGCAACGGAACGGAAGTCCAATACCATGTCGGCGCGGGCGACGTCTCGCTGGAGCAATGCGTAGTTGATCTGAATCGTCCGCAGTTCGCTTAGGACCGCCTCGTTGATCTGGGGGTCTTGCCACTGTATCGCGACCAAGAGCGCAACCGAGGCCACTAGGGCCATTACAGAAGCTTTGTCGGTACTGAGCCATTTTTCCCAAACGAACGGCGTTTGATCCGCGGTGCGTGCCTTGCGAAGGTCCGATTTGAATTCTAGCTCCCCATCGCGTCGGTGTGCGGCCGGATGCTGCTGGAACAGGAAAGCCAAGTGTACCTCTCCCCTCAAATAGGCGGTGTAGACACCGTTGCACTCTGCCCCCATGGCCCGCTGACCTTCCATTGATTCGCGGGCGTTTCGACCTCGACGGCGAGGCGGCAGCACAAGGCGGGCAACTGATCGCAGTTTTCGGAACTGGTCTTCCGAGAGATCATCGAAGGGGCATACAAGCGCACGCCTGCAGCAGCCGAGGATGATACCGGTCGGTCAAACGCAACTGGCGAGGGCCGGATCTGCTGTTGGCTGGCAGCTAACACTGGCGAGGCGGCGGCCTCAACTCCGGCGTGCCTAGAGCCGGCTGCTGCGAAAGCGTCCGACACGCTTCCCTTGGGGTCATCCCGTCCAGCGGGCATCCTTGGATCGCTGAAAAAAGACGAGGCGGCTTGATGATCCTGCCCTCGCTGAAGCACCTCGCGAAACCCCTGTTCCAGTCGCAGAAGCTCCTCTGGACCGGTAGGCGGCTCGTCAGCTCGACCATCGAACAGCGGCCGGAGCGCCTCGGACACGTGTTGCTCAAAGCCCACTCGCCGGGCCTGGACCGCTTGCCCGTCTTCCAAGCCGGCGTCCTGCACCTGCGACAAAGCTNGCTCAAAGCCCACTCGCCGGGCCTGGACCGCTTGCCCGTCTTCCAAGCCGGCGTCCTGCACCTGCGACAAAGCTGTTACACGGGATGGATTACTATTTCGCGGGTTCATACTAGCCTCACATCAAACTGTATCGTCAAAGTCCTGCGCCAATCCACGCAGCGGCTCATCGAGTTGATTCTGTGGAGAGCCCCCCGTCTGCTTTCGTCAAGGGCGTCGGCTCCGGGAGGGCGCCTGTCTGGCTTTCAAAGATGCGTTTCAGAATGCGATCCGAAAAATATCGCACCTTCCTCAATTTTAATGGTGGCAGACCTTGATGAGAACGATTTCGTACTCGTCATTGAGCAGCCGCACCTGTTCGGGACGCAACAGCGGTGCACCTTGATGTGAATTCTGAACGTTCCAATCGAACGTTCGCGCCTGGCTGTAGGAAATCGATTGGGCTTGAAATGTGAATCCACCGATAGCTTTGGAAATGTAGTTCGGAGTCTCGTCATCTACCTCGATGTTCCTAGAAGCGCGCCGGCAGCCCGGGCGGGGGGCTTGGGGTTAGACTGCCAGCGCACGCCACTCATAAAGAGCGGCCTCTTTTCGCGGTTCGGACACCCATAGTCAACCCGGCAACGTCTGGATGCCCGCTGTGCTTTTTGCAGAGCGGCGATGCCGGGCATATCGGCCGATCCTGTCTAGGATGGTGTGGCCACTCTCGTCGGCCGAGTTGATGCTCCAGCCAGTATCGCCTTGCCGACCAGCATGAGTTCGCCGTTAGCAATCCATCGTTGCGGGCGTTCCAGTCACGGCCTTCCATTCGGCGATGGCTTGCAAGCGATGAACATGTATGGCGAGAGCAGAACGTTTGGGGCGGGGGACGAAGAGGTTGCGGAGGGCTGACAAGGTCGAGACGAAGCGTTGCAGGCCTCCCGGCGATCGGACCCNCTGTTGTTCAACCCCTTGTGCGACCGGTGCTCGACGTCCGGCATCATCTGTCGCTTTGCCGCTCCATACGAGCGAAGCTAGTCGGTGATCATGCGCTTCGGCGCGAGCCCCTGCTTCTTCCACAGCCGCGTCAGCAAGCGCAACCTCTCGCAGGGTGCGCTCTCAGAGTTCGTTCCTGCGCAGCGGCCTTGTTATCTCGATACTGGATAAGCGTCTACGAACCTACGCGCCGCATAACGAGCTTTGTTGCGCTGGTCGGTTGCGAAGGGTGGCTCTATGCATCGCAGTGGCGGACGCGAAATCCTCACCATCCTTCTGCATCGCGCTATTTGGCTTGCCGAAAACCCAATTTCGCCGGCACGCTGCCGCTGAATACGATGATCATCTCGCATTCTTGCTATGGAGACTGTCGTCCTTCCTGGGCACGCGGCTGACGGCGACGAAAGCGGGTTTATTCATGCAACACCCCTTTTTGGCAGGCAAGCTGGTGGACTTCGGGATGTCGGGGGCGAATATAGCGAAGACTCCCGCCGCTCGCTGATGCATTCTGGACGCAACCGCATCGAGCCGATGTGTTCGAGACGCTTCGCGGCTGCAGTCGCCGAACGATGGCGTGGTTATGCGACCTGTTCGGCATGGCTACCCCCGTCCAGTCAGGCGTTCACGAAGGTGTTTGTCGAGAGTTCGTGGAGAAAGTCCGCCACTTATCGTTGGCGAGGGCTTTGCTCCGGAGTGGCGATCGGTGCGCTGATCGACAGGCAGGCTCTGGCCAAAATCGAATCCCATGCCGTCGCGAAAGGCCGCAGAATTCGATGCGGGGGCAAACGCATCGCGCGAATGGCACGTCGAACTATCGGTCCTGTCTCCAGCGAGATGACCATCGCGCAAGAAAGAGACATTCGGGCGGCTGGCGCCTGTGATTGCTTCGACGATGCGGATAGGTCGTGCATGAGGCCAACGACACGATCTACGGCCTTCCCCCACATTTGTGCCTCAAACGGAAGCGTGTTTGGCGTGTCGCCGAGGCCTTGGAATATGGCATAGTGGTATGAACACGGGACGCATGTCGTCGGAAGCCGCGCCTTTCGGCCGAGTGAAGCAGTCCGGCATCGGGCGGGAGGGTTCCCGCCATTGCCTCGAGGACTACCTCGAAATGAAATACCTCTGCACGGGCGGCATCTGAAGCATGGGCTTGCAGGGCTCGCAGACCGGTAAACCAGCGAGCCATCTCCAAATATGTGAATTGTGGATTGCTCCTCGACGGGAGCTGAGGGGCGGCTCCGCAAGCCTTACGACGCTCTTTGCGAGCCGTAGCTGCCGAGCTGGCAAAAGGCTGGGCTACGTCGCGCCAGCGCAATCGGCGCGCAGAAAATTAGGCCTACCCGCTCCGGGACCGCGGACCTCGTCAGCTTCTCGTAAGTATGCCCGAGTAGGTTGCTCAGCTGATCTGTGGACGTGAGGCTAGCGTGAACCGGCACAAATTTGACCTATCCAATGTAACAGGTTGGCGGCAGGTGCAGCCCCCGGCATCTCAAGAGCAAGCGGCACAGGCCGGGCAAGAGGGCTTTGAGCAGCGCTCGGGCGAGGCGCGCCAAGCCGCTGCCCAAATTCCCGCCCCCGCCGTTCCGGCTCTGCCAGACCCGTTCCATCCTCATCCGTCTCAGGGAGACCTGAGCCTCATCGAAGGCGCGGCCCCATGGGAAGCGCAGCCCATGATGCAAGGGAGCGGACAAGAACACGCCGCGGCGCCGTACGCCGGAGGCAGTGGGTCGATGCTGGGTGCCTCGGTGCTGCAGCCGGATCACTCAACGGCGCGCCATCATCATGCGCCGGATTCGTCAGTGGTTGATCTGAATCCCCCCTCACCGTCCGAGTTGCGTGACCCTGCTCGTTCTGTGCCGGCGGCGCCTGCCGGGCCAGCGTTCGCCAGGGCTGAGGAGACGCCCTCCGCGGTTGGCGAGGCCGCGGTGGCCGAAANTGCCATGGGAAGCGCAGCCCATGATGCAAGGGAGCGGACAAGAACACGCCGCGGCGCCGTACGCCGGAGGCAGTGGGTCGATGCTAGGTGCCTCGGTGCTGCAGCCGGGTCACTCAACGGCGCGCCATCATCATGCGCCGGATTCGTCAGTGGGTGATCTGAATCCTTCCGCACCGTTCGAGTTGCGTGACCATGCTCGTTCCCCCGTGCCGGCGGCGGTGCAGCCAGATCCTCCAGTAGTGGTCTCCGACGGTCGCGGCTGCAAGCGTCCTCTTTATTCCAACGATGCGACCGTTGTCGAAGGGCTGAGGTCACTCTACGCGGGTAAGGCCAAGGAGGAAACGGTCAAGCGCCATGTAAATTCTCTTTACGGCTTTGGTCGTTGGCTCTTTAAAAATAACAAGCCGGGATTTGCTGCTCGGCTTCACGAGAAGTCGCTGGATGAAGATCTCAAGGAGTACGAGAGCAGTGGTGGCTCCTCGACTGTGGCTGTGGCACTGCGTCGTCTCAGAGAGTCGGCGGGCGGAGTGCCAATGGTGGGCCGCGCTGTCCTGAATCCCGACCCTGCCGACGCCGCGCTCATCAGAGATTACAAAGCGGCTCTCATCAAAGAGTACAAGGGAGCGCCTGCGACCGGGCCGAATCGCCAAACCATTCACGACTATGGAGCTACTCTTAGACGTTTCAGTGAATACCTGCATAAAAACAAAAAGCCGGGGATTGCGGCTCGGCTTCACGAGGAGTCGCTGGATGAAGATGCCAAGCGCTATAAGGACTCCAGTGGTGACCGGAGGATCATTGCACTAGCTCAACTCCGGAAGTTCCTGCCGTCCGCCGCACTCGGGCGCGAAATTGCCCTTGCTGCTCGTCCGGAAGACGCAGTCGGCATGGAGGCTCGTGCCATTGGGGACGCCGCTGCGCAGCACAGCGGGCCGCAGAAGGCATTGGGTCGGCCAGAGAAGCTCCCTGGGGAAGCTAATGAAGACGCCGCTGTTCTGCCATCGTCTTTCGTACCAACTGGGCACCATCACCAAGCCTCGGATCCCGCAGAGTCCTTTCGTCCCCTGATCTGGCGCGACGGCGACCAGCGCGCGCCGGACGAGCGGATCGCTGCACAGGACNTCCTGGAGCAGGAGTTGCAGGGGAACAATCCAGATCTCGCCGCCCGGACGCGGTTCGTGGATCCCCTCGTAGCCAATTATCATCTGCGCTTGGGCTCCGAGAGCGACAAGCTAAGCGCATTCCAGCGCATCGTCCATAATCAGAACGGTAACGACACAGCCGACTTCCTGTTCGTGCCAGTGAGCGATGGCGGTAAGACTCTTGCGGAGCGCGNATCAGAACGGTAACGACACAGCCGACTTCCTGTTCGTGCCAGTGAGCGATGGCGGTAAGACTCTTGCGGAGCGCGGCAAACATTGGTCGCTGCTGTTCGTTGATCGCAGCGACCGGGAACGGCCGGTTGCCTATCATTATGACTCCGTCAGCGGATGGCATGACAAGCTTGCAAAACACCTCGCAGAAAGGCTGGGCGCCAGCCTGGAGACCCGCGTGGACTTACCCCGCATCGCCCAGCAGAGCAACGAGTGGGATTGCGGAGTCTACGTGGTGGACGGCACGCGGGCGCTGGTTGGGCGATTGCAAAGATGGCAGCCAGACCTGCCAGACCTGCCAGACCTGAACCTCAACAACCTCGTCGTCAATCGGCAGGCACTACAAACCCGACTCATGGGTGACGATACATCTGGAACGGCAAATTATCTCACGAACTTTGAACTCATGGACCGACAGGCGCGAGACGCGGTTAAGGAAAGCCCCGTTGGGACGTTTCACCAGCGGATCAAGCGGCTCGGCCAGTCAGCGCGAGCGTTGCACGACAGAGCCCTGGCTCCAGTCGCGCCGGACCAAGGCAACCCAGACTCGGTGTTCGTACGGGACGTTATTCCCGGGGAAACACGCCATCATCATGCGCCGGATTCGTCAGTGGTTGATCTGAATCCCCCCGCACCGTTCGAGTTGCGTGACCATGCTCGTTCTATGCCGGCGGCGGTGCAGCCAGATCCTCCAGTAGTGGTCTCCGGTCGCGACAAGCGTCCTCTTTATTCCAACGATGCGACCGTTGTCGAAGGGCTGCGGTCAGCACTCTATGCCGGTAAGGTCGGGGAGCGCACGGTCACGGACCATGTAAATTCTCTTCTCGGCTTTGGTCGTTGGCTCTTTGATAATAACAAGCCGGGATTTGCTGCTCGGCTTGACGATCCGTTGCTGGATCAGGATCTCAAGGAGTACCAGCGCGAGAGTGGCTCCTCGAACGTGGCTAGAGCACTGGGTCGTCTCAAAGAGTCGGCGGGCGGAGCGCCAATGGTGGGCCGCGCTGCCCTGAATCCCGACCCTGTCGACGCCGAGCTCATCAGAGATTACAAAGCGGCTCTCATCAAAAAGTACGAGGCAGAGCCTGCGACCGGGCCGAATCCCAAAACCACTCAGGACTATGCGGCTACTCTTAGACGTTTCAGTCAATACCTGCATGAAAACAACAGGCCGGGGATTGCGGCTCGGCTTTACGAGGGGTCGCTGGATGAAGATGCCAGGCGTTATTTGGACTCCAGTGGCAACCGGTGGATCAGTGCACTAGCTCATCTCCGGAAGTTCCCGCCGTACGCCGCACTCGGGCGCGAAATTGCCCTTGCTGCTCGTCCGGAAGACGCAGTCGGCATGGAGGCTCGTGCCATTGGGGACGCCGCTGCGCAGNCCGCACTCGGGCGCGAAATTGCCCTTGCTGCTCGTCCGGAAGACGCAGTCGGCATGGAGGCTCGTGCCATTGGGGACGCCGCTGCGCAGCACAGCGGGCCGCAGAAGGCATTGGGTCGGCCAGAGTATCTCCCTGGGAAAGCTAAGCAGCTGAGCGAGATCGGCAATTCAGGCGCTCGCGTGCTGATGCAGGCCCCCACCCATCATGTGGATACATCGCCATGGGAGGCGCAACTCAGGAGCGGACAAGAACACGCCGCGGCGCCGTACGCCGGAGGCAGTGGGTCGATGCTGGGTGCCTCGGTGCTGNGCAGAGTCCTTTCGTCCCCTGATCTGGCGCGACGGCGACCAGCGCGCGCCGGACGAGCGGATCGCTGCACAGGACAGGAGCAACCTGCTACCAAGCGAGGAGGTGCCACTGAGGCCACCGGAATTCGCTCCGCCCAGCTTGCGGGCGGGGAATTCCGCCTCGCCAGAGCTCTTTCCTGAGGGGATGTCCCCCGCGGTCGAAGGGTTTTTTGGTGTTTTCGGCGACCCCAGCGGGCGGGTGCTCGGCGCATTGCAATTGCTAGGCGACGAACATATCCACAGGGATTACCAGCTCCTGGAGCAGGAGTTGCAGGGGAACAATCCAGATCTCGCCGCCCGGACGCGGTTCGTGGATCCCCTCGTAGCCANGCAAGGGAGCGGACAAGAACACGCCGCGGCGCCCTACGCCGGAGGCAGTGGGTCGATGCTGGGTGCCTCGGTGCTGCAGCCGGGTCACTCAAGGGCGCGCCATCATGATGCGCCGGATTCGTCAGTGGTTGATCTGAATCCCCTCGCACCGTTCGAGTTGCGTGACCATGCTCGTTCTGTGCCGGCGGCGCCTGCCGGGCCAGCGTTCGCCAGGGCTGAGGAGACGCCCTCCGCGGTTGGCGAGGCCGCGGTGGCCGAAANGGAGCGGACAAGAACACGCCGCGGCGCCCTACGCCGGAGGCAGTGGGTCGATGCTGGGTGCCTCGGTGCTGCAGCCGGGTCACTCAACGGCGCGCCATCATGATGCGCCGGATTCGTCAGTGGTTGATCTGAATCCCCCCGCACCGTCCGAGTTGCGTGACCCTGCTCGTTCTGTGCCGGCGGCGGTGCAGCCAGATCCTCCAATAGGGGTCTCCGGTCCCGACAAGCGTCCTCTTTATTCCAACGATGCGACCGTTGTCGAAGGGCTGAGGTCAGCATTGGAGAGCACGGTCAAGCGCCATGTAAATTCTCTTCTCGGCTTTGGTCGTTGGCTCTTTGATAATAACAGGCCGGGATTTGCTGCTCGGCTTCACGAGGAGTCGCTGGATCCGGATCTCAAGGAGTACGAGAGCAAGAGTGGCTCCTCGGACGTGGCTAGAGCAGTGGGTCATCTCAAGACGTGGGCGGGCGGAGCGCCAGTGCTGGACCGCGCCGCTGTCCTGAATAATCCCGACCCTGCCGACGCCGCGCTCATCAGAGATTACACAGCGGCTCCCATCAAAGAGTACAAGGCAGCGCCGACCGGGCCGAATCCCGCTACCATTCAGACCTATGGATCTGCTCCTAGACGTTTCAGTGAATACCTGGTTGAAAACAAAAAGCCGGGGATTGCGGCTCGGCTTCACGAGGGGTCGCTGGATGAAGATGCCAAGCGCTATAACAACTCCGGTGGGATCAGTGCACTAGCTCATCTCCGGAAGTCCGAACTCGGGCGCGAGCTCCCTGGGAAAGCTAATGAAGACGACGCTGTTCTGCCATTGTCTTTCGTGCCAACTGGGCCCCATCACCAAGCCTCNTTCGTCCCCTGATCTGGCGCGACGGCGACCAGCGCGCGCCGGACGAGCGGATCGCTGCACAGGACAGGAGCAACCAGCTATCAAGCGAGGAGGTCCTCATCAACCGTGAGCATGATACAGCGGAGTTGAGACCAGCGAAGAGGCAAAGGCCCCTGAACAGTCGTCTGCAGGACGTTGCCACTGAGCCGCAGCTGAGCGAGATCGGCAATTCAGGCGCTCGCGTGCTGATGCAGGCCCCCACCCATCAAGTGGGTGCATTGCCATGGGAAGCGCAGCCCATGATGCAAGGGAGCGGACAAGAACACGCCGCGGCGCCGTACGCCGGAGGCAGTGGGTCGATGCTGGGTGCCTCGGTGCTGCAGCCGGGTCACTCAACGGCGCGNAGGAGCGGACAAGAACACGCCGCGGCGCCGTACGCCGGAGGCAGTGGGTCGATGCTGGGTGCCTCGGTGCTGCAGCCGGGTCACTCAAGGGCGCGCCATCATGATGCGCCGGATTCGTCAGTGGTTGATCTGAATCCCCCCGCACCGTCCGAGTTGCGTGACCATGCTCGTTCTGTGCCGGCGGCGGTGCAGCCAGATCCTCCAATAGGGGTCTCCGGTCGCGACAAGGGTCCCCTCTATTCCAACGATGCGACCGTTGTCGAAGGGCTGAGGTCAGCTTACGCGGGTAAGGTCAAGGAGAGCACGGTCAAGCGCCATGTAAATTCTCTTCTCGGCTTTGGTCGTTGGCTCTTTGACAATAACAGGCCGGGATTTGCTGCTCGGCTTGACGAATCGTCGCTGGATCAGGATCGCAAGGAGTACGAGAGCAGGGGTGGCCCCTCGGAGTACGAGAGCAGGGGTGGCCCCTCGATCGTGGCTAGAGCACTGGGTCGTCTCAAGACGTTGGCGGGCGGAGCGCCAGTGGTCGACCGCCCTGTCCGGAATCCCTACCCTGCCGACGCCGCGCTCATCAGAGATTACACAGCGGCTCTCATCAAAGAGTACAAAGAAGCGCCTGCGACCGGGCCGAATCGCGGTACCATTCAGGTCTATGGATCTACTCTTATACGTTTCAGTGAATACCTGCATGAAAACAAAAAGCCGGGGATTGCGGATCGGCTTCACGAGGGGTCGCTGGATGAAGATGCCAAGCGCTATGTGAACTCCGGTGGTAACCGGAGGATCAGTGCACTAGCTCATCTCCGGAAGTTCGCACCCGGGCGCGAAATTGCCCTTGCTGCTCGTCCGGAAGACGCAGTCGGCATGGAGGCTCGTGCCATTGGGGACGCCGCTGCGCAGNTGCCCTTGCTGCTCGTCCGGAAGACGCAGTCGGCATGGAGGCTCGTGCCATTGGGGACGCCGCTGCGCAGCGCAGCGGGACGCAGGAGGCATTGGGTCGGCCAGAGAGGCCCCCTGGGAAAGCTAAAGACGGGCGGGTGCTCGGCGCATTGGAATGGCTAGGCGACGAACATATCCAGAGGGATTACCAACTCCTGGAGCAGGAGTTGCAGGGGAACAATCCAGATCTCGCCGCCCGGACGCGGTTCGTGGATCCCCTCGTAGCCAATTATCATCTGCGCTTGGGCTCCGAGAGCGTCATGCTAAGCGCATTCCAGCGCATCGTCCATCAGAACGGTAACGACACAGCCGACTTCCTGTTCGTGCCAGTGAGCGATGGCGGTAAGACTCTTGCGGAGCGCGGCACCCATTGGTCGCTGCTGTTCGTTGATCGCAGCGACCGGGAACGGCCGGTTGCCTATCATTATGACTCCTACAACGGATGCAATGACACGCTTGCAAAAGAGCTCGCAGAAAATCTGGGCGCCAGCCTGGAGACCCGCGTGGGCGTATCCCGCATCGCCCAGCAGAGCAACGTGGTGGATTGCGGAGTCTACGTGGTGGACGGCACGCGGGCGCTGGTTGGGCGATTGCAATCGCAGCCAGATAACCTGAACCTCAACAACCTCGTCGTCAATCGGCAGGCACTACAAACCCGCCTCAGGGGTGACAATACATTCGGAACGGCAAATAATCTCACGAACTTTGAACTCATGGACCGACAGGCCCGAGACGCGGTTAAGGAAAGCCCCGTTGGGACGTTTCACCAGCAGATCAAGCGGCTCGGCCAGTCAGCGCCAGACGTTGCTCCCGGGGACCCATTTAAATCTCAAAGTCTTGAGAGCAAGGGGGACGCCGCTGCGCAGCACAGCGGGCCGCAGGAGGAATACAGTTGGCCAGAGTATCTCCCCCCTGGGAAAGCTAATGAAGACGACGCTGTTCTGCCATTGTCTTTCGTGCCAACTGGGCCCCATCACCAAGCCTCGGATCCCGCAGGGTCCTTTCGTCCCCTGATCTGGCGCGACGGCGACCAGCGCGCGCCGGACGAGCGGATCGCTGCACAGGACAGGAGCAACC